>JAEURP010000009.1 GCA_016788585.1 Chthonomonas sp. | reverse complement strand
GAGGATGCCTTCGCGCTTGAGATTTTCGAGAGCCTCGTACGCCCAGTGATTTTCTGGAACGTCGGGGAAGTTATCTTGCGCCATTGCAGGTACGGCAACGAATGCCATAGCCGTAGCAAGAGCAAGAGTAAGCATGCGCTTGTTCATAAGTATTTCCTTGTACACAGGGCCGATTTGCCGAGCCAACGGTTTCGACTCGAGGAGAGATGCCTTAGGCCCAGTATAACTAGGTGGGGCTTTTCGTCGCACTAGCCCGGGTCAGATAGTTGGGGTGACAAGCCAAATGCCTCCAGATAGAATCGCTCGCGAGCAGACTTCACTCGTCCAAGTGCATCACTTCCAACCGCGTTGATGTGACCCATCTTTCTGCCTGGGCGGCTCTCCTCCTTTCCGTACCAATGCACCCGAACAGCGGGGTCGCTAGAAATCGCTGCGCTCAAACCACGCCGCCAATTCATTGGCCCATCTTGACCGATGAGATTTGCCATCGCGGCCTCGACTCCATCGAGCGGTGCTGGTGGAAGTCCGAGACAGATTCGAACGTGTTGGTCAAACTGACTAATCCCTCCCCAATCCAGTGAGTAGTGCCCTGTGTTGTGTGGACGTGGGGCAAGTTCGTTGACCAATAGCTGACCATCCTTAGTTTCGAACAACTCAACCCCATAAAGGCCATTCCCACCAACGGCTTTCACTGCTTGAATCGCGACCTGGCTCGCATCGATATCTGCTGGAAAGACGACATCGCAAACATGGTTGTGTTGCACGGTCTCCATTGTCGGAAAGGCACCTTCGCGGGTGCGGTCAACGAAGACGATCACCGCCAACTCACGACTGAAATCCACAAACTCCTCGGCCATCCAGCCGCCACCTGTGGCCCAAAGATGATTGAACTGCTCTAAGTCGTCGCTATTCATGGCGACCCGAACACCCTTCCCGTCATAACCGCCAAATCGCGATTTGAGCACCATTGGAAATCCGATTTGACTTACGGCCAGGCTTCCGTCGCCGTCCAACGGAACTGCCTTTGGCCCGGGAACGCCCGCTTTCGTCAAGGTTTGTCGCTGTAAGAGCTTGTCTTGAATGATGGCGAGCGAATCGACATTTGGGATGAGGCTCCCGGGTGGACGTCCCGCCATTTGCATGGCCCTTCTTATTGCTTTGGCGGGGACAAACTCATTTTCAAGCGTCACTACTGCACATTGACCAAAGATCGGCGCAAGCGACTCGGGATCGGAGATGGAGCCCTGGACAGCATCTGCGATCTGGCTGGCTGGCGTGTTCTCGGCTGAGTCTAAGCTAATGCAGAGCAGGCCCATCCGCTGGGCTGCTTGGATGGACATTCGCGCCAACTGTCCTCCACCAAGAAACCCGATGTCATAAGCGAACGCCATATGCCCCTGATTATGCCGGTTCGAGGCTGATGGTCGGTTATCGCCACCACTCGGCGATTTCCTTGCGGAGATATCCTGCAAAGGACAAAGGGCGCAAAGGGGCCTTTAGGTACGAATAGCGGAGGGCACGGAGCGGAGAGAGAACGTCCGACATTTTTGGGGTGCCATGGAACTTTAGGACTACGGCATTTTTCAGTTGCTCTTGTGCCGCCCTTGGGTCTTCGTGCGCAAGGCGACGGAGGTGCCGGTAGCTCAGAATCAGCGCCGGGTCGAGGTAGCCCAGTTCGTCGAGCTTTCCTTGTCGGCGTAGCGTGTGATAGGTGAAGCTCTGGTCGCCATGGTCGGCATCTTCGGGATGCTCAAACTTCTGATAGGCCTCCCAAATGCTTTGTGTCAGTTCGCTAGGGCGCACCGCCATGATGCATGAGTTGATCTCATCATGGCGAAAATCACGCCGCGAACAGATGTCCTTGCCGAGCTCACGAATATTGTCCAGAAGCGGCTTCAGTGGCCTCATGATGACCAAGGTCACGTCGAAAAACAGAAAGGGCTCCGGCAGTATCTCCCGATCAAAGAGTCGCAACTTGTTGAACCAGCCCGAAAGGCCCCAAGCCGAACAATCCACCTGGTGAATCTTGGGCGATACCGGGCGGGAACGGTCCGTGAAAACGGTGAATCTAAAGGGCTGATCGAGATTCCGCTCGACCATATTGTAAAGTCGATTGAGGTACTCGTCTCCGTACTTATCACCGGTCATGACGGTGACCACGTGAATCTCTTCAGACATCGGCGAAAGTTTATCCATTCCCCTAAACAGAAGCAGTGGTTTTAAAGTGAAGCTTTGCGACTTCGTTCAGTCGGTCGCGTCCATGAGTGGCGACAAATCGCTTGGCCACCCCTATGACATTAGTCGCGCCCTTCGGAAGCTCGATTCCAAACTCAGTGCTAAGTTGGGCAAGGTGCTCGAGAAAACCCGCCCTGGCCAAGATCGATGCCGCCGCCACGGCGGGGTCGCTCTCGGCTCGCACAAAGCTCTGAAGTTCGATGTCGACTCCCTTATGCTTGAGTTTGGCGACCAAGCCTCTTGGATCGGCGAATCGATCGGAGATGGCAAGCCTGCAGGGTTGCTTCTTCTGAACTTCTTCGATGACCTTGGCATGGCCCCATTCCAGGAGCCGATTCAGGTTCCTGATGTCGGCGTAAAGTTCGTTGTATCGTTTTGGTCGTATGACCAAGACCTCGTGCGGACACGTGGCTCTTATCGTTTTCGCTAAAGAAAGCGCCTTCTTGTCGGTCAACTTCTTGCTATCTTGAACACCCTCTAAGTCGGCAAGATGCTCGGGCGCGACGAAGCAGGCTGCGACAACCAGCGGCCCAAAGTAATCACCCTTTCCGCTCTCATCGACTCCAATGTGGCCGCAATCCATTGCGGCTAGAGTTTACTTCGCCGCTTCGGCGAGCGCAGCTTCCAGGACGGGGTCCTTCTCGGGCGTGGTGGCCGAAGTCACCACAATGTCGGGCTCTGTTGGCTTGCCCTCCAAGCGCACACCCTTTGGAGTAACGTAATCGCTAACCGGATACTGAAGACGGAATCCACCAGGAATCCGGGCGAACACCGAGGCAAGCACTGCTCCCGCTGTCTTTCCGCCAATGAGGACGGCTCCGCGTTGCTCCCGAAGGCTAGCGGCCGTAATCTCGCTCGCACTGCCGCTACCCCGATTGATGAGCACAAGAACCTTGCCCTTGAATGGCTCGAGGTCGCGGCTGCGAGTCCTTAACCGACTGTTCTCTGGAGCCCATTTGGCGATCGCCTCGGCGGTCATTGCGCCATCTGGGTTCGCTTCTTTGTACCGATTGGCGAGATTGCGACTGACGAATACGCCGTATTCCGTGCGCGGAGGCATCAGCAAGCTGAGCAAATAGCCCATGTTGTCGGCCGAGCCACCGCCATTTCCTCGGAGATCTAGGATCAGTGCCTTTGCTTTACTGGACTGCTCCACGAAGCCACGAATCTGTTGCCGATTGAAATTCCCACTGAAGCTGACAATCCTGATCAGCGCAACATCTTCTTTCGGGAAGGTCAAATTATCCCGACGCAACGGCGTTGTCGACTGAGTCGGTGCCGGCGTGGTCTGGAGCATCAACGTTTGAATTCGCTCGAGCTTGATCTTAACAGTTCGCACTTTCCCGTCGGTGCCCTTCACCTCAAAGGTTCGCTCTTGATTCAACTCACCGCGAATGTCGCTCGTTTGGGTCGGCACCTTGCCGTCGATTTTGATGATCGTCTCGTCCTGCTTCAGGCCGGCCTTAGCTGCCGGCGAGCCCGGCTTTACCGAGATGATTAGAATTCCGTCGGGAGCCATTTGGGCGGTAACGCCGATGCCAACAATGCTACCAGCGGGGTCAGTAAGCGTCGGGGCTTGAAGTCGAATGTGACTAAAGCCAAAGTCTCGAAGAGCGCCGTTGATAGTCTGGGCAAAGGAACCAGGAGTAGTGGTCTTATCAATGGCTTCTTGGCGCTTGCCAAGGAACTCGGGCCACTTGTTGAAGTCAACGCCAGGCACGAATGCGCGCTTTGTGACGACGTCGCTGATGGCATCTAGGATCGACTGCCTGACCTCTGGTGTAAACGACTCGACCGTCGCGACCGGCGGCACCGAGGGCTTGGGCGGGTCGCTTTGGGCAAAGCCGATCGCGGTCGCGGCTAGGAGGCAACACAGTGTCCAAGTCTTAAGACTCATGATTGTATGATACGGCGATTTCATTTCGAAGTTCAGCCCAATTTGCAGGCATTTGGATCGAGACTCATGCACGCGAAAGAAACATCTCCCTCTAAAATCCGCGTAGCATAGGAACAGATGAACTTCGGCGATTCATTCGAAAGCGCGATTTCCGCGATCTTGGCCAACAAACTCCGTAGCGCGCTCACCATGCTTGGTGTCGTCATCGGCGTTGGGTCGGTCATCGCGATGATCGCCATCGGCGAAGGCACCAAGAAAAAGTCTGTCGAGAGCCTCGAAGCAATGGGGGCAAACATGATCACCGTGATGCCCGACTGGCGCCGGGGCGGGCAATCTCAAGGCCAGGGCTCCGGGCAGCTAGAAGACGAAGATGTCGAAGCCATCAAGAAAGAAGTTCCCTCTGTCAACCTCATCACCGGCGTCATGCGTAGCAACGAGACGCTAAAACATGGCTCAATGTCCACTAGAACGAGCGTCATGGGAGTCGAGCCGCAGATGGCTACGATCGCCAACGCCACCAAGCTCATTGCTGGTTCTTGGTTTACGGCCGAGGACGACGCCATGGCCGAGCGAAAGGCCGTTCTGGGCTATCAAGTTTGGGACACCCTCTTCGCCGGCGAAAACGCGATCGGAACAACCATCAAAGTCAAGGGGCAAAATTTTGAAGTGGTCGGCGTGATCACCTACAAAGGCGGCTCCGGCATGATGAGCCCCGATGACCGGATCTACATCCCACTTGAGACTGCTCGCCGTCGCGTAATGGGCAAGAAGACGCTCGATCAGATCAGCATGAGCGTCGCTTCGACCGACATCATGGTCGCCACTCAAGCTCAAGTAGAGGCAACGCTCAATAAGACTCGCCGATCGGCGACGGGCGAGGCGCAGTTTAGAGTTTTCAATCAAGGCGAGCAGCTTGAAGCGGTTCAGGAGCAGTCCGAACTTCTCGGGTTTCTTCTAGCGGGCATCGCCTCGGTTTCGCTGCTTGTGGGCGGTATCGGCATCATGAACATCATGCTGGTCTCGGTCACCGAGCGCACCCGCGAAATCGGTCTTCGCAAGGCCCTCGGGGCGACTCGGCCAGTCATTCTTCTCCAGTTCATGCTCGAAAGCGTAATGATGTGCCTCATCGGCGGCGTCATTGGGATCGGCATTGGCTGGGTGGTGACGCAAGTCGTCAGCGAGCGCCTCAAGGTGCCGCCGATGGTCAATGGCACGGCGGTCGCCTTAGCATTTGGGTTTGCCGCGTTCGTCGGGCTGTTCTTTGGCATCTTCCCCGCTATGCGGGCCTCTAATCTGGAGCCGATCGAAGCGCTGAGGTCGGATTAGGCGAGGCCGGTCAAACAAAGTCCTACTAGTCAGAAGAACATAGACCCCAACCCGTATTACTGCCCGGAAATCCGCCCTTCGATCCTCTGGTAGTAATTTTCGCGCTCGGTGTGTACCAACTTTGCCGCCTCGAGGTTGCTCATCGAGCTGGGATCTTGGGGGAAGGGATAAGGGAAGCCGAATTCTTCGTAGAGCGGGCGGAGGTGGTCGTACATGATCTGGAACTGCCGCTTGTAGCCCGAGGTTTTGGGGTTGTCGTCGCTGATGTACGTGGTCTCGTAGCCCATGCGAGCGTCGAAAAAGGCGCCGGCGACATTTGTGCGGACATCTTGGAGGATGTACCCGGCGAGGAAGCAGCGGCTGCCGCGGGGGCCGTACTCGGAATCCACCACTTTGTAGAGGAAAAGCACGTCGTCGGGCGGGGTGCTTTGGGTCCAGTAGGATTTGCCCGACTCGGCGGCGTAGATCATCTCATCCACGTTCACCGGGAGATTGAGGCGGTGGACCATCGAGCGGAACTGGGCGATGTCGAAATTGGCCTCGGGCAGGCCGGAGACGTCGGACTCGACCGATTCGCTGATCGCCCGACGAAATGACTCGTAGTCCTGCTCTGGCGGTAAGTTGCTTGAGTCGAATTCGTTGCGATTGAACCCAGCGCGAAGGAGCGACTGGGCGCTCCATGGTCGTGCGATGCTCCACGCCGCGCCAAGGAGCGATATACGAACGTCGAGGTCGCGCTCGTAAGCTGCATCCTCGGCCTCGATTTTCTTCTTCTCGGCTTCGAGCTTCAGTTGCGCCTGGAGTTCTTTGTGCTCGGCGTCCTTCTTTTGCATTTGGTAAATGCCGAATGGCACGACGAGACCGAAAAGGAGGGGCAGCAGGATCGAAACACAAATCCACTTGGCGTTGAACTTACCCTTCGCAGGCGGCAAAGGCGGCGGTGCGGGGCTTTGGTTCTGCTCCTGCCCAGACATAGTGTTAGTTTACGCAAAACGAGCCGATTATCGAGTGGCACCGCCTCCAGCGACTCGCGGAGCAGGGAGCCGGGCGATTTCGCGCAACCTCTGAGCGTGTTTACGTCGTAGTAAGGGAGAGCAAAATGCCCAAAGCCGTTATCGAAGTCAAAAACCTTTGCAAAGATTATGGCAAGGGCGACATCATGGTCCATGCCCTGCGCGATGTGACTGTATCCATCGAGGAGGGCGAGTTTGTTGCGATCATGGGCCCATCTGGCTCGGGAAAAACGACGTTTATGAACGTCATTGGCTGCCTTGACAAGCCAACGAGCGGCGAGTACTTCTTGGACATGAAAGATGTTGCCGATCTCGACGACAATCGCCTGGCCGAGGTGCGAAACAAGTACATCGGATTTGTCTTTCAGCAGTTCAACCTATTGCCGCGGCAGAGTGCCCTGCGCAATGTCGAGTTACCTTTGCAGTATGCTGGGGTTCGAAACCGACACGACTCAGCTTCGGAAGCTCTTACCCGGGTCGGGCTGGCTCAACGTATGGATCACCGACCGAATGAGCTGAGCGGAGGGCAACAGCAGAGGGTCGCGATCGCCCGCGCGATTGTAAACAACCCGGTCATGATCTTGGCCGACGAGCCAACCGGGAATCTCGATAGCCGAACGACCGAGGAAATCCTTGCCCTCTTCCAGGCCCTCAATCGCGAGGGTAAGACTATTATCATTGTCACTCATGAAGAGGAAGTCGCCAACCACTGTAAGCGTGTCTTGCGATTCCGAGACGGACGCTTGGTCAAAGATACGCTCGTTGAGAACCCTGTAAACGCCGAAGAAGAATTGAAAACTCTGCCTGACCCAAATGCTGTTACGGCCTGAAATCCCCACTCATGCACAATTCGATCGTCCAATACGAGAACCCGCTGAACTTAGCCAGTGGATTCACTCCTAAAGGCGATCAACCAGAAGCCATCGCCGGATTGGTGGAGGGGCTGTCTGAGGGCACGCGTTTCCAAACCCTTTTGGGGGCCACCGGAACAGGCAAGACCTATACCATGGCGAGCATCATCGCTGAGACTCAGCGCCCCGCCCTGATCATCGCCCACAACAAGACATTGGCTGCCCAACTCTGCCAAGAGTTTCGGGCGTTCTTCCCAGATAATGCTGTCGAGTACTTTATTAGTTACTACGACTACTATCAACCAGAAGCCTATGTTCCGGGAAGCGACCTTTACATCGAAAAGGACTCATCGGTAAACGAGGAAATCGAACGGCTAAGACACTCGGCTACTCAGTCGCTACTCTCTAGGCGAGACGTCATCGTGATTGCCTCGGTTTCTTGTATCTATGGTTTAGGTTCACCGGACACCTACGCGGAAAGCGTTGTGACCTTCGAGACCGGCACACAGTTTGACTTGGACGAGGTGCTGCAGAGGCTCGTTCGAATGCAATTTGTTCGCAACGAGATGGTGCTCGACCGCGGCACCTTCCGGGTACGTGGCGATACACTCGAAATTCAACCGAAAGATGAAGAAATAGTAACTCGCGTAGAGTTCTTTGGTGATACTATCGAGAGAATTCGACTGATTGACCCACTGACCCAAGAGGTCTTCGACGAGCCAAGCAAGTGCTCTGTTTTTCCCGCCACCCACTACGTCACGCCATACGAGAGACTCGACTCGGTTTTGGCTCAAATCGAAGTGGAACGCGATCAGCAATGCGCATACTTTAAGGGGCAAAACAAGCTCATTGAGGAGCAGCGACTGCGACAACGCACTGACTTCGACATGGAGATGATGCGAGAAGTAGGATTTTGCAGTGGTATCGAAAACTACTCTCGCTACTTTGATGGCCGCGCGCCGGGAACGGCCCCATTTACTCTGCTTGACTTCTTGCCAACTGATGCTATCGTGTTCATTGACGAGAGCCACCAGACTTTGCCCCAAATCCGGGCAATGTTCAATGGAGACCAGCAGCGAAAGTCTGTCCTGGTCGACTACGGATTTCGACTCCCAAGTGCGCTCGATAATCGACCCCTTAAATTTGATGAGTTCCTTGAACGGGTGCCCCAGGTCATCTTTGTTAGCGCGACGCCTGGGCCATTTGAGTCAGAAAACGAAGGCAATCGCGTTCAGCAGGTGATCCGACCAACCTATGTCCTAGATCCTGAAATAGAGATTCGCCCGACACAAGGTCAAATCGACGATCTGATCAACGAGATTCAATCGCGAGTACAGATCGGACAACGAACGCTCGTGACAACGCTCACCAAGAAAATGAGCGAAGACCTAACTGACTATCTCAAAGATATTAATATTAAGGTCGCCTACATACATAGTGAAGTACATAGTCTTGAACGCCCTGAAATTCTGCGCGATCTCCGCCTGGGAGTTTACGATGTTATCGTCGGCGTCAACCTGTTGCGCGAGGGTCTCGACCTACCGGAAGTCACCCTAGTAGCGATCCTCGATGCTGACAAGGAAGGATTTCTGCGAAGCGGCACGAGCCTGATCCAAACGGTCGGACGTGCCGCGCGCAACCAATTCGGTAAGGTCCTGATGTATGCGGACAAAATTACTGATTCCATGCAGTTTACTATTGATGAGACCAACCGCCGCAGAAAAGTACAACAGGACTATAACGAACAGCATGGAACTTCACCAACAACCGTTGCAAAAGAAGTAAGGGAAACCGTCCGATCATATGACGCCGTAGCGGAGGTCATAGCCCAGTACGACGAAGCGACAGTGGAGGCGATCGGCAAGGATGGTTCGCCCATCCGTATCGATGAAATCCCACTCCTCATCGCGGCCCTAGAAAAGGAAATGAAGGAGCACGCCAAAATCATGGAGTTTGAAAGGGCAGCCGAGGTTCGAGATGAAATTCAAAGGCTTCGAGAACTCATGGGGACTGCTGGCGGAAGGATCGGCGTCGAAAAGCGGCGCAACCCTATGATGCGTAGGCGCAAGTAACAAACCCCATTATCATAGCACCCCAGTTTTTTTAGCAGGTTTGAGATAACCCACTTTTGGTTCCGTTGAACCTGTGTTACACTTTGTTGTTCCACCAGCTTTGTGGTGGGCGGAAGTAACTATGAAGAAACTCATTACAATTGGAATGTTGGCTAGCTTTGGCGCAGCGGCGCAGGCAGTTACACTCGTTCTCGCAGTCGACCTTGGTGGAGCAGGATCCTATGCAGGATACGGCAACGCGCTGAACTTTATGCAGACCGTAAACCTTGACACCTACTTTGGCTTCGACTACTCTGGCTACACGTTGACTGGCATTGGTTATGAAGATGCCGAATGGACGACCGAAAACGGAAGCTATTTGGAGGAAATCATCTTTTCGGTTGAGACATCAGACGGGTCAGCCTACTTTGACAATCAGCTCTTCCCAGGACAGGGCGCGCCAGGCGTTGCAACGATTGATAGTGCGGGCGGCTTCGGGCTTCCACTAGCTGGAACCGGAGTTGGCGGTGGAAGCACGGCGTTTACGGTTTTGCCTGACGACACCGTTAACGTGTTGCTGTACGAAACATTCAACGACGCCGGTGCTGCTCGCGATGGCGTGTTCTCCGCCGGTAGCAAGGCATATGTGCGCTTCGAAGCGGTTCCAGAGCCAGCCACGATGGCAGCATTGGGCTTGGGCGTTGCTGCCCTACTTCGCCGGCGCAAGAAGTAAGACTGCGTCAGCATCAGTTGATGATCCCCTCCCAAGTATGGGCGGGGATTGTCTTATCCGCGCGGCCTCGCAACCATGATGCCCGTGTGGCCGTTCAGAAGATACTCACTGAGCCTGACATCGATCACCGTCTTCTTCTGTGCCGAGCTGGCATGCACGAAATGGGGAACACCCTTTTCGACAATGATTAGCCCAACGTGGGCGCAATCCATGCCCTCACGTGAATCGGTGATGGCGATGATATCGCCAGTCTGCAAGTGCTTCTCAGCCTTGGCAACTTGGTCCTTTGGGACAAACCACTTTTCGCGTGCAGTGAGTTCTGCCTCTTGCCTCTTTAGAATTGGAATCAGCTCCGGATTAGCCTTAAGCTGCCGATAAAGCTGGCTATTCTCGCTCATGAAGTTAATCGTCTTCACGAATCTCTTTGCTCCAGGAAGACTTGGCGTGATATCTTTGACAAAGCCTTTTCTCGTGTTATCAAAGATCCAATCACTGGTGTAATGTAGCCGGCTCAGATAGCCATCCTCCTTTCCGCCGCGATATCGTGTTTGCCGAACATTATCAATGAGCATATATGGGCCAACGTAGGCGCGCGAGTTCCAGCGCACATTCGCTAATCCAAGAACGGTCTCGGCAAAGGTGACGCAATCGAGCCGCTCGAGAGAGACATAGCAGTATTCCGAAGTGATTGACTGCTCCAATGTCCACCCAACATAAGGGCGCCCAAGAAGGCGGCGGGCAAAGAAATCCATGCGCACCGGCATGGGCTGATCGCCAATCCGCGACTGGTAGGCTTCCTTTTGTAACGAGGTGAAAGTATCGTCGCCTTCAAACTGAAGTGGCCCAAAGGCAACGAGCAACAGAAGTGCGTTCATGTAGGATCGACGATTCGCGACTTTATTGCTTTCATCGCAGCTTCTGTTCTACTGTTTACTTGTAGCGCCTTCAGGATATTGCTGACGTGGTTCTTGACCGTCTTTTCGGCGATGCACAAATCCCGAGCAATTTCCTTGTTTCGAAGTCCTTTCGCTATTAGATCCAGAATCTCGCTCTCACGATCGCTGAGGACGAAGAGTTCGGTGTCGTCGGTATCGTCATCATCTCGCACACGGCGGAAGTCGTTCAAGACGCGGGCCGCAATCTTCGGAGTGAGCATCGCTTCCCCCTTGCTCGCTAATCGGAGTGCATCCACCACATTTTGCGGCGTGCTCGTTTTGAGAAGGTATCCAAGGGCCCCCGCGCGAATGGCGTCAAAGATAGTCTCATCGTCCTCATTGACGGTTAGGACAACGACTCGAACATCTTTCTCCTGCTTCAGCAAACGGCGCATTAACTCGATGCCGTCCATCCTTGGCATGTTAATATCGGTCAATAGCACGTCGGGCGGGTTTTCGAGGCAAAACTCGAGCGCCTCCTCGCCATTTTCGCAAACGGCCAAGAGATTGCACTCTGGCATAAGAGTAAGCGTTTTCTGAAGCGCTCCCCGATACGCGGGCTCGTCATCCACCACGACAACCCGAATTGAACCTGCCATGCCGCGAGTATACGGCATAATCCGAGGAGTTGCTGGAAGTACGAGATCTGGTTGTTGAGATTGCAGGTGTGCCCATCCTGCGTGGGGTCAGCTTTGCCCTCGAAAAAGGAGAGGCGATGGGTTTGGTAGGTGAGTCAGGTTGCGGGAAGAGCATGTTAGGGCTTGCTCTCATGGCCATGCTCCCACCGGGGGGGCGGATTACATCCGGAACGATCTTACTCGAGGGCAAACCTGTCGAGAAGCTGTCGCCGAAAGACATGCTGTCATTGAGAGGGAGTGAGCTCGCGATGGTCATGCAGGACCCATTTACTAGCCTAAACCCAGTCATGCGCATCGGCGATCAAATTGCTGAGTCTTTTGTGTTGCACCAGGACATGACATGGCGAGAAGCTCGCCTAGAAGCGGTCAAGATGCTGGATCATGTCGGTATTCCCGCGCCGGAGGAATCGGCCCGGAAGTTTCCGCACGAGATGAGCGGTGGACAACGGCAGCGCGTGGTGATCGCGATTGCCTTTTCATGTCGGCCAAAAGTACTCATTGCGGACGAACCCACAACCGCGCTCGATGTCACTCTGCAAGCTCAAATCTTGCATCTTCTTCGCGGCCTTCAGCGCGAACAAGAAACCGCAGTGCTACTGATCTCGCACAACATCGGGGTTATTGCCGCAGCTTGTGAAAAGGCGGCCGTCGTCTATGCCGGTCAGTTTGTGGAGACCGGTGCTACCGAATCAATTTTGAGATCACCGCAGCACCCTTACACGCAAGCACTCTTGGCGGCAATGCCTCGCGAAAGCAATGAGCGGCTTAAGGCACTCGGCGGCTCACCGCCGGACTTCGCCCGATTGACGACGGAATGCGCGTTCGCTCCTCGCTGCCATCACCGGTTTGAGAAGTGCCAAGCAACCCCGCCCCTGATTGGCGAAAAGCATGGGGTCCGATGCTGGCTACTTTCGGAAAAGTGACGCAAAGAGCTGGTCGATCATGGGCGTTGCGTCGAGACTAGGCGTCATTTGCGAGCGGTAACACAGCCCCATGAGGTAGCCCAACAACGATTCACTATGTGCATAAGGACTCTGTGGGTTGATTCCGCCGTCGGCTAGGGCCGCCTCGAGGTCGGACTTGAGAAGTCTGACTTGTTCAGAATTTACTTTCGCCAGTTCGCCCTTGAGTTTATCATCACCAGGACTAGCTACAAAGAGAGCGGCCATGACCCGAAAGAAACGGCTGGCGGGCCGGGCATAGGCCTCGTACAGAGCGATGTGCGCTTCGAGTCGTTGTGTCGGCGTTGGTCGGTTTGTCGTTACGCGCTGGAGATCGCCTGCGAACCGGAATCCGGCATAAGTAGCAAGAGCTGACAGCAAGTCACTGCGGGTCTTGAAGTAATAGTGCACAGCCGCGTGATTAATTCCCAATTCTGCGGCAATCGTTCTGGCGTGAAGGTTCTCCAGCCCCTTGTTGCCGGCTATCTCATAAGCCACCGACAAAATTTGCTCTCTTCTATCTGTACTCACCAAATGGTTAGACGCGATCTTGCGACAAAAGGTGTCTAGCGCACCTTTTCGGTATAGCCGATCGGGACATACTTCGGCAATGTTATGGGTTTCGCGCCAACAACCTTAACTCCAAAACTGATCTTCCCCGGTGACCTTACTCCAACTGCCAAGTCGTACCGGCCTTCGGGGGATTTCATAGCGGTGACCCGAGCATGGGCCGTCGAAAAGAACTTGAGTACCTGAGGCGACTGCAAGACGATCGAATACTGCCCTGGTCTTGGTGCAGAGAATTGCAAGTGATAGCCCTGGGCGACGTTGGTCGCAACGATGGGTGGCCCGTCTAACACCCTCACCGGGTTAACGAGGAGTGGCAACAAGGGCTCCCGCTTTGGAAGTTCGGGCGCCCTATAGAGCCGATGGCGAAACTCATCCATTGGCTCCAAGAACGTTTGCACTTTCTCGCCCCCCATCCATGCAGCATGCCCCCTTTCCGCACACAGTCCGGCATGCATCATCGCCCCATCGAGCCGCGTGCGGGGATCAGTGCTAAGACCGGCTGAGATAGATGCCAGGGCCCATGTTCGCCGTCGAATGGAGGGGTCTTCGATCATGGGAAGTTCCCACGACAGACTATCGCGTGCCCAGGTCAGGGTGGAAAGAACTCCTCCCGGTTTTCGGTGAACGTTCGTCGAGAGCGCTTGCTCCACTAAAGCCATGAATCCTGCCTCGGTCGCTCCCTGACCATTGGGATGAAAGCTCAAGCGAGACTGAGTATTGGGAATCTTGACGAGCTCGCTATTCGCCAAGTATTGCTCGAATGTCTTTGCGAGACTCAACTCTAGTTCATCCGGACGAGGAGCCATCAGGGATTGCATTGCCCGCTCGAATAACGCATAGTGGGCTCCATCTGGCACCGACGAAGAAATCGTAGCTGGACCGGAAACGAGACTTCTCCCTGCTGGAACAGTAAGCATCGGAAACCGCAATCGCAATGTCTTTTCGGGAACGTACGCGACTGGGCCTTCATCGCTCGGCGCGGCAATCTCCTTGATCTTCGACTGAATCTGAACTCCATACCCACCTCGGCGGGCGAGAAAGGCCGCAAACGGCACCACCGCATTGGGTCCGCTAAATGTCCAGATGCCATCCACGTAGCCGGGACCATTTACGGCCTCAATTCGCTGGAGAACCGGCGAGGGCCCCGTCCAAAACATCCCGTTCGAACGGATTTGTTTCACCATGGCACCTAAAGCTGCCGCGTCGGTGGTCGTCCAAGCCCTTACGCCGACCGGTAGGGCCAACCGAATCCACTTGCGGTATGGGCTCACAGTAGCAATGGTCCAGTCCCCGGCTCGACCCGTAACAATGATCGATGCAGGCTCATCGAGCATTGTCAGCAAGATCGGGGGCTGACTATCTTGAAAGCTGATGGCGACCCATCTTCCCTTGGGCGTCTCGACTCCCTCGGCAACGCTCCCCTCGGCCCAAGAAAGCAATGGCGCCGAGAGCGACCGGCACTTCAGCTTGAATCCACGCTCAAAGAGGAACTCCGGTCCAGGGGCGAACAGGTTAACGCGTAGCCGCGTCGGGGCCTGCCCGCCCCCCACCAAAGCAAATGATGCTTCATGAGCTTGGACTTCTCGTGGCTGGGCAGCTTGTATTGGTGTCTCGAAGACCAATCTGTCGGAGGAAGCAAATGCCGCTTTGATCCCCTCGAAACTAAAGTCCCAACCGGGAATCTTGGGAGTTGGACCAAACCCGAACCGACCAAAATCCGCAGCGCTCGGCATGGCCGCCAAGCACGCGATGCCGAAAAGGCTAACGAATCGGTGTGCCCAATATCTCAAAACCAATCCGATTTCGCTGCTTGCTGTAGCTGATCCCAATCTCGCGCAAGCCAAGATTAAAAGCCAAGACGGCTCCGTAGTCCGAATATCGAGAGCCCAAGAATGACTCGTGAGTGCCCGTCAAGCCGATCCGCCATCGCTTATCGAATCGATAACTTAGGTCACCCTGCAGGTTATAGCGATCTCGATCGAGGCTCTTGGATAGAAATGAATAGAAGTAGAAGTTGCCGGTATCAAAACTCATGTCGGCCGCGAGACGGTGCTTTCCAACCGTTTGAGCGCTAAAGTAGTCATCACTGAAGTCATACATGAGTTGCATGCTCCCTCTTGGCCCGATCGGGGAGGCAAGCGTCGCCGATAGACCAGTCGTGAGGCCATTTCGGACGTTGTAACCCCAGAGCTGGCTAACTCGACCGCTCGCGTTGAGGGTGACATCGCGGAAACTCTGCGTGGCTAGGAGTGCCTGAACATCCGCTCCGTAGCTGCGCGAGAATAGGCTCGTCGAGGAAGTTTCATAGTTCCGCATCGAAGCAAGAACACCGAAGTTCACGCTAACTGGAGACTTGCCAAGCCGAATTGGGTCCCGCCTCACCGAGAGCGTTTGGTCATAACTCGAGTAATCCGCCCCCTTTACGGCATAGTATGCGCTGCCGCTGTACGATGCCCGAAATGTCTTCCCAATCCTAGAATCGGCGCTAGCCGAGCCTGAAATGGCTCGGTTCGCCGGAAAATCGGCTTGCAAGTAGGCGCTTGCATCCTTCCAAAGATTCAGCGACTGTCGAGCGGTGAGCCCCCAATCCTTTCGCCCAATGCCCAGGAATGCGAATCGCCCCCGTTGATCACCTTTGAGAGTCCAGTCCCGCTCGAAATCTAAGTACATGCCGCCCGTCGCGCCAAAACCCCTGGAGTAGAGCGTCCCGTAGCGAAACCTTAGATTCGTGGAGTCCCCAGCGCTCAGGTTCAAGTAGTAGGGGAAGTCGACATTGAAAGCATTGTCCGAGACTCGCACAAACTCCTCCGTCAAGACTGGGGTAACCGATTGGGTGCTCACTCGAAAGAGGGGCACACCGCGCAACAGTTTCGATCCTTGGATATCAACAGTCGCCGACCGAAACTGGACTTCTTTAGTTGGGAAAATTGTCGCTTGTTTGGCGTACACGAGCGTAACGTCGCCGTCGATATCAGTGAAGTCAAAGGCAGTGGGGTCCAAAGCCTCGGTCGAAGGGACCGCTTCACCGTTCGCAATTTTAACTGGGCCGTGCCTCTCCCGCTCCTCGGCCACGATATTAAACCAAGGATGCTTCGCAATGATCTTCGGAACCTTGACCTTTGTCGCCGCTAAGCCCACACCGGTCAGGTCTCGCAAGTTTAGGGACATTGTCGACAGTTCGAGAGTCTTCTCTTGCACGATCAATTTCGCGCCCTTTGCAATCACGACATATCCAAGAACATCGTATTGAAGGTCGTCGGCAAAAATTTCAAAGCCCGGTCCAATGAGATGGACCTTTTGCCCCGGGCCATCGGCTCGCATGATTCGCTTTTCAGTCGAATAGGTTAGGCGATTGCTAGCAACAAGGGTAGCAACAAACTGTTCTGTAGCAAGCTCGTCCTTAGAAGCCGCGAACTTGACTTCAACGGTTGCCGTGGCGCGGTAGGCAAGGACACTTGCTGTCACCTTTGCTATTCCAGCGATCTGATCCGATGTGAGAGTAGTTTGGGCGAATCCGTTCTTTGTCTCGACGAGGTTGGGGCGCACAGAGCCAAGAGTTGTCTCGAAGAGAACTTGAGTTCCGTCCGGCACATTCGACCCGTTGCGATTACGAACCTGCACGCTGATCGCGACCGTGCTCGAACCATCGGCGAGGATGGCGTCGGGGAATGTGCTGATTTGGATCGAGGCAGTCTGGGCTGCACTAATGACCGGTAAGAGCATCAAGAACAGCAGTGGCTGGCCCCTACGGAGGCCAGCCACTACTCGACTGAACAGTTCTTTAACGAACCACATTGACCGGGACAATCTTTCGAACGACTTCACCGGTTGACGATTCAGCTCGGATTTCCACCTGATAGGTTCCAGGAGCGACGGCTCGGTTGGCCGAATCGCGCATGGACCAAGTCACTTGGTTCGCGCCTGCCGTGCTAGACCGACCACGGTGGAAGCGATAGACTTCCTTACCGTTGCTCATGATCGTAATCGTCGTCATGGCTTCGCTGGAGAGCGTGTAGTCGATGACAATCGGGCTATTCGCATCTCGGCCTGGGCGGCTCACGGTGACATTGCCGATCAAGGCTCTGGCCGTACCTGCGGGCTCCATTGTCAGGACGAACTCTCGTACGGTCGGCTCTTCAGTTGTGAAAGCGTAACTGCTTTGGAACCGAAGATCCTTGGTCGTATTCGTCGCAGTGTCCTTCAACGTGAACCGCATGTTGCGCGGCACTGTTGCGATGTTTGGCCAAGTCAGAATGACCTCACCAGCCGTTTCGGCCTTAGCTACGAGCTTCCAAGTTCGGCGATTGCCGGAGTCGGCGAACGAAGCGGCGAGCCGCTCTTCGCGTCCGGCGACCATCTCCTTGATAGAGAGGTCGACCTTGCTCTTAGGTGCCACAGGAGGATCAAACTTTCGCAAGTTCTTCGCATTGGCGGCACTCGTGGTCACGCCAATGAAGTTTTGCGAGTCGATACCGTCGTTGGTTCGAGCGACCATCTGAAGACGCCACTGTCGATCGGTTTGCCGCCAATTAGACTTAACTTCTTCTCCCGGTCGGCGCGTTGTGTTGCTGACGCCAGCCAAAAGGACCGAAGGCCAGGTGATCTGAATACGCTGGGGCGTAACCACATAGACCCAATATCCTCGACCCGGCTGCAAGAAGTCGGCATTACCCTCGGTAAAGCGATAGAAACCGCTATCTGGATCGAGTGGATCGCGCTCCCAAAAGGCAAGCGCGGGGCTAACCCATCCAGTCGTCACCAACTGATCCCAGGTAAGGGACGTCGAAGGATCGGAAAGGCCAACGGCTACGAGCGTGCTCAAGCGAATCGCATATGGATACGGATTGCCAATCATGTTCCAGCCCGGTTGCAGGGTGGTCGATAGCCCGCCGCTGTTGATATCGCCCGGAATCGCCGCACCATTCAAAGTTTGGAACGCATTGTCGTTTAGCGAAACGATCCAAACCGACTCGCCGCGTCGTGCCGTCACCTGGGGCAGATACTGCAAGGTAACTGGGTCCCAGCGGTAGGCCAAGTAGTCGACTCCGAATTGGATACCACCACCAAAAATTGCGTCGAGCGAGGAATCAGGGAAATTCCAGGGGAACGTCACCAAGACGGCACCCTCAGGAATTCGTGTGCGCGGAGTACCAGAAACGAGAACGTTCGAGTTGATCGTCTTTGTCGCGCTATTTGCCGGAGCAACCGTTACTGTGTAGGGTTGGTTACCGACCACGTCGCCGCTCGCCTGAACCTGCCAAGTCACTGTGCCGATGCCATTGGGCGCGACACTTGGTAGGGTCTTGGCCGCCTGCTCACCTGGTGCGAGCGACAATCCGCTTCCCGTTGGGAAACTGATAGTGAATCGGACGTCGTTCAGCGTGATTGACTGATCGACCTGTGCATATTGATTGTCGATATATGCCGCGATCGCCATCGGATTCGGCGACAAATCATTTAGGTCGCCGGGCGATGATTCGATCACTCGCGGAGCATCAACCACAACCGTATATGGATCGAGGTAGTCGCCGACACTCCAAGGCGAACGAATGTACTGAACAATTTCTCGCTGCCCTCCTGGTGCGACAATCTGGGCGGGGAAAACTTGTATGAAGCTGGCTTCTCGAATCGGAGTATCCGAGTCTTCCCTTACATTTGCGATTCCTGGCACTAGGGCTGGATCACCTGCGGGCAACAATGTATCGTTAAAGAGGCGGCTCGACATGTTATTGCCAAACAAGATGCCGCTCTGACCTTGGTGAGTACCGATCAGCATTTGGCTTGCCGCAGTCTGATCATGCGTTTCATCGTTGGGATCGTTGTCGATTCGAATGCCGTAGGGGTTCCATTGGCCCCACTGGAAATTCACCCGGCTTGGGAAGCGAGGATTCGTTCGCAACCAGTTCTTGCCGGTATGGATTGGCTTCGTGGTGTCCGTCTCGATGAAAGAAACGTATCCATTTCGATTAATGTCGCCGTCCGCACCAGGAATGGCCGTTGGCTTGGCGATTGCGCCAGATGGAAGCAATGAGCCAGCCTGGGTGTGGCCAAATTGGTCCGCATTATCTACGCGCATGCCCATGTAGGCGCCAAACTTCAAACCGATCTGTGCAGCGTCACCAGAGGTGTTGGTGATTCGCCAGTGCAGTCGCGTTGCATCGCCAATCAATCGCGAGGTAAGCACAACCTGAGTATCGCCGCCCGCCCAGGTTGTCTCGATGTAGCGGTTACTGAGGCCAGAAAAAGCACCGACGCCGCCCTCACCAAAAAGGGTTGTAATTAAGGGGCCTGCCGCTGGACCACTGATGATTCGTGCGTAGCAGAAATCTCCCGCTGGGTCAGTCGGCATACCCGTGGTCAGGGCCATAAAGTTATCAAAGCTCGATTGGATTGAACCGACCGGGCCATTCATGAAGCCGAAACGGCCAGCCATGTCGAGAGTTCGAGCTGGTGCATAGCAGGGGCCAGTCTCTCCACCATACGTAACCGTTCCGGAAACGCCGACCGCATGGATCAAGAACTGGTTCTGCAAATAAAGAGCCGCGTGATCATCGGATCGTGGCTGGGTGTTCTCTGGGTCGATACAGGAATCGCCCCATCCCGTTTGTGCGGTGGCAATACCACCAAAAGCAACCAAGGTGGCCAGAGAAAAGAGTCTAGTAACGAGCTTCATTAGTGCTAGATTTGGGGTTCCGTCCTGACTAGGTAGAGATACCCCTAGTCAGGACGATTGGATTGGACATGAGTTCCGTCGAGTTTTGTTCCTCGGTCCTAAGGGCCGGGTGGAAGCACTGGGCGTTGGAACCAGAACGGCTCTGCGAAGATATATCCTCCGAGTGGTCCTGGGTTGTCTCCGATCGCCTTAGCTCCGATTCGCCAGTAGACACGCGCTGCCGATGACTGATAGGAATTGACTTCTGTGATCGCCCTTGGCGTACTCAGAATGCCGGTACCGGTTCGGTCTTGCCATCGCTCAATCGTCTGCACGCTTTGTGTAAACGCCTGGTCGAGGGCGAACTGCAGAACATATTCGATCGTCACATCAGCGCTCACGCCTCGTACCGATTGGAATCGGAAGATTGTGGCTGCCGCGATGATCTGGTTGTTCGGAGGTGTGGTCAGCTGTGGGCGGACGAACGGAGTTGCCGGGCCCTTTGCGGGAGTGCGATCTGTTCGGAAGTAGCAGTATTCGATAGTGCCACCGCGGACTCCGCCCGATGGGGGAGCGACCATGCTGGCATAGCGAGCTTCTAGGTTTGCATTCGCCGTATACAGAAGTCCACGAGAGCCCGTGCTAAGGCCGGTTGATCCACCTGTGCCAGTGGTGCCAGTCGTGCCACCAGTTGTTCCACCAGTCGTGCCACCACCAGAGCCAGCCGAGCTACCGGGAACATCAATCGAGTTGACACGATAGATCAGTTCAACAGAGTAGGTGTATCGCAGACCAGGTTGCAGCGGAACGCCGACGCCAGTGTCAACATCAGGAGCATCTGTGTCGCAGTCGATTCCGCCCGACACAGGGTAGTCACCCCAAGTGAACGTATCGGCAACATTGCCTCGGTCGATCGCGCTTCGCTGCGAGCCAGGCACGATCATGACTGGAGCATCTGGAACGTCATCGCGCCAGATCTGGAACTGAAGTCGATCGCCATTACCCTTGATAAAGGCATCGGGAATCCAGCTAACCTGAACAGCGATCTGATCGACAGGAGCGCCAGGAACGGTCGTCGCTTGGGCCCGCACGTCGCGTACGTTTCCAGCGCTATTTCCACCGGCTCCTCCAACAACGAAGAGTACGAGGCCCAACACTAGAAGTGTCGAGACAAGACCCGAGTTGCTGCCACCCCGGCGTGAAGTCTTCACGCGTGGGTTGTTACCCGCTGGCCATCGAGAATCCAAGACGGGCACCATGAACACAGCGCGGACACGATCGCCCGGCTGAATGCCCTTGGTTTGCTGAGTTACTTCGATGTAAGCCTGGTCGGGCTCAACACCTGCGACGCGACCACGAGCTACCTGCTCGCGACCACGCACGATGATGACTTCCTGACCATTGGTAAAGCCAGAACGCGTTCCTTGATTGATCAAGGCTCGCTTACTGGTCGTATTTAGAATCGTTGCTGCTGGGAGCGTATTGCGTTGAATCGCATTAACGGACTCAAATGCACCAGCGGCTACCGCTTCGTCATAAAGAGTCTCGTCGCTGACATCGCCAGCGCGCACACCAGAAGATTGCAAGACGGCAGCACCATTTACTTGCTCGCCGCTCGCCACATCCCACACAATCACGCGCATCATTACGTCGGCGCGCTTGCCGCCATTAACCGAAACGATGCGAGAGTTGACGATTTCACCACTAACGATCGTATTAGCTCGAAGCTCCTGTCCAACGCGAATCAACTCGTTTTTGCGAGTCATCGGTTGAACAAAGCCGAGGTTGCCGATCGTGCGGCTCACCGTCTCGCTAGAAAGTACATCGTACTTTTGCGATTTGCTCAATTCGTTGACCATGGCTTCAGCAGCGGACTGGCCAATTGAAGGCGCAGCCGTTCCCTGCTGAACGTCGAATTGCACGACGGCCCATGTGGGCAACGAGACAATCTGGGCCTGCGCACGCTGGCTAATTAAAACCAAGGCTAGCGTAGGCAACACCAATGAAAAAATAGCCACAGCGCTTGTGACTTTGCCGGTCAAACTGTTTATGAACCGCCTCACTCTGACGAGTCCTCCATCCTTAATCCTCATAACTGACACGGCCAAAGCCGTGGCCTACGCCATGCGACGCAGACAGGTTGCACTATAGCCCATCGCGAACAATGTCTGCAATCGCTATGGCAACAACCGGTTCTGCCGAAATCTTTCTAACGCATGGCAGGTCGCGGTATGGACGTCGGCCAGCGTCCCGTTGGTTCGCAACACTTCATCAGCGAACGGTATTTTTGCGCGAGTCGGCAATTGCAAGTCCAATAACTGCTCCGCACGCTCTCGCCCGACTCTTGCTGACAGCCTCTTTAACTGCTCTTCTTGGCCACAGGTCACCACCCAAATTGAAGAATAGCTGCCCTGGGTGCACGTCTCGAAAAGCAGAGGGATCTCTGCAGCTTCTGCGTCAGAATTGACAATTTTTCGATGCACCCGCGGGTGAAAGAAGCGATTAACCTCGTGTCGCGCCGATTCCGATTCGACAATCTTCTTGGTAACTGCTTCTTTATTTGGCTCCGGCAAACCTAAGAGCTCGCCGAGGGCACCGAGAATGGCTGAGTCTTGCCATATCTCCTTTACAACTTCATCGGCCGAAAGCACGCGGAGGCCCTCCTTACGGAGGACCTCCAACACTGTGCTCTTGCCTTCTGCGATGCCACCGGTGATGGCGATCATGGGATTACTCTTCTGTCTTAGGCTCGTCCTTGGGCGCCTCTTCGGCAGCTTCGTCCTCTTCACTTCGGAAGTGGAAGCCCTTCAGCATTCCAAGTCGCTCACCAATGGTCGCACCGCCAGAGCTACCTCCGCCGGAGTACTCTTGGCCCTTGCCGCCCTTCTTGCCACCCGGCTTTCGGTGCCGGTCACGAGACGAGGACCGACCGGAATCGTATTCGGCTTCGGCGGGTCCGCCATATCCGTAGCCAATCTGCTGAGCCCCGTCCGTTCCATGCTTGAGGCTAAGAACCATTCGCCGCTCATCGGGTCGCAGATCAATCACTGTCAATTCGACTTCCTGATTCTCGGTCAAGACGTCCTGCGGCTTGTTAATCCGCTGGTGGCTAATCTCGCTAATTGGGAGGAACGCTTCTGCGCCCTCAGGCAACTTCACGAACGCGCCGCTCTGCACCATTCGAGTGATCGAAACATTGAGCTTCTGACCAACTTGGTAGTTCTCTTTGATCTGATTCCAAGGATCAGGCAACACCTGCCGAAGGCCAAGGCTGATTTTGCCATTGTCCTTATCTAACTTGAGAACCATGACCTTAAGGCTCTCGCCTTCCTTCAAGACTTCGCGGGGATGGTTGATCCGCATCCAGCTCATCTCGCTGATGTGCAAGAGACCATCGATTCCACCAAGGTCAACGAATGCACCGTAATCGGCGAGCCGACGCACAGTACCCTCGACAATGTCGCCTGGCTTGAATTCTGTAAAGACCTTGTCTCTCAGCTCGTCGCGTCGCTTTTCTTCGGCATCTCGATTGGAGAGCACAACTTTCTTGCGCTCCTTATCAACTTCGATTACCTTCAGTTCGATCGGCTGACCAACGTAGCGGTCGAGGTTACGAATCTTGCCGTTGCCAACATGGGTGGCAGGAACGAAACCGCGTACGCCAATATCGACGACCAAACCACCTTTGACTCGCTCGACAACAGGAGCGGTAAGCATCGTGCCCTCAGTGTGGGCGGCGACGATCTTATGCCAAGCCTCGTCAAAGTCGGCTTGCTTCTTCGATACGATGGGGTTGCCGTCTCGCCCGTGGCGAATGACGACAACTTTGATCTTGTCGCCAACATTAACAAGGCCTTCGGCCGTGTCCACATTGGCATCGGTCAACTCATTGAGAGGAATCTCGCCTTCAGACTTGGTCCCCAAATCAACAAACACCCTGTCCTTGGCGACTTGGATGACAGTTGCTTCGATAAGATCGCCTCGATTGAGTCGGCGTCGGCTATCGGCGGCATCGTCACTGGCCTGGTCGGGGTTAGAGAGCCATTGGTCAAATAGGTCAGAATCGTCGGCCACTTCAACCGCAGGTCGGTTGGGGTCGTGGGGTTCTGCCGGGGCGGCGACAGCCGCTGGCTCTGGGGTTGGGGCGGGGGCCTCTGTTGCTACAGCAGCAGGAGCCTCAGTACTCGTCGGCGCCTCAGCTACACCAGTCGTCTCTGCCGGCTTGGCAGAATCCTCGGGCGTAGCAGATGCGATCTGTTCCTCGTTAATTGTCATGACATGAACGCACAGATGCGAAACGATCTGGCGGCAGAGACTGTACCCGAAAACCGCCTCTAAGTTCCAGAACAGCAGAATCTCAGTACGAAAGACTGGCCCATTCCCGGTTACACTGTGAGCCAATGGTGCGAGCGGTCGTCGATGTGGGTTCAAATTCTGTCCTTTTGCTGGTCAGTGAGTACCAATCGGGCATTTGGGTGCCCATTCTCGAAAGATCACGTGTCACCGGTCTTGGGCTAGGAACAAAGACCTCGGGTCTCCTCTCGGAGACTGGCATGCAATCGACCTTAGAGACACTGGCCGAATACCGACAGCTCAGCCTCGATGCCGGTGCCCCCGCGCTACGGAGCGGGGCAACGATGGCAGTTCGAATGGCTAGTAATAGCGTAGAGTTCTGCGAACGCGCTGCAAAGCAGGGCACCCCAATCGACGTGATCTCTGGTGAACTAGAGGCCGATCTTGGATTCTCTGCCGTGGGCTCTGACCCCTTGTTTGCCCGCAGCAACCGCCTTTCGATTATTGATCCGGGCGGACACAGCACCGAATTGGTGACGAGCGATCGAATTGGCGGCACCTGGAACCAACGATTTCGTCATAGCTTCGCGATCGGGGCCTTGGGCATGCGCGAGGAGTTCTTCCCATCGGAACGGGCCACACCTGAAATGATCATGAGGACAATCTCTTACCTTGACGACGTGATCGGCCTTTGCTACCTGCCCAATCAAAGTGGAGCGGTTGTTTCTCTCGGTGCGACAGGAACCAACCTAATCACAATTCGCGAACACATGCTCGAATGGGATTCCAGCCGTGTCCATGGCCAGACGCTGGACTACGAAGAAGTGAGCCGGGCTACCCAGTGGCTCATGGAAATGAGCGATGCCGAGCGGGCCGCCGTGCCCGGAATCGAGCCTGGGCGAGAACGAAGCCTGCATATTGGAGCGCTAATCTTGGAACGCTTCATGTTTGCCCTGCGGGCCGAATCCTGCGTTGTCAGCACTCGAGGCTGGCGCCATGCATTTCTTGAACTCAATCCTGCAATCAAGTAGACAGAGAACAACTTGACCGCATTTTTGCTGTTCGTTAACATAAAAACACCTCGAAATGGCATTAGATCGTTTTCAAAAGCTTGGACTTGGAGGCTTGGCCGCTATCGGCATCGCCTTCGCGACATTCTCGGGTTCGCAAATGGGCAAGGTTTCTAGTGCTACCTCGTCGGGTCAGATTCAAGTGCATGTCACTGGCGCGGTCCGAAATCAAGGGGTGGTTCGAATTGCCGAGGGTAGCAATGTTGAAGATGCACTTAAGGCGGCGGGCGGTACGACGAGGGGCGCCGATTTGTCCGGGCTCAACCTCGCAGAAAGGGTCGTTGACGGAACAAAGATCGAAATTGCTGGAGCCGATACGATCCAAGGCTTTATGCCAGGGATGTCGAGCGTAGTATCACCTGAGCCCAAACGAGTGGTGGCGAGTGCAAGTGTCGAGCGAGATGATGCTCCGCAAGGAACAATCTCTCTCTCCCGGGCCAGCGCCGCCGAACTAGACAAGCTTCCCGGAGTCGGCCCGGCCACTGCCGCTAAGATTATCGCCTATCGCGAGCAATTTGGACCCTTTCAATCGGTCGAGGACCTCCAGAAGGTCAAGGGCATCGGACCCAAAAAAATGGCCGAGATCCGTCCGCTGGTTAGCCCCTAGGGTCCGTTTGGGGTTGAATAGTTCAACCGAGTTCTGAATGACAAACCCCAGCTTTGGGCCTATCGCGCCCCATTACGACCAACTCATGGCGGCGGTGCCCTACCGAATGTGGGTTGAGTACCTAAAGCTCTTGCTGGTGCGCCAGGAGAATCCCACAATGGATCTTCTCGATGTTTGTTGCGGTACCGGCACCATGGCGGAAATGCTGGTTCAAGACAGCTACACGGTCTCTGGATTTGACCTTAGTGCCCAGATGATAGAAAAGGCAAAGCAGAAGGCCGAGCAGCTCGGCCTAGATATCGCATATTTCGTAGCTGATGCACGATCGTTTGAACTGCCTCGCCGGTATGGCTGCGCTTACTCCTTCTTCGATAGCCTCAATTACATAGCCGAGTTAGACGGGTTTCGCTCAGCGATTCAAGCAATTGCCAATCATCTGGAGCCGGAGGGATCTTTGATTTTCGACCTCAATACGGCATTTGCATTTGAGGCGGAAATGTTCACTCAACAGGATCTTCGCAAGAGAACCGACCTCAAGTACGATTGGCAAGGGCATTACGACAGCGATACCCGTGTCATCACGGTCACCATGGACTTTTGGAAAGGGGGGCAGCATTGGACTGAAACGCACGTTCAAAGAGCCCATAGCGATGCTGAAGTGCGCGATGCCCTGTCCGATGCTGGTTTTTCGCAGATCGAGGCCTATGAGAGTTACACGCTGCGCAAACCGCGAAAGATGAGCGACCGCATCCACTACTGCGCTCGCTATCTTCCATAATCGAACCCATGGACATCGTCGTGCCAGACGAGTTTAAGTACCTTTACGTGACGAACGCCGACCGTCCGGTCGTCAAGATTCCTGACCCTGTCTTACGCAAAGTCTGTAATGAAGTCACTGCGGTTACCAAAAAAACCGATGAGCTCATCAAGTCGATGCTCCATGCCCTAAGGCTTGCCAACGGAATCGGACTCGCGGCACCCCAAATGGGCAGCCTTGAGCGAATCATCATTGTTGCGCCAGCCGGCACGAAGCCCTTGGTCCTCGTGAATCCCGTGATCACGGAAAAGCATGGGGAGCAGATTGGTCAGGAGGGCTGTCTCAGCATTCCTGGCCTGTACGGGGACGTTTTGCGAGCAGAAAGCGTTGAAGTGCAAGCTTTTGACCGAAAAGGCAAGCCGGTTTCCTATGAAATGGCGGGATTGCCGGCCCGAGTCGTACAGCATGAAGTCGATCATCTCGACGGCGTCCTTTTTATCGATAAGGTAGATATGGCGACTTTGCACTGGAGCCACCCGGAAACTGACGACGAGGTTGAGTAAGTAAGTCTGTGCGAATAGTGTTCTTTGGAACCGCTGAATTTGCCGTACCTTCGCTAGAGGCGATTGCTGCTGATTGCGTGCTCGTCGTTAGCCAACCTGACCGCCCTTCTGGGCGGGGGCTGGACCTTAGGCCGTCGCCCGTCAAATCGAGATCTCTCGAATTGGGCCTTCCTGTGGTGACGCCAGAGAAAGCCCGCGCTCCGGAGTTCATTGAGACTGTATGTGGCTTAGCACCGGACTTTCTCCTGGTCGCCGCATATGGACAAATCCTCTCCACTGATCTTCTTTCGTGCGGCAAACACGGCGGCATCAACTTGCACGGAAGCATCCTGCCGCTCTATCGAGGAGCGGCACCTATCCAACGTTGCTTGCTCAATGGTGACTCCGAAACCGGAGTCACCCTTATGCAAATGGAAAGAGGAATGGACACGGGGCCAATGATTGCTGTAGAACGACTTGCGATCAACCCAAAAGAAACTTATGGCGAGTTGCAGGGTCGCCTCGCTCGACTAGCAGCCAAGATGACAACCGAATGGAAATCGCAACTGGCTTCGGGAGACTACCCATCGCAGGAACAGGACCACACTAAAGCAACGCATGCGGCGAAGATGACGAAGGAGGACGCCACCCTAAACTGGTCACACTCCGCTCAGGCCGAGTTCAACCGATTTCGGGGTTCGACACCATCGCCGGGCGCAAGCCTTCCCTCCATATTCGGCCCAATCAAGCTTTCAAAGGTTCGACTGAATGAGCGGTCGGGGCCAACAGGTGAAGTTCTCGCCCTAAACCCATTCATAGTTGCTTTTGGCAAAGGCTCACTAGAATTGATTGAGATTCAACCTAGTGGCCGCAAACGAATGGCGGGCCGCGAATTTGCCAATGGAGCAAGACTGACGGTCGGATCGAACATCGCCTACAATTGAACAGCTATGGGCCAAACGGAAGGACGACCAGTTTTCAAGAATGAGCGACTTCTGCTGCGCTTTGCAATTGGTCTCTTATTATTAGCCGGGTTGGTATTCGGTATCAATTGGCTTCGGTCATTTGGACGCGACCCCGACAAGATTCTCACGGCAGATACCAAAGGAATGATGGCGGCCCTTCAGTTCGAAGGTGACGGCACAAGAGTCGTGCTCTTTGACACTGAGGGCAAAAAGATCGAAGTTAAGGGATGGTCGCAGGGAAATCATGACCAGAAGCCCACTTGGCGTCCCGATGGCCAGCGCCTGTTCTTTTCTAGCGATCGAGAAGACGAAACCTTTCACATTTTTCGGTTCCGACCTGGCGGAGATGCTCCTGAGCGGCGGTCGGTAGGTTCACGCAGCAAAGGAACGCCCTGGTTTGGCCCGGCTGGCTATGCCGAAATCAATGAATCAGCAATTCTCGTTGCCGGCGGCTCGGAAGTTGGCTCCGTATGCGAGTACTCGGCGGTGGATGGCTCGATTCGCCAAATTCTCCCCCCTACCGGAGACACTTCGACGGGCGAGGAAGGAGGGACGGTAAACCAAGCCTCGGCAATCTACAGCCGAATCGGCGAGAGTTTCAAGGAAGCGAAGTGGGGCAAAGATCGGCGCTTTGTCATCGCAACAATGAAACGAGAGGATGGTGAAATCCTACTTATTCAGGACTTCGAACCAGATGCTCAGGGCAAGATGCAACCGCCAGTGCCAATAGCGGCAGGAAACAGCATTACGTTCGACGTCGGGCCCGACGGAGCCGCCACCATCTGTGTTCTGGACTTTCAGTGGATTGATTCTGAAAACATTCCCGAGGAGTTCATTAAAGATGGCAAGGCCGTTCGCCCCTTCGCCCACGGGGTGATATATGTGGACCCTTCGAAGCCGGGATCTTCGCAGGTGATCTTTGCGACGAAAGAAAATGAAAGTGTGTTGGCCTTTCCTGCCGTTTCACCGGACGGCACTCAAGTGCTTTACTCCAATGGAAAGCTGGGACCAAGCGGAGAGTTTGAACCCCTGCAACTTATTGTTGCCAAGCCAGGCGGAGTAGCCACCGAGGGCGCGGCCATCACCCCTCACGGCGTTTTTGAGGCCACTTGGACCCCGGATAGCAAGAGCATTCTTTACGCTCGCCCTCTGGGAGGTGTCCGTCCGATTTTCCAAGTCGATCCGAGAGACGGCACCGAAAAGCGCCTCACCCACGATGACGGCGAATATGCCTTCCCGACCCTAAGTCCCCAATGAGCGTCCTTCGCGGCACGGTCTACCTGAGCATTTCGAGGCTCGCCACCCTTCTTCTTAATGTTTGGGCTGTCGGTCGATTCGTAGAGTGGCTCGGCAATGAGAACTGGGGGGGGATCGCTCTCATGGTCATTCTGTGGGCGATCTGCCAGACCATTTGCGATCTCGGAATGACCGGGGCAACTGTGAACTCGATGATCAAGGCGATCAGCGAGAAGAATCAACTGACGGCAAGCCGGCTACTGGCCACACACACCGCCATCTCATGCTACCTCTGCGCTCTGCTCGTGCTGATCTACGCCGCGGCTTTTCAATTTGGCTATGTTCGATCGGTTGGGCACGGGTTGGACGCGATGGCTTTCTACGCCGCTGCTGCGCTCACCGGAATGCTCGTCTTGATCAATAACGGACAGTACGCAGCGCTGGTCAGCCATGGACGATATTCGTTCATTGCCCTAACGGCTACGATCTCGGCCTTTCTGAACACCGCCTTGAGTCTCTGGCTCATCTACGCTTTCCGACAACCATGGGGGTTTTGGGTTGGGAGCTTCGCCGGCATGCTCTATGTGACCATCGCCAATGAATTCAAAATCCGCAAGCTTGGCTTCGGATCTCCGAGGGTCGGCTTTTTTTGGAAGGAGTTTGAGGATGTCAAGGCGTTCGTAAAACGCTCCTCCCTTTCTAACTCGGCGACAATCGCGACGGGCTTTGACCGCATTGTGCTGAGTCGGGTGGTGAGCCAAGCCGGCCTCGGAATCTACGACCAGTCGGTTCGGATCCCCGAAACTCTTAAGTCGACTATGCCAATCGCGCATGTGTTTCCAGCCGAGATTGCTAGGGTGAACCTGGTGGGGCAAGAAGCACTGCAGACGGCCTATCGAAAGCTCTCATCGGCAACAATGGCCCTTGCGATGGCTGTCTTGTTTATCCCATCCGCTTGCGGAGAGTCTTACATCCGCCTGATCTATCCCGCCTACGATCCGGTCATGACGATTCTCTTCGCACTGGCAAGCATCGACGCCTCGTTCGCTCTTTACGGCTCACTATTCGCATCGTTTTCGACGGCGACGGCTCGACCTCACCTGACCGCCCCATTCATGTGGTTCATGCTACTCGGCACCGCCTTCTTGGCCGTTCCGGCGGCGCTGAAATTTGGCCTTGTAGGCATTGCCGCCGCACGGATCGTCTTGCAACTCGTTCAGTTCTATCCCCTAGAATGGGCAGCCAAAAAGTACTTGATTCCCAACCTGGAACTCGCTGAGGTTGTTACCAAGAAAGCCTTTATCGTCCTCTTTGCTTCGATCTTCTGGGTCATTGGATTTCGGCTAATCCATGTTCTTGGTTGGCAACAAAACGCGATCGCCGGAATTGGCATCTCTTCGGTTCTTTCCTACCTTTACATGGCCTGTCTTTACGGCTTCGGGGCGATCTGGCTCCCCAGCAGACTTGCAAGGGTCCTTCCGCGATTCATCCAGAAACTAGCCTGGCGGCCAGACTAAAGCCCGCCCAGCCAACAAGTGCATGTGAAGGTGCGGAACCGTTTGACCGGCTTGCTCCCCCTGGTTAATCACGATTCGATAGCCATCGTTCAATTTCAGCTGCTCCGCAATCAGCCGAGCCGCATAAAGTAGGTGCTGATGGTCCCCCTCGCGGTCCAACTCAGCCACCCCAGTGACTTCAGTCCGCGGCACGATAAGAACGTGCACTGGTGCCACCGGAGCAATGTCTCGGAAAGCTACGCAGTGGTCATCCTCATAGATGATTTCTGCCGGAATCTCGCCCTGAATGATCCTCGTAAACAAGCTGGCCATTGAAACCATTATGCGTCCTCATGGGCTCTAAACCTAGCCTGGTATCCTCCTGGCAAGCAATGGCAACCGCGATTACTATGTCTGCCGGAGGGCTAAATGTCCCCAATGATCCGATTATTCCGTTCATCGAAGGCGATGGCATTGGGCCAGACATTTGGGCCTCCAGCGTCCGCGTCTTCGATAGCGCCGTCGCCAAGGCATACGGTGGCGAGCGCAAGGTTGAGTGGCACGAGGTGCTGGCGGGCGAGAAGGCTTTTAACCAAACCGGAAGTTGGCTACCCGATGCAACCCTAGACGATTTTAGAAACTACTTGGTTGGGATCAAGGGGCCACTGACGACTCCCGTCGGCGGCGGTATCCGCTCTCTAAACGTCGCGTTGCGACAAATGCTCGATCTGTACGTCTGCCTTCGTCCCGTGCGTTGGTTCAATGGTGTCCCTTCTCCGGTCAAAGACCCTGGGGCCGTCGATATGGTGATCTTTAGAGAAAACACCGAAGACATCTACGCAGGCATCGAATTCGCCGCTGGAACCCCCGAAGCTCAGGTCGTCCTCGATTTCATCAAAGAGAAATTTCCAAAAGAATTTGGAAAGATTCGGTTCGGAACTCAGCAAAAATCAGACGACTGGAACAAGCAGCTTGAAGGAATCGGCATGCCACCAAGAAGCAACGCGGTTGAAGTTGGCATTGGCATCAAGCCCGTGAGCTACATGGGGACCGAGCGTATTGTTCACAGCGCACTGAGCTATGCAATCTCCACTGGTCGCAAGAGCGTCACCCTCGTCCATAAGGGCAACATCATGAAGTTCACAGAAGGCGCATTCCGCGACTGGGGATACAAGGTTGCCGCAGATTTCTTTGGTGCCGTTCCTCTCGATGGCGGGCCTTGGCACGTGATTCCCGAGGGTCAGCCTGGAGCTGGAATCATGATCAAGGACTCCATTGCCGACATCACTCTTCAGCAAGTACTGACCAGGCCAAGCGACTTCGATGTCATCGCAACGTTGAACCTCAACGGCGACTACTTGAGCGACGCCCTTGCCGCGCAGGTTGGTGGGATTGGAATTGCTCCGGGTGCGAACATCAATTACCTTACTGGACACGCAATTTTTGAGGCGACTCACGGCACGGCGCCAAAGTACGCTGGTCAAGACAAGGTGAACCCATGCAGCGTGATTTTGAGCGGCGAAATGATGTTCCGATACATGGGTTGGACAGAAGTCGCCGATTTGATCGTGAAGGGAGTCGAGGGAGCCATTTCCTCAAAGCGAGTCACCTATGATTTTGCGAGGCTCATGGATGGCGCGACGGAGATCAAGTGCAGCGAGTTTGGCGACAATATCATCTCTCACTTCTAACCGATGAATCCGCCGATTGAAACTCTGACTCCCGCACAGATCGTCGCCCAGCTCGACGTCTACATCATCGGGCAAAGCGAAGCGAAGCGGGCAGTTGCGGTAGCGTTGCGAAATCGGTATCGCCGCCAACAGCTTAGCGAACAAGACAAGCAGGACATTGTTCCAAAGAACATCCTGATGATCGGCCCCACGGGTGTCGGCAAAACCGAAATTGCTCGACGCTTAGCCCAGCTAGCCCGTGCCCCATTCGTTAAGGTGGAAGCAACGAAATTCACCGAGGTTGGCTATGTGGGCCGCGATGTCGACTCGATGATCCGCGATCTTGCCGCAAATGCGGCTCGCCTTGTGGAAGCAGAGAGAAAGGAAATAGTCCGCGAAGCCGCTCACCGGCGAATGCTAGAACGAATCGCGGATCAACTCTCGACGGAGTTACCGGAGTATCAAGCACTACCTAATGAGATGGGTTTTGGGGCCGACTACCCACTTCCAGACACACCGGAAACTGGATTCGACTTGCACGCCATGCGAGCAAAGCTCATTGACGAGGTTGAACGCGGCCTCCACGATGATAAGGAGGTCGAGGTTGAAATCGAAGAAAAGGGCAGCAACTTTCTCCAGGTATTCACGCCCGGCGGAATGGAAGAGATGGGGCTCGATATGCTCGGCGCGAACAACCCATTCGGCGGAAGCCGAAGTTCCTATCGCCGACTACTCGTGCGCGATGCAAAGGTCATCCTTGAGGACAGTATTGCCAAAGACCTAATTGAGCCAAATTCACTTAACCAAGAGGCCATTCACCGCGCAGAACAGACTGGAATCGTTTTCATCGACGAAATTGACAAAGTCGCGATTAAGAGCTCAGGCGGCTCGGGCCCAGATGTTAGTCGGGAGGGGGTTCAGCGTGACCTGCTGCCCGTTATCGAAGGCAGCACCGTCGCGACCAAGTTTGGGCCGCTTCGCACCGATCATATTCTCTTTGTTTGCGCCGGCGCCTTCCATATCTCGCAGCCGAGCGACTTGATCCCAGAGCTTCAGGGCCGATTACCCATCCGGGTCGAGTTAAACCCGCTTGCCGAAGACGACTTTGGGCGCATCCTACGCGAACCCAAGAATGCGATTGTCAAGCAGTATCAGAAGCTGCTTGAAGTAGATGGCACGGAAATCTCTTTCACTTCTTCGGCGCTCGATGAAGTTGCCCATTTCGCTGTAGTGCTCAATCAGAAACTGGAGAACATTGGCGCGAGGCGGCTCCATACTTTGATGGAGAAGTTGCTAGAAGACCTTCTGTTCGAGGCTCCCGATTGCGGCCCTCGCCGGATCACTTTTGATGTTGCTGACATTCGCAGGCTCCTCGGGCCTCTCGTCGAGAGTGCCAGCAAGAGCAAAAATCTACTGTGAGTCAAGAACCTCGAACCGTCCGCTTACCGCTCAAGATCTGGTGGTGGATTCATGTCGTGCTGGTCACCTCCTGGTGCTTCCCGCACCCGCCACCCGCTGTTCGGGAAGGTCGGGCGCAGGGCGGGCCACTAGACAATATGCTGGCCTTCAATGACAAGCATGTTCGCCCGGGGCCTTCGCGATGGTATGTCGAACCTCTCGGACTCTGGCAGTACTGGGACATGTTCGCCCCAGACCCACTCCGTAAGGACTACTACTTCGATGCCGCCATTCAGTATCAGGATGGCACCACAAAATCGGTTGAATTCCCGCGGATCAAGAATATGCCGCTACTGGAAAAGTACTACAAAGAGCGGTACCGAAAGTATGGTGAGCGGGTTCACGATAGCGATTATCAATACCTCTGGCCGACATGGGCCCAGTGGATGGCAACCCAAGCGACCCTCGACAAGAGTAACCCCGCCGTTGGTCTTAACCTTCAAAAGAAGTGGCGCGACGTTCCTCCGCCTTCGCAAAAGTTGGAACCCGATCGTCCGTTTGCCACCACGATGTTCCATCCCCAGATGGTCGACTTACAGCGGCTCTATCGGGATAAGGGGTGGAGCAAGTGATCAAGAAAATCGATCGTTGGATCTTTGGCTGGGGATCGCCCTTCACGCTGGGGGTGTATCGGGCGGTTTTGGGCGGCTTAGCCGCCGTCTGCCTCCTACTTTTGAGCCTTGACTTCAACACTTGGTACACCGAATCGGGGCTCGCCACGGCCCGCGACGCTGAGTATTGGGCTGGCCCAATCTGGCACCTCAATCTACTGCAGGGCGTGACTTCAGCCCCGGTAACTGCAACGCTTTTCGGCCTGACCCTGATCAGCGCAATCCTATCGACTTTTGGCCTCTGGACCCGATTCTCCACGATCGCTCTGGCGGTCGGAATGATCACGCTGCATCATCGGAATCCTTTCATCCTAAACGGCGGCGACACATTGCTTCGCATTAGCCTCATTACCCTTGCCGTATCTCCATGCGGGGCTGACTTTAGCCTCGATCGCCTCTTGCGCGAACGAAAGGGGCTCCCGGTTCTCGATAGCGTTAGCTTATGGCCCCAGAGATTGATCCAAATTCAAATGACATTGGTCTACGGGACCACCGTCTGGCACAAACTAAATGGCGTGCATTGGATCGACGGGACGGCAGCTTGGTACCCCGGACGATTGCTCGAGTTCGATAGGTTTCCAACACCCCTTTGGGTGGACTTGCCCCCGTTTCTTCAGGCTGCAACCTGGGGAACTCTCATTGTGGAAGCGGCTCTTGCCTACCTAGTCTATTGGCGACCTGCGAGGAAGTGGGTACTCCTCAGCGGAGTTGCCCTCCATGCCGTAATCGAGTATCGATTTAACATCCCTCTTTTTGCATTCATTTCGGTGGCTCAGTACTTATCCCACTATGAAGGCACGGAAGTGAAGAACTGGCTAAGCCAAAGGAGGCAAAGAAGTCAAACCACCGCATCGCAAGCTTAGTGATCTCTTCAAGTTCAGCAAACCCAAGACCCTCGGTTACGAGATTTCAAAGGACTATTACTTGTCTGTACTCGGAGCGACGTCACGGCTTCCCTCACCCAGAGAAATCATGAATCCCAAGGGTGAGGGAGGGGCCATCCCCGGAATGCTCGCCCCATTACAGGCTGTAACCAAGGCGGACTTGGATTACCCAATGGAGCGCGGAATCTACGCAATGGCTTCTGTGGATCAAAAGACCATGCTCAAGCTTATGGTGATGCCGCGGGATGAAGCGGGCTTCGCCCCAGAGCCTTTTCTGCAAAGCGACAAGGGGCTACAGACCCAAGAGGAGGTTCGAAACAGGATCGCCGCCACCTGGCATGTAATGCAACTCACGTTTGAAGCCTTCGATCCCGCGACTTTTCCGGCTCTCGATTTCTTTCTCCTCGCCGCCCGGCGGCTCGCCGACCTTACCGAAGGGGTCGTTGCCGATCCCATTTGCCAGCGGTATCTTCTACCCTCCGAGGTGATCAAAGTGCCTCGAACGAGCCCCGAGTTCGATGTTAGCGAACACATCAAAGTCGTGTCGGGCGAAGTAACCCACACACTGGGACTAATGAAATTCGCCCTTCCAGAGTTGTCGATCGGAAGCTCTCATCCTCTCGCGGAGACCTTTCTCCTTCGACTCTGCGACAGGATTCTGCACGGCAAAATCCTGTCTGCAGGTGAAAGAGTCGGACCATTCTTGGTCACCTCCGGCGGAAAGGACACTGCACGATGGGAGGGCATCCCTGTCTTCGACCTCAATCCACCTCCCGGCCAATCTACAGACGAAGCCCTCGACCAATGGCGACAATCTCATGAAAGCTGAAATTCAAGACATCATCACGCGTCTGCGGACAAGCGACCTCAACGGAAGAGACTTTCGCCAGCAGGCCATGCAAGAGCTTGCCGGGCTCCATGGCTATGACTGGAGCGGTATTTACGCCATGCAGGACGGGGCTTTGCACCTCGATGCCTATGTCGGGGCTCCTACCGACCACCAGGTGATTGCCATCGGCGTTGGAGTCTGCGGCACGGCGGTCTCTGAGAACCGAAATCAGGTCATCCAGGATGTTCGCGAGATCGAGAATTACCTCGCATGCTCGCTGGAAACTCGCGCAGAAATCGTGGTTCTAATTCGCAAGGGTGAAGTCATTCTCGGCCAGATCGACATCGATAGCCACTCGGTTGGCGCATTTGATGCCTCGGACGAAGCTGGCCTAGAGAACTTGGCTCAACTAATCGCCGAGCGCTGGGACTAGCGTTCTATCGAGCAGGTCGCTGGGAGCCGGAGTAGCCGGCTGATCCGCTGGCGATTCCGAGCGATGATCCAGTATCCGGCGCCTAACACCCAGATGAATGGCGGGAGCATCAGCATCCTAGCAAACCACCCCCAGCCCGATTGCGAAAGGATAAAGAGCACAGCGTTTGCGCCTCCAAGTTCTCGCCCGGAAGCTAACCGAACAATGATCTCGCGCTTGGACCGATCCTTTAGTTCAGGATGTCGCGAATTGGGCGACGCTTCGAATGGGCCACCCCTTGAAATAAGGCGATCGGCTGACCACTGGCAAAAACCGCAGTCGGCATCGTAAATCAACATGTGCCGTTCGCTCATCTCCTTCTATCCTACGGCAAAACCACGAAAACGCTTCCAACCGTGTCACCGGTGCCCTTAGACCTTAGTGTCACAACCACTTCGACCGGGTGTGCCATTGCTGGGAATTCCACCACATTGTTGTCGTCGATGTTGCCGCTCGACCCCTTGTTGTCAGCACGAATCACTCCAGTTGAGCTGCGAACCTCGATCGCATCAATGAAGACACCGTAGAATCCGCCACCGTAATTCACCGATACTGAAAAGCCTGACTCAAGGCTCACGCGAGTGGGAATGGAAAGTTTCAGCTCACTTGGCTTGCCCGCCAGTTCATTCTTCTCCCAGCCGCCGATGCGCACATAGTTAGCTGGCGGATCGGGCTGAAGGGGTCGGAAGTTGTAGCCCAACGCCTTGAGCTTCTCCAAATGAGGCACCAGACGTTCTTCGAAAGTCTCGTAAGTCTCACCGTCGGCTTTCCCCCAAAGCACCTCGGCCAAGGCGCACATGCGGGGTAAGGCCATGTATTCAACATGCTCGGGGGTCTTCATGTATTCGCTCCACAATTGCCCCTGAGAACCCCACATCAACGCGCCTCCCCCGGGATCAAACTCATACACCTTTCGCAAGGGCGTGCATCCACCGATTGCGATAGGCTCGGTCGCCTTGATGCTGCTTTGGTAATGGTCGAAGTAGCAATGGGTGTGCGGCACCATGATGGCAACGTGACCCATCTCAAGCGCCTTCGAGCCGCCTTCTGTTCCGCGCCAACTCATGACGGCGGCCCCAGGGGCGAGGCCACCCTCCAGAATCTCGTCCCAACCAATAAGCCGTCGACCTCGAGCCGCCAGCCAGCGATCAAAGTGCCTAATGAACCACGATTGAAGCTCGTCCTCATCGGCGAGCCCTTCGTCTTTCATCCGCTGCTGAGCCACGGACGATTCCTTCCATTGCTTCTTTGGCACTTCGTCTCCGCCAACGTGGATGAATTCGCTCGGAAAAACCTCCAAAACCTCTTCCAGGACATTCTCTAGAAACTCGATTGTCTCGTCTTGAACCCCGTAGACATCCTCGATTACGCCAAATCGCGTACTGGGCTCCAACTGAACTCCCGTGTTGCCTAGTTCAGGATAAGCCGCCAGCGCCGCCTGGCAATGCCCCGGCATCTCGATTTCCGGCATCACCGTGATCCCTCGCTTCGCAGCATAGGCAACGATTTCCCGGAGATCGTCTTGAGTGTAGAAACCGCCATGGGGAATGCCATCTGTCTCCGGGTCTCCGGGCCGAATTTGGGTCTCCTTCCTCCAGGCACCCACTTCGGTAAGGCGGGGATAGCGCTTGATCTCCATCCGCCAGCCTTGGTCATCACAAAGATGCAGGTGCAGGCTGTTCATCTTGTGGATGAAAAGGAGGTCGATGAACTTGAGTACGAACTCCTTGGGTTGGAAATGGCGAGAAACATCCAGCATCATGCCGCGCCACGAATACCTAGGGAACTCTAGGAATGAGCAGCATGGAATCTTGCCGCCTTGCATCAAGCTGCTGAGGTCCTGGAGCGCGTAGAGCTTTCCGTTATGATCCGCAACGTGAATGAGAATGTCATCCTCGCTAACCTCTACGTGGTAGACCTCAGGCGGTTGATTGGCTAACCTGATTACTAGCTCGCACCCATCTCCAAGAGCCCAAATCTGATCTTGAACATCTTCTATCTCCTCAATCAGATCCTTCGGAGATTTGTCTCCCTTCCACATAAACTCGCCGGGTTTCAATTCGAACGAAGTTAGCTGAGGGACCATATTTTGCTATTCTACTGAACCCGCTGGAACCCAAAAGTGCTCCAGTAACGTTATTGAGACGACATAATGACTTTAATGAGAGGCATTTCTTCGGCGTTGGCACTCGTGGCCCTACTTTCCGCCACCGGTTGCAATCCAACTAAGTCGCAGCGCGACCCAACAAGTGGGGGCCGCCAAGTTAGCGTTCGTGATATTGCAGTAGCCATGCCCAATCCAGATGATCCTTGGCGAAAGTTGCAGCTCGAATACATGAATCTCGCCGCAAAGGAAGTTGGTTCGACGATTCACCTTGTCACTGTCAACGGTGCCTCTAATGCCCTCGTCAAGGAAGCGGTTGGGGCTGCGTCGGCAACTCGGTCTACTGGGCTGATTATCGAATCCCCGCTTGAGGAGGCCGGACTCATTATTCGAGACGATACTGAACGATTTGGCATCCCAACGATGGCAATCAACACCCGGTTGCGCGATGCCGAGAGCAAGCGCTACCTCGATATGCCGTTTTTTGGCGTCAACAACCGAGACCTAGGGGCGTTTGCCGCCAATGGGGCGATCAATGAGGCAACGAAGCGAGGCTGGAAGTCCAGCGAAACCGGGGTGATTATCTCAATGACCAGCGACGGCGCGAAACTTCAGCAACGAGGGTCGGCCATGAAGGAGACATTCATCGCTTCTGGGTATAGCGCCAGTCAGATTCAGTCCCAAGCGTCAGATTTCAAGAAGTACAAGAACTGGCTGATTGTAGGTGGCGCCGACGCCCCAGTCCTGTCTGCCGTTCGAGCCTCTGAAGCGGCGGGCGTACCAGCCCAGCAGGTTATCGGAGTCAGTATCGGTGGGCTTGGAGCTCTAGACGAACTGAACAAACCTTCTGGTTACTATGCCGCGGTCCTTATCGGGCCAAAAGCCCATGCCTATGATGTGTTCAAGCGAGTCGTAAACGCGATAAAGAATGGACTTGCCATCGACCCAATTCCGACGTTCAATAATGGTGTGTGGCTGACCCGCGACAACCTGGCAAAAGAAACGAAGGAACAGATGCTGGACAAGCTACCGGATTACGCAAAGTCCATCCAGCCCTAATCTAGCGCTTGAACAGGTTTCCAAGGATGCCACGGACAATCTGACGGCCAATGGAAGTGCCGGCTGATCGCATAGTGCTCTTGATCACAGACTCTACCAGTGTATCGCCTCGGCGAGCGCTCGACTTCTCGGCCCGGGCGGCCTCCTTGGCTGCGGCGGCCTCTGCCTTGGCGCGCTGCTTTGCGGCCTCAGCTTCTGCCTCCTCTTTCGCCGTTGCTTCGGCCTTTACTTTGAGCTTCTCGTAAGCCGACTCTCGGTCAACCGTTGTTTCGTACTTGTTTGCCACGGGTGAACCTTGCAACAGGACTTGCTTTTCGTCGGGGGCCGCGGGGCCAAGCCGGCTAAACGGCGGTCGCACTGCTGTCTTTTCGACTACTGTAGGTGCGCCCTTTTCATCGAGGACCGACACCAAACCCCAGCCAACTCCTAACTGCGTGATGGCCTCTTCAGTGTCGAATTTTGGATTAGCTCTAAAACTATCACTTGCGGCCTTAATCCCCTTCATTTCGCTAGGTGTAAACGCCCGCAGCGCATGCTGCACGCGATTGCCAAGCTGAGCCAAGACGGAGTCCGGAATGTCCGCGGGATTCTGCGTGATGAAGTAAACACCAACTCCTTTGGATCGGATCAGGCGAACAACTTGGTTCACCTTCTCCAGCAAGGGTTTTGGAGCATCGGTAAATAGAAGATGGGCTTCATCAAAGAAGAACACAATCTTGGGCTTCTCAGGATCACCGATCTCGGGCAGGACTTCGAAAAGTTCTGCCAGTAGCCACAGCAAAAAGGTTGAGTAGAGCTTTGGACTCGACATGAGCTTATCCGCCGCCAACACATTGATCACCCCTCGTCCGGTGAGGTCTGTTCGCATAAAATCGCGCAGGTCGAGCGCTGGCTCACCAAAGAACTGATCGCCGCCCTGCTCTTCAAGAACAAGGAGATTGCGTTGAATTGCACCAACTGAAGCCGCTGAAACATTTCCGTAGACCTGTTGCAGCTCATTGGCTCGATTTGCCACTTCGACAAGCATCGCTCGGAGGTCTTTGAGATCGAGTAGGAGCAGGCCCTGTTCATCCGCCACGCGGAAGGCAATGTTCAGAACACCCTCTTGAGTGTCGTTCAGCTCCAGCATTCGGCTTAGGAGCAAGGGCCCCATTTCACTGACCGTTGCCCGAATAGGATGTCCCTGCTTGCCAAAAAGATCCCAGAAGACCACGGGATTGCCCGAGTAGTCAGGCGAAATACCCAACTCTCCAAGCCGGTCTTCGACCTTCTGGTTGCCGCCACCTTTTTGGGAAATGCCGCTTAGGTCGCCTTTGATATCTGCTACAAAACAGGGCACGCCCTGACGACTGAAGCTCTCGGCGAGCATTTGCATCGTGACGGTCTTCCCAGTACCCGTCGCGCCAGCGATGATGCCATGACGGTTTGCCTTAGCGGGAAGAAGATTGACGGGCGCGTCGCCCATGCCGATCAGAATCGGGTCTGCCATTACGTTCCAATTATGAAGTAGGTAGCTCGTTGTCAGTGTTCAGTTTTCGACGTTCGATCTGGAACCGTGAAGGAACACATAACAAATTTCTGATTTAGACCCCGCATGAGGCGCTGAACACCAAAAGCCGAGCACTGAAAACTAACTGACCCCGGCCTTCGAGCCGGCGTAGTCGCCAGCCAAAATCTTCTCGTAAGCGCCCGACGCGACCCACTTATCCAGCTCTTGCGCGCGGTGGACAAACATGGGGTGAGTGCTACTCCAGTTCATGAGCAAGAACCAAATGACCTTGCCCCAAGCATCTTGCATCGGCATTTCTTGATAGGTGCGCGCTTGATCGAGAAAGGCATCGCGGCTCATTTCGTGGCTCAGTCGATTTGGACCAGCGCAGAGCTTGAGGTTTGCATCTAGTGAAATGCCAAGGCTCTGGGCGACCAACAGACCGGCCCGATCCGCGCTTATCTCAGCTTGACGCGACCACTCATAGAGAGCCAGCACGATGCCATAACTCACTGCATCACCTAACCCGAAGGTTCGTCTTCCTATCATCTCCAAAAGTGGCGCGATGACCTGAGCCACAGAGAAATACAAAATGTGCCCAGCCTTTATATGCCCAAGCTCATGCCCAATCAGGTGGAAGAGTTCTTCGTCACTGAGAGTGTCGACCATCGAACTCCGAAGCGTAATGTAGGGGCGCTCTACCCCGCCGGCGAATGCATTCGGAAATGGATTGCTGCTGATATAGAGCTCGGGCTCGGCCATATCCAGCACATTGCAACTCTCGCGCATGATGTCGTAAAGCGTGCTGTACTGACGAGGACCGCAACGAACAGCCCTTCCCATGTTGTAGACGTACATCCAGCGATCGATCCCCATGTCATAGAACTTCCGAACTAAGTCAGGCAACAGAGGGATCTTTTCAAGAGCGGCGAGCGCTCGTCGATCATTGTCGCTCACAAAAGCTTCGGCCGTAATTCCAGGAAATGTCTGTCGAGCCATGACCTATTTTAGTAAGATTTGCGCTCCGAGGTTTCAGTTGGCGAGAAGATTAGGCCGCCGAAACGGTCGCCCAGACCTTTTCGTCGCAGAACGGCTTGATGATGAAGTCGGTAGCACCGGCAGCGACGGCCTCATTGACCAAATTGTGCTTGCCCATCGCGCTACAAACCACGATCTTTGCATCCGGATGCGCGCTAAGAATCGCTCGAAGAGCGGAGATGCCATCCATCTCGGGCATCGTAATATCCATGAGCACAAGATCGGGAGCGAGCTCGTTGAACATTTTAACGGCTTGGGCGCCGTTTTCTGCTTCTCCCACAACCTCCCATCCATGGGCGCATAAGATGCGCCGAAGAGCGAGCCGAATGTACTCGGCGTCATCTGAAATCAGTACTCTGCGTGTGCTCGACATTACATGCCATCGAAGAGAGATTCTCCGTGAAGAACCGCTCCGACGAACTGTTCGATCAGTCCATCGAAATCTTCGGCAGAAAGTCGGCAGATTTCCAGGCTGTCCTCGCAAAGCTTGTACTGAAGGCCGTCGCCTCCAATGCCAAAGCCCGTCATCATGGCGAGAACGTCTGCGAGGTGGATGACGTGGGGCAGCCACGCTTCACCAGCGCTCGTTGGATCGTGGTGCCACTTGATTCCTTCAACGATCTCTTGCGGCAGGTTCCAATTCTCGGCCATGTGGGCGCCGATTTCAGAGTGGGTATGCCCTAAGACCGTGCGCTCAACGTCTTCAAACGTCATTCCCGCTTTGATGCCCAACTGCATCATCAGTGAGATCTTGCCGTCGATACACTTATCGATTGCGATCTTGCCAATATCAGCAAGCAGTCCCGCCACGAAAGCCTCGTCGGGATCGAACTGACCGATTCGCGCGATCATTTGGCAACCCAGCGCCAGACCCATCGAGTGTCGCATTAACTGGCGGGGCGGCAAATCGTAACCCTTGAGCGGTCTGCTCATCCAGGTTGAGGTTCCCGCCACCATCGCGATTAGCCTGACCGTACGGAATCCCAAAAGGATGACTGCTTCCTGAAGCGACGTTACTTTTCGTGGCAATCCATAAAAGGAGCTGTTAGCGAGTCGTAGAACCTTTGCAGTGACTGCCTGGTCCATTCCAATTGCCTCGGCGACCGCGCGCGAAGTGGCGTCACTGTTCCCCGTAAGTTGGATGACCCGCATGATCGCCCCCGGCAACACCGGCAGATCCTGGGTTTGCCGCAGAATCGCCTGAATTGGGAGCCGCGGGCGGTCTGATGGCGTTACTGCAGGTTGCATAGCGTCTTTTCTCCTTCGTGAACCGTTCGCACCTTGAGTTCCGCGTCGGAGGTGCAGAATGAAACGTCGCGGCCTATCGTGCCGCCAATGTCTTTGGCTGTAATCTCAATGCCCAGCCGCTCGAGCTCAGCCTCGATCGCTTCAGCATTGCGGCGTCCTATCTCCAGTGCAGGTAACTGCGTACCATTGGTAAGTTTGAGGAACTCAGCTGCCCCAACATAGGCCCATTTCAGGCTCTCTTGCGACGCACCGGCGTCAAGCAGCTTTTTGAGGAGCAACTCAACGGCCGAGTCCACAAACAGCCCCTGGTAGGCGTCTGTCGAGCTCGCCAGCCTCTTCGGCAACACGATGTATGCCACTCCAGACAGCGTGTTTACTGAGTCATAGGCGAACAAAGCAATACAACTTCCGACCCCATGGCATTCGAGGAGCGTCGGCCCCTTAACCACCCTCACTTCGGTGATTCCAACATTGAATTGATTCGTACTCAAACCTTCCCCCTGGCTCAACTCATGAGTTCCACTTCCTCCGTCATCTCACAGCTAGAGCAAATACGGGAGGTCCCAGGACTTTGAATTCTGGGAACCAAGCGCCTCGACCGGTGGTTGAGAAGTACATAGGAAGCGAACAGCAGAAGGTTCACTCCTCAATCAGCAAAAGCAACGAAGACAGCCTCTGGGTGGGTCGCACCTCTCCTCCCTAAAACAGAACAGCGACCCACCATTTTTTTTGACCTTGGTACACTCCCCTTCATGCCCGGTCTTGGCCTTGACTTGATCCAGCACGCCCTTCAGACGGCGCAAGAAAATGGGTATCGCTATGTCAGCGTGAAGGCCCATGGAGAGCGATTTACGGCAACTTTCGATTCCGCCGCATCCCCGGCTATTGAAACCCCCGAAGTACCCGAGATGGCTGCCGTCACCCATGCTGAGACACTCTATGAAGTCAAGGCTACGAGTGTCGGCTATTTTGCTCTTGCGGATGTGAAAGTGGGGGCAGAAATCGAGAAGGGCGACACTATTGGCGCCGTCACCGCGCTGGGCCTTCGGCAGGATGTGATTTCAAGCAAAGGCGGGACGATTGCGGAGCTTTTGGTCGAAGATGGCGAAGCAGTAGAGTTTGGACAGGTTGTCGCGAGGGTTGAGCCGGCATGAAGACATGGTTGTTTCTAGTCCCAATCGTCATGATTGGCTGCACCGAGACGGGTAACCAGAGGGCCGACCAAGTTGGTCACACCGCTGTCGGTCAGAGCATGGCCCGAGCTAAAGATGAAGTCTGCATGGAGAACCTAAGGCAGATTAGAGCCGCCATCGTCATTGCGATGACAAATGCCGATGAAACGCCGCCGGGGAGCCTTGCCGAGCTCAGACTTCCCGCCGAAATGATCGTGGACCCAATCGACAAGAAGCCCTATACGTACGACGCCTCCACCGGCAACGTGAAGTGCGACCATCCGGGACACAAAAAGTACTAATGTTTAAGAAGGTTTTGGTTGCAAATCGGGGAGAGATTGCGTTGCGCGTGATGCGCGGATGCAAAGCGCTTGGTATCGAAACGGTCGCCATATACAGCCAGATGGACAAAGACAGCCTCCATGTGTCATTTGCCGATCACGCGATTTGCGTCGGAGAAGCCTCAAACACGGACTCGTATCTAAACTTGGCTAACGTCTTGATGGCGGTCGAGATTTCGGGGGCCGATGCAGTTCATCCCGGCTACGGGTATTTCTCTGAGCGCGATCACTTTGCTGAAGCGCTCGCCCAGATGGGCGTCAAGTTCATCGGCCCCCCGGCATCCGCCATTGTCGCCATGGGAGACAAGGCAAAGGCCAAGGAAGCCGCCATTGCATCGAATTGCCCGGTCGTTCCAGGTAGCGATGGTCCAGTTGAAACCGAGCAGGACGCCCTTGCGCTTGCGACGGAAATCGGCTACCCGGTACTCCTCAAGGCCGTAGCCGGGGGCGGCGGTCGCGGAATTCGTAAAGTCGCTGATCCTGCGGAACTTCAAAAGTGTTGGAGTATCGCTCAGGCCGAGGCTCAGGCGAGCTTTGGAAATGACGCCATGCTCGTTGAGAAGTTCGTCGAGAACCCACGACACGTCGAAATCCAAGTTCTCTTCGACGAGCACGGCAATGGCGTTTACCTTTTTGAGCGCGAGTGCTCAGTACAGAACCTTCGCCACCAGAAAATCGTAGAGGAGGCCCCATTTGCCTTGATGGACCCGGCTCTCCGCAAAGAAATGGGTGAAGCGGCGGTGCGCGTTGCGGGTAGCGTCGGCTACACGAATGCCGGCACCGTTGAGTTCTTGGTGGACGAGCAGGGCGAGTTCTACTTCTTGGAAATGAACACTCGTCTTCAAGTCGAGCACCCGGTGACTGAGAGCGTCACAGGCCTCGACCTAGTCGAGCAGCAGTTGCGTATTGCCTCCGGTGAGAAACTGAGCTTCACCCAGAATGATCTCGTGTTGAGTGGGCACTCGATCGAAGCTCGAATAACGGCACAGGACCCTGACAATGACTTTGCGCCAAGTACTGGGCGGATCACGCTTTGGAATGCTCCAGGCGGGATTGGCGTGCGAATGGACACCCACGTTTACGCTGGGTTTACGATTTCGCCATTTTACGATCCGATGATCGCGAAACTGATTGTCACCGGTCGTGACCGTGACGAGTGCCTTCGCCGGCTCACAGTCGCGCTCGATGAGTTTCATGTCGAAGGAATCTCAACCAACATTCCCTTCCTGCGGCGTTTGGTCCGCCACCCAGACTATGTTTCGGGCAAAGTGACCACCGCGTTTGTGCCCTCGATGCTCGAGGAAGCCCTCGTTTGAAGTCGCCTGCGGATCTTCGGCTTGCCGCTCGGAATGCTGCCTTCCAGGCAATCTACTCGCTGGATTCCGCCGAGGTCGACTTGAAGGAAATCCTAGAATATGCGCTTGGTCAAGAGGCATTCCCCGAGATACTTGCCGGGTACATCCAAACCATCGTCACCGCCACGATTGATGACCGAGACTCGATCGACGCCTTACTTGAGCCATTAATGGCCGAGGGCTGGCGATTTGATCGGATATCCAAGGTCGATCGAGCATTACTTCGGATGGCGGCGGCCGAGTTCCAATTTGTTCCTCAAACACCACCAAAAGTCACGATCAACGAAACTGTAAATCTGGCGAAAACCTATGGTGATCAAAACAGCTTTAAGTTCATCAACGGCGTGCTTGGCAAGCTGTTACCGCTAACGGCAAAGGCCCATTTTAAGCACGAAGATTTCGACCCGATGCTCGCTGAGCCCACTCCTCCGGCACCAGTCCAAGATGAAGAGGAAGAAATCGTACAGGCCGGTTCGGAACTCCACGAAGAGCTTTCCAAATCGCCGGGCTGGACAATCCGCACGCCTTAGCCTCCATGCCAAAATAGGGGTACCCAATGCCCGCCCAACTTCTTGATGGCAAAGCCCTCAGCACAACCCTGCGCGAACAACTCAATTCCCGCGTTGCTGCCCTACGCGAAAAGGGGATTGTGCCCCGTTTAGAAGCGATTGTGGCCTCACAAGACCCCGCCAGCGTCGCCTACGTAAACATGAAGCGCGCTTGGGCCACCAAAGCCGGAATGGAAAGCGGTCAATGGGAAGCCGGGGCCAACACGACTCAAGCCGAATTACTCTATCAAATCGCGAAACTAAACGCCGACACAAGTGTACATGGTGTTTTGCTTCAGCACCCCCTCCCAAAGCACCTCGACGAAGATGCTGCTCTGCTCGCCCTCGGTTCCGGCAAAGACGCTGACGGACTCACGCCCCAATCCCTTGGTGCCCTCGTTGCTGGGCTTCCTGGTTTTCGTTGCGCAACGCCATTGGGCATCATTCGGTTGCTCGATCATTACGGCATCGATTTAGTTGGCAAGCATGCTGTCGTCATTGGGCGCAGCGTCATCCTCGGCAAACCGATGGCCCTGATGCTTCTCGAAAAGAACGCGACCGTCACGATCGCGCACAGCAAGACCCAGAAATTGCCAGACCTTTGCCGCATGGCCGACGTGGTCGTCGCCGCTGTCGGGCGTCCCGAAATGGTCCGAGGAGATTGGATTAAGCCAGGCGCGGTCGTGGTAGACGCGGGCTATAACCGAGTCGAGGGCCGTGACAAAGACGTCGGCGATTGCCATTTCGAAGAATGCTCTGAGAAGGCCAGCTGGATCACGCCCGTGCCCGGCGGTGTGGGCCCAATGACCGTCGTCTCGCTCCTCATGAACACGGTCGATGCCGCCGAGGCGAGTCTTGGCAACTCTTGACGACCTGGCGACGACGGCATTGTCGCTCCCGGGAATTGTCCAAAATGGCAATGCTTTCGAAGTCGAAGTCAGAGGCAAGATGAAGGGTATCTGTTGGGTTTGGCTTGAACGCCTGGAACCAAAGAAAGCCCGCGTGCCTAATCCCAGGTTTTGGGCGATCTCCACAGCTTCCCTCTCCGCTCGTGAGGTCATTGAACAAACCGACCCTGAGTTCTTCATCCACGACCCGCATTACAACAACTATCCCGCCGTCGTAGTGGAGCTAGCAAAGGTTCCGAATGATATTCTCCGCGACCTGCTCATAGAAGCTTGGCGGAGCAAGGCACCCAAAGCTCTGCAACAGTCCCATCCAGAAATCTAGGACCGTTGGAACTTGGGGCTTGGGTTTACGTTATGAATCTGCGATAGATGCTTACGTATCTCATTTTCGCGTTGCCAGGACTTGTGCTTGCCCTTTGGGCTCAGTACAAAGTCAAAAGCACCTTTGCTAAGTACGCCCAAGTGCCGACACAGCGAGGAGTCAATGGCGTTCAAGCAGCCCAGTGGATCATGGATCACACCAATGTTCACGTTCGGGTTGATCGAATTCAAGGCGAGCTCACGGACCACTATGACCCGCGCGGCAAAGTGATTCGGCTTTCCGAGTCCTCCGTTCAGAACTCAGTCGCAAGCGTCGCGGTTGTTGCCCACGAGCTAGGCCATGCCGAGCAAGACGCTCAGGACTATGCGCCCCTGAAGATGCGCGGAGCTATTGTGCCTGCGGTCTCGGTCAGCGGCGGGATCGCCCCCATGGTTTTCATGGTGGGTGCCTTCTTAAATTTCGGCCCCCTCATGCTCATTGGAGCCCTTCTTTTCTCACTCACGACCATTTTCGCCTTGGTCACATTGCCGGTCGAGTTTAACGCCAGTGCCCGAGCCTTGCGCACACTTGAGAGTTCGCAGCTCTTGACGGCGCAGGAAATGGTCGGTGCCAAGAAAGTCCTCAATGCCGCCGCCCTCACTTATGTGGCTGCTGCGCTACAAAGCATCCTCATCCTGCTGTACTACCTATCGGCGAGCCGGAACAACAACTAGCGTCTGGTACCCTAAGGGTCTTGAAACAACTTGAAATCCTGCCCCTCGGAGGGGCCGGGGAGATCGGTCGCAATTGCACCCTCGTCACTCAAGGCGACGACATGCTGATGGTGGATTGCGGCATTTCTTTTCCCGATGAAGATATGCACGGCGTTGATGTCGTGATTCCCGATTTTTCCTACGCCGTCGAGCACAAAGACAAGCTTCGAGGCGTCGTTCTCACCCATGCCCACGAAGACCACGTTGGCGCCCTTTCTCACCTGCTTCGCCAGGTGAACGTTCCCATCTATGCCACTCAGTTCACCCATGCGATGATCCGGCCCAAGCTGGAAGAGCGCATGGATACGCGCAATTTGAAGACGGTGACCGTTCGTTACGGCGATCTCATTCCGGCTGGTGATCTTAAGTTTGAGTTCGTGCGCATCACCCACTCGATTCCCGAAACCAGTTGTATCGCGATTCATTCCGAGCACGGTGTTGTTCTCTTCACTGCTGACTTTAAATTCGACTTCACCCCTGTAGATGGCAAGCTCAGCGATCTAAAGCGTTTGACCGAGCTTGGCGAGTCAGGTGTTGTTTGCCTTCTTAGCGACTCGACCAATGTCGAGCGCCCAGGCTTCGGCCCCAGCGAGCAACTCGCGACCGATGGCTTCCGCAAGGCTTTTGCCGAAGCTCCGGGCCGCATTCTCATCACGATGTTCAGTAGCAACATCCACCGCATGCAGCAGGCGATGGACGTGGCCGCTGAGACGGGTCGCAAGGTCGCGGTCGCGGGTCGCCGCATGGAGCAGACGGTAGATATCTGCACCCAGCTGGGCTACATAAACCCTCCCAAGGGTGTCCGAATTCGGCTTGACCAAGCCAGCGAACTGCCCGAAGACCAAGTCGTGATTCTGACCACCGGTAGCCAAGGAGAGCCGATGAGCGCGCTGGTTCAGATGTCTCGCGAAGAGTACTCGCGGATGCGCGTTCGCGAAGGCGATACGATTCTTTATTCGGCGCGCCCGATTCCGGGCAACGAAGCCGCGATTTGGCAAACCACTAACCGATTGTTTAGGCTTGGAGCGGTCGTGGTCCACGATGCCAATCCGCCGATTCACGTCAGCGGGCACGCCTATCAGGACGAGCTCAAGATGATGATCAACTTGACCAAGCCGTTCTACCTTGCTCCGGTTCACGGCGAGCCGCGCCACTTGCACACCTACTGCGAGATGGCGAAGGCGATGGGCCACGCTGAGCACCGAATGTTCAAGCTGCAAGACGGCAAGAAGCTCATCATCGATGAGACCCACGCCTGGCTAGATGACGCGACCGATGGCGCCGAACTTTGGATTGATAAGGGCGGCCACATCGTGTCGCCGCAAACAGTTCGCGATCGCATGGTGCTGTCCGACTTCGGATTGGTCACGGCCGTCGCCAAGATTTCTTCGACCAAAGGGCCGCTGGGAGTAACCCTCTCTTCGCGCGGATATTCCGGCTCGGAGTCCTCCCTTTCGCGGGCCAAAGAAGCCGCCGAAGACGCCCTCGGTGCCCTCGGTGCGAAGGATCTCAGTAATGATGGACTTGTTGTTGGCAAGGTCACCGACGCAATCAATGTCATGTTGCAGCGGCAAGCGTCTCTCCGGCCGATGATCGTGGCAAGCATTGTACGGGTGTAGTTTCGGGTCTCGGGTCTCGGGGCTCGGGTTTCGCTTACTTGACGAAATGACGAAAGTGACGAAATGACGGAATTTCCTCCCCTTCTTTCGTTGTTCGGTTTCGTGTCTTGGAGGTTCTTAAACGCAAAGATCGCAATGTGGTCGCGGAGGGCGCGAAGGTCATGGTTAATAGCAATGGGCTGAGATCGTGCTTTGTCAACCACAAAGCTTCTGAATTTGAACAACCGTGGACGAAGTGGACCTGGATGGACGACAGTTGGGGTACGCCTTTGCAGTGGGATGATTACGCAAACCCTGCCAACACGTTAGCCCTAGCACGCACTGAGCTTTCGACGGGTTAGACTAAAGCCGAACCGCCATTGAAAAGGCTAAAGCCTATGCTCCCGGGTTGTTTCCGGATGACTCGTGTGTTACCCTGATGGGGTCGCATGAGGTCTTTTGTTCTTTGTTGGTTGTTAGCTTTGGCTGCTTGGGTAGGGGCTGTGCCAAGTTTGGTCGCCCATTCACCGACAAATCAGGTGTTTGGGGAGCCTGGTGGCGTCACGATGCGCGAGAGCGATGTGCCTCGTGAGGATGAGCCGATTGACATCTGGATCAAGATTGGGCCCTCGTTCACCTACGACCGAGTCGCGATCTACTACACGACCAATGGCACGAATCCGACCGGGGTCTTTGGTGACCCTTCGGCCTCAACCTCGGCGCTGAGAAGCTCGGGTGGGCAGATTACATTTGTTCGGAACGAACCGCGCGCGGGCGGTGGGAATGATGACTGGTGGAAGGCGACTCTGCCCGCTTCAACCCGCGGCTACGCGCAGAACATTCGGTACCGAATCGGAGCCTGGTCTACCGGCGATATGCAAGAGGTTTTTGCTGACGGCGGGTTTACCTATAGCTACTGGAACAAGCTGGCATGGCCCGGTGCGGGTGCGGGATCGCCGAACCCGAGCGCTGGCTATCCAGCCGTGTCTTTCTGGAAAGAAGAGGCGGTTACCGGCAATGGCTTCATCAATACGATGCTCGACCAGAATGGGTCGCTCTACGACATCTACTACCCCGGCGCGGGCGGCGTGAACGGAGTCGGGACGCGGAACGAGGGTTATAGCGGGGGCAATGATACGTTTCCACCTGGTCTTCCTACCAATCACCGAGGCCAGATGCACATCAACCAGATGGTGAGTGGCATCCGCGTAGATGGCCTGACGCATTGGCTCAGCAACCCAAATGGCGTGAGCTACAGCCAGGTGACGCAGAACTACCTCGGCGACACGAATGTGCTGCGCACCACCCAGCGCCTAACGGCAGGCGGTAACAACCTTTATGTCGAGCAAACCGACTTTTCGCCGATCGGAATCGCGTTTCCGAGTTCAGAGAAGTCCATTCACATCAAACGCACGTTGATTCGCAATGACGGGCCAACGACGAAGACACTGAATTTCTACACCTTTGGCGACTGGGCGCTGAATGGTGGAGAGACCTATGATGGCGCAGAAATTGACGCGACACGCAATGCGATGGTGGCGCATGACCGAACGCAGCGCAACGTCTTTGGCGGCGGCAACAACATTCAGCCGCCGAGCGAATACAACCCGACCAGCTTTGGCGCGCTGAACAAAGACATCTCGCTATACCTAGCTGCGGGGCTCAAGGTGGCCCCGATCCCCGGCAATGCGGGCGGGTCTTGGTCTACGGACAATTGGCGGGATACGAGTACTGATCAGGGCGAAGGTTGGATCGGCACGCAACTCACTCTCGCGCCCGGGCAGACCAAAGAGCTCGATCTGATCGTAGCTGGAGCTTACGCTCGGCCGGCGGGGGTTACGAATGTGTACAGCCAGAAGTTGCAACCTGTACTCGACTGGTTCCAGTTGCAAAGCGCGGCGAATCTGCAGAATCTCACGAGCCAATATTGGACGAATTGGCTTCAACAGGGCGTGATGGTGGACTTGCCGGACGACCGCTACGACGCGCTTTGGAGGCGATCGAAGCTGGCGACAGCGCTTCATATCGATACCGAAACGGGATCTCTGATCGCGGGAATGCATAACGGCGCCTACCCCTATGTTTGGCCTCGCGACATGATGTACGCGCTCGTCAGCTTGGCGCGGGCGGGGCACATTCCGGAGTCGAACGAGATGATTCGCTGGATGCGCGATGTTGCGTATCGCGGCAATGAAAGCTGGGGCAAAGGCTTTTGGTATCAGAAGTACACGACCGATGGCTACATTGTTTGGAGCGCGCCGCAGGTGGATGAGACCGCGGTGTTGCCTTGGGCTTTGTTGTATCTGTATCGCTTGACAGGCGATGATAGTTTGCTCATCAACAACGCAGCAATGGTGCACGAGGCAGCACTCGCAATGAGCAGCGACAGCGCGCTGGACACTCGGCTTTATTACGACGACACGAACCAGCTCATGCACACCATGAATGTCTGGGAGGATTCGTTTGATGAGTTCATCTACTCGAACGCGAATTGCATACGCGGGCTTTGGGACGCGGCGACGATTGCGCAACGACTCAGTGTCTTAGTCGGCAATTCGCCGGTGAATTGGTCGGCCCGGGCGGCTGATTACAATGCTCGCGCGGCGAACCTGTTGGGTGGCCTGAATGGGCGACTCGCATGGGGCGGCGAGAACATTGATATCAGCCAACTCGGGGTGACTTATCCGTTCAATGTCATCGCTTCGAATGATGCGCGGGCAACGGCGATTCTTGACCGGATCAATGGCTTCGCGGCGCATCCTGGTTCGGGGCAGTTCCGACCATTGGTGAATGGCGGCGGCGAGTTTAGCGGTTTGGTTAATCGGTACTGGGGCGATGGCTATTGGAATGGCGGGCCCTGGTTCTTGAGCACGCTTTGGTTTGGGCTTTTCCACGCTGATCGCGCTGACTTCACTGTTGGCAAGGCTGACATTGACCTGCATCGCGAGAAGATCGAATTGCTCTTCCCTTGGCTTGGCCCGCTCGGTTTTGGCGCGGAGCAAATCTCGCCGAGCCAGTACGAAATCTATCCTGACTTCTCCCTGCAAACGGCATGGCCCAATGCGTGGGAATCCATGAGCACGTACATGGATTCGGTGATGGCGTTCCTCGACTACGAGGCGGACAAGACGACCAATACGCTGAAGCTCGCGCCGAAGGCTCCAAGCGGATGGTCGCAGTTTGCGTTTACCGGATTGCGGTTGGGGACTTCTCGATTTGATGCGGCTTATCGCGAATTTCAGCGGGTGAACCAGTGCAATATCACGAACAAGACCGGCAGTGCAGCGAACTTTGATGTGCGGATCAAGGTGCCAGTGGGTTCGAAACCTTCGCGGGTGATGGTGGGGACTGTTGTTGTGCCTTACACGTGGCTGGGTGGCTCGGGGCAAGTGCAGGTCTCGGGTGCGTTGCGTACGGGCTTGAATGCGGTGACGACGATTCGAGTTGAGTATACGGGCGGGGCGGTTGAGGCGACTCCGGTTAAGGGGGAGTGAGGTTTGCAGAGTAAAACTCTGTGCTCGGGTCTCTGGTCTGCGCTCCGGTGGTAAGCGGGGTATTCTCCCAGCCTGTTCCTCGCCGGGGTGGCGGAATGGTAGACGCGGCGGTCTCAAACACCGTTGAGCTCAAACTCATGAGGGTTCGAGTCCCTCCCCCGGCACCATTTCCGAAGTAAGAAGTACGAGGTTGGAAGTACGAAGTTAAGGCTTAGGAACTTCTAGTTCTTTCTTCCATTCTCCGAGTAGAGCGATTGCCTGGAGTGGAGTCAGGTCTTCGACATCCAGTTGTTTTAGCTTTTTGACTACTGGCGGGTCTTCAACTTCGAATAGGGTGAGTTGCAAGCCCTTCACGCTTGGCTTTGGCGCGGCGGCGGGTTCGGCAAGTTCTAGCCCTTCCAGAATCTCGCTCGCTCTTTCGAGGACAGGTCGAGGGACGCCGGCTTTGCGAGCGACGTGGATGCCGTAAGAGCGGTCCGTGCCGCCGGGGAGGACTTTGTGCGTCCACACGATGTCGTCGCCGACCTCTTTTACACTAACCCGATAGTTTGCGACTCCGGGAAGCTGGTCGGCGAGCACGTTGAGTTGGTGATAGTGGGTCGCGAACATCGTCTTGCTCCCGATCTCGCTGAGTCTTTCGAGCATTGCCCAGGCGATGGCGAGGCCATCGAAGGTGCTGGTGCCACGACCGACCTCGTCGAGAACGACGAGAGAACTCTCGGTTGCGTGGTTGAGGATGAAAGCGCTTTCGGTCATTTCGACCATGAACGTGGATTGGCCGAGCGCGATTTCGTCTTTGGCTCCGATGCGGGCGAAGATGCGGTCGCAGAGGCCGAGCTTGGCTTTGCGCGCCGGTACAAAGGAGCCGATTTGGGCGAGCAGGACGATGGTCGCGACTTGGCGAAGGTAGGTGGATTTGCCGCTCATGTTCGGGCCAGTGAGCACCATCAACCTTTCATCTCCATCGAACGAGGAATCGTTCGGGACGAAGTTTGGGGCATTGGCTTCAACGACGGGGTGGCGACCGGTTTCGATTTCGAGAATGTCATCTTCGACTATTTCTGGGCGGCGGTAGTCGCGGGAGACGGCGACTTCGGCGAGACAGGAGAGGACGTCGAGTTCGGCAAGAGCGCGGGCAGTTTGAAGGAGCGTCGCCGAGTGCTCGGATATTCTTGTCCTAAGGCGGATGAATAGCTCGCCTTCGAGGGCTTGAGCCTTGTCGCTCGCGCCCAGAACGGCGTTCTCGTGATCCTTTAGCTGAGCGGTGATGTAGCGCTCGGCATTGGCCGTGGTTTGCTTGCGAATGAAGTCTTGCGGCACCTTGCTTTGGTGCAATTTGCTGACCTCTAAGTAGTAGCCGAAGACGTTGTTAAAGCCGACTTTTAGGGTGGCGATGCCGGTTCGCTCGCGTTCGGCTTGCTCGAGTTCAGCAATGAATTTTCGACCGTCTCGGCTGATATCGCGGAGTTTATCGAGTTCGGCGTCGTAGCCTGGTTTGATGATGCCGCCTTCGCGCATCGAGTGCGGCGGATCATTCATCACGGCCTCGTCGAGGAGGCTCGCGAGTTCGGAGTGATCGCCGATCATGTTGTAGAGCTCGGCGATTCGGCCTTCGTTTACTTTGCTGAGCGGTGCTTCAAGATTTGGTAGGGCGACGAGGGTCGTGCGCATTGCGGCAAGGTCGCGCGGGCCGGCCAAGCCAGCCGAGCATCGGCCGACAAGGCGTTCAAGGTCGCTGAATCTTGCGAGAGCGTCCCGCAGGTCCGCTCTGTGAAGACCAACTTTGACAAAACGTTCGACCGCATCGTGGCGGGCGCTAATTGATTTGGCATCGAGCAAGGGCTGTTCGATCCAGCGTTTTAGGAGTCGGGCACCGGGACTCGTTACGGTTTGATCGAGGACGCTGAGGAGGGTGAAGCGTTTGCTGCGATCGCTTAGATTTTCGGTGAGTTCGAGGGCGCGGCGGGTCGAAGGGTCGAGGCCCATGAAACTCTCGATTGAGTAGCTGCTGATCGTTTCGACGTGGCCCAGTTCAAGGCCGTTCTTTGACGCATAGGTGAGCACCATCGCGGCAGCCACCCACGCGGATGGATTGTCGCCGAGGCCGAAGCCGTCTAGCGAGTTCACGCGAAAGTGATCTTGAAGCGAGCGCAGGGCCTTCCGCGCATCGAGTTGGTTCCACTCGGTCTTGGCGATGCCGAGTTCGCCCAGTGGTAAGTCGGAAAAAGTGTCGCTGCAAAGGAGTTCGGACGGCCGAATGCGCGAGAGTTCCTGAAGCGCGATCATCTGCAATTCTTCGCCCGCGATCTCCGTGACCATAAACTCACCCGTAGATGGGTCGAGGGCAGCGAAACCAGCCCGATCGCCGACCAGGCAAAGCGCCGACAAGAAGTTGTTCGAGTTCGGGGCGAGCATCGAATCTTCGAGCACCGTTCCGGCCGACAAGACCCGCGTGACCGCCCGCCGAACCAAGCCCTTAGCCGTTTTTGGGTCTTCGACCTGATCGCATAGAGCGACCTTTTGACCACTGGCAACAAGCCGTGCGAGGTATTTCTCGACCGAATGGAATGGCACGCCGGCCATCGCGATGCGGCCATTCGGGCCGTCGTCGCGCCCGGTCAGCGTGATCTGGAGAATCTCAGCGGCGAGGGTGGCGTCGTCGCCATAGAACTCGTAAAAGTCGCCGACACGCATCGCCATGAGCACCCCAGGGTGCGCTTCCTTCGCTTGGAAGTACTGCTGCAGCATGGGCGTGCGGGGCTTCATTCGGAACCTTCATTGTAGCGCGGTCCTGGAGTGAATCAGCGCAAATGGTCGTCGGATTGGGTAATGTTCGCTAGAGACATGAAGAAGTCCAATCAAGTACCCGCTACCTTGATACTTGCTATTGTCGCCGGCATTTCGGTGACAGGTTGCTCGGGGACTCGCCGCGAGTGCCAGGATGCAACCGGGAAAGTTCTGCCCGGCACCGACTGCAGCAGCGGCCGCGCCGGCGCACGATGGGTAAATGTCCGAACTGGCGGATTCGGCGGCGGTGGCTTCACTTCGTCCAGCTAGATGAGGCGAGAGCGACAAGATTCGCGCCCCGATTACAAAGAGAAGATCGAGAAACTTGGTCTCTCGTTTCACACGGTCGACGAACTGCCCTATTGGTTTGAAGAGGCCGCTTACCAATTCGATCGAAACGAGATCGAGACACTGGAGTCAGCCACATTAGAGCTACACGAGATGTGTATGAGCGCGGTCGAACGCGTGATCGAAACGCAAGACTTCGAAAGATTAGGCATTCCACAGGCGGCTTGGCCCGTGATCACCAAAGCTTGGGATGACGATCCGCCCGCCATTTACGGCCGGTTCGATTTGGTTTACGACGGCTCCGATCCACCAAAACTGCTCGAGTACAACGCAGACACTCCGACATCGCTTCTCGAAGCGGCCGTGATCCAGTGGTACTGGTTACAGGAGGTGAAGCCAAACCGAGATCAGTTCAACTCGATTTGGGAAGGACTCGTTGCGAAGTGGCGAGCGTTAAAAGAGGAAGGATTCATGTCTTCAGGGTTGGTGCATTTTGCGTGCATCGACTTCGCTGAAGACCTAATGACCACAGCGGTAATGATGGATACAGCTCATGAGGCTGGCCTGAATGTTCAACTGAATTGGATGCAAGAACTTGCATGGAGCGACGTTACGAATCAGTTCGTCGATCCCGAAGATCGCCCCATCCAAACCTTATTCAAGCTCTATCCATGGGAAGTGATGATCGAAGAGGAATTCGGTCCGTTGGCGCTGCGCACCTATTCAAATCTCAACTGGATCGAGCCGATCTGGAAAATGGTCGTGGCTAACAAAGGCATCTTGGCAGTGTTGTGGGAGATGTTCCCCGGCCACCCGAACTTGCTCTCGTGCTATCTGGACGGTCCTCGCGACCTGAGCTCGTATGTCCGAAAGCCATTCTTTGGTCGCGAGGGAGCCAATGTTTCAATTGTTGCCAAGGACATGAACGTGCAGATCGAAGGCGACTATGAGTCCGGGCCGTTTGCATTTCAGGAATATTGCCCCCTGCCGGTATTTGAAGGAAATCACGCGATCGTAGGGTCATGGGTCATCGATTCCGAAGCACGAGGAATTGGAATCCGGGAATCGGATGGGCCGATCACACAAAACTTGGCCAGATTCGTGCCTCACTACTTTTGACTTGGGCTAAGATAATTCTTGTGAACGTTCAGATCATTCAGTCAGAACCTATTCCTGTTGTAATGCTTCGGCATACCGGCCCTTACGAACAGCTCGCGCCGAAGTTTGACCAGCTCTGGGGTTGGGTGACCGCGAATGGAGTGCCAGTGCAAAGAACCCTTGGCATCTATTGGGACAATCCTGAGTTTACGCCTGCGCACCAATTGCGATCGGCAGCTTGCGTCGAAGTACCGGTCGGTTACAGTCTTGGCGATACTGGGGGGCTAGCCCTCGAACTGCAACACCTCCCTAGCGGCGAATATGCGACCTACCGCTATGTCGGACCATACGAGGCAATGGAGCCCGTATACGGTCAGCTGATCAACCATATTGAAAATACTCTTGGTAGAGGAATCAGTGACAATCCTGCATTCGAGGTCTATGTTAATGACCCAAGCGAAACCCCTGCAGATCAACTGATCACCGACATATTCATGCCTCTTTCCTAAGATGAGCATTGCCACCCCTTGGATTTACTCCAAGAAATTCGATCTTCTGGCGATCATAGGTCCGCCGGTGGCCGTGACCTTGATCGTCTTGACTTTTGGCCACAGGATGGCTGCGTTTGATGATGCACCTCTTTGGCTCTGGATACTGCTTGTTCTCGGCATCGATGTAGCGCACGTCTACAGTTCGCTTTTTCGAACCTATCTCGACAAAGATGAGTTCCAGCGCCGCCGAGCACTTTATATTGTCGTTCCCATCCTGTCTTGGGGCGCGGGAATATTGCTCTATGCGTTTGCTGGGGCTGGAGTTTTTTGGGGAGCGGTTGCCTACTTTGCCATCTACCATTTCGTTCGACAGCAGTACGGTTTTTTTATGTTGTATCGGCGAGGCGAACCGGTAGGCGGTTTCGATTATCGGCTCGATCAAATCGTTATCTACCTCGCAACGATCTATCCTCTAGTTTATTGGCACACCTACGGCCGCAACTTTCAGTGGTTCAGTAACTTCGAGGTCATTCGAATTCCCTCCGTTTGGCCGGAGCTCATCCTCCGCTTCGTCTATGTGACCGCGATGCTAGCTTTCTTTGGTAAAGAGATTTCCCGCTGGCACCAGACGAAGGAGTTCAACTTGGGCAAGGTCTCCTTGCTGTTGGCAACGGCAGCAGCCTGGGGTACCGGCATTATCGTTTTTAACGGCAATCTGACGTTCATGCTCGTCAACATTGTTTCGCACGGTGTTCCCTACATGGCGCTAATCTGGATTTACCAATATCGGAAGCGATCTAACGAAGCCAATGCTAAGAATGGTTTCTTAAGATTCTTCCAACTCAAGTACGTCCCGGCCTACATTCTTGCCCTGCTCGCCTTGGCGTACTTTGAAGAAGGGATTTGGGATTGGTTTGTCTGGAAGGAACATGCTGAGTTGTTTGGCGGCTTCAACTGGACGTTGCCCGCAACGGCATTAGCGATCCTGGTTCCACTCCTGACGATGCCCCAAGTAACCCACTACGTTCTCGATGCCTTCATTTGGCGAGTTAACAAGAAGAGCAAGGAAGTTCGAGCTGTCATTGGCTAGCCGTTTTGTTCTGGGGAACTTTTGCCCGATGAGACCCGGTAACGATGGCAGGCGAGAACCGTCTACACTATCAGTCACTGGAGGATTTTCATTGCCCAAAGGAGTTGGAACTTTACTGCTGTTTGCCCTCGCCGCCACGATGCACGCTCAGAGCACGATGGTCATCAAAGAAATTTTGGTGCGAGGTAACAATCGAATTACAACCGAGGCCATTCGAGCCAATATGCGCGCCGCTGAGGGGCGTCCGTTTATCGCCGATGAGTTAGAGCGCGATCAGAACACTCTTCGAGCCCAAGGCGTGTTCAAAGATGTTAAGGTCTTCAGCCGTCAGTTGAGTGACTCGGAAGTTCAAATTATCGTTGACATAGAGGAAAACCCCGTCGTTAAGGAAATCTCGATCATGGGTAATTCTGTGATCAAGACCGAAGAAATCCTCAAGTTGGTAACACAACAGAAAGATGCGCTACTGAATTTTAACGCCCGGCGCCCAACAGCAGAGGCGATTCGCAGTCTCTATGACCAGCGCGGATACTTCGCCGAAGTCGACTTTCCCACAATGGCTGACCAACCGGAAACGATGGTCATCCTCGTAATCGAAACCACGATTAACGACATCATCGTTACCGGCCTGACGAGAACCAAGTCTCGCGTCGTTCAGAGAATGATCAAGTCAAAGGTAGGAGAGCCACTTAATGAATCGACCTGGGCCTCTGACGTCCGGCGAATTCGAAGCACGCAGTGGTTCGAGAAGGCCGACCCCGGATTACGACCCGCTGCGGAAATTGGAAAAGTCGATCTCTTGATGGACTTGAAGGAGACGCGTACGGCGAAGTTCGATGTTGGCGTCGCCATGGACCCGTCTAGCCGACTCGCTGGCACTTTTGCGATTAGCGACTCGAACTTCCGAGGTATGGGACAGAACCTTGGAGCCCGAATCCAGCAAGACACGTTTGGATCGGGTGCTAGCGTATCCTTTGATTTTGGCGATCCCTATTTCGACAAAAACGATACTGCGATTCAATTCTCAGTCTATTCGAGGGTTCAGAGTTATTTTGCGAGTTTTGGGAGCAGTTCCTCAACGCTCAGCCGTGATGATCGGTTTGACGAACGCCGAACGGGAGGTGCATTCAATGCATCGCGACCCCTTAAGGGAGGCTTTTACGGCACGCTTGGTTTCAGCCTTGAGAACATCCGAGCAATCAATCTGAGTAGCAGCAGCGCGGAGTACATCCGGCAAGATGGCTCCCTTCTGAGGGGCATTCTTCAACTGAGCCGTGATCGCCGAGACGTTCCCCTCGACCCATTTGAAGGCGACTATTTCAGAGCCAGTGTCGAACCAGGAATCAGCAAGATCGATACGATTGGCGGAAGTGTCGCGAGCTTTACTGACGTTCTCGGAAAGAACCCCTTCGTACGAACGACGATGGAATACAAGGCTTTTTACAGCCGCCGCCCAGCCGATCGCCGGAAGCTAACGGATCCTCGCCCGGTGCTGGCATTCCGGAGCCGCATGGGCATGATCTCTGGTGACGTGCCGTTCTACGAACAGATGTTTATCGGCGGCTCCGACTCCCTGCGCGGCTATGCCGAGCAGCGCTTCTGGGGCAAGAATGCAATTGTTGCTTCGGCCGAATACCGGTACCCGATGCCAATGTCAGATGCCTTCACAGTTATCGGCTTCGTTGACTACGGCGGAGCTTGGGGTGGGTATCCCGGCATCAGCAACTTCAGCCAATCCGATTCAATGAAGCTTCATTTGGGATACGGCGCTGGCGTCGGCTTCCGAACACCGCTCGGCTCAATTCGCATCGACTTCGGCTTCCGCCCAGACGGAGGGTCACGAACCCACTTCTCAATTGGCGGCAGCTTCTAAAACAAACCATGAAATCAACAATCAAACTCTACTCGGGCTGGGTCGCCGCCGCCGCCATGGCTGTCGTCTTCTTCGGTTCAGGATTCCAGACGACCGCAGAAAAGACCGGCGTTGTCGACCTGAATAAGGTAATTCAGGATAGCAACATCGGGAAGACCAATAGCACCAAGCTCAACCAAGCCCTGGCCAAGCGTCGAGCCTTGCTAGACTTCATCACGACCTACACGGTAATGACCGTGGAGCAGGCAAATCAATTGAAGGCCCTGGAGTTGAAGGACCCTCAAACTGAGGCAGACAAGGCATCAGTCGATAAGATCAAGAAGGATGTTCAGGCCAGTGACAAGGCTCGCGCAGACTTGATGACAAAGCAAAATCTGACCGAAGCGGATCGACGCCAGATTCAAGAATACAGTGAGCGGGCCAGACGAATGGAGGACCTTGCCCAAGTTTGGGATCGAGAGTTCAGCAACGACTTGTCTAATCTTCGAGAGCAACTTCAGCAAACGACGATCGACTTGGCGAAGGCCGCTCTTTCCCGAGTTTCGAAGCAACAAGGGTTCACTACGGTTTTCGAGACGACCGTTGCGCCTTACGGGGCGAATGACCTCACCGCGCCAACGGTGACTTCCATGAACGCCGGCAGGTGATCACAATGCGCAGGGTGATTTGTCTCCTGCTGCCTCTCGTCATTGCGGGTTGCTCATCACCTGAGCAACCCGTTGTTTATGTCAATCTCGATCAGTTAGCCGTTTCACTTATGGACGAGGCACCCGCGGTGCCGGGGGTTCAGCAGCCGACCATCGCGGCGGTCGGAACCGTGCGTGGTTCCTCTTCGAAACGACTTTTTAGCGCACTGACTCAGAAGGAACTGGAGGAAAGTGCCGCCCAGATAAAGAGCAACCGGCAGGATGCCATTCGCCGCATCATGACCCAACGCCTCAAGGTGCTCGACGCGGAAATTGAGTCGGCCCTCGCAGCCTCACGTGCGCGGCTGGCACCGGAACACGCCCGACTCCTCGATGATGCCGCCGCCCAAACACGCATTCCTTTTGATAAGTTGGCGCCACGAGCTGGTGAGTTGACCTTAGAGCTCACCAATCTCATGGGGTTCCCTGATCTTGGTCACCCCTATCGCACAGTCGCCGCGAAGTGGTCCGAAGATAGGGCAAAACGCGTTGAAGCCATCCGCGGAGAACTGGAACAGCTAAATGCAACCTACCTTGAGGAGCGAACAGCGATATTGGATCAAGCCTATCGCCGAATTGCCCGCGATGATGAAACTCTGAGGAACAACGCCAACGTGGCACGCAAGGAAGGAGAAGAACGTCTCATCAAGGCATTGGCGCAATTGAGCGAAGGTGGAAGCGACCCGATGGCTTCGATGGAGCCCCTTCAGGGCGCGCGGCTGGAACTTCCTTCGACGCCAAATGCATCAGTTCGCGTAAACTCTAGCCGCGAAGCGCTGACATCGTTGCCGAGACAACGACCAGTGTTTTCACCGAGATGGACTGCTGAGCAAAAGGCGGGCATTTGGGCTGGATCGCAGGGCTACCGACTGGTATTGAATCGCAACCAAGGGCGGGACGCCACGAAAGAATGCATTTTATGGATCCAAAAGCAGAAGGCTGGACTTTAGGCGAGTTAGCTCAATTGGTTGGAGGGCGGCTAGAAGGCCCAGCTCACTTCCGAGTCAGCCGGCCAGTTCGGGCCGACTCCAATGATCCCAACGGCATTGCCTTCGCCGAGAATCAGGCCTTTGCCGATGCTGCGGCGGGAGTGGGAGCTTTGATCGTTTCTGATGAAATCGATGCACATGGAAGGCCTGCAATTCGAGTTACCCAGCCACGACTGGCATTCGGGAGGCTGCTCCATTTTGCTCACCGGCCCATTCCCATCATGGAGGGAATCCACCCTGCTGCTCAGATTGACCCGCGCGCCTGGGTGGACCAAACGGCCAGCATTGGCCCCTTCGTCGTAATCGAGAAAGATGCCAGAGTTGGAGCAAGGGCAAAGGTCCACGCGGGTGCCTACATTGGCGAAGCCTGTGTTGTCGGCGAAGATACGATCGTCTATCCGGGAGTTGTCTTGATGCAAGATGTTCGAATTGGCGACCGGTGCATCTTGCACGCTAATTGCGTGCTGGGTGCAGACGGTTTCGGCTTTGTTTGGGATGGAAAGCAACGAGTTAAGGTGCCTCAGGTGGGGGGCGTCGTTCTTGGCGACGATGTTGAAGTTGGTGCTGGAACCTGCATTGATCGCTCGACCTGCGGCGAAACTGTCGTTGGGGATGGGACGAAACTCGACAATATGGTCCAAGTCGCTCACAACGTGACCATTGGGACCTCGGTTGTCATTGCAGCCCATACGAGCATCGCCGGATCTGTGAGAGTCGGCAATCGAGTAGTTATGGGCGGGCAAACCGCCATTGCCGACCATCGCTCCGTAGGCGACGACATCATGCTTGGAGGCAGAACTGGGGTCATGCAAGACCTGACCAAAAGCGGGGAGTACTTTGGACTTCCCGCTCAAGACGTTCGAGAGTCCCTCCGCCAAATGTTGGCGATCAAAGAACTGCCGGCATTGTTGAAGAGGGTCAAGGCTCTGGAGGCGCAAGTTGCACAAATGGAGGACAAAGAGTGAACGTGTTCGACCGTCTGACGGTGCGATCGACCGCTACCTTTGTGGGCCAGGGGCTGCATTCCGGATCTCCCGTTACCGCTTCAATTCACCCCGGTACCAATGGAATCGCCTTTCGGTCAGGAAACAACCGGTGGCGAGCGGAGCCGAGTGAGATCAAGGAAACTGTGCGCTGCACCCGTCTTGGCGATATCTCAACGATCGAGCATCTCATGGCAGCGTTGGCGGGCTTGGGCCTCACCGATGCCGAGGTCGAAGTCACGGGAGGAGAACTTCCGGCTGCGGGAGGCGCCTCCAAGGTTTTCGTCGAGGGGCTCCGAAGTGTGGGCCTCGAGAAAATCGGCTCCATTGAGGTGAACCCGCCGTACGCACGTGTCTTTGTCAAGTGCCACGAACGTTCGCTGGCGATCGCAGCTGGAAATGGACGCTGGCGCTACGAGTTTGTTACTGAAGAGTGTTTCCCCGGGACTCAATCCTTCGAAGCAAACCTGTCTCCGGAGGTCTTCAGTAAGGAAATTGCGCCGGCCAGAACGATTGCCTTCGCTGACGAAATCGAGTCTGCCAGAAGAGCGGGCCTAGGACTGGGACTTGATGAAAGCACCGCCGTCATCATTGGTCGTGACGGTTACGAAAATGAGGCCCTGTTCGAAGACGAGGCGGCCAGGCACAAGCTCCTTGACCTGATCGGCGATCTTTACTTGAGTGGGATTCCGGTTCAAGCCATCGACGTCATTGCCGAGCGCAGCGGACACTCGGCAAACGTTGAGGCAGCTGCACGACTTGCCCAAGCGACATCCATCGTTCGCACTTAGCGTAGAAAAAATCCCTGCTTGTGGAGGTAATCCAACAAGACATCGCGCCCGGTCATGTGCTCTCCGTCGGCGCGGATACCACTGTGGCTAGCCCATGATGTACTCATGCCCCGACGCTCATAAGTGGGTTTCATCCGCAATTCATACTCATCGACCGAAACATCCGCATCGTAAGTCTCGCGGAACCATACTTGAGATTGTTTCAATCGCGGCTTAATCCGCGCCGTTTCGCTATCCGCAGGAACGCCCAAGCACATTCCAAAGGCTCCAAATGTGCCGTGCGGCAACTCCAGTAGTCGCTCGACCTCGGCCGGTTGATTCCTGAGGGCTCCGATGTAGCAGATGCCATAGCCCTGGGCCTCGGCGGCACAAGCAAATCGCTCCGCCGCTAGAGCAACGTCTATGATTGCCATGATTCCGAATTCAGCATAATCCAATCCCTTTGGATCTACTCCCGCCTTCTGTGCGGCCATAGATAGTCGATAGTGATCAGCACAAAAGGCAAAGAACCAGGCGGCATCCTTCACTTGCTTTTGATCGGCGCATAGCTCCGCCATCGCGGCGCGCCGCGATGGCTCTTGAACACTAATCGCGCTCCATAGTTGCAAGTTGCTACTGGTGGAAGCGCTTTGAGCGGCCGCCATCAGTCCAGCAACTGTATCTTCGGAGATCGAAACTGGAGCAAACCTGCGAACTGACCGATGGCGCAAAAAGGCATCGAGGCCTTCAAGCGACTGAGTGGGATGGCTGCCGTAGCGACTCGCCCAAGCTTCTGGCGCGGTTTCCGAGAAGAGCATTAGCCCTTAGTGTGACTGATGCCGACACTAAGGGGTAACGACTGGTTCGAGGGTGAACGTAGCGGTCGTCCAATCTCCATCGAAATAGTAGTGGAAGTTGCCAACTGTATCCGATGAACTGTAAGTGATCGATCCGTCGACGCTATCGAAGTTCCCTCCGCTCGCAAAGGTTGCCGAGCCGGTGAACTGACCACTTTGGTCGATCGTTCCCGTAAAGGTCCCGACCTCGCCGTCGCTGTCGCGAGTAATCGTGCCACTCATGGTGCCGTCCACCAAGATATCCCAGTCAACGGATCCAGTTGCCGGTCGAGTAACGTCGGTGTAAGGACCCGTCCATTCACCAGCATAGATATTGTCTCTATTGATGGTGCCCGCGCATCCGCCAATGAGCGCTAACAATGGCAATGCCAAACAGATGCGCTTCATCAGTTACCCTTTGGAGCTTTATCGTCCTTTGCCGCGGCCTTCTCAGATTCCATTGGAAGGCCAGAGTTTCCCGTGCTCAACGGCCCGGTCATCGACTTGGCCGTTACAAAGACCACGAGTTCCTTGCGAATCGTCTGTGTCGTGGTTCGTCGGAAGAGGGCGCCGATGATTGGCAGATCCATGAGAATTGGAACTCCCTTCAGCTGCTCGACATCTTGGCTTTGAATGAGACCACTGATGGCAAACGTCTCGCCGCTTCGCATCGGAATGGTCTGCTGGGCAATACGCTCACTCGTTTGAGGCAATTCAGCCGCAAATCCTTGGACGCTTACGCGAGTAAAGCCTGTCAAGAAGCTTACGACCGGTCGCAAGTCCAAGGTCATCGTGCCATCGGCGCTGATTCTTGGCATTACCGCGAGATTAATCCCAACACGGACCGTACCGATTTGCACGCTCGGTCCATTTTGGCTTGCCGTAATCGTCTCGACGTATCGAATCACATCGCCAATGAACAACTCTGACTCGCGTCCGTCGGGTGCAATCATGTTAGGGCGGGCAATCAGATTGTTCTTATTTGCCAGCTTGTCGAGCGTCGCTACGACATCACCAGTGAAGTTTCGGTTGTTGAGACTGACGCCGGCGGATCCACTTGGCGAATCGAGACCCGTAGTCAGGTTCAAGAATTTCACCGCGCCGCCGGTAAAGATGTTCCAATCTAGGCCAAGGTTCAAAGCATCTTCTTTGCTAAGTTCCATGACGCGGATCTCCAAGGCCACGAGGCGAGGAGCAACATCAAGAACACCGAGAACGCGTCGGGCGAGAGCCACCTGCTCCTTGGTGCCGCGCAAGATCATGCGCATCGGAACGGCGATTGGCTCGACGTCCTTGTAAGGCTGTTGGAGACCGCCCGCGAATCCGGCATTGCCAGCAACGGTTGCGTCCTTTTGGCCTTCGCCTTCATCCTTTCCGCCAGACTGTGCTTGGGCAGCAAGCGGAGTTGAGGCCGAGCCACCGTACATGGCAGTCGTGCCCTTCGGATCATAGAGTCTGGGGTTACCTACTGCAGCGGGCGAAATCGATGCGCGCAGACCTGGAACGTGTCGGACGAGTTCATCTCGCAACGAGCGGGGCTCGCAGAAGAGAACATCGTAAACGACGAATTCATCGTTGACAGGGTCGCCGTTCTGCACCTTGTGAGATGTGTCGACCCCTATTGCGGCACAGATCTGATGATCGATCTCCTTGACCGTCTTCTCAGCATCGGCGAGCCTCGATGGGTGCCCGATCAGCATGACGTAGTCGTCATCCTCGGGTGGCCAAACGATCTCGTAGGCACCGTTGTTGGTTGCCTTGGGAACAGTTCGATAAACGGCTGTTTCGATCTGCGTTCGGCGGCGGCTATAAACTGGAATAATGCGCGTTTCCGTGTGCTCCGTGATGGTTGGCGTTCCGCCAACCGAGGCATTCGGGTCTTTGATGTTTCGGACGATTTCATCGAGCCGCTCTGGAGGAGCAACGACGATTGTTTTGCCGACCTGCTGATACCGCAGACCAGACATTGCCGTAATCACGTTCATCGCATGATCGGTCGTCACCTTCTCGAGCTTGATCGTCAGCTTCTTGTCCTCCACCTCTGGGGCGGTGACGATGTTAACGCCTGCTTGGATCGCTAACGCTTTGAGAATCTGGCTCACCTTGGCATCATCAAATTCCAACGTGATCGGCTTAGCAACTGGCGCGCTTGTCGCAGCCGGTACGATTTGAGCCACCAATGGGTTCATCGGCTTTGGCGTCGTGACCTTTGTCGGCGCTGGCTTCGGGAGCGGCAGGATGGGTGTCGAAGGACTGGCCTGTACTGAAACCTGCTGACCAATGGGGCCTGCAATCGGCGCGGCGACCGGTTCCAACAGAAGCTCTGCCTCCGGCGATCCCAACGTGATCTTGTAGCCGCCCGAAATCGGGGCAACCGTAGGCTGATCCGAAGATCGCAGCTTCAATAAGATTCGCGAGATCGGCGGGTGCTTCGATGACTGTGACCACTGCACGGAAGTGATTCCGTGCCGATTCACAGAACTAGTGCCCGGCGACGCCTTGAGCATTCCTCTGAAGTTGGCAATATAGACCGTGCCATTGTTGATCCGGCTAATGCTCGGTGCGCCGATCTTTTCACCCCGAACGACAATTGCAACTCCATTGACAGAACTGGCAACATTAACGCCGGTCACCAAGCCCTGTGCTGCCGACAACGATGTTGCCGCCAGCAAACTAGCTGTCAAGAGTTGACTGAAGATTCGATTAGTTTTCCGCATTGTCATCAAGCGTCAGCGTCAAGCGCTGCCCATGTCCTTCCAAAACCACACCACGTCGGGAAATAGAGACCACCTTCTGACCTCCGATCATGTCTCCGACTCCAACCGTGCGCTGTTTCCCGCTTTCGGTTTGAATCAAAGCAACCTGACGGCCACCGATGACAACACCCGACAGCTTCATAGACGGCACAGGGGGACGGTTAGACGCGAAATTGCCTGTATTTTCGCTAGCATAGCCACCGGGGTTAGGAAGTGAACCCACCATCGGGCCTGGGTTTGGCACTGGCATGGGTTGCAGAGGGACGTATGGGTTTGGCTTCGGAGCCGGGGGCTTCGGTGAGGAAGCCGTTGCGTCTGTTGCCGGAACCTGTGGTGCAAATGGATCGCGCTGAGCCAAAGGCATGCCTGCATATTGGTTATCCGATCGATCCTCGGTCGCCGCCGCCGCGACGGCAGCATTGTCGGCCTCGGAGGCGGGCTTCAACTTCGTATCGGCTGCGGCTCCACCGCCTCCACCAATGAATTGGAATGCACCGACGCCAAGGAGCACCGCTCCAAGCGCGCCGAGAATGATTGTTTGCTTCTTGTCGTTAGGCGCCTTCATGGTTCACCTTCTTCTCGGTCAATCGAGTACGGCTTGGGGCCGCATCGGGGAATACAAATGCCTTGAGCTCGACGACGATCTCCAAGGTTGAAGGGTCGTTCTTCGAATTCAAGTCATTCTTGGGGGTCAGGGTCACGGACTGCACCGAGACGATCTTCGGGAAGGTCTCAAGTTGGCCCAGGAACGAAAGCACCTTGAGGTAGTGCCCCGTACCCTTGACTTCAACTAATTGCTCTTCGTAAGTCTTTTTGACCTCTGGTGCTTTCTCGGTATCGGTCGATGACTTTTTGACCGGATTTGCGAAGCGTGCCGGCATGGGCCGAACACCAGTTACTCGAATGCCATTGAACTTACCAAGTCCCTCGATCTCGGCCATTAAGGTTGGAACGTAGGCCCGAGCAGGAACACCCAATTCAAGGTGGTCAAGTTTCTCTTGCGATTCCTGAACCTTGAGCGTGATTTCGTCCAACTGCTTTTGAACATCGGACTGCTTCTCAACCTGGCTGCGCAGCGACGCGACCTTGTCATTGTGCGAACTCAGGTCCTGCCACTGATAATAGCAAGCGGTTCCACCGGCAGCAACGACTGCCGCGCTCAACAAGATGAGTACTTTATTTCCCTTCACTTTGTTTCCTCCGAATCTGCTTCGGTTACGGGTGCTGGCTTGGCGGTACCAACCAAATCACCTTTCAATTCAAATCGAATCATCTGGCGCTCATTGACTTGGTCGCCGGACGTCGCCTTCAAGACCACGTTTTCGAGATCTTCACTCGCCTGTACTCGCAAGATGAACTCCGAAGCCAGTTCCTGACTTGGGGCTAAGCCTTGTAGCTCGATCGTGACGGGATCAGTAACCGCAGGCTGCATACACTTCATCTGTGTGAGCCAAACGCCCGTCGGGACATGGTGCGAAAGATGATTCATCACTCGCCCCCACCGCTGGGTGCTCATAGCCGCATCTTGAAGCGTAGCCAATCGCGGGCTGAGCGAATTGAATTGAATCTCACTCGCTTGAATAGCCTGCTGAATCGGCTTTAGCTTGTCGACCTCGGCCTGCAGTGACGCAGCCTCTTGGCGTGCGCCTTCGCTTTGAAGCCAAATGGTTCCCCAGGCCCCAACGCTAACCGCGGCCGACGCAAGGAGTCCTGCCAAGGCGATGCGACCCTTTCTTTCGTTCGCGCGGAGCGCTTGTCGTTGTTCGTGAATTAGATTAATGAGTGGCATGGTCTTCCTCTTAGGCTGCCTTCATGGTTGGGCGCATGGCCAATCCAGCGACGACGCTGAACTCGTGCCCGGCACCAAAGTCGTGGGGAGTCTGATTAATGACCCTCGGATTTTCGAAAGCACCCATCGTGGTGACCGGGAGGCCAAGCTTGTTAGCCAGATAGTCGCCAATGCCATTGAGCTTTGCACCGCCGCCGGTGAGGACAATGGACTTGATGGGCTTGGGTGCCTGCCCATCGACGGATTGCGATTCGTAGTAGTTGAGTGAGCGGCGAATCTCTCGAACCAATTCATCCAGATAGGGATGAAGAACTCGAAGTGGAGGATTCTCTTGGGGCTCCTCGTCTAGAAGTTCTTTGACGTCGAGCGCAGTCTTTCCGGCTTCGGCGTCTTCCACGGATAGATCGAAGAATGTTCGCAACGCCTCGGTCAATGCCGCGCCGTGTCCATTCGTAATGGTTCGGGTCATGGCAAATTGGCCTTCGGAGATCACACTTACCGTGTTAGCGCCTGATCCAAGATCGATCAGGGCAAAGGTCTCTTCGTCCCATGCCTTGCTATCGTCGGTCTCAACCAACGCTCGATAGGCTGCAAATGGACTGACATCGACGGTATCGACGTCGAGCCCAGCCATCTGAGCCGCGACCACTCGGCTCTCGACAAAGTCCTTCGGGGCTGCGACGATAAGCACATCCATCTGGCCATCTTCGGCATCACCGAGGATCTCGAATTCGATAAACGCCTCTTCAACCGAGGTCGGAACATATCGACCCGCTTCAAATCGAATCGACTTGCGGAGAACACTCTCGCTCATCTTAGGCATTCGGACCGTTCGCACTACGACAGTACTGCCCTGTACGCTGAGAACGGCATTCTTTGCTTGGATGCCTGTGTGGCGAAGCAATGCCTTCAGCGCCGCCGCAAGTGGTTCAGGGTTGACGAGAATCCCTTCCTTAATGCAGTCGGCGGGAGTTGGCACCCAGCCAGCTTTGGTGATCTTCCAGCCTTGAGCGGATCGTTCCGCATACGCGGCCTTGATCGTGTGGTGGCCAAAATCCACCCCGACGAAACTTTTTTTGCCTAACATCGTGTTCCTTCCTTCGCGTGGTATCGGAGGCAGGCTTGATTCAGATCGCTCGTGAATCCAGACCAGCCCAAGACAGACTTCCAATCTTCAAAAGCCCGGATGGTGTTGTCCATCCCGTGGCGCGCGATCTCGCTGACCTCATTGCTGAGTTCCCGAATCTTCGCGCTCTTTGACACAGGGTTTTCTCCTGATTGATCCTGTACGACCATTCCTTGACTCCGAATCCACAATGGGACCCAGGTAGATATTCGGGATGGCAAATCAGAATCTTGAGGGCAGCTTTTCAGAAGAAAGCCCTTGAGTGCTCTTTTAGGTTTGCAATGGAGGGCTTAGTCAAATCAAAAATGCACACCAGCATGCGCTGATGTGCACTAAATTCTCTAGAAGTAAAGAACTACTCGGCCGACTTTTCGTCCTTCTTGGCGGCAGGCTTCTTAGTTGCGGCAGGCTTCTTTGGGGCTACAGCCTTCTTTGCTGCCGCCGGTTTTTCGGCCTTGGCGGGTTTTTCCTTCTTTCCACCTGCCTTCGCTTCCTTGATCAACTCTTTGATCTTTTGCTCTTTGCGATGCCACTTGTTTCGCAATTCTTTATTTCGTACTCGCATTTGATGAGCTAGGATACCTCAACGGCTTTACGGCGCCGAGCCCACAGCAGGATCACTAGGCCAATGAACGCCAGGAGGCCAGCGGCCAGCTGAGCATGCGTTAGCATTATGCCGGGCAAGACCTCAGAACTCTGGCCAAATCGAATGAACTCATAGGTGAATCGCGCGAGGCCATATGCGATGAACGTCCAGCCGAGCGAACCACCCTGAGGAAGCTTCCCTCTTCGCTCCAGTTGGGTGATCACAAGCACACCAAATAAGGCAAGGGCTGAGTCTAAAAGCTGCGCTGGAATAAAGTAGGGTTCGCCATTCGGCCCCAGCAGCGTGCCACCTCGGCCATCACTGAGGGAAACGCCTGGTGGCGAAGACTGGCAGGCGAACCCATAACAGCATCCGTTTAGAAGACACCCCACGCGTCCAATCGCACTCGCCACAAGCATGGGGACCCCAATCGTATCGAGAAGTTGCAAAGGATGGAGCCCTTTGAATTTCGAGTAGAGGAACACACCTATGGCGCCACCGAGCAGACCACCGAAACTAGTGAGCCCATCCATTTGGAGCTTAAAGATCTCGTTGGTGTGATTTTGGTAGTACTTCCACTCCTGACCGATGAAAGCCAAGCGGGCAAATAACACGCCAAGGATAATGATCCAGACCGCGCTGTCCTGAATCTGTGCCGGCGTCAAATTGAATCGATTGGCTCGCCGGCATGCAATGAGGATCGCCACAATGAAGCCGACCATTAGCATCAGCCCGAAACTTCGAACCGGAAAGCTACCAATGTAAAAGAGAATGGGGTGCATGAGTTCTAGTTGTGTCCAGTCACGGGTTCACCGATGAGTTCATCCAACTGATCAACGACGCGCTCGACATCATCATTAGTGATTCGATGCATGTAGAAGCTCGAAGCGGCCACCTCGTCCGTGGCATTTTGCAACCGCTGGACGATACTCGAGTCATGATCGGTCTGCCTCCCTCGAATTCGTCGCTCCAACTCCTCCATCGAGGGGGGCATGAGGAATACTGTGACGATTTCGGGGTGTCGAGACAAAACCTCTCTCGCCCCTTGCACATCGATCTTCAGAACGGCGATGCCGCCGCACTTAAGAATCGCCTCAATTCCGGCCATGGGTGTGGCATACCAGTTTCCATGAACATTCTTGGCCTCCAAGAACTGTCCATTCTCGGCAGCTCGGTCAAACTCATCTTGCGTAACAAAGTGGTAGCTTTCGCCATCCACCTCTCCCTCCCGCGGCTGTCTCGTCGTCACGGCAATGACCCGTTCAACCCTAGGATTTCGCGCCATCCATCGATCCAAGACCGTGTCTTTGCCTACCCCGCTTGGGCCGCTCAGAATTAGCACGCGCTTAGGATTCAGGCTCATGTGTTTATCAATTTGATCAGCGACGCCGCGACACGAGAAGGATCATGTCGAACATAGTCGGACTCGCTCATGAACTCGCCTCTCACAATCCGAAAGCCCATGGCTCGAATGCGATCGACATCCGCCTCAACAGGATACTGGTCCTTTTCACGGTACTTCTCAAGAGTGCTGGAACTCGGGAGTTGGTTGTTAACTAAGACGTAATCGAACAAACGGTGACTGACATTGGCTTCAATGGCCAGCACATGTTCAGCCGCAGTGAACGAATCGCTTTCGCCGGGCTGGGTCATCACATTACAAATATACGCCTTGATGGCCTTACTATCTCGGATGGCTTCCGGAATGCCGGGGACGAGTAGGTTTGGAATGACGCTGGAATAAACGCTACCTGGCCCCATCACGATGAGTTCAGCCTCGTGAATCGCTTGAATCGCATCGGGAAAGGCATGGGCGTTATTTGGCTCCATGAAGAGCCGGCGGATTCGGCCGCCTGAGGCCACGATATTCGTTTCTCCAAAGACCTCTTGCCCATCCTCCAGGACGGCCTTAAGCCTTACCCTTTCGAGGGTCGATGGCATTACCCGACCGCGAATCGCCAAGACCTCGCTAGCCATGTTGAGAGCTCGCTCGAAGTCTCCACCACATTGCTCGATCAAACCCGCGATCAAGAGATTGCCTAAGCTATGACCGCTTAGCGAGCCCCGCTTCCCCTTAAACCGATATTGAAAGAGGTCGGTCATCAGCTTTTCAGCATCAGCCAACGCAACCAAGCAATTACGAAGATCGCCGGGAGGAATGATCCCAAGCTCTTCGCTCAGCCGCCCACTGGAGCCGCCATCGTCGGTAACCGTAACGATCGCCGTAATGTTGGAACTGTGGTTTTTTAGGCCACGGAGCAAAGTCGAAAGACCGGTTCCACCCCCTAGGCAGACAATACGAGAGCCTTGAGCCAGTTGCTGGCGTCGGACGTAGAGGGCCCCAACCGATCCTGCGGCCCCAGGGTTAAGAGTTCGGAAGAGCCGCCGCATAACGGATCGAGTACCGACATATGTGAGAACAAACCCCAGGATCAGTAATGCTCCACCCAGCAAGTGGTTCGCGTATTCGGCAGACTCGACGCCAAAGGCGCGAACAAAGGTGAACCAAGTGGCCTTCACCCAAGCGAGGAATGGGGTGGCGGCCGCTCGAAAGCTAAGCGTAAGCCCACTGATTAAGAGGGCGAGGCCCAATACAGCCGCGGCAAGAGAGCCACCAAGATCGGCGGTCGGCGCCAAAGCGCGTCGAATCTTCCGCCGATTCAGCATGCCTAGTCTTTGTTCTCCTTATCAGGCAATAGGACGCCCCCAAGAACTCCACTCACCAGCGAAACAATCAGACTTCCTAAAAAGGCGGGCAAGAATCCATCGACTTTGAAGCCAAAGTTCATAGTCCCAACCCACCAAAGCATCAAGGCATTGATAACTAAGGAAACTAGGCCGAGGGTCAAACAGTTGACGGGGGCAGCTACAAATTTCAGAATCCGTCCAAGGGTGGCATTGACGAAAGCAAGTGCTGCGCTTCCGATAAAGAGGGAGACAAGATCGCTCGTGTTTGCCTCGAAGCCAGGGAGGACCATCGCCGCAATAACGACAGAGATGGTCAGAACAAGCCATTTGATCAAAATGTTCTTCATCGCATCACCACATGCGAATTGTACTTGTATTGCCCCGAATCAAAACTTAGTCGAAAACTCGATAGAAACTCGCCATGCCGATTGATTACTGCTGCTCAATACGAATCGGGAGCGACTCAATAACGGGTTACTGGTCGGCACTCGATACAGTAACCTGAGTTCGTAACGAATTGCGTCCACAAACCGCTGCTCGGTTAGGGCTCGGCGACCTTCGAGGGTCACGTACTTGTTGAAGCTCTTCGCTGCGCTTAGAATGGCCCCTTCAAATGGATTGTAGTCAAGTGCGATGTAATCCAAGTTGAGTTGTGTTGCAAGTTCGGAGGTAATGCGATCGCTTAATGTTGGTAGCAGGAGCCCGATTAGGGCATCTCGAAACTCCCCACCACTTGTGCCCTGCGTTCCTGTGGCAAGGGCTTCGAGAAGGTCGCGTTGCCCGATGATCGCTAGGATCTGCTCTTGAGTGAGGTCATTGGGGTCGCTGCGGCCGATCAACTGCAAATCGCCTTGCTGCATCAGATCCCCATTCACTTGAATCTGGATGTCGTATCGCTGGTAGCCGGAATTTGGTCCTCTGGCGCTCACTGACGTGCGTCCAGTAAGAGTCACGGGCACTTCGATGGTAGTTTCACCGCTCGTACTCGTCCGCATCGAGAAGCTCACCAGACCTCCGTCATCGAGCTTGATCCTGGCGTTCGGCAAACGAAGGGTGCCCCCATCTACAAAGAACGTTCCCTCGGCTTGAGGACGGGTGAGGCTCCCCTTCATCGAACCTGATGCATTCGCGATGAGGTTGGCAGAGATTGTCCGAATGCTCAGCGGGTTTGCTGTCGCAAATTCAAGGTCAAATCGCGGATCGACCGGGGGAGCGGCTGCGGTCTCTGCCTGGGCAAAAGTTGGTAAATCACCAGTTCCCCCAGCAACTTGCACCTTGCCAGCTATAAGCGGAGAACTTAGATTTCCGCTAATACGGATGGGCTCCGGTGAATTGCCATCACTTGAAATCGTGGACAATGAACTCGTGATCTGATTGGCTTTCGTAGCATCCCCTTCATTGACCTTGAGGTTGTTGAGTCGAATTTCTCCTTGGATCGGGGTACTGGCAAGCCACTCGTCGAAAGAGCCGCTTGGCAACTTGCTCGGGATACTCATGGACGCACTCAATGTGCCGCCCTGGTTCCCGGTTGCCGTCGCGTTAAACTCCAGCCTGTCACCATTCAAGGCCAATGACAGGAGTGGGTTCTCTAGTTCGGTCCGATAGCCTGCGAAAGCCAGGCGCCCGGGCTCCCCGCCAAATGACAGACCGCCAGACAGCTTTACGTCATCGACATGCCCCGTCGCCAAGACCTTACCGCCCAACTTTCCTGAGCTCCTTTCAAAGTCCAAGAAGGTCAGCAGGTCTTTGAATTCGTCGATTTGGCGCTCGGCAACATTGGCTTCCAGTGCAAAGGACTCGCCGGGATTTCGGCCTTCTTTCGGCGCAGGCATGAGTGTGGCTAATGGACCATGGAAGGAAACTGAGCCAGTAAAGCCTTGGGCCTGAAACGCGCCGCCTGCCGTGATCATCTTGTCCTTCAGCTCGATTCGATCGATATTCAAGCTTGGTGGAACGGAGGTTTCTTCTTTGTCTCCCCGCTGTACACCTTCAACTTTTAGTGAAGCCAAGAGGTTCGGGTTATCGGACTTGCCACTCAAGATAAATGAGGCGTCGGCCGTAGCCGGAACCACGGCAAGATCGGGGTTGATCGCATTGAGCCACGAAAGGCTAACCTTATTGGCTTCTCCTTCAAAGGACAAGTTTCCGTCGTCGAAGATCCGCCCTTTGCCGCTAATCCGCTCTTCACCATTCGCGAGTTCGGCCCTGGCAATACTCCAAGCAGGACCCTCGCGAAAAACACTGGCGGTAAGGGTCCCGACCGACCGGCCTTCGACATTCAAATCGCTCACGGTCAGGTTGTCGGTTTGCAGCCTGAACTCATTGTTAATGTTTGAAAATGCTAACGTGCCGTCCACTTCTCCCGTGAGCCCGGCTACAAATCGTTGGATGTCTTCTGGTGTCTCCTTCCATTGAACGCGAGTCAGGCGAATCAACGCCTCTGCCCTCATCTTATAAGAGGTGAGGCGACCGGTCAAGTTGCCCTTTTGGTCTGACTTTAGCTCGTCTACGGACGCATACTGATCGAGAGATCCGATTGAGCCGCTGGCGACCCACTGGCCCTTTTCAACCTTGGCCTCGAATGGACCGGATCCCACTAGCTCACCATTCAGAGCCACTTCGGACAGCGAACCACTTGCCGATCCAGAAACTGGTCCCTTGTCGTTCAAGGCAAATTTTGCCGTGCCCGTCGTTTCACCCTGGACGGCGAAGCGCTCGTCGAACTGGGCCAATGGGCGAAGCGGGAGGCTTGACCATGCTGCCTCGACTTCGCCCGATTTGCCGCTCGGGCTATAAAGGCCGCTAAACTGAAGCGAACCAGTCTTGTCACCATCGGCAACTGCGACATTGCCGTTCAAAATTTTGATGAGGTCGTTGCTTGCCGAGATGCTGGCGGAAAGTCCGGCAAGGGTCGCCCCAGAATAGGAGATTGTTCCTCCCTCCAACTTGGCGCTCACATTAGGGCTTTTGAGTGTTCCGCTCACTTTTCCGTCGAGCAAGCGGATTACCCCAGCGGCATTTCCTTGACCAAATTCCGCCAATTGGATCGCCGGAGAACTGAACGTTCCGCTCAGTTTGCCTGATCTAGGTTGATAGGTGACATTTCCCACCAGGCTGCTAAAGCCGTATTGGGCCTGAACCTGCTCGAACTTAATGAGATTCGGATTGCCGCTCGCTCGAAGTTGAATCCACGGGACCTTTGAGTCTCCGATAATAAGGTCATGGACATCGACGACACTGGTGAACTGGGGTTGGGCAAACGTTCCCTTAACCCGGCCCGAGAGATAAAGTTCCCCCTTTGATTCGGGCGCAAAGGCGCTCGCTTGAATCTGACCTCCAAACACCGCAATGTCCAGTGATTTACGATTGGGCTCGATCTTTCCGGTCGCTGCCAAGGTGCCCTGCTTTCCACTCAAGACTGCTTGGTTTACGTCAAGGCGTGTCAGGTTCCCACTGAGCTGGGCTTCATAGTCTCCGGAAAAGGGCTGACCATTATCGAGGCGGTAACGCGCCCTGCCAGCGCTGGAAATCCAGATTTGGGGCCTCCCTTTGAGCGATGAAATGACCGCGCGCAGATCTCCCGAGCCGGTTAGAGGGAGGTTGTATCGCCGGGCAAGCGGCCCCAAGTTCACCGAATCGCTTTGAATGAAGGCATTGACCGCCCCGCTCTTTGCCGAAACATCGAAGGCCCCTCGCAAGGGCACTCCGCTCCAAGTCGCAGACTCGATCTTGCCCACGGCACTTCGTTCGGACGCCGCAATGCTGACACGCACATTCGAAACCCTTTCACCCTCCGCGACGACGGTGGTCGAAGCGAGCTTGCCGTTCACCTGCCAGCGGTCACCCTGGATCCCCGCATTTCCTTCAAAACGGCCACCCGAAACGGCAGTGGATGCCGGGATTCCCTGTCGCCAAGCCTTGGGCAATTGTGCGAGGCTTTTTAGTCGGGCCGATCCCTCGGCATAGAGTTTTGCTCCCTTTGACCAATCAAAAGCAAAACGATCCGCATTGATCTCTAAGCCACCGCCCTGAGTATCAAAACTGCCGCTAGCGCGCTCTCCATAGAGTCTAAAACTGCTAAGTAGTTTGTTTCCCTGAAAGCCGGCCGCGGAATACTGGCTCGCTCGAACCTTTAGGTTTCCATAAGCTTTCATTAGGGCTCCGGCCGCACCTACGAGTTGGAGCTTGCCATCAAAACGTGCGGTCTGCACATTAAATGGCAATTGCTCATCCTGGGCAAGATAGCGATTGATTAGCGGTACTAGCGGGGCAGCCTCAGTGTTCTGAAGTCCAAGGTCTACTTCAAACAGATTATCGGGGCCAATGAGAAGCTGGGTCGGAACGGCACCCACTCCTTTAAACTCAAATGTTCCGTTCACTAGCCAACCAGAGCCGCGTCCATTGGCCACGACCTGACCAGCCCTTCCGCCTAGGGTAACGAGTTGGCGAGTGCGGTCAAGGTAGGACAGCTTGACGTTATGGGCCTCGACTCTAACCGAGGATTCGGGTCCTTTCGTCTCGGGTGCCTTTGGGATAACATCATGAAAGGTAAATTCACCATTCGGCATGCGTTCCAGCACCGCATGCACCCCGTGGGCTTGGACATTAGTCACATTCAGTTTGTCTTGTTCGATGATGGCGCGGTCGACATAAATCACTCGCGTATTCGCTGGAGAGCGGACCTCCAGCTCAAGGGCAATCGCGCGGCGGCTGGTGACGTCGATTGCATAGGACTTAGCCCTCACCCGAACCATGCCACGGGGGCCCTCATACTCAAATGCAACGGGAACACCCGGCGCTGTTGCGTACTCAAAGACATCCCAAAGGTACATCACCGACCAACTCGCAAGCAGGATCGGCGGAACCCACATCGTCCACGCGCCAAGACCGGCGAGCATTCGGACAATTCGGACGATGGGACGCACTTCTTATTGACGCCTAATGTCGGTAGTTGGGTTTATGACCGAGCGGCAATCGCGACCTCAGCCTTTTCCAGGCGCTCCGCCATGACCTTCTTGCTAAACTCGATGGCGTTGTAGCTCGATCGAATGAAAGGCCCCGATGCGACAAACGCAAATCCCAAGTCCTCGCCAATCTTTTCGTACTCTTTGAACTCATCTGGATGGATGTATTTGGTCACAGGAAGGTGCTTCATTGTCGGCCGCAAGTACTGGCCAATCGTAACAGCGTCGCATCCAATGTCCCGCAGGTCTTGGAGCGTGCGCAAGACCTCTTCCCTTGTTTCGCCGAGACCGAGCATGATGCCGCTCTTTGTGTAAATTCTTGGGTTCAGTTCCTTGACCATCTCCAGAACGCGTAGCGTCCTGGCGTACCGTGCCTGTGGTCGCACGATCGTGTGAAGTCGCTCGATGGTCTCGATGTTGTGATTATAAATTTCGGGAAATGCGTCGGTAACTGTCTGGATCAGCTCTGGCTTAGCCTTGAAGTCTGGAGTCAAGACCTCAACGATCGTTTCTGGAACGACCTTGTGCAGTTGAGTAATCGTTTTCGCAAATTGGCTCGCGCCCTCGTCCTTGAGGTCATCACGGGCTACTGAAGTGACCACCACGTGCTTCATGCCCATCTTCTTGGCCGTGTAAGCAACATTGGCTGGCTCGAATGGGTCGAGTTCCTCGCCCTTCCCAACATTGATTGCACAGAAGCCGCAGGATCGCGTGCAAGTGTTGCCGAGAATCATGAAGGTCGCGGTCTTTTTGCTCCAGCATTCCGGAAGATTTGGGCAACGGGCACTTTCGCACACCGTGTGCAGATTCTTCGAGCGCATCATCTCCGTTACTTCCGAGATCGTATCGGGCCGAGGCAACCGGATCTTGAGCCACTCTGGAAGAGGTTGAGACATCTTAGACTCATGATACCATTGGGACCCGTCTTGAACCTATAATAAGGGGAAGTTCGACAAACAACGAAGGTGGGAATGTAACGCCCTTGGCTTACATCCGTTTAGAACCTTCGAACGTGCAGATGATGCACTCTGTGGAGAAATAAAATGAAGGTACTTCAGACGCTTATCGCTATCGCAGTTGCCGCGGCACCGTTGGCCGCCAACGCAGAATCTTATGCCTATCTGGTCGGCATCAAAGACTATCCTACGCCTCTGGATGCCCAGGGCAATCCGCTGAAGGACGAAAAGGGAAATGTCGTCGACAACGACTTAGCTGGCCCAATCAATGACTGCAATTCGATCATGAGCCTGCTAAATCTCAAGTACGGCTATAACTCGAGCAACATCCGGAAATCCTTCGATAAGGACGCCACGGGCAAGAACTTTCTAGAGAACATCAAGTGGCTCGCGACCACCGCGAAAGCTGGTGACAACGTGGTCTTCTATTATAGTGGTCATGGCGCACAGCTCGAAGATGATAAGGCCAAGGAGCCAACACCCGGCGATAAGATCGACGAAACTCTCGTACTCGCCGACGGCACGCTGGTTATCGATGACTTGTTCGACGAAGTGAAGGGCATTCTGACCGCAAATGGCGTAAACGTAACCTTCGTTTTTGACAGTTGCTTTAGCGGAGGCATGTCCCGCGAATTCATGGTTAATGGTCGCTCAGCTCGCGAAAAATTCTTGGGCAAGAAGCAGACCGGCGCAAATTACAAATCCATGAGCCGGGCGATGATGAATAACTGGCGCCCCTCGATCGATTCCATTAAAACTCGGGCGACCTTCAATCCCACCGGTACCGCGGCCTGGATCTATGCGAGTAAGGAAACCGAACCATCGGTCGACTTAGGCGCTGCCGGCGCTGATAGCCCAGCCCATGGTTTGTTTACACTTCTTTTAACTGCCGTGCTTGAGGCAGAACCAAAGTCGCCAGCGAAGGACCTGGTCGATGCCATTAATGAGTTTGCCACGGAAAAGGGGTTCAAGCAGGGCCCGAACACCGAATTCAGCAACTCGACCCGCGCCAACCAGCCGGTTTTCTTGAGTAATTAAGGAGTAAACGTGATTCGCTGCGCTTGGCTGTATTCAGTAGCGCTCCTCATGGTCGGCCTGTGTGTTCGCACGCAGGCCGCTTTGCCTCTGGAGCAGGATCAGCCACGCCTACGCTTGGTTCCTCAGACCAACAGTTTCATCATGGTGGATATTGAGGAGTCTGCCGATGGCTCGCGTCTCCTTACGCACTCGCGCCAATTCGCCCCCCAGCTTTGGGACGGAAAGACCCTTCGCCTTCTGGCCGTCCTTGGAGGAGCGCAAGACCGAGTGCTTGCCGTAAGGCTAAGTCGCGATGGAAAGCAGGCGCTAACCATGGGAATGGAAGAAACCCGAATTTGGGACGCCACACGAGCGAGACAGATTTCGAGGTTTCCAGCCGGGGATGGAGAATTCTTTGTCGATGCACAGTTTTCACCAGACGGAAGACGATTCGCCGTCTGTAGCAGCGATGGCGATCTCTATGTCGTTGACGCGGCGACTGGCAAGCGACTACACGCGATGAAGTCCGAGCAAACCTATGTCGGCTGGGTAGATTGGTCGGGCGACGGGAAAAAACTCGTCATGGGTTCCGGTGACACCGCCGTCGTATGGACACCCGAGACTGACAACAAAGTCAAACTCGCATCGCCAAAGATGGCGCTAGTTCGAAGTCTCGACATTAATGAGTCAGGGACACTGGTTGTCGCTTCAAATTGGGTCGACGGGGCAACCGTTTTTGACGCCACTACTGGCAAGGAGAAGTTCACGCTTCCTAATGCCATTGGCGATCGGACCGAGGCGCTTCGAGCCTACGTAGGAGCCATGTTCGTTATGCCCAACGACAGTTCGATTCTCTACTGCGAGAGGGGCGGAGATATGGTTTTGGTGGATCCAACTACCGGCAAAGAGCAAAGAAGGCTCAAGGGCCATACGGCACCTGTAGACGAATTCCGACTCAACCGTTCCAAAACTCGTCTCGGCACCCACGGTGACGACGAGAGAGTCTTGATGTGGGACCTTGTCAGTGGAGCACAAACACCGCTGAATCTAAAGAGCGACGACATGCCTACGGCCGCCGCCTTCGGCGCTAACCAAGACGAGTGCTGGGTCGGGTTTATGAACGGCGAACTCCGCAAATACGACTTGCGAACAGGCGGAGTCAAGAGCGGGACGCTCGGTGCCACCACATCGCTGGCTCGCATCCGGTTTTTGGGAAGCAACCGGCTCCTGGCAATCGGCAGGAATTCGACCGGATCACTGTTTATCGACAACTTGGCTGAAAGCAAAATCATCGTACTGCCGCAACGACGGCAGGACGACTCGCTTTATGCTTACGCCTACGAACTGTTTTCGGACTCAGGGCGATACAACTTGGCTGATCAGGGTGGCAATATCTTTCAGACTCCGATCAAGTTCATCGGATTTGACTTGTGGAGCAATAAGTCGCTTTTTGAAACGAAGTCGGACCAAGGTCAGATAGGCGAGTTTGTCCCCAACTCGGACTTCGCCATGATGGTCCTTGCCGATGGCACTGTTATTGGCTACGACTTTAGCCAACAAAAGGAGGTCCTGAATGTCCAGTTTCCGGAGGCGCAGCCAGGTTTCACTGGCGCGATTAGCCCAGACGCGCGCTTTGCGGTCCACGGACCATATTCGCAATCCAAGACCTTTTCGGTCTGGGATATCGACTCCCGTGAGATCAAGTGCACTCTACAGGGAGCGGAATCCCTGGGGATCGGAGCACTGAAGTTTTCTCCCGACGGTCGCATCATCGCCGGAGCCGGAAGAGAAAAGGCAGCCTGGTGGGATGCCCAGACGGGAAGCCTAATTTCAACGGCACCCCACGGGGTCGAAGCTATCTCCTTCGCTCAATATCCGATACAAATCAGATTTAGTCGCGATGGCTCCCACTTCATGATATGGCGAGGAAGCCAGGTTGCCGCGATCAAGATCGAAGACAGCCAGTCCTTCCAGCACAATTTTACGAGCTCGATCGTTGAAGATGTCGACCAGAGGTTCTCTGCTAATGCGGATAAGTTCCTATCATGGCAAGGCAACAAGGTCTACATCACTGAAACGACAACCAAGAAAGTCATTCACCGTTTCGAGCTCAACGATACAGCTCTGTGTGCAATCTTCTCGCCCGATGAGAAGCGGATATTAACGGCTGACCTCATTGATGGCATCGTGATCTGGGATGCGACGACCTTTAAGCGACTGGGAAGCATGGTGCAAATGAGGGATGGCACTTGGCTAGTTATGGACACCGAAGGCCGCTACGACGCGAACGATCCCGACGAAGTTCGCGGGGCCCTCTATGTTTATGAATGGGAAGGCGGACTAGAGCCACTTGAAGTGAGCCAATTCAAAGGCTACTTTTGGGATCCCGGGTTGCTGGAAAAGCTCCTTGGCACCCATAAGGAGCCGAAGCGCGACGTGCCCGACCTGAAATCTCTCCATCTCTATCCGACGATTAAACTGTCGGCGAACCAGCGCGGCGCGGTCGATATCGAGTTGGAAGAACGAGACAATGGCGGCATCGGCACTGTCATCGTCAGCCTCAATGGCAAAGAAGTACTCCGAAAGATTGGAACTGGCTACTTTCGTGTCGACGCGGACGATCTCAAACCCTTCTTGCTACCAGAGAACCGCTTAGAGCCAGGCAAGGGCAATCTTATATCGGTGCGAGCATCAAATGCAGACGGAACATTGACCTCTCTTCCGGTGACCCTTGACTTGGGGATTCCTAAGGGCCTACAGGCGCCTGATGTAAAGCTCTATGCCCTCTGCGTCGGTGCCGGCGATTACGTTGGCACCACCCGTGACCTTGCAGCTCCGCCCAACGATGCCACCGACTTGGCCAAGGCAATCCGACGAGTGGCCGGAGGTTTCTTAGCTAACCGGGTCGAGATCACGGAGCTGACAACAACTGAAAAGGAGGGGCAAGCGAGGCCAACCCGCAACAACATTCTCCGTTGGTTCGATGAGGTCAGCAAAAAGGCGACGAGTAGCGACATCGTCATGGTTTTCTTTGCCGGGCATGGGATGGACAAGCTGGGCAGTAAGTCAGGCTATTTCTTCCTGACTTCTGAAGCTGACCCCAATTCCTTGAGCGAAGCCAATATTGGGCAGGTCAGTATTTCTGGCGAGGATCTGCAAACCCGGCTCAAAGCGGTTGCAGCGAACAAACAGATCGTTATCTTGGATACGTGCCACTCCGGAGCCGCCGCCTCAAACGTGGTTGGCCTAGAACGAAGCGTGAGCGGAGACTATCAACGCGCTTGGGACTCGATTCGGCAAGCCACCGGAACTTGGATGCTCGCGGGTGCAGCTGCAGACCAGTTAAGCTACGAAAGCCCAAACGTAGATCATGGGATGCTCACGTACGCGCTCTTAGAAGCAATCGACAAAGCTAATTCCGATGGATTGCGGCCTGGCCAATCAGGAGAACTGTTTGTGGATGTCGAGCGATGGCTCAACTATGCGGCAAACCGCGTGGAATCGCTCAAAAACGAGGTCGGTCTTCCCGGAATACAGCGACCCCAGTTTAAGCGAGCTGCAAATGGAAGCTCTTTTGATATTGGAGTGCTCAACGAGAAAGATCGAGGGGCGGTTGGGCTTAAGCCTCCGGTACCCGTCGTCATTTTGGGGCCGTTCGAGCAAGACCAAGAAGACCCAGAGAACCTTGAGGAAGCAATTCGTGCCGTAATGGCCGAGTCATCTGCAGTCAAAGCATGGGCAGATGTCGCAAAGCACCCCAACGTGTACCGAATCGCCGGAACGTATACGGTCGAGAATCGCCAAGTGACGGTCAAGGTCTTTATCCAAAAGTTCGACGCGACTCAGAAGCGCACGACGTTGAAGACAGTAGAAGTTTTAGGTGCGGTTGGCAAGCCACAGGCGATTGCCAAGGGGATTCGTGAAGTTGTTGAAAAGGAGATTCAGGCGTTAGAGCTGGCCAAAAGCACCCCGGCAAAGCCATAGCAAGTACAATCTCGCCGTGGCAGACACAAGTGACTTTAGAAACGGCCTAGCTTTCAAGATGGAAGGCGAGATCTACATCATCCTGGAGTTTCAACACGTTAAGCCAGGAAAAGGCGGCGCGTTTGTGCGAACGAAGCTAAAGCGCGTTAAGAACGGATCAACGATTGAAAAGACCTTCCGTTCTGGCGAAAAGGTAGAGGACGTATTCCTGGACAAGAGAGAGCTTTCGTTCCTCTATGTGAATCAGTCGGACAATGAAGCGGTTCTGATGGACCTTGAGAGCTACGATCAAGTCCATGTTCCGATGGATGTCTTGGGTGATGGGAGCCAGTTCCTGAAGGAAGAGTCCAAGATTCTTGGTCTTTCGGTTAACGATCGGTTCCTAACGTTCGAACTTCCGAACTTTGTGGAGCTTCAAATCGTCGAGGCTGAACCAGGTATTCGCGGCGATACGGCGAGCGGCTCGAGCAAGGGAGCTACGGTCGAAACTGGCGCGAAGGTTCAAGTGCCGTACCACATTAACGAAGGGGATACGATCAAACTGGATACTCGCACCGGGGCATATATCGAGCGCGTCAACAAGAAGTAGCCTATGCAAAGAAACACGGACGTCGAAGACCTCGTATCCGGCCTACAAGAACAGGTCGCTCGTCTGATGCTCGGAATCGGCGGTCTCGGCACGTTGGTTGGCACCGGTTTCTTGCTGTATTACTTCTTTAGTTTTGCGCGCGAGAATCCACCCAATGTTGCTCAGGCGCAGCAACTCATCGGCGCGTTTTCACTCTGGGGCGGTGTCGCCGCAGTTCTACTGGCAGTTGGACTCTCCATTGTTTGGTGGGGCGAAGACATCCTGAGCGTGATTCTAATCTTAGTCTCAGGAGGGCTGTATTTCTCTCCGATGTATCTGCCGATGATGGTTGGAGACTCGGTCGCCGCTGTTGCTTCGAGCTCGATGGCGGGGGTTCAGCAAATTGGCGGCATGATGGGGATTGTTGCCATTTTGGTGACTGTCGTAGATGTCACTGGGCGGATTCGCACCCGACTAACCCATGGTTCAAAGGCCGACACACTCAAGTATGGAAAGGGTGTTAAGGAAGAACCAGACCGCCAGAATATCTTTCTTGGCAAGTGCTGGCAGCTCCCATATTGCCGCAAGTTTGTTCGAGACAAGTGCCCAATTTTCCATGCCAAGCGAACCTGTTGGAAGGAGCGTGTTGGGTGCATGTGCGAAGAAAAGGTGATCGCTAATGCAATGAGCGGGAACTTCACAATTCCGAAGGACGCTCTTACGGCAGCAAAGTACATTCCGTACAACGACAAACTGCCGATGCAAATCAAGGTGGAGCGTTGCCGACAGTGCGTCATCTATAACGAGCACCAGCGTCAGAAATACAAGCTCGCTCTGCCAGCGACACTTGCGGCGATGGTCGGCATTTGGCTGGTCGCGCGTGAGCCGATGAAGAATCTCCTTCAGTCCGTTCTGATGACTTCAGACCGGTTCCTTGGTCAGGCAACCTTAGGCGGGAAGAAGTCGGTTACCGATCCCATGCATCTTGCCGCATTCCGAGAGTTGCTTGTGGTTCTCATCATGGTGATGATCTTGGCCTACCTTATGAAGCTGATCGAGTATCTCTTGTTCAAAGTAAAGATCTAATGGCTTTGGTCGGCATTATCATGGGCAGTGAAAGCGACTTGCCAACGATGCAAGCGGCGATAGACGTGCTAAACGAATTTGGTGTGCCCCATGAAGTCGAGGTCGTGAGCGCACACCGAACCCCCCACCGAATGGCTGAGTATGCCGAAACCGCTGAATCCAGAGGACTAAAGGTCATCATTGCCGGCGCTGGCGGAGCCGCTCACTTGCCGGGAATGACCGCAAGCTACACGATTTTGCCTGTCATTGGCGTGCCCGTGAATACGCGTGCACTTGAAGGCAAGGATTCTCTTCTCAGCGTTCTTCAAATGCCCGGCGGAATCCCGGTGGCGACAGTTGCCATTGGAAATTCGCTCAACGCGGGTCTCCTCGCCATCCAAATTTTGGCAACGAGTGATGCGACCCTCACCAATAAGCTTCGGACATACCGCAAAGATCTTGTGACGAAAGTAGGCGAAATGAACGCACGAATCCAGTCCTAGCGGTCAGACGGCTAAAATTCAACTTGTGCGGCTCACCGCGGAACGACTTCAGCTTATCCTGACCACCATGTGTGGGTTCTTCCTGCTGCTCACCCTCCTCAGCATGATTCCTGGTTGGTTCGTGGGCCAGCCCGAACAATGGGCTATTCCAAGTGTGGCCTGCGGCGCTTACTTCGCCCTCGGAGCGGCGTGGCGATCGCTAAAGGGCAAGAGTCTCGATGTCAATCTCTTGATGTTGATCGCCGCCGTCGGAGCCGTGGTTGTCGGTCGCATCGAAGATGCAGCGGTTCTGCTATTCCTGTTCAGCCTAGGTAGCGCTCTGGAGGCAATGGCGATGGGAAAGACCCAGAGCGCCATCGAGGCCTTGGTCAAATTAAGACCAGATCAGGCAATTCTTGTCGAGGCTGGGACCGACCGAACTGTTCCGATCGAAGAACTAAAGGTCGGCAATCAGGTTCGCGTTCTACCTTTTGAGCCGATTCCCACTGATGGCAAACTCGTTTCGGCCAGCGCTGGCATCGACGAGTCAGCTCTGACGGGAGAAAGCGTGTCGGTTTCGAAAGTCGCAGGAGACAGCGTGATGGCCGGGACACAGAATCTTGACTCGATGCTCCTCATGGAAGTCACGCACGCCGTTGGCGATTCGTCGCTGGACAAGATCGTCACTCTCGTCCGCGAAGCGCAAGAAAATCAGGCAACTGGCGAACGAATCAGCAATTGGTTTGGCCAGTACTACACGGTCTTCGTGATCGTCGCATTTGCCCTGTCTTTGGGCATCCGAATGGCGCTCAGCCAACCGTACGCGGACGCCTTCTATGCCTCCCTCATTCTGCTGGTGGCTCTATCGCCCTGCGCCCTTGTCATAAGTTCGCCCGCCGCGTCCCTCTCCGCTTTGGCATTTGCCGCACGAAAGGGCGCACTCATTCGAGGAGGCGAGTACTTGGAGAAGGCGGGGCATATTACGGTGGTTGCGATGGACAAAACTGGCACACTAACCCTCGGGCGCCCCCAAGTTGCCGAGATTTGCATCGGATCGCCAGCCTTAGTTTCAACAGCAGGACCTGATTGCGCTGGCATTACGTGCTGGCACCCAAATGAAGATCTGCGCGCAGACTCTCGGGAAGCTCTGAGGTTAGCCGCTGCGGCTGAAGCCTACAGTACACATCCAATTGCTGAAGCAATCGTCAATCAGGCTAGAGCGCTGTCGATCGACATTCCTGAGGCAACCTCCCATCAAGCTCACGCCGGACTCGGAGTTGAAGCCGTCATCGGTGAAAAATTGGTACGTATTGGCCAGTTAAAGTTTTTCGCCAACGACGAGCTTCCCTTGGACTTTGAAGACCACGTTAATGAGATTAGAAGCCGCGGAATGACGGCCGTTCTGATGAAAGCCGATGGCCAATGGGCGGCTATTGGCCTCAGAGACGCAGTTAGGTCCGAATCGCCCCAGCTCATTGAAGATCTAAAGAAGGCTGGGATAAAGAAGCTCGCTCTCCTCACCGGCGACAATGATGTCACCGCCCAGGCGGTTGCGAAGCAAGTAGGAATTACCGACGTTCGCAGTGCACTCATGCCCCAAGACAAGCTTAAGTTCGCTGAGGAATGGCGAAAACAAGGAGAGCATGTGATGATGGTGGGCGATGGAATCAACGATGCTCCGGCCCTAACAGCCGCCGACCTGGGTATCGCGATGGGCAGTCTTGGAAGTGAGGCGGCCCTTCGCGCGGCAGATATTGTGCTGGTCCAAGACCGGCTACAACTCATCCCAACGCTTATCAAGCTTGGAAGGATGACCAACGCAATCATACGCGCTAACCTGGTCTTTGCTGCCGGAGTTGTCGTGACGCTCACTACCTTGTCGTTCGTTATCAAGCTACCACTGCCAATTGCGGTACTTGGGCATGAGGGCTCGACAGTGCTCGTCATCCTCAATGGCCTTCGCCTTCTTCGCGGGCCGAAGTGAAAAAAGCCAAAAATTGTTGAAGATTGAGGTTCTGGAAGCTCAAGTAATCGATCAGGTTCGCCGAGAATCTCCGTTGTATGAACCCTGCCCAGCATATTTCCTGGCACGATGCGGTGTCTGACCCTCAGACCATATTTGACCAGCTGAAGGAGAAGATCAGTTCGCGAACCGCAATCGTAGGTGTCGTTGGCCTGGGATATGTCGGGTTGCCGTTCGCAGTACAGTCAGCGTTAGCGGGATTCGACACAGTGGGCCTCGATCTCGCGAGGGATAAGGTGATCTCGATAAATGAGGGCCATAGCTATATTGGTGACGTGAGCGATACTCAGTTGCAGGAGGCCATCACCGAGCATGGGCTGTTTGCCACGGATCACTTTGCCGCCTTGGCCGATTGCGACGTCGTCGTCGTCGCTGTGCCAACGCCGCTCACTAAGAACCTCACACCTGACTTAGGCGCCATTGAAGCAGCCACGCAGGAAATTGCCCTGCATCTTCGTCCGGGGCAGCTAATATCCCTCGAATCCACGACGTTCCCAGGCACCACGGAAGAAGTGATGAAACCGATTCTGGAAAGCTCCGGGCTAACGGCGGAGCAGGATTTCTTTTTGGCCCATTCTCCCGAACGCGTCGATCCTGGTAACCACCAGTTCAACACGAAGAACACAAACAAAGTGGTAGGAGGCATCGGTCCAAACTCCAGCGAATTGGCATCACTCTTTTACTCGAGCACAGTGGACCACACAGTTACCGTGAGTAGTGCGAAGGCGGCCGAGTTAGTAAAGGTCTTCGAAAACACTTTTCGATCAGTTAATGTTGCACTCGTGAACGAACTGGCGCAGCTTTGCGACCGAATGAACATCAATGTCTGGGAAGTGCTCGACGCTGCATTCACCAAGCCATTTGGCATCATGCCGTTTTATCCGGGGCCTGGCGTTGGAGGACATTGTATTCCGCTTGATCCCCATTATTTGGAATTTAAGGCGCGCGAATTCAACTTCCAAACTCGCTTTGTGGCTTTGGCGGGTGAAATCAACCGTTCGATGCCCCGATTTGTGGTCGAAAAGGCCATTCGGATTGTAGATCAGAGCGGCGTTGCTCTTTCGAGATCGAGAATCCTTGTCCTAGGAGTGGCCTACAAGAGCAATATTGACGACGCTCGCGAGTCCCCCGCCATCGAAGTCATCCGCGGGCTCGTTGAGCGCGGTGCCGAGGTTTTCTACCACGATCCTTACGTTCGATCCATCAATGAACACGGTGTATTGATGCTTTCATCGGACTTGAGCCCCGAGCTACTTGGTTCATGCGACCTCGTTATCGGCACGACTGCGCACGCCTGTACTGATGTGGCTTGGGTTGTCGATAACTCGCGGGAGTTCCTCGATACACGGCACATGACCAAGTCGATTGGCACTCGTCCAAACGTTCACCTACTGTGATCGTTCAGCAATTTCGGGTGAAATCATGACGCGGACACGAGTAATGCGTTGTCGTGCCATGTTTTCAACCATGAGCGTGCCTATCTCGATTTCGACGGAGTCGCCGAGCTTTGGCATCCGCTCGAGGGTATTGATGACCAGCGTGGCCAAAGTATCGGTACTAACCTCAGTGTCCGGTTCAAAGTCTAAAAAGTCGAGCAGTTCATCGTAGCGAACATCGGATCGAGCCGACAAGCGATTGGAGGCGACGCGCTCGATAGGTGGACGCTCGCTCTCCAATTGGTCTTCCATTTCGCCAAAGACCTCCTCGACGACATCTTCCAGGGTGATTAGTCCGCTCGTGCCGCCATACTCGTCCACCACAAGTACAAGCTGTGTGCGCACCTCGCGCATTCGATTCACGAGTTTGTTCAGCGTTAGGTTCTCGGGAACGAGTTCCACTGGTCGCGCCAGCTTCTCAAGATCAAAGTCGTTTGGGTCCGCTCGAATGAGATCATAGAGGTACAAAACGCCGGCCGTGTCGTCCACGTCACCTCGGCAAACAAGGATGCGACTGTGGGGGATCTTGCCGCATGCCTCAAGGGCCTCCGCATAGTTTAGTCCTACATCAATCCACTTAATATCGAGCCGATGAATCATGATGTCGGCAGCATCGAGCTTGTCAAACCTTAGTGCTTTTGAAACCACATTCGCGTGAGTCTCTTCTAGCATCCCCTCGGTGTCGGCTGTACGAACGAGCATTGCAAGCTCCTCTCGCGAGATGCTGGTATCGCTAAGAGCGCTCACTTCGATGCCAAGAGGCTTTACGAGCCAACTTGCAAGCGCCTGTGCAACGGCCGCTATCGGCGTTAGTAACAAGGCGACGAATCGCAAGGTACCAATCAAGTATAGGGCCAAGCGCTCCGGAAATTTCAGGCTGATGTACTTAGGTGCAAGCTCGCCGATGACAACGAGTGTGAAGGTTACGATAATGAGCGAGAGGATAAACGTTACCGATTTGGGCAGAACTGGACCGATAAGGCGCACCAGCTGGTGAGATACCAAGGGCTCCGTGAGCGAGCCCATCGCAAGACCACAGATCGTGATCCCCACTTGGGTCGCGGCAACGTATCGCGGCGTTTCACCCAAGGCTCGCAAAAGCATCTTTGCCGAACGTGAACCCTTGCTGGCCAGCGCCTCGACTCGGCTTCTGCGCGAGGCCACCAGGGTGTACTCGGCTGCAACAAAAAAGGCAGAAAGAATGATCAACAGCACGCTCAACAGAGCGGCGACAGTCGGTGACATGGGGTCTGTTGGGGTTATTATGACCTCAGGTGAGAGAGCCAACAGTTGCCGTCGTCGGAGCCGGAGCCGCTGGCATCATCGCCGCTTGGCGAGCTGCCAGCCTCGGGGCAAAGGTAGTCCTGCTCGAAAAGACCCCTCGGATTGGCACCAAGATCATGATTTCGGGCGGTGGGAAGTGTAACCTAACGCATGACGGGAGTCTTGAAGACATTCTGCGGGCGTTTCGCAAGAACGAAGCTCAATTCTTGCGCCCGAGCTTCTATCGATTTCCACCCGCCTCGTTTCTTAAGATCGTCTTTTCGCGCGGGCTCGAGGTCTACACGAGGCCTGACGGACGGATTTTCCCTGTTCACCAAACCGCCAAAGACGTTGTCCGAATCCTTACCGATGTCATCGAAGAAGCTGGGGTCGAAGTGCGACTCGATTGCAGAGTGATGGGACTCCTGATCGAAGCCGGACGAGTCATCGGGGTCGAAACTGAGTTTGGCCCATTAAAGGCGGACAAGGTTATCGTTGCGGCTGGGGGAAGCAGCTATCCGAACAGCGGGACGACCGGAGACGCGTGGGCATGGCTACGGACCCTTGGTCACAAAGTCACCCCTCTTCGGGCCGCATTGGCCCCGATCTATCTTCACGATAAGGCCTACAGTGGGCTGGCGTTGCGAGACGTCTTTTTGCGAGGTCGGAGTGCGGGAAAAGAAATCGCCCGCTGGAGAGGAGACCTCCTGTTTACGCACCAAGGAATTAGCGGCCCTTGCGCCTTGGGGGTGAGCCGAGAAGTCGCCGAGGCCATGGAAAAAGGTCCGGTAGCCTTTGTCGTCGACGGATGGCCCGATGAGACCTTTGAAAGCCTTCGTGAAGAACTGATCGCCGAAGCCAAGTCCTCCCCCCACCGGCTCGTCAGAACTCATCTGGAGGCAAAGGCTCCCGAACGCTATGCTGAACGGATCCTCGATCAGGCGGAGATTGGGACGGGGACTAAGCTGGGCACATTAGGTAAGAAGCAACGCAACCAAGTGGTCGAATTCATGAAAGGGCTTCCACTTGGCGAAGCGAGAGCGGTGCCACTCGAAAAGGGCGAAGTTGTCGCTGGAGGTGTCGAACTGAGCGAGGTCGATCCCAAGACAATGGAGAGTCGGGTTGTCTCGAGCCTGTTTCTCTGTGGAGAGGTGCTCGATATTGCCGGGCCGGTCGGCGGCTATAACCTCCAAGCAGCTTGGTCCACTGGCTTTGTCGCCGGAGACACTGCGGCCACCAAAAGCGTAAAATGAAGGAAGCACCATGATGATTTCTGCCCTTCTCACCACCCTAGTCACACTAGCTCCTGTCGATGTCACTTGTCCGATCATGGGGCACAAGGCACCCGATAACCCGACCGAATATAGCGACTTCGCAGGCGTGCGCTATGCCTATTGTTGCGGTGGATGCGAAGGTACGTTTGAGAAGGACATGAGCGGCGCGATGGCCAAGGTCATTTCGAAGGGAAAGGTTGCCGGTCAGGGACTCTTCGACCCCATCTCTCGGCTACGAATCCAGGCAAAGAATGCAAAGGCGTCTTCGGATTACAAGGGTGTGCGATACTACTTTGCCAAGGCAACTGACAAGGCGAAGTTCGATAAGGCACCGGCAACTTTTGCAACCGCGCCGGCCAAGGAGTCGCTGACCTGTCCCGTAATGGGCGACAAGATGGCAGGCTACGACGATGCCTGGTCTTATCGAGACCTGAATGGCGTGCGGTTCTACTTGTGTTGCGGCAGTTGCACATCTGAGTTTGGCAAGAACCCGACTAAGTACGCGGCAAAATTCAGGAATACGATCAAGGCGCCAAGCTTTTTGAAGTAAGTGGCGGCCCCGTAATGACGGCGTGGAGGCTCTTCCCCACGGCGTAAAGGGCAACACAAACTGGGCGATTTCCCTCCGACCTCCACTTTTTGCGGAGTTGAACGAGGTCTTGTCCAGCCCCACGTTGCTTGATCTCTGGGGTTGAGGCACCCAGAACCTTGAGCTGCTTCGCCACCTCGGTCGGCCTCCCCTCCCACAGAACGGGATAGATCGTGAGCCATGGGTTGGCTTCGATCATGTCGCCCGTCAGATAGCCGTTAGAATCTCCCAGGCCAGCCAGCCCAAATTGGCCAAGGCAGTGGGCTCGAACAGCAGCCGGCGACGCCTCGGCGAGGAGTTGGTCGGGGCCCGCTTGCGTTTTGGTCAACTCTAATGGTGCGAGTCTCTCCCGGGTCTCCACTTGAATAGCCCAGACCCCTGCAGGCTCATGGAAGACCAGTAGCGCCTCCCGGCATTCGCCTTTGAACTCTACAAATTGGATGCCCACTCCAAACTCGTTCAAGACCTCATCGCTTAACATGGGGGAGAGTTTCATCACGGCCCGAGGCAAGGCTTTAAACTTGGCCGCTAAAGCGATGGGATCGGGGGCATACGACTCCATCCCCTCAACGCGCCGACCGGCCACTCGCCTCGATGGATCGGCAAATGCGCCCGAATATGGACCTTGGAAAGTTAGACCGCTTGTCACCCTGACGTCGGCTTCGAGCCTGTGAACGGACAAGTTGTGGGCCGCATAGCCTGCCCGAATCGGATCGATTTCGCAGCCAACGGCCAGGCCTCTCCTTGCCAACGAGATCAGATCGCCACCAATTCCCGCTGTGGCATCAAGTACCCGCTCGCCGGATTCGAACAACGAGGCGTGGTAGTCCGCCACTACCTCGTTGGAGGCTTGCTCCAGGGCCTCTCGTACAAACAGCATCTTATCTGCAAGGGCGAACTTCTGACGTGCGCGCTTGCGAAGCTCCCATTGCCCGAAAGCCCAAGCCGACTCGGCCTGGCCGAACCGCTTACTCAGCTTCGTAAGCTGAGTGGCGGTCGCCACAAGGTCCCTACTGGCCTCTAATGCTCCGGCTTCGTTTGATGTCAGCACCCTGTTAATTCTGACGGCGTTTGCCCAATCCCGGTATTTCGAACGGTGACATGCCCCGTATCCCTACGGAATCCCATGGGTGGCGCGGCCTGAGAGGGTCGAGCCAGGGCCAAGGGGATTGGTCCTTCCATTCATGGAGGAGTCACAGAGATAACATGTCGTTCAGAATCAATACTAACATCCAAGCGATGAATACTCTCCGAAATCTGGGGAATTCGGGAGTCGAAATGGAGAAGGCAATGACGCGTCTTTCGACGGGTCTGCGTATCAACTCCGCTTCCGAAGATCCAGCGGGTCTAATCGCTTCCGAGAGTTTCCGCGCACAGCTTGCCGGAATTGACCAAGCGGTTCGCAACAATCAGGATGCTCAGAACTACGCCAAGACTGCCGAAGGCGCTCTTAGCGAAGTCAATAAGCTTCTGAATGACGCTCGAGCCCTGGCGGTTGCCAGTGCCAGCGGTGCGACCTTGACCGATGCACAGCGACAAGCGAACCAGCAACAGATGAGTTCGATTGTCAGCTCCATCAACCGTATCGCCAGCAACACCAGTTTTGGTGGCAAGAAGCTGCTCGATGGCACCTCGGGTATCCGAGCAACCAGCACCAATGCAGCTAATGCACGCTCGATCAATCTCAGCGGAACTTTTAATGGCTCCACTGTGACTGCCAGCGGCAATATTACGGTCGATATTACGACGGCCGCTACGAAGGCGACACAAGCCGGAACGAGTACGTTGACCAGCACCGCAGCGATGACGGCAGCCGGGTCTGCAACACTCAACGGGGTCTCGGTGTCTTGGACCACCGCAGACACTTCAGCCGATGTCGTCGCTCGCCTGAACCAAGCATCGGCCCAAACGGGGGTCGTCGCTTCGCTCAACGGCAGCAACAACTTGGTTTTGACCGCAACCGAATACGGTAGCGATGGCAAGATCAACTTGGTAGACACCAGCGGTCTCCTGGGCTTCGCCGGCAACGTTCACAACGAAGTTGGCGTTGATGCAGTGGCCGACGTCACCATCGGCTCTGCAACTGTCTCATTCGCAACTGGAAAGGGTCTCACCCTTCGCGACTCAGAAGGTAACTCGATACAACTCGGCGAAGTCTTTGGTAACACCAACGGCGCCGCTACGGTTGTCGGTTATGTCACCGCTGGTTCGGCTTCGTTCCAAGTTGGTGCGAATGCCGGTGAGACGGTTGGCCTCGCTCTCAGCAACTTCTCGGCTTCCACGTTGGGTACAGGTGTTGTCAGCGGTGCAAACCTCAGCACACTGAGCTTGCTCTCTGATTCCGGTGCGACTGATGCGATGAGCGTCATCGACAAGGCAATCAGCGAAGTCAGCTCCGCTCGAGGAAACATCGGAAACTTCATCCGAAACACCTTGGAAACCAATGTCCGATCGCTCGGCGTACAGCGAGAGAACCTCGCCGCTACCGAAAGCGCCATCCGAGACATCGATGTCGCCACCGAAATGACGAACTACACGAAGCTTCAAATCGTTCAGCAAAGCGGTCTCGCAATGCTAGCGCAGGCGAACGCAGCGCCACAGTCCGTCCTTTCGCTTCTGCGATAAGACCAGTTACTCTGGGGCAAATGGGGCCATCCTTCGGGGTGGCTCCAACTTTTTACTTGCGCTTGGCGCGCATCTGAAGGAGCACGTCGTAAGCTTCGTAATCCAAGAGGATCGCCTGGACATAGAATCGCAGCTTCTCGGTGTCCGACATCTTGCTTGGGTCAAGCGTCGGGTCGAAAAGGCTCGGCTGAACTGCATTTGCAGCCGCTTTCTTCTGACCGGCATTAAGTTCCTTCTCAACAACCGCCATGACGGCGTCCACATTGTCGCTTGTAATAGCTCCGCGTCGAAGGCGCATGGTCTTGAACGTGCTCGCTACCTGGACCATGGTTTCTTGCTTCGGGAGTTTTTGGTCCTCGTAAGCTTCCTTCAGCGCCAAGTCGACATTAGCCTCGACTTTTGTCAACATCTCAAGTTCGACCTCTTCGGCCTTTCGACCCTCCGTTCGCGCCTTTTCAATGGCTGGCAAGAGTTTGTCGAGTTGGTCTTTGGTCAGTACAAGAGGCAATATCTGGTTCGCGAGATCCATTCGCCGAATCTTGATCAGAATCTCATCCGCCCGCTTCCCGCGCTGGTCGCGGCTGGTTTGCGCACTGAGCATCGTGCCAAGAAACACGAGAAGGATGATGGAAAATAACCACTTTGCGTTCATGTTGAGTCCTGCGATGACTATATCCGAAGGACGGGCTAGCGGGCAGTGGGTTACGAGGGACCCCAATTCTTGTTCAACTATCTCTTTGAATGACCACGATCATCGCAGCTGCGCTGAGCACCTGAATGTGAACAAAGATGAGGCCGAGGAGGGCGGTGGTCGGCCACCCCCATTCGTTAAGACCCTTGATCGTTAGTCCACCGCCCGCCGAGATGCCCCAGAGGCCCGCGAGCATGATCACAGCGCTCAAGATGAACCCGCCTATCCCGCGCAGAATGAGTTGGTTGCGTGAAAGTGACTGGAGTCGGGTCCTGAGAGCATCGGAGCGCCCTCGCAGGAAAAGTCCATAGGCAAGCCAAACGAAGAGGCAAACGGTGGCTTGAAGCCAAATCATCGAGTCCAGATTACCGGGACATCATTTCGCGAAACTTGCGACGCTGGGCAACGGTCCGAAGCTTCTTGATCGCTTGGAGTTCGATTTGGCGGATGCGCTCGCGACTGATCATGAGTTCTTTGGCAAGGCGCTCACGAACCGAGCTGAGTTCCTCACCATCGTCCATCTTGAGGCGTTGCATCATCACACGGCGCTCGCGATCAGTGAGTTCGGTCATGATCTCATGAAGTTCCTCGACCCGCTCATTGGCGATCGCGACATCTTCTGGGTTCACCGTGTGCTCGTCCTCGAGAATCGCGCCGAGCGTCGTGCTTTCGCCCTCGCCAATGCGCATATCAAGCGACAGCATGTCCATGCTGGACTGGAGCAGCAGGGTAAGTTTTTTGGGGCTGAGCCCCAGGGCGGTTGAAAGCTCTTCGTGCGTGGGCTCGTGCCCGAGTTCTCGCATGAGGCGAACCCGCTCGCGCTCAACGCGGCGAAGCGACTGGCTGATATGAGCTGGTAGGCGAATCGCCTTTGATTTGTTATCGAGCGCCCTTCCAATGGATTGGCGAATCCAGTGCGTGGCGTAGGTGGAGAAACGGAATCCCTTGCTTGGGTCGAAGCGATCTACGGCGTGCATCAAGCCAATCGCGCCCTCTTGAATGAGGTCTTCGATCGGAACGGATCGTGTGCGGTAGCTTTTTGCGATGTTAATGACGAGGCGCATATTGGACTCGATGAGCCTGAGGCGTGCATGGGCGTCGCCTTTCTGCGCGGCCTCCGTCAGTTCGAGCTCCTCTTCGGAGCCGAGCAACGGTGCCTGCGTCAGTTTCCCAAGATAGCTAGGTATCTCGTCGTCGCGGTCCATTGGTTTGCGCATCATTACTTATGCCAATCACGCTATTCGTGGTCAAAAACAAAGTCTGCCGCCGGGCCAGAGCTTTGTCAGGCAATTCTCATGCCAGACCAATCTTATGGTTCTCTTTGACGGTCCTTTGACGAATCCTGTTCGTAGCCAACTTTGCGAAAGCAAAAGCATGTAATCGGTTCAGATTTAACGTAAACTGAACCTGCAACACCATGAGTTTACTTTCGATCTTTCGTCCAAACTGTTAACGCAAAGAAAACTGGTGATTTTGCAGGGCTTACCGGGTGAACGAATCTGAATTTGTAAGGCAAGGGAAAGATTATTGGCTTCGCTTGAGGTACTTAGCGACCAAGCTCGAGCAGAGTCCAACGAAGATGGAGGCGGCTGAAATCGACGAGTTCCTTAGACTCTACCGCCAGACCTCCGCTGATTTGGCCCGAGCTCGCGCCGAGACGTCGAACCCCGAGCTCATCGAGAGTCTAAACAGCGTCTTGGGCATTGCGTATTCGGCCTTGTACCGCAGGCCAAGAAAGGGAGTTAGACAAACGGCACACACGGTTCTTGCCGCTGGCGCCCAAGCATTCCGAAGGCAGTTCATTGCGATTCTTCTCAGCCTGCTAACGACCCTAGGAGCCACATTTACCGCTGCTGGCATCCTCCACTTTCGGCCCGACCTACGATCCTATGTGATTTCGCAAGAGATGGAGCCTCTGTTCGAGCACTGGCGCAAAGCTGATTTCGAGAAGAGAACGAGTGGGCAAAACTTGCTGATGTCGAGTTTCTATGCTTCAAATAATCCACGCGTTGCCGTCACAACTTCGGCTATCGGGGCCAGCACGCTCGGCGTTGGCTCGTTCTTCCTCTTGGTGATGAACGGGCAAATGCTGGGGGCGCTTTCTTGGGATATGGCAAGGGTCGGAAAGCTGGGCTTCCTCCTCAGCAGCCTTGCCCCCCATGGCGCCAGCGAACTGAGTGGCATGATCGTCAGCGGAGCAGCTGGCTATTCGCTTGGCTGGGCCGTCATTGCACCGGGGCGTCGGAGGCGACTAGATTCGCTGAGGGACAGGGGCAAGGATGCACTGGTTCTGCTTGGAATGGGCACGCTGATGATGTATATCGCGGCGCCATTTGAGGGATTTTTTAGCTTCAACCCAGGAGTACCACAGTGGCTGAAGTCCATTGTCGGATTACTGGTGTTCCTAGGATGGTGTGCCTACTGGGCGTTTTATGCCAGAAATGAGCCGAATGCCCTCATTGAAGGGCTCGAAATGCCCGACGAGGAAGCCATGAAAGCGCCAGCCGCATCGCGCTCTTGAGCCTGAGTGGGTTGAGCTTCAACGACTGCCAATAGGCTCGCCGCCCTCCTTTCATGTCGCCGGCCCACATTCGCTCGGTCCCCAGACAGGCAAGATTGTGTGAGGCTGCAGAACGAAGCCCTGGCGTCGCGCCAAACTTGGCTTCATAGGTTGGCCATTTCGTGACAAGCCACTCGCGAATGCGCCGAGCGTCCTCGTTCATTTTGTCAACTTGGTGACTCGCCATACCGCCATGCACGCGATAAAAGGTCAGGTCGTCCTCGAGGCGATAAATTTCTGCCGCCTCGGCGAATCGGAGCCACATATGCCAGTCGCCGCAGCCCCAGAAGCTTGGGTCGAAGCGGCCTGTCTCTTCAAGGAGAGAGCGGCGAAACATCACCGAACTGGCGATGATTCGGTTATGAAAGATGAGTTCGTGGAGAATTTGACCGCTTCCGCAGGTCGGCCAGTAATAGCCGATTGGGTCGCCATCCATTCGTTGGCCCTCGTCGCCAACAAACCAACCCGACGTGTGAACCAGACCAACATTGGGCATGGAATCCAGAGCATTGACCTGCTTGGCGAGCTTTTCCGGCGCCCAAAAGTCGTCGTCATTGAGCTCGGCGATGTACTCTCCTTTAGCGACGCTCAGCCCATAGTTGAGGTTGCCATAGGTGCCGAGATTCTTCTCTTGAAAATGGGGAATCAGGTCTGGCTGCTGTAGAATCCACTCGCGCGAACCGTCGGTGCTTCCATCGTCGAGCGCCAAAATCTCGTAATCCTTGAAAGTCTGAGCACGAATCGCCTCAACCGCAATTGGCAGGAAGTCGAAGTGGTTGTAGCAGGTGAGGAGAATTGAGACTTTGGGCATTATTCGATTCGTACTTCGACGCTCCAGTCGCTGATGTCTAGGCTGGGATCAGCTTGATCATTTTCGGGCTCCAGACTGTTCGCCGACTGATTATTGTAGATTCCGTTCAAGCCCAACGGAATTCGGACATAGCTGTTTATCTCGCTGGGAATGACATTGTTGCCAAGGGCATCCCACTGCTTGTTCGAGCCGCTCTGAGGTATCCGGTCCATGGTCAAAAAGTTAACTTGCAAGCTCTGAAGGTTTGCCGCATCCAGTGGGTCATCCACGAGTTGGGTCAGGAGCAATTCGAATCGAATCCGACGTGAACCGACACCGACATTCTCAACTGATACGGGTACGCCAACAATGATCCGGTTATTCAATTGAACATCGAGGAACTTGTAAAGCAGATAATCACTCGTCGCTGTCGGATCCCACCAAACGAAGTGCGTTGCGTTGCCGGCAACGTAGCCATTGCCCCATGGAGGAGCGATGACGGGAATGGGGCCACTGGTTGTTGGCACTGAATCCGTGCTCGTGCGCAGTGCGACCATGTAGATGTAAGGAATGCCATTTCCACCAACCTCTTGTCCCGTACGAATTGCCCCAGTTACGGTCATGGTGAAAATGAGGCGTGTTCCTGCGGCGTCCGGTACATCCGGGTACTTCGCGCACCCGGCGAACGCGAGCGCTAGGAGCCCGGCACAAGCTTGATGAGCAAACGGTGGCAACTTTCGCATGTAATCACCTTATCGAGGTCTAGTGAATCGATCACTTTGGTGGGCAATAGAGTTCCGCAGGCACCGCACGAGCCTTTTTCGACGACGCTCATTCCAATGCCTCCGTATTTTTGACGTATGGCATCATATTGCGCAAGCAGTGGCTTGTCTACTTCGGCGGCGAGAGGAGCGCGCTCAGCTGACTTTGCCTTGAATGCAGCTTGAAGGCTGACTGACTCTTCTTGGTCAGACTTCTTCTTTGCAGTGAACTCACGGACGAGATTGGCGATCTGAACTTGGATCGGCCGTGCAATTCCTTGAGCTTGGGGTAGTTCATCCAGAAGCTCTAACGACCTCATTTCGTTCTTGTCGATGGTGCTCTTGAGGCTCTCAATTTCCTGCTCGAAACCGGCAGCCTCCTTCGAGTTCACGACTGATCCGCCGTAGAGTTTTGCTTCGAGGCTCTTGATCTTGTCGGCATAGATGGAATTCTTGTTTTCAAGCTCTTTGACCTCGGCATCGATCTCGCCTGGCCTTTCGAGAATCGCCCGATGCTCAGCTTTGATTTTCGCGACCTCGTCAGCGATGGCCTTCCCCCCATCCAGAGACGCGGCGCGCTTCCTCATGTCGTGCAACGCGAAGTCCACCAGGTGAAGGCGATAGAGTGCGAAGAGAGGACTCTCGGGCATGTACGGAGATTATGGCGACTAACCCACCTTTACAGTGCCCACGTCATTGAGTCTCCCCAGAATCGTGATTGGAATGGGGATGAACTGGCGAATGATGTAGGCCATCGTCTGGAGACGCGGGGTGATCCGCGGAGTGACGAAAAGGGTTGGCTCGCTAGCGAGGGCAGCAGAGATAAGGGCCTGATCGGCAAGGAAGGCGTCGAGGGTGGCCGCGGTATCCGTAAACTCTCGGAGAGACGCGAGGGCGGATCGGCAGGCGGCTTCGATATCGATGCCCTTGGCACCCATGCACGCTCCAATGCCAAGGCCAGTCTCGAAATCGGCAACCAGCGTGATGTGTATCCCCGTTTCGTGTGACTCGACCTGAATAATTTCTACATCTAGGTTCTCGGGAACGAGCGCCATCAGTTCATCGCGCGCCCGTTCGGGGACGTCCTTGCTCATCCCTTGGTAGGCGACAATTCCACGGATCGCCCTCAACTCGCCCCGCTTGGCCCATTGGAACCCATGTGGAGCGCTGGGCTCAACCTCGATTTCCACGCTGCCAAGCCCAGCAAATCCAAACCCGGCAACCTTTTGACGGGAGAACGCAACAACCCCTTGTCGAGCGTGAAGTTCAAGCGTGCCGAGCGAGAAAGCATCGTACGTGAGCGTGTGGTTGTTATAGGTTTCGCCATGAAGCGAAAAGGCAGAATACGCTCCTGTTCGGGCCAAGACGGGCAGAATGGAGTCCGCCAACATGAGCGCGTTACCTGGCGACGAGCCCTTCTGGTGAGACTGGACATCGAAGCTACCCGTCAGCGGCTTCGGAGCCCGGCGAGGACAAAATGTCAATTCATTGGACCCCAGATCATCTCCCTTTAAATCCGCGTTTGAAACCGTTTCAACCATCCGGATAAACGTAAGGTCCTCAGGAGAAATGCCGGGCTTTCGGGTTGCCGCCCTAATTTGGTGAATCCTTACTGGCGTCTGAGTAAGCGCCGACATGGCCAGTGCAGTCCGAAAGAGCGCTCCCCCACCTTCGCCATGACCACCATTAATGTCGAGGGCCTCTCGTTCTGCGCGCACATCAACACTTTGGCACATAGGACCCGCGTCTTTTTGCGGGGGCACCCCGTCTGTACGGGCACATGGAGCAAGAATTCGGTCCCATCAACGAGACCACAAGCATGTTTGCCGCGAGTGAACCCCACGCCAAGATCAAGGTGATTGGCGTTGGCGGAGCAGGTGGAAACGCCGTTAACCGAATGGTTAGCGAAGGAATGAAGGGCGTCGAATTCATCGCGTTGAATACCGATGCTCAAGTTCTTGCCCCAAACAAGGCCCACAAGAAATTGCGTCTTGGTGAGACGGCTACCCGTGGCCTAGGCGCGGGCGGCGATCCTGTGATCGGCGAGGCCGCCGCCAAGGAAAGCGAGAAGGCAATTCTCGAGTTGATCGACAATGCCGACATGGTTTTCGTGACCGCTGGAATGGGCGGTGGAACGGGAACTGGGGCCGCTCCCATCGTGGCAGAAATTGCCAAGCGAAAGGGCATCTTAACGGTTGGCGTGGTCAGCAAACCATTTGGTTTCGAAGGTCCTAAGCGGAGGAAAGTTGCCGAGGAAGGAGCGCTTCGACTTGCCGAGCACGTCGACACCCTCATCATTGTCCCTAACGACAATCTGAGCGAAGTGGTCGATCGACGATCGAGCGTCGCCGAGGCTTTTGCTGTCGCCGATGATGTCCTCCGCCAAGGAGTCCAGGGAATATCTGACATTGTCCTCAAGCCTGGTCTGATCAATGTGGACTTTGCCGACGTTCGTACCGTGCTTTCAAACGCCGGGCGAGCGGTGATGGGTATGGCCAAGGCAAGCGGCGAGCAACGTGCACGCTTGGCAGCCGAGGCAGCCGCGAATAGCCCCCTCTTGGAAACGAGCATTCAGAGCGCCAAGCGCCTTCTCGTGAACATCACCAGCGGATCGGACTTCACCCTCGATGAATCGGCTGAAGTAATGGAGTACATCCAGCAGTTCGCCGATGCCGACGACGCAGACATTTTCATGGGGCACGTCCTCGACGAAAACGTAAAGGGCGAAGTGCTCGTCACATTACTTGCCGCCGGGCTAAGCACGACGCCTCGACGCGTGATCGACCGTCAGGTCTTCCCCGAGCCAGATCGAACCGCCCATCCCAACATCATCGACGAACGCGAGTTCGTGACAGTGGCACAAGCCGAAACGGCTGTTCGCCCCGCCGAACTGGAACTCGATCTCGATGTGCCGACATTCCTTCGCCGACAACGAAGCGGCGCCTAACCGACTTTTACACAGCAAACGACAAAAACGTACTGGTCCAACAACATTCGCCCCATCTCAAAAAGGTGGGGCATTTTTTTACAGTTCGTCGACGCGCGAAAAGTAGATGACAGTGACCAGATTTGCTGGAGTAACGAACTCACCGTAGATGCGGCTCAGCAACGTAATGACTTCATCGTGACTTCTCAGCTCCGGATTCTCGCGTTCGATATCCCGCGGACTCAGATCACTGATCACCTTCGTCTCGACTCGGTCCAAGATCGCTGCATAGAGCTTCTGCCGTCGAGCAAACCTAGGACCGAGAGTCACCCAGACTAACTGGCCCATTTGATATTTGTCTGATTTATCTCCCAACCGGATCGTTGCGGTTTTTCGACCAGTTCTTAGAACCTCTTCGTAGAGATCGGAGTAAAAGTTAAGGGCAAACATTAGGCTTCGCGAATCCTTATTGTAGCCATTTTGAACCAATGAACATTCTTGCGATCGTTATCCTTGCCCTCTTGGTCATCTATCTGGCGATCTTGTTGGGAGTGTCGTGGTTCTCCCTTCACCCGCTTCGAATCCCGATTTTCCTATCTCCAGGCGCGCTTGGCTTGCCTCAAGAGTCAGTAGCTTTCAAAAGTAAAGATGGAGTTCCCTTGCGAGGATGGTGGATCGACCAAGAGAATCCGCGAGCGGTAGCCGTGCTGGCTCACGGGTTTTTGATGAATCGCGCCGAGCCCACTCCAATGGCCAAGAGGCTCTTTGAAGAGGGATTCGCATGCCTGCTGTTTGACTTTCGCCGGCATGGGTTGAGCGGCGGAAAGATCAGCACCGTTGGCTGGGCGGAGCGGCACGACGTGGCGGCAGCCGTCGCCCTCGCCCGAGAGCGCTACCCGGGTGTAAAGCTGGTTCTTTGGGGAAGCAGCATGGGAGCCGCCGCCGCCGCACTTGCCGTTGCTCACGAACCTGATTGCCACGCGGACGCCCTCATCCTGGATTCGGCCTATTCGCGCCTCGTGGATGCCACCGGTGGATGGTGGAAGACCTTTGTCGGCCCCGTGGTCACTTTTATGCTGATGCCCACTTGGGTGCTCGGCTGGCTCTTCACGCGAATCGACCCTCGTGGGGTCGACGTTGCTGACGCCCTATCGAGGCTGCAACAGCCCATTCTACTTTTGCATGGCGACGCCGACATGATCGTTCCGCTAGAAGCGGCCAAACGGAATCAAAGAGCGAATGAGTTGACCGAACTCGTGGTTTTCGAAGGTATGCAACATTCTCAGCCTCGATGGCAGCAAACGGCAACTTATGACGCTCGCGTTATGGAATTTCTGCGAAAGAACGGGATTCTTACCGATAATTAGTAAGTATTTAGATCTGTTTTTGGTCTAGAATACGTATTCAGGTAAACGTTCTTTGCTTGGTCAACCGTCTCACAGTGTGGTGAACGACGAGCCGAAAGCCCGTCTTAACAAATGACAAACAACTGGTCCACACTGCAATTGCAACGCATGACTCGCTTCTTTCCAGAACGAGTCGATGAAGCGATGCACCGCCTATTTGAACTTGATCCTCACTTGCGCAACGAACTTGTTATCGGCGCGGTCGATCAGGAGATGCTCACTGTCCAGCAGGCAGCTGACTACACGGGAATGTCGACCGATGAAATCGATGCCCGACTAGTGGAGTTTCGGACCCTGATGGCGCAGCGTGACGTAAGAATCGAGAAGCCGTCCGAGAAGGCAGTAGCTAGAGTCGTTGGTGCTGGCATCTCAGTTTGGGAAATTGTGCGCGAGCAACGACGTGTCCAATCCATCGATGCGCTTAGAAAGTCATTCCCTGCCCTCTCAAAGCTCGAACTCGAAATGGCCCTGGCCTACGCAAACGAGCATCCCGATGAGATCAACGGTGAAATCGAGCAGTATGAGCAGGTTCTCGCGCGACGCCAAGCAAAGTATCCATTCGCCAAGTAGCCCATAATCGGTGAGTGAGCCAAGCTCTACTAGAATCTCGCTTATCCAGGCTGCCCGCTCCGCGACGAGGCAAAGTTCGGGACATTTATGATCTCGGAGATCAATTGCTTTTGGTCGCAAGTGATCGAGTCTCGGCATTCGACGTCGTGATGGGCGAGGGAATTCCCGACAAAGGCAAAGTACTAACCCAGCTCAGCGCCTTTTGGTTTGAACGACTGGGTGATCTGGTTCCTAACCATATGGTGAGTGTCAGCTCAAAGGATCTTGAGGCTATTGTGGGCGAGGACTTGCCTCAGGTTGCTGGCCGTGGGATGATCGCTCGCAAGACCGATCCGGTCTTGATCGAGTGTGTTGCCCGCGGCTACCTGGCGGGCTCATGGTACAAAGATTATGCCAGTGGAACGCGCGAGATTCATGGTTTGCGACTGCCCGAAAACCTAAGGAATGGATCACAGCTTCCGGAGCCGATCTTTACGCCGGCCACGAAGAATGACGCGGGGCATGACGAGAATATTTCTTTTGAGGCCGCCGCCGATCAAATCGGCTTTGAACTGGCCTCCAAGCTTCGAGAATGGACGATGAATATCTATGCCGAAGCCTCGAAGCACTGCGAGTCTGTGGGACTGATTCTCGCCGACACGAAATTTGAATTTGGATTGACGGAAGACGGGCCGATCTGGATCGACGAAGCCCTGACGCCCGACTCGTCCCGATACTGGACCGCCGACTATGTGCCCGGCGATTCGCCTCCGAGCTTTGACAAGCAGTTCCTTCGCGACTTTTTGGAGTCCTCTGGCTGGGACAAGACTTACCCAGCGCCTGAACTCCCTCAAGCCGTCATCCAAGGCACGCGCGAGCGCTATCTGGACGCCTACCGACGCATTACCGGGCATGATCTGGATCTATAACATCCTCATCCACATCCTCGCTCCTATCTGGGTGCCTTGGGTCTGGCTGAAATCAAGGCGTCGTAAGGAAGCGCCCAATTGGAAGGAGCGCTTTGGCGACTATTCGTTGCCGCTCGATAAGAGCAGACCCTCCATTTGGGTCCACTCTGTTTCCGTCGGCGAGGTCATCGCTGCCGTTCCCGTATTGCGATCGATTAAGAAGCAAAGGCCCGACATTCAGGTCGTGCTTTCGACAACCACAAGCACCGGTCATGAAACGGCGATCAAGCTGGATGGCGCATTTGACCATTTGGTGTATTTTCCCATCGACGTTGCCCGGTTTATGTGGGTGGCCACCTGGCGTGTACGGCCCCAAGTCGTTGCCGTTTTTGAAACCGAGCTTTGGCTGAACTTCCTGCATTTCGCCAAGCAAGCAGGAGCCACAAACCTCTTGGTGAATGGGCGAATCAGCGACCGAAGTTTTCGAAGGTCTCGGTGGGTGATGTTCTATTACCAAACATTGGTCGAGAAGCTGGATCGGTGCCTCATGCAAACTGAAGCCGATGCGGAGCGAATCAGGACCTACGGCGCTAAGAACGTCGAGGTCTTTGGCAATACGAAGTTCGATGAGAACCTGTCCGCTAATCCGGAGGCAAGGCAATACTGGCGAAATCAGGTCAGCGCTTCGGATGATGATGTTGTCATTGTCGCCGGATCAACTCGCGGTGAAGCAGAAGAGGCTTTTCTGCTCGAGGCCCTCTCTGGTTTACCGTCCGTTAAGGTCATCCACGCGCCGCGCCATATTGAAGGTGTCGACGGGCTTATCGACCGAGTGACTAAGGCACGAGGAGTTCCCGCACAACGGTCAAGGAACCAAACCGGTCCATATCTGATCCTCGATACATACGGTGAGTTGGGTCAGGCATATTCCGCTGCCGATATTGCCATTGTTGGCGGTGGATTTTTGCCGCTTGGGGGGCAGAACATCATTCAGCCTATGGCGTGCGGGGTCGCCGTACTCCATGGGCCAAATATGCAGAACTTTCGTGATGTCGCTGCACTCGCTGAAACCGCGGGGGCATCATTGTCCTGCAGGACGCCAGCCGACCTGCGAGAAAAGATATCGTTGCTCATCTCCGATCCAGATTTGAGGCGGGAAATGGGAAGAAAGGGCCATGACCTGGTCGAAAGCAATCGCGGCGCAAGCGACCGCTATGCACAGGCAATTCTGAGCGCTGTCGACGCCACATAGTTTAGAGCTTGCGCTGCAAGGCGAACTGGGCCCAGTCAATCAACTTGCCGGAATCCTCAAAATCTGCCAGCAGTCCAATCGCCTGGCTAACCTGTTCCTCTGCCATCCGCCTCGACTCGTCGACGCCATATAGCGCGGGATAGGTCAGCTTCTTGCGTTCACGGTCGCTCCCAGCCGCCTTGCCAAGCTGCTCTGGAGTGGAAGTCTCGTTGAGAAGGTCGTCGGCGATTTGGAAGGCCAAGCCAACATGTTGCCCGTATTGACGGAGTGCTTCGACCTGAGGTCCTGAACCACCGCCCAACCAGGCGCCAATTGCACACGATGCCGAGACGAGGGCAACCGTCTTGTTCTGGTGTATGAACTCCAACTTCTCCGCGTCCGCGCTCATTCCTTCGCTCATAAGGTCCATAGTCTCGCCGCGAACGAGAGAAACGGATGCTCGAGCCAGTTCTCGAACTGCTCTGCCATCCTTTATCAAAGTAAATGCCGTTGCGAACAGCGCGTCGCCGGCCATGATAGCGATGTTTTCGCCAAACTTGATATGGCAGGTTGGTTGCCCTCTTCGCAGATCGTCGTTATCGAGGGCAGGGAGGTCATCGTGAATAAGCGAGAAGACGTGGACAAACTCCACCGCGCAAGCCGTATCGATGTGGAGGCTTACATCACCTCCGACGACCCTAGAACACTCGAGCAGGAGCGCGGGTCTCAGGCGTTTGCCAGGGGCTAACGCGGAGTACCGCATGGCCTCGTGAAGCTTGATCGGCTCTTCGGACAAGCTCGGAAGCAGTTCTTCCATTCGGGCATCGACCATTTCGGCATAGGTCTTGAGTCCCGGCGTAGCGTCCACAAATCGAGTGTACCAAGGACAATGGAAGACGTTCGGTACACTCCCCCGCTATGGCTGACCTCCGTCCTTTTCATGGAACGCGCTTCACCGCTAAGGCCGGTGAATTGAAAGCGCTGGTTGCTCCACCCTATGATGTGATCAGTCCGACCGAGCGAGAAGCCCTTGCCGGGCAAAATCCTCACAATGTTGTCCTTCTTACTCTTCCGGAATCAGAAGAAGGGGATAGAAGCAAGTTTGTCAAGTACGCTCGGAGCTCAAGCCGCCTCGAGCAGTGGATCCAGTCTGGCGCTATGGCGGTCGAGCCTGAGCAAAGCTTCTATCGCTACCTCCAGACGTTCACCACACCGGATGGTGCTCGGATCCAGCGGCAATGCATGATCGCCTTGATCAAGGTCGAGCCCTATGAGAATGGAGTCGTGTTGCCCCATGAGCAGACCTTCCCCAAGCACAAGGAAGATCGGCTCCGCATCTTAGAGGCGACGCGCTCGCATCTTGAGTGCATCTATGGCCTATATGAGGATAGCGACCAAGGGATCTACAAAGCCGTTGCTGAGGCGCCAGGCGAGATTGCGGGCCAATTCGTGAGCGACGATGGAATTGAACACCGATTCGAAGTTGTCAACGACTCGGAGTCACTTAACCATTTGGTCACATTGTTCAAAGACAAGAAGATATGGATCGCAGACGGGCACCATCGGTATGAGACCGCGCTCGCCTTTCGACAGGCAGCAGGCGGTGCAACCTCCCCGATCGCTGAGGACTATATGATGATGGCCCTGAGCAGCATGGAGGACCCTGGCCTTGTTCTACTGCCCACGCACCGCATTTTGAATCGCGATCCGGGTGACCTTCGCGCTAGGCTGCAGGCGCCCTACTGGACAATCGAAGATTGCCCCAATGGCAATCTGCTGGCAACCATCGAAGCCATCAACTCTTCCGGGCAGAGGGCTTTTGGGATTGCCCTGCCTGGGGGTAGTGGATTTGTGCTAAGAATCGCCAACCTTGACCAAGTGGTTAACGAGATTTCCGGCGACTCAAGCACCGAACTAAAGAGCCTCGATGTAACTATTCTTCACGAAGTCATCTTTGCGAAGCACCTCGGCATGACTGGCCTCGATTTCTTCGGCTACACCCGTATCGAGCAAGAGGCGCTGGACGCCGTTGATAACGGTGCATTTGCGAGCTTCCTCATGAATCCTCCCAGTGTTCACGACATGAGAGTCATCGCCAATGGAGGCGAAAAGATGCCGCAAAAGTCAACTTACTACCATCCCAAGATCACCAGCGGACTCGTCCTGTGGAGGCTTAGCGACTTCTAAATGGAAATCAAGCTCCTGGGTACGGGCGCCGCCGACGGAATTCCTGCGTTTTTTGGGGAATCTCGCGTTGGCGAATACGCCCGTGCTTACGGAGGCAAAGATATTCGAACCCGGTCTGCCGCGATCATCGACGGTCATATAAAGATCGATTTAGGGCCAGATACGTTTTCCCAGATGATCACTCATGGAACCCGGCCTTCTGACTGGTCCGGCATCTTCTTTACGCACTCACACGACGACCATTTGTGCGAATCTGAATTGCAATATACGCTGGCACCCTTCACAGAAGAAGAATTCTCACCCTTTACGGTTTATGGGAACGATGCGGTCCTGGCAAGAATTCAGGCTCGATTCCCGGATTGGCCCTTTGAACTGGTTCTGACCAAGAGTTTCGAGTCGTTTGATCACCAAGGCTATTTAGTCACTCCTATCCAAGCCTTTCATCGGCTTGAAGAGGACTGCCACAACTTCATTTTTGAGTTTGGTGGCAAGGCGTTTCTATACGCAGCTGACACTGGATACTGGAGAGAGCCGACTTGGGAATTTTTGTCGGACAAGAAGTTGGACGGAGTCGTCTTTGAATGCACCGACGGATTCAAGCGATCTTCCTATCATGGTCACATGGATGCAAAAGAGGTCGTCGATGCAACTAACCGTTTGGTGAGTATGGGGTGTCTGCTCCCTGGCGCATCGGTAACGACCACGCACCATGGTCAAGCTGGGGACGCAACCCATGCCGAGTTGGAGGCCTTTCTCGTTCCAAATGGCATCCAAGTTGGATTTGATGGAGTGAGCATCAAGCTTTGAGCCACTTTCCCGTTCATTACGGCGTCTGTAGATGTGCCAACGGATTGGCCGCCGATCCGGCCAGGATGGCCATATTCCCTCTTTAGCTCATGGGCTCGCTTGATAAGTGGTACGTGTTTGGCCGCGATCCCGGGTTCGACGAAGGGATGCGGTTGTTCCAGTCGGGCGCCCAACAGGAAGCGATCAAAGCGCTTTCTGACTTCTTAGCCAAGAAGTGTTCCGATCGTACACTTGTCCGTCTTGCCCGTATGTACCTCGCCGAGTGCTTCTTTCGAAGAGCCGAGTTTGACGAAGAAGAGGGAAGAAACGCTCAAGCATGCGACAACTTTCAAAAGGCGGTTGAACTGCAGCCGACATTCGCTGACTACCACGTTCGTTTAGCTCGCTCTTTAGTTAGGGATAACCGCCACGACGAAGCTCTCTCAGCGGCAAGGAGAGCCTTAGAGGTCAACCCAAACCTGGTTGTGGCCCACATGCTCGTGGGGATCCTCCATTACCAAAATGAGAGCATTGAGCTTGCAATGAACGCTGTAATTGATGCGATTACCTTGCAACCCTCGCTCGACAATTCAAACTACCAAGCCTTTGCCGAACTTCATAATGCCGGTAAGAACGAGGAAGCTATTGAGCACCTCTGGGTTCTTTGGGACAGTTGCGGCACGGACCCAACCAAGGGGTTAATTGAGCAGGCAACCAAACTCGCAAGCTCAGGGCAGTACGAGGAAGCCGGCGATTGCTACCTGAGGTTGACGGAATTGGTGCCAGGTTACGCCGATGTCCGGTGCCGGTACGGCGAGACTCTTCTTGAGCTAGGCCAAGTGGACGCAGCGATAGCCCAGTTTGAAGCGGCGCTGAAGATTAATAGCAAGTACGCGGATGCAATGGCGGCGCTAGGAGTCGCACAATTGCGAAGCGGGGACCCGAATTCTGCACGCTGCTCGTTTGACCAAGTACTTGATTGGAACCCTGAGCATCCGGTCGCGAGCGAGCAATTGAGACGGCTAGGGCGTTGAAATCGGGACGATGTCCTCTTGCATGGCACCCGTGAAATGCAAATCTACGGCGCTCGCAAGGCGAATGGGACCATGCCAATCCTCTAAGTGAACATTCACGGTTCCACCTGTGTTGTGCACGTTAATCTGGCCAGTGATACCGGAAATGCGGCTATGAACGACAGCCGCGGCCGCGCTACCAGTTCCACATCCACGGGTCTCCCCCGCACCGCGCTCATACGGACGTAGTTTCAGATCGTGGGGACCCATCACCGTTACCCACATCGTGCTAGTCCGATCCGGAAATCTAGGGTCATGCTCGAGAACACGGCTTACGGCGAGAAACTCGTCATCATCTGGCTCGGATCCCATAATCACTGCGTGAGTAGAGCCCGTCGACAAAGCGCTAAGGACTAGGGCCTCACCTGCATCGTGCCACTCCTGCATATACACCTCTTTCTCGGCGAGCACGGGCACTTGAGCCGGCTCAAATGTAGCAGCTGGCAGCTCAACCATTGCTTGGCTCTCACCTGTGATCCAAGTTCTGACGGTACGCCCGAAATGCTCGATAGAGTCTTCTCTTTCGAGCCAACCCTCAGAATAACCGTGAACGGTTGCGCAACGTAGTCCATTTCCACAGAAGTCTTCCGAGCCATCTGGATTGAACATGCGTAGCTTACGCCCGTTCATGACTAAGAGCCCATCGGATCCAATGCCGGTCCTTGGATGGCAAGCCCTTTTGGCCAGCGCAACCCAATCAGCCTCGGGCTTTTCGCTTTCGTGAACCAAAACAAATGTGTTTCCGACGGCGGATGTCTTCCAGAATCTCAAATTAGGGGCTCCAAATAGTATTTGGCAGAAGCAATAGTGTTCCTGAACCAGTCGCCATCCGGGCAAATGAGGGGGAACCACCAGGCACTTGGACGGTGTCCGGCATTGGTAAGCCCCTGAGTTACCGTTATCGCTTCGTGGACCAGACTCATTCTCATCAGTTCAAGTTCAAGTTCGAGTGCGCGGCGTTCCTCGTGGGCCTCTAAAATGCTTTGGTGCCGAACGAGGTCCGACTGCTCCCGGTCCAAATCGCGAAACTGAGCCTTCAGTTCCCGCACCTGCATGTCACACTGCTCGATTTGACGACTGAAATCATCCCGCTGTTTAAGCGCACTTGGACCGGGCTCATTGCCAAAGATCTCTTTCCTCCAGTGCTTCCCCTTTTGGTGTTCGAGTTCATTTCGCCGCGCGGAGATATTGCGCCAGGCCTGACGAACTGCAGACTTCTTGTTCTTAATCAACCGCAGATTTTCGTGCAAAGCAAGCAAGCGATCATGAAGTTCGCGGTATCGCTCCGCTGGATGGCTCCAACTGAAACTTAGCCAGCCGGCTAAGAATTCGACAAACTCGACGGGCCGTCTCAGTTCAGACAGCTTCTCAAGCAGTTCTTTCTGCTGCGTTTGAACGAGGTTCCAACGAGAGGCAAAGCTCTGACTCCCTAACTCGCTTGCGCCAAACGGGCGGCGGAGCGGCGGCGGCAAGGAAATCCATTGGTGGCAGTGCTTGAGGTTGTCCCACGTTTGATACTGAACCCGGAGGATCGGGTTTAGTTTCAAAGATCCATCATTCACCAATTGGTGAAACGTGCGGCTATGCTTTACGTAACTGCTGGCCCCTTCATGGAACACGAACACAAACTCCGCTGCCAACATGCCGATCAGCGATACCGCCTTTCCTACGAGCGTACAGTTGTGACCAAACTTCGCTTCGATTGCCATGGCCAAGTCGTTGACGGACTGAACAGGCCGCTTTGTCGTGATAAACAGAGGTTGCGGCGTCATGATGATGATTCCCTTTGGCGCGACCCGAATGGTTCCACGACCGTGCCCAGGAACAACGAGGTCGAAAGGAATAGCCCAAGATCCAAATCGGCTCAGATTGTAGATTTCCGTTCCGCGAATCGCTTCGTTGTAGGCTTCCTTGTACTTCGCCCCGGTTGCCGGCCTAAGGAAGCGATCCAATAGCGCGAACCGGGGCAGATTGGCAGTTTCGCCGTTAAATTGCAGCAGTTCCGTCGTCGCCGTAGGCTCGATAGAGACCGGTTGCTGGGCGGCAAAAGCGTAGATGCGCTCAAGCAAGGCTTGATAGAACTGCCCCAGAGACCCATCGCCGTCTTGCTCAGCGATATCGCAAACCAAACTGCGCAGAGCCTCCGCCTGTGTCATCGCTTGCTCGGAGTCGCAGCAGGGCACACGGGCTAGAGTCTCATCGATGGCCCAGTCGAGCGCCTGAAGTAGCGTCGGTTGAAGAGATCGAAACGGGGTCTCGGCGACGATCGGAGTCGCGTCGCCTTGGAAGACGACACCGCGCCATCCCCACGCCTCGGTGAATTGGTCCAGGGCTGAGGGACGTTCTCGGATCACCTTTCCAAGTTTGGCGCCGGCCCTCGCATGCTGATCACGTCGAACGACGGTCTCGCTGCCAAACAGAGCGCTGAATTCGCCCGCTGCGCTCCACAGGTCTTTATTGGCGACATCGTTATGGGGCAGAACCGCGAATTTGCCCGACTTCTTTGCACCCGTGTGCTTGGCGAAGTAGTCGCTGTCGTGAATCCCTGCGATAAATCGACGCTCGTAACCGAGGGCATCCGAGCACAACTTAACTCCACCCTTCATCGGCTCATCCCAAAAGGCAGTTTGCCCAAGCGCCAGAAATGGAGCCTCTGGCGCCAATCGCGCCAACTCCTCAAGGACCGCTTCATGGGACGGACAAAAAGATTGCAAACCTAGAAACCTACTACGACTTGATTACTGGTGCCGTTCACAAACGGGACATAGGGTTGACCGGTCGCCCATTAACTCGAACTTCGAAATGCAAATGTGGACCTGTAGAGAGACCGGTTGATCCAACAGCTGCAATATGCTGGCCCTTTGTAACCTTCTCGCCGGCGCTAACATAGAGGCGCGAGCAATGCCCATAGAGGGTGGAAACGCCACCGCCGTGATCGATCACTACGGCATTCCCGTATCCTCCTCGGTAGCCGGCAGAGATTACAACCCCAGACCCAGCAGCCACGATACGCGTGCCGGTGCCAGCACCAAAGTCAACGCCAGCATGTAGCCGGCTCCGCTTGAGAATCGGGTGGAAGCGGTTTCCAAAGCCGCTGGTGATTCGGCCCGCCACGGGCCTCATGAATCCGCCGCGGAAAACAACATTGCCTGTGTTCCTGGATTGATACGCTTGGATTTGTGCAGCAATCGAGTCGCTCTCTCGATCCAGCGCGGCATATTGATCGCTCAGTTCTTCGACCTTTGAATACAAAACTGAAAGATAGGCGCGCTTTCGAACTTTCGCGCCATGAAGCTCGGCCTTGTAGTCCTTTTGGCGCTCCATCAGCGTTGCAATCCGCTTCACAACGAGGTCTTGCTTAGCCTTCTTTTGCTGAACGACGATGAGTTTCGCCTTCACTTCCTCAAATAGGTCTCGATCCTGCGACGCCACTCGCTCCAGGACAGCCTTGCGAGCCGCGAGGTCGCCAAGGCTCCGACTGGAGAGGATTGCCGCCACGGGGCTCTTCGCGTTCTGCATGTAGATCGAGCGCAATCGGTCACCCAGTTGGTCTTGCTTTAGCCCAAGTTCGATTCTTGCGCGACCTAGCTCCTTTACGAGAACCGCCTGCTCTTCCCGGTTTTCTTGAAGTTCGGATTCTGTCTGCTCGATCGACTCCGAGAATCGGTCCATTTCCCGATCGACCCACTGGATATCACCGCTAACCTCTTTCGACTCGCGCCTTGTTTGGCTAAGTTCGCGCTTGACAGCGGCTTTTTTACTGTTTAGGGTCTTCAGCTTGGAATTTAGTTGCTTTGAAGATTGCTTAGACTTCTGAGCCTCGGAACCAGGAGCAATTACGAAAATCAGGATGGCGACAAGACACCAATTGGCTAGCTTCATGCAATTCCCCTCGGGTCGCGCACTGCGAACAACGAACAGATTAACCCATAGACGGCTCCTAATGCTACGAGCGATCCGAAAACCATCCCGATGGGCAGGGCTCCAACCCGAATGAAGCTGGCGAAATTCACAAGCATCTTCATCATCATTTGATGCCCAATTACGATTAAGATCGCAGCGAGTAGGCCGCCTATCGCGCCCTGAACGATGCCTTCGATCAGCAATGGAACGACAATCGTGAGCCTTGTTGCTCCAACCAAACTCATGATTCTAATCTCGCGGCGGCGTGCGACGATAGTCATGCGGATCGCATTGTAAATTAGAACGGCACCAGTGAGAAGCATGAGCCCACCAAGCGCCGATCCAACCCATCGCAACAGAGTCAGCGTTTGTGAGAGTAGCGCCTGAGTTTCCCCTTCATACTTCACCCCGTCCCGTTCGACAATTGGCATTTTCCGAATCGCAGCTGCCACGTTATTGGCGGAATCAACATCTTTGAGCGTGATATTGAGGGCGTCGGGCAAGGGATTTGTGATGCCTTTCGTAATGTCCGGCATCTCCCGTTGCATTTTGGCCCAGGCCTCCGCCTTCGTGACCATGGTGACGCTGCCCACGCCTTTCAACTTCCCAATTTGTTCGATCGCCGACTTTGTCTCGAAGCCAGTTTTTTGCTCCTTAAGGAAAACTCTTACTTCAAGCTTGCTCGGCAGGGTCTCGGCATAGCCAGCTATGCCGCGGTATGCGAAGGCCATTCCGCCAAGAAGAAAGAGCGCCATGCAACTCGTCGTGATTGCAGCAAAACTCATCCACGTATTTCGGCGAAGCGCGGTTAAGGCTTCGCTGAACATGAACTCAACTCGATCAAGCACTCGGCACCCCGTCGGAAACAATCTTTCCGCCATCTAAGGTCACTACGCGATGCTGCTTAAACTGCTCCAGAACCATCAGATCATGGGTCGCCACAAGCACTGTCGCCCCTTGGCGGTTGAGATCTTGCAAAAGCTGAATGATCTCTAGGCTGTGGGCGGCGTCAAGATTACCGGTCGGCTCGTCGGCGAGGATCAACTGAGGAGAGTTTATGAGGGCCCTCGCGATTGCGAGCCGTTGTTGTTCACCGCCGCTCATTTCGGTCGGAAACGCATCAGCTCTATGGGCCAAGTTCACATTTTCGAGAATTGGCTCAATCGCTTTGCGAACTTCGCTTCGACGCTTTCCCACAGCGCGCATGGCATATCCGATGTTCTCCCACGCCTTTTTGCGCGGGAGAAGGCCAAAGTCCTGCGGAACAATTCCCATCCGGCGCCTAAGGGCCGGAACCTCACTCTCCGCCATAGCCGAAACATTGGTGCCATCGAACATGACCGTGCCGCGCGTCGCCTGCACTTCCCGACTCAAAAGCTTTAGAACCGTCGACTTTCCGCTACCGGTCCGGCCAACAAAGAAGACAAACTCGCCCTTTTGAACTGAGAAGCTGACGTCGGTTAGCGCTCGAACGTACTTCCCGTACTCGACGCTCACTCCTTTGAACTCAATACTTGGCAACCCAGACAAGAGTAACAGGGTACCAGTTTCGAACCATTTGCCCAGGACTGAGTACCATCTGACCGTGATTGGTAGCGTTACCGAGGAAAAAGTACGGGTTCGTTATGCCGAAACAGATCAAATGGGGCACGCTTACTATGCCAATTACCTCATCTGGTTCGAACAAGCTCGCTCGGCGTTCTTTCGAGAGAGAGGGTTGCCCTACAAAGAGATAGAAGAACGCGGATATAAGTTTCCGGTTGTCGAAGCTCATGCTCGCTACAAGGGCGAAGTTAAGTACGACGACGAGATCACAATAAGGGTTTGGGTTGGTGAATTGAAGCGGGCCGCGGTCCGAATCGACTACGAGGTAGTGCTTGGCGGCAAGGTTGTCACCGAGGGCTACACATGGCACGTGTGCGTCGGGAGCGACTTCAAAGCCGTCACCTTGCCTCTATTTCTTCGCGAGCTCGTCGAGCCCACTGAAAGCCGCCTCGAGTAGCTCCATCGTATGCAACACCATTACTGGGCTCCTTCGGTCGGCGCAACCTTGCTCAATCCAAGCGTGACAACCCGGATTACCGCTGACCAGAATCTCTGCTCCAGTTGCTTCGATGCTCTGCCACTTTAGGTCGAGAAGCTGCTTCGCCATCGTTGGCTGCTGCACATTGTAAATGCCGGCACTTCCGCAGCAACGATCCGCATTTTCGAGTTCGATCAAAGTAATGCCCTGAATTGACCGGATTAACTCCCGAGGTTGGCTCCTCACGCCCTGACCATGCGCCAAGTGGCAAGCATCGTGATACGTAACTCGCTTCACAAGACCCGGCGCAGATCTGATAAGTTCTCGCAGCCCATTGGCGTACAGGAACTCAGCAGCGTCAAATGCTCTGGCCCCACTGTCTTTCAAGAAACTACCGCAACCGGCTGAATTGGTAACGATTATCAGAGACTTATCCAAATGGTCAAACTGCTGTCTTGCTTGATCTAGGTCACCAGAATGGGCGTTCAGCGCGCCGCAACATCCTTCAAGATCGATCACTCCGTATCCACATCTCTTCAGGAGACGTCGAGTGGCTTCGTGGACATTTGGAAACAGGGCGTCCATCACACACCCCCTGAGTAGAGCAACTTGCCCGCGAAATGGGGCACGGCTTTCTAGCGCAGGATATTCACGCGGGGATTGCCGCTTTGGAATGCGGGCTTGGGTAGGCTCACCCGTCCAGAGCCGACTAAGAAACGACGGTAATTTTCTTCCGGGCAAAAGCGCCGCCAACCTGAACTGCCGACTTGCTTTCCCTGAATCGGTCAGTTGACGAAGTAACGCTCTACGCCACCATTTGGGCTCAAGATTGGACTTTGCAATCTCGAAGATCTGGCCATACTCCACCCCGCTTGGGCAGGCCGTTTCGCAAGCCCGGCACCCCAAACACTTTTCGATATGAGGTCCGACTTGACTCCAAGGAAGTTTGCCTTCCTGTGCTGATCGCACTAAGTAGATTCGTCCACGGGGGCTCTCCGTTTCCTCACCAGTAAGCTGAAAAGTTGGACACGACTCTAAGCAAAAGCCGCAACGAATGCAAGCCGAGGTCAAATCTTCAAGGCTTCTCGACTCGTTCACATAAACCCCCAAATTCCTGGGTTGAGTTTCCCAGTTGGATCAAACCGCTGCTTGAGCGCGATCAATAGTTTCCGCTCGGCGTCGCTTAGCTCTGTATTCGACAAAACCTGCAGCTCTAGATTCGGTTCCACTGAGGTAGGGATCACCCGAAGTGTGTAATCGACAGGAAATAGGAACGCGTCGCGGGAGCCAACGACAAATTTATGAATTTCAAAGCCTGCGACACTCTTGGTAACTTGCGCGCCACTCTTTACGACTTTCCCTGAAGCCGTAATGCCAGTCATGGCTAGAACCCAATTTCGCCAGCCATTCGGCTCGTTCCACCCAATTGCCTTTTGCAAAGTTCCCGCCGCTTCAATTGGCAAGCGCAAACCATGCTCTGCTAGCGCTTTGGCAATTCGGTCACTGGTCCACCACGCCGGAATCCGGGCGACAAAATCCTGACTCGAGGCAGAGAACCTCTCGTCCAAGTCAGCGCCATGGCTAGCCACCGGATCGGTCGTGACCCTTTGGGCCCCAGCGATCTGTTCCGCCAAGTCAGCTAACCCTTTGGTTAAACCGGTCAAGTGGCAGCCCCCCTCCACCGTCGGCGGTGCTCGATGCAGCCTTTCTGGTTTGGGATGACTTTGCACGGGTTGCAAAGGTTTGTTGGATTGAATGCGTCTCGAACCCAGCCCTGCATCTCAAGGTCAGCTTCGGAGAACATTAGGGGCATCATATCGAGCTTTTCGATGCCGATTCCGTGCTCGCCGGTGAGACTTCCACCAAGTTCGATGCATCGCCGCATGATTGCCTCGCCGGCATTTACCACTCTCTCCACGGCCCCCGGTTCACGATCGTCAAAGTAAAAACATGGGTGTAAGTTCCCATCGCCCGCGTGAAAGAGATTTGCCACTCCAACCTGGTGTTGTTCAGCAACCTCGTAGACGAATTCGAGCATCTCCGGGAGTTTCGATGGTGGAATGACGCCGTCGTGGGTCACGATCGTCGGGGCAAGCCGCCCCATAGCTCCTATGCCCTTCTTTCTTGCCATCCAAAAACTTGCGCGTTGTTCCTCTGATTGTGCGAGCCGCGCCTCGATGGGTGCTTTCGCTAGTTCGAAAACCTGCTCGATCTCGCGCTTGCATTCGACGGGGTCGCCATCGCATTCAACGAGAAGCATCGACTGGGTGGCTTCTGGAAACTCTAGTCCAAAAGCCTGGCGTACGGCGTCCAAGATGCGACGATCCATGAGTTCGAGGGCCGCAGGCAAAATGCCAGCGCCAATAATCGCCGCCACTGTTTCAGTAGCATCGCGAATAGTCGAAAATGAAATCAGCACAGTTTCAACTCGTTCGGGAACTGGGGTGAGCCGTAACCAAGCTTCGGTCACGATGCCAAGGAGTCCCTCAGCGCCAATCACGAGGCTAAGGAGATCTGGGGAGTCTTCGTGACGATCGATGGACACGATCTCACCGTTTGGTAAGACTAGTTTGCAGCCCAAGACATGCGGTGCGGTGACGCCATATTTCAGCGTGTGAGGTCCGCCTGAGTTCTCGGCAATGTTTCCACCAATTGTCGAAACTGACTGGCTGGAAGGATCAGGGGCGAAATGTAATCCGTGTGCGGCCACGGCTCGCGAGACGTGTGCGTTGACTACTCCTGCCTGGGCGAGTAATCGCCACCCAGCGATGTCGATCACTAAGATTTGGTTTAACCGCTTGGTGGAAATAACCAGGCCACCCAGCGCCGGCATCGCCCCGCCACTCAATCCGGTTCCCGCTCCACGCGCAGTGAAGGCCACATTGCGGGAATTGCACCACTGGACCAGTTGCGATACCTGTTCTGTCGTACTCGGCAGGGCAATAGCGGTTGGACTTGAGCGATCAACCGTGTAGGCATCACAGTCATAGGCTCGTTCGACGCTTGCCCCCTGCAGGATTCCATCGTCACCGACGATGGCCCGCAAGGCAGCGAGCTCGGTTCCGCCAAACATGGGCCGAGTCTACATCAGGCGGGTACGATTTGGTGCGATGTTCGTTACGTTTGAAGGGGTCGATGGCGCTGGCAAATCAACGCTGATCGCCACTTTGTCTGGGCGACTGCATGCCAGCGGGGCCTCAGTGCTCGTGACACGGGAACCTGGTGACGGCGAGTTCGGCAAGGAGGTTCGAGGATTGCTACTCGATCGCCACGTCTGCCCCGAGGCGGAGCTTTTCCTCTTTCTCGCCGATCGAAGCGAGCATGTTCGAAACACGATTCGGCCGGCCCTCGAACGTGGCGACATTGTGCTTTGCGATCGCTATGGAGACTCGACCGTCGTGTACCAAGGCTTTGCCCGAGGCTTCGATATCGCGATGCTTAAGGAGCTCAATGCCTTCGCCACTGGGAATCTCGTTCCAGATCGGACCTTCGTTCTGGACTTAGATCCATCCGAGGCCACAAAGCGTCGGACGAAAGGAGATCGCCTAGATTTGGAAACCAATGAATTTCACCAAAAGGTTAGGGATGGCTTCCTCAGTCTGGCAAGGGAGGAACCTAGCCGCTTCGTCGTTTTGGATGCCGCGGTCACGACCGAGTCTCTGGTTGACCAAGTTTTGAACTCATGGCCGACCTAGTTTCGACAGAGCGAGAACTTAAGGACCTCGCAGCCAACTTGGTGCGAGAGTGGACTTCGGGCACAATCGTGTGGCTCGAGGGCGAGCTTGGCGCCGGAAAGACTACATTTGTTCGGGGCGCCCTCGAAGGGCTTGGCATAGTGGAAGCAGTTCGCTCGCCGACCTTCAACCTCATTCAATTATTCGAAACCGACCCGCCGGTCATGCACGCCGACTTCTACCGAGTGAAGCAGGCCGCGGGAACAGGACTGGAGGACTATCTGGAGTCTCACCTTTGCCTTATCGAGTGGCCGGAACACGCACAAGACCTCCTGTCGGAGCTTCCCCATTGGTGCATTCGGCTCGACTTCCATCCCAAAGGGCGGCTCGTGCAAGTCACTCCGCCAAACAACTACACTGAACCGTCATGAAGGTCGCGATTCTCGGTGTTGCCCATGTCCATGTTCACGCCTACCTCCATCACTTAGGGTCGAACTTGCACGGAATCTACGATTGCGATCCGCGGATCGGGATGCCGCTGGCCGAGAAGTACAATGTTCCGTTCTTTGACAATCCCGAGGCCCTGGTCGCCGAGTCAGAGGCAGCGGTTATATGTTCCGAAACAGTCCACCATGAGACCCTAATCGCCCTGTGTGTCCAAGCGAATGTTCCTATACTGTGTGAAAAGCCGATCGCGATGGACAGGGCGAGCGGCGAGCGCATTAACCAAATGGTAAATGGGCACCCGTTTATGGCCGCGCTCCCCTGCCGGTTCTCGCCCATGTGGTCGCGCATCCTGCAGCGAGTTCAGGCCGGTGAAATTGGCGAGATCCTCAGCATCACGGCCACCAATCATGGCAAGTGTCCTGGGGGGTGGTTTGTGGAGAAGGAACTGGGGGGAGGGACGATTCTGGACCACACGGTGCACTGCGCCGACCTCATCAATCAGCTTGGCCTTGGGACCCCAGTCGGGGTGAAGACCCATGCTAACAATCTGTTCCAGGCAAAAGGCGTTGAAGATGCCGCCATGTCGACATATGATCTGCCCAACGGCAAGTTCGTGACCCTCGACTCCAGTTGGAGCCGCCCCGCAGCCTATCCTGTTTGGGGCGACCTAACGCTCACTATTGTTGGCGATAAAGGAGTCATTGAAGCCGATCTGTACGCTCAATCCATCGGAGTTACCGATGATCGGCCTCGTGGCGCCGGGTACGGTTCTAACTTGGAACTCGCCCTTATCGAAGACTTCTTAGGTGGCGCACCATACAAGACATCGCTCGAAGACGGCCTGAGGGCTGATTCTTGGGCTTGGCTCGCTATCGAGTCCCTTACTGCTTCTTCCAACGTGTGACAGCGCGAAGGCCCGACTTGGAGTAGAGGACGGCTTGGGTCGGAGCTTCTCGAGGCGTCCAAACCAGCACGCCCGCCTTTACATTTTTCACTCCGACGCCAGTCGGCAACTTTAGCTCAAGACCACTTTCCGTGTTTCTTAGGACAACACCGTTCGTCGAGTTGATCTGCACGATGTCTGCTGACTCACCAGGATAAAAGATGGGATCCCGTGTCTCGGCGAAGTTGAGGCGCTCAAAGCTGGGGAGCTGCACGACGCCCGCAATGCGAGTCCCGTAGGTTGTGGACTCAATGAACCGCAGAAAGGACCCGTCGGTGGTTCGGTCCACGACAGGAGTGCCCTCCCCAAGCGGCTTAAATTCGGGCACACCGCCCGCAAGCGGCCAAAGAGAGATCCCCCATTCTCGAGCACTTTCCGAAACTAGGCAAAGTGCGCCGGCGGCTCGAAAGACTCGATCCTCAACCGCTGAGTATGCTTTGGAGGTGCCTTCGAGCTGAGTTACCGTCTCGAACCAAGGACTCGCCTGCTTCAAGTCGATCTTGACGAGCATTTCGAGCCAAGTGCGTTTGTCCTTCCCCTCCCACCTGGGCACCAGATACAGTTTGTCGTCCACGACTTCCCAGCCGGAAAGCCCAATCGCATTGCGATCGTGACTTGTGCGGGCCGCTATCTCCTCCGCGCTAAAGAATCGTGGCGAAGTCGGCAACTCGGCAAACTTGGTACTTCTGGTCTTGCCAGCCGCGGTAACGGACAGGCCCTTCGTATCCCACTTATAGGACGCGTTTCCAGACTTGAGCGAAAACGAATTGGTGATTTGCCGAGCCCCCGGTTTGATGGCTACTTTGATGGTCTCCTTTCCATCTACAATTGAAAATATGCCATTGCCAAAGGAAATGGTTGGAGCGAGGATGACGGCGGCAAGGCTCAGCATCTGGAATTTAGTATGAACTGTCGCGATTGCGCGCGCTATATAGATGGACGATGCGTCGATGGGAAAGTGAACCCACAATCTTGGGGCATGGCGGTTGAAGTTTCAAACGTGCTTGGAATTCGGGCCATCTGTGCGTTTAACGACCACCGACAAAAGTTGGTTGAGAGCCGAGGCAATATAGGTTCAAGGCCCGACCGAAAGCATAGCAAATAGCGGAAGCCACATGGACTTCCGCTAAATGCTAATTTTGATGATCTGGCTCAGTTTTCTCGTGGTTCGCGCGGACGCCGATCTTCTCGGGGGCGCATTGGGCGGTCTGGACCTGGTTCGTTCACAACGAATGGAAGCAGAGCCATTTCACGAGCGCGGCGAATGGCTTGAGCCACCATGCGCTGTTGCTTCGCCGTATTGCCGCTCTGGCGTACGGGCAACATCTTGCCACGATCGTTCATGAATCGGCGCAGAAGGGCAGTCTCCTTGTAGTCCACGTGCATGATCTTGTTCGTGGTCAAGTAACTCACCTTCTTCTTGCGGCGGCCGCGGGGGCGTACATCGCCTTCTTTGTCGCGCAAGATTGCAGCAGTGTCGTTCTTGGGGTCCTGGATTTCTTGTCCACCGGTATTCGGCGCAGCCTCGGTACCCATTTCGGCCGGCGACGGGGTGGTTTCTTCGCTCATTTGGTCCTTAATTCAATCTCCAATGTGAGTTGCGCAAAATCTGCGCGAACGGAGATTATACCGCGTCTTTCGCTAACCACTCTAGGTGTTAACATGGAGGGGCTTCCATGTCGTTTGATCAATCGGTGCTCTTGATAGCGGTCCTGCTGGGCTTCAGTGTGATCGCCAGCAAGTTCGCGACAAAGCTTGGGATTCCTGTTCTCCTCGTGTTCATCGGGATTGGTATGGTTGCTGGATCGGAAGGACTCGGGGGCATCGAGTTCACCGATAATCGGCTGGCCCAGCATCTTGGCGTACTCGCTCTCTCTTTCATCTTGTTCTCAGGCGGGATGGATACCGATTGGCGAACCGCGCGCCGGTACATCGCGCCCGCCGGAGTTTTGGCGACCATTGGAGTTTTGGCTACGGCCGTCGCCGTTGGGCTGGTGGCGCAAGGCGCCCTTGGCTTTAGCCTCATAGAGGGGCTTCTGCTTGGTTCGATTGTCGCGTGCACGGATTCGGCTGCCGTCTTTGGTCAGGTCCGCGGGGCTGGCATCCGCCTTGGAAACCGAATTCAGTCTATCGTTGAACTTGAATCGGGTTTCAATGACACAACCGCGGTTGCACTCACAATCTTGTTCACAGGCGTTCTTTCCTCAAAGGAAGAACTCTCCTGGCTGGTGATTCCCAAGGTCATACTCGAACTGCTGATCGGCATCGGTTGGGGGATCATTTGCGCCAAAGTTGGCGTCATCGTGATGAAGAAGGTCCGCCTAGAGTTTCAGGCGATGTATCAGGTCATTTCGATTGCCCTGGCGCTCGCTGCGTATTCCGGTGCCGCCGTCCTCCATGGAAACGGGTTTATGGCCGTTTACCTCGCGGGTTTGCTCTTTGGTGCGGCAGAGTTCCACCAGCGTAAGGGCTTGGGCAAGTTTCACGATGGGCTGGCATGGCTGATGCAAATCGCCATGTTTCTCGTACTTGGGCTCCTCGTGTTTCCGAGCAAGCTGGTCGACATCAGCATCCTGGGGCTACTTATCGCCATAGTCGCCATGTTCGTTGCAAGACCGATCGGCGTCGCCATTTCTCTAACTCCTTTCCGCATCGATTGGCGGACCCAAGCTATGGTTTCCTGGTGCGGACTGCGCGGTGCCGCTCCGATTGTTCTAGCCACCTTCCCGCTGCTCGCTCAGATGCCTAAGGCACAAACCCTTTTCGATGTGGTGTTCTTCATGGTGCTTTTCTCTGCACTCGTTCAGGGTCTCAGTCTGCCTTGGGTAGCCCGCATGCTTGGGCTGAAAGGAGACGACCCAGCAGAACCGACGGGAACGACGGCTTGAACTTGGGGCGGAGCCTGGCAAATGCTCTGCTATCAATGCAACTAGAGTTTTGGGTAAGGGCTTTTAAGCCCGTATTTCATGGGTTAGCCAATGCATCAGAAAGGGGAAAATAGCCTATGTCTCTGCTGTCTCTCTCCCCCAGGGAGCGGCGTGGCCCTAAGACCCAAACGATGCCCACCCCCAGGGCATCCCAATCCCCACGGCCGGCTCCACATTTCCTTGGACGCCGGCCAAATTTCTAGGCGGCTTCGCAAACATCAAGCACAATCTCGATGATTCGCGGATCAAAGCGTTGGGGATCGCGGACGAGGGGTTCGCCTCTTTCTTCGACCACGGCCATAAGCACAGCGGCAATCCTTGACAGCAATGGGATCTTCTCGCCGGAAAGGCCAATGGGGCCCGTACCATCGAAGCGCTCGTGGATGGCCTGCAACGACGGTAACAACGAACGCATTTCCGGTGCCTCAAGGAACTGATGCAGGGAATCGCTGCCCGTTCCAGTTGAGAGCCGTCGGTAGGTGGGCAGAACCTGAAGCACGCTCCGCAAGATGTTTGCCTGGTTCAAGCTCAACCGCAGTTTTACAGAAATTGGACCAACCATTTGGTTAAAACCAACGGCAAGGTCACGGGCCTCCGCAAGCTCCTCGATCGACTGCCACTTCTCGAGCCAAGGTGTAAGGGCATCATCGTCAGATTTCACTGCAAATGATCCGTCATACCGGGTGCACCGGTTTCTGCCCGCCCTCTTGGCTTGAAACAGGGCTAGATCGGCTGCCTTAAAGAGATTGCTTGCCTGGGCTGCGGATTCTGGATAGCAAGAAACACCGATGGAAACCGAGACATTACGAACACTGCCATTGGCCGCCGTGAACTCGATGCTACAGATTGCTTGTCGAATTCGTTCGGCTACCTCAAAACTCTGATCCATCCCGAGTCCGGGTAAGACAGCTGTAAATTCCTCCCCACCATATCGTGCGGCAAGGTCATAGGGCCGCAGCGTCTCTCTAAGCTTCTCCGCCACCCGTTTGAGAACCCAATCGCCGGCATCATGTCCCTCTTCCTCGTTAAAGGCACGAAAATGGTCCACGTCGATCATCAGCAGTCCCAATGGAGCGCCGTTTCGTTCGGCGAGGCTGACCTGGCCAACAACAAAATCCTGCAATGTTCGGTGGTTCGCAACTCCGGTCATGGGATCGAAGCTTGCGAGCTTCTCAGCGCTTTCTAAGCTCATCGCCGTGTTGAGCGCCAAGCTCAAATGCTCGGCTAAGGTCTTGTATAAGTCATGATTTGAACTGAAGTACTGGTCATCGTCGCGACCGATAAGCTCCAGTACGCCGATGAGTTTGTCGCCGACAAGCAAGGGCAGGGCGATCATTGCCTTGGGGGGCAAGAAGCAAAACCGGGCTTCTAACTGGCTGGTAAGAACATTTTCGGAGACATTGGGAATGGCTAAGGCATTGCGCTTGGCGGCAACAATTTCAGCGGCGCAGGAGAGACTCGCATCTGGATCGAGCTCTTGAAGCGCGCGCGACCCTTGGCGATTGACCCCAACTCTGCCCAGGAGAGTCAGTCGATCGTCTTCGGGCAGGCGGGTCCACAGAAGAACGGCGGAAAGCTCACAAGCGCTGGCAATTTCATGGGCAGCAGAAATCGAGAGCTCTTCAAGATTGCCATGCATCGAAAGCGCCTTGCCAATGCGACGAAAGAGTGCTGCTGAGCGAGCGTTCACCTCGGAATGGGCTCGCGCCTCCGACTCCTCCGTGGCGGCGCAAACCAACAGCGCGACTTCACCGCAGCCGATTGCGGAGCTAAAGTATCGGTAACGATCGAGAAACAAGCATCCGCCCTCTGGGCTCTCGATCAGTCGTTGCAAAGGGGTGTCGAGCAAGTTTGCACCCAAAGCAAGGAGCTTTACCCGCTCAGCGAGGCCCCAAACGCGCCGAACGCAACCGGAGGCATTGATGACAACGAAGCCGACAGAGCCTGAATCAAGCTCCGCGATGAACCCGGGCACCGGCAGATCCACTAGGAGGTGCCCCTCATCAAGAAAGGGTATCGCCACCGGAAACCCGTCTGAAGACAACGGACTTGGCGGCGCCGAAGACTTGACTCCAAGAACCTGGAGCGCTTCTTGAAGCCGCAATATCTTTGGATTATCTGTCAATCTAAGCTAGTTTTCGGCAGTTTTTGCCTTGGGCGACAGGTTCAAGCAAGCATTAAATCTGAAGATCAAATGGCGTTGTCACTTTGAGGATGACATTTGACCGAAACCGCTTTGCATTTGGGTCGCCGAGAATCAAGAAATACTCGGTACCCAAGCCCCCACTCTGACGAAAACTCACGTACCCGTTCCAATCATTGCCTTGTCGAACCAGCCGCCCGCTCAATGCACGATTCTGATGAAGATCGTAGCTCGCGCTGAGGATGGTCTGAGTCGCCGACTCAAAGTGGCTCAGCCATTGGGCCGTTGCAGCAAGCTGCAGGTCTTTCGTTGGTTGGGCCGCGAGCGTTAGCCGATGGCTCGTATAGCGTTTACCGCTGATGGTGCCCGTTCCGACGCCGTACCCGTAGCGTCGGTAGCGGTCTCCCCTTGGATACTCCACTGAGGCGAAAACCAGTTCATCATCGAACTCAAGGAACCTGCCCTTTTCGGCATGGAGATCCACGTCGAGGCCACTCCGCCAGGTCACGCTGAAGTCAAGATTAAGGTTTCTGCGATAAGGGTCACCATTCTGGCGCCAGTACATCCCACCATTGGCAAACCAAGCCGTTTCCATCAAAGGCCCTTTTGCAATGGACTTCACCACGCCTCCACCCGTGCTAAAACCCATGAAGTCTCGGTCGAAGTTAAAACCCATACGAGGGAAGAATCTCTCATCGGTGCTCGTGAAATCGAACCAAAGATCCTTGCCCGGCGTTTCAGAAAAGAACCCGGCTGTAATCCTGTGCCCTGTTCCAAGGGCATGGTCGTTGGTTGTCATGAGATTTGCATAGGCAACGTATGGACCGACACCTTGAGAATAGTTGATGAATCCGCCTTCGTTGTGAATCCCGCCTTCACCTGTCAGGCTTGTAATCGCGACATCGAGGTTCTTTCGAGTGCCCGGGCGGTGGTTGAATGTTCCTACAAAAGCATTCTGGCGACCAACAGTATTGAGATCCATGACACCAAACTGAGTTCGGTCGTCGAGCTTTCCAAAGACTTTCACGCCGGCATCGAATCCCTTGATCCTCTGCGGGGCAAAGAGACGGCTGTCGTACCCAGTATTGAAGTAAGAATTTCCTTCAGCAAAGAAGGGCCGTCGCTCCTCGGCAAGGCGCTCAAAATAGCTGAAATCAAGAGAGAGTATTTGGTTCTCGATATTGCGAAAATCGGGGTTAATTGAACCCACCAACTCAAGTCGATCGCGTAGCTGCGTTCTGAAGTCGAGGCCCGAGTTAAAAATGTACTCTTCGTCATCGTGCCCGATGTAGGTGTACGGAAGGAGTTGCAAGGTTCGCCGCTGATCAGACTTTGGAATCATAACGTTGTGAATCCGGCCGATATTATTCAGGCCGCCTCCTCCGGTATAGGCCCACTGATAGTCGCGTTGGAAGCGGCTCATATACCGTCTGACATTGAAACGGATCGACCGCTTTCCTGCCTCAGGCAACCGCATGATGCGCCACGGAATGCGTGCTTCCGCCTCCCAGCCATCGGCGGTGATACGACCCACGGTCGCAATCTGGCCGAGCCACTCGGCCTTAGCTGCCCTTCCTCCGGCAATCTGAAGTTGGCTACCACCCGCCGCGTTCATCGTGAACGCATTGAAGTCGGTCAAGGTGCCAAGCACATCAAGTGTCAGGGTCACTGTGTCATTGCCGCTTAGGCTAACGTTCTTTCGAGTCTCCTGAGCAATGATGCTGCTTGGCTGGCTATCGGCAAGCTTTGCCGCGAAGTAGATTTCATTCTCATCCATCGCGATCCAAAAACGCATGTCCTCGAGGCTCGGAGCTTGCGAGACGATATCCACGAGCCCCGAACTCGTAATCGCACCTTGCCATTCAGACGCCTCGATGATTCCATCGATGGTTGGCGGCTTTGCCAGCGTTACCGACTCGGTCTCGATCTTTGGTATTGCCTGAGCATCGCACAAAAAACAACCGAAAACCAACAAGAATAAGAATCTAACCATTGGTGCCTGAACGCAATACTCAAAGTCGTTGGCTCAGGTTCCCAGGGCCCAGTTTTCTAGGGTCCAAAATCTCAGACAGGTATCATGCGTTAGAGAAAGAGAACGTGCTTCAGTTCATTCCCGCCCTGCTTCTGCTTCTTGTAAACAGCCACCTTGGACAACCTGGTGAGCTGGGTGGATTCCTGCCTGCGCAAAGAATTATCTTTGCCCTTAGCCAAAAGCCTGATTCACCAGCAGTTCGAAGCAGAGCGGCCTCATTGGCTGTTCGTGCACTGTCCTGGATCAACCGGTGGCAGACGTTTGCACCAAATTCAGAGTTGGTAGATGAGGATGCCGCATTCTCGCCAGCCGTCGAACTGCCTGCATTTTCGTCGGCGAGTTTTCTTGAGAGTGATAGGTCACGAGACGGTCCTTCCTAGCCACCGCTAGGGCGGTTTCTTCTCACTTCTCACCCAAATGCTTGGGTGAGCTCGACTGCACACCAAATCATGCTTCAAATTTTAAGAAAACTCTTCGACACTAGTGATCGGGACGTCAAGTCCATCCAGCCAACAATCGAACGGATCAACTCGTTCGAAGCCGAGTTATCAAACCTAACCGATGCCGAGCTCAAGGCCAAAACGCCAGAGTTCAAATCTAGACTAGCTGATGGCGAGTCGCTCGACAGCATCCTTCCCGAGGCCTTCGCCGTCGTTCGTGAAGCGAGTCTTCGGCTCCTTGGAATGCGCCAGTTCGACGTGCAAATGGTTGGCGGCATCGTTCTTCATCACGGCCGAATCAGCGAGATGAAGACAGGTGAAGGAAAGACCCTCGTTGCGGTCGCCCCCCTTTACTTGAATGCTCTAACCGGCAAAGGCGCGCACCTTGTTACCGTTAACGACTACCTCGCTCGGCGCGACGCAACGTGGATGGGGCCGATTTATGACTTTCTTGGCCTGACCGTCGGAGTTGTCCAAGGGCAGAGCGTTGAGTCGGATGAGCGAGGCGGTTCTTATCGCTACGAACACGGTAGCGACGTCTTGGAAGATCCACGTTACGTTAACCTCTCACCCTGTTCACGACGAGAGGCCTACCTCTGTGACATCACTTACGGCACCAACCACGAGTTCGGTTTCGATTATCTTCGCGACAATATGGCATTCCGAGTGGAGCAGTTGAGCATGCGCGAGCTCAATTACGCCATCGTCGACGAAGTCGACTCAATTCTTATCGACGAGGCGCGAACTCCGCACATTATCAGCGGCCCCAGTAACACCGACGTTAGCTTGTACACGCAAATCGATGCCGTCGTGATCCAGCTAAAACAGGGCGAGAAGGACGATAGCGAAGTACCGGGCATCCACTACGTCATCGACAAGAAGAACCACGGCGCGACCCTAACAGAAGAGGGCATGGACCTCGTTGAACAACTCCTTGGCATCGAGAACATTGCTCACGATCCCAAACTGTTCCACCATGTAAATGCCTCGATCAAGGCACACGGCCTCTTCCAAAAGGATGTGGACTATGTTGTGCGAGCTGGCGAAGTCGTCATCGTTGACGAAAACACCGGCCGAATGATGTTTGGTCGCCGATTCAGCGATGGCCTGCACCAAGCACTGGAGGCAAAGGAACATGTCAAAGTTCAGCCAGAGAGCCAAACCGTCGCCGTTATCACGTTCCAAAACCTCTTCCGAATGTACGAAAAGCTGGCTGGAATGACCGGTACGGCCAAGACCGAAGAAGATGAGTTTCGCAAGATTTATGGCCTCGATGTCGTGAGCGTTCCGACGAACCGTGCAATGACGCGCGTTGACCGCGAAGATGCTGTTTTCAAGACCCAAGAGAGCAAGTTCAGAGCGATGGGCCATGAGATTCTTAGGCTCTGGACTAAGCAACAGCCGGTACTCGTCGGTACGCGTTCCATCGAAATGTCCGAGATGATCTCGTCGAGGTTGACCAGTGACATGCTGCAAAAGACCTTGCTGGTCTATCGACTTTACGAACTGAAGGAGGCCAAAGGCACCGACAAGGAGGCAAAGAAACTCATCGAAGATCTGGCGCTTATGCCTTTCGAAGAGATCAATCGGCAGACGCTGAGTACGGTTTGCGCCAAGGCGGGCATGAGCGGTGATGCACTGAATGATGAAAATCTAAACTGGTTCCTGAAGAAGCACAACCTGCCGGAAGAGAACAAAGAGTTTCTGATCGAAGCTCTCAAGCACGGGGCGCCGCACAACGTGCTGAACGCGAAGTTTCACGAAAAGGAAGCGGTGATCGTTAGCGAAGCGGGCCGAAAAGGTGCGATCACGATTGCCACTAACATGGCGGGCCGCGGCGTTGACATCTTGCTCGGAGGTCGCGTCAGCGACGCCATCATCGAGAAGGCCCGCGAGACGGACGACGCCGCCGATGAGGTGAGCTTTGACCCCGATTATGCCGATACGTTTCAACACTTCCGCCGAGGCGGCCTGGAGCGGGCGGCACCGCCGCTCCCGCTCAATGATCAAGAGCGCCGAGGGCTCGCCGAAGAAGTTCGAGCGCTCGGAGGCTTGTACATCTTGGGTACGGAGCGCCATGAAAGCCGCCGAATCGACAATCAGCTTCGTGGTCGTGCGGGTCGACAAGGCGACCCCGGCGAGTCCAAGTTCTTTGTCTCGCTTGAGGACCACCTTTGGAAAATCTTTAACGCGAAACTTCTTGAGAATCCGTTGCTGAAATCCTGGCCGGCAATGGAAGAAATCAATGCTGGCTTCTTGACGAAGGCCATTCAGAAAACCCAAGAGCGAATCGAGAATCACTACTTTGAAGCTCGAAAGCACGTTCTGGAATACGACGACGTTTTGAACTCGCAACGCGAGCACATCTACGGCATGCGCCGCGACTTCTTGCTAGGTGACGATGCTGGCAACGAGTTGCGCGAGGGCCTCAAAGAGGTTGTAGGTAATGCCGTGAAGGCAGGTTGGGTCTTGGAAGATGACGGCTCGCAGGTGTACGACTCGGAAGAAGTGTTCGAACGATTGAACGAGACGATGCCAATCGTAGACTACGCAAGCCCGGCTGAACTTGAGCAGTACGAACCGGATGCCCTGCAAACCTTCCTCGAAGAAGCCGCGCTCAAGGCGTTTGAACACAAGCGCAGCCAATTTGGAGCAGACGCCGAAACGGTTGAGCGACAGATCATGCTGCAAGCCGTGAATGACAAATGGATGGACCACCTGCAGCTCATCGAGTACATTCGCGAAGGAATCAACCTCCGGGCCTACGGTCAGGTAGACCCACTTGTGGCCTATAAGCGAGAGACGTTCGACCTCTTCAACCTCACCCTGGCCGGCATTCGGGACCAGGGCGTCAAGTACTTCTTCCGAGCCATGCCGATGGCACCGGACCCGGTTGAGTTCGACGGCTTTGACCCAGCTCTCGACGATGTCCTTTCTCGCGATTCTGGCCTGGTTATCGAAGGTGAGGTCGCTTCGCGCGAACCTGGTTCTTGGCCCGAGGAAGTCGATCCGAAGACGGTTGGCCGAAATGACGCCTGCCCATGCGGTAGCGGCCGGAAGTTCAAACAATGCCACTATCCGATCTTCCGCGAGAACGGCTTGATCTAAGCCGGGTTTTGGTTTACGGAGTCACTGGCTCCGGCAAGACCACTTTGGCGGCCCAGCTTTCTATAAAGCTGGGTTTGCCTTTTCACTCGGTTGACGAGCTTTGCTGGGAGCCCAACTGGCAGATCAAGCCCGAGGAAGTTCAACGTGTTTTGTTTACTCAGCTCTGCTCTGGTGATTCTTGGATTCTCGACTCGGCATATGGCAAGTGGCTGGATGTTGTAGAGAGCCGAGCCACAGTAATTGTCGCGCTCGACTATCCAAGGTGGTTTTCCTTTAACCGTTTGATTAGTCGAACGCTGCGCCGGGTGATTGATAAGAAGCCGGTCTGCAATGGCAATGTCGAGACTTGGCGCCAGGTGTTCTCGCGCGACTCGATCATTACATGGCATTTTCGGTCGTATGCGTCGAAACGTCGTCGGATTCTTACCTGGCAGGCGGCGGGGCGACCGATGATCATTTTGCGATCGGCTCGAGAGACTCGCGAATGGCTGGCGGATCTTAAACCCTAACGGGGTCAAAAACTAGGTCCGTTCCATCTATTCGGGCGAAATATGCCTCGATATTGTCCACTTTGGTGACCTGGTGGACAAAGGCCGCAGCGCGAACGAGATCAGCTTCTTGCACGAGCTTGAATCTCGACTCGGCTAAGTGGAGCCTCGCCCCGTAAAAGGCGCAGGACTGGTGAGCGATGAGGATAACCCTGTCCAGGCCGTGCGCCTCGACCAGGAAGTGAAGTTCATCCACGACGCCCTGCTGAGCTAGAGTCGCCTCTGGGTAGCCGGCAAGGCAGGCCGGGCCGCCGGGGAGGCAAACGCGATCTACCCTGGGGAGGCTGAGGCCATTGGTCAGAAAGTCATCGCACTGGGCTCCGATACGACCGTCAGAGCAGTAGATCGCCGCGGCGTGAATACGGGCTGCTTCGTAGGCGATTTTAGACGTGAATGGCATCGGGCCGAGAGTACCTTTGTTGGGATTCTGGGTTTGAGGCTTGGAGTTGCGTCTCGCCGGCCGCGTGTGCTATCATTCTCCTTTGCCGCTCCTTGAGCGGGGAGATTTTTATGTTTGCGATTGTCAAGACCGGTGGAAAGCAGATTAAGGCCGCCAAGGACGATGTCATCATCGTCGAGAAATTAGAGGGCGAGCCAGGGACGAAGGTAACCCTCGACGAAGTCGTGATGCTCGTGAACGACGGCAAAGTGACCGTCGGCTCCCCTCTCGTGAAGGGCGCTTCGGTGAAGGTCGAGATCGTTCGCCAAGGTAAGGCGAAAAAGATCAATGCATTCAACTACAAAGCGAAGAAGAATGTTCGCAAGCGCTGGGGACACCGCCAGCCACAGACCCACATCCGCGTCCTCGACGTGGCCGGAGGCAAGTAGAGTTTAATGGCACATAAAAAAGGTCAAGGTTCATCTAAGAACGGTCGAGATTCTAATTCCCAGCGTCTCGGCGTGAAGCGATACGCAGGCGAAGTTGTCAAGGCAGGCACGATCCTGATTCGACAGCGCGGCACCAAGTTCCACAAGGGCGTCGGCGTCGGCATGGGCAACGATCACACCTTGTTCGCCCTCATCGATGGAAAGATCAAGGTCGAAGGCCCCACCAACAAGCGCCGAATGAGCGTTTACGCCGACCAAGCCTAAGAGATTTTCTCTACCTCTCTTTATAGCCCGAGTTGAAAAACTCGGGTTTCTTTTATTAATGGACCCAGCGTATGAAATACATGTCATGCCATACTTTGCGGTACAGGATTCATTTTGAACATCTCAGACCTATTTTATGGATCGGTAACCGTCGGCGAACGCGGACAGGTTGTCATCCCCGCCGAGGCGCGCGCCGAAATGGGCATTAAGCCCGGCGACAAGCTTCTCGTCATGCGCGATCCCTTTCACAAGTGTCTCTCCATCGGGCGAATCGACAAGATGAGAGAGATACTCGATGAGTACGAACAGGCCTACCGGCGATTCGCCGAGGAGCACGAAGGAGCTGAGCCCGAATGAAACTTGGCTTCAGTGTTATTGCCTTGTCCTTTGCCGTTCATGGGTTTGCACAGGGGCTGACCGAGGACGAAGCGATCTCCATCGGCATCCAGAACTCGTTCGGGGTAAAAGCGGCAGCCAGCCAATTGCGTCAAGCCAAAGAGCGCACTAACCAGGCGCTTGGCATGCTCGGATTTCGCCTCGACGGGCAAGCGACCTACGAGCGATATGAACCCAGTCGCTTAATGGGTAGCGGTTCGGGTCAGTCGGACTCCAAGACGGCCAGCCTCGCTTTCAATTACCCGATCGATTTGGTCGGGTTACGAGGCAAGGCGATTCGCGGGGCACGGTCGAATGAGTCTGCCGCCGAAAGAGGGATCGACGTCGAAGAGAACAACACCAAGGAATCAATCCGCCGCGCCTATTTCAATGTCTTACGGGCGGAATGGCAAGTGCAAGTTCAAACAGGTGCCCACGAGGCAGCCGAGGCCCGCCTAAAGAATGCCCAGACGCTCTACACACAAGGCGCGATCGCAAGGTTCGACGTACTCCGCTATGAGACCGAGGTTAGCCGAGCTCAGTCAAGTCTGGAGTCGGCAAACAACCAAGTCTTGCTGGCCAAGCAAGTCTTAAACCAAGCGATGAGCCGCGATGTCGCTACTCCAATCGAATTGGCCAGCCCATACGCAGATGTTCGTACAGACAATCTGCCTCGCTACACTTTGAACGAGGGTGCCCTGCTTCAGCAAGCCTTGGAGAACAGGCCTGAACTCACCCAGTTGGAAGCCCTCTTGAAGGCCCGCGAGTTCTTCACAGTGACCGAGCGCGGCGGACTTTTACCATCACTCAATTTGCAGGCGCTCTACTTGCATACCTTCGACGCAGGAGCGTTTTCGAGAGAAAACGCAGTCACCTTTGGCATCACATTGAGCTTTCCTATTTGGGATTCCGGCATAACCCGGGCCAGAGTAGCCGTGGCCAAGGAAGATGAAGTTCAAACCAGATTAGCGGCTGACCGCACTCGGCTCTCCGTTTCACTCGAAGTCCAGTCCGCCCTAGTTCAGGTTCGGAACTCTCTTTCTCAACTCAACTTCGTTCGCAAAACCGTCGAGCTTCAAAGCGAAGCGCTACGACTTGCTGAACTGCGCTACAGCGCCGGCGAGGGCATCCTACTCGATGTCACCACGGCGGACAGCGACCTTCGCACTGCGCTCGGCGCCTTGGCCAGTGCGCGTTCCGACTACCTTACTGCAATTGCTTCTCTGAAGAGGGCGATCGGCTCCGACAACTTACCTCCTGCAAACCCATGAACCGCTTGATCATTGTTCCACTCCTTGCTTCGCTTGTTTTGGTCGGTTGCGTTAACCGAGATGCCCAAGCTCAGGCAAAAAAGACACAAGAAGTACTCGCCGACCAGGTCGTACCGGTCCGGGTCGAGACAGCGATTGCCAAGCCATTTGCTGTCCTGCTCGAAGTGACCGGGTCCTTAACCAGCAACGAAGATTCTGAAGTAGGCGCCAAGGTCGGAGGTAGGCTTGTCTCCGTATCTGTTAAGGACGGCGACACAGTTGTCGCCGACCAAGTCTTGGCTCGCCAAGATTCTCGAGAAGCTCAGACCCGCGTTCGGCAAGCACAGGCACAACTCAACGCGGCTCTAGCGGCCCAGCGCCAAGCCGAGACCGAGGCGATGGTTGCTCCTCAGAGGTCGAATGCCGCTGTGCGAGCGGCCCGAGCCCAGTTGGCCTCGGCTGAAGCTAACTTGCTGAAGGCGCGTAATGGCGCGCGCTCCGAGGAAAAGAGGCAAGCCGAGGCCCAACTTCGCGCGGCCAAGACAAACCTCGATATCGCACGGAAGGACCTCGAACGCGGGCAGAAGCTTCTCGACGAGGGCGCGATTAGCGAACGAGATTTCGATAGGTATCGCCAAACCTATGCGAACGCACTGGCTCAATATGAAAGCGCATTGGAGGCCAACAATTTGGCCCAAAGCGCCGCGCGCCCCGAAGATGTCAGAGCACTTGAGAGCCAAGTTTCGGCAGCTCGAGAGCAACTACAAAGCGCGCTGGCCAATCAGCGGCTCGATGTTCAGTCGCAAGATCGCGTCGTCGCGGCGCGAGCCCAAGTGGCTTCAGCTCGAGATGCAGTGGACCTTGCCCAACAGGCCGTGGACGACGCGATCATCCGTGCACCGTTCTCGGGCAAGGTCTCTGGCAAGCCAGTTCAGATCGGAACCTTCGTTGGTCCGGGCACACCTGTAGTCCGCCTGGTAGGCGAACAGGGGATCTATTTTGAAGGCGAGGTACCCGAGGTGAAAATCGCAAAGGTCAAGCTTGGCATGCCAATGGCCATCGAGTTGAGCGCCCTCCAAAACCGGATGTTCAGCGGCATAGTCGCGGCCATCTCGCCAAACTCCGAATCACTGGGTCGACTCTATAAGGTTCGCATCACGATCAGCGGCAACCCACCCGACATGAAGGTCGGCATGTTTGCCCGTGCAAAAGTTGAGACCGACCAAATTCCCGACGCCATCACGATCCCGTCCGGCGCCATGCTGGGTGACGAAGGCTCCAAATATGTTTACGTTGTGGATGACGGCAAGGCAGTTAAGCGCATGGTAACGCCGAGCTTGACCCAGGCGGGCCGAGTGGTGGTCTCTGGAGTCTCGGAAGGCGACCAGGTGATCATCCAAGGACAGACTTTGGTTGTCGGCGGCACGACCGTTCGGGTTGAGGGCGCCAAGAAGTAATGGGGCTAACCAAACTCGCCATCACACGGCCCATCTTCATTTTTATGTTGATGTGTCTCGCCGTGTTCGGCGGGCTCTTTGCATCGTGCTCGATGCGCGTTGAGGACAACCCCGAAGTTCAATTCGGCGTCGTCACGATCAGCACGGTTTATCCCGGCGCTGGCCCTGAAGAAATCAACACCCTCATCAGCCGCCGTGTTGAAGAGGCAATCTCGGGCGTTAACGGCCTTCTTGAACTCACGTCGACCTCGCAAGAAGGAGTCTCGATCGTTGTAGCCAACTTTGAAATCGGCACGAACATGGATGCGGCCCTCAATGACGTTCGGTCCAAGGTGGACGGCATTGTTTCCGAGCTGCCGCAAGAGGCTCTCGCGCCGTCGGTCAGCAAGATTGATAGCGCCAGCGAGCCCATCGTAACGATGTCTCTCAGTAGCGACCGGCTAAGTCCTCGCGAACTGCGAACGCTCACCGACGACAAAATTGCCGATCGGTTTGCACGTATAAAAGGCGTTGCCCAGGTGGAAGTGAGCGGTGGCGAAGAGCGCGAGATTCAGGTTCGAGTCAAGAAGGATCGCCTCGTCAGCTACGGCATTGGAATCGCCGATGTTCAGCGCGCAATCGCTCAAGCTACGCTCAACGTTCCGGCGGGACGCGTTGTCTCGCCTGATGAAGAAATCTCAGTCCGCGTCCTTGGTGAGTTCAAGTCCACTGAAGACATCAAGAACACGATTATCCGAATCAGCGATCCTAAGGAGCAAGGTAGCGGCGCTAGCGTGCGGCTGAGCGATATCGCCGAAGTGGTTGATACACAAGCCGAGAAGCGGCAGTTCGACCTCGTTGACGGTAAGCCATCGGTGATTGTTAGTATTCAGAAGGCCCGCGAGGGCAACGCGGTTCAGATCGCAGGCGGCGTCCACGCGATGACGCCCGCGCTGGAAAAGGAGTTTGGCGTCAAGTTCGTCACGACGCAGGACACTTCGATTCAGGTCGCGGAGTCGGTGGACGACCTCAAGCTAACGCTTATCATCGGCATCATCCTCGTTACCGCGATCATCTACTTGTTCTTGCACAACCTACGCGGAACCTTGATCGTGGCGATCGCGATTCCGGTCTGTTTGCTCGCGACGTTTATCGTGCTGGCGATCACGGGCAATACGCTCAACAACATGACCTTGCTCGCGATGTCGCTGGCGATTGGCGTGTTGGTGGATGACTCGATCGTAGTTCTGGAGAACATTTATCGCCACCTTCAGATGGGCGAGGATCCGACCACGGCAGCGATTAATGGTCGCGGCGAAATTGGCCTTGCGGCAATTGCGATTACGCTCGCCGACGTTGTGGTGTTCCTACCCATGGCGTTCATGGGCGGCGTGGTCGGGCAGTTCTTCCGACCGCTCGGTATTGCGTTTGCGGCGGCGGTTATGATCTCGCTCTTCGTGAGTTTTACGGTCACACCGATGCTTGCGAGCCGTTGGTACAAGGAGGGCGAGGATGTCGAGCATCAGGGCGGCAAGTTTGCCCGCTGGTTTGATGGCCGATTTGAGGCATTGCAGGAGACTTATGCACGAGGGCTCGAATGGGCGCTGAATCGGCGCTGGTTTGTGTTCATCTCGGGGTTTGTACTGCTGCTGGGCGTCGGACTGTTTATCGGCGGCGGGTCGGCATCAAGTCCGAAGGATGCGGTTTCCCACGGTGGCCTGATGGGAATAATGATGATAACGATGGTCGTCGCAGCGATCGGCTTCGTTTGCAACCTCCTTTTCATGCGAAAGTTTCGGCCCCGCGTTTTGTGGGGAGCTGTTCTCTTTGCCTTGGTGTTCCCTCTCTTCTCGTTCGCAGGATATCAATACGCTCAGTGGAAGGGGTCAGCGCTGTTTGGCGTGGAGTTCGTTCCTCCCACTGACCAAGGCAATATTAACGTCACGGCGGAACTGGCACCTAATGCGACACTTGAGCAGACTCAGGCGGTGGTCAAGAAACTTGAGGCGATTGTGGCCAAGCATCCCGAAGTCCACACCTACGTTACAAAGATCGGTTCGTGGTCGGGCACTTTTGGCGGAGCCGGGGGGTCCAGCGGTTCGAACTTAGCCAGCATAAGGATTAAGTTGAAAGACCGGACCGCGATTTTGGACAAATTGACGCCGTGGATCAATCATCACGATAAGACGCGAAGCCAGCGCGATACATCGGTAGTGGCGGACCTGACGGCATCGATCGGCAAGGTGACGGGAGCGAAGGTGAACGTTGCGGCAGCAGGTGGATTTGCGTTCGGTGCGCCGATTCAGATGTCCTTTGCCAGCGACAACCGGGAACTGCTTGCTAAAACAACGAGCCGTATTGTGAGCTTGCTCAGCGATGGGGCGATCAAGGGCGTGATTTCGCCGGAAGTCAGTTCGAAGCCAGGCAAGCCTGAGTATCGCGCGATTCCAGACCGAGACCGAATGGCGGACGCCGGCGTCTCGACATCGGACATCGCCATGACGATGCGTATGCTTTACGAAGGCAATGACGACGTGAAGTTGCGCGAGCTGGGTCGCGAGTATCCGATCCGCGTGATGATGGATCTCGACGACCGTAACAACCCCGACTTGATCAGCCAAGTACCGGTCACGTTCTCGCAAGGCAGTCCGGTTTATCTGCCGCAGGTTGCACGGCTGGAACCTGGCGTGACGGTGGACAAGGTCGAGCGGCGAAACCGCCAAGAAGAAATCCGAATCACGGCGAACCTCTTGCCGGGATTCGCTGCAGGCACGGTTCAGGACGAGATCACCGCTTGGATAAAGAAGGAGCAGCTCCTACCTGAAGGCATTACGAAAAAAGACCTGGGACAAGCCGATGCTCAGCAACGTGAGACCTTGTTCTTGTTCCAGACGCTCTTTATTGGGCTGTTCTTGGTCTACATGGTGCTTGCATCGCTCTACGACAACCTGCTGTATCCGTTCATTATTCAGCTCGCCCAGCCGCAAGCCTTTGTTGGCGCGCTGTTGGCGCTGGTGCTTACGGATAAGTCACTGAACATCGTGGGCTTTATCGGCTTGATCGCACTGGTTGGCTTGGTCGGTAAAAATGCAATCTTGCTGGTGGACTATGCCAATACGATGCGTGGACGAGGTGAGAATCGTCATGACGCGTTGGTCTCGGCAGGAAGAACGCGGTTGCGACCAATAATGATGACGACGCTCGCGGTGATCCTTGGCATGTTCCCGGTCGCGCTGGCCATTGGTCGCGGTTCGGAATTCCGCGAGACGCTAGGCATCATCATCATCGGAGGCATTGCGCTTTCCACGATGCTGACCTTACTGGTCATTCCTTGTTCATACACGATCTTTGACGATATGAGCAACCTGCTGACGCGCTGGATGGGCCGGAAGCCGGCTCCGAGCGAACTTCTGAAAAGGGACTAGGCGGGGTACCATTGAACCTTCTGGGCCCTGGTTCAGAAGGTTCAATTGAATGTCTACACTTGTGATCGTCGGCGCCCAGTGGGGCGATGAAGCCAAAGGCAAAATCGTAGATGTTTTAGGATCACAAGCCAAGATTGTGGCCCGATATAGCGGCGGAAACAACGCCGGCCACACCGTGATCGTTGGGCAAGATCGCTTTACATTTCACCTCATTCCCAGCGGCATTTTGCATAAGGACACGCTTTCTGTTTTGGGTGGCGGAATGGTCATTTGCCCGAAAGGCTTACTTGAGGAGCTTGAGAGGACGCGGTCGATGCGGTCGGAGCTTGGGCCGTTGATGATTTCTTCGGCGGCACATGTGGTGTTTCCCTATCACCGGTTGCTAGATCAGCTTGAGGAAGAAGCGCGGGGGCACAACAAGATTGGCACGACGAGTCGCGGGATTGGGCCGGCGTATCAAGACAAAGTGGCGCGAATTGGCATTCGCATGGGTGAGTTCGTCCGGCCCGAGCGATTCGAAACGCGATTCCGAGAGGTTTTAGCGGTAAAGAACCGGCTCCTGGAGATGTTTGGGCATGCTCCGCTGGAGTTTGATGCCCTGTTCGAAGAGTATTCGGGGTACGCCAACCAGTTGCGCGAATTTGTGACCGATACCGAGCCGGTGTTGCAGGACGCTGTCGAAAGGGGTGAGCGCGTTCTTTTTGAAGGCGCGCAGGGCACATTTCTTGATCTCGACCAGGGCACCTATCCTTTTGTGACCTCTAGCTATCCGACAGCGGGGGGCGCTTGCATCGGCGCAGGCGTTGGGCCACGAAATATTAATTCGGTGCTTGGCGTTTGCAAAGCCTATACGACTCGGGTGGGTAGCGGACCATTCTGCACCGAACTGGATAACGAGATCGGTGAGCAGATTCGCGAGCAGGGCAATGAATATGGCACGACGACGGGACGGGGTCGCCGTTGCGGGTGGCTCGATCTGGTCGCGTTGCGCCAGTCCTGTCGGTTGAATTCTCTGAGCGGCTTGATCGTCACGCGCCTCGACGTATTAAGGAATATTCCAGAACTTCAGGTCTGCACCGGATACCGCCTCAATGGCTCGGTACAAAATCACTTGCCCTCTGATATTGATGATCTGGCAGCGGTCGAGCCGGTTTACGAGACTCTGCAGGGGTGGGATGAGGATTTACAACAATGCAGAACTTTGGAAGACCTGCCGCGCTCCACGCGTATTTATTTGGAATTTATTGAGAATTATACTAAGACACCGATTGCAATTCTTTCGATTGGGCCAGAGCGTGAGGAAACCATAGTTTTACGCCGTGATCTGCTTTGGCATAAATAATCACACTATTCCGCTTCGCAGTAAGTCTTTAAGTGCGATCATGCCGATTGGCTCTTGATTTGAGTTCAACACGGGCATTTCTCCGATTTTCTTGGGATTATTCTGGAAACTCTCTAGCGCATCCACCGCCAACAAATCTGGCGGAATATGAGAGTATTTCTCCGACATTATTTCCACCGCCGTCGCTTCCATTGGATTTTGCGAGCGGAGGAAATGGCGGCGCACGTCTCCATCAGAGATTATTCCAACCATTTTTCCACTATTTTCTACAACGCATGCTGCACCCGTTCCAGCCTTGGTCATTTTTTGCAGAACGTCGAGAATTGGTTCGTCAGACTTTACGATCGCATTATCTTCACCGGATCGCATAATGTCGGCGACAGTCAGTAAGAGCCGTTTACCAAGGGCACCTGCGGGGTGGAATCGGGCGAAGTCTTCTCGCTGGAACCCACGCCTTTCCATTACCGCAACCGCAAGCGCATCACTTACAGCTAGCATCACGGTTGTACTCGTCGTTGGGGCGAGGTTATTGGGGCAGGCTTCTTCCGTGACGCCAGTGTCTAGCACAAGGTCGGAACTGCGCCCCGCGGTGCTGTCAGCGCGACCAGTAATCAAAATGGTCTTTGCGCCAAGCTTCTGAAAAGATGGAAATAAGCTTGTAATTTCGTCCGTTTCGCCGCTATGGGAATAGAGCAGGACAATATCTTGGTCAGTGACCATGCCGAGGTCGCCGTGCATTGCTTCCGTGGCGTGAAGGAATAGACTTGGCGTGCCTGTACTACTTAGTGTTCCGGCGGTTTTTCGGGCGATGTGCCCAGATTTTCCGACACCACACGCAATAACCCGCCCTTTGCAAGCAAACATCCACTCAACCGCTTGCTCAAATTCCTTACCTACTCGTTCGGAAAGTGAAAGAATTGCTCGTCCTTCTTGGCTGAGCACTTGCGAGATGACTTCGTTCACAAGCGGGGCCCCCAAGGCAGGATTTTCTTGCCGAATAGCGACGCAAGCCACTCGGTCGCGACGCGCACAGTTGCATTATTGCTGTCCAAAATCGGATTTACCTCGACCACGTCGCAGCCAATTAATTGGCCAAAAAATTGCTCATTTAATAATTCGGCAAGTAGGTGCCCTTCGCGATAGCTTAAGCCTCCTCGAACAGCGGTACCGGTACCTGGCGCTAGAACGGGATCGAGGACGTCAACGTCGAAGCTAATCCAGAGGTGAGTACAACCACTTGCTTTGAACCACGCGGTGAATCTATCGAATGCGGAAAGCAGGCCATTGCGGTCAATGGTCTCCATGCTCATCGGAAGTGAACGGGGCATCGAGCGAGCGATGTATTTTGCCTCGCCCAGGTCTACGTCGCGCAGCCCAAGCCAGGCAAACTGGTCATCGGTCATCCCGCATCCCTGCATCGCGTTATCGATCAATCGCTTCCATTGGTGATCCTTTACGCCATCAGGAGCATCGGGATAATCTCGCCCGACCATAGCTGCGATGGGCATGCCATGCAGGTTCCCGGTTTGCGAGGTTCGAGGGTCGTTGACATCGCCGTGGGCATCAATCCATAGAACACCGAGCTTTCCTCCGAGTTTTTGGACGTGGCGGTGAGCTGCTGGCACGGAACCAATGGCAATCGAGTGGTCGCCGCCAAGCACGATAGGAGTGTGGCCGCGATCAAGAACACCCGTGACATGCCCTTGAATCTCCATATAGCAAGCCAGGGCTTGGTTGAAGTTCTTCAGCCCCGATCGGTCTTCGGGAAGGGGCTCGGAACGGACTTCGTGCCATTTCGCGACGTTGCGACGATACATGAGCCTGATGTCGCGCCGCTCGTTGCGCTCAAAGGCATAACGAATCGCCTCGGGCCCGAGAGCGCTGCCCGGCTGTTTGCCGCAACGGTCAAACAGGACCCCCACGATCTCGGCCTTCATCGGTCTCATAATACCGGGATGGGCACGCGCGTTGGCGTTTTGGCAATTCAAGGCGACTTTGCCTGCCACCTGAAGGCTCTTTACAGCATTGGAGCCAGCGCCCTGGAAGTCCGAACCGCGGAGGAACTCGACCAGTGCTCGCACCTCATCATTCCCGGCGGCGAGAGCACGACCGTTGGAAAGCTGCTGCAGCGCTTTGGACTAGGAGAGGAGATTCAAAGCCGAGCTAGGGCCAGGATGCCGATATGGGGCACCTGCATGGGCATGATCATGATGGCGGCGCGCGTTGAGGACAGCGAGCAATACTCTTTGGGGCTGCTCGACATAACGGTGAAGCGCAACGCCTTTGGCCGACAGGTGCATAGCTTCGAGGCCCCAGTTCAAGTTGAGGGGGTCGGCGAAGTGACCGCAGTGTTTATCCGGGCTCCGGTTGTCACCGATGTTGGCTCAACACAGGCCATAGCAACGTTCGACGGTCAAGTCGTCGCTGTCCGCCAAGACAACCTTTTAGGAACGAGCTTCCATCCCGAGTTGACCGGCGATACCCGGCTCCACGAGTGGTTCATAAAAGAGATTGGCTCCGCTCAGAGGGGGTGAGACGGAGCCGGGGGAGAGAAGATGTGGAGTCTTCTACTGGATTCAACGCTTTTGACTGCCAAATGATTACGGTTGATTCAGCGGTCCTGGGTCTCTTTGCCTCCACCCATGAACGTCGTACTGAATGAGTACATCCTCAGCGAGCACCTGGCTTGCTACACGGCTGAATTTGATCCCATCTAGGCTCGCATCCCACACAGGCCCCTCCCCTTTCCATGACGGCGCCAGGAAGAGGCAGAGACGATCGACTAGGCCCTGTTGATGAAAGGACGCATGGGTCCTCGCGCCACCCTCCACCAATAGGCCAGGGATTCCCGCTTCGGTTAAGCGCGACAATAGCGCGCCAAGATCAAGAGCCCCATCCCTCATTGGCACAACTACATCGCCTGGAGCTGCATGTGTGCTGGAAACCACTCTCCACGTTGGAGCCTTCTCGTCGGTAAACAACTTAAGATCATCGGGAAGGCGGCGGCGTGGGTCGAGCACAATACGAATGGGTGGCTCTGCCATGGGAAACTCCTCACGAACCGTGAGCATCGGGTTATCCATAAGGGCCGTTTCCGCCCCGACCAAGACAGCGCCATGTTGGGCGCGCATTTGCCGACCGCGGTGCCGGCTAAGCGAGTTTGTGATCAGACCAGGGCCAAGCCGCCCATCCAAAGTTATCGCCGCCTTTAGAGTAACAAATGGTCGACCACGGTCAAATTGGCTCAGCCAGATCGCATTGAGTCGGCGCGCCTCATCTTCGAGAACGCCTTCAATCACTTCGATTCCGGCAGCACGCAGAACCTTGCATCCACCCTTACCGATCCCAGGGTCCCTCATCGCCACGATTACACGCGCAACTTTGGCTTCGATCAGCGCCTGGGCACACGAGGGGGTCCTTCCTTGATGAGCACATGGCTCCAGGGTCACATAGACGTCGGATCCGACCAATTTTTTGGGACTGGCGCCCCGGAGGGCCTCGACCTCGGCATGCGGCAGTCCGGCAGCAAGGTGAAACCCGCTACTCACCCATTCGCCATCTTTTACGATGACGCAACCGACAAGCGGGTTTGGGGCCGAGTAGCCTCTGACTGCTTGCCTTAGGGCCAATTCCATCCAATGCTCATGCATCGGGCTTTTCATGGTCTTTGAGCGACCCCTCGATCAGATCTCGAACGTTTTGCTTGGCTTCGACAAGGAACTCCCTCCGATTTCGGCGCATGATTAGGACCGCGCCAAAAGCGGCAGATAGAAAGGCCATGCTCGTGAGCAAGAAGTAAGTGAGAGCCCGCGCTCCCCAGTTTGCCAGTTCAGCGCGCGGTGCATCTGGCGAAGGACGCCCCCCAAGTGCAATCGGCCAACACAAGAGAAGGAGCACGCCGAATATCAGGAGCGAGGTAGTGACGACGTTTAAGCGCATGCCGACCGAAGCTCCCGAACGCCGTCGCAGATGCTCGGCGCCTTCGCCAGGTAGCTACCCGACACGAAGACATTTGCCCCGGCGGCGGCAGCGAGACGTATCGTAACCGGGTCGATTCCTCCATCAACCTCAATATCGAGGTGCGGAGCTCTTGCACGAATCTTCTTAACCTTTTCAAGGCATGAGCCAATGAATGCCTGCCCGCCCCAGCCTGGATTCACCGTCATCACCAAGGCCACATCGATCGCCTCGAGCACGGCGAGAATCGCTTCGACGGGCGTCGCCGGGTTGATCGCGACGCCAGATTGGATACCTCGCTTCCGAAGGGCCGCACAGTGAAAGTGAGCGTGAGCAGTTGCCTCAGCGTGAAAAATAATGCGCTTGCAACCCGCATCGATGAAGGCATCGAAGTGCGCTTCGGGCGTTTTGGTCATCAGATGCGCTTCTATGGGGACCGATCCGAGCTTCCCAATGGCGGCGGCTAGGTCGGCGCCAAACGTAATCGGCGGGACAAATTGCCCATCCATCACGTCGAGATGAATCCAGTCGACCTGGCAACCGTGTAATTCTCTGACCGGATCCCTAAAGTTGTCCGGCGGAAAGGACAGGATCGACGGAGCCAGCTTCAATCTTCTACGGCCCCAGCCGACTTACCGGGCGACTTTTCAATTGACTTCACCAAGTCATTGTTGAAAAAGATCTTGAAGTACACCGGATCGCCAAAGCCATCGGCTTCAATTTCAAAGACCTCGCCCGGACGATGCCGGTCGTCATGAATGGTCCGTGTGCCACTCACATCAGTGATATCAACTCGAACCTCCACTGAAGTGATTCCATTGGGCATGGAAATCTTGAGGCGATATGATCCTCTCGCGTCGGCAATCTGAGCCACAGACTCATCGCGTCGATCGGTACTCACGGTCAGCCGAATTCTGGTCCCACGTTCAACTTTGCTTCGCCCTTCTGGAATTGTCTCCAAGACACGGCCAGGTTCCAGTTCACGGCTACGCTTCCGCTCGATCGGGTCCGCAATCTGCAGATCCAGACCTAGTAGAAGCGACTTGGCTTCCTCCAGCGTGCGCCCTTTGAGGTCTGGGACTTTGACAAACTTGCTTCCCCGGCTGATGACGGCAGAAACCGAGGACCCTTCTCGAACCATGTTCTTTGGGGGCGGATCGAGGGCGAGAATTATGCCCTCAGGCTGGCGCTCACTAAACTCCTTACGCCCCTCTTTTAACGACAGGCCCATTCCCTCCAACCGCTGCTTAGCCTCTGCCACGGGGATGCCCTCGAGACTCGGCACTGGAATCTGCTTTGGCTTTGTGAGACTCCAGAAGACCCAACTTCCAACCATCAGAATGAGCGCGCAGACAAAGGTGTAGGCAATCCCCGTGAGCCACTTGGGCAAAGAATCCGCTACGTCCAGCTCATCCGGCACTTTCTTCTTGGGCCTCTCCGCCGCCACATTCGCCGCAGAGGGAGGTTCGTATTGCTTCGTTCGCACGGATTCGACCTTGGCTTCGGCGACCGGGGCGGAGGCGACCGCCTCGATCGAAGCCGCACCAGGCTCGAAGGGCCATGAAACGGTGCGTCCAAAGCGTACGGCGTCCTGCAGGTAGCGGAGATCTTTTAGTAGCGCTCGGGAATTTTCATAGCGAGTGACGGGGTCCTTGCTGAGGGCCTTCTTTACGATTTCATCGAGTGGGACCGGCACGGCTTGATTAATGGCCCGTAGGCTTGGTACCGGAGCCGTTAGGTGCTTGCTGGCAAGAGCGATCGGTGTATCGCCGCTGAAAGGAGTTCGACCGGTCAGCATCTCATAGAGCAACACGCCAACCGCATAAACATCGCTGGCAGCAGACGGCATCGTGCCCTGGCTCACTTCTGGCGCAAGATAGCCAGCGATGGTAGGCAAGACAGCAGAACCGGCTAGCCGAGACTTCGAATAGGACACCCAAACCCCGGGCTGCAAAAGCGTGACCTTTCCATCCTGGGAAACGAGAATGCTCTTCGAAGTCACCTCACCATGGACAAATCCGGCCTCATTCACCGCCGCGACTGCATCGGCAATTTGAATGGCCATCGAGATTGCCACGGGAACGGAGTAAGGCGCCAGTTTTCGGATTCGTTCGTCGAACGGCTGTCCTATCCGCGCTTCCGAAAGGAGAAATGGCTCGCCTTCGTGTTCGTCTAGCCCAAAGAACCGCTCGACATTGGGGTTATCAATCGTGCTTAGGTGACCGACGGTGCCCCGGAGCGTTTCGACAAACGCTTCTTCCTTATTAAAGGGCTCGCGAATCAAACGGATGAGCACTTCCTTCGCCTGAGTGCGGTCGGTCGCTCGGTAGAGCGTAAAGACGGGCCCCTCATCCAGCCTTTCGGTCAACTCGTACCGAATTTTCAATAGGCTTCCGATCACTTTGCTTCCTCCTGGTTGGGGACAAATGCCAAGGCAATAAACGCAAGCAAGATAACGAGGCTCAGCATTCTCACTGAGGGCACATCGACGAGCAGGGCATAATCTTTGGCTCGACCATTAAAGAAAAACCATTGGCTTGCGGCATAGCCAATAGCTAACATGGCTAGCGAAAAGCCAAAAAGACCGGATCTAATCGCGCCTAAGTTCATTGAGTGAGCGGAGAGCGTCGTCCATCGTAACGCCAGTCTGTAGTTTACACGTTCCTATGCTTCCGACTAGGCTAAAGGCCAGGCCCGTTCCTGTGGCCTTCTTATCAGTTTGCATGATGCGAATGAGATCGAGCGTTTCAATTTCTTCCGGGATGCGGGTTGGCAGTCCGTGCGATACAAGTGCATCTTCAATAGCAGCTCTGGTCAGCGGAGGTGCAAAGCCCAAGTCTTCGCTTAGTTGGGCCTCAGCAACCATACCAATCGCGATTGCCTCACCGTGGAGCAAGCCCTGGTAATCCTGAAGGGCCTCGATGGCATGTCCAACGGTGTGGCCGAAGTTCAGGATCGCACGTTGCCCAGTCAAGTCAAACTCATCTCGCTCCACGATGGCCGCTTTGTGAGCGATGCACGTCTTGATGGTATCGGGCAACCGACCATCTCCCGGCAAGAGCGGCAGCCGAGCAAGGCTCGAGGCCAAGGGCTCATCCATGACAAAGCCGTACTTTAGGATTTCGGCGACGCCTGATCGGAATTCGCGTTCTGGCAAGCTCTGAAGAACCTCTGGACAGATGTAGACGGTCGCAGGCGCTTTGAATGCTCCAATCAAGTTTTTGCCGCTCTCAAGGTCTACTCCGACCTTGCCACCGACGCTAGAATCGACCATCGAGAGGAGCGTCGTCGGTATCTGAATAAGGGGCACGCCTCGCATGTACGTGCTCGCAGCGAAGCCTACAAGGTCGCCAATCATTCCACCGCCGAAGGCAACTAGCGGCTGGCTTCGCAGCATCTGGTGCCGAGCAAGCCAATTGACGATTCGATCGTATTGAGGAACTGACTTGCTCTTTTCGCCTGCAGGCACCACCAGAGTTGGCAAGTCGTGGCGGAAGTGACGTACATAGATCTTGGCAAGATTGCTGTCGGTGACGACGTAGGCGTCGTTCGGGATGGCATCTCGTGCAACCTCCAATGACGTAAATATGATTGGATATGCACCTTGGCGGTGGCGAATCTTCACGAGGTGAGCCTCGCATACAGCCGGTCCGCCGCTTCCTCCAGATGAGCGGCGTCAATCTCAAAGATAATGTCGGCTTGACAGTAAACGGGTCGGCGCGCTTCAAACATGGCATCAAACCTAGCCTCCCAATCATCGTACTCAAGCAATGGTCGGCGTTTCTTGCTCTTCGCAAGGCGCTCTTTCAATTGGTTTGGCGGAACATCCATGAAGATCGTCGTGCCCAACCTCTGGAATTCAGTCCAGTTCTCCGGAACCGTAACAATGCCGCCTCCGGTGGCGAGGACGCCGGGTTTTCGATCAAGCGTCTTCAGCATGCTCGTTTCGTGGCCACGAAAGGACTCTTCGCCATAGATGCTGAAGATAGAGGAGACGCGTCGCCCGAACCGCATTTCCAGCAAGTTATCGGTGTCTTGGAAAGGCACATCCGCAAGCCCAGCAAGTGCGCGCCCAACGGTCGATTTGCCCGCACCCATCATTCCAAGCAGTATCCAAGCTCCATCCATAAAGCGTTGTGGCCGAGCTTACCGCCCGGCCACACTGGAATACGCCTCCGCTAACCTTAGGGAGCGAACGAATCATCATCTTCCTGAATGATTCGTGGAGTCACGAAGATCAGGAGTTCGCTATCGTTTCGGTTCTGCGATGTCGATCGGAAAAGGCTACCGATGATTGGCAGGTCGCTCAGGATCGGGAATCGCGTGACGCTCGTATTGTCTTGCTTCGTGTTGAAGCCAGCGATCAAGATGGTCTCTCCATCCTTCACGCGCGTAGCGATGTTGATCGACGAGCTGAGTTGGTCGGGAATCGCCTGACCACCACCTGGGGGCGTTCGGATCTGACCAAATTGCTGCACCTGAGGCGTGAGGGTCATCGTTATGTAGCCATCGTTGTTGATACGAGGCCGCACCGAGAGGAACGTATTGATCGTCAGCGGAACCGGGTTGAAGGTCGTCGTGATAACGCCTTGGGTAACTGTCTGGTTAGGCACAAAGATCGTCGTTGTCGTATTCTGAGCGATGAAACCGTTTTGGTTATTGAAGGTTCGCACTAGCGGAGCCGAAACAACCTTTCCTTCACCTTCGATTAGCTGCGTGCGCAAACGAGTCACTAGGTTGCCCGTGCTGTAGTTCACGAAGATCGGATCACCAGTTCGAGCGAATGCACCAGGGTTGTTACCCGCGAAGACGGCGCCTCGCGAGAATGTCCAGTCGATACCAAAGGTTCGCGAAATGCTCTGGCTGGTCGTGATGAACTCGACTTTAATTTCGACTTGCTTGGGAGCAATGTCGAACAGAGCAATTGCCGATTGGAGCTGGCGAATGGCCTCATCCGTACCGCGAACAATAATCGAGTTATCGGTCGGATCGTACGAGAGGTACTCGATTCCGTCGGGAACTAGACCTTGGCCAGGTGTAATCGCAATGCCACCCTGACCACCTTGACCGCCAGTCTGACCACCAGGCTGCCCGCCTGTTTGGTTACCGGCGCCGGGGAATCCGCCACCGCCAAGCTGGGTTGCAGTTTCGCCAGGAAGCGTGATGTCATTACTGCTCTCCGGGAGGGGCTTATTCTGTTCAATGTCGCTTCCCTTGATCGGGATAACGCCATCGCTCGTAACCGCATTGATCGTGCCCGTTTGATAAGGCTTGTACGACGTCAGATTTCGGACGTGGTTTGCGTCATTAATCGCAGCGTACGGATCAGGGGTCCAAGTGCTGAGAATCTGCTGGAACACGACATGTGGGTCGCCCTTCAAGAGACGAATCTTTCGGAGTTCCACCGGGGCCTTTGGAGTCGTTGCTCCTCCGGTTGCGGGCTTGCCCTGCGGCTTGCCTGCTCGGATGATGTAGACGCCAGCTTCGTTTCGCTCGACCCAGCCACCGGCTGCTTCGACCATAAACTGAATGGCCTCCTCTGCCGACGCTCGCCTCAGGGCGAGTGTAATCGGGCGGAATTTGGCTTCTTCATCCACGATCACGAACTGCAACCCAGTGCGGTTGGTGAGTGCCTGAACAGCACTCACCAAACCGGCATCTTTGAGGTCAAGGTCCAGCGTCATAGAGCCTTGGGCGCTCGCGATTGGGGACAGTGCTACCATCCCTACCGCTAAGCTAGCCAACAGGCTCATCTTCAATTGTCGAGTCCACATCTTCATCATTTGATCTAAGTAATCCCTTCCCCCACTTTTTGCGAACGCTTACCGTCCGCCGCGGCCACCACCAAAGCTGCCGCCGCCGCCGAAGCTTCCGCCGCCGCCCATGCCGCCGCCGAAGCCGCCGCCCAAGCCGCCGGTTCCACCACCGAAGCCGCCGCCAAAACCACCATTGCCGCCGCCACCCATGCCGCCGGTATTACCACCGCTTGGTTGAGTGCTCATTTCAGGCTGCAAAAAGACGTCTGCCGATGGAGACGATTGCGAGATGAGAAGAAGAATTAGGTATGGATCAGCAGAACGCAACTTAATGCGTCGTGGGACATTATTCTGCTGAGGAGCGGTGCCACCACCCAGGGTCGGATCGACACCGGGTGCAATCGGTACTTCCGAAGGCTTCTTGATAATGTTGTAGATGCCGCCTTCAACGCGCCAAGTCGCATCGACCTGATTCAAAACCGCGCGCAGAGCCGTTTCAAACGGAACGTTCTGCAAGCTGATCGTAACGGTACCCTGCACATCGGGATTCACGGAATAGTTCGCCTGAACCATTCGGAATAGGAGCTTGAGTGCGTCACGGATGTCGGCTTGATCGAGTTCTAGGCTCTGGACGATTCGCTCACGCGGATCCTCCTGCGCCATGGCTGGCAATGGAGCCGCCATCATCACGGTCATAAGCGCTGGGAGCGCCAGTGTAGCAAGTTTGAGTTTCATCAGAGTTTGTTCCTCATTCTATTGGAAGTCTATGGCTATAGGTACGTTACCAGAATCTCACATTTGGGGTCGCTGTAGCTCGGGGCCACCACCTTGACCACCGCCACCACCGCCACCGCCGCCACCGCCGAATTCAGACCCTCGCGGGCCCAGTCGGACGATGATTTCCTTTGGGAGCCGATTGCCGCTTCTGCGGAGGATTGCCCGCTCAGAATCGATAGAAATGACAACCCAGTCAGTTCCTGGAATCTGAGAGCCCGGCGTAATCTCGAAAACTCGGCCATCTTCCCACTCGATCAGAGCGGCCACGCCATTGCCCAACAAGATGCCCGACAGTCTGCGATACGGTTGCGGCTCAACAACGAGTTGGGGTTGCGCTGTTCCGGAGATTCCTACGCTATCCCAGTCAAATTCCGGAGCAAACCAGCCGCCGTACTCCATTCGAGCTCGCTCGGCTTGCTGACGTGATTCGAACGTTCGCTCGACAGCGAGCAGGCTGAATGGGTCGGACCGTCGCCCAAAAGTGCGCGTCGCTGCCAGATTCTTGGTGCGATCGAAAGTCGGGTCTGCGACCATGGTCACCGGCACGCCAGCATCCGCATACACGTCCTCGATCGGCGGCAATACAGGCGGTGGCACGTCAGCCATCACTGTTGGCTCGCCGCCGCCGCAACCAATCATGGTCAATCCAATGAGGGCGGCAATCAGAGTTAAAAAGTATCTCATTTGAATCACGCTCACTGTGGCATTTGCACCCGTTGCATTCGCTGTTCGCCGCCGCCACCGCCGCCACCGCCAGCAGGAGCAGTTGGGTTGAGGCCGCCGCCTCCTCCACCACCACCACCACCAATACCACCGATCGGGCCCGATCCGCCAGCAGGTGCTTCGGCTCCAGGAACCTCCGGAACCGGTGGATAAATATCCTTGGCGCGAATGTACATAACGAGACTTAAATTGTAACTACCAATAAGTTTCGGCGGAGTACCGTCTATTCTTAGTCCATCAACGACTGCCAGATAGTTCGGCATATTGCTCCAAGACTCAACATTGCGCCGAATCTGCTCCATACTCCCCTCAACTCGAATGGTTCCGAAGTCATAAACCCGCGCTGGGAAGCCAAGCCTTGGATAGTTGAAGCCTTCTTCTATGATTGTGAGTGAATTATCTGGAAACGGAGGGACGCGGACGCCGGAAAGAACTCTTACGCCTCCAACCTTGAGCTGCCGATTCACATCCATTTGGATATTGTTTCTAAAGCGTACGGCGTCATTGATCAAGTGGAAGCGATTGACTCCCAAGTTGATACCGCCCTGCTCAACGCTAGACGGTGGCGTCTTTCGCAACACGATGCTCTGCCATTGCGCGGCCGCTTCATTTCGAAGTTGGGTGGCGTCATCGACGTTCTTCTTCTGCTTTGGAAGTTGAGCGCCAATAGTTTCAAGTTGCTCTTGGAGCGCCTTGAAGTTCGCAGCCTCAGCCGTTTTGGGAGCCCAGTGCTGGAAATAGCCTAAGCACAGAATAACCGCACTAATCGAAATTGCAAAGAAGAATATTGTGAGTGGCGAAAGCTTCATCTTCCCTCCAGGCCATCTTGGCTTCGTGGCTCCGGCGTTGCAGCGGGCGCCGGAGCTGCGCCACCTGCTGGGGCCGCCCCAGGCACGTTAAATTGAGCCGCACCGTTAAGTGTATCGGTCGGGTTTGGTGTCAAGAAGTCGAAGCTCCAACCTGGCGGCAATGGTCCACCGGCGGCCGCCGGAGCAGCCGGCTGGCCCGGCGCCTGGGCAGGGGCCGCACCTGGTGCAGCCAGCAGCACGCTGACGCCAATATTCGACCAACGAGTCATTGCTCCTCTGGCCGATTCCGTTGCCGAACCAAAGTTGCCGACATTTGCAAATCCAGTTGTTTGTTCGGTTCCCCATGCAGAGACCGCCTCCATTCTTGCTACCGGATCTTCTGGCAGTGCGATCTGACCTTGCCGGACCATGAGACCGCGTTGATCTTCAGCCGTTAGAGCCGGAACATCATCCCACTGAGTGACAAAGCCAGCACGAGAGATGGCTTGAGCACCCGGGATACGAAGCAATGCGAGCGAAAGGTCAGCATACTGCTGAGCGGTTTGTAGCACGCCAGTCATATTCAGACGGCAAGAATTCGCATCAATTGGGTCGATGCTGATACTGGTGACACGGAAAAACGCGGGAACGTAAGGCAGCACCTTCGTATAGAAGCGTGTGTACTTGCTATTGTGCGCGCTCATTTCCTGAGCCAAGGTCAAATTGGTGGTCACGCCGCGAGACTTCTCAAGAACTTCGTTGGCGCGCTTGGCATAAGCCACGGCAGCCACAGCGTTCGGACGGGCCGCCTCGGCGTCCTCCTTGGCTTGTGCAAGCATGGCGCTCGACTGGTAAGCCATGAAGGCCGTCGCTAACCCGGAGAGAAGAACTGTGGCGATCGAAAGGACCACCATGGTTTTCATGGCGGCGCCCTTCTTTGCGGTTGCTGGTACGAGGTTAAGTTTCATTCAACCGGTCCTAATCGAAGGCAATGTGAAGGCCGTTTCCAATGGCGATCAAGAAGTCGGGACGATGAGCTTCCACCATCGTCATATCGAGTCGCTTCCCGGTCAGGGCCAGCTTGGTCGGATCTAAGGTCTCACACGGGACCCCCAGCACGCGACCAATGAAGGAATCGAGCCCTTTCAGCTTGGAGCCGCCGCCGGCTAATAGCACTCGGTCCACGTCCCCTCCCTTACTGCGGAAATAATCGATCGAGCGGCGGACTTCGGCAACGAACTCATCGATTTCGCGAGCCATTGCGACATAGACGCGATTTGTGGGCACGTCGGCTGCCGGCGCAGGAATCGGCACCGCAGCCGGTGCTGCCTCAGCTGGATCAATTGGCATCCCATTCTCGTCGAAGGCGCCTGGGGTTGGCGCAGAAGCTTCGAATGGCGAAAAAGTCGGAGCTGCCGCATACGGATCATCGCTGGCAGCAGAAGCATCAGCAGGTACTGAGAATGGATTCTCAGGCTCATTGGCTCCCGGAGCGGCAAAATCTGGCTCAGGTGCCGGAGCAGCGGGCTCCTCTTCTGCAAACGGATTGTAGGGTTGGAATTCTTGTGTTTCACCGCCCATGAAAGGATTGGATGAACCGGCAAAGGAATCTGCTCCCGCGCTGGCTGGAATCTCGCCTTCACTGAGCTTAATCGACTCCGCCTCTTCAACCGAAACATTGAGGGCGCCTGCGATTGCTTGCGTCACGGCCTCGCCGCCCGTAGGCACTTGGCGCGGCAACAGCAATTGACCGTTCTTGTAAACGTTTATCGAAGTCGACTTGTGCCCAATATCAATGACGCAAACTGTTTCGTTGCTTAGATCGCCGTATTCGGTTGCAAGAGCTCTGGCAACCGCCAGTGGCTCGACGTCGATGGCAACGACTTGCTTTCCACTCTTCTTGCCGATCCCCATGATGGTGTCGATCGCGGATTGCGCGGCAATGGCCATCACAACGTCCATGTTCTGGGCGTTCGGGTCGGTAGGGTCAAATGCTGCATAGTCGCTTTGCACGGTGAGCTCAGCAAATGGCTGGTTCCGGCTAATCTCCCATTCCATGTGCTGCTTCAGCTCAGCTGGATTCATCTTCGGAACTTCAAGCGTTCGAACCAAAATTGCGGCTTGCCCCGATATGGAGACTACGGCATTGTTCACCGATACACCCGACTTCGCACAGATGTCCTTGACGACTGCGCCGATCGTATCGGTATCGTAAACGCCGTTCTGGTCGACAAGGCCATCGGGAGTCGGGGCCATGCCGAGGGCATTGATAACATACTCACGTCCGCGACTGGCTATCTCGGCAACCTTAATGTTTTGGCTACCAATATCAATCCCGACAACGCTGCTGAATTTCTTTTTGGCCATTCGTGCGTCCGCGCTGAATCTTAGCACCGCCTAACGAGCCACGTCAACGACCCCTCGCTTGAAATGCGGTGAACTTCCAATGGACGGACGCTCGCCACTCGAAGGTTCACCCCAACCTGACCTGTTTTGCGAATTTGAAGGATGGCAAAAACACTTGGCCCAGAGGAAACCTCCGGGCCCAAGTTTGGCGAGCTGCCCTGCTTACTGTCCGTTCGCCTGAGGAGTGAACTTCGGCGCAATGGTCTGGAAGAACACATCGGAGCCACCCGACCGTGTGCTTGACCAGAACATCCATATGAGGCCCGGCCTTCCATTCGGGCTGAAGGAGTTTGAACCCAACATGTCGAGTGCCATTGTCACCGCAGACTCGTTTGAGACCTGCTCGATGGGCACAACCGTCTCGGACATTTCTTCCACAAGGTCGACAGGAAGTCCGTTTGCCGTGTTGGCACCCATCGGCGTACCATCTCGGTCAATCGCGTTGTATGTGACGTTTACACGCCTTCCTTCGGCTCCCGGTGGGAAGTAAATCACTCCCGCCGCCGGATCGACCTGATACGGCGCAGTGAAACCATCCGTGAACACGACAGACAAGTTTGTAATGGACCCATTTGCATTGAGCTGAACGGCCCTCGGTAAACGCACTCCAACGCGCATTGTCATCATGTAGGGTCGACTGTTCTGGCTGTCCCGCGCTGCAGTCTTGCCGTACGTGACGACCCAGCGATTCGGGAACACATTCCCATTGGTGATCGCCGTTCCGCCCGAATTGAACCAGTAGTTGTAATCCTGGCTCGATCGGTTGTCAAAGGTGATATTGGCTGACCGGTGGTTCACATCGCTGTTTGCGCTGACCCGAAGGATTCGCGGCATGTAGCGCAGGAACAGGCGGTTTGTTCTTGGCACAATTGCACCCGAGAGGCGCACTGAGCCGTTGGCAAGGTCGATATATGCCCTGCCACCGAGCGTGGTGTCATAGCTGACCACCGATGAGCCATCGGCCTGCTTTCGCGAACCCGGCACCAGAATGCTCTGATACGACTGTACGTTTCCGGCGATAACCAATTGCTGAAGGTCGATCGAGTTTGCGCCATTGAAGTCTGGCATCAGATCCGCGCCAGCCGACCAGAAGATCTGGGCGCCTGGATCGTAAACCAATTGATCAAATAGGGCGCCGCCACCGCGAGTGAACGGCGATGGGTCCGCACTCCTTGGAGCCGCACCATTGGACGGAATCCGAGCCATGTAGACCTCCGGTTGGGAGCGACCGCGGAGACGACCAGTGAAGACCGCCTCGATGACCGTTCCCGAGTTAATCGCTGGAGAGTTGTTTGAACGTAGCACGACCGAAGGGTTGTTTACCGACTCGAATCCATCGCCCGTTCGCAGGCGATTGACGGGGCCTGTTCCACCACGACGCGATGCTCCCGAGGCCACCCACTGGGTTCCGTTATAGGTACTGAAGAATATCTGGGTCGATCCGCTAGCCGTAATCGGATAGAACACCGTTGCCGTGTTGCCACTTTGCACCAGACTCGGCTTACCAAGTTTGGCCTGAATGTCGGGCACTTCCGTGCTGAAATTCAAAGGTACAGGCGGTGATGCCGTTACCGAACCACCACTGCCTACGGCTAGGTTGCTAAGCAGAAGCCGCGTCTCTCGTCGACGCTCGCCGCCAGCGACCTGACGCATCACTTCACCCGTGAACGCCATGTACATGGTTCGACGCTCAGCATTGCCGTTCGCGCCCCATCCTGAGGTTGGCTCGAAGAAGCCAAACGCCGGGAAGCTCGGGTTACTGAATTGGGCGCTGTTTGGCACCAATTCGGCAAACGGGAAGTTGAAGATCACTTCGGTTGGCGTAATCGGGAACGAACCAGCACCGGGGTTGAACCACTTATCGGTTGCCGGATTGCCAGTAGACGTATTGGGGTTCCAAAAGTCCAGATCGCCCATCGGGCTCCAATTGGCAACCGGCGTGGTTCCGCCGCCCGTTAGCGTGAAGAAGTAAATCCGCCATTGCGGCAAGTTGCCGGCTTCGGTTTCAGGCCGCATGCCAGGAACGATGCTGGGGGCACCATTATGCAATCTGTCCGAAGTGATGGCAACAACCATCGTTCCATTGCCGACCCTGGTGACCGCCGGTCCCTGATTGGCATATTGGAAGTTCGGGCCGACCGGAATATTGTCCGCCATCGGAGCCGCCTTGCCTACTGTGCTTGTCGTCAACCTGGATTCACGGACCAAGAACAATAGGTTCATTGGCGAGTCTGTGAAAGGCTCGTAAACATCGAGACCATTGACGACCACGTAGTTTAGCGTCGGATAGGCGGGGCTTGGCCCAGCAACCAAGGAATCCTCGAAGAGGTAGATGCCATTCTGATAGCGGCCGACTGGCGTACCGATCGGCACGGAGACAGCAACTTTCGGATCCTTGATGGACTCTTCGTAGTCGTTGACATTCGCAAAGTCAGGAATCCCCAGCAGATAGCCATCTACGACCTCAAGATTCGCATTTGCGCGGCGCTTTGGATTAACACTGAGCCGAGTCGGCTCCCCGTCATCCGGGCGCGCCTTTTGCAGAATCACCCGGTCACCCATGCTTGGGCGTCCGGAGAGCGTAATTCCGGCAAAGAAGGGATCCACATCTGAATGGAGGTGTAATCGACCATCCAGTTGAGCTCGGAAGTTCAGCGATGGCGCCCGGAGAGGCACCACGTCTGTGCCGGTGGTCTGAATCTGCTTCGCCATTCGGACGTTGAGCAAGTTCACATTGCCTTCGTTGAACAACGAGAATCGCTGGAAGAATGGGTAGCGCGTCGAATTGTGAATTCGACCATCGAGCATGTTGTACCCAGCAGTATTCCAAGGTGACGACGGTAAGTAACCACCACCACCTGGAATCGATCCTAGATCGACCGTGGGGGTACCCAAGACGGGTCGCTCGTCAATCGAAATCGCTGTACTCAATCCGAATTGGCGATACGGTTCGACGGCTTGCGTCCCGTTGAGTTGTCGCCCCGGTGCTCCAGCATCTACATAGACGAACTGGGCCCCTCGATACTGATCCGTGGTTGGAGGTTGGAATCGCGGCACGCTGACTTCGAAGTCAAACGCGGTGCTTTCAAGTGTCCTATTCAGGAACTGGTTGTATTGGTTCTCGTCCGACCGGTAGGTGTTGAGATCAGCTTGAGTGTAAGCCGGAGGAATGAGCGACACGCCTTGGAAAAGCGGGTTCTCTACCTGCCCATATTGCTCCTTGGTCACTTGCATCCGGTCGCGCCGAATGTCTGGGTAGTCCAAGCTCACATTAGTTCCTGGGCTACCAGGCAAGTCTTCTAGCCCCGCGTAAACGAGGGGATCCAATGGCTTGATCGGGTTGCCGAGGAAGTTCATGTTATTGAGCTCCATCCGAACTCCCGACAGGCCGCGTTGACCGCCAAAGAGCAACGACATAAGACTTCGGTCAAAGACATCGAGACGCGTCAGACCGGTTGTTCCGTGGGACAAGAGATCGGCATTGCCCGAAAGCTCTGGACGGAATCGCTGAACCATTGTCGTAAGCTTCGAGGCCGGAGTTCCGTTGACGATATTGTCGGCATCAGCGGGCGACAGGGCCGTTCCTACTTGCGTCTGCGGCGTCTGTGTGACGCCAGTTAATCGGACGGCCAGCGGGTTGGCTAGCGAGACCGTATTGCTTGGGCGGAAGCTCGTAGCTGGAATTGTCCGGTTCGCATTTTGGCGATTTACGGAAAGAGCACGGACGGTAATCGTGGAGTTCCCCGGTACCAATGCGTTCTGACCAATTCCGATGAACGAGAAGCTGGCCAAAACGCACCGGTTATTGGCCGGTGTTGCGGCTCCACCAACTGGAGTAAGTCCAAAGGCGACGCGTTGTGAACTCTGCCCCGGCGCATTGAAGAACAAGTCGACGGTATACGGGAATGGCGGCGCAAAGGAAGCCGGGTCCGGCAAGTTATGGACCAGCAGATATGCAGTCTCGCCAAACTCAAAATGCCTTCTCGTGACCTTATTGATCGCCGCGGCGAGGTCCGCCTGTGTTAGAGTTCCCGCCGAAGCCCTGGCCTGCAAATTCGAGAAGTCCTGTGGAAGAATGAAATCGACGCGAGCGTTCCGAACAATATCGCCAAGGTTGATTGAGGTTTGGTCCGTCGTGACATCAGTTGGTCCAATTGGTGGTTGCCCAGGAGTAATGGCTTGCCCATCATCTGGCAGCGTTGGATCCCAACTCCATGCGTATAGATATCCGGCGGCATCAGCCCCATACATGTAATTGTGGAAGGGCGCATTAGTACCGCCAAAGGACATCGCGGGCACATTGCCGTTACGTTGACCGGTTATCGTCCAAATCGTTCGGCTACCGGTAAAGTCGAGCCGGCCCGCAGGAGCTCCGAGCGAAACATAGCGTCCGTCCGTAGTTGGCACGACGACCATCGGCTCTGGCGTCGCCATAGTTGCACCGCTAGCAACATCCGGAAGTCGGGCGTGCGAGAAGCTGAGAGGGGCCGATGGCGAAGCGCCAACATCGTCGACCCAGATGACATTTCCATTGTCTGCATCCAGTGCAGCCACTTCTTGGTTGGTGTTACCAATAAAAAGGGTGTTGGGCATGGTTGCGCCATAAGGGTTCAACGGCGCACCCGGCCAGTTCGGGTTCACGTCCGATTGATCTGCAAAAGCTGGGCTAATGTTGAGGAAGTTTCCGAATGGATTTGCGGCAAAGTCGCGAGACCAAAGGAGATCACCAATACCATCGGCACCCGCGTCCACCGCGTTAACCGCAAACATGGTGTTCCCACCACCAAAAAGTGATGCATCGTTGGTACCAAAGTAGACCACACGATCAGTGGGGTTACCCGTTCTCCATCCGATGACTGGCGCCATCGTGATGGACCCAATAGGGCCGCCAGCAATATCCGGATAGGTCCAGCGCGAATTTGTTGTTTTATTGATGGGATCGCCTACGGCATCGAGGGCATAGAGTCGCCCTTGAACTGTTGGCACAAAAACGGTCGGTCCGGCGGTTGTGTCAGCAAACGCAACAGAGCCTTGAATGGGTCCAAGTGCGCTCTCGACTGAAGCTGACGGATAGTCGTTGGGGTAGCTCCAGCGCCGAGTTGTCGTGCCGTCCCCACGGCCCTCCATGTTGATGCAATAAACCCGACCGTTCTGAGAACCAATATACAGAAGATCTTCAGTTCCGGTTCCTGTGTTCACCCGCGCCATCGTTGCGCTGGATGCATTGAATGCCGTCGGCATTTCAGCCATGCCGTCCGGTCCATCTTCGCCGGCAACCCAATTCGGGTCGGCGCTCCCCTCACTTGGGTAGACCCAATAAACTTGGGTGCGACCTGTTGGCGTACCCGCGCTCTCCAAGCCCCTAGCATCCAAACAGTAAATGCGGCCATTGTCCATCGTGACGATGACAACATCTCGCTCCGCGGTGGTTGCGCCCACTCGAACGAACGCGCGCGTGTAAATCGGAGTCGAGCGTACGGTCAGGTCGGCAGTCTTCGTAAAGCGGACTTGATCCGCCATGACGTCGCCATTGGCTGGATTGCTCGTACCGGTGACGCTCAGCGAAAGAGGCGATAAGTCGTCGCTATCCCATGCCGAGGTTTGTCCAACTTGAATCCGCACCCATCGGCCTGCATTAGCGTTCTGGTCAATCGTATCGGTAGCGATGAGCGTTGCACCGCGACGCACTTCGTAAGTTGCGGCCGTGGCGAGGCCCGAGGCTTGCGGAATGAACACGTCGATCGTGTATCGACCCGCCGTGAGTTTGGGTTCATATTGAACTTGGCTCGTCGAGGCAACTTCGGCGACCTTAACCAAGTAGTCGGTGCCCTTGAAAACAGGGGCTACCGTATCGGGGGTCCAAGCAATGCCCACCCGCACGTTTGCATTCGTGTTATCCACTAAGATGCTGTGATCTGTACGATTAGGGTCGGCGGCAAAAAGACCCGTTCCCAGGGCCCAGTCGGCCTTCTCGGAATAGTAGCGTTGCAACTCGGTATCGGTCGCGTTGAACGGTCGCTGAACAGGCCATGACCAGATCATGTTTCGTCGACCAGTAGTATCCGTCACATTGACGAGCGAGCCATCGAAAGCGTAGCTGGTGACGAGCGGGAAGCCAAAGCTCTTGAGTACCGAACCGTCTTGGACCGTCGTGTCTTCCGATCGAACGGACACGGTTCGCCACGGGAATGGGCCAGCGTTGTTTTGACCAACAACGGCCTGGGTGGTCACGGTGCCTGCAGTACTCGTGACGCCTTCAATTCGAGCTGCGTCGGCGTAAACCAGCACGTTTGACGCATTGTCGGCCCACGAGCCATCAGCGAGTCGAGGCACGGTCGCGAGAAGCCGTACGGTGATCGTGTTCCCAGCCGAGACGGTGTAGACCTGATTCGTGGTCGCCCCATTGTTGCCGAGGCGCACCCATCCCCCCGCATATTGGAGATTGTCTACGACCTGGTAGATGGGCTGCCCAGGGTTGGTCGGGTTGTCGACACCCGTAATTTCGTAAACGAAGTATCGAGCCTGAAAGCGGTAGTCCGTCGCGGCAGTGGGGTCGACGTCGGTTGGTCCAATTGGAATGTTGACGCTCACGCCATACTGTTCGCCTGCTGCCAATCCCGTGAACTGCCATTGAAACGCTGGAGCAACGCCACTTGCGGGTGTCCAAGGTTCATCGACGGAGATTGCATTGACCGGCGTAGCGTACCGATACTCGGCTGGAGGCGGGAATGAAGTGAGATCCTCTTGGTGAGCGAAGCCAGCGCGATCACCGGTAGGCTGGTCCCATGCCGCGATTGGCGTGTAAGAAGCCCCAGGCTCAAAATTATCAATGACCGTGGTCAAGCTGTAGAGCGGGTCCCACCAACGCAGGAACGGTCGTCCTGGATTGAAGGTGCGCTTATTGGCATCGTGTTGCCCTAGTCTCGCCTGACCTCCTTGGAAGCCGCCCCATTGCTGTGCCATCGCCCCCTGAATCAGAGCCAAGGCTAGGAAGCCACTAAAAACTGATCGCCACGTATTCATCTTTTGAATCTCAAAATCATTCGATAGCGCTACCTATCGCTTTTCTGCAAACACCGGCCCTTCGAGCGAACGTGTCCCCGCAACCGGTGGTAATTCGAAGTTCACATAGTAAGAGTCAAACCCTAGATTGGGTTTGTTCCAGCCAAATCCGCGGTTGGCCGGATTGGGGTCGATCGCGCCGTCGAGCACGACGACCTCGCCGCCAAACGGGTCGCCCGGGCTGATACCAAACGAGGACACGTGGGGAAGGCTGGCTACGCGGTGCTTGCCAACATAACCGTTCACGACCAGGATTTCGCCCGAATTCAATCGCCGAGCGAATGTTGGAATGAATCCCATTGGGTTCTTCGTTGTGGGCACGACTGGATTGGGGTTGGATGGATTAAGTCGACCGCGGCGCATAACCACATAGGCTTCGCGAGGCATTGCCCATCGTGCATCCCAAGTGCCGGCATTATCAGTGAGCTCGTAAACGCCATTGCTGTCGCTGATCATCACGCTTAGAACGCCATTGACGTAACCAAGCGTTGCCGATCTCAATCCGCTGATCTTTCGCATTCCACCACCAACGTAGGTGTTTTGCACATCGTTGATGCCCCAATTTGCCGTTGTATCATTCCAGAAAACTGAACTCGAGATCGGCGGGACGTTAAACGAGGTGATTACCGCTGTGTCGTCGTGATCAGGATCATAGAGGACCACGCCTCCGGCGCCTACCTGATTGTCGGTTCGCCCCGTATCCGGGAGGCCAAAGCTGGATTGAGCCGGCTCGACATTTCCAAATCCGAACGCAAAGATCGGGTGACTGCCGTGTGAGTCGTTCAGCCAGATTCGATCGATACTGTTGTACGAGTATTGCTTTCGTGTTAGCTCGCTCTTGATCTGCCACTTCAACATGCCCAGAGCTGGAACTAGCCGCCGCGGAATCCCTGCCACCGTGGTGATCGGCGCATCAGAACTGGGGTCGTCGATTCGAGCAACGGGCCCTATAACGCCGCGAGTTGAACTGTATTCATAGCGGTCGATCAACTCAATTACTCGCTGGTTACCTGTATCGGCGATGACATAGTGAACCCAATACTCGGCCGTGCCATTGAGACGACGTGCGAGTGCTGGGCTAAGCTCTCCGTTACTAACCATTTGGTTAATCTGAATATCGCTTTGGAATGTTGTAAAGGTCAAGACATCTCTGGGCCCTGCCAACTTCGTAGGCGCGTTCGCGGGCACTCCTTCCGGCAGGTAGATTGGGTCCAGATTGAACTTTGTCAAGGTACGGAGTTCGCGGCCCGATCCATCGATCTTGACAATACGGTTGTTGCCAGGATCCGCAATCAGATAGGAGTTACCGCCAACCGAGTAGGCGCGAGTTGGCCGCGACAAGTTCACCGAGGTCTGGCTACTGCCAATTTCACCATCTTGACCACCCTTTAACGTAGCATCCACAGACCAAAGGGGTGCGCCACTGGGATCGATGCGAATGATTCGCGATTCATCAGTCACGAGTAGGTCGGACCTTGAGAATGCAAATGTCTCGTTGTTGTTCCAAGCCAATAACGCGTCATTGCCACCAATGATTCCCGATAATGGAGACGGAGCCGATGGACTTCCTAGAACAGCCTGTCGAACGCGAACTCGGAAGTCGTCAAACGAACGAATGCCATTGTTACTCGGCCAAATCACGTACGGGCTAGGCGTAACGCCATTGCCACTTGGGTCTGGGTCGATTAAGCTGATATAGCGTTCCCAACCACGGAGCGGACCCACCTGCCAAGCATGGCGGATCGAAGGCTCCCGCAGGTCATTTGCGCCAATGCGGAGGTCGACAGCATAAAGGAATCCGGTCTTGGTTGGCAAGGTACCGAAGCCATTTTCAAGGAACCCTGGCAGGAAGCTACCACCACCGAAGTACAGGGTATCGCCGGATACGAACATGTTGCCTGTGGTCTCCATGCCATTGATCACGATTTGCCATTTCTGGGGATTCCATCGGCCATCGGCATTTCCAGGAACCAGAAGGCCGTCGCCAACACCGGCATCGGGCTGGATCACCATGTCTGGCGAACCGCCGCGGCGGGCAATGACGGGCAGGTTGCAGATAAGCGCATCTCGGAATCGGCCTCGGCTAACACTGGCAACCGAATTCAAAGTCACCCGTGAAAATCCGTTAACAGTGTCAGTTTGGAACTGAATTGGCTGCAAAACGCTCAAGACATTTGGCTCGAATGGACCAACTGCTGGACGAATGCTGCGGCCCGGATCTGGCTGAACAAGAGCAAAGCTCTGCCCTAGTCCTTCGACAAGCATTTCAAGAGGTCGCGGATCGGCCTCGAAGGCAATGACGCTAGTATTGAACCGCTCACTACCGGTCGGAAATGGGAACTGCTTCCCAGAGTTTAGCGCCGCGTAGACGCGATTGCCCCTAACCACTGGACCAGTGGCGAAGCGCTGGATCGTCATGGGGCGGTTCAAGAATGCGCCGATACCGGGGAAGTTCAGCAAGCCATCGTGATCGACAACGCAGCCGTCATACGGAATCCTTGTCAGTCCCGTCGACGCACTAGCCAAGAGGTTCATTTGGTCAAATGCCTCCCAGCGGTAGAGCATGTTGAAGTCGCCTCGACCCCGTTCCTTAAGAGCGAAAAGGGAGCCGCCAGGACGTGTGACATCAGACGGAGCGGTAACAACGAAAATGTTGCCAGTCGAGCCCAGGGCGACCGTTCCTAGAACTCGACGTCCGTTGCCAGAGTCATCCGGCAACTGAGCATCGCCGCGAATGTAGTTGTCGGCGGCGGCGAGGCCGGGTCCTGAACCGGCTCGTCCCCAGTCAAGGGTGTAGTCGATTCGCAGAGCTGCGGTTGGATTTGGACCGGTGAAGTCGAGCCCCTGGCCAAATCCGCCAAGGTCAATTCGAATCGTTCCGTTTTGACCGCTGTTGGCGAGAGGGCTACCGGCAAACATGTTGTTCATGTTTGCGCCGGAGAATGGCCGGCCGGTCGCCGTGTCCAGAACGGTGAGCTTGAGATCGAGGCTCTGTTGCCCAGTGCCACCACTGGCATAAATTGGAAGGTTTTGAAGCGATGCGCGAGTGGTGATTTGAAGGGTGTTGCCGATGCGTTGAACGCTTACGGGCGCCTCGCCCCGAACTCCAGCCCAAATGCTTACGAATCCCGCCGACCGCGCGGCATCAGGTTGAGTCGGCACATAAACGACCTTATCGGCCCCGCCAGAATTGTCCTGAATTGGGATGTAACCAACTGTTGGCGCCCCATCTACTGCGGCCATGCGCGGCGCGAGTTGGATTTGCCATTGTCGACTCGCGGTTTGCATTTCGACCTGATCCATAAGATCGATCGCCCAAACGCGACCAAGCGCATTGTTGGCTTCGGTGATATCGGCGACATACGCGATACCCTCGTGAACCGTCGGTGAGGCTGGCGCCTTTTGCGGCACCGTGAAGCCGCTTGCCGGAGTCAGAGTCGTATTAGAGTCGCTCGTGTAACGGTTACTCTCGGGGAAATTGTCGCCGCTACCCCGGAATGGGAATTGGTAAACGGTGCTTGGCTGCCCGGCTTCCGCAACATGCACGAGAATTGCGTCCGATCCATCGGCCGTATCTACTGAGCGGACCAGTTCGGTACATGTAGGGGTCGAGCCACGACCACCTCCGACGAGCGGGGCGCTCCTCCAAATGATATCGATTGGCGAACCCGCGGCATCTGTATAGCCATCGTCGGGATTGCTGTCGCCGTCCAAATCATCAGATGCTCTTGCATCGAGAACATAGAGTCGACCATCACGGCCGAGCATCACAATTCTGTTCTTGTATAGAACCGGGCTCGTGTCAGCGGCTGGCGAAATCTGGGCTGTCTCGAATCGCTTTAGCAAGGGGGCGGAAATGTCCACCGAGAGCGAATTCGTGTGACGACCATTGGCAAGTCCGGTCGAAGAGCTTGCGCGAAGACTTAAGGCGTTAATGACAAGCTTTGCCGCCGACGAGAAAACGTTAGATTGAACGGGCGGAAAGCTTCGGAATCCGGTGTTTGCAACAATCGCTCCGGCTCCATTGCGCCCTTGATTGAGAGCGCCCGACACAAATCGTGTCGTCGCCATCATGTAGCCGTCACCTATCTTGGCCAAACCAAGGGTCATCGCGGTCGGATCTGGCCCGACGACCGGATCCAGCTTCAAGCCGTCGACCAGCACCCAGCCTTGGCTATCGTTGCCAGGGGCCGCATTGGGCACTTGGATCACGCCGGTGCCCGCAGAAAAAAGTGAGCCTAACTCACTGGGAGTGATGGCGTTTGGATAACTCACCAATTGGTGAGTTGGGTCAATTAATAGAGACGTTGCGCTGAAGTTAAACAGCATCGGAATGGGAAGTGGATTCGTAACGTCAAACGCAGGCGATCCGCCAGCGGCAACATCCACCCAAAGCAAACCGCCCTGATCGATGAACTTGCGGAGCTTCTCTCTTTCCTTGGAGTTCAGCGAGACCGTGCCGCTGACCACCAGGAGTAGTGCGTCGTAATTGGCAAGTTGAGTGTCACTCGCATCATCCAGATCGACCTCCCAATAGGGGCCATCGTCTTTAGTCATGCGCGAGCCGCTACTGGGGACATTTGCGACACCCCGATTGACCCATCGGGTCTGCATGAAATCGGTGAGGGACGAATTGGCACGAGGATTCGTGAATGACCATGCAGCCGGCTTAATCGCCCGATCTTTCTCAAGTTGTCCCCAAACGTGGGGGGCGAGATTTGTCGGTTCTCCGCCCGTCGTTTGGCTCTCGATTACTAGTACGCCCACATTCACCGGCAGACGTCGTCCCGAGAACGTGACTGGGGCTGAAACGGCATTTGCCGCTAACGCGGCAGTAACTAAAAGTAGTGCAGACTTAGTCGTCATGGGTTCACCTCGCCAAAGTAGGCAAGTGTTGGGCTAACCGGCAGTCGGGGCATGGGCGGCAATATCCAAAGGCCATCATCGCTTCGTCTCAGCGGATTGACGCCATCGGCCGAGCCCACAGCAAAAACCGGATCATAGGTCAAGTTGAAATTCGGTACAAACCTCGCATCGGTCGCACTTGGGGCGCCGGTTGTCAAATCCAGCGGCCAGCCGACTGGCACGTGCTGCCGAGGCAACGTTTGTAGATCATTGAGATTCGAGCTATTGGGATCACCGGAACCACCGACGTATCGAGGCATCCATCCCCACTTCTTCAACCACTCGGCACGTTCGCTCATGGGAACGGGCATATTCTCGCTGATCGATCCAAGAATCGAAACGCGGCAATTGAGCGGCTCACCAAAGAACGGGGCCTCGGGGCGGCTGCCAAAGTCTCGATAGCGTTGTAGTTGCGCTTGACCGATCGCATCGGCGATGCCATTGGCCGCATTGGTGGCAATTGTGCCGAGGAAGCGAGCGCGTGTATCGTCCGGATTAAGGTTAAACGCAGGACCTGGAATCACGAAGAACGAGCCCTCCTCCGCATAGATCGCCGCCTGGACTCTGATATCGCTGGGCTGCATTGCCGCTCGAGCGAGGACATAGTTCTGGGCTTGATAAGCGCTTGGAAACTCAGGGGTGATCGTGAACCGAGTCTCGTCGTCGATCGCGTAGACCTGCGCGCCTCCAAAGCCAGGAGTTTGACCGGTCAGTCGTAGCGAGGTCACCGTAAACGCATTGTCGATCAGCGGAAGTGCTGCTGTCTCGAACCTTGGAAATGCGGTTTGAGTAGTATTGGTCAGTCCATAGATACTGACGAGATTCGCCGCAGTGAACAAGGCACCTGCCTCTACATTGAAGTCACGCGTAACATCGCGACCAAAGATATACTTCTGCCCAACGGGATCTCCGGTCGAACCCATGTAACCAAATGGTGTGCTTGAGAGACTGATGAAGCTGGGGCCACTATTGTCAGCGCTATGACTCAAGAGCAAAGATGAGGTGATCGGCTGGTTATCGCCCGCTTCGATGTACTCCGTTGCAAAAGGCGCCCATGTTTGGGGATTCGCATTTGGAAGGCCACTCGCAGTGATAAATGGATCGCGCAGAAACTGGGTTTGCAGGGTTACGGTCTGTCGCTCGCTCAAGTCGAGTTCGATCGGATTGGGCGTATTCGGCAAACGATCGGTTCTCTTCGGGCTTACGGATTCGCCTGGAGCAGGACCCGTGAACATGGTGGTATTCACGCAAACATAGTCCTTCGCGGCCAGCATCACCGTAGCTGGGCTTGGCACTGACAGGACCGAGCCATCGACAGGACTCACGACACCCTTTGTGATCGATCCTTCGATATAGATCGTGCCTAGCGAGGTCAGCGTGATTTGCTCGAAAGTGGGAATCACGCCTCGAACGCGGACATCACCCTCGAACTGGAGGACGCCATTGAATTCCCATCCCCGGTTCTGCACCGAAGCCACCGGGATGGTGTTATAGGGCAGGTCAATCAGGTCGGGGTGTGAAATGGAGTTGATGATGTATTTGCGTCCAAAGCGTCCTGGGTAAAGGAGTCGATAGCGCACTTCGGAGGTGCCCGTTGTTGTGCCGTCTTCCCGACGCCATACTCGCGAGCGGCTCCGCGCATCTCGGATGATTCGAAAACCGTCTGGCAAGAACTCGCAATATGCGGCGACAGGAATGTAGTAGGGGCCTTTCCAGGCAACTGAATCTGGGTTATTGGGGTTAAGCCAATCGCGGGTGAGCGCCTTGGCTGGATCACCGGTTTCGCGGTCGGTCTCTGTCGAGAAGTTCCCTCGTTCGGGGCTATCGATATATAGACCGTTTCCGTGCCCCCATTGACCAGTGTTGCGACCTCCAAACATTCCGCCAACGATTTGGCGACCACTTTGGCGAGTCATTTCTGTGTATCGATTAACGCCCGATGCCGGATCGCTCGCCACAAAGCTGGGCGGCTCGATGCGGTTCACCGACCGCGCTTGGCCCGTTGCGTCAACAGACTTTGACCCATCACGGAAGACCCCACCATGAGTGCTGAATCCTGGATTGGTACTGGACATGCCTTGCCCGGCGACGTTGATAACCGTTGTCCCCGAGTTGTCGGTCCGAGTAATTTCAATTCGTGCAGCATTGTTGGCCGGCGTGATTCGTCCGGCGGTCAAGAACTTGTCACCTGCCCGTGGATCCACCGTCACCCGCACATCTCCATGGACTAGCAAGTCAGCATTGGAGAAGAGAGAGCCCGTCCCGCGAACGAGATTGGCACCCGTTGCAGTAACCACTTGGCTACCCAAGATAAACGGCACGATGACTCGGTTACCTTCGTAAGTAATTCCCAGATCGCCGCGAGGATCTGTGGCGGTCGCGGTTGAAAGAAGATTAAGACTATCCGTCGGCGCTCCGATTTCGGCGGGGCGACTCACATGAAACTTGTCCATGATCGAGTAGCCGTACTCGATGTTCGTCACCGAAGCAAATGCCACGAGCTTTCGAGTCTCCGCGTTACGCGTCACTTGCGAACGCTGCTTGCCCATTTGCTCATCAAACTCGGCTAGGCTGGCGTAGTTGTTTACTTTGACTGCCTCGCTGGTGAGAGTCGTGGGGTCGTTGGGCACAACCTTACCTGGGCGGCCCACGCTTTCAATGAGGACGAGGCTTCGGGCCCTAGCTGGCTCGCGCAGGTAAGCATTCCCATTAAATCCGGCGAACTGGGTCGGATTGTAGAGGACGCGAACAAGGGCACGCCCTTTGTCGAACTCGAATCGGCTAAACGGCCCCAACCCATCAGGGCCTCCAAGGTCAGGAATCGTGTTTCCTAAGCGGTCGCGCAAAAATGAAGGCGATGTTGGCCTTGGTCGCAGATACCATGCATCGGGGTCTCGCGTGAAGCCTTGTGGATCCGTCGCCATGATCGTGGCGGAAGGGCGCCAGTCGGCGGCCAGATCCGAATATTGGAGCTGGTAGTGGGCAAATCGTGCGCCAGCCTCGGCAAGGTCGGTCGCTTGGGTTCGCTTGAAGGCGCTGGAAGTCTGGAAGATGCCGCGGCTGACGATTCCGGCGAAGACGAAACCTAGGATGAGGAGAACCCCCATGATTAGGAGCGCAATGATCAGGGTCTGACCCGACTGCCGATTCGTTCTCATTTTCATCTCAAAAGGTTGCGCACATTGGCTTGGCCGCGAACGGTGACGTTCTGCTGATTAGGCGCGCTGGTTTGGGGGAAGTTCCGAATCGTCAGCGCGATGTTCATCAATTGTCGCGAGTCGTAATCCAACTCAAACACATCCTTGGTCTCGGTGAATTGGAAACGATAGAAAACACTAATCCGACCGCTTGGCAGGGGTTCGCCAGGCATCGAGTTGAACTCGATGTATCCAGCCCGGTACCGCGGTTGTAGAATTTGCGACACAAACCGATTTGACCAGTTTCCGCCCGCATCATCGTAGTAGGTCGGATTGAATATCTGAGGATCGACCGTAAAGCCGAGTTGCTGCCAATCGGGCTCACGCTGATTGACGTAATTGATGAAATACTGATTAGGGCCAACGTTGCCGGCGACGGGCACGCGAGTGTATCGCACAGGCTGCCCATAGTTGGTGCCTGGAGTTTGGTCTGGCCCGATCACAATTTCGCTACCAGGGACCATTCTGGCCCTAGCAAAACCCTGCCTAGGATCGAGCGGACTCGCCGCACCATCCACTTGAGGGGTTACACGCAAGTCGACGAACCGACGCACGAGCTGCGACTTCTCAAGGTTAGGAGCGAGCAACTGCCAGTCATTCCAGAGCACGTTAAAGCGCTGATTGATGTGACTGGAAGCGAGCGCCGGATTGAAATCAACCGCCGCCCAGCGCTGGTTGGAAGGGGAGCCTCCCGTGACTAGAACATCCTGCGCAGGCGGAACAGCTTGCCCGCAATCGGCAACCGGTCGATTGTCATCGACACCCGGCGGCAATGCGTTCGCGGTTCCAACTTCATTAATGCCAAAGCTCGCAATGACCTTGCCTTGCTTGCGATCGAGCACCGTTGGTACAAAGTCTTCACGCATGGCAGCGGTATTGAGCAAATTTGTTCCGCCAGCTCTCTGAACGGCCTTATCGATCGCCCAAGAGTAAGGATAGCGGAAGAGCCCGGTCGTTGCGACGCCAGTGTCAGGATCTGGAGGCAGGGGCTGACCACGATCATAGTCGCGGGCAAACGTGTAACCGCTATTATCGAAGACCTCGGTGCCGGCTGTTAGGTCATTTCCCGAGACAAAGTAGAACTGACTGAACCCACCATTTGGACGATCTCGGCTCACCAGATAGGGCCGCCCATTGATCCAAGACTCGTAAGGAGTCCACGGCGCAACAATCGCGTTCGCCAGATCTCGATAGCTACTGGGCCGAACGCGCAAGATTGGCGAAGTGACAAAGCCAAAGTCAGCCGAAAAGACATCGGGACCAATCTTGGCTGAGTTGTCCGACTCTTCACCGCTTCGGACTGCCAACAAGCCGCCCATTGGCTCGCCGCTCACTCGGGTCGGAGTGAATTCCACCAACGAGGTGATTCTCGGCTTGGTCACGCCGTCGATCGGATCGACAAAGGTCTGAATTGCCCGCGAAGCTTTGTCGATCGAAACCTGAATCATGTCGTATCGACTAAACTCGGTAACGATGCGCGAACGCTTCATCCAAGCCCGGATGCGGTCGAAGTCTCGTTGCCGTTGCGCTAGGGCAACATTGGCGGGGTTGTTGATATCCGCTAATGGAATCGAGAAGTTGAAGAAGTTTGGGTCGTCGAGAGCCTGCTCCAATTCACGCGGTGTGGCCGTTCCGTCACCGTCGACATCGAACAGTTCTGTATTAATCTGCCAAGTACTCGTTGCATTGTTGAACTGGCGAATATCGACCTCGGCCCGCCAAAGAACGTAGAGGTTATCTTGTCCGCCAGCCCTTCGATTCAGAACGCCGTCATACGGATTAAAATATCTTGCGGGAAGCGGGTTCGCCCGCGTGCCCTGAACTGGCTCGCGTAGCCCGACAAAGTAGCGCACGAGACGCAAGCCCTCGGTCACTGGCAAGTTAACATCGCCCTTTGGAGTTTTCAGTGTGGGGTCGACGCGACCGGTATCTGGGTTAATCAGGCCTCCGCCCGGCTGGCTTGATGGCGTCGGGTCTCCTTGGGCAGGTGCCATGATGTCCAGGCGCGAGTTTTCTAGCCTAATTCGGACAAAGTTGTTTGGGGTCGCGGCTGAGGCGGGTACGTCGATGTAGACCGATCCGGCGTCGCCAGTGTTATCCCGTACAAACGCAGCGTTTCCAACCTCACGCGTGATCCGCTCGATGAGAATACGCGCTCGGTTTTGAGCATCGGCAAAGCCTTGGCCAGCACGAGTGATGTCAAAGCTTTGAATGAGCGGATACACCACAAGGCCCATGAGCACCGCCGTCAACGCCATGACGGTGATGAGTTCTAATAGTGTAAATGCCCTTCTTCGCATCAATTCTCCGCTCCCTTAAGAAGGAATGTTTCAGTAGTCACACGCCGCATCTGGCCCAGCCATTGGCGCATTCTCGTCATATTCGTGGCCGAGTCCCCAGTCAGGGAGAAGGACGACGGATTCCAAAGCACCCGAACACCCACACTCGCGCCTCTCACTGATCGAACGGCGTATCCCAAACTGTAGTTAAATCGAACGGCCGCGGGATCTTTATCTTGGATATCGATAAAGGCATATCGGTTCCAATCGGTGGGACCAGGTGCGCGGATGAGGAAGACCTGCTCAGTGAGCTTCTTTCGGACCGCCGCGCCATCCTCGTATACGATTTCGCTCACCACGACTTGCTTGCCAATCTCGCTGAGCGGGAAGTAGATCCGCCGATCCAGCGACAGAGGCGCCGCTGCGTCGGTACCGCCGATGTAACACTGACCGACGCCGAGGGTCGAACTGAACGTCGCTCGGTACCGGTTAAACGCCTTTACCGGCTGAACGGCGTATTCGCCATTGGCCTGATAAAGCGCCCGAACCGCGCGGTTTCGAATATCGTCGATCCTTGCCGCGGCAGTTGTCCCGGCGTAGACCACATCAGCACTAAGGCCATTGGCTGCATTGTTATCGACGTCAACAAACCGGAGGAGTCCAAGAGACTTGTCGATGGTGTAGCTGTTTGGGAGAATCACTGCGCCTGTATCACGATCGAACAATACGAAGTCTCGTTGGGCTGGGGTCACTGTTCCGTTGGCCGCTGGGAAACCGAGGCCCAAGTAGTTGAGGCCATCGGCGCCGCGATTACCAGAAACTTTGAGACTCTCTACAAGGAGCTTCTGGTGGTAAGGCGCGGAAGTACCGATTCGAAAATCGTCGCGGATGATCCTCCAATCGAGCACGTTGTAATCCACGAATGCCCGCATCGGGATTCGCCCACGACCGCGCCGCTCTTGATACTGCGAGCCCTGAGGGTGGAACAAGAAGATTCCGAGTTGGTCGTCCAGCCGCTGATACTGATAGACAGCATCGTCGAGAAGGCCGGGGTTAGCCTGAATCTGAGCTTCAGTGTAGAAGGTCGCTACTTCGTCGAACAGACGCGCAATTTGAACCGTGTCCGGCTCTACACGAGTGACAGCTGGTCCAACCCCACTAAATACAACCTTGAAGTCGTGCGAGATGTTGTATCTTTGGGCACCAGACGCAGCAGCCGGTACCGGTACCACTCTCACGAGGTCCTGCACCGTGCCGTCACTAAACTGAACTCTTGCGCTAACTCGGTAATTCCGGTCAACAGGAGCACCGGGGCGATAAGCACCCTGCGGAAGCGTGAAGAACTCCCCATCGTCTTCGACCCAGGACACATAGTCGTCGCGAAGGGGAAAATCGCTGGACAGATCGGCATCCGTGAATCGACGGACCAGTTCATTACCATAAACGACAAACGGAACCAAGTTGGCCGGATTCACCGGGCTAGCCGACTGGATATTTAGAAACAGCGGGCCATATTGAAGCGCGAGGACACCACCGAAGCGCGTGCCAGTCGGACCATCGACGAATCGAGCCGAGGGGATTCGGCGGCCTTCGCCGATGATCTGCCGCATTGCATTTGCGCCCGAGAACAGCCACCAGTTTCCGAGCCCACCGTCGGCATCGGAAAGGAGACCCGTGTTGTCGAGGTCGGTGACTTGAACGGGAGGATTGATATCAGTAGGCAGACGCTGAATGTCTAGCTCAATCTCGCGAACGCCGGGCAAAACGATGGGGTAATTGACGGCGAGGAGGGCGTCGAATGATTGGTCCTTTTGGGACTTCATCCTTTCGAGCTCGGCTCGGGCGAGGGCATTGGCGACCGTGTTCGAGCGGTTCTGCCGCAAAATGGCGAGGCCACCCGGGAAGACCTGGACCGAAGCCAAAATCCCGACCACGAAGATCACAATGACCACGAGGATCTCGATTAACGAGGCTCCACGCTTCCGATGATTAGACACAAGACAGTTCAAAGTAAATTAGCCTCCAAAGCGAAGTGCTCAGGGCATGGAGCGCCAGGCGTAATCCCACACCTTGCGCGAATCAAATGGGCGGGCGGCGCCACCAAGGAACAAAACGATGTCGCGGTTGCTTCGCTGCGGGATGCGGTTTACACCAGCAGGCTCCCAATCGCGATAGTACGAGTTCCATGTGATGACCGTGCTTTCGGGCGGATCGTTGTAACCTAGTTGCCGCGGATCGTCAAAGGCGCTTCCACTTCCATAGCCAGCGCCCGTACCGATCGAGTAATTCGTCCAGAAGAGTGTGTATCGCAACTCCCACTCGTTTGCTCGGTTGCCAATGCTCTTCGGATTCTGAGCGACGTCGTAACCGCTGATCTGATAAAACTCTGCCGCCGGATTGCCGGGGCCAACTGGTACACCACGATTGATCGCTACCGTGTCTGAGTTGGAATAGGCTTGGCGTGCCCCAGCAATATCGTCTGCTGCAGTCACTTGGTTATCGCCATTGGTGTCGACGATGGGAGCTTGACCTAATGCACGACTATCAGCAACTGGCCAAACGGCCGTGGTCAGCGCGGTCTTCGTGACGCGCACCGGCCGAGGGCGAAACGTCTCAAGGCTCCGAACCCGCTTTGGAAAGAGGGCCGATGTAATGAGATCGGCAGGAATTACCTGACCAGCTTGAGGACCGGTTGAATAGCGGTCTACAAAACCAAGAAGTGATGGCGGGTAGCCGCCAAAGTCTTGCCGATAAAGTTGCAACGAAGTGCGTAGTTCATTCAAGGATGAAATATCGCCAGCTCGGTTCGCATTATCACGTGCCCGCGCAAAGACGGGAAAGATAATTGCCGAGAGCAAAGCGATGATCGCAATCACCGCCAAAAGCTCCACAAGCGTAAACGCGTGTTGTCGTTTCATAACCATGGTCCGCCGACGCTTAGTCTTGACTTGAAATTCATCCCCTCTGTTCCCGTCCTGCCGCACCTTTTCAATCGCCCTGCAGGTATTTAATGTAGGCATCCAGTATAGATTTGATTGGACCATTGGCGGTTGCGGCAACGATCGCCCCAGCGGCAAGATACGGCCCGAACGGAATGGTCGTGAATCCGGGTTGCCAATCGTCCTCTTCCACCGTCTCCTGAGTTCGCGGGTCCTCATTGAACCAAGCCATGTAGAGCTTGGGGAAAACTAATCCTATTGCGTCTATTGCGAACAAATAGCCGATTCCGGACCTAAGAATGGACCCAATCGACTCGGGCTCTTCTTCGAAGTCGTCGGTGTTTGCCCCCTCCGATTGGCGCATCCGGGCCGCGACGATCGCTTGGACGATTCCCAGCAACGCTCCCAAGATGATGGCCAAGCCAAAACTGACCATTGCTCCGAGGGGAAACAAGCAGGCTCCTATGCCTCTTGCCAGCTTAATATCGCCATGTCCCATGGCGTCTTTCTGAAAAATCAGCCGGCCCAAAAATGTGATGCCCCATAGGACCAAAGTGCCTACTACGGCTCCAGCAACCGCGCTAGGTATGCCCCAAGTCCAGGCCTCGGTCCGGCCCAAGGCGAGGAGGGCGACGTTAAAGCCAAGTCCGATCAGCAGCAAAATCGCGTTTAGTTCGTCGGGGATGATGAACCAGCGGAGGTCGATGAACGTGGCCGCAACCAAGACACTCACCATGAGCAGGTAGCAGACCGCCCGCGGGACATCCCATGCGAGGCAGAGTTGCTGGTACCAAATGAGCCCCCAAAGTCCCCCGGTAACCACTTCGACCCAGAAGTACCTCGCTGGCACTGCTACCCCGCACTGACGGCACTTCCCTCTGCGAAACAGCCAGCTAAACAGGGGCACCAGGTCCTGGACGCCAAGCTGGTTCTTGCAATTGGGACAGAAGCTATGCTTGGGCTCATTGATCGAAAGCCCCAGCGGAAGCCGATAAATTACGACATTAAGAAAGCTCCCGATCGCCGCGCCGATCAAGAATCCAACGATTGCAGTCCATTCGGGAAACATTCGAACTTAAAGGACGGCTAGTCACCCTTAAACAGAGCGAAGCCCGTACCTTCAGGCACGGGCAACGAACTTAAGATGGGAGACAACTAGCTCGAGTCGCCGGCCGAAAGGGTTTCGATTACCTTAATGAGCGGCAGGAACATCGCGATAACGATGAAGCCGACAATAAAGCCGAGAACCAGAATCATGATTGGTTCCAAAGCGGCAGTGAGCGAGGCGACACGAGCTTCGACTTCATCCTCATAGAAATCTGCGATCTTTTGGAGCATGAAGTCGAGCGAACCAGACTCTTCTCCAACACCGATCATGTGAATGACCATGGGCGGGAAGAGTCGCGATTGCTCAAGCGGATCACCAATGCGGTCTCCTTCTCGAATTCGGGCACGAGCTTCGAGCACCGCGTCCGACATGATCGTGTTACCCACCGTACCGGCGACGGTTTCCATGGCCTGCAGAATAGGGACACCGGAGGTTAGCAGGGTGCCCATTGTTCGGCTGAAGCGCGCCATACAAATCATATGGTGGAGCTTTCCGAACACCGGTACGTAGAGCTTTGCTCGGTCGATCACTCGCCGACCGAATCGAGTAGAAGCGATCAGCTTGTAGGTGATCAAGATCAGTGCCACGCCTCCAATCCACAGGTACCAAGTTTTCACAAACGATGCAGACAGATCGATGAGAAACTTGGTCATGGCTGGGAACTCGTCGGCCTTGAGGCCAATATCCAAGAAGAGTTGGGCGAATTGAGGGACAACCCAGCTAACAAGGAAAATCACGATACAGATGGCCGCCGTTAAAACCAGCGTAGGATAAGTCATGGCCGACTTGATCTTTCGGCGTAGCTCCACGTCCTTTTCCAAGAAGTGACTCAATCGCTGAAGGGTCTCTTCGAGCACACCGCCGATCTCACCTGCCCGAATCAAACCAATGAAAAGGTTGTTAAACGTTCGAGGGTGACGTTGCATCGATCGGCTGAGCGTTTCGCCAGACTCGATACGCTCGCCCAAATCAACGAGAATCTTTTTGAGCTTAGGATCCTGCGTTTGACGACCAAGAACGTCGAGGCACCGAACAAGTGACACACCTGCGTCGACCATCGTGCTGAACTGACGGCAGAACACGGCGAGATTGCCGAGCTTTACTTTTCCGAAGCTTTTCGGCTTGGTGCTCTTCGACTTGATGACGGTGACTTCGATAACGTCGAAGCCTTGTTCCGTAAAACGACTCCGTAGAACGTCTTCGCTTTCGGCATCCATGGTGCCCTTCTGAATGGCACCCGACCCGTCTTTGAACGTGTAACTATAGACTGGCATTTACTTACCTTTTCGGTGGCGAAGGGGCATTTCCTGGAGTCCCAACTGCCATTGTGCTGATCATCTTCTTCAATTCTTCCTGATTCTGGCAACGCGACATGGCCTCATCCAACGTAATGATTCCCTTCATGTAGTGATCACGAAGGGCCTGGTCCATGGTGGTCATTCCGAGGCCGCCGCTCGTTTGAATCGTTGATGGAATTTGGTGGGTCTTGCCCTCACGAATCAAGTTGCGGATAGCCGGCGTCGCAATCATAATCTCGTTAGCAGGAATTCGGCCCTTACCACTTGCGCGTGGCAACAACTGCTGCGAAATGATGGCGACGAGGTTGTTTGAAAGCTGGACACGAATCTGCTCTTGCTGTCCGGGCGGGAACACGTCGACCATACGGTCGATGGATTCAGCCGCGTTATTCGTGTGCAAGGTTGCGAAAACTAAGTGTCCCGTTTCAGCAGCCGTAATGGCCAGACTGATCGTTTCCACGTCGCGCATTTCACCTACGAGCAGGACATCGGGGTCTTCACGAAGGCTGGCGCGCAAGGCATTGTTAAAGCTCTTCGTGTCTTGACCGAGTTCACGCTGATTAATAAGCGACTGCTTGTGAGTGTGCAGGTATTCGATCGGGTCTTCGATCGTAATGATGTGCACCGCGGTATCCGTGTTGATCTTGTTGATCATTGCCGCGAGCGACGTAGACTTACCCGATCCAGTCGGACCGGTTACGAGGATCAAACCGCGCGGGCGCTCAGTAAGTTGCTCCAGAATCGGCGGCAAATTTAGCTCGCGAACTGTAGGAATGCGGCTTGAAATCAGACGGAATGCGGCAGCGACCGCGCCTCGATCTCGATACAAGTTCACACGGAAGCGTGCGCGACCTTTCGGTAGCGCATATGAGAAGTCGAGTTCCAAGGTGGTTTCAAATCGTTGAATTTGTTCATCCGAAATGATCTCGTACATCATTCTCTGAGTGATCTGCGGATTGAACTTTTCGTAATTCAGTCGCTTCAATGCGCCGTCGTCACGGACGATCGGAGGGCTGTCCGTAGCGATATGAAGGTCTGAGCAATTGCGATCGACAACGATGTCGAGCAGAGCGTCAATGTGTAAATCTTCTACTGGTCGCGGCTTGCCAGCACCTTCGAGCGGAAGTTCGGCATTGGAAGTTGCGTTAGGCAGGGTGCCTGCGGGAGGTGGCGCAACGGGAGGCGCACCAGCGGGTTGATTGATCGGAGTCTCCATTTATTACTCAAAGATAATAGCAACACTAGGACGTAACGCGCTACCTCCTTTGTTCGGGCAACCATTGCAATTGCCAATGAGCCAAAATCTAATTTGATGCTAGTCGCAGTTCTCGCACATCTCGCTCCGGGCCCAATCGTGGCCGAGCGCACCCTCATATTGACCGGCACTCTCGACACCAACGGCAAGGTCGTGATTCGACGAACTCTCTCGGAGGACGGGAGCCTAGAGTGGTCTGACAGCTCACAGTTCAGCGACGGGGATAGCCAAACCGTCGTAAGGGTGGCTCGATGAAATCGGCATGCCCGTTCAACGCGCCTACTACTCATTGGGTGCCTCGACACTCGCGTACAGACTGGAGGTCATGAAGTGATTACAACCACCCTTGCCGCCGCCATGGCGGCTCAGACGTTTACCCTGACGATTTTGCATACGAACGACATTCACGCCCATGTCGAACCTACGGCGATCCGCGGCAAGACCTACGGTGGCTACGCTCGCGCAGCCACTCTCATCCGGCGCTACCGAGCAACCGATCCGAACCCGATCGTTCTCAATGCCGGGGATACGTTCCAAGGAACGCTCTATTACAATGTTTACAAGGGGCTTGCCGATGCCCACCTGATGAACCTCACTGGCTACAACGCCATGGCACTCGGCAACCACGAATTCGATGACGGCCCCGCCGGACTTCTTCCCTTTGCCCAATCCACAAGCTTTCCTTTGCTCTGCGCGAACATGGATTTCACCGGCGAGCCATTTCTTAAGAATTGGATCAAGCCATCCACTGTCCTCACAATTGGCGGGCAGCGAATTGGTTTGATCGGCCTCATGACACCAGACCTTTTCGAAATCTCTAGCCCAGGCGAGAGGCTCAAGATGATCGACATCGACCAAGCTCTCTCAAGCGAGGTAAACAAGCTCAAGTCGCAAGGCGTGAACAAGATCATCGCCGTGACCCATATTGGCTACTCCACCGACATCGCGCTCGCGAAAAGACACCCAGATGTGGACGTCTTCGTCGGCGGTCACTCGCACTCTCTACTGTGCGAAACGGGAGCGATTCCGATTGCCAATCCGGCTGGCGGCTACCCAACGAAGGTTGGCAATACCCTCGTTGTTCAAGCCTGGGAATGGAACAAGGTGTTAGGTCGACTAAAGATCGTGTTTGACGCTGCTGGCAATATCAAGAGCGTTCTCGATGCCAAGCCAATTTTGGTTGACGAGGCGGTCCCCGAAGATCACGCGGTAAAGAGTGCGGTGGATGCCTTTAAGAAGCCCATTGATAACCTAGGCAAAGAGGTCGTCGGTGAGACCAAGGGCGGGCTGACTCGAGACACAGGGCCGGAAATGAAGATGGGCAACGTGATTGCAGACGCGATGCTAGCCTACACGGTTCGCAATCAGACCGTTGCTGCCTTCATGAACCGAGGGGGTGTTCGCTCACACATTGAGCCCGGCCCCATCACCTACGGAGAAATTATCGCAGCTCAACCCTTTGGCAATACGCTGGTTGTCCTCGAAGCTACGGGCACCGAAATCCGCGACATGCTAGCCGTGGGTGCGACGAAGGCGGGCACGGTGCAAGTCAGTAAGGGCTTCGCCTACAAGATTGGTGCGGGCGGCTCGATCACCTCGATGACCCTTAATGGCAACCAAATGGTTGACAACGCCAAGTACCGCATCGTGGTCAACAACTTCATGGCCCGAGGCGGCGATGGCTTCACATCGCTTGCTGAGGCGAAGGGTTACCGGGTCGATACAGGACTGCTCGATTCTGAAGCCCTAATTGAGTACATCAAAAAGAACTCGCCCATCGATACCCCCATCGAGGGTCGAGTGACGAGTTCTCGCTAAAATCTGGGGCGCTCAGTTAATATTCTGGGCGCCCCGCTACCAGCTAACCGCTTACGGAGTTGGGTGAGGTGGCTCGACCCAGTTCGTGAATCGAGGGCCTACCTTCTGATTCCAAGAGTCCTTTTGCTCCTGCGTCAGGATTCCCCAAGCAGCGTTAAACGCGGCCAACTTTCGCTGTTGCATCTGAGCAAACGTCGGTCGTGGCTGGTTAGGCTGCGGAGGAGGGTTGTTGGTTTGGATAGCCTGGTGAATGCCCTGTCGCTGAGTTTGCGTCAGGTTCAACTGGTTTGCCATTTGCGGGTCGACCATGGTCATCGGCGCGTCAAATTGCAAACCCAATTGTCCTAGGCGATGCATCTGCTGCTGATTCAGAATCCCAGCAAGCGGATTGTGACCGCCTTGGCCGCCAGGTCCACCCTGACCACCGCCGCCCGGAGGAGGTCCGCCAGGTCCACCCTGACCACCACCACCCGGAGGAGGTCCGCCAGGTCCACCCTGACCACCACCACCTGGAGGAGGTCCGCCAGGTCCGCCTTGACCGCCGCCACCAGGACCACCAGGTCCGCCTTGACCGCCGCCACCGGGGCCGCCAGGTCCGCCTTGACCGCCAGGGCCACCGCCCGGAGGAGGTGGAGGCAGGGCGGCAATGGCATCCTTCTGTGCCTGGGTCAGATTGAGGTGTGTCTGTACGGTCGGCATCCGAACGATGAACATGAGGTTATCGCCGCGGCGCATGTTATGCCCTGGACCTTGTGGAGGTGGGCCGCCTTGTCCGCCGCCGCCGGGAGGGGGACCAGCTTGGGCCATTGCAAACGCGGAAACTCCGACGAGTGCTAAAGCGAGCAACATGGATTTTGCCATCTTGATGTGTTTCATTGACTTTCTCCTTTTCTAATGACCGAACTAACCTCGGCTAACTGTAGTGTGCGTTTCAAACGTGAGGGACTTGTGAGTTTTCCCTATTTTCTTCAAAAAGTATAGTGAATCGAGTTCCAACTCCAACTGTGCTCGCCACCGAAACAGTGGCGCCCTGCCGATCTGCAAGCTCTTTCACGATCGCGAGACCAAGCCCTGTGCCTCCTCCCGCGCGGTGGCGCGAAGGGTCTGCGCGGTAGAAGCGGTCGAACAGATGAGGCAAATGCTCTGGCGCAATACCGCTGCCTGTGTCAGAAACAATTAGCTCCCGGCCCTCGACCGAAATGCTAACTTTCCCGTCCTCTGGCGTGTAGGCAAGCGCATTCTCCACCAGATTTCGAACCATTTGTTTCGCGGCATCGGCGTTGCAATACAAGGTCTGATTTTGGTTTGCTGCAATCTCAATACGAGAGTCTTTCGCGCAGCCTTCCAAGGCATTGTCGATGACCGGCAAGATCGAGACTTCAGCCAGATCGAGCTTTGACTTTGAGTGATCAAGCCGTGCTAGCGTGAGCAACAATTGTGTGAGATTCGCCATTGCCTCGCCGTTGCGGTGAATCATCTTGAGAGCGGACTTCATGTCATCGCTCGTTGCTTCATCGTGGAGCCCGTTCTCCGCCGCAAGCACAATGCCCGTCAATGGAGTCCGAAACTCGTGCGCCGCGTCGCTGGTGAACTGCTTTTGCTGATCGAGTGATACAGCCAACTCTCGGTTCGACTGTTGAAGTCGTTTCGTCATGGCGTTGAAAGCCCCCGCAAGGCGCCCGATCTCGTCGTTTTGCGCTACCGCAATCTCCTCTTTTCGTGATGGGTCTTGAGCAATTCTTTCCGCCGCAAAAGTTAGAGTGCGAACTGGATTCAGGACGAGCTTTGCCAGAATGAACCCCAGCAGGCCCGCCACGATCAGGCCCAAAGGAATTGCAACGGCGAGAACCCACAGTTGGGCGTGCTGCGCCAGGCGATACGGTCCCATGTGCTGGGCCACTTGTACGACACCGGATGCTCGATCCAGACCCGGAATGGGCGCCGAAACAACACGATATTCCTGCCCTTCGACCCAATGGGTCTCTAAAATAACTCGGCCCTTCAATGACTCTGAAAAGAGCTTTTGGCTCCACGAAATATGACCGCTCTCAGGATCGCGTGCCTTGCCATCGACATTGAAAATGCGCGGCCTCGTCAAGGGCTGCTCGTTTGGCGGTGGGTTAGGAGGCCGCCGCTCTATCGGCCCGCCCATGCCGAAGGGTTCGTCGGGCGGACGGGACGCATTTCGTGCGAGTTGCTGAGCACGACCCAAGAGATCGTGATCGACCATGCCTTCTATAGTGCGCACGCTCGCCTGATGCTGAACGAAGCCGAAAATCACCAGTATTACGAGAACGAACCCTCCGTTCAGTAGCATGAATCGAGACGACAGTGATTTCATGTGTCGCTCCTTGCACGAAGGGAGTAGCCGAGTCCATGCACCGTCTGAATAATCTCCCCGTTCGGATCGACCTTCTTGCGAAGGCTCGCCATGTGAAAACTCACTGTATTGGGCAGGGCTTCGTCGTTGTTCCAAACCCGAGACAGTATCACCTCGCGAGTAAGGACACGACCGCGGTTTCGAGCTAATGCCTCTAGCAGCTGAAACTCTCGCTTGGTAAGCCGAATATTTTCCGTTCCTCGAGTTACCGTGTGAGCGAGAGTGTCTATCTTCAGATCACCGATCGAAATCTCGCCACCACGCCGCTCGGATTCACGCCGTCCCAACGCCCGGATTCGCGCCAACAGTTCTTTGGTAGCAAAGGGCTTGACGAGATAATCGTCAGCACCCGCATCGAGCCCCTCGACCCGATCGTCGATCTGATCGCGTGCCGTTAGCATGAGAATTGGCGTACTGATTCCAAGGCTCCGCAAAGTCCGGCACACTTCTCGACCATTCTTCTTGGGCAACATGAGGTCGAGAAGAATTATTCCGTAATGATTTTCGATGGCCATCTGTTCGCCAGTGGCACCGTCGAGCGCAACTTCAACCTGATAGCGCTCGCGCTTGAGAGCTGTCTCTAGACCAAAGGCGATATCCGGCTCGTCTTCGACGATCAAAATGCGCATCCTTTTCTATTGTTGCGCCAAGTTGTGAGGATTTGATGAGGAAGGCGTGTGGAGGCTCAGAATTGAACTGATCGGGTACTATGAACTCACGCGAAGTGGCCCCCGCCATTTCCCACCTTTTTTTTAAGAGGCAACATTCGTGGCCAGAACAACTAAATCTAATCCGCGCCGTCAGAGCGCGCCCAGCATCAAGACTGGGCAAGTCGAAATTATCGTCAATTGTAGTCAGCGAGAAACTCGAATCGCTGTTCTAGAAGATCGTCAACTCAAGGAATATCGTGTCGAACGTGAAGAACGTGTGGTTGGCTCGATCTTCAAGGGAATCGTACAAAACGTTCTTCCCGGCATGGATGCGGCCTTCATCGATATTGGCCTCGAGCGCAACGCCTTTCTTTACGTCGGCGACATTTTGCCCGATGAGCCCAATCATGATAATTCCCCAAGCGGTTTGAAGCGCCAAGAACTTAGGAGCCGCAAGATAAAGGAATTGATCCGACCGGGCCAAGAGATGATGGTTCAGGTAACCAAGGCTCCCCGTGGAACTAAAGGCGCCCGCGTCACAACGCGTATTGCCCTCCCCGGTCGTTACCTAGTTCTGATGCCCGAGCACAATAACATCGGTGTCAGCCGAAAACTCGAGGATCGCAAAGAACGAGAGCGACTGCGAAGACTCGGAGATCGCATTGCGCCCAAGGGGTTTGGGATCATCATGCGCACCGAGTGCGAAGGCCGAACCGAGTTAGAGCTCAAGCAGGACGTCGTTTTTCTCCAACAACTTTGGTCCCAGGTGACCGAAGGTTCTCGTAAGATGCGGGCACCAGCTTGCGTCCACCGCGACCAAACGCTACTTTATCGCACCATTCGGGACATGTTCAATGACGAGATCACAAAGATGGTGATCGACGACCCGGATGAATACGAAAAAGCCCATATGGTGGCTCGCGTCGTCGCCCCGAGCCTGACGTCAAAGATTTATCTTTACGATCGCGAGACACCCATTTTCGATCATTACAATATCGAGTCTGATCTCGAACGGCTTCTTCAGCACAAGGTCACGCTTCGGTCGGGCGCCTACCTTGTGATGGATGAAATGGAAGCCCTGACTGCCGTCGACGTCAATACCGGCCGGATGGTTGGCTCGACCAATTTGGCGGAGACAATTCTAAAGACGAATTTAGAGGCGGCCGAAGAAGTTTGCCGCCAGCTTCGCCTACGCGACATGGGAGGCATTATCGTGATCGACTTCATCGATATGGAGTCGGCCGATCATCGCAAGAAACTTCTCGACCACTTTACGAAGCAACTAGGCAAAGACTCGAATCGAACCCGAGTCGGAAAGATCTCCTCTCTTGGACTTATCGAGATCACGCGGAAGCGAACGGGCGAAAGCGTCACTCAATCCATTAGCGACATTTGCCCGATGTGCGAAGGGCGGGGACGCATTGCCAGCAAGGACACGGTCAGCTTGTGGATCGAGCGCGACATGCACCGAATGCTTGGGGAGCCGGGAAATGCCTTTCTGGTCCGGTGCCACCCTGCCGTAATCGAAGCAATGATTGGGGCAGATGGGGAAGGTATCGAAGATCTTGAACACGATCTTGGCAGGGGCATCTACCTCCGCGCCGATTTTGATATGGCTTTCGATGAATACACCATCGACGCCTCGACCATCGAAGAACTCGATCGCGATTACATGTCATTCCGCAGGCAACAAGTTGTCGAATGCAATGTCAGAAGGTCCGATGATGAAGGTCTCAACAAGATTATTGGCTGGACCGATAATGGGTTCTATGTTGAGCTCATGGGGGCTCACGAACTTGTGGGTCAGCGAGGAAAAGTGATGTTGCTGGATATCCGCAGGTCATTTGGCGTTGGCAACGCCATTCATGCTGGACAACCGGCTATTCGGTAGTCCGTTATGTTTACTCAGGAAGGCCGAATTGGGTGCTCTCTCTTTGCGGGTATCGGCATATTCGTCCTTGGGCTAGGCGCGTTCTTTGTTATGCTCATGGCCTCCGCATCTGAAGCCGCTTCGCCATGGCAAGACGGGTCATACACCATTCTTCGTCGCACCGGAATTCCCTTAGGCGTTGCTTGCTTGGGAGCTTTCCTTGCCGGCGCAAACCTCTTTAAGATGTGGTGGATTCCGAGGCGCGAGGCGACTTCAAGGGTGATCACCGATGAGGAGGGGGCCTACGTGATTGCAAAGAACGCTTTCGACGCACACCACCTCATGCAGTTTCCTACTGAACACGAAGAGGGGCTGAAATACTATGTCACTCTTCAGTTAAGCGACGGCAGAAAAAAGGAGTTTCGCACTTCAAAGGAAACCTACTTCACCATGGGCGAGGGAATGACTGGCGTCGCGCGAATTCAAGGGGACTGGGTTGGGTCGTTCGTCGCAACTCCACCTCAATCTGCTCGACCCGAATATTGAGAGCAACGACTTCTGGTACCTTCCGCCCTTGTGAAGCGATTGGGCAGCATCACCGTCATCTGCGGCAGTATGTTCGCAGGCAAGTCTGAGGAGATCATCCGGCGAGCCCGCCGCGCCCTCTACGCCAAGAAGAATGTGCAGGTGTTCAAGCCCAGCATCGACCGTCGATACGACGAAAGTATGGTCGTGAGCCACATGGGCCAGAAGCACGAAGCCGTGCCGGTGCTGGACACTGCAGAACTGAAAACAAAGCTCGACCCCAAGGTAGACGTCCTCGTGATCGAGGAAGTCCAATTCTTCGACGAGAAGATTGTTGACCTCGCCATGAAGCTGGCCGACAAAGGTGTCGAGGTGATTTTGGCCGGACTTGACCAAGACTTTCGCCGTGAACCATTTGGTCAAATGCCAACGCTGCTTGCCCTCGCAGACGAAGTAGTTAAGCTAAGAGCGATCTGCCTGAAGTGTGGAGCGACAGCCAGCCATACCTACCGAATGATCAACGGGAAGCCAGCACATCGTGACGACCCGATCATTTTGATTGGGGCGACCGAGTCCTACGAGGCAAGGTGCCGCAACTGCTTTGAGTTACGCGGTACGAAGCGGTCTACTTCACGCGGGTGATCAAGATCGACATGTCGATCGGGTCGGGCGAGAAAGCAAAGGGAGCCTTGCTAATTTTAAGCTCTTCCTTGGCACTAAAGCCATCGGCAAGTGTAATCCACACAAATCCGGAACTTGAGGCTTTAACCTCACCTTCGGCTTCGCTCGCCTCTACTTTCACCTTCATCGTTTCCCACTCGCCGATTTTCTCTAGGGCAATGGCTTCGTATTGTGCTTTGACCGGCACGGTCTCTTTGCCTTTATAAGTCAGCGTCGCGGACCATTTGTCACCAACCTGAATTGGCTTTTCTGGCTTCTTGACGGTTTCCAACAGCATGAGCCGAATGCTCGACGCATCCTCGTCGCCGCCGTCACCGTACTTGGTGATCACCCTATCCGAGCCCATTTCAACCTTGGTTGGGGCCCCCTCTTCAAGTTCTTGCTCACCATCCTCGGTTTTCACCTTAACTCCAGAATCCGAGCTTTGATACGACCACGTGCCATCCTCGTTGACCTTCGTGACCTTTTGCATGGTCTTCCCCGAGAGTTCGATGACCACACCTTGGACCTCAAGCTTAGCTTCAAATTTATAGTTGATCTCGTCGCCGACCTTGGCGACATGTGATAGCGTGCTCGGGCTGGTTTGACCGGCAAGGGCCAAGGTCGTTAACGCACCAACGGCAATGGAAAGGACTCGGGTTCTCATTTCAATCTCTTTTCGGACGCATCATGGGCAACCGCAGTTTCCACGACGTAAACTGATAAGGACATTATGATCAAGGGAGTTTCGTTTGACGCAGCCGGTACTTTGCTGGTCAACCGATATCACCCAGGCAAATTCGCTCGCGATTGCGCTAACTCATGCGGCATTGCCGTCACTGACCCAGAGGAGGCCGCTTATGTTCGGATCTTCAAAGACCGATTAGCCGCCTTTTGGACAGCAAATCAAACGCGCTCCGAGGCAGCTCTTCGAGACTACTGGCTCGATCTGACTAGGGATTGGCTCGCCGAAATAGGCGAGGACACCAATTGTGCAAAGGCGATATGTGCAGAAGGGGAACGCCAGCTACTTGAATCAGACTCTTGGTTCGAACCATATGATGATGTTGAACCGGCTATTAACCTTTTGGTGAGTCTTGATTTGCCCGTGTTTGTACTGAGCAATTGGGACCTCAGCTTGCACCGTATTCTCAGGGCAAAGATTCCAAACCACTCCTTTGCGCTGACCATTGCATCCTTGGAGGAGGGTTACGAAAAGCCCGATCCAAGAATTTTTCATGTTCTTTGCGCGCGAGCTAATCTTGCGCCAGATGAGATCATCCACATCGGCGACTCATGGGGCGATGACGTGGAAGGGGCACTTTGCGCTGGAATCCACGCTGGTTTTGTGGATCGTACGATAAACCAGGTTGCTAGTCGCGAAATGGCTGGCGACCGCATGCTTATAAGGGGTGCGACGCTTCCGGCGATCATCGAGGCGGCCCTATGTTCTTAAGCGACTATGATTACGATCTTCCGCCTGAGTTGATCGCTCAAAAACCGCTTGAAGATCGGAGCGCAAGCCGAATGCTCGTCTTACCCAAAAATGGCGGGAGCATCAACGATGCCGCTTTCGAAGACCTTCCCACATATCTGAGCGCGGGCGATGTGTTGGTTCTCAACAACACCAAAGTTAGCGCTATCCGACTACATGGGAAGAAATCCACTGGGGCGCTGGTCGAGGCTCTCCTGCTACGCGAATCGTCACTTCCGAATAGCTTCATGGCTTTGGTCAAGCCGGGCAAGCGATTGAAAGTCGGTGCCGAAATTCACTTTGCGGGCGACCTCAAGGCGACGGTAACAGGCGAAGGCCTTAATGGTGAAAGAGAACTCACCTTCTTCGAGCCTATCAGCGGGCTTACCGAAACCCTCCACAGATTTGGTTCGGTACCACTCCCCCCCTACATCACGACGGCGCTGGAGGACCCTGACCGCTACCAAACCGTGTTCGCCGAGCACCCCGGAAGCAGTGCAGCACCCACGGCATCACTCCATTTCACCAAACGGTTAATGGAGGAAATTGCTATGAAGGGTGTACGCATCGCCTATGTCACCCTCAGCGTCGGCATTGATACTTTTCGCCCCGTCGAAGCCACAAACCTGGATGATCACGTAATGCATGGCGAGACTTGCACGATTGGAGACGCCACAGCTGGCTTGATCAATGACCGAAAAGGAAGGCTCATTGCCGTCGGCACAACGGCGGTTCGAACTATCGAGACATTTGCAGATCAAGACGGCTCAGTTCAAAGCGGTACTCGTGATACCAGAATCTTCATTAAGCCAGGCTACCAATGGAGGGCCGTCGACGGTATGTTGACCAACTTCCATCTTCCTCGAACCACCATGCTAATGATGATTTCGGCGATGGTTGGGAGGGAGCCTCTAATGAATGCTTATGCCCACGCAATACGGGAACACTATCGTTTTTTGAGCTTTGGTGATGCAATGTTGGTCATTTAGGCCATTTTGATAGGCGAAATGAACCCAAAACCATGTATCATCTACGGCAGATGAGCCCGTCGAAGGATTCGCCCGTGTCCACTCAGGAAGAGTTTGATCCCATTGCCTATATTGAGAGTGCGTTTACGACCGATCGAAAGGAGCCCCTCAAGGGCGAGAACAACTTAGACCTTGAGATCGAGTCCATCGGCGAATTCCTAGGCAAAGACCAAACTCCAAAGAAGGCCAGAAAGTCGCGCACTCAGCGAAAATCGCTGAGCGCTCCCCGACCACGCCGGGTTCGCAGCAAGACGACGCAAACCACGATTGATCCACAATTGACAGAGGTTTGGAGCAGTCTGCCAAAGAATATTGAGTTCTTAGGGCGGTTCTTTGATGACAAGGTAACGGCCAATTACTATACAGGCGACTTCAAAGAGTCTCGCCAAGAGCTTATTCGACGGCTCTTGGATCCCCAGCTCACCCTCGAAGAGGTTAGCCGTCTTCTTGGCGTTTGCCCTGCTACAGTTCGGCGCTACACCAACCGAAACTGGCTCAATCACCATCGAACAGAGGGCGGCCAGCGCCGCTTCCGCCTCACCGACGTCGTGAAGTTTGTGGAAGAGCACGGTCGCAACCACGACTAAATCCAGATGGGCCAAGACGCCCTTCGAATTGCCATGTTTTCCGACTCGGCCCTGCCGGTCTTAAATGGGGTGTCGGTCAGCATCGATGCTTTGGTGCGAGAACTACGCCAGGCTGGTCATTCCGTTCACATCTTTACGGCGGCACATTTCGGATACAAAGATCCGGACCCAAATACTTACCGGTTCCCAGCGATCGAAACCCCGTGGACGAAGGGCTACCCGCTGGCGTTCCCGCCGTTCTATCCTCTTTTGCAGCACTTCAGGCGAAATCGCTTTGATGTAGTGCACACGCACACTCCATGGACTATCGGCTTTGTCGGGCTACGATGGGCGCAGTCGGAAGGGGTGCCCGTCGTGAGCACTTATCACACCCATTACGACAAGTACACGCACTACATTCCGTTTGTGCCGAAGCGCTACCTGCGATACAAGATCGCAAAGCACACCAACTACTATTACAACGCTGTCGATCATGTCATTACGCCGAGCGAGGCAAGCGCCAAATGGCTCGGCCGACATAGCGTGCGCACGCCAGTGACGGTGATTCCGACTGGCAATCTGCCCCGCCAGATGCTCGATCGCGCAGAGTTGCGGCTGCAACACAAGGTCCCCGTCGATGCCCGCATTCTGCTTTACGTCGGGCGCTTGGCAGAAGAGAAGAACATGGGCGTCTTGTTCGAAGCCGCTGCACAAGCGCTTGCACAGGATCATCGCGCCGTTTTCTGGCTCGTTGGTGACGGTCCATACCGAGAGGAATGCGCGGAGATGGCCCGGGCTCTCGGTATTGGCGATCGCGTAAGGTTTGTCGGATTTGTGGATCGGCATCAGGTCGATGCGTACTATGAACTTGCGGACATCTTCATTTTTGCCTCAATGACTGAAACACAGGGCCTCGTCATCCAAGAGGCTATGAGTTACGGCCTGCCAAGTGTCGTGGTCCAAGGCGGCGGGGCCAGCAGTGCGATTGAAAATGGTGTAAACGGCATCATTGTCGGCAACGATGCGACGCAGTTATCAAATGCTGTCGTGAGCTTATTGGAAGACGAGGGGTACTACTCCGCCATTTCAAAGGAGGCTTCACGCTCCGCTCGAACGTACTCGACGCGGGATATGACGGAAGACGTTCTAACAGTGTACGATCAAGCGATACATGGAGTCAAACGTCGTTCGCGAGACACTCAACCAGCCTAAAAGAGGCGTGCAAGCCCTCCTCTGGCTGTTAGTCCTCCTGGCCGGACTTCGACTCTTTGTCGCCCTCATCCAGGTTCCGCCGTTCATGTCGGCAACTTTGGGCTTAGTCTTTTCTGCGGTTTTCATCGCCATTCCGATCATCGGGCTGTACTATGCCGCTGACTCGAACTGGAGGCCGAAACCTTCGGCAATCTGCTTAATGCTGGGTATCGCGATCCAGGCGATTTGCACGATTGCCCTAGGCTCAGCCTCTGGCTGGACAGCCGTGGCACTTACAGTTGTTGCTCAAACCGGCCTGGTTCTATGGTGCTTCGGCCTTGGGGCAGTCGTCGCCTGCCTAATCAAGGACAAAAACCTGCTGTTGCCTGTTGCCCTATTTCTGGCTGGCTTCGATGTCTTTTTAGTAACATTCCCTCTCGGGCCTGTCCAACAGGTTCTTCAAAGGTCACCCGAGGTTCTTGCTAAAGTAGCTTATTCAATACCGAAACCCGCGGAAACCGGGCAAGCGGTTGGGGTTCATGTTAGCTCTTACGTCGGGCCAGCCGACTTCATCTTCCTCAGCATGTTCTTTGTCGCATTGTTCAAGTTCTCAATGCGACCCCATAGGACTTTGCCTTGGATGATCGTCGCTCTGGTTGCCTATATGATCACGGTGCTTGTCTTCGGACATATCGAACTCGGCCCGATTTCATTGGCTGCATTACCAGCGCTCCTACCGATCGGACTAGTTATCCTTTTGGTTAACTCACGGGAGTTTCAACTCAAGAAGGATGAAGTGCTGGGGACTGCGATCGTCGGCCTGATTGCAGTCGGGCTCGCCTGGGCGGGGATTACGGCGCCTCGCTCGAAGCCGCAAGCGCCGCCAGCTGGGCCTTCGCCGTCACAGGCTTCCCCAATCGAGTTAGGACAGGCAAAGAAGCCTTTGCCAACTTCTCCAGATTAACACCGGTTGCCACACCGCATCGTTCAGCAAAATAGACGAGATCCTCGGTAGCCATATTGCCGCCCGCGCCCTGCGCATATGGGCACCCTCCCAGCCCTGCCGCACTCGAGTCAAACGCTAAATACCCGGCCTCCATTGCGGACGCCACATTGGCAATTGCCGTGCCACGGGTATCGTGGAAGTGCCATACAATTCTCGACTTTGGCCAATTGGTTAGTTCCCCAATAAGTGCCCGGATTTCACTTGGAACCGCGACCCCAATCGTTTCGCCAAGTGATACTTCGTCCACCCCCAGCGTGAACAATGAATCCACGACCTGCGCCACCCGCTTTGGCTCGATTAGCCCGGCATAAGGACACTCGACGATCGTGCTGACATAACCTCGCACAAATCCGTTCTTTCGCTCGGCGCGGAATCGCTCGATGACTGGGCGAAATGCCTCCAACGACTCTTCAATTGTCATATTGATATTCCGCTTCGTGAATTCATCGCTGGCCGCTGTAAATACGGCGATGCGATCAAGCCCGGTTTGGAGAGCTCTCTCGAGTCCCTTTTCGTTGGGAACCAAGGCAGAATAATCTGGACCGGCGGGCAACATCGAAACAAGTTCCAGCGCATCTCCCAATTGGGGTACCCACTTTGGCGACACAAAGCTCGTCACCTCAACTTCGCTGAGACCCGCCTCAACAAGGCTATTGATAAAATTGGCCTTAACCTCGGTTGCGATGGGCTGTCGTTCGTTCTGGAGCCCGTCGCGAGGACCCACCTCGATGATTCTGATCATAGGATCTGCACCTGGAGCTTGCTCGTAAACAAAAGGCTATCAGAATCTATGATTGCAATGTAAATATCAAACCCTCCGTCTCTTCGTACGAATACAAACTCATCCCGTTCATTGCCGAAAACATAGCGATTGAGAACAGTCCTTAGATCTTGGCGAACAGTCATGGCATCTCCCGCGGCACTTCGCATCTGAATCCTTTGAAAGAGTGAGTAGTCGTCCAAAGGTGCCGTCTTGACCCTCTCAAAATAAGGAAGGCCCTTGATCGCGTTCGTTATCTTGTGCTCCCAAGTTTGTGCATCAGCAGGAGCGACGGACAAATGGGCTGCACGAAGTTTGTGCACGCTAGACTCCCAATCTAAGAGCGAGGTGAACTCGGTCATCAAGCATTTGCAGTAACCGTTACTAAGGGCTGACCTTCGATCACTTGGTCACCTTTCTGTACGGACAGCGTTTCGATCGTACCGTCAAATGGGGCGACAATAGGTTGCTGAGTCTTCATTGCTTCGAGAACCAAGAGCTTCTGTCCCTTGACCACGTTGGCGCCGGCCGAGGTAAGAACATCAACCACAACCCCGGGCATTGGTGCAGCGAAGCTTCCATCCGAGGCGGATTTTCCAGCCGCCAGCCGTGTCGCTTTTGAAACTTCGTAGGTCCTCCCGCGATAGCTGACTAGCGTCTTGCCCCCACTTCTAATCGAAAGCGCAGAATGAACTCCTTCACTTGTCCTCACGACGAGCCGGTCGGGAAGGGACTGCAATTCGATCTCTGGCGCCACGGTCAGGTCGATTGGCTCTCCGTTGACATTCCACTTCATTTTCGCCGTGCCCTGAATTTCTTGGCCTCCTCCACAAAAGCTGCAAAGAGGCGCTTCGAATTCGGGTCGTCTGGAGTTCGCTCTGGGTGCCACTGCACCCCAATCATCCAACGCGGCCCATCTCCTTCCACGGCTTCGATAGTTCCGTCGTCATGGCGAGCGACCACTTTTAAGCCGTCGGCAACCTGATCTATCGCTTGGTGATGAAAGCTCTTTCCTTCGAGATGATCAACAACAATCGCCCCCAATCGCGAATCGCGATCTACTGAGTATCCCTGTAGAGTCCCTCCTTCGTGGTCATGATTAACCAAATGGTCCGGGATGTGTTGATTAATTGTCCCGCCGCCAGCCACGTTCAAAAATTGGGCGCCGTAGCAGATGCCAAACACGGGAGCATCCTTGGGCAAGTTCTCGTAAAGTGACGCCTCTGTCTCGAATCGAGCCGGATTTTGAAGATCTGCGGCTGGGTGCTTTTCTTGACCAAACCGAGCCGGATCAATGTCACGACCTCCCGGAATTAGCACCCCATCGAGCATGGAGGCTAACTCCTCAACGTCAGCGACCGTTGGAATGATCACCGGAATACCACCTGCTTCCGCCACCATCTCGCAATAGTTCACCTTAAGCCGATACTCCGGACCACGATCATCCCCGACCGGGTAGATATCGCAAGTAATGCCAATGATTGGCTTCATTGGCTCACCAATTGGCCTGCATTCTCGGTGTAGGCTTTCACCTGATTGATGAACTCACTGGCTCCGACGCCATTGATCAAACGGTGATCAAACGTCATAGCCAGGTTGACATAGCGGCGTAGCTTCAACTCGTTAACCGTTTGGTCAAGACCATTGTACGGCTCGCCCAAGAAGATCGTCGCCACGCTCGGTGGCACCACAACCGGCACCGCATCCCGGAGGCCAAACGCCTGCATGTTCGTGAGGCTGATCGTCACTGCCTCATGCGCCTGATCCTTTCCATCGCGCGCTAATTGAATCTGCTCCCGCGACTTGGCCGCGAACTCTTCCCAACTCAACTTGTCGGCCTCATCAATCACCGCGAGCACCAATTGGTCGCCTGGCAAAGCGACTGCAATACCCAGGTGAACGTGATCGTAAGTCCGAACCGTCGAATCCCCGCTCATGGATGACCTGAACCCAGGATGCTCCTTAAGTGCCTGAACCGTGGCATAGGCAAACATCGTGAAGGCGCTTGGTTGGAAGTCGCCACCTCCAGCCTTGTACTCGGCTCGCTTCGCTTCAACCGATTCCCAAAGGGCCGCGACCGTGATAGTTCCTGGGACAACCAACTGGCTTCCTCGAACAAGCCGAGAGCTGAGCAACCTTTGGCTTGAAGTCAATTCCCGCTCCGAATGCTTCCAAGCTGAGGTCGGCGCCTTCTGGACTGGGGCCGCCGTTGGCGCAGCCGTTGGAGACCCGACCGCCAAAAAGGCATCAATATCAGCCGGCATAAGCTTCGAACCCGCCGCCGGAACACCTGCTAAGTCAGCTTCTGACAGTCCCTTTTCCTTAGCATAGGCCCGTGTTCGTGGCGGAACGTCCAGTCGCCGCGAACCCGACCCTGCTCCTGACGCCACAGCCTGAACCGCCTGGCTAGCCCGAGGAGCGGGCGATCCATGCGCAGCCGGAGCTTCTTGAATACCAGCCGCAACTCGAACCTTGGCGATCTCAGCCCCAATGGGCACGACAGTATCAATCGCTACTAACCATTCGGTTAAAACTCCATCGTGAGGAGATTCGACATCCATCACGGCCTTATCGGTCTCCATCTGATAGATCGCTTCATCGCGTTTGATCGTATCGCCAGGATTCTTAAGCGTCGCCACCAATCGCGCCTCCTGCAAGCCCTCTCCGATCATAGGAATGCGAAGCGATATGATCGACTCGCCTGATGAGGATGCCGCCGGAGCATGAGCCACTGGTGCTGGCGCAGGCTCCGAGCCCGCAGCCGTCACTTCCATCTCGCCAATCTCGGCTCCGATGGGCATCACTTGATCAACCGCACCCAGCCACCGGACAATCGTCCCCTCAAACGGCGATTCGACATCCATGACGGCCTTGTCGGTCTCCATTTGGTAAATTGCCTCGTCACGCTTGACGAAATCTCCAGGCTGCTTTAGAAAGGCGACAACACGGGCTTCTTGGAGGCCCTCACCGATCATTGGAATGCGTACAGAAACGACTGCCATGGTTAGGCCAATTTTGGCAGAAAATTTGGTGGAGGATAGCGGGATCGAACCGCTGACCTCTTGCATGCCATGCAAGCGCTCTCCCAGCTGAGCTAATCCCCCGGGCTCCGGTATTTAACCCGAAACGGTCGGCAAGGCGCAATAGCCTTTTGTCTTTGTGAGGCCCACACGGGCCACTGAAACGTCATTTCGCGGATTTGGGAAGACACCGAGAGCTGACTTCACTCCGCGATTTGAAGTCGCAAGTAATCCGGTGCTTGTCCAAGGGCCAGTGGCAAAATCCTCGAGAACCTGGGCTCGTCGTAATGAACGCATGTCCGGCATCATCGGTGCAAGTCCCCCGCTTGCCGGGCTGCCAATGCGTCCCCGAAGCACGGGGCGGGAAGGGACGAGGTTGCGCCTCGCTTCCTCCCTGGCTGCTGGCTTTGCCTCCGGGGCTGGCGATGGGCGGGATTGGACTACAGGTTCGCCACTTCGAACATACGCGGCCTCTCCGACTGGAACGTCGACCATCTGTTGTGCGATGCACTGTCCCGCGATGGCTAAACCGGTCAAGCACTTGAAAACTCTCATCGATATCACCATCAACATGTTCGGGACGTTCCACAAGCTCCGATAGAGGGCATAATCTGGCAGATGTCCGTGGTCGGCCGATTTACCTTGGTGCTTCACTCACACATGCCGTATGTCTTGTCGCACGGCAAGTCGCCACATGGAACAGACTGGTTGCATGAATCGGCCGCAGAATGCTACCTGCCAATTCTCGATGCCCTTGGCCGGCTAAATGATCTTGGTATCCGACCTCGCTGGACCGTCAATATGACCCCCATCTTGGCTGAGCAGCTCGACGATCCAACATTTAAGGCAGGATTCGAGGCCTACTGCCAAGAGAAAATCGATGCTGCCGTCGCCGACCGCGACACCTTTGAGCGCGAGGGATCAACATGGATGCAGGGAGTGGCCGGTATGTGGCAGCGCTACTACACTCGTGCATTGGTCTCTTTCAAGCACCAATGGGGTCGGAACATCAACGATGGCTTTCGTTACTTCCAAGACGAAGGTTCGATCGACTTGATTACTTGTGGCGCAACCCACGGCTATTTCCCCTTGACGGGAACGGATGAGTCGATTCAGGCGCAAGTGAAGCTCGCAGTCAAGAGCCATTCACAGAGGTTTGGGCGCGCCCCAAGAGGGATTTGGCTCCCAGAATGCGCATACCGACCCGGTTACGATTGGAAAGCCCCGGTTGGTGATGAAACGATCTGGCCCCGCAAGTCGGTCGAGGACTTTCTGTACGAAAACGGCATCGAGTACTTCTTTGTTGATTCGCACATGATTCGCGGCGGCGAGCCGCTTGGCACCTATGTGATGCAATTCCCGCAGCTCGCCGAGATGTTCGAACGCTCGAAACTCTTGTTTGAAGATCTGATCGAGAACCGTAGCGAATACGAGCATTACGCCCTGCCAAACGGAGTGATTTGCTTTGCCCGAGACCCCAACACCACCGCCAAGGTCTGGTCCGGTGATGTCGGTTACCCAGGCGACCCGGCTTACCTAGAATTTCATAAGCACTTGGTGCCAGGGCGGCTGAGGTATTGGCGAATTAGCGAGAACAAAGCCGATCTTGGGCAGAAGCAACCGTACGACCCTTGGAATGCATTCGAAAAGATTCAAGGGCACGCCGAGGACTTTGTGCAGACGGTGAAAGGCGTGATGCACGAATACCGCGACAACCATGGTCGCGTTGGCACTCTGGTCGCGATGTACGATACTGAACTTTTTGGCCACTGGTGGTGGGAGGGCCCAGAATTCCTCTTCGAAATGGGGCGAGCCATGGCAGCCGAGCCGGATTTGGCGAGCGTCTCTGCTGGAGACGTAATCGACGAAGAGCCGGCTCGACACTTGATTCACCTACCCGAAGGCTCGTGGGGGGAGGGAGGATATCACTACATCTGGATCAACAATGACAACTTGTGGACCTGGGAAAAGCTCTATCCGTGCCAGAAGAAGATGCGTCAAATGGCTGCAGAATACGACGGCGGTCCTGCCCATGACATCGTCATTCAGGCAGCTAGAGAACTCCTCCTTTCCGAAGCCTCCGATTGGCAGTTTTTGATCTCGACGTGGGCGGCGCGAGATTATGCCGAGATTCGGTTCGACGATCATGTCGACCGATTCTTGCGGCTGGCGGCAATTGCCGACAAGGTTCACATTGGCGAAACCATGACCCCAGACGAGTTGTCATTCTATGAAGATTGCCGGCAAAAGGACGCACCTTTCCAGAATACGATTGACCTCAAGTTCTGGGCAGAATTAGACTTCCCCTTGCCGTCGGTTGCCTCGATCGACCAGTTATGAATCGACTCATCTATCTTGCTATTGGCGCCATCCTCCTGGCTGGGTGCCAACCCCAACAATCGGTGGTCGAACCTAAAGACGAGCACGTCCAAAGGGAGACGACTACCACACCAATCGATCCAACTGGATCAACGGGACCTACAGCAACAACCGAGCCGAAGGAGACCGAGCAGGACCCCGCCAAAACAACCGAGGAAGTTAAGAAGCAGCTAAGTCAGCGAGAAGCAGAGCAAAGCAGGCCGGTCCAAGTCCTCGTCGCCAAGCCCGGTTCAAACGGATGGGTACCCGCTGGAGTCGAAGTCGCGGCCTTTGCCGTTAAGCTTGACAAGGCGACCGAGAACTGGAAGCAGGTTGCTGGTTCCTTTGAAATGACCCTGCAGAACACCAAGGTAAAGGGCAAGCAAATCGGCACATTCTTGATTGAGGATAAGTCCTTGTACAAGATCGACTACGTCGACGTAGACTATCCAACGGGTCCAAACTTGATGCGAGCCGATGGCACCAATAGGACGATCCACAATGGCAGTAAGCCAGTAAAGAAGATGCCCCTGGGGCAGAAGGGTGAGGCGCCAGACGTCAAGCACCTCCACACTCTCTTCTCTCGCCAGATCTTTGAGACCCTTACTGAAGGGAGGCCGACCTGGGAGCCCGTCATCGATCACCTGAAGAAGAGCGGATTTAAGGTGACGCTGGAATCCAAGAACATGGAGTCAGGCGGCGTCATGAGACCGTTTTATCGCCTGATTGCAACAAAACCTGGGATTGGTCTCAATGCCTTTGAAGCAAGGTTTGATGGAATTAGACTCGTGCCGCTCACGATCAGGGTGAATGCGACCGAACCTAATAATAAGCCGATTGTCGCCGAGTGGCGTGCAATTTGGAACTTTAACCAAAAGGTTAAGGATAGACTCGTCACAAAGAAGCCGTAATCTTTACAGGCCTCCTACGTCCTAAATTTGGAGAAACAAGGATGATTACTCTCGCACTTGCCGCAACACTCGTTGTGGCCCCACCAACAGTTACTCGAATCCAGTCTTTTGATTCGCTCCGCACGATCGCTGTTGCGGGCGCACCCACTGGATCACTTTTCGCAGCATCGCAAGAGAGCGGCAACATCAGGGTGATGAATGCCGCTACCCGACTGCCTGTTTACAACCTTATCGGACACCCTCAACCGGCTTATGGTTTGGCGTTCTCACCCAATGGCCAATGGCTTGTGACCGGTGACGAGACATCTCGCATCTATGTTTGGAATATGAAGACCGGGGCAAAGGTTCGCGAGTTTCCACGCGGCACGAAGTACCACCAGCGAGGGATTCAGTCACTCTCCTTCACTCCCGACGGAAAAACCTTGGTTAGCACCGGAAAGGACGACGTTGTCATTTCTTGGGACTTTGCCTCTATGACTCCGAAATCAAAAATTGGGGGAAATGGGGTGGTTTTCGCGAATGCAACGCCAATCAAAAGCGGAATGGTGATCGCGACGCTGGTCGGCGGTCTTCAGTTCCGCACAGCCAAGGGAGTGGTGTCCAAGAAGGACCCGCACACTAGTATGGGTTTGAATGGCCTCGCCTTCAATGCGTCTCGAACCAAGATGGTTTCTGCTGGGCGCGACAATGGCCTGGCCGTTTGGGACACCACTGCTCAGAAGCGACTCGCTCTTCTCAAGGGCCATGATGACTGGGTTCAGTACGTCGCGATTTCACCAAATGGTAAGTTGGGTGCCTCGAGCGCGAACGATCGCAATGTCGTGATCTGGGATCTAGTTGGCTACAAAAAGATCTCAACCCTTGCCGACCAGTGCGCGGTCGGAGCTCCGCTTGCCTTTACGGGAGATGGCCGCTATCTCATATCCGTCAACATCAATGACGGTCTGCAAATCAACTCAGTATCGCCAGGACAGCCAGCCGGAAAGTAACTACTCCATCACCTTCAGAACGCTGAGGAACGCCTCCTGGGGAAGCTCCACGCTGCCAATCTGCTTCATTCGCTTTTTGCCCGCTTTCTGCTTCTCTAGGAGCTTTCGTTTGCGCGTCACGTCTCCGCCATAGCACTTGGCAATGACGTTCTTTCGGAATGGCTTGATCGAATCCGCCGAAATGATCTTGCTGCCGATCGCAGCCTGAATTCGGACCTCGTACTGCTGCCTTGGCACCACCTTTCTAAGCTGCTCGACCACACCCTTGCCACGTTGATAGGCGAATGAGCGGTGCACGATGAACGAGAGAGCATCCACAATGTCGCCATTCAACAAAATGTCTAGCTTCACCAAGTCGCTACCTTGGTAGTCGCCAAGCTCATAATCGAATGAAGCATAGCCACGGGTCGAGGATTTGAGCTTGTCAAAGAAGTCGAGAAGAATCTCGGCCAGTGGCAGAGTGTAGTAAAGCATTACGCGGTTCGGCGATGGATACTCGCTTCGCAGATACACTCCACGGCGCTCTTGGCAAAGGGTCATTACCGCGCCAACGTATTCCTGCGGCGTCATGATGGTCGCGCTTACCGTTGGCTCCTCGATCATGCTGATCTCGTTTGGCGACGGAAACTCACTGGGGTTGCTAATGTGCTCGATACTACCGTTCGTCGCGTGAACCAAAAAGTCCACACTAGGGGCAGTCAAGATGAGATCGAGTCCAAACTCGCGCTCCAGCCGCTCCCGTGCGATCTCCATGTGCAGGAGCCCCAAGAAGCCGCAGCGAAACCCAAAGCCAAGGGCCGCCGAGGTTTCCGGAGTAAAGGTCAAGGAAGCATCATTGAGCTTGAGCTTTTCGATGGCATCACGCAGATCTTCGTAGGCATCGCCGTCGGTTGGATACAGACCGCAATAAACCATCGGCTTGACGTCTCGATATCCCGGGAGCGGCTCCTTAGCCGCATTCTCCGCTAAAGTGACCGTGTCGCCGACTTTGGCGTCACCGATCGCCTTCATTGCGGCAGTGATGAAGCCAACTTCACCTGTCTGAAGTTCTTCGGTTCGGACCAGTTGCGGCTTGAAGACCCCTACCTCATCGACCACAAAAGTGGCGCCGCTCGACATCATTTTGATTTTGTCGCCGGGGCGCACCGATCCATCAACCACTCTGATATAAGCGACGGCGCCTTGGTAGCTATCAAAGTGCGAATCATAAATCAGCGCCCTCAACGGCGCTGCGTGATTACCTGTGGGTGACGGCATGCGCATGCAGACTGCCTCCAAGATGTCCTCAATGCCAATCCCAGCCTTCGCCGAAGCGAGAACGGCATCATGTGCTGGAATGACGATGGCATGCTCGATCTCCTCTTTGGCGCGTTCCACGTCTGCGTGTGGCAGATCGATCTTGTTGATCACCGGCACGATCTCAAGGTTCTGGTTCATCGCCATGCCAGCATTTGCGATCGTTTGGGCCTCGACACCTTGGCTAGCGTCTACGATCAATAACGCGCCCTCGCAAGCAGCAAGGGCGCGGCTAACTTCGTAGGTGAAATCAACGTGACCTGGCGTATCGATCAGGTTTAGTTGGTACTCCTGACCGTTTTTTGCCCGGTAATCTAGCCTAACCGCCGCCATTTTGATGGTGATCCCCCGCTCACGCTCGATGTCCATTGAATCGAGCATTTGCTCCTGAGCGGTCCCACGGATCGCCCCACACTTCTCAATGATCCGATCCGCGAGGGTGGATTTGCCATGGTCGATGTGGGCGATGATGCAGAAATTGCGGATGTGGGACTGGTCCATCGCGAAGTTGGAGAGTACCTTCTGAGCCCAAATGTGGAATGAGCCATACGGTAACTATGGGCGGAATGACTGACATTGAGAGCATCGAGAGGCAAAATCAGCACCTCACCGAGTCAAACTTGCGGCTACATCGCATCTTGGCTTCGTTGCCCATTGCTTGGATTGGTACGGATACCCAGGGCCGAGTCTACGAGATGAATGATGCGGCCCAGGCTCAATTTGGTTACCCGGTCTTCGAAATCTTCGAGTCGTGTCTAGCCGAGGTCTTCCTTGATCCTGAAGACCGCGAGACCTTTAATGCACGCCTTCAAGATGCGATCCGCGACGACCAGAAAATCGCCTTTGAGCTTCCTGCCGTAACAAAAGACGGCAACCGATTAATGGTCGAGTGGAGCGTCATGCCTATGCAAGGTATGGATGGCACCGTGACTAGTGTCCGCCTGATTGCTAATGACATTACTGAGCGCGTACAACAAGCTGATCGTCTCAAGGACTTGGCCTTCAAGGATGCCTTGACGGGCCTCTGCAACCGCAGGTCCTTCATGGACGCCATGAATACTGTCGGCACCAGAAGTCCATCGCAAGTTTGCTCAGTCATCCTCATGGATGTCGACAAATTCAAGTCCTACAACGACACCTACGGACATCCAGAGGGCGACACCCTCCTCCGAAGGATCGGTGACATTCTAGGGGCCAGCCTACGCGACCCATATTTACCAGCTCGATACGGTGGGGAGGAGTTTATCGTCTTGCTACCAGGGGCCAGCACCGACCAAGCCCTGCAGGTCGCTGAGCGACTCCGCCTCGCGATTGAAAGCCAGACTCAAGACCTCCATGGGGCAACCGTTAGCCTGGGGATTTCCACGACAGATGACCTCACCATCGAGCGAAACTCGGTCATCGAGCAAGCCGATCAGGCCCTGTACAGCTCAAAGCACAATGGTCGAAATCAATCAACAATTTGGACTCCCAAGCTCGCTGCTTAGGAGTCCAAAAGATTCGGCGACCTAATTAGACGCCCTGGAAATGCAGGATGACGTCGCGCTTCTGGATCATTTCTACGAACTTCGTTCCGGTAACGGCCTCTTCATATCGGATCGCGCCCTTCGGTACTCGACCTTCGGCCATTTCGATCGCGTAGATCGCTAGGCTGAAGCCGGTGAGTCGCTCCATCGAAGTAAAGTCGGTCTTCTCGCACTCCTTGTCAAGGATGTCAATCTGCATCCGGACCTTCTTGCCGTCCTTCTTGCCTTCGCCAACGGCGCGGACTGCGCACATGTCGCGGTCCACGAACTTCGAGAGTGCCGGGCCAAAGACAGCGTTAAATACATCCTTAGGCACGATCTTGGTGCCCTTCACGTCGATCTTCTCTTCGTTCCAGAAGCCAAAATCCTTAAAGATGCGCATGCGCTCACAGTGGCCGGGGAAGCGGATGGTCTTGTAAACGTAGTTCGTGACCTTGCCCTCGAAAGTGTACGGCGCGGTCGAGGTGCCACCAGAGGTGTTGAATGCCTCCATCTTGCCGAGCGTATCAATCTCGAGCTCCTCGAGGTCAGCTAACGTGTCCACCTTGCCGATTTTTCCGTCCTTCAATACAACCGCTTCATAGTCGTACTCGGTTACCAGGCCCTCGACGTTGAACGTGAGCTTGTAGTTGAACGGCGGCTTAGGGTTCTGAGGCAATACGCCGCAATACATCTTAATGGTCTCAGCTTCGTCCATCTGCTCCATGAGGTACATGCCGAGGCTGTTAACCAATCCGGGCGCGAGGCCGCAATCAGGAACCAGAGTAACGCCGGCCTCGTGGGCATCGGCATCGAGTTTCAAAGTCTCAAGAGTAACGTCGGTGTTGCCGCCGAGGTCGCACATGCTGACCTTGCTCGCAACCGCGACCTTGGCAATGTGCGGGTGCATCCAGTAGGGCACGCACGAGAGCAGCACGTCGACGCCCGTAAGAAAAGCGCTCAGACTATCGGGATTCATGGCGTCCACCTGATCCGGGTGGCAGATCGCTTGGCCGACGAGCTTGTTCACTCGGTCGGCGCTGGCCTTGGCCTGCTCGAGGCTCACATCGCCAAGCAGGATCTTGGCCGGATTACCAAATTTGGCGAGGTCATAGGCCGCACAAGTGCCTTGCATGCCGGCACCAAGAATTGCATAAGTCTTACTCATAGGGGGTTGGGTCGAAGCTCCGTTGATTCGTCCGCAAAGGGCCGGTCTTCGGGTTCATTGTACCCGTGACAGACGCCCGAGGCGGTTACGTTCGGGACCCAGTCAGCCAAAATAACGTCGTGCTGCTACCAATGCTTGAGCCGGTTGACTACCCGATGGGCGGGCTGGCCGACACGGAGTGGAGTTCCTATTCTCCAAGTTCACCGCGGGTTTGGAAAGCATTTCGGCTTAACTCGGAGCAAGGCCCGGGAGGGATCTTTCTCGGGGTGGGCGAAAGCATCCTCACCGAGGACATTCCATTTGGGGAGCGATTGGTAAGTATTCAGGGTGGCTACACATACGTCATTGAGGAGAACGGGCAGATTCGAACTATGCCTTGTCGTGCACTCGGCTACGAAGGCGTGCGGCAGGAACCGGGCTTGCTCGTGCTTTGGAGTGATACTGAATTGCTGATCATCGAAGAAGCAGGAGCAGTGCGATACCACTCTCATGCTGCGGGCGACTACCTTGAGGTTCTGGGAATAGACGGTGACGCAATCCTAGTTCAAGGGAAGACACCTTACGAGCATGTCGAAACTCAGTGGACGATTGATCGGACCACAGTCCCAATCTGGCGGGGTTGAAATCCGAACCCCGAACTCAAAAACTCCTAACTGGGTACAATCTCTCCTCAGTGGAAGGCTCTTCACCGAGCCGTGAACACCACGGAGGACACAGTGCCAAAGAAAGATAAGAAGAAAGCACCCCATTCTAAGCGCTTTACTGCGCTCGCCGAAGCCATCGAAGCCGACAAAATGTATGAAGTCGCCGAGGCTCTTGAACTCGTAAAGAAGAACGCGACCGCCAAGTTCCCAGAGGGCGTGGACCTTTCCGTCCGCCTCGGAATTGACCCCAAGAAGGGCGATCAGAACGTTCGCGGAACGACCTCGCTACCCCACGGCACCGGTAAGACGAAAATCGTCGCTGTGCTCGCCAAAGGCGACCACGCCAAGGAAGCCAAGGAAGCCGGCGCCGACCACGTGGGCGATGAAGACCTGATCAAACAGATTCAAGAAGGTTTCAACAAGTTTGATGTCGTGCTTGCGACCGAAGAAATGGCCCCCCAGATCGGAAAGATCGGTAAGGCCCTCGGCGCGAAGACTCCGAACAAGCGAAACGGCACCGTGACCAATGCGATTGGCACCGCTGTGAAGGAAATCAAGGGCGCTACCCGCGTTGAGTACCGCGCGGACAAGGGCGGCGTGATCAACATGCCAATCGGCCGCGTCAGCCTATCAACCGCGCAACTCACGGAGAACTTCACCGCCGCTGTTTCGGCAATCGTGAAGGCGAAGCCGACCAGCGCGAAGGGCAAGTACCTCGTGACCATGACGCTGAGCAGCACGATGGGCCCGGGCGTTCCGCTCGACCCTGCGCTCGCTCAGAAAGTCGCTGGCGCGTAAACACTATTTGCAAGCAAAAGGGGGATCGCCATTGCGATCCCCCTTTTTTTTTATGACTGGTGGATCAAACCGGCCAGGTGGCGATTGTCGCACTCGTGATGCGCGCAGCATCGGCATCCTTCGGATGATCTGAGTGGTCTTTAGGCAGATTCACGATCTTGTCGACCACCTCGAGGCCCTCGACAATACGGCCGTAAACGCTGTACTGCCGATCCAAATGTGGCGACGTGCCATGCATCAAGAAGAACTGGCTCTGAGCCGAATTGGGGTTGTTGGTTCGGGCGGCTGACAAAATGCCGGGAACGTGCTTGATGTCATTAAACTCGGCGTTTAGGTACCCGCCGTGGCCGCCCGTGCCGGGATGTCCCTCGCCTGTCCTGGTGTTTGGGTCGCCTCCTTGGATCATGAACCCAGGTATCAACCGGTGGAAGTAGGTACCTGTGTAAACGCCTTCGTTGCAGCACTCCTTGAACCGCTCAACGTGGTTTGGAGCGACATGCGGGAAGAACTGAATGACTATCCTCCCTTGCGTAGTTTCCAAGACGGCGACCTCATCGCCCTCTTCCGGCATCATCACTTCTTCACCGGCCACTTGGCGAGAGTCGCCTTCACAATCGTCACCGGCTTGTGATCGTTTGGATTGTCGGCAGCGTCGCGAGGCTGATTGACAATCTTCTCGACCGCATCCATTCCCTCGACCACCTTACCGAATACCGTATATTGATTATCGAGCGCTGGGCTTACCCCATGCATGATGAAGAACTGGCTCTGCGCCGAATTGGGGTCTTGGGTCCGGGCGGTCGAAAGAATGCCGGGTACGTGCTTAACATCATTGAACTCGGCTGGGAGCATTGAGCCGTAGCCGCCTTGACCATCGTCGGCCCGATCATCGTTCTTTGTATTTGGATCGCCGCCCTGGATCATGAACCCCGGAATCACGCGATGAAAGTAGGTTCCCGTATAAACGCCCTTGGTTAGGCATTCCTTAAACCTTGCAACCATCTTTGGCGCCTTGTCTGGGAAGAACATGAGCACAATCCGGCCCGAACCAGTCTCAAGAACGCCGACCTCTTCGCCATCCTTCGGCTTACGCTCGGCGACATCACCCGTCGAGGGAGTCGGTGGCTCTTCCTTCTTAATCGGCGCAACTTCAACGCTTTCGGAACTCTTGGCGACTTCGCCGCCAGAATCACCCGATGAGGTCGTTGTCTTGGTCTCACAGCCCAGAAGGGCAAGGGCAGCAATCGATGCCAAACAAATCCACTTTAGCTTCACGCCATGGATTTTACTTTATTGGCCCAAGCCAGTCTTGGAAAAGCTCGCAGAGAAGACGGCCACGTCGGCCGCATTGACCGTATTGTCTCCCGTCAGGTCAGCGCGCGAGTCGTATCCACTTTCTCCTTGGGACTTGCCCAATGAGCCTACAAGCAGACGGTAATCGCTGGCATCCACCGTATCGGACCCATCGCAGTCGCCATTGACAAGATCAAATGTGGCCTTAGACCGGCTGGAGTCTCTCGTGTCTACGCGCCTCGTCTGGGTAAGAAAGGTGCCGAACTTGATTCTGAGGTCGTATTCGCTCAGGAATGAGGGTGCAAGGATGCTGATCTTGCCGCTGGACTGAATCGTCGCCGTTCGACTCTGGATCGTCGTCCCCGTTCCAGGGAAGCCGATTTCCACCGTAACTGTTCCGCTGGGCGGTACCGGGTTCGTTCGCCCCCCGAATGTCATTTGACACTCGATGCTTGGGTTTACCAACTCGATGTACCAAGGCTGGACCAGTTGCACAGATTCTGGAAGCAGCCCACCCAGCGCATTGAAGCCTGGAACTGCGATCCGGGCTACCTGAGTGTTTGACCAAATCGTGCTTAGCAGTTCTCCATTTGAGTTAAATCTGAGGCCCAACGGCTGGCCGGCGGTTGTGAAAGATCCTAGAGACTGCCCGCCAGAATTGAACCGCAAGATCTTCTGACTGTTCGAGCTAGTGACGTAGAGCGTGCCATCCGGCCCCCAACCAAAGCCTTGGGCATCCCAGATACCTCTGCCAGTCGGGATCAGGTCGCCCATGGAGGCGCCACTATTCGGGTCAAACTCCTCAATTCCGCCCCCGGCCGTAGAATTGAAACTGACATACAAATGCCCATTCTTGATTACAACCGACTGATAAATACGGCCTTGGCGGACTGGACTAGTCCATGAAACAATGCCGTTGCGCGTGACCGTGTAGGCTGATTGATTGGCGACAACCAAATCGCGGTCATAAAAGGTGAGTCCGGCTGGTTTTGGAGTCGCCAAGTAATTGTCGACAAAGATACCGAGAGAATTGTAGCGCTTGACTTGATTCGTACCGTAACTGCTTACATACAGGAGTCCGTCGGGGCCATATGCGAAGCCAAAGGGGCGAAGAAGCCCGCCACCGTTCGCGATCGAACCTCTGAACACACCCGAAACGTCATCGACCATCACTACTCGGTTGCCACTGTAATCAGCAACTGCAACAGTTCCGGCATGCGCCGCATGGGTCAGTGCGAGCAGTACGCTTGCAAGAACCTCTCTACCGAACCGATCGAACTTCCCCTTGTTCCTCATGTCCGGGGATTGTTTTCCACCCCAAATTGGCGCGAAACACTAGCAAAACTCCGCAGTCAAAAACAAACTGGGGCCTTTACTTGCTGGCGGGAATACTTAACCCTGCGACAACCATACGGTGGTCGGAGTGGACGGTCTTGACCGAGAAAGTGCCTCGAGCCTCGAGTCCCCGAACCCAAATTTGATCGATCCGCACGGCAGGATAGTCGTTTACGGCCGTTCCACCTAGCCCAGCACCGTGAACTGCAAAGGTCTCTCTCATCCCAATGTCAGCGATGGGATAAGTGATTGTCCAGTCGGGGGGTGTATTGAAGTCTCCTCCTATGATAGAAAAGTGGTCGGGACTCTTGAACTCCGGCGGGAGGGCATTAGTGAACTCCTCAATCTCTTTTCGACGCTGGGTCTTATTTCTGGTGAAGGTCTGCCAGGCATCTGGCGACCATAGGTCTAGTCGAAAAATCGGCGGCTGGAACCTTAGGCTGCAAATCGCGACATTGCCTTTTGGGTGGGCAACTATGGCCCAGGCGTGGTTCATGTTTTGCCTAGTCGGTGCGCCGCTCGACTTGAGGATGGGCCAGCGGCTGATTACGGCCGCATCAGCCCCGATGATAGTGTTGTCCTCAGCGAACAGTTCTAGGGCGAAGCTTTGGATACTCTTGGCATCAGGGCGCTCCTGCAGGAGGACGATATCAGGTTGGAAGGCAGCGACCTCTTGCATGGCTTCGCTGATCCCGCCTGCGCAGTTCAAGCTCACAACGGTGAGTTCGGCTTGCTGGGGTGATCGAAAGAGAGAAGCTGGAGAGTCCATTACCGCGAGCCCAATCGCTCCGATAGCAAGCGACTGGAAGACCGGCTTCTTCCACGCATTCTTCCGAATCAGAGTTAGGGGCGAGAGGGCAAGCGCGGCGAAGGGAATCCAAGCGGGCCAGATCGTGAGGGCGGCCGCCCAATCGGGCAGTATTCGATATAAGGCAACAAAAGCAGTGGCCAGAACAGCCACCGCAATGTCGAACCAACGGCCCTTTCGCCTCTCCGCCATCATGCATTGGACGTTGTAAACTTCAGGAATCTCATGGCCTACCGCGATTTTCAACACTTTCTGCAGGTGCTCGCCGAGCAAAAGGAGCTGACCACGATCAGCGAGCCGGTGAGTCCCTACTTAGAAATCACCGAAATCGCGGACCGTGTCATGAAATCCAACGGCCCTGCACTGTTATTTAACCATTTGGTTGGTCCAGATCATCGGTTCGGCACCCCCAACCCTAAGAGCGCGGTAATGAATCAAGCGTCGATCCATCCAGCCAGTGCGCCAACAGGCACGCGTAAGTACGACTACCCGGTTGCAATCAATACGATGGGTTCACGCAGGAGGATGAGCTTGGCTTTGAGTTGCGACGACTTCGAGGAACACGCCGACCGTCTCCGCAAGCTAGTTCAAGCTCCGGGGAATGTCCCGAAAAGCCTAGTCGACAAGCTAAGGTTCGCTATAGAGATGGGTAAGGAGGTCAAGACGACCCCGCCCAAAGATGCGAAGTTTGCCCCATGTCAAGAAATCGTAATGCAAGGCGATGAAGTCGACCTGAGTCAGTTTCCAATCTTGACCTGCTGGCCCGAAGACGGCGGCCCATACATCACCCTTCCGCTCGTCTTCACGCACGACCCAACCACCGGCAAGCGCAACGTCGGCATGTACCGAGTTCAGGCTTATGACCGCAACACCTGCGGCATGCACTGGCAGATGCACAAGACCGGCATGCGTCAGATGGAAGATGCTGGGGCGGCCGGAAAGTCACGATTTGAAGTCGCGATCGTCCTTGGCGGCGATCCATCACACACCTTCTCGGCCATTGCGCCGCTGCCTCCAGGGATTGACGAGATGGTGTTTTCTGGCTTCCTGCGACGGGAATCTGTCCAAATGGTTAAAGCCAAAACTGTGGATGTCCAGGTTCCCGCGGACGCCGAAATCGTTATCGAAGGCTACGTTGATCCATCCGAGCGCAGACTTGAGGGCCCGTTCGGCGACCACACCGGTTACTACTCGCTCGCGGGCGACTTCCCCGTCCTCCACGTGACCGCGATCACGATGCGCAAGCAACCCGTTTGGCCAGCGACCATTGTTGGCATCCCGCCGATGGAAGATGGATGGATGGGCAAGGCGGTCGAACGCATCTTCCTGCCGCTGATCCAAATCACGGTGCCCGAAATCGTGGACATGAACCTTCCCGTTGATGCCTGCTTCCATAATGTCGCCTTTGTTTCAATCAAGAAGAAGTACCCCGGACATGCCTACAAAGTGATGAATGCGATTTGGGGGCTGGGGGGTCTCGCCTTCACCAAGATGGTTTTCATCTTCGACGAGGACACCAATGTGCAAGACATTGGCGAAGTGCTGTTCCGGCTCGGGGCAAACTGTGATCCGGGCCGCGACACCTTACACTCGCGCGGACCTGTTGACCAACTCGATCACGCGAGCGTCGCCGAAGGATTTGGCGGCAAGATCGGGTTCGACTGCACCCATAAATGGCCCGGCGAAAACGGCTTCTCCCGTGACTATCCGAAGCTAATCAAGATGAGCGATGACGTCGTGAAACGCGTTGACTCCATCTGGGATCAACTCGGGCTCTAGGTCTTCTTTCCAACGAACGCTACCATCGGCGTACACCGTTGCGGTGCCGCCCGGACCTTTGATGAAGCCAAGGGGAGTGTTGGATGGATCCTTAATATCAGCCAGGTTGCCGCCTTGGTATGTGTAGATGAAGCCGCTAAAGATATCTTCGTTCTTCGAGTAAGGCATTACTGCTTCCTTGAAATCGCTCACAGGCATAAAGTCATCGTTATCTGACGCATACATGATGAGGGATAGGCCCACCTGTTTTGCATTGGACATGGCCTTCTCCTTAGTCATCGGCCCATCTTCATGGTCGAACAGTTCCCGACGAGCAGTGGCGATCTCTCGATAGATCAGCAAACCGTCCAGCGTGTAAAGCACTCCGTCTCCCTCAGGCGCGAGTTCATGGCTATTAGCTCCTACTGCAAAATGAAGTGGGCGGTTTTTCTTAGCTGGCTCCGGAGAAGACAGCGGAGCATCCAACATAATAGTGTTCGTCTTCCGCCCGTCGGGAAGTGTCGCCTCCTGCCTGTACAATTGTATTGGAAGGCTCGACTCTTCTTCCCGCTCCAGTGCGGCATTCAATTCTTCACGAGTCGCTGTCACCAGTAGGCCGCGACGGAGGTCAAATCGCAAGTAAGAGCGTTCCTTTGAGCCTCTTGTGACAATAACGAGATATGTGTTTCCATCCTCGCTGCTAAACGGATAGGCAGTTTGCTCCTTCTTTAAGTCCAAGCCGATTGGAGTCCACCTTTTCGACACCGAATCAAACAGATTCAGGCGCAATGTCGTCCCGTCTCCCTCAGTTCCGCCCATCAAAAACAAAGTCGAAGACTTCGGCGACCGTGAGACACCCAAGAACTCATTCTCTGCTGCTTTTATCACCTCGGGTCGCATGCCGGGAACGTTGATCGTCAGCGTTTGGGATTTGTAGTCTGCGCTCATCGAAAGCAAGTAGGTTGTCCGGTCGTCGGGCATGATCCCGTAGTCGAAAATGATCTCCTTTTGGAGGTCGTATCGGTAGATTTGCGAGACGGCGTTGGTCCGTCGGTTCCAAGTCATCACGCTGGCCATCGTATTACTTGGCGGCGCCTCGGGATTTGTGAGCCTGGCGATCTCGGAAGTGATTTTCAGATCGAGCCTATTGAACAACACCGTTTGGCCAGAATCTGACCACATGAATTCTGCAACCATTCCACCCGAAGACACGGCCCGCGCCTCACCCAAGATGTACGCCTTGTCACCGATCAAGGCAACGAACGACTTGAGGTCAGGCTCCTGTTGGCCAATGGCCGGCACCGTGCTGATGACCAACAGAAGGCTGGCGAACAACGCCTTTCCCCACGAAAGCGATCTTGATTCCATCTCTTAGGCCCTACTGAGCAGCGCGAGCCGCTTCAGCTTGACGACGCTTTTCCAGGAAGAAATCATTCACCCATTGCGCACGAATTGACATATTCAAAGTTAGCTCTGGCAAAAGTTCGCTACGATAGACAACGTTCGGAATGAATGAGCGGTAGGCCAATGAGCCATCGTGGCAGGACCACGAACCCAACATATGTGATCGTTTTGAATGGTCTCGCTCGAACTGGTTCAACTCAAGGGCCATGTGCGAAACCCTCTCAGGACTCATGACGAGCGGGACTGTCAGTGTGAAATGGAGGCCGTTGCCCAGCACAACGTGAGCTTCCCTCGCATTGACATCGAGGGTAATCCCGCGCGGCGACTGGGACGCGCTCCACAGGAACTCGGCCTGCAGGTGATTGTGATGATCCGAGGTAAATTTCTCCGCTTCCCGTTCCATCGCCTTCTCGGTATCGAGCCACTCACTCACCCCAATCCAACGGCTGGCCTGACTCCCGGCCGGTACGAAAAACTGCTGAACCGACCCCAGGATTGGGTCGTGTTGGGTGCGAATTCCCATCGTGGGGTGGGCGCTCGTGGCAGGTGTAGCGTTCATAGACTGCTGCAGCTTGCGCGCCATTACTTGCGCCTCGACAATCTGCAAGACAACCGCCGAAAAGCTCGTTCGCTTGAGGAATGTCATGTTTTCTTCGGTGGCAAACACACTGCTGTGCAGCTTATAAGTGTCACTCGGCTGGTCAAACACCAAGGCGTTAAGCGTGGTTTGGTCCATTTCACGCTCCAATGCCACCTCAAAATCAGCAGCATGCCCACGTCCCCGAATCAAGTCGGTTTCGCAGTGAATCCTATAGGTCGTGGTTGTATGCTGAAAAACGCCATCTTCGCACCAGACCCGTTGGCCATGATCTGCCGCCCACCAGGTAAAGCCCTCGTCATCAAAAGAGCACCACTTCTCGTCGAGGTTAAGGGTCTTCATCAGATCCAAAAGGAGCTGATGACCAAACTGTTGCCCACTGCGCCATTGCATTGTCGATCACACCTATGGATAAACAATACACAAATTGGCTGGTATTCGTGGCAGGAAAATTTCTCCCAAGCTATTGAGGACTCTTCGGCGCGACCTGACGCAGCGGCGTGAGCACCCGTTTTTGACCAGATGGTGAGCCCTCGACATGACCATACAGGTCGTAGGGAGTCACGTGGTCTACGACCGCATCGACAACCGTTCCAAGGGTGTGTTGACCCGCCACAAAGACAAGACCATCGATCTCGGGAGCATCGCGAAACGACCGGCCCGCGCTCCAACCATCGCGATTCTCGTCGATAAGGACCTCAATCGGCTTACCCACATATGACTGGTTGATCTCGTGACTGATGCCCTGCTGCAGGCGCATCAACTGATCAAATCGTTGCTTCTTTACTCGATGCGGAATCTGCCCGGGCAGGTCGTAACTAGGGGTACCTGGCTCTCGGCTGAAGTGGAAGGCGCCGACGCGATCCAGCCTCGCCTCTCTTGTGAATTCCATGAGTGACTTGAATTCAGCGTCAGTCTCGCCAGGGAACCCGACGATAAAGGTCGTTCGAATCGCCGCCATTGGCATCGCTTTCCGAAGCTTCTCGAAGAGCTTCAGGTAGCGTTCGCCGTCCCAAGGCCGTTTCATCCGACGCAAAACATCCGGATGCACGTGTTGAAGGGGAATATCGATGTACGGCAGGACCTTTTCCAGAGTCGCCATCGCCTCGATCACCTCGTCGGTTAGCCGATTCGGATAGAAGTACAGAAGGCGTATCCATCGGAGCCCGTCGATAGCGTTGAGCTCTCGAAGGAGCTTTGGCAGCGTGAACTCTTTGTAGAGGTCAAAGCCATATTGGGTGACGTCTTGGGCAATCAGATTCAGTTCAAGGGCGCCTGTGCGAACAAGGTTTCGAGCTTCTGCAACCACGCGCTCGATCGGCTTACTTTGGTGTTTGCCCCGGAAGCTCGGAATCGTGCAAAACGTGCACTGGTGGTCGCATCCTTCACTGATCTTAAGATAGGCCGACCATGGCTTGCCAGTGCGCACCCGTGTCTCGACCTCTGCCCACTTGTGGTGTGGAGGCTCGACATCGAACCACTGCTCACGGCTGGAAAGGGTCGTCTTGACGATTTCATCAAATCGCCCCATTTGCCCCACACCGATATAGGCATCGGCCCCTGGTGCGAGGCGGGCCAGTTCTTGACCCATGCGCTGAGCCAAGCACCCGGCAACGATGACCTTGCCGCCACCTTTGCTTCGAACAGCTTTGCGAATTGCCTCAATCGACTCCTCCTGCGCCTTCTGCAAGAAGCCACAAGTGTTGATTACTGTTACTTCTGGGTTCTTTGCCGCCCCGTCCACCGCGTACCCGGCACCGCGGAGAACGCCGGCGATTTCTTCTGAATCGACCTCATTCTTGGCGCACCCAAGGGTGATGATGCGGACGTTTGGCTCTTTGGGCATTCGGCAAACCCATTATGAACGGTAGACTTTAGGTTCGATGCGGGAGAAATTGCTCGAACTAGAAGCAAAGTTTGAATCTATCGAGCAGCAGCTCATGGATCCTTCTGTCGCGTCGCAACCTTCCGAACTACAGCGGTTGGGAAAAGCTCGCGCTGAACTCGAAGATGTTGTGGGGATCATTCGGCAGTATCACAAGGTCGAGAAAGACCTTGCCGAGTCGGAGGCTCTTCTTTCTGATCCGGAAATGAAGGAGCTTGCTCAAGATGAGATTCCCGTTCTACGCGAGAAACTGGCGGGATTGACCGAAGAGCTTCGCCTGATGCTCCTTCCAAAGGATCCCAATGACCAGAAGTCCGTTATCGTCGAGATTCGGCCGGCGGCGGGCGGCAACGAAGCCGGCCTGTTTGCCAGCGAGCTGTTTCGGATGTACCTTCGGTACGCTGAACGAAGACGGTGGAAGACTGAAATCATTGATTTAGAAGAAGACGGCATGGGTGCAACAAGCCGAGTGACCTTTAGCATCGACGGCGTAGGCGCCTTTAGCCAGTTGAAGTTTGAGAGCGGGGTCCACCGGGTTCAACGAGTCCCCGCCACTGAAAGCAGTGGACGAACCCATACGAGCACTGTCACGGTTGCTGTCCTTCCAGAAGTCGAAGACGTCGAACTTGAAATCAAGAACGACGACATCGAGATCTCAACGTTTCGATCGAGTAGCGCCGGCGGACAGCACATGCAGAAAAACGAGACCGCCATTCGGATCGTTCATAAGCCAAGCGGGATTGCTGTCACTTGCCAAGACGAGCGTAGCCAGCAACAAAACAAGCTCAAAGCAATGGCCGTTCTTAGGGCCAAACTCTATGAAATCGAGCAAGAGAAATTAGCTAGAGAGCGCGGCGATCTACGCAGAGGCCAAATTGGATCGGGTGATCGCAGCGAGAAGATTCGGACCTACAACTTCAACCAGAGCCGAATCACTGACCACAGGATCGGAAAGGACATGCACAACATGATCACGTTTATGGATGGGGACATTCAAGCAATGCTGGATGCCTTAATCCAAGACGATCAGATGCGCAAGCTTGCCGAGGCCGGGAATGCGGCTTAAGCCTCATCCCTATCCCGTAATCCTTGCCAGCGCCTCTCCCCGACGGAAGGAACTTCTTAACCATTTGGTTGATCAATTCACCGTTGTTTGCGCCGATGTCGACGAAGATTCCTTGACTGTATCAGACCCATGGCAGACTGCCCAGCGATTAGCTCGCGAGAAGGCTCTGACCGTGTTCGATCGCCATCCGGAGTCACTGGTGATCGCCGGGGATACTGTCGTGGCCATGCCTGACGGTGACGCCTGGATTCAACTGGCGAAACCCACGTCATTGGGACACGCCAAAGAGATGCTGAGGGCGCTCAACGGTCGAACACACCTCGTCATTACCGGCGTTGCCTTGCGCTGGCCCACCGGGATGGCGGCCTTTACCGATGAGACCAAGGTCACCTTTCGCGCCATTCAGGATTCTGAGATCGAGGACTATGTCCAGACAGGTGAACCCATGGACAAGGCCGGTGCCTACGCCATTCAAGGTGGCGCAAAGCAGTTTGTCGCCAAGATAGAAGGGTCGATCAACAATGTTATTGGGCTCCCGACGGAGCGCTTGGAAGAGGCGTTACGGGATGTCCGCTAATCTTTCCTTACGCCTTGAAATGAACCATTTGGTTAAGAACAGCAGGATCGCTACGACGACCACGATGTCCACGTACTTCCAGTACTTCTCAATCTCGTGGTAGTGCTCTTCAAACTTGAGACCGACATAGGCCCAGGCATAGCACCAAGGGGTTGCGCCAAGAATCGCATAGATTAGGAAGCGCGTGAAGTTCATACCATAGATGCCTGCAGGGAGCGAGATGAACGTTCGCACAAGTGGGATAAACCGACCCCAAAGCGTAACATGCTGCCCATAGCGGCTGAACCACTCCTCGCCATGCTGAACTTCTTTCTTACGAATGAAAAGGTACTTGCCGTACTTCTCGAGGCCTTCGACACCGAGCTTATGCCCTATCCAGTAGTTCAGGCAGCTTCCGATGACCGTTCCAAACGATCCCGCAAAGCCGACTATCCAAAAGATCAACTTGCCTTGCTTAGCCAGGCTCCCACCAGTAGGCATGATGACCTCGCTTGGGATCGGGATATTGGTCGAGTCCAACAACATCAGCAGAAAGATCCCGGAATAACCCAACGAGTGGACGACGGATTCGGCCCAAGACTTCAGCGGACCGATTACGGCTTCAAGCATTCTCGCTCTATTGTGGCCTACGAAAGCCGCCTCAAACCGGGTAAACAAGGAAGCTAGACCATGGGCCAATTTCTCCCCTGCTTCAAAGCGTACGACGTACGCGGTATTGTGCCCATCGAACTTAACCCGCGTATCGCCTACGCGATCGGAAGGGCCTACGCGCAACAGATTCGTCCGAGAACGGCCTGCATTGGATACGATATTCGACTTTCTGGGCCAGAACTACAGGCAGCTCTAGCCCAGGGACTTATTGAGGAAGGGGCTAGCGTCATCGATCTCGGAATGGTCGGCACCGAGATGGTCTACTTCGCCACGGCCCACTATGGGCTCGATGGCGGGGTCATGCTAACGGCTAGCCACAACCCGGCTGAATACAATGGCATGAAGATGGTTCGGGCTGAGAGCCGGCCCATCTCAGGAGATACGGGTCTCAATGAGATCGAGCGGATCGCGGCCAGCCTCTTGGAAGGCGATATCCCGGCTAGCTTCGCCCCGACGATGGAGCGCAAGGATGTCTACGACGACTTTGTGAACCACTTGCTGACCTTTGCTGACATCAGCCAAATGAAGCCGCTTCGAGTGCTCGCTGACGCTGGCAATGGCGCTGCGGGTCTGGCCATGCGTGCCCTCAGCCCCCACCTTCCCCTTCGAATCGAAGAGATGCTTTACGAGCCCGACGGGCAATTCCCCAACGGGGTCCCCAACCCAATCTTGCAAGAGTCTCGTGCACGGATCGAAGAAAAACTCCGGGCGAACCCAGGCGAATACGACTTTGCGGTGGCTTGGGACGGTGATTATGATCGTTGTTTCTTCCTCGACGGCCAGGGCAACTTCATCGAAGGCTATTACATTGTTGGGGTTCTCGCTCAGGCGATCCTCAGCGCCGACCCAAGTCAAACCATCATTTACGATCCAAGGCTAATTTGGAACACGCTCGACATCGTCCAGCAATATGGCGGCAATGCGGTGCTGTGCAAGAGCGGGCACGCCTTTATCAAGGAACGCATGCGGGCTGAAGACGCGATCTACGGCGGTGAGATGAGCGCCCACCATTACTTCAAGGGCCATTGGTATTGCGATAGCGGGATGATTCCCCTCATCATGATCGCCGACCTAGTGAGCCGAAGTGGAAAATCGTTGGGTGAACTCGTCGGCGGCATGGTGACTAAATTCCCATGTAGTGGCGAAGTGAACTCGAAAGTAGCCGATGTCGGTGCCGTGCTGGAGAAGGTGGGAAGAATCTATAGCGATGGAGAAATCGACCGGACAGACGGGCTCAGCGTGGAATATCCCACGTGGCGATTCAACCTTCGAGGCTCCAATACCGAGCCGGTCATTCGGCTCAATGTGGAGAGCCGAGGTGACCACTCCCTCATGGTTCAAAAGACTGAGGAACTTCTGGCCCTTATTCGCGGCTGAACGATACAGTTTGACAACCAGATACCCAATAATTTTGTTGAACCTTTTGCCACTGAATTCTCTCTAAGTGTTGCCCCCGCCGTGAACCTAGTTAAACTCGCCCCCGCCATTCCTCTCGCAATGAGCGCAATCGCTCATGCGCAGAGCGCTTTGTCGGAGCAACAGCTGAATCTTCGCTTTAGCAACAACTTGACCGTCGGAACTAGCCTCAGCTTGACTGGACCAGTTTTGTCGAACCGATCGTCTCGCTACGACGTAAATTTGGGCTACAACCGCCAGTCATGGGGTTTGCGTGGCTCCGTGCGGCGCACAGGTGAGGAGTTTGCTCCAGAAGACACTTGGTTTGGAGTGAGTCGACTAATGCCCCGAAACAGCCAAGACGTTTCAGTATCTGGCTACCTCAGCGTTAGTCCCCAATTGCGCCTCCTTGGTGGGGCCACGCGAGGCCAATCGTTGCCTGGCGATTCCTTTGATTTCACCAATTGGTCCACTCAGTTAGAATACCGATTCAGTCGGAATGCAATGGGAATCCTCGGATTCGACAATCTCGACATCGAAGGTGTTGGCGGGTCGCTCCTCCGACGCCAATGGGCCACGCTCGGCTTTGGAATGGACATGGGACAAGGCAGCATGTTCAAGCTCTTGGTCCAGTATGGTGAGGTCGGAAATGGTGGCCCACTCGGCAGCATGCCGGCAAATCGAGGTCACGTCATCTCCGGTCAGATCAGCGTCAAGTTCTAAGAATCAAGTAGATTCTTGAGCATGAAGCGATTGGTTACACTTTCTGCGCTCATCGTCGTCTCATCTGCATACGCCGCGCCTATCAAACGAGCGAGCCAACCTGCGTTGTCTCCAGATGGCGAGACACTTTTGTTCTGCTGGCAAAACGACATTTGGCGAGTACCGAGTAAGGGTGGGCCGGCGACTCGCCTCACGGTTCACCCTGCTACTGACTCAACTCCAAAATGGGCACCTGATGGCTCTCGGATCGCATTCGCATCGACGCGATATGGCAGCGCCGATGTCTACACAATGAAGCCGGACGGCTCCGACATTCGCCGCGTAACTTTCGATAGCGCGACCGAGTCTGTGTACGGCTTTACGCCTGACGGGAAGCGTATTCTCGGACACACGAATGCGTGGGGGCGAGTGAACCTCTTCTCGGTCGCTGCTGGAGGCGGAGACCTCGTTCAACACACCAACCACATCTTCGAGCTTCAGTTCTATCCAACCGTTTCACCAAATGGTCAAATGGTTGCCTATTGTGGAGGTGGTAGCCCAGCAAGCTGGAGAAATCCAAACGAGAACGGCTCCGATACTAGTGAGATTTGGGTTGGCAACCTCGATACCCCTGTCACGGCAAACCGAAAAATCACGAACGACGAGTTCATGGATAGCTTCCCCAACTATGCCGCCGATGGGACGATCGTTTGGATGACCAATCGCGGAGGCTCACCCAACCTTTGGCGCATGAACGCCGATGGCAAAGGGATGAAGCCGCTGACGAAGCACAAGGGCGGCACGCTTCGTTGGCCCACCTTGGCGAAAGACTCGATCGTCTATGAGTACGACAGCGAGTTGTGGCACTACGATGTTAAGACCGGAGCGAGCAAACCGCTTGAAATTGAGGTCCCGGAAGACTCGGTTCTCAATCCCCTCCTCGATCTCACGCTCTCCGATGGTGCCACCGACTTCGTTGCTTCACCAGATGGTAAGCGAGCGGTGGTCGGCGTACGCGGCGACCTGTTCTTGATGCCAGAACGTGGCGGCACGACCCGAAAGCTAGCAACTAGCCTCGCTCTAGACATCTCTCCCGAGTGGATCGACAACAAGACAGTGCTCTTCGTCTCTGGGCGAAGCGGTCAGCGTCAACTGATGACCGTAGACCTCAATGGCAATGAAAAGGTCTTTCGAGCCGAGGGGGGCGACCTCACCAATCCTTCACTTTCACCAGATGGTAAGTGGATTGCATATCACTTCAACGACCGCGAGATTCGCGTAATTTCGACAACAGGTGGCGCACCTACGACGGTTGCCAAAGGCGGGTTTCCGGACGCCTACAAGAACGTCAGTGCGTTTAGTTGGTCTCCAGATAGTAAGTGGATCACGTTCATCGACCAAACCGAGCGGGCTGCGAGCATCTCGGCCGTTGAAATCGCAACCAAAAAGACCGTACTGATCTCAAGAGCGGCACGCGGCGCCGATCTCCCAAGGTTTCTGCCAAATGGCCGCTCGATCTACTACACTACTTCCGAGTTCGAAGATGCCGAGATTATGGTCGTCGACCTGGTACCGGCGGATGTCACCTTTACCGAGGATGACCTTGACGCCATCGACGCGGCCAAACCTACAACTGCACCTATCGAGGTGAAGATCGTCGAAGCGGGCCTCGCAAGCCGCGTCCGGCGACTCACCAACGGTGGCGGCGCTGCTTACGGAGCAACACCCGACAGCAGGTTCATCCTGGGTTCCAGTGCAGGAGTATTCAGCCTGATTCCCCTTGATGGGCGGGGCGGCGGCCCCGTTGCCGGGGTGACAGGTGGCATCAGCGAAGTCCAAGTAGCTAACGGCAAGGCCTACTTTACAGCCGGCGGCCGCCCAATGATCCTAAGCCTCGGTAACAACAGCGTCTCACCGGCTCCATTTTCGGCCCAAATCAGGGTGGATCGAAAGAAGGAAGACCTCGCGCTCTTTGAAGAGATGTGGTGGGCAATCGACCGAATCTACTACGATGCCAAACACCACGGCAAGGACTGGAATGCGATCAAGGCTGAGTATAAGGCGCTTGTTCCTTATGCTTTCGACCGCCAGGACTACTATGCCCTTATGTATGAGATGATCGAGGAGCTTGACTCTAGTCACGTGTTTACCGGGGCGCCTCCCGGGGCGCCAGCCCAGGCGAGCGAGCCAACCGGCTTCCTTGGCGTCAACTGGAATTGGACAGAGCTAGCGTCCGGTCGCTACATTGTGGGCTCGATAGTGCCCCAGAGTCCCGCCGACCATCCGGCGATGCAACTCAAACCCGGGGACCGGGTTACGGCAGTCGATGGTGTTGCTCTGGGCCAGGACACAACCTTCGCCGAGCTCCTGAAGGGCAAAGCGGGGCAAAGAGTCAGACTTTCCGTGACCCGTGGGGGCATGCCGATCACTGTTGCGATCAAGCCTGCCTCACCCGGAGTAGCAACTTCGCTCCGATATGAAGAGTTCGTCAGCACAGTTCGCGCGCAGGTCGAGAAGGCCAGCAATGGCAAACTGACCTACTTCCACATTCAAGGCATGAATGCTCCGAGCACAGATCGGTTTTTCCGAGAAATGCGCATGTATGGGGAAGGCAAGGAAGGCGCCATCGTCGATGTGCGCTGGAACGGCGGCGGCAATACGGCCAACCGAATTCTCGCGGCGATGCGAATTACGCCTTGGCTTTACCGCAAGTTCCGAAGCTGGCCCGAGATGTCTATGACCGAGGACATGTTCCGAGGTGAGGCCATCGAAATGCCGCTTGCGCTTATGACCAACCAATACAGCGCTTCAAACGCGGAAATCTTTAGCGAAGGCTTCCGCCAAATGAAGATTGGGCCGGTCATCGGTGAACCTACTGGCGGGAATGTATTGACCGTTGGAGGAACCTATCGCTTCTGGGATGGCGGTGAAGTCCAGATTCCGTTCGTCGGCATCTTAGCCGTAAACGGCGAGCCTTTGGAGCGGATCGGGCGCAAGGTCGACGTAGACGTTCGCTATGACCCCAATGCATGGATCGCTGGACGAGACAATCAGGTTGAAGCGGCAACCAAAGAGCTTCTCAAGAAGGTCAAGTAAAGGAATGAGGACCGCAGACGTGGTGTCTGCGGTCCTCATTGTTTAAGCTAAACCCTAAAGCCTTAACGCTTAACGAACTGGAAGCCACGGCGAGCTTTCTTGCGACCGTACTTCTTTCGTTCCTTGATTCTTGCGTCTCGGGTCAGAAATCCCTCAGCGCGGAGGCCAGAACGAAGATCTTCATCCATGTCCACGAGCGCTCGACTGATACCAAGCCGGATGGCACCCGCTTGACCGCTGATCCCACCACCTTTGGTGCTAGCCTTAACGTTGTACTTGCCTTCAAGTCCTAGTGCGACAAATGGGCTGTTGACCAAAATGTCGAGCACCGGTCGCCCAAGATATTCAGTAGCCGGTCGGCCATTGATTTCAATTTGCCCGTCACCTGGTGCTACCCAGACTCGAGCAATGGCACACTTTCGGCGGCCGGTTCCGTAATTCGCGTTCTTCATTAGTCTTTAGTAATTGTTAGCGGTTCAGGGTTTTGGGCCTCGTGCGGATGCTCGGACCCGGCGTAAACTTTCAGCTTCGTGAAGATCTGGTGGCCGAGCTTGGTCTTCGGTGTCATTCCCCAAACGGTCTTCTCAACCAGCTTGGCAGGAGTCTCTTCCTTCATCTTGCCCTTGCTCACGTTTTTGATTCCACCTGGCCAACCCGTGTGCCAGTAGATCAATTCGTTCGCTTTGCCGCCCGTCAGAACAGCGCGCTCAGCATTGATAACGATGACGAAGTCACCGCAATCCTGATTGTAGGTGAAAGTGGGCTTGTGCTTGCCGCGAAGCACCTGGGCGACCTGGCTCGCAAGGCGGCCGATCGGAATCCCGGTGGCGTCCACGACGTACCACTTTCGTTCAATATTCTCTTTTGTTGCGCTGTATGTTCTGTTCATGTCCAGTCTCCTGGGAAATCGTTTGATAGCGTTCGCGAAAGTCTTTAGGGTGCCTGCCGTACTTGATTTTCTGTAGACAGAGCCCTTTTGCGGGGAGGACCACCGGCCACATGAGTTGGTCTCGGTTCTTGGGGTCGAGCAGTCGCCAGAAGTCCTCTACCGATCTTTTCCCTCTTCCCACTTCATAGAGTCCGCCGCTGATTCTGCGCATCATGCCTCGCATGAAGGCGTTTCCCGTGATGTCGATCCAAACTTCGCGGCCCGATCGCTTCACGGTCACTTCGAAAAGTTCACGTACTGCGTTGGCGGTCGGCTCCACTTCCTCACTGAAGGCAAGAAAATCGTGGCTACCTTTCAAGTGTCGCGCGGCTTGCTGCATAGACTCCACATCTAGTTCCCTCCAGGTGTCGTGAACAAATCTCGACTCCCGCGGATCGCGCGGAGTTTGGCGGATTCGGTAGCGATAGCTTCGGCTGATCGCCGAGAATCTCGCATGAAAATCCAGTTTCACCTCCGTCGCCTGCTGGACTGCGATGTCGCAGGGCAACAGGTTGTTGAGGATTCGCGGAATCTTGGCTAGCTCGGCGGGCCATTTCGCGTCAAAATGCGCGACCTGCCCCTTGGCGTGAGTCCCCGAATCGGTTCGGCTTCCTCCTATGATCTCAATGTCCTCGCCTGAGACCTGGCGAACGATATCTGTCAATGTGCCCTGAACAGTTACCCGTCCAGATTGTGCGGCCCAGCCGCAGTAGTCAGTGCCGTCGTACGAGACGACGAGCTTTATACGTCTAGTCGACAAGTTCGATGACTGCCATCACAGCGGCGTCGCCGCGGCGAAGAGCCGTCTTCGTAATGCGGGTGTAGCCGCCTTGTCGGTCGCGGAATCGCGGCGCTACCACGTCAAACAGGTGCTTGACGAGATCTTCGCCATTGATCAAACTGCGTTCTTGCAAGATCACCATCTTCTCCAGTTCGGTCTTGCCGGCGAGAAGCTTCTCTGGCCTTGGCGTGCTCGAGCTGTGACCTACGAGAACCTTTCGGGCTTCGCGGCGAGCTTCCAGCGTGTCGGTCTTAGCCAAAGTAATGAGTGGCTCGACGAGTCGCCGAAGTTCCTTGCATCGGTGAACGGTGGTATGCACATAGCCGTGGCGGATGAACTGGCGAACGAGGTTCGTCAGTAGCGCCCGCCGCTGGTCGCTAGGCAGTCCGAGTTTTCGGTGGTCAACTTTGTGGTTCATGGCAATCCTTATTCGAAGTCGTCTTCTTCATCATCGAGCAAATCGACGCCTCGGTATCCCGCCTTCGGGGGCTTAATTACGAGTCCGTGCTCGGCCAGCTTATCGCGCACTTCATGCAACGATTTCTTTCCAAATCCTCGAATGCTGGTCAGGTCAGATTCTGTTACTGCGGCGAGATGGCGCAAGGTGAGGAGGCCGGCTCTGCGTAAGCAATTATAGGTGCGTTGAGAGAAGTCGAGCTCTTCGATTTTGGTCTCTGGAACATTGGCCAACTCCGGAAGGTCGAGATCATCGTCTTCCAGCTCAAGATCGGCCAGGCTCTTTCCGAGATCAAAGAACATCTGGAGCGACTTAACCAGAATCTGGCTGGCTTGCGTTACTGCATCGTTCGGAGGAACGGCACCGTTAGTCCAGACATCCAAAACAAGTCGCTCGAAGTCTGTTCGCGAGCCTACACGAGTTGGCTCCACGACATAGTTGACCTTCTTAACCGGAGTGAACTGGCTTCCGGTAGTGATGATTCCGATAACGCCTTTGTATCGCTCTTGCTTTTCGGGAAGGGTGTAGCCGCTTCCCCAGTTCACGTAAAGCTCGACGTCTAGGACTGCGTCTTTGTCACTGATCGTGGCCAGATAGACCTCTGGATTCATGATCGTAACCCCTTCTGGGCAAGCAACGTCGGCGCCAGTCACGACACCAGGACCCTTCACATTGATCGTTAAGACTTCCTCATCTGGAGGAATGACATCGAAATCAATCTCAATCGCCAGATTCTTGAGGTTTAGGAGGAGTTCTGTGGTGTCTTCCTTCACTCCTGGAATGGGGGCGAATTCGTGGAAGACCTTTCCAATCTTCACGGCGGCTACGGCGGCACCTTGTATGCTGCTCAGCAGTACGCGGCGCAGGGCGTTTCCGATGGTCTGGCCATAGCCGCGCTCAAGCGGTTCAAACACAAACTTGCCGTGTTCTTGCGATAGTTCTTGGGTAGTAATTTGAGGCATGTCGTTGGGATTTAGACTCGGCGCTTCTTTGGCGGCCGGCAACCATTGTGGGGTAGCGGGGTCACGTCGGTGATGCTAGTGATTTCGAGCCCATTAGCGGCGAGCGAGCGCATTGCTGTCTCTCGCCCTCCTCCAGGACCAGTAATCTTCACTTCGATCTTTCGCATCCCGTGCTCTAGCGCCTTCTTGGCAGCCGCCTCGGCAGCCATCGTTGCGGCGTAGGGGGTGCCTTTTCGACTTCCCTTGAAACCCACATTGCCGGCACTGCCCCAGCAGAGCACGGACCCTTGTGGGTCGGTGATCGTAACAATCGTATTGTTGAAGGTGGATTGAACGTAAGCCACGCCATTGGCGACTTGCCGCTTCTCTTTTGCCTTCCCTCGAGTTTGCTTTCTTGCCATTACTTCTTAGCCTTCTTCTTACCGGCGACGGTCTTCGCCTTGCCCTTTCGGGTTCGGGCATTACTGCGGGTTCGCTGTCCTCTCGTAGGAACACCGCGGCGGTGGCGTAATCCGCGATAGCTTCCAATCTCGATCAAGCGACGAATGTTTGCAAAAACCTCTCGGCGCAAATCTCCCTCGACCTGGAACTCAGCGTCGATAACTTCACGCAACTTCGCGACCTCGGTTTCATTGAGTTCGCGAACGCGCTTTCGGGGATCCAGACCGGTCTTGGCGATAATATCACCAGCCGTTTTGGGGCCAATGCCATAAATAAGCGGCAAGGCATACTGCAATGCCTTGTCGCGCGGTAAATCTACACCAGCAATACGAGCCACTCTTTCGTTTGTTCTCCTGTTTCCTCTTAACCCTGTCGCTGCTTATGCTTGGGGTTGATGCAGATCACGCGTACCACACCGGCACGCTTAATGATCTTGCACTTGTCACAAATCTTCTTTACGCTTGCACGAACCTTCATCTTTCGGCTTCCTCTTTTCGCAACTTTTCCGAATCCAGGGGCGTCTGGAAAAGCAATAGGTCGCTTTGCGCGACGGCATCATGCCTTGGCGCGAAAGAGCAGTATACCGACCCGTTTCAGGTTCGCGCTAGGGTGAGCGCGTCTTTTTTTGTAAGTTTCGAACTTACCGAGCCCGGTAAATGATCCGACCCTTAGTCAGGTCGTAGGGCGACATCTCGATCTTGACCTTATCGCCAGGGAGGATGCGGATATAGTGCATTCGCATCTTGCCACTCACGTGGGCTAGGATTTCGAGGTCGCTATCGTCTAACTTAACCCGAAAACGGGCGTTTGGCAGGTTCTCGACGACCGTGCCTTCGACCTCAATTCCCATCTCCTTGTTGGGATCATCCTTGCGCTTACGTGGCTGAAAGTTTCCTCTTCTCAATCTGAGGTTATTATAGCTGGGGTTTGCCGGGAATAGCTAGTTTTGGGCTGGGTATGGCTGGGACTAGCTTGATGAAGCTAGGTCATTCCGATCACTCAACCGTCAGAATCTCGGCTCCGCTCTTCGTAATCGCAACGGTGTGCTCGAAATGGGCAGAGGGACGACCGTCAGCCGAGACCATGGTCCATCCGTCCGATTTGGTCTTGACCTTCCACGTTCCCAAGTTGACCATTGGTTCAATACAGAAGGTCATCCCTTCCTTGAGCTTTGGCCCAGTTCCTGCTCGACCAAAGTTTGGAACGCTGGGTTCCTCGTGTAGGCTGCGACCAATCCCATGACCAACGAGTTCTCGGACGATTCCAAACTTATAGGCGTCGATGTGCTTTTGGATTGCCGCTGACACATCGCCGATTCTCGCCCCGGCACGGGCTCTCTCAATGCCCTTTTCCAAAGACTCTCTAGCCACCCGAAGCAAGAGCTTGACCTCATCACTGACCTCGCCTATTGGAAAAGTCCAGGCTGAATCGGTATGAAAGCCATCCTTGTACACGCCAATATCGATCCCGATGATGTCACCCTCCTTTAGTTTTCGGTTACCCGGAATGCCATGAACAACCTCCTCATTGACGCTCAAGCAACTGGACTTTGGAAAAGGAGATGGACCCGAGCCCTGATAGTTGAGAAAACTCGGCGTAGCTCCTTCCGCGAGAAGCGCCGAGTGAATGATATCGTCGAGTTCACCAGTTGTAATGCCTGGGCGCAGTTGCTCACTTGCAAGCCTTCGCGCTTTTGCAAGAATTCTGCCTGACTCTCGCATTAGGGCGATCTCTGCCTGTGTCTTTAAGATGATCATAGGCCCAACGACTTGGTGATCTCTTCAAACACGACCTCTGGTTCTCGGTCACCTTGAATGTGGCGAACCAACCCGAGGGCCTCATAGTGCCCAATGACCGGCGCCGTGTTTTCCTCAAACACCCGAAGGCGCTCGCGGATGGTGTCCGGCTGGTCATCATCTCGAACGAAGAGGGGGGAGTTGCATTGGTCGCAAATCCAGTCTCGCTTTGGAGGCTTGCTCAACTTGTGATAAATGGCGCCGCATCGAGTGCAGCCAATGCGGCCACTCAAACGAGCAACTACTACCTCAGCATCGACCTCGATGCTTACCACTCCGTCGAGCGGCTGCTCGATGTCGAGAAGCATTTGGTCGAGCGCGATCGCTTGGTCTACCGTCCTAGGAAAGCCATCGAGAATGAAGCCATTCTTAAGCACTTCAGGCGTGCGCATTCGCTTTGCCATCATCTGAATGGTAACGCCGTTGGGCACCAATCGACCCTGATCGATATAGCGTTTAGCCATCTCTCCAAGATCGGTCTTTGCCTCGATCTCAGATCTAAAGATCGCGCCGGAGGAGAGGGGAACCGCCCCGAACTTCTCGGTAAGAAGTTCGCTTTGAGTCCCCTTTCCTACGCCAGGTGGGCCAACTAATACGATACGCACGAAAGGACTCCGTTGTTCAAACTGCGTGCCAAACCTTACTGACCGTACTGCTTCATGAGGATATTCGCCTCAATCTGGCGCATGGTCTCAAGGGCCACACTCACCATGATCAGTAGCGACGTGCCAAAGAGCAACTGCACATTGACGACATTGATAAACAGTGGCAATAGGTAAGGGCTTAAGGCAACTGCGGCCAAGAAGAAGGCACCGACGATGGTGATCCGAGAGATCACACCATCAAGGAAGTCTTTGGTCTGCTTCCCTGGTCGAATTCCTGGAATGAATGACCCTGCTCGCTTCAGGTTATTGGCAATATCTTCGACGTTGAATTGGACCGCCGTGTAGAAGTAGCTGAAGAAGAAGATCAGGCCCGCGTAGACGAACACTCCAAGGAAGCCTCTCCAGTCTTTGAAGTTGGGGTTCAAAAATGCGGCAACGTTCTGCAGAATCGTGTGCCCTTGGGACCCAGGCGGGAACCAACCCATGAATTGATAGGGAATCTGGATCAACGCGATTGCGAAGATGATGGGAATCACGCCGACCATGACCACGCTAAATGGAAGGTAACTCGTGGCGCCGCCCATCGACTTCGTACCAAATTGCCGCCGAATATGTTGAACCGGGATTCGCCGCTGCGCGATGGTGAAATACGTGATAAACCACGTGCTCAGCAGGAACATCACCACAACAATGATTCCGGCGTACCAAGCTGTCGTTCCGTTCTGAATCGAAGCCCAAACCTGTTGTACAGTGGCCGGGAACGAGATAACGATGCCGGCGAAGATCATCAGCGAAACCCCATTACCAATGCCGCGCTCACTGAGTTGCTCACCTAGCCAAAGCATGAGCATGGCACCTGCGGTCCAAAAGAGAATCGTCGTGTAAGGCATCCATGGGTTCGCAGCAACTGATGCGTTAACCGAAGGGATGGTCTGGAGGGTTTTAATCAAGCCCCAGCCCTGAGCGGCACACAGCGCTAAGGTGAGGTAGCGCGTTCGCTTACCTTGAGCTCGGCGAGCGTACTCGCCGCCTTCCTGCAACTCCTTCTTCCAAGCCTGATTAGCAGCATTAAGGATTTGCATGATGATCGAAGCCGTGATGTAAGGACCGAGTCCAAGAGCGAGAATCGAGACGCGCTGGAGCGCTCGACCACCCATCATGCCAAGCATGGCAAGGAAGCCGTTGCTCTTGACTGCTTCCTCGATGTCGGCCGCAGGAACGCCCGGCATCGGCACGGGAACGTGGATGCAGAAGGCGAAGATAGCGAAGACGCTGAGGACGAAAATTATTCGCTGGCGAAGGTCCGGATCGGCCCAAGCCATGCGAAAGGTATCGGCAAGCGAGAACTTAAGGCCCTTATCACCGGGCCCCATCATGTCGCCGCCGCCGCCGAATACGGAGCTCACAGAGAGGTGACCTCTCCTCCGGCTTTCTCGATCTTAGCCTTGGCCGCTGCGCTGAACTTATGCGCCGAGACCTTAAGCTTCTTATCGAGATCACCGAAAGCGAGGATCTTAACGCCGTCTTGCAGCTTGCTAATGACTCCAGTGGCAATCAACTTTTCAGGAGTAACCACGTCGCCGTCCTTGAAGAACTTGGCGAGGTCATCCATGTTGATGATTGCGTACTCCTTGTGGTTGATATTGCGGAAGCCCTTCTTCACCGGAAGTCGGCGAATGATGGGCGTTTGGCCGCCTTCGAACCAGGCCGGAATCTGCCGGCGAGCCTTTTGGCCCTTGGTACCGCGTCCACCGGTTTTTCCAAGTCCACTGCCGATACCGCGGCAAACGCGGCGGCGGGTCTTGGTCGAACCATCATTGGGTTGTAAGTTGTGCAAACTCATTTCTTCTTCTTAGCTCCCTCTTCTACGGTTTCGATCGTCACCATGTGCTTGACCTTGTGGATCATGCCGCGGATGCAGGGGTTATCAGGCAGGACTCGGCTCGCGCCAACTCGGCGCAGACCCATCGAGTGAAGGGTGATCTTGTTCGTTGGCTTTTGGCCAATAAAGCTCTTTACGACCTTAATGCGAAGCATTCTCTTCTTCCTCCTTGCGAGCCTTAGCAAGCCAAGGCGTGAGTTCGTTGTGATCCATACCACGCGTTGCCGCTCGGGCCTCGATCTGCTGAAGAGCCTGGAACGCGTTGAATGTGGCGTAGGCCATGTTCACCGGGTTTCGGCTACCGAGGGCCTTAGCGAGAACGTCGTGGATGCCACAGGCTTCGAGGCAAGCTCGAACTGCGCTACCGGCCTTAACGCCAGTACCAGCCGATGCTGGCTTCAACATGACTTGGCTCGTACCGCAAACAGCACGCACCTCGTGAGGAATCGTGCCGCCGATCATGTTGACTTTGATCATCGACTTTCGAGCGGTTTCTTCGGCCTTGCGGATTGCGTCGGGGATACCCCGAGCTTTTCCGAGACCGACTCCGACCTTGCCCTTGTTGTCTCCGACGACGACGAGAACAGACCAGCTGGCCGTCTTACCGCCCTTGTGGGTCTTGAACACCTTGTTACTTCGGATAACGCGAACATCGTACTGGGGGCCTTCTTGAAGGGGGCCACCGCGGTTGTCGCGTCGTCCGGTTTGTCGTTGCGCCATTCTCATGTTAGAATTCCAATCCTCCGTCGCGGGCGCCGGATGCCAATTCGGCAACGCGCCCGTGGTACTTGAAGCCAGCTCGGTCGAAAATCACTTCCGTGATTCCTGCGGCCTTGGCGCGCTTGGCAAGCTCTTCGCCTACCTTCTTGGCACCGCTGACGTTTCCAGTGGTCTTGAGGCCCTTCTCAACGCTACTGGCGGCCGCGAGGGTCACGCCGGTCGTGTCGTCGATGATTTGGGCGCTGATGTGCTTTAGGCTGCGGTAAACCGACAGGCGCGGTCGCGCCGTCGTACCGGCAATCTTCTTGCGTACCCGACGGTGGCGGATTACGCGAAGATCAGCTCGTGATTGATTTGCCATTTCTTTCTATCAGTCTCCTTACTTCTTCGCGGCCGCTCGCTTACCGGCCTTGAGGCGAACCACTTCGCCTGCATATCGAATACCCTTGCCCTTGTAGGCGTCGGGCTTGCGAATCTTTCGAATGTCGGCTGCGATTTGACCGACAAGCGCCTTATCGATTCCCTCGACGGCGATGCGCTGCTGTCGAGTCTTCTCGTCCGCTGTCACGGTGAACTTGATTCCGTCGACTGGCGACACCTTTACTGGGTGCGAATAGCCGATGGCGAGGTTTAGACCCGACCCTTCAGCCGCGACACGGAAACCGACGCCAATGACATCGAGTTCCTTCTTGTGCCCCGCCGTCACGCCGACCACCATGTTGTTGATCAGTGTGCGGGCTAGTCCGTGCTGACCACGCATTCGGTAGTTGTTGTTCGGCCGAGCTACGGTCAGCGTGCCGTCTTCAATCTTGATGTCGAGTTCGCGAGCAATCTCTTGCTTCAACTCGCCCTTGGGACCGCGAACGGTGACGAGGTTGTCTGCCGCAACGTCAATCGTGACGCCGGAGGGGACTGTAATGGGTTGCATTCCAATTCGTGACATGTCTTACCAAACCTCGCAGAGCACTTCGCCACCGATGCGTCGCTTGCGGGCTTCGCGGTCGGTCATTACGCCTTGGCTCGTGGTCATGATGCGCGTCGCGAGGCCACTGCGAATGGGTCGCAGTTCGTCGTTTGCGCGATAAACTCGGAGACCGGGCTTCGAGACTCTCGTCAGCTTCTGCAGAACCGGCTTGCGGCGTGCATCGTACTTAATGTGAATCTTGAGGCTCGGAAATTTGGATTCGGTCGTAATCTCGTGGCCAGTGAGGTAACCCTCTTGCTCGAGGATCTTCACGATCTCGAGCTTGATCTTGCTCATTGGGATTTCAACCGTTTGCTTGCGCGCGTGAACACCGTTACGGATGCGCGTCAATAGGTCGGCGATGGGGTCGCTATGCATTAGTGTGTTACTCCTACTGGATTACCAGCTGGACTTTGTAACCCCCGGGAGCTGACCCTGGTGCGCCATTTCTCGGAACACTTGGCGGCAAACGCCAAAGTAGCCGATGTAACCACTTGCACGACCGGTGACGGAGCATCGGTTGTAGCGCCGGGTCTTGTACTGGCGATTCTTGACGCGCTTGGCCTTGAATGCAGCCAACGCTTCATCGCGCTTTTCCTTGGGAAGAGCCAGGATTTCTTGCTCTTCCTTGTGCAGTTGCTCCCACATTTGGGCCTGCTTTTGTTGTTTAACAATGAGACACTGTTTTGCCATTGATTTCTATCATCCCGCCGTTCTCTAGCCGGTCTGCGAACAGCCGCACACGACTAGTGGCTAAGTTTTCAGTTCGGACACAAGGCCCGAATCGCAAATGATACCCGGTTAGGAGCTTGATTTCAAGATGGCGGGAATCGAATGGGGCGGGGTGAACGTCTCGGGGAAGCTGATGGTCGATGGCTGACGGCTGATGGTTGCTTAGCCATTAGCCATTAGCCATTAGCCATTAGCCATTAGCCAAACGACTATAATCTCCCTTGCTATGAAACTGGCCGGAAAAACCGATGCCAAGGGCAAGAAGTTCGCCATCGTCGTCGGGCGATGGAATGAGCTTGTCACCAAGCAGCTCCTCGAAGGCGCGCTGGACACCCTCGAAAGTGCGGACGCCGAAGACGTGGACGTCGTCAGCGTGCCCGGCAGTTGGGAAATCCCCCTCGCTTGCCGAGCGCTCATTGATAAGGGCGTGGACGGCATCGTCGCCCTTGGTTGCATCCTGCAAGGCCAAACCGCTCATGCCAAGCTTCTCGCCGCCGATGTAGCCGGCGCACTAATGAACCTGCAATTGGAGTCTCGAGTCCCCATCGCCTGGGGCATTCTAACCCCGGATGACCAAGATCAAGCCCTCGACCGAGCCGGAATGAAGATGGGCAACAAAGGCCGCGAAGCCGCTATGAGCGCAGTCGAGATGGTTTCGCTCCTAAACTCCCCCTCCCTTCGCTCGCGAGGGGAGGGGGCCGGGGGGAGGGGAGAACCGTCCACCTCGTCCACCCCGTCCACCTCATCCACGCCGTCCACCGACAAAATCCTCAACGCCAACGGCACCGTCAACAAAGCCGCCACTGCGCGCAAGATGTTCGCCGAAGGCATGAGTAAAGCCGAGATCGCCAAAGCCCTTGGCGTCCGGTACCAACACGTCTATAACGTGCTAAAGTCCAAGCCTTCTAAATGAGTTGGGGAATCGCCATTGTTGCCGGCGGGGTTTGCCCCGATAAGCTCGCTGTCCGCCTTGGGACCCCCCGAAAGGCCCTCGCCAAGTTTGGCGACCGCACTTCACTCGAAATCGTTCTTGAAGCCGCCCATGAGTCTGGTGTCGGCCCGATCGTCACCGTTGGTGGCGAAGACCTTCGAAGCTACATTCACTACGGCGGCATGATCGACGAGACCACATCGGCAGTTGATAACGCGATTGCCGCCAGCGCGATGCTGAACACCGAGCGGCTCGTGATTCTGCCTGCCGACATGCCGTTCATCACTGGCGAGGCGATCAGGTCTTTTGTCGAGCGACTCGACAGCCGCATCACCGAGCCGCGCTGGTATGCCGGCGGCCTTTGCCGCCTCAAGACCTTTCGCGAGGCCTACCCAAGCTGGGAGACCTCGCCAATCTTCCTGCGCGATGGCCGCGTACTCTCCGGAGGTTTCTTCGCCGCGACCCCGGAGGGTCTCACCTTCGGCCGCGACCTCTTCAACGCCATCCGCCACTCGCGCAAGAGCCAGTTTGGGATGATGCGCAAGTTCGGATTCGGCGCCCTAGCCCGCTATTTCGCCCGCCTGATGTCCGTCGCCGAGGCCGAACGCCGCCTCGGCCATGTCCTCCAAGGCCAAGTCATCATCGACCTTGACTCCGACCCAACGAGCATCGTGGACTTCGACAACGCCGACGAGTACGACGAAGCCCTGCGGCTCTACTCGTAACATCGGCATCCCTGCCGATGCCGGAGGGTGGACTTCAGTCCGCCACCTGGCGCAAGGAATCTATTCCGCCCGCGGAGCGCGGACTTCTAAGCCAATTCCTTCGATCGTGGCACAAACAGCTTTGCTAAGTAAAACAAGGTCACCAAAGCTCCCAACACGACAACGATGGCGGGTCCAGACGGCCAGTCCCATTTAAAACTAATCCAAAGCCCCGCTAGAGTTCCTACGAGCGAGAGCGGAATGGCAACCCAAACCGCCCTTCGCATCGAATCGAGCCACAAGAAGGCGCAGACGGGAGGCATTACGAGCCATGTGAACACGACAAGGACGCCCGCAATCTTGACCGAAGATGCCACGACGAAAGCAAGCAGTCCATAAAACAAGAAATCCACGGCAACTCGTCGCCATCCAACTGGGGCCGAGTCCTCATGCAAAGTCACCGCCGAAGTCGCCCGCCACATGACGACCATGATCGCGAGCAGCACCCCGTAGATCGTCGCAGTGTGGCTCACATCGGACTGCTGAACAAACAGAATGCTGCCCGTGAGAATGTCGCGCAGTTCCTCCACGCCATGCTCCGTTCGATCGAGCACAACCACGCCGAGCGCAGAAGCCAGCACGAACATGATGCCAATGATCGCCTCATGCGGAACCTTGCCAAGCCGGAATCGCGATAGAGCGATGAGCAGCGCACTGCCAAGGGCAAACCCCAGCGAGTACCAATAGGTCGTAGCCGAGTGCAGGTCGTGACCCTGGGCATGTGCAATCGCCATGCCCAAAGCCGCCATTTGCGCCACGGCGAGATCAATAAAGATCACGCCGCGGCGCACGATGTGCAACCCGAAGAGACAGTGAACCGGCGACATCACAAGCGATGCCAAAGCCGGCCACTGCATCAGGCGGAGGAGGTCGTTCAGAGCGCCTCCGCCATGCGCTGCACGATCACATCGAACAGCTTGATATAGTCATCCGCGCCGGGTGCCTGCCCAACACTTTGCGGAAGAACCACCACCTTCGCCCCAATTCTCGACGCCACGAGGTTTGCCGACTTGGTTGAGAAGAATGGTTCCTGAAAGATGGCCTTCACGCCTTGCTCTTGACCCGTTCGAATCAGCGTTGCCAAATGCCCTGGGGTCGGTTCAAGACCCGGCTTCGGCTCTAGCTCATCCATGACCCGGAACCCAAAGCGCCTGGCCAAGTACGGGAATGAACGATGGTACGAGAACACAGGCTTCCCGACCACATCTCCAACCCTTCCCGACCAGCCACCAGGCGTGCTGCCCTTTGATGCCATTGTTGCCTTGAAGTTGCCGGCATTGTGCCACTGCCAAAGTGACTCACTACCGAACTTATCTACCTGGGCCGCGCCAAACATGGCCGAATCCAAGCGATCCAAGAACGCCTTGAGGTTGGTTTCATAACTCGCGGCATTCGCCCGATCGAGTTGCTGGAACTTCCGGGCTAAGCCGATGCCAATGCGGCGACCATTGTAGGGGTCGAGCAAGACATGCGGGTTACCCCCTGGGTGAATATCCCCGTGGGCACGTGTGACACTGCCCGTCGGCTTGTCCAGAATGTAGGCGTAGTCGGCAGCATAGATGTGGCCCGGCTGTCCGAGCATCACCTTGCCATTGCGCGCGCCATCCAAGATCGCGCGCTCATAGCCAACCTCAAGATCGAGGCCAACCGCGATGAACACATCGGCCCCGGCAACTCGGCTCATGAAGCTCGGCTTGGCCTCGATACGGTGCGCGTCCCGAGAACCCGTGATGATGCTGCTAACACTTACGGACTTCCCGCCGACGAGCTTGGCTATCGAAGCCAAGTCCGCCGTGGTCGTCACAATCTTCAGGTTCGCGCTAGCAAACGCCGCCTGTCCGATAACGACAAGAAAGAGCAATTTCTTCATGGTCGTTCTCAATACTTGTGAGCCGGATGCGCTCCAATCATCCATTGGAATTGCAGGTCAAGCGTTCGGCGTGACTCGCCAAAGTTGGTCTGCATGTCTTGGAATTGCAAGCGCCAGTGATGGAACTCCGTGGGCCGAAGCGTCAGCCCAACCGTCCAACCCCGCCGCCAAGAGTCCGTGCCCGGAATCTCGCTTTGGTCCCATTTCACCGTGCCAAACAGCGTCTTACTTAGTTGAACCGTTCCCGCCGCGAACATTCCGAAGGCTGTCTCGGCTCCGCTTCCCGGCTTAGCCCAAAGGGCTTCTGCTTCGAAGGTCCAGGCGTTACCAGAACCGGGCTGAAACTTCATCGTGTAATCCAGGCCGTAGAGCGTGGAGCGCGTTGATTCATTCGGACCCTGAGCATAGGTTGCCCCTAGCTGAGCCGACAGGTCCTCGGAGAAGTCAAAAAACGTGCGGTAGTGACCGATGACTACGGGTTTGCCGTTGTCGCTCCCCATGAAGATCGGGCTCTCATCTGGAACCAGGGCCTCAAGAGTGAACTCATGGAACCGGTCTCCCGGCAGAAGGTAACTGAGTGACGCCCCTGGCGCCTTAAGCCCTTCCTCACCCAAGATGTCTTGGATGGCATAGGGATAGTCGAGCCAGTTTTGTTGGTCGGCATGGTTGCGTTGAACGCGGCCCACAGCTCCAGCGATCTTGCCAAACTTAGCCGTCAATCCGCGCCCAAGGCGACTATAGGTCGCAAAGGCTTCTTCGACTTCGACGATGTTCTCACCATCCTCTCGGGCGAAGGCAATGTACGCCTCGGCTCTCAGGAAAGGGTCAACATCGGCGGCAAGGCCGAGTTCGAGTTCCTTAAGCTCGCTTAGCTTCTCGCCCCCTTCCTGAGAGTTGGCAAAACGCGACCGAAAGTCGCTAACCAAGCTGATCTGAGGATTGAAGTCGCTTAAGCGGCTCCGCGTCGGTGCCTCCGCTTGAACCGTCGGTGTTGGCGGCTCCTCTACCGGTGCGGGTGGGTCTTGTACGATGAGTTGTTGGGCGGCCGCAAATGCACCAGCCGCCAGGCTACTTGATAATGTAAATGGCATTATTTTCCTAAATGAACAGTGGTCAGGCGAGGCTAAGCCTCGCTAGGGAATGAAGTTCGATTTAAGAAATCGCCGGCGGGCCACGAACGGGCCTTGATGCTGCGAATACTGATTCTGAGCGGACCTCAGACCAAGCAGGAACAAGAGAACCTTCAACCCAGCGAGTTATTGCAATTGCTGTAGGGGACGATGCAATTGCAATCTCGCGCGGAGCCGCGAGGGCTGGAGGCGAGCTTGCCGCCGGCGCATTGGTGCGATTCGTGCTCGGAGTTCTCTCAGCACGTCGCGGAAGCTGGGCAAGAAAGCAAACATGACACGACTCCTCATGGTCATGCGAGTGCAAGGGCGGAACCGATGACCGGGACGCAACAAGTGCCCCCAAAAAGATCCACAGCCATATGAATAGCCGATTCGTCATCTCCGCTCCGCTTGCAAGCTTATACGATTATCCTCCTAGTATTGGTATCGGCATTTCTACGCTATCGGGAGAGCAGTGGTCGGTGACACTTGAACCGTTACAAACAGGAACGCAACGGCAACTCCAGTGCGTTGTCGACTCATCGTTGTTTTCTGCGCGTTTACCATCACCGCTTCCGAGCCACAAACATGACCTCAATCTCATCCAGCTTCAGCGGTCGCTCGCCCCATTCGCCCGCCGTGCCGCCCCAGACGTGCTCGACCGCGAACCCAGCGTGATGCAGCATGCTCGCCAGTTCCGGTGGGATGAACAACCGCTCTCGGATCAGCATTGGCACCTTGCCTTCCGGCAAATCCCATTCGTCTGCGTAGGCCATTTCCATGGTCGCCGGATTAAAAGAGCCCTGTTCGACGAACTCGTCTGTCGCGCGGCGGATCGTGGCGTAACCGTTCATCGCGGTCATCACGAAAGGCGCGCCAGGGTTCAGACTCGCGCCGATACCGCGAAGGATGCCGAGGTCATGCGCAACTGGATCTTCGTCGTGATTGATCAGCCCCATACCGCCCTCGCAAAGGCAGATCGCGGCGTCAAACAAATCCGACGCCCGCCAAGTCGTCGCATCGGCCTCGATGAACTCGACCGAAACGCCCGCTTCAGCCGCCTTCGTCCGTGCCACATCGAGCATGCCCGCGCTCAAATCAACACCCGTCACCTCCAACCCGCGCTGGGCCAGTTCAACAGCATGCCGCCCAGTCCCGCAACCGACATCAAGGAGCCGCATCCCGGGCTGCAACTTCATCGTGTCGAACAGGAACTGCACCTCGACCATCGTGTTCCGCGTGAACCCGTTTTGGTCATAGTGAGGCGCGTGGCTGTCGAAGAACTCCTTCCAAGTTCGCGGCTGAACGGGATCCATGCCATCAAGGTACCCGTGACCTTTGCAACAGAACCAACGTCTTTAGCGTTATTCAAGGAAAGCGACTATGAGAGATCAAGAACGCAGCATGTTCCGCACAAGCAACCCCGCCATGAACGAGGGTGTTTTCGAGCACCCCGTAATGGAATCGGCCGACCCGATGACCTTGGCCGGGACGATTCAGAAGACCGGCTTCCTCTTGTTGATGCTTCTGGCCACAGCCGGTGCCGGTTGGATGTTCCCAAGCTACGCCGGGCTCATCGGCGGCGTAATCGTCGCGATCATTCTCGGGTTTGTGATTGGCTTCAAGGCTCACCTCGCCCCCGTCCTCGCTCCGGCCTATGCGCTGGTCGAGGGATACGTGGTCGGCGTCATCAGCTTCATCGCAGCATCCTCGCTCGCGAAGACTGCCTATGCCGGCGCTGTGCCGATCGCCGTAGCGGGAACCATGGTGACGCTCGCAGTCATGCTGACCCTCTATGCCACTCGAATTATTCGAGTCACAGAAACCATGCGATCGGTCATCATCGGCCTTACCGCAGCCGTAGCGCTTCTCTACCTGTTCTCATTTGTGGTCGGGCTCTTCGCCCCTGCTTTTGTGTCCGCGTTCCCGATCTATCAGTCTGGGCTAATCGGCATCGTCTTCTCAGTAATCGTTATCGGTATCGCCGCGTTCAACTTCCTACTCGACTTCGACTTGATCGAACGAGGAGTAGGAAACCGCGCACCGAAGTACATGGAATGGTATGCCGGGTTCGGCCTGCTCGTCACGATGGTCTGGCTCTACATCGAGATTCTTCGGTTGCTGATGAAGCTCGCCAACAATCGCTAAGTCGCTACTTGAGCCTCGACCGGGACGCCGTTCTCGGCCGCCACGCCGAAAATGTACTCATCCTTGTTGAGGTTCTTCATTTCAACTTGGTTGCCCTTAACTGGTTGGGAGCCTTGCCACGTTGCGCTCGAGGTCTCGCGCCAGAACACTTCGTAGCTTGACGATTCGCCTTCCCAGCTTAGGATCGTGTGATAGCTTGCCTTGGGATCGAATCTAACATTGGTCGGAGCAGGTTCAGCCTTTGAAAGAGCATCCATCACGACCCGATTGGCTTCAGCGGAACGGGCGAGGAAGTCGAAGTCCATGTTCTCGATCGTGTCCTCCGGCGTGTGCTGATGCGCCCACTCTTCGTAGACCTCGGTCAGGCGAACCGCCGGGAAGCCAAGATTTGCGAAGGGTGTGTGGTCACCGCCACGACCAAACCGGTCGGGGCGCAAGTGCATCTTGAGCCGGAAATCGGCGCAGTTCTGGCGCACGACCCACTCGGCAAATCGAGCAAATTCTCGAGCTGGCAGGTCGCTATACAGCCGAAGCGCATTCGCCTCGCTTTGCCCATTCAGGTTGCGCGATGAGCCAACCATGTCGTTATTGAGGATTCCAAGAATTGGCCAGTCTTCATCTTTGGCCCTTGCCGAAAGTGCCTTTGCACCGAGCAAGCCTTGCTCCTCACCACAGTAGGCAACAAATCTAAGCGTGTTCTTGCGCGGCTTCGCGGCCAGAGCGCGCGCAACACAGATGCCGACCGCGACGCCGCTTGAGTCATCATTCGCGCCTGGGGCACGACCGGTTTTGGGGTCGACGCCGAGGCAAAGCGAATCCACATGCGCGCTCTGCATCACGAGTTCGGGCCGCTCGCCGGGCAACGTGGCGATGACTTGCACGACCGGCGTGGGCTCGGGCACTCGGTTGCCGACCGGCAAGGTGAACTCCATAAGCTCGACCTCCATGCCCGGAATCGCGCCGTACTGCTCAGCAACCCACTCCATCGCCGGCCGAAGGTACGGCGAAAGCGAGTTTCGGGTTGGGTAGGACGAGAGATGCTCGACGATCTCGCGTAGCTCTTGCGAAGTCATGAGGTGATCGTATCACCAAACGCGGCTTCATAGAAGTCAGCCAATAACTCGTCGTCAGACGCCGCTGTCTCGCCCCAAAACAGCAAGTTCAGCGGTACCGGAGGCTGACCAGGCTGGGAAGGGGGCTGTATGTAATCCGGCGAGACGAGCCGCGCACCTAAGCGATCGAAGAACGCAAGCCGCTTTTGCCGTTCTGCTCGTTCTTGCTCTGTCGCGGCTTCCTGCAGGCGTTCAACTTCGAGATACATGCCTTCGAAGCCTTCGAACGATCTTCGCATTTCGCCTAGAACTTGCTGTAGTAGTTCTGCTCCCAATCCGCCGCCTCGATGACGAGGATCGAGGGCCACATGGACAACCCAACCCCGCTTCAAGCTCGGAAAAACCATGCCGCGCGCGAACCCGAGAAACTGGTCGTGCGGGTCGGTCAGAACCCAAAGCGTGTGGCCGCGACCGGCTTCTAGGTCGGCAAGGAAGTCAGGGATGGACTCGCGCTCGCACTCGGGAAACGTGACTTCTAGCAGTTGCGAAACGTGCGAGACATTCGGGTGATCGGCTCGATGCACGCGCTCCAGCTTGAGTTCCACAACTACAGCGTACCGCGACCTATGTAAAATGAAGCCTATGGCAGGTGCGCCGCGAAAGGTCGTTGTTGTTGGTGGAGGGCTAGCGGGGCTGATGACGGCGCTGAAGCTCGCCGAGTCGGGCGTTAAGGTTCAGCTCTTTAGTATCGTTCCGGTCAAGCGGTCGCATAGCGTGTGCGCGCAGGGTGGCATTAATGGGGCGGTGAACCTTCGGGGCGAGGGCGATTCGCCTTATCTTCACTTCGAAGACACGATCACGGGTGGCGACTTTTTGAACCACCAGCCGCCGGTCATGTACATGGCCGAGCGCGCGCCGGCGATCATCTACCTGCTCGATCGCATGGGCGTCCCCTTCAACCGCACCAATGAAGGGCTGCTCGCATTCCGCCGCTTTGGCGGCACGCTCAAGCACCGTACTGCCCACGCAGGCGCGACCACGGGGCAGCAGCTTCTTTACGCCCTTGATGAGCAAGTCCGCCGGTACGAGGTGAGCAATGTAATCGAGAAATTCGAGGGATATGAGTTCCTCGGGATCATCAAGGACGGCAAGGGGCATTGCCGCGGGATTACGGCGCAGAACCTACGCACCATGGCGGTCGAAGCGTTTGCGGCCGACGCAGTCGTGATTGCGACCGGCGGTAATGGCGTGATTTTCGGCCACACGACCAATTCGATCATTAACTCCGGCTCGCCGGTGAGCATTTGCTACCAACAGGGTGCGCTCTATGGCAACCCAGAGATGGTTCAAATCCACCCAACCGCGATCCCGGGCGAAGACAAGTGCCGACTGATGTCGGAATCCGTGCGCGGGGAAGGCGGGCGGCTTTGGACGCCGCGCAATCCGAATGATACGCGCGACCCGGTTTCGATCCCGGAGCAAGACCGATGGTATTTCTGCGAAGAGCTCGACCCGGTTTACGGCAACCTGCTAAGCCGTGATCTGGTCAGCTTCATCGTTTACTGCATCTGCCGAATTGGCAAGGGCATTGACGCCAAGCACCAGGTCTATCTCGACATCACCCAGCTTCACACTTCAAGAGGTGGGCCTTGGAGTCGCGATCAGATCAACGACAAGCTCGAAGGCGTGCTCGAAATCTACGAGAAGTTCATGCGCGTCGACCCGATCGAGCAGCCCATGAAGATCTACCCGGCTCAGCACTACACGATGGGCGGCCTTTGGGTGGACTACGAGAAGGGCGCGGACTCGCCGCTTGATCTCAACAGCGCGCGGAACCAGTCTACGAACATCCCGGGCCTCTACGCCGCGGGTGAGTGCGACTACCAGTATCACGGCGCGAACCGGCTTGGGGCCAATGCTCTGCTCAGTTGTTTGACCGGCGGCGAGCTTACGGCCCACGGCGTTACGGCTTACCTGAAAGACATGGAGTCGAGCGCGGCGGACGCTGACCCCGCGATGGTCGAAGATGCGCGACTCGCGGAGCAGCAACGGTACGACACGCTCAACCAATCCAACGGTAGCGAGAATCCTTATGCCGTTCTGGCTGACCTTAACCAAGTGGTTTGGGATGGCTGCGGCATTTGGCGAACACAGAAGGACCTTGAGATGACCAAGGTCAAGCTGGGCGAGCTGAAGGCGCGCGCGGGTCAGTGCAACTTGATCGACGACAGCGCTTGGACGAACCAAGCCGTACCGTTCACTCGAACTCTTCAGCACATGATCATTCAGGCGGAGGCCATCGTGGGCGGTGCGATCGAGCGCCAAGAGTCGCGCGGAGCGCACTTCAAGATGGACACGCCGGAGCGGGACGATGACAAGTGGCTATGCACGACCAAGTGCACCTACACGGCGCAAGGGCCGAAGTATGACTTTAGCGAGAAGATTGAGTGCAACTACCTCGCGCCGCGGGCTCGTAAGTACAAGATCAACCAGATCAAGGTCGTGAACCTTGTGATGGGCGAGAAGTACTTGGAGACCGGAGTGGCCGACTCCAAGATGGGGCAGCCACTCGCGGGCGCCTCCTAAGGAACGGTTGGTGGCTTGTGGAGGCTGAGGCGGGTCATGAAGTCGCCGGGTTCGCCGCGAATCCAGAGGCGGTGGCGGCCTGACTGTTCGGGCACGAAGTAGCCGGCACACAGACCGTCGAAGCGAATGGTTTGGGGGCGCAGGAACTCGCCTTCATCATTGAGAACGTCCACGGAGAACCGGCGATCGCCTTGATTGGTCAGTAACTCGTATCGCTTACCCTTCTCTAGGTTCACCTCAAAAAGGCCGAAGTTATTGCCTTCCAACTTGAAGGGCAAGTTCGAGCCCAGAGCATAGGGAACCGTCTTGGGGACATCGCGGCGCATCGTGAATGGGCCTGAGCCGCCGAAACCGGTGCAGGTGACGCGGATGATCCACTCGCCGGCGTTGGGGAAGTAGAGGTCGTCGGCGGCGCGGAGGTTGTCGCGATCGCTGAGCGAGTTGGCGAGGACTCCCATAGTGCTGAAGATGTCGAGTCTTGGCACAAAGCCACTGGCTTGGACGGCGACACGCATGAGTTGGGATTTCGCCGAGGTCATCTTGAAAAGCCGAACTTCGCCGATACCCATCTTCTCCTGGGACGCGATTCCATCTTTCCACTCAGGAATCGTATCGCGGTTTTGGACTCTAATGGTCTGTCCTTGAGACCTGAGCGATCGTATGACCATCCTAGCGGAACCATCGGCCTTGAAAATCCGCACAACATCATCGTCATCGCCGTACCTCGCATTCCACTCTGTGAAGGAGTGATTGGTAAACCAAGTCGATCCGTCACCGGTCGTTCTCTTGTCTTCACCTTCCGGAGCGCTGACGATTGAAAACAAGTTCGTTCCCGATAGGGTGGTCCAAACTAGCCCTCCCTTCGTAACAGGAAATTCTAGAATCTGGGTTTGATGTGGCCCGAACTTCAGTTCTTTCTCAAAGACCGTTCCTGCAGGCACCACAGGAACGATTTCGATGCGTGTTTCGAAATCGTCTGAGCGTGAACTGTTGTAATCGAAGTAGTAATCGCCATCGGACTTCGCTCGAAGGATCGGGCCGTAGGTGCCGGAGGGTATCAACTCAAAGTCGGCGTCGGGAACACCCGTTGGACCAAAAACTTTGGCAACTGAACCTGAGTTTGAGTACAACGAAACAATTTGGCCTTTTGCTAGGGTCAGTCGAAATGTGTTTCGATGGGTGGGTTCTTTGTCTGCGGCTGGAAAAACTTGCCTTCCAAAGGCTCCATCTCTCGACCTTAGGGTTCGAAACTTGACCGTGAATCGCCCACCTCCTGTTGAGCGATAGCTAATTACATTTAGGGAGTAAGTGCCATCTTTTCTGGCCCGATGTAGCACAAACGGCGCCTGATTTCCAGTAAATCGGTCATCGTTCTTTGCCAAGATCTGATTCGTCGAATCGGTAACTGACAGCGCGGCATCAAACGCCTCCCCCTCCGCAGTGGCCATGAGAACGTCGTTGGCCATAAGATCAAATTTGAATTCGACTTTGTCTCCTGCAGTTAGGATCGCTGTTTTGGATGTCCATAGTTGAGTGTTGTTGGGCTCCTGCTCGGGGAGACTCAAGAGATGAGCATATAGATTCCGGTTAGGGGGCGGCGATTCATCGGCGAAACTAATCGATCCTCCCCCCGATCCACCAAATCCGCCCATGCCTCCTTGTCCATATCCCGAAGCGCTACCTTGGCCAAGCGCAAAAGCCGAAACGAGAACTGCGACACCAGCCGCAAGTGTGCGAAAAAAATGAGCACCCATGCCCTGTTGGACGCACGGGTGCCCGGTAAGGCTACGCGGCCTTATGTTGACTATGAGCGGCGAGCCATTCGTCGATGGTTTCGCGATTGAATCGCCATGCGTTTTCGAGCAAGAAGCCAGGAAGTTTGCCTTCCTCGGCGAGGTGCTCGACGTTTTTGGATGTCGTTCGAAGTAGCTGGGCCACCTCGTGTGAGGTCATGATCGTGCGCTGGGCACCGATCGAGTCTTTCAAGAGATGTTGAATCTGATCTGGTGACAGAAACAGCTCGATCCGGACAAAGTGTTGAGAGTGCGACATAGAAACCTCCTTGTGATGCGCGTGGGCGTCGTGAGCCTCCGCAGTGATTGTCTCGGTCACCGCAGGTGCGTGGTGATGCGAGCTTGTTTTGCGGATGGCGTCCACCAAGTTCATGCAGCCTCCCCGCTGAACTGTCGCCAGGTGTCGTGCATCATGAAGCCATCAATGTGCTGAGCCTTGTGGGCCATGCCAAAGATGAGCGCCTGGTCGGCCAGGGTCGTGATGATGCGCGGATAGCCTTTGCTCGCCTTGTGCAATTGGAAGACCGCGTCGGGTGTGAACGGGCTGTTCTCGGCCGAGTAGCCAGCGACTCGCATTCGGTGCAACACCATCTCGCCGGTCTCGATGGCGCTGAGCGGGCTCAGGGCGCACTTGATGGCCAACCGAGACTCCAGCGCTGGCGCCTTTGCCAACTTGGGCCGGAGCTCGTTTTGACCGATGAGAACGAGGCTAATCAAAAACTGGTCGTTCATTTGCCAGTTCAAGAGGAGCCGGAGTTCTTCGAGAGTTGCCGTCGAGCGGACGAGGTGGGCCTCGTCGATCATGAGGACGACATGCCGCCCAGCGGCGTGCTCGGCAAGCAGCGATTCGTGCAGAAGTTGAATCAGCGCTTGGCGATTCTTAATCGTCGTTTCAACGCCGATTTGGTGCAGGATTTCTTGGACGATTTGCGTCGGCGTTAGGATCGGATTGACGATCAGTACAACGCTATAGTGATCGGCGGGCAGCCCTTGGATCAGCGTGCGGCTGATCGTGGTTTTGCCGAGGCCGACATCGCCCCAAAGCACGGCGGCGCCCTTATTGCGGGTTACCGCGTGGTGTAGCATGGTCAGGACGTCCTCGTGCCCTTGGCTTCGATATAGAAATCGTGGATCGGGCGTTAGTCCGAACGCCTGCTCTTTTAGTCCCCAATACTCCTCGTACATTTAGTCTCCAACGGCCCAGGAAGCATCCCCTTGCCAAAAACTTCTTTCCCCCTTTTGGTGGAGATGTGGGCGGGGGAAAATGCGGGTTTAGGTCGAGGGTTTATGGTCGATGGCTAATGGCTAATGCGGGACGGTGGAGGGACATTGCGGGATGTGGAGGGACAATCGCTAAGAGCCATGTCCCTCTATGTCCCGCCATGTCCAGCAACTATCCCTCTACTTCACCGCCCGCTTCCGGGCAAACCACCAAACCGCGAGGCCGGTGATCCATATGGGCGAGAGGTAGACCAGGTAGATCGCCACGCGGCCCAGGATCCTTCCGACAAATCCGAGGGCGTTGGAGGCACCGGTGTTGCTATCGTCCCACCAGTTGGCGCTGGGCTCATCTGGCTTGACGGTTTCTTCGCCGGTGAACTCGATCGAGAGGGTCGAGAGGGCAGCGAGGTCTTTCATGCGCTTGAGGGCCGCACGGAGGCCTTCGCGTTCGGCTCGGACTTCATCGAGGCGGCGGCGCACTTCGAGGCGCGCCGACGTGTTGCGGGTCGCGTTGAGCATGCGAATGTACTCCTGCTCGGCGACGGCAAGGGCTCGGGTTCGGCCCTCGTGCTCGGCGATCTGTTGGGTCACGTCTTGACCGCTCGAAGTCTGGCTCAGAATCTTGCCGTACTTCGAGAGCGACTTGTTCGCAATGTCGAACTTGGCGGCCGGGATTCGGACTTCCAAGTAGGCGTTCGCGGTTCCATCGCCGTCGAGGGTGGACTCGGTCGAGACCACATAGCCACCCAAGCCTTGGACGAGGCTGATCGCTTCGTTTACCGACTTCGTGACATCAGGGACTTCGAGGCTGATCGAGCCGTTGTAGATGATGTCGCGACCTGGGTTGGTCGGGAGGTTGGGGAGTTGAGGCGCGGGCTTGGTTGCTTGGGACACCCTATCTCGAGGGTTTGACCTAATTACACCTGTGTCGGCGTCTTCGGGCATTGCCGACCCTGCCTGGGAACGACCTAACCTTGGATCAAGGTCCCTTTCGTTTGCGAAAGAATTTGATGGTCGCCCCTCGACCTTGGACTTCATTTCTCCGCTTTCAGCCGAATCCTCATAGCTAGGAGCTTTGGCGCTTTCTTCCCTTGCGACAGCAGCTTCAGTTTTAGGAGTCGCCATCTCAGCAGCTCCCCCACCACCGGAAAGAACGGGCTCAATGATCGCGATTCCGATCAGTAGAGCTGCTGCCGCACCTGCATAGGCCCACATGAAGTTGGGCTTACGGGCGGGCTTCGCCACTTGTAGACGCCGTATCAACGCAATCTTTCCCTTTGGCTCTGGAGTCGCGGTGAGAGCGGCAAACTCTTCTTTTAGCGAACGCAGGGCGGCGATTTCGTCACGAATCTCCTCGGACGATGCGGCGGCGCGCTCGATCTCCTTCACTTGGTCGGCGGTCAATTCGCCGTCCACATAGGCTTTCAAATCTTCTTTCAGGTTCATAGGTCTTCCTCGCTGTTTAGGTGCTTGCGCAGGGCGAGAAACGCGTGGTGCAAACGGCTCTTGACGGTGCCTTCGGGAATCTCGATCATTTGGGCGATTTCCAGATAGCTGAAGCCATCCATTTCGTGCAGAATCACCACCTCTTGGTGCTCGGGGCTGATCTTCTTCAGGGCTTGGGTGAGCCGCATGGCGGAAAGGTTGGGCGTGCCGGATTGCGCTTGAAGCTCGACGATTTCATCGAGGGGCAGGTCACGTTTTTCCTTTCGGCTCAGAGAGCGGCAGGTGTTGAGCGCGATTCCAAAGAGCCAGGTTTTGGCATCCGAATCGCCTCGGAAGGAAGAAGCACGCCGGAGCGCGGTGAGAAAGGTTTCTTGTGTGGCGTCGGCCGCAAGCTCACGCCCGACACGTCGAAAACAAAATCGCCAAATCGCATCGTAATGCGCTTCAGCCAATGATTCAACGTCCAGGTGGATCGCGGTACTTCGCCTTAGCATCTGAGTAAGCATCTGTTTGGAGGCGCCTCCTGGGGAGTGAGTGCCGCGTACCGCAAGATGCGTTCAAACCATTTTAGGTCGGGCAGAGAAAAGGGCGCGAGCTTAGCTCGCGCCCCAATTGATTGGATGGTTGGAATCAGTTGTTAGTTGTTTCGTTCGTCTTTACTTGAATGGTCAAAGCCTTGGGCTTGACTTCCTCGCGGTGAGGGAAGCGTACGGTGACGACCCCGTTCTCATGGGTCGCTACAGCCTGCTCGGTATCTACGGTGTCGGGCAGCCGAATCGAGCGAGTGAATGCGCCGTAGCTCACCTCTTGTCGGTAGAACTTCGTGTTCTCTGCGGTGTTCACGGTCTTGTGCTCACCTCGCAGGGTCAAAATGTCTTTCTCAATCGTCACTTCGAGTTCACTGGGTTCGATACCCGGAACGGAAGCGCGGACAAAGAAACTCTCGCCGTCATCAAAGACGTCGAGTGGAATCAATTGGGTCGTGTTCGCCGCAAGAGAAGGCTCTTCCCAAAGCTGGGAAATTCGGCGAAGTTCTTGAAATGGATCTAAACGTACAATTGTCTTCATCTTGTTTTCCTTTACTGGCCCCCGCAGAAGGGAGGCTCTCCTTATTCAACGCATGCTATCGCGCTAAAGTTTCATGAGTCTTATAGGCTCATGTCATAAATTATTGCCAGTTGGCAGAATTTCTGAAGGCGAGGGGTACAATCTCGCCACTACCGTGCGCGGGTGGCGAAATTGGTAGACGCACTACCTTGAGGTGGTAGCGCCCACAAAGCGTGCTGGTTCGAGTCCAGTCCCGCGCACCAAGATTCTTTCAAGCTAGGCGCCTTCTTGCATTTCGAGAATCTTGCCTGCGAACTTTTTGACGATCCGTTCGGCCTCGCTGTCTGACTCAGCTTCGGCGTGAACGTGGAAAACTGGCTCAACCGAGTCGGGAATGACGAGCACCCAAGCATTACCATCAAAGATCTTGATGCCATCCAAGAGTTCGACATGTTCGATACTCTGGAACTCTTCGGCCAATTGCCGCATCACCGAGCCCTTGACCTCCCACGGGCAATGGGCCAACTCATAGCCCATATGAAAGGCGGGAAGTTCATCTACGACCTGCCCAATCGAACTGCCCGTTTCCTGGAGCATTGCGAGCAGGGTTGAGAACCCGTACATTGCATCGAACCCAGCGTGGAATTCAGGGAAGAAAAACCCACCCTTTTCGTCGCCGGCAAAAGTAACCTTTTCTTCCGAGCTAGCCTCAAGCAGGGCCCTCACATTCGCCTTGGTACGGACGACCCGCACCTTCTTACTCGCGAGATACTCCTCGAGTCGAGAAGGCGCGGTGATCGGCACTCCAATGACCGGGTTTGTGACCGTCTGGGCTACCAAAGCGGCATAGGCAGCCAGCAGTTTGACTCCATCCAAGACTCGGCCCCTATCATCGACGAGAGCAAGACGCTCTCCTTCGTCGATGAAGAGAACCCCCATGTCGTAACTAAGGTTTGAAACAATCTGGCGAAGATTTTCCAGATGCCGTGAAATGTCCTCCGTAGAGCGCGGCGCAAGCCGAGCGTCATTATAGCTATGGGTATTGATCGCTTCAACGCCGCCGTGAGCCAGCATCTGAGGGTAGATGGCGCTGATCGAGCTATAGCCAAAATCACAAACGACCCTGACCCGTTTGCTGCCATCAGACTTCTTTAGCAAACGTTCGAAATCGGCTTGATACTCTTCTACCGCCCGGCTGGCCAGCACGATAGAGCCCAGATCATCGGGATCAACACGAACGAAATCCTCTCGGAAGAAAGCAGACTCAAGCTTTCTCTCTTGATTACGACCCATGTACATCCCCTGTGCATCAAAGAACTCAATTAGGGAAACACGGCTATTACCAGGAAGCTTTCGAACGTAGACGGCGCCCGCCGCACCGCTGGCCCGAACGAAGTGTCGCATGATTGGCGCAGCCGTCGAACGAAGATCGAGCACTTCACATCCGGTGCTTAGCAAGGCAGCCATCAGCGCCCGCTTGGTCATTCGACTACTACGGCTGCTGTCCCTCCCGGTGACAACGGTCGAACCCGGCCGCAACGTAGTCCCGAAGGCAGAGCCAAGTCGGGCGGCAAAGTCGGGGGTGATTTCTATGTTGGATAGCCCTGCTACGCCTAGCTCTCGGAACAAGGAACCTCGCCACTTATTGCCCCAAACCAGCGACATCGTCACGATCGAGCCTCGCTCAATCACTTTGTCTGGCCAAAGTTTGATCCTGGGGCGGATCGTGCATCCGGCATCTAGCAGGCAACGATCACCAATAACCGCGTCTTCGCGAATGGAGCAATCGCGCTTGACCGTTACTCGAGATCCTAGAATCGCGCTGTGAATCCCAACATTAACACCGACGTAGCACGAGTCCCAGATAACGGACCGTTCGATTACGGCTCCTTCTTCGACCAGCGCATGGTCGCCGATTACCGTATAAGGGCCAATACGAGCTCCCCTTTTTATCTTGCAGTTACGACCGATGCAAACCGGTGGCACGATCAACGCTTCGTCGTCTAGCGTTGAGTTTGCGCCAAGCCAGACACCGGGCTGAACCTCATTCCCAGGCACTTCCAGCGAGGTACTTCCGCTGAGTACATGCTCTTGCGCTTCGCGGTACTGGCCAAGATTGCCAACATCGCACCAGTACTCCTCCATCACATAGCCAAAAATTGGACGCCCCTGACGCAAGAGTTCGGGAAAAATGTCTTGAGACCAATCATACGATTTCCCGGGCTCCATGAGATCAAAGATCTCGGGCTCTAGAATGTACATCCCCGTGTTTACGGTATCGCTGAAAACCTCGGACCAGCTGGGCTTTTCCAAGAACCTCACGACCCGGCCCTCGGCATCGGTAATGACAACGCCAAACTCCAAAGGGGTGGGAACTCGGTAGAGAACAAGCGTTGCGACAGCCCCCTTCTCTTTATGAAATGCGATCGCTTTGGTGAGATCGCAATCCGTCATGGCGTCGCCGCTGACGATAACAAAGGTGTCGTCGCGCAACTGGGCTTCGGCTTTCTTGACACTGCCAGCTGTGCCTAAGGGTGTGTCTTCGACGCTGTAAGACATGGAGACGCCGAGGTCGGAGCCGTCATCAAAGGCACTGGTGATCTCATCTGCCAGGTAGAAAAGAGTGGAGACGATCTCTGTGATGCCGTGCTTCTTCAGGAGCTCGATGATATGCTCCATGATCGGACGATTAGCAACCGGGACTAACGGCTTTGGGCGATTGGCAGTGATTGGCCGTAGCCGTGACCCTTCCCCTCCTGCCATGACGACCGCCTTCATGTTCGTATTATGCGGACAATCCGACCCGTTGTTTTTGCTAGTTATGCTGAGGGAGGGCCAAAGAAGCCTACTATTTTCTAATTTCTCTTTGAGATTTGTGCATGCCGTGCTATACTGCTGGTAGCCGAGGGACTGCCTTAGGCATTAGTATTTTGTCGGAACATTATGCCGGCGAACGTTGACAGTAAGAGAGAAGAGCCATGAAAAAAATTGCATTGATTGTTGCCAGTTTGGGCGTCGCTGCTTTTTCGCACGCCGTAACTTGGAACATTTTGACGTTCCCCTCAGCACCTCAAGGTGTTAACGCAAGTGCTTACACGACGTTTGGCATGACCGTCGTCCCTCTAACTTTGGGCGTTCCGGCCAATGGCTCCAATGCTATCACTCTATTGACTCCCAATGGCGGCGTCTTGGGTAACAACCAGTTTGGGTCGATCTTCTGGGAATACGAGGCTAGCAACTTCGCAGGCACGCCTACCAAGGTCATGTACTCGGTGGCCGGTCAAGTCTTGGGTGATGGTCAAGTAATTTGGCAAGAACAGGTCTTTGGTGTCGACGGCGTCGGTAATGAGTTCTTCTTGAACTCGGCAAGCGGCGTTCTAAACAGCGGAAATGTGGTCAACAATGGCTTCGGTCTCAACGGTTCGATCAACTTGCCACAGCACAACTACAGCAAGCTCCGCGTGAAGAAGCTGTTCAACCTTGTGACTGGCAGTACACCAGGAACCAACTATGCTTCCGTTGGTCGAATCAACCAAGCTATCGTTCCTGAACCAACTTCAATGGCAGCTCTTGGTCTTGGTTTGGCCGCGGTTCTCCGCCGCCGCAACCGACGCTAAGGCGCTTTCTCTCGCTCAAACTCAAATGGCTACGGTGATTACCGTAGCCATTTTTCGGTGAAATTACCAGGTCAAAATTTGCAATTGTTCTTGGAGATTGGCATACCATGTGCTAAACTGAGGGTGTTCAGGTAGGTGCATTGCGTCTGTCTGTTTGTTGTTGACCCGGTTTCGGGTATCGAAGAGGTAAAGAGCCATGAATAAAATCGTATTGACCGCAGCCCTAGTAGTTGGGGCTTCCATTGCGTCTGCACAAAACGTGCAGTTCTACAACTACATTTTTTCCGGCGGACCGCTCAGTGTTGGAATCACGGCAAGTGTTGCGTCCGGTGGGACTGCAAATGCAATTACCTTCAGCACGCCAAACGCACACGTTGGCGATAACTCCGGCGCACCTCCCGGATCGCTCCGATTTGGTTCCCTCTCGATTCAATACGATGCCAAGAGCCTCGCTGGCAACATGTACGCTAATGAGGTCGGCGTCAACCTCGGTGGTTTGATCCTTGGTAGTGGCGAAATCTACTTCCGAGAAGATGTTTTCGAAATCGACTCGATGGGCAATGAGATTCAACTACTCGGCTCAAAGAGCGTCACCTTCAATTCTCAGAACAATCCTGGACCAAACGTCACTTGGAATTCGACAATCACCTTTGGCGGTCGACAAGTGCGCTACATTCGGGCCAAGAAGTACATGGACTTGGTGGCAATCGACACGCAAGCGCTCGATATTTCTCGAGTCGGCTTCCTCAATCAGTCTCCGCACCTTGTTCCTGAGCCAGGCACAATGGCAGCTCTCGGACTTGGCATTGCCGCGATGCTCCGCCGAAAGCGAAGCAAGAAGTAAATCACGGGCTCTCAAACCTAAAGACCCTGAGCAGCTTCGCTCAGGGTCTTCTTTCGTCAAACAACCCGTCGGTAGTTGAGCTTTCCAACGCGAATCACTTTGCCCACAAGCTCTGCTGGCACATATCGATGCTGGGGGTCATTCGCCCGTTCGTCGTCGATACTCACGGCCCCTGCTTTCATTAGGTCCTTGGCCTGGCCATTCGACTTCGCTAGGCCCCAATGAGCGATGAGCGCCGCTATGCTCACCATACCGTCAAAAACCAGGTCTCCCGGGATACTTACTTCCGCGATCTCCGTGGGAAGCTGCTTTTGGCTGAACCGGCGCAAGAACTCCTCGTCGGCAGCTACCGCCGCTTCCGCCGAATGATAGAGCGTGATGATCTCTTTGGCTAAGCGTCGCTTGGCATCGCGAGGGTTCTCCGTCGCCTGGAGCAGTTGCTGCACTTCGTCCATTGGAACGTCGGTACAAAGCTCAAACCAATTCTCCATAAGCTCATCGGGAATCGACATTGTTTTGCCAAACATTTCGTCTGGCGTGTCGATAACGCTGATGTAGTTTCCGAGCGACTGGCTCATTTTCTCTTTGCCGTCCGTCCCGACCAAAAGCGGGGATAGGATAACCACCTGAGGCTCGAGCTCAAACTGTTGCATGAGATTGCGCCCAACCAAGTTATTAAACTTCTGATCGTTACCGCCCAATTCGACATCCGCCTTGATTTCAACAGAATCGTAGCCTTGGCACAGCGGGTAGAGGATCTCGTGCATCGAGATGGGCCGGTTCTCACTGAGCCGTTTGCTGAAGTCATCGCGCTCGAGGATCCTTGCCACCGTATACCTTGACGTCAGGCGAATCACATCCTCAAATGTCATCTTGCCGAGCCAGTCCTTGTTGTAGTAGATCTCTGTTCGATCAGGATCGAGGATCTTATAAACCTGCTTGCTCACCTCCACCACATTCGCCTCCACTTGCTCGCGTGAGAGTTGAGGGCGAGTCTTGGATTTGCCACTTGGGTCGCCAATCATCGAGGTGAAGTCGCCAATGATGAGACATGCCGTGTGGCCAAGCTGCTGAAAATCACGGAGCTTGCGAAGCACTACCGCCCAACCCAAAGTAACATGCGCGACCGTTGGATCGACACCCAGCTTTATGCGCAAGGGCCGCCCACTGCTGAGCTTCTTGCGTAGGTCATCCTCGCTGATAATCTCGACCGTAGCCCGTCGCATGAGGGCAATTTGCTCGTCAATGGTCATCGACAAGGAGTTTACTTCACGCGAATTGGAACTCAGGCAAGCAGAATATGAGGCGCGACACGTTGGCGGCGGCGCCGAGCGGGTCGCGATTGAAATCCGTTCGCTTGGAAGCCTCGACCAATGTCGGCATCTTGCTCGCCGGAATGGGCACGTCGAATAGCGAGCAGAGGCTCTTGACAAAATCCTCCTCAGTGTCCGATCCAGTAAGAGCATTCCCGAGCCCAGCGCGCAAGGCAGGTTGCCGCAACAAGCCTCTCGGACCAAAGAGCTTATCTGCCCACTTCATCCTTTCGACCATTGTCGAAGTACTGATCCATGCCTCGCCCCATTCCCAACCGGCAACGTCCGGTGGATAGAACATCTGCATGCCCATCGACTTCATCGTTCCAGACACTTGGATCATGGCGGCGAGAACGCCCCTCCCCTGGGTTGACTCGGGGTCGGCGTCGAGCAAAGTCTTCAGCTGCGTTCCAACGCCCAGAGAGCGCAACGTAGCAATGCAGAAGTCAACTGGGTTTTTGTAAAGCTTGCGGACGCACCTATCGGAATAGAACTCGGGTGCCTCCATAATGGCGCGCACCAAAACGGCTGTCCTCAGGCCTTTGCTTCGATAGGTTGAAGCAAGTCTTGCCACCAGCTTTTCGTCTGGGTCCGAGTATGCAAAAAACTCCCACATTTTTTTCGCGATGTGGGTCGCAGTTTGAGGGTGTCCTGTCAGGATTCCAACTACATCGTCGCCATTGAAATTACCCTTGTTACCAAGGATTGTCTTAATGCCTTCGTCGTGCTGATTCTCATCGAACAGGAATGAAACACCCGCTCTAGGCAGGCGATTCTCCTGCACCGCCTGCCGTCCACCGGGCCCCCTTCGGCCATAGCCCCATCCGGTAAAGGCCCTTGCGGCTTCCTGGACGTCAACTTCTGTATAGTGGCCGATTCCAAGGGAGAAAAGCTCCATCACTTCTCGGGCAAAGTTCTCGTTTGGCTTGCCCTTCTTATTGAGCTGGTTATCTAACCAGTAGATCATGGCCGGATCGCGGCTCATGGATAGCAGGAGATCTTCGAACGGCCCAAGGGCGGCGGCCCGAATGCGCTCATTCTGGGCGATCATGGGAATCGCCGCGTCTACCTTTTCTGCGCTGGTCGCAAAGTGGTCATGCCAGAATACGGTCAGTTTCTCCCGAAGGGGCTTCTGGGTGATGATCATCCGGCTGAGCCACCAAGCCTCTGCCCCCCGCATATTGAGGTTGTTATTGTTGAGAGCGAACCGCGTTGGCTGGGCAGTAAAGCCATCATCGCCCTCGGGCTGGAGCAAGGCGTCTATCGTGCCCGCCAGGCCCTTTGGAACATAGTATTCAAGCTCAGCCTCGCTAGCTCCTAAGCCAAACCGGCGAAGCAAATGCGCAATCTTATCGCGATCTGACTTTAGCTGCATATTGGACTGGACGTTCTTGGTTGGCACAAGTTCAGATATGAAAAGGGCTTTCCACCGAAATGGAAAGCCTGAGTTACGAGATTGAAGTTTTCGTTACTTGACTTCGTCGACGTTAAGCTTGTCGTAGTCCGCTTTACCAACGAACTTATAGACCGAGCGTCCGCCGTGGTCGCCAATCAACTGGTGGCGAACTTGCTCGCCAGACTTCGTTTTGCGAACGATTTTCTTCTTCTTGATCTTCCCTTCTGGGATGTCAACATGTTCGCGCGTTTTGAGATCGTAGAATTTCATAGTCTTCCCTCCTACCGAGTTTTCAGTTTCAGCTTAGTTCAGTTGAACCTGCTGTAACCCAAGACGATTATGCAGGAAATCTGGATGCTTAGCATGCACTTTTTTCAGCCTTTTTCCACATTTTGAGGCTATTGGGTACAAAAAATGCGCTGGCCAGGTGTTCTGGCCAGCGCATTTCTTGGAAGACCCGTGCTAAAACGTCACGGTTTGCGCCATTTGCATCGTGCCATTTTTGTCGAATCGGCTGAAGGAGATCATGGTTGAATCGCCAACCTTGTAGCCTTTTACGGCCTCGACGAGATCGCTACCTTTCTCGATTGCTTTCTCGCCGAGCTTAGTTACAACGTCGCCTGGCTTTAGGCCGAGACGGGCTGCAACGGACCCCGGCTCAACGGCAACCACGACAGCCCCTTTCTGGTTATCAGGAAGTTGGAACGTGGCCCTAGTGCTTGCGTCGACCTCCGTAAACTGCACTCCTAGCTTTGCCGGATCGCCCTTCTTTCGAGACTCCTCGGGCTGCATTCGCTCGGCGTCGCCATCGTTTCGGTCGCGGTTAAACCAATCTTCAAAATTGAAGTCCGGCAGTTCGGGCAGATTTGGAATCTGATTGGGTTGATTCTGTCGGCGCTGCCCACTAGCGACCTGCTGGATAAGCTTCCCGTCGATCTTGACTTCTTTCGTGACTAGCTTGCCATTTCGAACAACCTGAACCGCCACGGTTTCACCCGGTGCATATCGTAGCATCGTGTTCAGAAGATCTTGGTCATCCTTGATGCCATAGCTTCCGATCTTGGTGATAATATCGCTCTTTTGCAACCCAGCCTTCGCTGCAGCACCACCTGGTTGAACGGCCTCAATACGAACTCCTCCGGAGAGCTTGGCCTCTTCCAGTTCGTAGGGCTTAAGCGTGGCCATCGCTACGTTCAAGTAGCCGCGTGTCAGCTTCTTGTTGTTCATCAATAGGTCGGCGACAAACGATACTTGGTTGCTGGGGATGGCAAAGCCGATACCCGCATTCGCTCCACCGCCAAACCCGGCACTAGGAGAAAAGATGCTTGTGTTGATTCCAACCACTTCTCCGTCGATGTTCAGTAAAGGGCCGCCGGAATTTCCAGGGTTAATAGGAGCATCCGTTTGAATCATGTTGAAGTAATTCCGCACTTCCCCCATTGCCCCGCTCGCATTGTTCATGCGTCCAACGGCGCTGATGTGTCCAATAGTTACCGTATTCTCCAGCCCAAATGGGGCCCCCACGGCGATCGCATACTCTCCTGGCCGCACAGCAGAGCTGTCGGCAAGCTTGGCCGTTGGAAGGTCCTTGGCCTCGATCTTGATCACGGCTAGGTCATTTCGATCATCATCTGATTCAAACACTTTGCCTTTGTATTCCCGACCATTAGGCAGGATCACCGTCACCGAAGTTGCGCCGTTGACCACATGGTCGTTGGTTACGATCCAGCCATCTTGCCGGATGATCACCCCAGAACCCTGACCCATTCCGCTATTACCAACCTCAGTGCGAATGTGAACCACCGATCGGCTGACATCTTCCACGAGTTCGGCAAACTGGGAATCAAGTTGCTTCAATGAGGGCGCTACTGCGCTCGGTGCAGCCGCACCTTCGCTAAACACACTTGCTTGACGACCGGTAACTGCCGGAAGGGGATTAGTCATCACTGGTGCGCCGGCATTGGCCCTGCCAGCTTGAAAGACCAATCCACCAGCAAGAAACGCCGCTGTTGCCCAAAGGGCTGGGTGTCGAAAGAAGTTGCTGTTCATTTTCTCAAGATTCTCCTTGAATTAAGGACACTAAGCGTAACGAGTGAAGTATTGCACCGGTTCCCGGTGCTGGAATCACAGGGCTAAAGCCTCTTTTGTTAAGTAATCGGTCAAACGCGCGCTAATCGCCTCAGGCAGGTCGCCTACGAGCACGAAGCCCAAGTTGCGTGAGGCAATCGAATTTGCATCGGGGAACTTGGATGACACGCTTCCATCCCATTGGTAGACGGTCGCCATATTGAACCCATCTGTAAGCCGAATAGCTAGAACGCTCGCTTTGCCAGCGGGCAGTATCTCTAGGGACTCGAGGGCGAAGCCAAATGGCAGGCTCTTCGGAATCCAAGGCTGGAAGGGCAACATCTCAGCTGCCTCTCTTTCGTCAGGTACGCGGACCGCCGAGGCGACGCGAATCTGCTTGAATCCGGCTGGCGCTTGGAACAAACTTGCCGGCATCGCCTTGGGCAAATCGAAGCTGAGGGTATCGATAAGGACGAAATCCTTTCCTTGGTAACTGGAAACCACGCGCAGCGGGACCCGGCTCACAGCGTCTACCGTAATCTTCCGCCTCGGCATCTCTTTATACCGCGGGTAGCAACTCACGACGACCGTATCGCGGCCCGCGACCTTTTCTCCTCGCTTTGAACTCAGACGATAGTTTTTGGAGATGAGCTCGAGCCTCACCTCAGTCGAAATCGGCCGACTTGCTACAACCTTAACGGCTTGGGAGTCCGGCAAAAGAGTTACGAGCGACTTACCATCGTCGATCAATACTTGCCCTTGCAGTCGAAGCGGCTGCAACATCGTTCGACGACTCCGACCCTTGCCGTCATACTCGATCTTCATGACGGTCTTCTCGCCGCCAATCATCATAGTTTGGGCCTGAATGAGGCTCGCGATGGTCGTCTTTCTTGACTCTAAGGATGCCCGCAGGATATCAATGGGGGCTTGGCCCCAAGAAGCCATCGCAAGGCCCAGGGTTAGCAAAAAGGCGATAGAACGATTACGGTTGACCACTGCTTACAGTAACTACGGGAGTCCCCCCAAAGGGGTCTTGTGTGCCTTGGACGGCCTGATCTGCGCTGAAATCGATCGGATCGGACTGAGCCAGCGCAGGCTTTCGATCGATGGTCTGCAACGCGCCAAAAACGATGGCCGCCCCGGCGATAGCGGCGACAGCCGCCGTTCTCCAAGGTCGCCAGATTCGGACAGGCTGAACCTGATTTCCCTGGGCGCGGACCGCGTCGAAGAGCTTTGATTCAAACTCGGCCGATGGCTGAGGGGCCTGCAAGGACGCCAGCATGGACTTTAGTTCTTGCTCTCGCTTCAACTCGCAAGCGCATTCGGAGCAGTCGCGGCAATGGTGTTGCATGGCGATCATCTCGCTTCCCGAGAGTTCCTGATCGACATAGTGAGCCACCTTGGCCTTAAAATTACGGCAATTCACGTGCGACCTCCCTGAAGCGCTCTGGAAACTCTCGTTCCAAATAGCGCCTCATTTGCTTCCGCCCACGATGAATCCTTGAACGAACAGTACCGATCGAAGTCTGCATGACGTCCGCGATTTCCTCATACGCCATTCCTTCCACATCGGCCAGAACGACCGCCATACGAAACTCCGGACACATCGCCATCAGACCCAATTGAAGAGCATCGTCGAGTTCGCCTTCCATCACCAGCTTATCGGGGCTCGAGGATTCATCGGCGACTTCCCAAGCTGTTTCTCCGTCGCTGCCCGCATGGTCAAGGCTAGACGCCTTTACTCGCCCCTTACGACGATTGTGATCGATGTGAATATTGGTGAGAATTCGGTACATCCAACTCGTGAAAGGCAAGCTTGGGTCGTACCTAAAAAAGAACCGAAAAGCCCGAATGTAAGCTTCTTGCACCAAATCCTCAGCATCCGAGGATTGCCCCGTCAAGCGCATAGCCAATCCGTACACCTGCCGATGTGAGTCCCGCATATAACGCTCAAACGCAGCCGGGTCCGGCCGCTGAGTTTGAGTTGGATTTGCGAAGAGTGATTGCACCTGAATTGATTCCTACGGACGTGCCGCTTCCATTGGTTCCCGGCATAGCATTAGCCTGGTGACCAAAGCGTCGAAAATGGCTGGGGCGCCGCCATTACCAAGGATGGCCCGATGACTTTCGGCAATGCAGGCCAGTGCCTCTGGGTGGGGCACCCCGTTTGTGATCCACCATCTGCCTAACGCGCGAAGAACCTCTGCGTTTCCCTGCCGGTTTCCGCTCCCCAGTTTTTCTCCCAGTGCTTCGCCTAATGATCGCAGTTGCTCGGCGATCCGTAGGGCCGCCCCAATGGGCTCAGAATTGAACTGGGAAAATGCCAAGGACATGTCTTCAAACAGAGCAGAATTCTCGCGGACAAGCCTTAGCCGTTCTGGGGCTCCCTCGCCAAACAGAGACTCAGCACCAGATAGCTCGCCAAACTCTTCGCTCAGTTCTTCGGTACTGGGCATGGAGCAAACAATACTGGTACATCGCGACAAGATCGTCGACGGCATCCGGCTCACGGAGCCCGTCGTGAGGATGAATTTCCCAAAGGATGGCGGCTCCTCTAGCATTTTCAGGAGCGCACTACTCGCACGCTCATTCAGCCGGTCCGCGTTTTGAATCAAAACCACTTTGCGCTTGGCCATCAACGGACTAGTGCGAAAGAACAGTGATAACGGGATAGTGGCAGGGGGTTCTTCGTTCTCAACCGGAACAATCACCTTCAGCAAAATGTTTCTGCTCGCTCCCGTGGGCTCGATCGCCTGAAAGTCGACGCAGGTACCAGCATCGAACGACCTGCAGGATGGGCAAGCGTCGCACGGTGGCTCGGCACCAGTGCAGAGCCATCCTTTCGCAACCTCTCTGGCTTGGCGCAAAACTCCGCTGCCTTCATGTCCGACGAACAAGACGGCATGAGTACGATCTGGCTCTCTCAACACTCTCTTAGTAACGGTGGAACTCATCGACGTTCAGTACAAATAACACGGCCCCCCCAACCGGGACTTTGATTGGCGAGGGAATAAAGCCACCTTGCGGCCCCGTCTCCATCTGGCCAGCGTCGACTACCTGGTCCCGAGCCCGGCAATTCGTATCAATCACACAGCGCAGGTCTTCAACTTGATTGTCCTCGACTCCAATCAGGAATGTCGTATTGCCCTCTCGTAGAAATCCGCTCGTACTACCAATGATGGTGAACTTGAATCCGGCGTCCCCTAGCTCATCGGCCACACGATTTTTGTCTCGGCTGTGAACGATCGCCACGCATAGTTTCATAGGCCCACCTTAATTATAGAGGAATGCGGCCTGCCGGGTCCCTTCAAACTGTCGACATTCAGCATGCATTCTCTCCGCAATTGAATCTAAAGGAGTGTCTTCTTCGATCGCAATCCTGAGCCAAGTGTTTCCGTTGAGAATATCGATCGGGAGCTTGATGTACTCATACTCATAAGGGGGATCGAGCCAACGACAAGCACCCGTGCGCCAACCATACTTGAGAATCGCGACAGCAGCGAGTGTCGAGTCAAATGCCAAGCGGTCGGTCACGTGAATGAACGCCCCTTGGCACACTTCTTCTTTGAATTTGTGAAAGGTCGGCTCATAACTGATGGGGCGGAAGCAGGCGCCTGGCAAAGCGTTTAGTTCGTCACAAAGGGCCTGAGAATCAAACTCCGGATGGCCAAACTGAAGAAATGGACGAGTGGTGCCTCGAGCCTCGCTAAGCGTAGTCCCTTCCAATAGGCACATTCCTGGATAGACCCACGGCGTCTCCGGGTCTGGCATATTCGGAGAAGGCATCACCCAAGGCAGTCTAGTCTCTTCAAAACTCATGGCCCGATCCCAATTCACCATTTGGTGAACCTCGAGATCGACATCAGGCACGAAGTTCTGCTTAAAATAGGTTGCCAACTCCCCCATCGTGAGCGCGTGCCTCATGGGTAGTGGGGCTAGGCCAACGAAGCTTGCAAAACTCAGATCTAAGACGGTCCCCTGCGGATTCAGTCCGCTGATCGGGTTGGGGCGGTCCAAAACCATAACCCGCTTGCCAAGCTTCGCACACTCTTGCATACAAAGGAGTAGCGTCCACGTAAAGGTGTAGTATCGTGCGCCCACGTCTTGGAGATCGAAGACGAGCGTGTCGACGCCTCCCAACATTTCAGGCGTTGGCTGCCGATGTTCACCGTAAAGTGAGTAGAAGCGAAGACCGGTAGAGGGGTCATCGTAGCCTTCCCACTCGATCATATTGTCTTGCGTATGCCCCCAAATTCCATGCTGCGGCCCAAATGCCGCGACGACTTCAGCATTTGGCAGTGCATGGCGCAGGATATGGCGATAATCGGAAGCGATGGAAGCCTGATTACATACAATGCCTATGCGTTGGCCCTTCAGTTCGGTAAAGCCCGATTGAACGAGGCGATCAAGACCAGTTTGGGTCACCGGCTGAGGCTACCCACTGATCCATCGCGATTTCCCACTGGCGCCAAGGCTTACTGGATCTAATCTTTGATAGTGCCGGTTCCGGATGAGTGGGTTGGAGATAGTTTGGATGTCGCACATGCCGCATGCGCTCAACCTCAAAAAGCGGTGAAGAACCTTTGAGAAGCTTTGTGAAGAACTCATAGCCTGCAACATTGCGGGCGACACTTTGGCTCCGGTAGATTCGCGGCATCGCCCTCTTAAGATCGGCATGCGGGACATCGAGCGCCCAGATTTCTTCGTGAGTCGAATCGGAGAACTCACCGATCCGTTGCCATCGCGCGGCATAGTGCCAATACATTGGAAACTCAAAGTGCTTAGCTCCAGTCCAGCGGTGTACAGCAAAGTGAAGCGCGTCATGGTCCAAATGGCCTTGCTCGAACGCTGGGGACACGAATCGATCGGCGCAAGTCTCTTCGACGATGTCGTTGACCCAAGTGTCGAGATTGAGTAGCTCATGGATGAACCGGCCATCGGCATTATCTCCAAATCGGCAACAGCCTTCCTCTAGCCCAAGATAGTCGGCTGCTTCAAGCGCTTCCTCCCTTCGTTCAGGGGTAGCGTGAGCCCAACACATCCAAACTCTTGCCCCGACACTCACCAAATGGTTAATCCAACCACCAAGGGCCAGTTCATCATCCGGATGGGCAAACATGAACGCCCACGTCAGTCCTGGATGATCATCGAAGCACCGCACGTCTCTAGGGTATCACTGTAGCCCAATGCGCATCCTCATCGTTCGGCTCAGCGCCATTGGGGACTGCCTCTTCGGTAGCCCGATCGCTGAGGCGTTGCGCCAGTCATTTCCCAATGCCTATCTTGGCTGGGCGGTTCATCCACTCTCGGCACCAGTGCTGGAAGGCAATCCATTTCTCGACAAGGTCCACGTGGTGCCTCGCAAGTCATTTTTTAGGCAGCTCCCAATGCTGGCGAGAGAATTGCGGCGAGAGCGCTACGATGTAGCGATGGACCTTCAAGGTCTTTACAAGAGTGCTGCTGTCGCTTTGGCCAGCGGCGCACCACGTCGCATGGGCCCTGACAAGAGCCATGAACGCGTGCAATGGCTCTACAAGGAGCTGGTCGCCATGGACGAGAGCCAGCATGTTGTTCCGAGGTACTTGAACTTTGCCAGGGCGCTTGGGGCAACTTGGCATCAGGAGCCAGAGATGCTGATGCCCTTTGGCGAGAGCCACTTAGCTATGGCCCGATCGCTCCTTGAAGAGGCCGGAGTACCCATCAGTTCTAGGATCATCACGATCAACCCGGCGACTTCAAAGGCAGTAAAAGACTGGCCTCAAGGACGATTCGCCTTGCTGGCCGACGCACTTCAATCCAACTTGAAAGTTGTTCCCATTTTCACCGGCTCACCAGCCGATCGCGACCTTTGCGACGAGATCATCAAAGAGATGAAGACCCCGGGCGTCAATCTAGCAGGCAAGACGAGCCTGAATGAATTAGCAGCGCTAATCAGCCTCGCCGAGCTCTTCATCGGAGGTGATACGGGCCCACTCCACATTGCGCAGGCGGCGGGAACTCGAGTACTCGCAATATTCGGTCCAACAGACCCGAAGCTACTCGGGCCACGCAGCCCCAAACATCAAACTGCCTATTTGAACTTGGAATGCTCGCCCTGTCGTCACAAGGTCTGCCCGATTGGGCATCCTTGCATGGAGAACCTCAGCGTCGAGAGCTTGACCATGACTGCAGAACGCATGCTTACAGAGCCAAAAACGTCGTATTGATAAGCAGTATGCGTCGCGCGTTCACACTGATCGAACTCCTAGTTGTGATTGCTATCATCGCAATCTTGGCGGCGTTGCTTTTCCCGGTCTTCTCTCAGGCCCGTGAGGCAGCCAAGAAGGCCCAATGCACGAGCAACCTGCGCCAGTTCGGCGCGGCGTGGACCATGTACCTTAGCGATAACGATGACCGCATGCCTGACCGGCGCGATCTTAAGCTGTCTCTAGGTTATCGCCCCTGGACGACATGGCCCCCAAGTGATCCAAGAAGTGTATGGGTCCTCGATGTACTTGGGCCATATATGATGCAATCGGATCTGAGTTGCCCTAGCGACAAGCAACGGTTTAAGGGGGTTGCTCAGGTGGAGCAAAGTAATGGTCGGGGCGGAATCGCATACTACTGGATGTGGCGCTTCGATCGGGCCGATCCCGGCGATGTGGCCCTCGACAACTTCTGGGGCAAATCCCCAGATGAGGCTGTGACGGACTTGGTGGCTGCCAATAACCCGACAGTTGGTCAACCCGATGGCCCGAGCCAAGTTGAGTTGACGGTAGATCCCTACTTTCCCAGAACCATTCCTACCGTTCCCGATAGCTTAAAAGGGAAGACGGGGCATTTCGATGGCAGAAACCGCCTCTTCCTCGATACGAGCGTTCGCTTCCTTCACGACGTGAGAACGCGAGCTCCGTAATAAATAGTGGCCGGCCCAATGGCCGGCCACTATCAGATTTGTACCAATCGAAGACTACTGAGGCTGGGCGCCACCAGCACCCGGGCGACCGCCACCTGGGCGACCGCCGGGACGGCCTTCGCCGCCTTGTCCTTGCTGTTGCTTGAACTCGGCACCACCCATGGCCTTTAGAGCAGCTTTCTGCTCTTCAGTCACGGCAGCGGCGAGATCCTTGTTGAACTTCTCGGTGATGGCCTGGTTCTTCGCCTGAACATCTTCGCGAGCAATCTGCTGATTGCGGACTTGCTGCATCAGCGCCTGTTGCTCGGCGGTAGCGTTTCGAGCCAAAACGTTGATCTTTGTCTTTTGCTGGCCTTCCATGCCAAGGGCCGTCTGGATTTCGGGCGAAAGGACCGCTCTAAGACCAGCGATTTGGATTCGAATTTCCTTAAATCGCGACTCTTGACCATCTTCGAGAATCTTGTTGATTTCGGGAATCAGGGCCGCATCTGCCTTTTCGCGAGCAGCTTGCAAGGCTTGCATATCCATATTGCCACTGGCTCGGACAGCCTCCATTTGCGTTCGCATCGCTTGATTATTCTTTTCGCGAAGCGCATCGAGAGCTGTTGCTTGCTCGGTCGTGATCTTGAGGTCACTTCGGACATCGGCACGATTGAGGAACTGGAAACCACTGCCGGCAAGCGGGTTGGTAAAGCCCATCTGCTGCATGCCGCCGCGTTGGCCCATGCCAGGTCGCTGTTGACCTTGTCCGCCTTGCTGACCGCGCTGACCGCCTTGTCGGCCGGGGCCTTGTTGACCGGGGCCCGGCTCGGGACCCTTTTCTTGAGTAAATGCGATCGAGGCGCTCGCCATCACGGCGGCGACGATCAAAGACTTAAGGAATGCGTTGTTCATTTCGTTCTCGCTACATGCTATACGCGGATTTCGTCCGAGATAGCTCCACAAGGAGTGGACGCCGAAGATTTCTCGGAGTTCTGTACTATTTTCCCAGAGATCGACGAACTGATTCAGCTTGGGCCAGGTGTCTTTCGCCATGAGCAATGGTCAGTGCCAGAGCATCGTAGCCGTTGTAACTGATGAACCTCGCCCCAGGCGATGGCACTTTCGACCTCGCCAGATTCTTGGTACTTAGGTTCGCAAGGTCTTCGCGCAGACCTTTTATGAAGGCGAGATAAGCTTCCGCGCTCGGACGGCCGCCTTCTGAAGGCAAGAAGGCATTTGGCACTGGCACGTTTGGCTTCGCCATCATTGAAATGAGTAGGCGGCCGAAAAACGAGTGCTTCACATCGTCACCATGAGATTCAGGAGCTTTTGTCGAGACTTCGCGCAGAATCCTGCCGATCGCAACGTCCGATTTCACCAGATGGTCAAATAGCTGCCCCAAGCTCCAGTCATGAGCCTCCGTTTTCTTTGCAAAGAGTTCGGGGTCAAGATTTAAGAACGGCTCCGTTCGGGCAATCAAGTAACCCAGCCCACGATGCACGGACTCAAAAAACTGTGCCTGCGTCATGATTGAACAAGCTTCCAAATTGTTCCTTCGGGCGTGTCCCGGAGTTCAACCCCTTGATCGAGCCACTTCAACCGAATGGCATCCGCCTCGTCGAACTTCTTGGCCGCCTTCAGTTCCGATCGAAGGATCATATCAAGCTCGAGTTCCGCTTCGAAAGATCGCTCTTCTACCTGCGAAGATGGACAAATGCCAAGGAGTTCCTCAATCCGATCGAGATATTCGAGGGCAATCTTCGACGATTCACCGCCGAGGCGGCTCTGGTCTCGGAAAATGACGCCAGTGCCTTCTAGGGCCCTAGCCAAGGCCACGCTGGTATTGAGATCATCACACATCGCGTCGAGCGCTTCGCCATAAATCCGATCCAACTCTTGCGAGATGTCGGCCGAACCAGGGCGGTCAAGGGTCGACTCGGCGACTCGGCGACATTCGCGGAATCGCTCCACGTTTTTGCCCGCATCCGATAGCGACTGCATTGTGAAGTTCAGAGGCTTGTTGTACGGTGTCGCCATCAAGGCAAAGCGCAGGGCTATAGGATCTTGCCCTCGATCTTCCACAAGGTCCCGGACCGTGTAGAAATTGCCTTTCGACTTGGACATCTTCTCGCCGTCCACCACCAAGAACCGGGTGTGAATCCAATGGTTTGAGAACGTCTTGCCGGTCAGGCATTCGCTTTGCGCGATTTCGCTCTCGTGGTGGGGGAAAACGAGGTCCTCGCCGCCAGCATGGAGATCAAGTGTCTCACCGAGATACTTCATGGCCATTGCCGAGCACTCGATGTGCCAACCAGGGAAGCCCCAGCCCCATGGGGAGAACCACTGCATGAGGTGCTTGTCGTCTTGCTTCCATAGGGCGAAGTCGCCGGGGTGCTCCTTGTTGTCGTCGACGACCACATCGCGAACCCCAACTTGGAGTTGCTCCTTGTCGACATTCCCACTGAGTTTTCCGTGTTCCGGAAAGCTACTGAGGCGGAAATAAACACCCGATGGCGTCGCATAGGCGTGACCCGATTTAACCAATTGGTCAACGGCTTGGATTTGCTCCCGCATGTGCTCAGTCGCTCGCGGGCGCACTAATGGCTCACGCAAATTCAGCTTACGCCAGTCGTCGATAAAGGCATCGGCATAAAACCTCGCAAGATCCCAAACATTGGCAAACTCCTGGCCTTTGGCCCGGAGAGCAGCGGCCATCTTGTCTTCGCCCGTTGCGTCGGCTACATCGTCCTGGGTCAGATGCCCAACATCGGTGATATTGCTGACATAGCTGACCTTCCATCCAAGTGCTTCGGCGGTACGTACGACCAAGTCAGCAGTGATGAACGTCCTGAAATTACCAATGTGAGCTAGATTGTAAACGGTCGGTCCACATGAATAGAACTTCAGATGCCCAGGCTCAACCGGCTCCAAGGCTTTCAGCCCCCGGCTCATCGTGTCAGTTAGCATGAACTTGCGGTCGCTCACGAGCGATAGGATACCGAACAGCCCGAGACAAGCTCAAATCTTCGCAGATTAACAGGCCCAATTTCGACAAAGGTTTCGTATACTTAAGCTCGCACCGATGTTAAAGACTCTTCTCATCTCCGGGGCCGTAGTATTGGCGGCGGTAGCCCTTGCTCAAAAGCAGCCTCGCCCCATCGAGTCTCGCACAGTGCCTCTTCCGGAGATCATCGTTGAAATGCGATCTCCAAGCTTGGCTCTCGAGGCCGCCAATCGGTTCGGACTGGCACGAGTCAGCACCTTTAGAAGCAACCAAAGCGTGGTGGTTCTTCGAGCTCAGACACTATCCCAAGCAATGAGCGCGCTACGCGCGGCCCGAAAGGACCAAGAGGTCGTTAGCGCCCATCAGAACCAGCGAGTGGTTCTTGCTAAGGATTTCGTTCCGAACGATCCGTATTACAGTGCGAACTACCCCTCGTCGGGTTGGCCGGGCCAATGGTATCTCAATGACTCCGTCGCTAACCTCGACATCGAAGCGCTGACTGCATGGGCGATCGGAACGGGCACGAATATCGTGGTCGGCATAGTAGATGACGGAGTAGAAACCACTCATCCTGATCTGACTACAAACTACAGTTCGATCAACAGCTACGATTTTGGGCAGGCTGATTCGAATCCAAATCCAGTGACCGCTCTCGACAACCATGGGACCGCCTTGGCTGGAATCATCGCTGGCCGCGGCGGCAATAGTTCGGGCATCACCGGGGTGATGGCAACGGGCAAGTGGGCGGGCCTGCGCGTGGACTTTGACAATCTGACTACTGCGCAATTGGCCGATGCCGCGCTTTACCGGAGCTCTGGTGCGACGACCGACATTAAGCTGAAAAACCACAGCTACGGGCCCCTTTCACCATTTGAAGATGGCTCGGTTGAAACGAACGCCATCATTACCTCGGCCCTCGCGGGAACGATTCACACCCGTAGCGCCGGCAACTTGCGCGGCACCATCGCCGAAGACGCCAATAAGGCACGAGTTCGCAACAATATCTACAGCATCACGGTCGCGGCAATCAATAGCAATGGTCGGTTTGCCGATTACAGTTCCTTCGGTTCTTGTGTCTTTGTCTGCGCACCCTCGGGTGGCATTGCGAGCGGGCTGCGGCCAATCCTCACCACGGATCGATTTACCAGCGATCTTGGCTTCAACCAGAATGGGACTGCCGACTCCGACCCACTGAGCGACGGTGCCTACACGTCCTTGTTTGGCACCGATTTCGATGGAGGTACTAGCGTCGCGACCGGACTTGTTACCGGTGCCCTTGGCATTGCTAAGGGACTGAACTCTAGCCTGGATGTTCGTATGGCCAAGCACTTGATCGTCCGCACCAGTAAGCAGGTCGATGTCGGTGATAACTCGGTAGAGGGCGATTTGTGGCGAACTAATGGCGCTGGCTTGAAGTTCAACCAGAACTACGGATTTGGGTTGCTCGATGCGGGTGCAGTGGCGACGCAGGCAACGCAATGGAGCGGTGTCAGCACGGTCGTGAACGAAGCAGTCGGACCGGTTACCGTAAATGCTACCATTCCCGACAATAGTGCCACTGGAGTGAGCCGAACTTTCAGCCTAACAGGCTCAACGCCGATGGAAGAACTTCAGGTTTTTCTGAATGTGACGCACGCCTACCGAGGGGACCTCGAGGCATACATCACGTCCCCGAGTGGGCTCAAGAGCCGCCTCTTTGCCTCAAACCTAGGAGACGACGGGGACAATATCAGCTGGACTTTTTCTACAAACGCGTTTTGGGGAGAGTCGCCTGCCGGCACATGGACATTGCAAGTCGCTGATAGGGGGGCCACTGACACGGGTACATGGACCAACTACTCGATCAATGCGAGAAAAGGGTATCTGGTCCGAACCATTTCGGGAACCGTCGCCTTTGGCGACATGGTGGGGATCGGCCCCGTTCCAACGACGATCGAGGTCAGAAATTCCTCCACAAATGCATTGCTCAGCACTCACAACTTTAATCTTGCAAACGGAGGAAGTTTTAACATCCAAACCACGCTCTCGGGTGCTGTCAAGGTTTACTTCATCACGCCGAATTGGCTTCGGAAATCAGTGTCCGCAACATTGAATCAAGGCACGGTTGCCCTAGGCTCGGTCGGTCTGACGAATGGTGACCCTGACCAGTCATTGGAGGTAGATGCCGCAGACATCGACCTCATCATTGCAAACTTTGGCAACACGGGCAGTGGAGCCGTCGCTGGCGACCTCGATTGGTCGGGTGAGGTCGATGCAGCCGACATCGATACCGCGATCGCAAACTTTGGTAGCACAGGCGATTAAGCCGACTTACGCCTTCGTGAACTCAAAAGCTTCGTCTTATCTCTGTACTTGTTGACCGTCCGGCGAGCCACATGAACGCCCCTTTCGGCGAGCAGGGCTGCGATTGCTTCGTCGCTGAGCCTGGAATCAGGATCCTCGGTCCGGAGGATTTCGGCAATCATTTGCTGAACCCGAAGCGCGGGCTTAAAGAACACCTCGAAGGACACGACTTCGCCATTTGCGAGTTGAAGGTGCTTGCCCATCGTTGCCCGGCTAATTGTGCTTTCGTGGAGATTAAGGTCCATCGCCATTTGTCGCCGGGTCAGCGACCTGAGAAACGAGTAATCGCCAGTGGTAACGAATCCGAGCTGGCGGTCAATAAGGTACTCGCCGATACGGTGGAGCGTCCGCTTGCGTCCCTCAAGAGCATCGATGAAGCTCTTGGCCCGATTCATGAAAGCTGATAGATGACGGCGCTCATCTTTTTCGCTTCGACGTAGCTTCGCAAGTTGTTCGCGATACGCATGACTGATCATGAGATCACGGGGGTCAGTGCCGGCGAGTTCAACTGACCATCCGAGCTCCGTTCGAATAATCCTCAAGTCAATCGGAACACTGGTTCCCCGCGCATTGCCGTTGGCCCGCTGATCACGATCAAAACCATCGGCTGGAAATGGGGCGCATTGCTTAATGATCTCGAAGGCCCCCTCGATCACACCGGGCAAAACCCGAAACCGTCTTGCCAGACTACGCACGTTACGGTCGACCAGATCTTCAAACTGGTTCTTTACAATTGCGTACGCCAGTCTAGTTTCGAGCTCAGTGGAATTCCTCAATTGCAGCATCAGGCACTCCCTCAGGCTCTGCGCCCCGACACCGGCCGGTTCGCACGATTGCAGAACTGAGAGAACTTCTTCTGCTTCCTCCAAGGAAACGTTTAGCTCAAGCGCCGCCTCTTCTATCGGCGTATCAAGATATCCGCGCTGGTCCAAAGAGCCGATCAAAAAGACTCCAATCCGGCGCTGCTCAGGGCTGAGTCGCACGTGAAGCTGCGCTTCGAGGTGAGCCTCTAGCGTATTGCCTGAGCCAGCAAAGTCAATCCAATCAGCTTCCGCACTGTCCAAGGAAACCGATCTTTGAAACTCTCGGTCCTCGCTACTGGGCTTGAGTTCGGCCGGAGCGACTTTCTTAAGAATGCTCTCGAGAGGTACCGCTTCCGAGTCATCGCTCAGCCATTCCAAGGCCGGATTCTCGACCATTTCGGTCTCAATGAGGTTCCGCAGCTCGATCCAATTCATCTCAAGCAACTGTCCATTCAGGACAAGCCGTGGATCTACCTTCAGCTGATTGCGCTGCTGAGTGTCGTTTCGATAGCCGTTGTTGAACCCCATATTCCCCAGGGATTCCTTCCATCCCTGGGTTTAACATCGGCTAGTCGGCTTACTAGTTTGTGTTTAGTAGTGCCAGTCTACGTCGAGCGCACTCTTGGCGTGCTTCTCGATGAAAACCCGACGAGGCTCGACCTTATCGCCCATCAACGTGCTAAACATCTGCTCGATTTCTTGCTCAAATTCATTATCGAGCACGACTTGGCTAAGCCGTCGATTGTTAGGATTCATCGTAGTTTCTTCAAGCTCCTCCGGGTTCATTTCACCCAGACCCTTAAAGCGACCCACGGTCACGTTCTTTGACTTCTTGTGCTCCTTTAAGACCGCATCGCGCTCTGCCTCATCGAGACAGTAGAAGCGTTCATTGTTGCCAATCTTTACGCAGTAAAGGGGCGGCTGAGCCAAATAAATGTGACCGGCCTCGACGAGCGGTCTCATGTAGCGATAGAAGAACGTGAGAAGCAACGTACGAATATGTTCGCCATCGACGTCCGCATCGGTCATGATGATGACCTTCCCGTAGCGTAGCTTCGACAGATCGAAGTGAGTGTCTCCCTCCTTCTCTTTACTCTTGCCATTCTTCTTGGCCGGCTCGTTGGCCTCAATCGTCTCGGTCTCCGTATCGGCCAAAACTTCTGTTTCAATATCATCGGGCATAGGCGTCGCCTCTTCGCGTCGGCCTAGCGTGATGTCGATCCCAATTCCAAGAGCAGCGATGAGTGCTTTGATTTCCTCATTGTCGAGCGCCTTATCGATTCGGGCTCGCTCAACGTTGAGGATCTTGCCTCGAAGCGGAAGGATGGCCTGGGTAACGCGGTCTCGGGCACCCTTGGCGGAGCCTCCGGCCGAATCGCCTTCCACAAGGAACAGCTCGCACTTGTCAACTTCCTTGCTCACGCAGTCCGACAGCTTGCCCGGCAGGCCAAACGTGTCCATGCTGTTCTGGCGCTTGACGGTTTCGGCGGCCTTTCGCGCTGCCTCTCTTGCCCGTTGCGCAATAACGGCTTTGTCAATGATGCGCTTAGCGTCCTGAGGGTTCTCTTCGAGGAATGTTGTGAGTCCATCGCCAACCAATGAGTTCGTCATGCCCTGGACTTCAGGCGTAACGAGCTTGACCTTGTCTTGCGAGTTATAGCTTGGGTTGCCCAGCTTTAGGGCGATCACAGCGGTAAGGCCATCTGCGACGTCATCGCTCGTAAAGTTCTTGTCCTTCTCCTTGAGGAAGCCCATTTTGCGGGCGTATTGGTTGAGAACGCGGGTGAGCGCCATGCTGAAGCCCGAAACGTGCGTTCCACCATCTGGTTGGTGAATGTTGTTGCTAAACGCCAGAACCGTACTGCTGTAACCGTCGTGGTACTGCAAAGCCACTTCGAGCTCATAAGTTTCCTTAACGCGCTTGAAGTAGGCGATCTTGCGGTGGATCGCGTCCTTCGTCTCGTTCAAGTCCTCGACGAGTTGGACAATGCCACGCTCGAAGTGGAAGCTTTCGGTGTTGTCGGGATTGATCTCATCCGTGAAGGTAAAGGTGACCTTCGGGTTGAGGTATGCCAGTTCCTTGAGCCGGTGCTTTAGAACGTGTGCATCGTGGTTGACATCAGTGAGGACCTCGGCATCTGGCTTCCAGTGAATGGTGGTACCCGTGTCCTTCGCCTTGCCGGTCACCTCGACATCGGTAACCGGAATACCGCGTTCGTACTTCTGCTGATAGGTCTTGCCGCCCGTCTTGACGGTCGCAATTAACCAAATGGATAACGCGTTGGTACACGAAACGCCCACGCCGTGAAGGCCGCCTGAAACCTTATAGCCAGTGCCTTCGCCGCCGAACTTGCCACCCGCGTGGAGGACGGTCATAACGACCTGCAATGTCGAGACGCCCATCTTCTTGTGGGTGCCGACGGGGATGCCGCGGCCGTTGTCAGCGATGCTTACCGAGCCGTCTTTGTAGAGGACCACATCAATCTTGTCGCAGTAACCGGCGAGCGCTTCGTCGACCGAGTTGTCCACGACCTCGCGGAACATCTGGTGCAAGCCCTTGCGGCCATTGTCGCCAACATACATGCCCGGGCGCTTTCGAACCGCCTCAAGACCCTCAAGTACCTGAATCGAGTCCTCGTTGTATTCGGTTTCAACCTTGCTGGCAATGCTCGCGGCGTCATCGCGATCCACGCCATCCAAAAGGCTTGCGTCAGCTTCGGTAATGCCTTCGTTGATATCGACTGCCGCCGAATCTGCAATTGTCTCGTCTTTGGGCTTCATTAGGCTAGAATTTGAACTCAAATTGTACCTGAAAGTGCACGTTCGATTCCAGTACAAAACTAGGGACGAATTGACCAAGTACAATTCCCCTGTGCGCGTTCCATTTCTCGACCTTCGCCGCCAGTACACTGAACTCGAAGCGGTCATTGATGCTGATGTCAAGGAGATTCTGTCCACTGGTGCCTACGTCATGGGTAAGCACAACAGAGGTCTCGAAGAGGAAGTCGCTCGATACCAAGGGGTGAAGCACGCGATTGCCGTGAATTCGGGCACCGACGCCCTTCGCATCGGATTAGATGCACTTGGAATCGGTGCGGGCGATGAGGTCGTCACGGTCGCGTTCACATTCGTTGCTACGGTAGAAGCCATCGTGCAGGTCGGTGCGAAGCCGGTCTTCGTGGACATCCGCCGAGAAGACCAGATGATTGACCCCGCGCTGATCGAAGCCGCGATCACGCCGAATACCAAGGCGATCATGCCCGTTCACCTTTGGGGACAAATGGCGGACATGGCGTCGATCAACGCAATCGCAAAAAAGCACAACTTGTACGTCATCGAAGACGCGGCCCAAGCGATCGGCTCAACCCAAGGCGGTCAGGGTGCGGGCAACTTCGGCCAAGTCGCGGGCATCAGCTTCTATGTGACGAAGAACCTCGGCGCGGCGGGCGACGGCGGCATGATCGTCACCAACGACGACACCGTGGCCGAGACTTGCCGGTCGATGCGAATCCACGGCATGGGCAAGGAGCGCTACTACTACGATCACATCGGCTACACGAGCCGCCTTTCAGAGTTACAAGCCGCCATCCTGCGCCATAAGCTGAGCAAGCTCGATGAATGGACGGCGATGCGCCAAGCCATTGCGGCAAAGCTCATCGCAGGACTCGAGGGCTCAGGAATCGGCCTTCCCGTGACCTGCGCAGGCAACAACCACACTTGGCACCAGTTCACGATCTTGGCTCCACGACGCGATGAGCTTCAGGCATTTCTCAAAGAGCGCGAGATCGACTCGATGATTTATTACCCGGTGCCGCTTCACTATCACGCGCCGTACAAGCACCTTGCACCAAAGGGATCGCTTCCCGTGACCGAGCAAGCCAGCCTCGATGTGCTCAGCCTGCCCGTTCACCAGTATCTGGGCGACGACGAAGTCGCGTGGGTTTGCGAGAGCATTCAAGCCTTCTACCGGTAGTCACCGCGACCGGTGGTAGCTTATCCGAGCCGTAGCAGCTCGGTAGTTCCAATCGCGCCAGTCCTTCTCCGGGCCGCTATAGCGATACTCGAGTTCGTTCTCAATCGAGTGCTGCTGCTCTTTCGAGAGCCGAGGCAACGCCCGCAACAACGGTTCGACCGAGCCACCACCAAGGCTAGCGAGATACGAATGATCGAGCACGATCTCCCCGGTCGTTCGATTGAGGTTGTACTCAGCGATGAGCCGGTCTGGGTTGGAGAAACTAACTAGACCAATCGCGCCGGCGATACTCCAACCCAATGCGCGCGGCAGCCTGTTGAGCGAACGGCTCAAGATCGCCAACGCAACAAGAACAAGCAGGGCAGCAAGCCATGCCATGGAAGCTGATACGTAGAAGCGCAACTCGCTCAGGCCATAAGCTCCGACATAGAGTTCCATGCGCTTGCCCGCCGAGACCAACACCAATCCAATGAGGCCAAGAAAGACGGCAGACGTAATGCGGACCGATCGGCTGGATTCGCGCACCATGCCGATCGCGCCGAGAATCATTGGAACTGCAAGCGCGACCAGAGCCACGAGTTCGAAGAAACCGCGCCGCGCGTACTGCGCATAGCTCATTCCCTCGGTCGCCAACACGACGTCATTGCCGCCAAACAGGTACCGACCTTGGACAATCACGAAACCAGCCACAAGCACGGACAACGTGGCGAAGATGGTGATGAACTCAACCTGCCCAAGTTGGGTTGGGCTGCCAAGATCCGAATCAGGCAATGGAGGCGCAACGACCTTAGGAGACGTTGCTCTACGCAAGAACCCTATGGCGAAGAGTCCCGTTAAGATCGCGATCCAAGTCCGCAAGATAACCGCTTCGGCATTGACCTCGATGTGCGGGGTCAGCAGCCGGCTGAAGACCGGATCAGCGCTCGACATCAAGCACATGAACAGAACAACGGCTGGTATGGCAAGCGCTAACCCTCGGCCTACAGCGCGGACATTTTGACCTTTGACATCAGTTGGCTTGAGCTCTTCCCACTTCACGCTGGTTCCTACCTTAAAGGCCTCAAGCCAAAATTGCGCCCACGCACAGGCCGCCATGACAAGGAGCCGCGATAGAGTTGGGCGAGGTTGATCGGCCGCCGTTCGGTAGGCGTACAGGCCAAAAGTGCCCAAGATGAACAGCGAATTCAGCGTGACGATCCAAGGAGAGTCATTTATCGCAATGCTGCCAGACCCCAATAGCAAGGCCCCAATGAATGCCCAGTCGCGGTCTCCACTGACGGGGCGCACAAAGAGGAAGGCGGCGGCAATCAGGACCCCAATCCAGAGCAGAACATTTAGGCCGAGTCCGGCCGAGTAGAAGAGCGCTTGCCCGGACAGCCCCAAGGCTAGCCCCAGGGCGATCAAGCGGAGGCCATGAGATGTCGATGCTTCCATTGTTCGGGGCAACATCCTTTGAATTGTTCGTAGTTCCACATTTTTGTTTCAGAATGTTCTGAAATTTGAATACTGCTCAAGTTCAGGAGAAGTTTTCACAGTTTTCAATCATAATTGAAATATGAATCGTCGCGAAGGACTTCCATCGATTCAAATGCTCGGTTTGGACTTGTTAGCCACCAACCGATTCCAGCGCTGGCAACCCATCGCGATGCCCGCATTTTGGGCGATCTCCTTCATGTTGGCGTGGCATTGGGGCTATTACGTACTGAGCTTCATCAGTCTGGTGCTTGCGTTTTCGGCGAGTTCAACCTCGACGCACGATGTTCTTCACGGTAGCTTGGGCCTCAAGCGAAACCAAACAGAGTGGCTCCTTTTCATGCTTGGAGCACCTATTTTGGAGAGCGGCCATGCTTATCGGCTAACGCACCTCGAGCATCATCGGAGCTTTCCTTCTGAAGATGACATCGAGGGCGAAGCCGCGCATATGCCGGTGTGGCGGGTGCTCTTGGCGGGGCCAACTTTCCTGCCCAGGCTATGGATTTGGGCCTGGCGAAAGTCCCACGGCTTGCCCCGGCAACGTCAGTGGCTAATCATTGAAGCGCTTTTGCCTGTCTTCGGCCTCTTCGCCGGAAGCCTCTCACTTCCATGGACATCTAGCGTCTTGGCTTATGTCGTCACCGTGATGATCTCAAGCTGCTTCTATCCCCTGTTCGCCGTACACCTTCCGCACCGCCACTTCGAAGATTCCCGGCTGAAGCAAGCATGGACGTTGCGTGGACGGCTGATACCGCGGCTCTTTCGGCCCCTCGCATACCATCTGGAGCACCACCTGTATCCCATGGTGCCAAGCCACAATCTGCCTCTACTTGCCCAGCGCCTCGAACCCTATTTGCTGAGCCAAGGCGTTCGCCTGCTCCATGTGCCGTAGGGTCATCGGAAACTGACGCCAATCGTAAGGGCTTAGTCAGTCCTTTCGCGTCAGCATGTAAACCCAAACAGGCTCAAACAGACTCTTCCCATTTGGCAGTTTGGCTTTTGAGCCATCACCGACAACGGAGCCATGGGCCTGGACCGACGGGACCTTTGTGCCAGGAAAGTCGGTCGTCAATATCCTTGATCCTTTGAATGGTAATACAACCTTGTCGACATCAACCGCCTTACCATGCTCCTCTAACCCCATCGCACGACAGATTTCGAGCTGCTCCGACAGATCGCAACCCTGCAAATCTTGCTCATGATTAAAAGTAAAGATGAGGTCGGTTGGGGTCGCTGTCTTTCCAATCCAGCCGGCGGGCTTATCGACGGCCCGGTCGTAGTCTTTAGGACCTCCAAAGAGGATTGCCCGCGCGACGCGACGCCGAGTCGCAATCAAGCCGGCGTGCCCTGCTCCTTGCGAAAGCCCGGAAACTGCAATCTGAGGCCAATTCAGTTCGCTTTTGCTCGTCAAAAATGCTCCCCACCTTTCACTAGGATAGGACTTGTCCAAATGTTGCAAAAGCTTGATCAGTCGATGTTCTATTGAATTTGAGCGATTTACGGAGATCGCCTTTGACAGGTCTTCACCTGTAATGATCTCAAGACGAAAGTTCTCAAAGGCCTTTCGATCCTTATCACTTCTCACTTTTGTAGCCGGGACATCATCCGGATACATCAAATTGATGACCTGATAGCCAAGGCTGGCGGCGGTCTTGCAAAAGTTGTCGGTGTTGTTGGTCTTGCCATTCGTTCCAGGCAGGAAGACCAGCAATTCTCCTCTTGGCTTAGCCACATTGTCGATAAAGACCGAGTGATTGCTTTGGAACTCTGTTATCGCGCGGTCAGTATCCTGTGGCAAGATCGACCTGCGCGCAATCGTCGAAGTCTGAGTAGCCAGAGCCAGCAATATTGGAGCCATGTGATTGGGTGGACGTGTTGGTTGACCAACCGTTCAGCGGAAGCTCACTCCTATTGCGTCGCCATTGTTGCTTAGGTTCTTATACTCTTCGATCTTGCCGCCGAGTTCTGTCCAGCGGTTGAGCCGATCTTCAATGGCCGACCTCAACTCGCCGTGTTTGACGCTCATGGCGACCAAATCATCACCGGCTTGGGGTCGAGCCAAAAGTCGCTCGTGGGCCTCAAGCTCGGCTTCCAGCTTCGTGATCTCGTCCTCTAAGCCCGACTCTTCCTTTTGCATTCGCGCGATCTCCTTGCTGAGCTCGCGTGGCGAGAGCATCGGGGTTTGCTTCGGAGCCTCTTTGGTTGTCGCTTTGGCCTTTGTTGGCTGCACTCCCTTGGCTTTCCAAGCGCGATATTCAAGGTAATTGCCCTGATACTGATTCGAGCCGTCGGTTCGCAATTCGAGCGTTTGCTTGGTGACCTGCTCCAAAAGCCAGCGATCGTGGCTCACCAAAATGAGCGTGCCGTTGTACTCGTTCAGGACTTCGGCAAGGGCCTCGCGGCTGGCAATGTCGAGGTGGTTCGTTGGCTCATCAAGCACCAGCACATTCGGGTGCATGCTGGTGATCGCCGCCAGCGCAACCTTGCCCTTCTCGCCACCACTGAGGGTCTTGATCGGGCGCATCGCGTCGTCGCCAGAAATCAAGAACCGTCCCAACAGGTTGCGTGCTTGGGCTTGATCCATGCCAAGTTCGTAGTGCATGGTTTCTAGGGGTGACATCTCCTGATTCAGGAAGCTCGCGTCCTGGCGGAACCAGCCCAGTTCGACATTGGAGCCTAGCTTTGCTTCGCCAGAGACTGCTTCAAGGTCACCCAGCGCAACACGCATGAGAGTGGACTTACCCGCGCCGTTCGAACCAATAACACCCCACCGGTCGCCCCACTTCACAGTCCAATCGAGGTTTTGGAAGAGTTCCTGCGCACCAAAGGCCATACTAAGCTTCTTGCAATCGAGCACAACATCGCCAGCGCGTTTGGTGACCTTGAAGCCTGCCCTCATCTGCTTGTCTTCGCGATGCGGCACGATGCGTTGAGCCTCCATTCGCTCCAGCATTTTCAGACGGCCGCGGGCTTGGGCCGTGCGTTGGCTGTTGATAAATCGCCGAACAAACTCGTCGAGCTTTGCCATTTCGGCGGCTTGGCGGTCGGCGTTCTTGGCGAGGAGTGCGTCGGCCTCCTTGCGCAGCTTCAAGTACTTGTCGAATGGTCCAGGATAGGCATCTACCGCGCCCTCTCTAATCTCCAAAACACGTTCGGCGACGCTTTGCAGAAACGTTCGGTCGTGGCTAACGATCAAGACCGCGCCGCCGTAGCCGCGAATCCAGGATTCGAGCCACTCGATCGCTTCGAGATCGAGGTGGTTCGTAGGCTCGTCGAGGATCAGCAGGTCCGGTTCTTCGAGGAGTAACTTTGCGAGCGCTAATCGAGTCTTCTCACCGCCACTGAGAGCGTGAACCGGCTTGCTCCACTCATCCTCCTCGAAGCCAAGGCGCTTGAGCACAAACTTAAGATCATTCTCAACCGCGTAACCGCCTTCGCTGTGGAAGTGCTCCTGCAGGCGGCTGTATTCTTCGAGGTCGTCCTCGCTGGCGTGGTCGGCCATCTGCTCTTCAAGCTCGCGCAGCCGTTGCTGCATCTTGACGAGCTTTTCTCGGGCTTTCGTCGCAACCTCAAGGACGGTTTGGTTGGTGTTGGGCAGGCTGACCTGGCTCAGGTAGCCAAATGATGCGCCGCGCGCCCACTGGACGCTGCCCCCGTCGTGTTGCATCGCACCTGTGATGATCTTGAGCAGTGTGGTCTTGCCTGCTCCGTTGCGCCCAACCAGCGCAACTTTCTCGTGCCGTTCAAGGCGAAAGGTGCAGCTTTCGAGGACAACCTCGCCCGCGAATTCTTTATGGATGGCATTGACCGAGAGGAGCACGAAGCTCTATTTTGACAGTCTCGCGCTACTTCCTGATATCAAACTTCAACTGCGCGAAGCCATCGATCTCGAAATGCTCTATCCGGACACGATGGCTCCCGCCCAGCTTCACCCGGCGCTCATAGGTCGCGGGCGAGCTGTAATGCCATTCGTCGATGATCAGTCGGTCATCAAGCCATACGCGGACGCCATCATCCGCACTCACTAGCAAGTTGTAATCCCCAGAGTTGATCGTAAAACGGCCATCCGACACGGTCGCGAAGTGGTTCGTCGGGCCAGCCGTATAGGGCGCGGCGTCCCAATCATAGGCGAGGGTTCGCGGGCGATCGTGGTATCTCGGGTTCGTCTGAAGAAGCGCGCGGAATTCAGCGGCTTTGGTACGCGGATCCTCGGTCTCGGGATTGTAAGGCCAAAAATAGACGTTCCAATCAACGGCCACTTGGAAGTCGCGCCACGAGAAGGGCCGCCATACCTCTGGGGCAGTGATGACGCCGCGATAGTCCACGGTTTGCGCGCCTTTGAACTCCAACTCGATTTCGATGTCGGAGCCCGTCAGAACGGCCTCGATGGTGCCCGGAACCCGCCCATTGGCTTTTGATAAGCGAGCGCCGCGAAGGGACTTCACTCGCCACTGACCGTAGGGGCCGAGCAATTCGAATTCAACTTGCTTTTGCCGGCCTACAACCTTCTCCGATCGAGGCCAAAGAATCGGCGACCGGAAGTCATACGGACCCCACTCATCCACCAAGATGTAGCGCCGACCCCGTAATGTGCCGGCTCGAAGATACGGATTGACGCCATAAGTATCTGGAGCTACGTGAAAGCGCTTCACGTTCGGGCTGATTTTCTCCTTAATTGGATTCCAGCCGGCGACAAAGCGCTGCAGATATTCGCGAGTGGTGCCCTCCAACTCTGTTCGAACATTGCCATCCATCCGCATTAGGGCGTTCTTGGGGCGGGCGGCCCCAGCACGGGAGATCACGTTACCCTTTCCTTCCACTCGCGTAAGGGAAGGGTCGGAGAAGGTTCTAACCGTGTTGCCACTAAACACGAGGTTAGAGAATTGGGCGCCATCGTTCAGCACCCGCCCGGTCGCGATAAAGGTGTTTTGCCAGGCGTTGAAGCCGGTCACGCCTTTGAGGTCGAACGCCGACGCCACCGTATCGCGAAAAGTGTTGCTGCGCACCTCGTAAGTCCGCGACTTCGTGTCTCTTGCCTTGCCGTAGCCCCAATCACCCGGCTGCGAAGCTCGCTCCCAAATCTTGAGTCCGATCAAGTTCTGGTCGAACTGGTTATAGCTGATCGTGTTGCTCTGCCCATGCTCGATTGCGACAGCTTCTGAGTTCAATGTGAAGCGATTGCCGACGATCCACGAATCGTAGCTATAGCCGCCCCATACGCCGTGCCAATTCTCTTGAATCAAGTTGTTGGCGAAGACATTTCGGCTGAAAGTTGCCTCGATGCCGTTCGTTGGCGCGTGGCTAAAGTCGTTGCCGTAAAAGAGGTTATCGTTGCAACCACCCTGGCCAGTGTCCATCGTGGACTGCCCGGCCCAAAGGAAGAGCCCGTCGCCGCCGTGCGTGATGCTGTTGTAGGCGACAATGTTCTTGCTACTCTGCTCGTACATGAGCAGCCCGGCCGAATCCTGACCGCGGTTCCACTTGCCGTGGCTGTAGCCGCGCACGCACCAATCGACCTTGTTGTGCATGATCGTGTTTGCCGAACTCCGGTAGAGCCCGATCCCAATCGCGCTAAGAAACTCGAACGTGCAATTCGCGATCGTGCCCTTGTTCGAGTTCATGAGCATCGCGCCGCACTGCCCCCCTGTGGCGCGGACATCGCGCAGCTTGAAGCCATCGCTGTTCTTCAGGTAGATCGCGGCGCCGAATCGCAGCCACTCATCCTTCTCGTTCTGGTGGAAACTCATCCAATCGCTGGAATCTTCCTTTTCAAGCGTGCTCTTCAGCTTCTGCTTCCAGTTGTAGCTGAGGTCGCTGTCGAGGAGCATGAAGCCGGGGCTGTCTTCGACTCTGACACCAACCTTGTATCCACGCACCTTCAGATTTTTGAGGACAACATTCTTGCCCTGCACTAGAATGCCGGTGCCCTTACGTTGGTCAGGCTCGATGGTTACCGGCGAACCCAGTAGCGCCGAGTTTTGGAAATCAACTGTGATATTGTCACCGCGAATCACAATCGCGGCCTGGTCTTCGCCGTTGCGGAAGTATTGGTTGGGCTCGATTCGGCAGGATTGGGTGATGACCCCTTCGCGTGGAAGGGCGATTGCGGATTGGGCCACCACCAACGCAAGGATCATAACCTCATTATTCCGTACTTAGCTGACCCAAGATGAGAGGGAGCGCGGGAGTTTCCGGTTCAACGAATTCAATAGCCCGGCTCAGATCTTGCTTGGCCTCGCTGGCTGCATGAATCCGGAACACGGGTTGACCAGCCTCAATTCTATCTCCAACTTGAGCGAGAACCTCGATGCCGACGAGCGGATCAACGTTATCGCCCTTCGCACGCCGCCCGGCGCCAAGGTCAACCGCGGCCTCGCCGACCATCCCGGCATCAACTCGCTTCACCCATCCAGATTGAGGCGCGGAAATCTCATAGAAGAATTGGGCTTTCGGGAGGTCCTTGACATCGCTCAGTTTAACATCCGCCCCTTGAGCCTCGAACCACTCCTCCGCCTTAGCTAAGGCAGCGCCGGAATCTAATACTTCAGCGACCTTGCCCGAACTCATGCCCGCCATTTCAAGAGCAGTGCTTCCAAGTTCAACGCAGAGATCGCGCAAGCGTCCCGGGGCACCTTGCAGCACTTCCGCCGCTTCGATCACCTCTAGCCGGTTGCCAACGCATCGCCCAAGCGGCTGATCCATCTCGGTGATCTCGATGCCAAGTTTCAAGCCGAGCCGAGTCGCGATGCCAATCATCGTCTCCGCAAGCTCTCGCGCCTCGGGCAAGGTTTCCATGAACGCACCGGAGCCGCATTTGAGGTCAATCGAGATGATGTCGGCTCCTCCAGCGATCTTTTTGCTCAGGACACTGGAGGCGATCAATGGGATGCTCCGTACGGTTCCAGTCACATCGCGAAGCGCATAGAGCGTTCCGTCGGCAGGAGTAAGGCGCGGAGTTTGGCTGGTCAGCGCAAGGCCGATGTCCTTAGCCTGAGAGATCATTTCTTCGATTGAAAGAGCCGTTCTAAACCCCGGAACGGACTCGAGCTTGTCAATGGTGCCACCCGTCTTACCCAAACCGCGACCACTCATCTTCACGCAAGTCAGCCCACAAGCCGCTAGGACAGGTAGCAAGACCAACGTCGTCTTATCTCCCACGCCGCCGGTCGAGTGCTTGTCCACCCAAGGCTTGGGGAGCCCCGTCAAATCAACTGTCTCGCCACTCGCCGCCATCGCTGCGGTTAAGTTGGCGGTCTCATCCAAATTCATGCCGCGCAACACGACCGCCATGCACCAAGCCGCAAGTTGGGCCTCGCTCATCTGTCCCGACCCAGCCGCCGCGTCCACAACGAACTTGATCTCCTCCGGCGTGTTGGCTTCGCCGTCGCGCTTTCGCTCGATGATACGGACTGGGTTCACCGTTCACCCGGCAAAACGATGCCGCGCATGATGACCCTTTGACAGAGCAAGAACACAATCAACGTTGGCAGAGCTGCTAGGGTGACCGCCGCCATCATTACCGCCTTAGGTGCGGTCAGTTGAAGTTGGTAGATGAACACCATGAGCGTCCACATATTCCGGTCTTGGGCGACCAAGAATGCATATAGAAACGCCCCGTACGCACCCATAAACGCGAGCAAAGCCAGGTACCCAAGCACGGGCCGCGAGAGGGGGAAGGCGATCTTCAGCATCATCAGCCACTCCGGCGCGCCGTCCATTTGGCCGCTTTCAAATAGCTCTTGTGGCAATGAGTCGAAGAAGCCCTTGAGCAAGAAGATCATGTATCCGCTCGCGGCTCCGGGCAGAACCAGGGCCCAAAAGGTGTTCAGCAGGTTCAAATCTTTAAGAAGCAGGAATGACGGGATCATCGCGACTTCAGCCGGGAAAGCCATCGTGGCGAGGAGGAAGATGAGAATCTTGCCCGTCGCCGGCATCGGGTAGCGACTAATGGCGTAAGCCGCGATCGGGTTCACAAGGAGTTGAATGATGATCGCGAGCAGGCAGAAAAGCGCCGTATTCCAGAGCGCGCGCCCGTTCAAGGCAACGTAGTCAAACACGTAGCGGTAATTACGGCTGCTGAATTCCTGCTTGATAGCTCCCGCGTTTTCCTTTACGTAATTGGAATCCCAAGCGAGAAGTGGCATGGCACTTTCACCATTCCAATGCTGGTCGGCCGAGGGCCCAACTCCGCTACTCATGAACTCTCGGCGAATCTCGTCGGCATAGTTGCGCCGCAAATCGTAATGCAGTTCTTCAAAAGTAGTTGCCGACCCGCGTACCTCCCGGGGCACATCCTGAAACTGATTTCGATACTTGGTTCTAACATACTCCTGGTACTGGCGGCTCCTTAAGATTGGAATTCGATATTCCACGGAGAGCGTCTTCTTGAACTCAAGCCACTCTTCCCATTTGCGGCCCGGCCTTGGTTTCCAACCCGGTCGCTCAAGTTGCTCAATTGGGGGTTGGGCTGTTTGGAACGCTACGTTCTCCTCTAAGTAAGCCTCGTTGAGATCTTTAACCGACTTAAATCGCGACCGCAGCCACGCCTGATATCGCAGGCTCAGCTTGCTCGTCACCTGTGTTGGGGCTGTCCGAAATCCGGCGGTCCACAACATGGGATCGAGCGCCATCATGAAGTCTTCATACTCCTTCGAATCCCCAGGCTCTTTTGGAGTTAAGGCAGTGAAAGCAGCAATTTGCCCCGCATTGCCGCTGAACTTATCATCGAGGTACTTCGCGTATAGCTTCTCGTCATCCTGCCAGAAGCTCGGCACCAAGCGATTCTCGTTTTGGTCCGTCGGCCCCGTGAATCCAGTAGAGATCATCACCAAGAAGGGGTAAATGGTGGTAACTGCTCCGATCGCCAGGATGAGATAAATCACCGACATCGCCAATCGGGCGCGCCAGCGTTTCCTCCCAACCTGCCCGATCAATGGCATGGAGGGATTTTAGCTGGGCGGCGCAGGGGGATGCTAGACGGTTAGGAAACGCTTGGCGGGACATGGCTGGACATCGAGGGACATTGCTTCAGACTGCGCACGGTAGCGGGCTCACTTGACTTACTGACATCTAAATCTGTGATTCCAATGCGCTACTCCCTTCCATGCCTAGCCATTGTCCCTCTATTTCCAGCCATGTCCAGCAAGCTCCCGCTACCGTCCAGCCCCTCCAATTCCTACCAGCATTTCCCAATCCCCGTACAAATGCGTTAATACAAGTATTAATACTAGGTTAATCCTAGTACCCATACCTGGAATCAACCTTGTGGACGCGACCAGGGCCCGTAAAAATGCCCGCATGCCACGGATGGCGGGGTCGCATCAAGGAAGAAAACCATGTCTGCATTTAGCGTAAACACGAACACTCTCGCCATGACCTCCTTGCGAATTTTGTCCAACACGGGCCAGCAATTCGCAAGCAGCATGACCAAACTCTCGACCGGCTTGCGAATCAACAACGCAGGCGACGACCCAGCTGGGCTCATTGTTTCTGAGTCATTCCGGGCTCAGATCTCCGGTCTCGACCAGGCTATCCGCAACAATCAGGATGCGTCGAACTACTCGAAGACGGCTGAAGCTGCCCTCGAAGAAGTCAATCGCCTTCTGCGTGATGCACGAACTTTGGCCGTAGCCAGTAGCAACTCGGGCACTCTCGACGAAGCTCAGCGCCAGGCCAATCAGAACCAAATCTCCTCCATCATTCAGTCGATCACCCGCATCGCTCAATCGACCGCTTTTGGTACCAAGAAGTTGCTCGACGGCAGCTCTGGAACCCAAGCGATCAGCACGAGTGCCGCCAATGTCACTGACATGAGCTTCTCAGGCATTTTCGCTGGACAAGCGGTCACTCAGAACTCAACCGTTGTGGTTGATGTGACCACCCCAGCCGAACGAGCTCAGGTCGTCACGACCAAGACCCATGCCACCGCCGCGACTACTGTCGCCGCTGGTACGTTCACAATCAATGGTGTCAGCTTCAATACGACCAGTAGCGATACGATCGAGTCGGTTGTTGCTCGAATTAATCAGGCTTCGGTTCAAACGGGTGTTACCGCAACTTGGGCAGCTGGCGGAGCCGTCACTCTCAACAGCGCGGAATTCGGTTCGCAAGCAACGGTGAGCCTCGTCGACGCTGCAGGAATCCTTCAAAATGCTGCTGGATCGACGACCGACTCGGGCGTTGATGCAGTTGCAGATGTCACGATTGACCTCAACGGTGCGACGGCTGGTGGAGTTACTACGGTCTCGTTCAACGCTGGTCGCGGACTTGGCCTTCGGGACAATTACGGCAACGCCATCAACCTCACGGAAAATGGCAACTTAGCGGCCGCTCCTGGCACTTGGGGTCAGATTACTGCGGGCAACGCGACGTTCCAAATCGGCGGCAATGCAGGTGAAACCACAAGCCTCTCCCTCGGAAACTTCGCCGCAAGCGAGATTGGAAAGGGAGTTGTAAGTGGAAAGTCCCTTGCCGACCTAGATCTGCTGAGCGCCTCCGGCTGCGCCGAAGCGATGCAGATTGTTGACAAGGCCATACAGGATGTCAGCACGGCACGTGGCCGCGTCGGCAACTTCATGCGAAACGTCCTGGAGTCCAATGTTAGGTCACTTGCTATCCAACGCGAGAACTTGGCCAGCAGCGAATCTAGCATTCGAGACATCGACGTCGCAACGGAAATGACCAACTTTACAAAGTTGCAAATTCTCCAGCGATCTGGTCTCTCAATGCTTTCGCAAGCGAATCTCGCTCCTCAAGCGGTGCTTTCGCTCCTGCAACAGTAAGACTTGGCGCACTCAGCGAACTAACCGGAAACGACAAACGAAATGTGATCTTTGCCGCCAAAACAAAGAAACGCATTCTTTACCGCAAAGTTCGTTACGCGCCAGACAGCCCGGCCCTCGTGGTCGGGCCCTAATTTTTTGGCTTGGGTTTGGGCTCCAACTTGGGAGCCGGCTTTGGCGTAACGTTCACCGTTAACGAGCTCGTGATTCCCTTTGTGAAGGCTCTCAGGGTGACCTGCCCGCCCACGTCCAGTGGTCGCAATGTGCCGCCTTGATCAATCCAACCACCGGGGCCTGTGGCCGTCCAAAGCACCCCCAGATTAGGAAGCACTCTTCCATCGGATCCAACTAGCCAGTAGCTCCCAACAGACCCAGGCTCAATTACAGCCGGGCCCTGAATCACCACTTGCGGAAGCGAATTGGTCGGTTTTGGCCCAAAGAAGAGTACGCCATTCGCAACCTTTCGCTCTACGCCGTCGCTTGGACGGTTCATCACCTGCCCGAAGATCGCCAACGTCGTACTACCGCCACCATCGAGGTTTGTGGCATCCGTGCACCCCCGGGCCTGCATGATAGCCGCAAGCTCTTCCAAACTCGCCCCATTGCTCATGGGTTGCCGCCCATCTACGGTTACGAACCAGATATCGCCCTTTCCAGTCCGGCCGATTGCGGTTCGCGGGTGGCGGGTATCAGCAAAGGTCTTGCTGAAGCCAGCAGCCAGAGTGTCGATAGCAACATTGCCGCCGCGAAGCAGCATGGGCCCACCGCCAATAACGTTGTCGATCTTGCTCCAGTCCATTCCCGTCGTCTTCATCTTGACGGTCACTTCGTCATTTCGCATGACAACACCCATTTTCACGAGGTCCTCTCCCGATTTGACCAAGATGGCATGACCCTGAGGGATCTTAACGGAATCCCGGTTCCGAAAGACTTCCGTCACCTTGCCATTGACTGTTCCCGTTGGAGCAAAGCCGCCTCCTTCGATTTTGAACACCACGACTACATTGGGGGTAGGTGCTCGAGCCTCTGCGCTGGAGTCGGTGAAAAGAACTAAGCGGTTCGGCTGCACATCTTCATTAAGCCCAACGATTGCCTCCATCCCAATGCTCGAGATGTCCGCGGAGCCAGACCACTCCAGAAGGCCAGCGGCACTGGTCGCCGACCCCCACCCAAAGCACGCCCGGCCCGGATAAGGACGACTCAGAAGTAGGCCATCGCGGACAACCGCGTTCAAGGGGTCGCCGCTAGTTGGAAAGAAGTCCCCATTGATCCCTGCGATTGCGCCACTCCTTTCGAGAAGCGACGAAATTCCTTCTCGGGCATCGGAGCCTGCATCGGCAAACAGCCTCATTTGAGCGACTTCACTCCGTGCGGTCACTTGCGGTGCCCCTTGGGACCAACGCAATGCATGGATCACCCGAGGAAACTCTGAATCAACTTCCATCCGATAGGTCAAGCCTGGAGCGATAGGTTTCTCCCAAGAGATGACTTGGGCCGTTGCGATGGCGGGAACGAGAAAAAGTAGAGCTAAGGTGCGCATATGGGCTCGAGCAGTTCCACCGTACCTAAACTGGCATCCATTCTTGCGCGAACACCAAGGGGGATCGTTAACATGGTCGACATGTGCCCAAAGGGGTAGTTCAACATGCTCGGAACTCCTACCTTTAAGAGACGTTCGCGGACGATCTCTCGCCACGGCTGATCGCCAATCGATTCGTCGCACTTGTCATCAGTGCGTGTCATTTCGCCGATCACAATGCCCGCCGCTTCCTGTAGCTTTCCGCAATTGAGTAAGTGGGTAAGCATCGCGTCAACCCGGTGCGGACTCTCATCTACATCTTCGATGATCAAGATTCGATCCTTGGTGTCGAGCTCGTTCGGTGCGCCGATGCTGTCGCAGAGAAGGCACATGCAACCACCGATCAGCGTGCCTTCAGCCACGCCAGGAACGATCGCCTCCCCTTCTGTTGCCCCTTCAGGAACTACACCGTCGCCTTGAATCACACGAAAGAATGACTCAATCACCCAAGGCTCGCGGTCGTAGGCAAGTGTCAGTGCCATCGGAGCATGTATGCTCACCGTGTCGCGCTTTTGTAGCGCGAGATGCAGCGTGGTGATGTCGCTGAAGCCGATCAGCATCTTTCGACTCGCCGCCATGAGATCGAAATCTAGATAAGGGAGGAGGCGCGCACAACCGTAACCCCCTCGACTGCAGTACACCGCGTCAACTTCTGGATCCTGAAATGCCTCCATAAGGTCGGCCGCCCGATCCTTGTCGAGACCCGCGAGCATGTGTGTGTGATCGAGAGCATGGGGAAAGACTTTCGTCTTAAATTCCCGCGAATGCAACAAAGCCAGACCCTTTTCGAGAAGGTCTGGCTTGATTGGGCTCGAAGGCGACACGATTCCGAGCGTATCACCCGGTTTGAGCGCACGCGGTCGGATCGTCACGTTAGGCTGGTGCAACCACGACGTGTCGGTTGGGCTCTTCACCTTCCGAGTAAGTTTGAATGCCATCCATTTCGGCGAGGACCTTATGGACGATTCGTCGCTCAAAAGCAGGAAGAGCATCGAATACAGCTTCTTCGCCTCGCTTCAAAACTTCAGCGGCCACGTTGGTTGCCAAATCGCGAAGAACTTCCTCGCGGCGTCGGCGATAGTCATTACCGTCCAGGGTGATGCGCACACCATTGTTGAACTTGTTCGCCGCCATCAAATTCATGATGTATTGAAACGAGTTGAGGACTTCGCCAGACTTTCCGACAAGGTGCGAAGCATCGTTTCCGTCCAGTTGGATATTCACGTAGCGGCCCTGGATTTCGCTGACCTTCACGTTCACTTCGAGCCCAGCGACTTCCAAGACTTCTTCGATCATCTTAACGAAGGCTTCGCCATCCTTCTTAGTCGCAACGACATCAGATTCTTCTTTCTCGCCATCTTCGGCAGGAGATTCTTCCTTCTTCGATCGGCCCTTGGCGGCTGGCTTCGCAGCAGGCTTTTCTTCCTTCGCGGGCTTTGCGGCCTTTGCGGCGCGGGCTGGCTTCGCGGGCTTCTCTTCCTCAACCTCAACCTCAGAAGCTTCCTCCTTCACGGCCTTCGCTTTAGTTGCTTTGGGCTTCGCGGCCTTCGCTTCGACGCGCTCGATTTGGAGCTTCAGCTTCTTCTTGCCAAACAGGCCAGCCGATTCCTCGACGACCTTCACCTTGATGTCTTTGACGGTGACGCCGAGTTGCTTCGCCGCGGCTTCAGCTGCTTCATCCGCACTCTTAACTTGAACTTCTAGGGTTTCCATGACTGATCCTTATTTCTTTGTTTTCTTTGGTTTGTAGAGCTTTGGCTCGCCGTCCGCGCCTTCTTCAGTTGTCTGCACGGCGGCTTTCCCGTTTTGATCCGAAGCTCCATTCTTCTCGTTGCCACGAATTTTCTCGCGCAACATCTCTTCCTGAGCCTTTTGTTGTTCCTCCATCAGTTTGGCAAAAAAGCCGCTCTTGGGGCGCACCCCTCCGGCAACCGTCGCAACTTTTTGCAGAGGGGGAACGGGAAGTCGATAGGCTCGCAAGGATTGAAGGGTTGAGAAGATGTTCAGGAAGATCCAGTACAGTACGAACGCGCTCGGCAATGGATAGAAAAACATCATTACCGTTACCATTACGGAAACGCCAATTCCCATAAGGCGCTGTTGCTTGGCGTTGTTTGGATCGGTTACAGGCTGCAGGTAGGTAGCAATGACCATCGAGACCCCGTACACAATCAACAGCAGATAGTCGTTTTGACCCAGATTTGCGGCGAAGAAGTGATTCGAACTCGCGCTGGTAGCGGGATTAATCCAAGCGAACAGCCCCTTCGAGAACTCAAATCGATAGAGCAGCATGCTCTGGAACACGAGCAGAAACAGCGGCATTTGGGCCAACGCAGGTGCACAACCGGCGGCCGGATTGATTCCGTACTCCCGATACATTTGCATCGTCTCGAGTTGGAACTTTTGCTGGTCGAGCTGCCCTTGCTTGTTCGTATGCTTCTTTTTGAGTTCAGCGGCTAGAGGCTGAAGCTGCATCATTTGGCGACTAAACATTAGTTGCTTTTGCGCCAGCGGGAAAACAATTGCACGGACGATTAGCGCCAGAAGTAATGCGGCAAAGGTGTAGCTAAACCAAGCCTGACTCCCAGTGAGTTTGACCAGCCAGTCGATTGCCTGGTACCCAGGGAAGAATCCCCAGACCATCTCGCCCCGATTCAACTCGCCGAGCTTTCCTACCGTGACTTGGTAGAGTTCTTCGCCAGTGATCTCGGTTTGCGGCATCGAAGAAATGCCATGTACAGCAATCTTCGCCTTCGACCAAGCTTCATCGCCTAAGTAAGCCTTCCGCTCATGATCAAGGGAATTAAAGGCGGTGCTGAGGCGACCGGCTTGACGAAACTCTATTCCGGCTTTGGTACTCGTGTGCATAGCGAGCACCCAACTCTCGATGACCTTTTTCTTGACTTCAGATTCGGGCGTCTTTGCAGCCTTGGCTTCTTCTCTAAGTTTGGCTTCATACGCGCGACGCTCCGTCTGAATGGTGATGTCCTTGCCTTCCGCGTTCATTTTTCGCATGTCGGCAAGGATTTGGGTGGACGTCCGCTTGTCGGCGACCGGTTGATTTCGGCTGGCGCCACCATTTAATAGCTGCAGGCCAAGAAATACCGTCGTCGCCAACAGGATGGCGGTCAGCAGGTTCGAACCGGGTTTCTGTGGTTGGCTCATAATCTTTAGGGAACTGGGTCATAGCCGCCGGGCCGAAAAGGGTGGCATCGGGCGATTCGCTTGATTCCCAACCAACTCCCCTTCATCAGTCCGTACTTTTCAATTGCTTCCAAGGTGTATTGCGAACAGCTCGGCGCATAGCGGCAGGACGGCGGCATCCACTTGGTGCTTCGCTGATATTGCCTCACGAGCCAGATTCCTATCCTTTTTCCCACCTTTGGGCGAGGGCCTCCATGTGTTTCTTCAGTTCGCCCCTGATCTCTTCGAAAGGAGCTTGGTCGGCGTTGCGCTGTCCCAGGACCACAATATCGAGTTGATTCACCTCGGGGAGTGCTTCTCTCAACCTTCGCTTCACGCGGTTTCGCCGCGGTCTGTTTCCGATCGAGCGGCTCGTCGTGAACCCAACTCGGCCCTCTCCTGGCAACGCGTGAACTCGGGTAAGTTTTCCGACTTCGCGAGAACCCTTCGAGAAGACCTCTTCGAAACGGCTGGGCGAAAGGCCGCGAATTGCCTTAGCGCGCCGCCAGTCGGTAGCGTCCCTTCATGCGGCGTCGCTTCAAAGTGTTTTGACCGTCAGTTGTGCGCATCCGAATACGAAAACCGTGCGTCTTGAACTTATGGCGGTTATTAGGTTGGTAAGTTCGCTTCATAACAAAAAATCGTCCTGGCCTGGAATTTGAGCCTCGCAGAATACCACATGACGGAGGGTGGACTTCAGTCCGCTACCCGGCGCTAGGAATTTATTCCGCCGAGTCCGTTGCCATAACTTCACGTCGCGCCAAAATATCTTGCCGCAAACTCATGATCGCCAGCAAAATCGCGCTCACCGTGATGCACGCGTCAGCGACATTAAACACCGGGAAGTTGATCAGCCGAAACCAAAACATATCGGTCACCTTGCCCAGCCAAAGACGGTCGATCAGGTTCCCAATCGCCCCGGCCGCAAGCATGCCCAGCGTCAGGATCATCCACTTCTGAGCGTAAGGCGTCCTCCAGGCGTGCCATCCCGCAACTCCGGCGATGATCACCGCGACCGGCGCGAACCACTGCCCACCACCTTGAAACATCCCAAACGCTATGCCGTGGTTGTAGGCCAGCTTGAGCTCAAAAACCCCCGGCCAAGGCGCACCAAAAACATAACCCTCGACCCCATCGGCGCGTCCTCGCGACCAGGCCTTCACGCCCTGATCGAGCACCACAAACGCGCTTAAAACGATGCCAAAGAGAAGTCCTGACCGCAATCCTAAATCCCCACCGCGCGCCGATCACGCTGCGATAGCTTCATGCCCTGCACTTCTTCAACGTCTGGCCGATAGAGCTTGCTACGCTCGCACTGCAGATAAGTTGAAGCCGTGAAATCAACCGCGCTCGGGTCCTCAGCGATCTCAACCCAACTAAATTTGAAGAGATTTGCCAGTTCGTCCTGCCCGAAGCTCTTAAGGAACTCAACCGTATCCGCGTCCTCGCGAATGTGCGCCACCACGGCTTGCCCATTCTTCGCCTCGTTCTCCCTCTTCCACTCCTCGAACCGCGCAAACACCTCGCCGCGAATCTCCAAAAGTCGAGCGTACCGAACTTGCAACGGCCCCGCCTCGATTTCGGCGAGCCGCTGAGTACTCGGCACGGACATGACCTCTGAGAAAATCGAAGCCAACTTCGCGCCGGGAAATCGAGCGTAAGTCTCTTCTGCCGTGAAAGGCAAAATCGGCGCGACGCACGTCAGCAAGTGACCCAAAACGACGTGGCACGCATGCTGCCCGCTTCGCCGCGTGTGCCACTTCGCTCCATCGCAGTACATCCGATCCTTGATCGCATCCAAATAGAACGCCGAAAGCTGCTTGATGCAGAAGTCATTGATCGCACTCAGCGCCTTTTTGAATTCGTAATCGCGATAATTCTCATTCACCTCGGCAACCAAGAGCTCGGCTTGCTCGATGATCCACTGATCGATCTCGAGAATCTCGGTTGGCACGACCAAGTCATAGTCATAGAGATTGCCCAGCAAGAATCGCAGCGTATTTCGAATCGTCCGGTAGCCTTCGCCGCTCACCTTAAGAAGGTCTTGACCGCACGGCACATCGTCGGCGTAGTTCACGCTCGCGCACCAGTAGCGCAAGACGTCCGCACCCAGCGAAGCGCAAACCTCGTTCGGATCAATCACATTGCCGAGCCGCTTGCTCATCTTGCGCCCCTGCTCGTCGGTCACAAAGCCGTGCGTCACGACCGCCTTATACGGGGCGGCCCCATTCGCAGCCGTGCCGATCACCATCGAAACGTTGAACCAACCGCGATGCTGATCCGATCCTTCTAAGTACAAATCGGCGGGTAACGCCTCCTTCCACTCTGGATACACATCGCCACCCAAAACCGCGATATTGGTCGAGCCGCTGTCAAACCAAACGTCGAAGACATCGGTTTCCTTCGTAAACTCGGTCTCGCCATTGAAGCTGTAGCCAGATGGCAAAATCTCGGCTGGCGACTTCGTGTACCAGGCATCAGAGCCCTCCCGCTCAATCAATTGGGCAACCGCCTCAATCGCAGCAGAATCTAGAACCGGCATCCTCGAGCTCGTATAGAAAACCGGAATTCCAACTCCCCACGGCCGCTGCCGCGAGATGCACCAATCAGGTCGCCCGCCAATCATGCCCTTGATCCGACCATAGCCCGACTCCGGCACCCACTGCACCTGCTCGATTTGGTCGAGCATCTGTGCGCGCAGGCCATTGTCTTCCATGCTCACAAACCACTGCTCGGTCGCACGAAAGATCACCGGCTTACCATCGCGCTCGGCGTGTGGATACTGGTGATGATAGTCCTCTACATGGAGCAGAGCACCCAACCCTTGCAAACGATTGACTACAACCGTGTCGCATTCGGTGTACTTAACCCCGGCGAACTCGGCCGCTTCTTCGGTAAGAACACCCGCTTCATTTACCGGACACAAAACCGGCAACCCGTACTTCGCACCCGTCATAAAGTCCTCGCGGCCATGCCCCGGAGCCGTATGCACAACCCCTGTACCGTCTTCGGTCGTGACGTAGTTCGCCAAAACGCCGAGTGACTCTCGCTCGTAGATCGGGTGCTTGAACTTAGAGAACTCGAAAGAAGAACCCAGCAATGTCCGAACAACTTCGTACTTTAAACCCAGCTTTTCAAAAACCGATGGCGCGAGGTCTTCCTGCACCACATAGTGGTCGCCGCCAACCTTCGCGATCACGTAATCGAGCCCAGGATGAAAAGCCACGCCCAAGTTCGCTGGAATCGTCCACGGCGTGGTCGTCCAGATGATCGTGTAGACATTTTCCAGTCCCTTGCTCCAGCCGTTATGGTCATCAAGCAAGGGGAATCGAACGAAGATGGATTTGGAAACGTGCTCCTCGTAAACAATCTCGGTGTCAGCGAGAGCGGTTCGACTAGTCGGGCTCCACATGACCGGTTTCAGCCCACGATAAACCTGACCCAGCGACACAAGCTTCCCGAAGACCCGAACGATCGCTGCCTCAAACCGAAAATCCATCGTGCGATACGGCTTCTCCCAGAGCCCAAAGATGCCCAGCCGCTCGAATTGCTCGGTCTGAATCTTGATGTACTCTGCAGCGTGGTCGCGGCAAGCCTGCCGTAAGGTCGGCAGATCGGGCTTCTCCTTCTTCTCGGCAAACTTCTTCATCACCGCCTGCTCGATCGGCAGGCCGTGATTGTCGTAACCGGGGACGTACGGAACGCGATAACCCATCATCAGTCGCGACTTAAGCACGAAATCCTTAAGGATCTTGTTCATCGCCGTGCCGAGGTGGATCGCGCTGTTCGTGTACGGCGGCCCATCGTGGAGCACAAATGCCGGCGCATCCTTCCGCTCCTTCTGAAGCTGATGATAGATTTGCGATGCCTTCCACTCAGCCAAAATTTCCGGCTCACGAATCGCCAAGTCCGCCTTCATCGGGATCGTGAAGTTCGGATCGGGCAAATTCAGAGTCGCTTTGAGGTCCATTGGAGGCTTTCGAGTGTACCGGGCGTGGACATGGAGGGACGTTGCTGGACGTGGAGGGAAGTTGAGGGACATTGCTCTTCCGATAAGCAATCGTCCAGCTATGCCCCTCCATGTCCAGCAATGTCCCGCAACCCCTCAAACCCAGCAATCCCCAGCAACACCCAGCAAATTTCTCCCGAACTCTTTTGCCAAAACCACCCGTCTCCCCGTTGCACAACGTATCCATCAGGACTTTAGGCTAAAATGGGCTTTTGCAGAATTTGTCAAGTGGAAGCTGAGGCATTAAGGATCGACAATTTGAACACTAGGGGGGAAAACTAAATGGCTGCGCCACGCAAGAAGTGGACTGAGTTTCTGCTTGAAAAGAAGCTCATCACGCCTGAACAGATGGCCGAGGCTGAAAAGGTCTCGCAGCAAACGGGTCAAGCACTCGATAAGTCCATCATCAAGCTCAATTTTTGTGGCGAGCGCGAGGTTCTGAGCGCGAAGGCGCAAGAGCAGAATATTGGCTTCGTCGACCTCGACCGAGTCACCGTCGAGTCCAGCGCCTTCAATATCCTCCCCGAGCGCATTGCGAAAAACCACAACGTGATGCCAGTCAAAAAGGACGGCAATACGCTGTACCTGGCCATGAGTGATCCCTCGAACATCATGGCGCTTGACGATGTAAAGCTTGCGACTGGCGGATTACGCGTTATTCCCGTGGTAGCCGTGCCGGGTGCCATCGAGGATTCGATCAAGAAATATTACGGCTCTGGCGATGCCGCAGCTCCCGAGCCTGTCGCGGCTGGCGCCGCTAAGGACGCTGGTGCTGCCGCGAGTAGCGATGCCGCCCGGCGCGCGATTGCCGAAGCTGGCGCTGGCCGAACCGCATTCGATGACGACGCCGATGGCGATGGCGACGCCGAAAAGATGGCCGAACAGGCGCCGATCATCCGCCTTGCCAACGCCGTTATTCAGCAAGCGATTGCCGATCGCGCATCCGATATTCACGTTGAACCCCAGGGCCGCGCCGTACGCGTTCGGTACCGAATCGACGGTGTGCTTATGGAAGCGATGACGGTTCCCAAGAACCTTCAGGCGCCGCTCATTAGCCGTCTCAAGATCATGGCGGACATGAACATCGCCGAGCGCCGCGTTCCCCAAGACGGCCGTATCGAAGTTCGCCACGCCAATAAAGATTACGACCTCCGCGTAAACGCGATCCCAACGCCATTTGGTGAAAAGGTCGTTATGCGTATTCTCGATAAGTCGAGCGTCATGTTGGGTCTTGGCAAGCTTACGTTTACCGACGAGAACTTGCTCAAGATCGAAGAGCTGGTCAGCCAGCCGAACGGCATGTTCCTATGCACGGGCCCTACCGGTTCCGGCAAAACGACGACCCAATATTCAGTTCTCAACAAGCTGAACACGATCGGCGTGAACATCGTCACGGTCGAAGACCCGGTCGAATACCAGCTCCCCGGTATCGCCCAGGTGCAGGTCAACCGAAAGGCCGGTCTCACCTTCGCCACCGCCCTCCGCGCGTTCCTCCGGCAAGACCCCGACATTATCATGATCGGCGAAATGCGCGACCTCGAAACCGCCGAAATCGCGATCGAGTCGTCACTCACGGGTCACTTGGTACTCAGCACGCTCCACACCAATGACGCACCTTCGACAACCCTCCGACTGGTAGATATGGGCGTCGAGCCGTACCTGATCGCCGCGACCCTCATGGGTGTTCTCGCCCAACGGCTCGCCCGTCGAATTGACCAAGATCACAAGGAACCCTACACCGTAAAGGCCATTGACCTTCGCCGTTTCGGTATGGAAATGACCGATCCTGACGAGGACGTCACCCTCTACAAGGGCGTGCCGCACGACGACAATCGCCAAACCGGATACCGAGGCCGAATGGGTATTCATGAGTTGCTATCGATGAACTCGGAAATCGCTGAGCTTATCGTGCGCCGGGCACCCATCAACGATATTAAGATGGCCGCCAAGGCAAATGGCATGAAGGAACTCCGCGAAGACGGTCTGGTTAAAGTTCTCCAAGGACTCACTGACCCGAACGAAGTCATGCGCGTTGTCTTTACCGCGGGTTACTAACAAGCGTAAGGTTCTTGGCATTTTCCCAGCTCTTCTGCTAGGATGAAAGAGAGGAAACTCTCATGAACATTCGCACCAAATTCGGAGTTATTGCCGCTGGATTAGTGGTAGCAACCTCTGTGGTGGCCTTCACTAAGGGCCATGCAACGGTTGTCCCAAACAGCGACCTGAAGTGGAAAAACCTTGAGATCCCTGGCGTCGCGGCCGCCCAAGTGACGGGTGACATGACCAAGGGTCCGAGCCGATTCTTCCTGAAGTATCCGGTCGGCCTTGAGGCGCCCATGCACGCTCATTCGGCAGACCACTTTGGCGTAATTGTTTCGGGCTGGGTGACGATCACCACCGATGGGAAGTCAACCAAGCTTGGTCCAGGATCGTATATCTCGTTCACCGGCAAGATGCCGCATGCTGCCAAGGTCGAAGGCAATGAACCCGTAGTCTTCTTTATTGACGCCAAGGGCCCGTGGGATGTCTTGATGCACTAGCGAAAAAGACGAGTTACATGAGATCACGCGGGTCGGCAAAACGGCCGGCCACGGCTGTTGCTACGGCAGTGATCGGGCTCACCAAGTGCGTACGGCTACCCGGCCCTTGTCGCCCCTCATAGGGGCGGTTTGAGGTGCTCGCGCTGCGCTGTTGCGGACGCAAAATGTCGCCGTTCATTCCGAGGCACATCGAACAGCCCGCATGGTGCCATTCGAATCCGGCTTCCTTGAAGATAGCATCGAGGCCCTCTTGCTCGGCCAGCTGCTTCACCGCTTCGCTACCAGGAACTACCAGCGCTCGGACGCCATCGGCAACCTTTCGGCCTTTCGCGAGGCCGGCCGCTTCGCGCAGGTCTTCTATTCGCGCATTCGTGCACGATCCAATAAATACCGTGTTCACGGCAACATCGGTCATTTTTTGACCAGCCTTAAGGCCCATGTAGGAAAGAGCCTTCTCTTCACCCGCATCGCGAGGCTCATAAATAGGCTCTTCAATGTTCACTGTCATCGCCGGAGTTGTGCCCCACGAGACTTGAGGCGACAGCGAGTCGACATCCACCGATTCTGAGCGATCATAGGTTGCCCCAGGGTCGGACTTTAAGGTGCGGGCATCGTTAACCATTTGGTCAAATTCGTCCCCATGCGGCGCATAGGGGCGGTCTTCGGCGCGGATGTAATCGAACGTCACATCGTCGGGAGCGACCATGCCAGCACGGGCGCCCATTTCTATCGACATGTTGCAAATCGTCATGCGCCCACTCATCGGAAGCGCCTCGATGGCAGGGCCAAAGTACTCTGCTACAAACCCGGTTCCGCCGCCCGCACCCAATTTGCGGATGGTCGCGAGGATCATGTCCTTCGCCGTCACACCCTTTCCTAGCAGACCGTCGTAGCGAATGCCCAACGACTTCGGCTTCTTCGCCATGCGAAGGGTTTGAGTCGCCAAGACATGCTCGACTTCGGTCGTACCAATACCAAAAGCCAGGGCTCCAAACGCGCCGTGCGTACTCGTGTGGCTGTCGCCGCAGACAATGGTCAGGCCCGGCAGGGTGATGCCGAGTTGAGGTCCGATGATGTGGACAATTCCTTGCTTGCCGCCAAGGTAGCCGAAGAGCGGCACCCCAAACTCCTCGCAATTCTTGGCGAGGGCGTTGAGCTGCTTGCCGCTGAGCGTCGTGGAGTCGATTGGTCGCCCATCAGTTGGCACGTTGTGATCCACCGTAGCAAAGGTGAGGTCGGGTCGCCGTACCTTTCGACCAGCGACTCGAAGACCATCAAAGGCCTGAGGCGAAGTCACTTCGTGAACCAGGTGGCGGTCGATATAAAGGAGCGCCCCACCACCTTCGAGGTCGGCGACCTTGTGCCGTTGCCAGACTTTGTCGAAAAGGGTTTGCGCCATGGCTTAGTTTAGCTTTGGGTTGGTTCGGGTTGTTGGGGCTTGTTCGGATTTGCTTTCGTTCTCGAATCCGCCTGTTTAAGGTTGCCCCACAATCCAACGAAGCCGAACAACCCGAACTAATCAGAACCAACCAAACAAGAAAATGAAATGGTGGGTAGAGCAGGATTCGAACCTGCGTAGGCTCTCGCCGACAGATTTACAGTCTGTTCCCATTGGCCGCTCGGGCATCTACCCACTTGGGAAAGGAAGTTATACCTCAAGCCGGGCCTCTTGGCTCAAGCCAAACCCGAGTGCTGAACTCCTAAGGCATTCCTGCGTCCCTGCTTGCGATGCTGACTTCGATTGCCTTAGGACTCATATTGGCGCCGAGCACCGCATATGACCCGAACCGGTTGCCTGCGAATTTCAAGCCGAGGCCCGTGCTCATGACGCTTCGCGACTCCGGGCGTAAGCGGGACCTGCCAATCCGAGTGTTTCTGCCCGAGTCAGGCAAGGCAGCGCCAATCGTGATCTTTAGTCACGGCCTCGGCGGTTCGCGCGATATGAACACTTTTCTCGGCGAGCACCTAGCGGCCCGTGGTTACGTCGCCATTTTTACCCAGCACATAGGTAGTGACACGTCCGTCTGGCAAAACATCCCCGTACGTGATCGAATGGCGGCGATGAGAAATGCCGCATCCTATGAGAACTTCATGCTTCGCCAAGGCGACATTCACTTTTTGCTCGACGACTTGAAGCGGCTGAACTCCAGCGATGCCAAACTGAAGGGCCGAATTGACTTGTCGAAGGTCGGCATGTCGGGTCATTCATTTGGCGCGGTGACGACCCAAGCGGTAAGCGGGCAGGACTTCCCCGGTATTGGGCAGAAACTCACGGACCCACGAATTGATGCCGCTGTCGCTTATAGCCCGAGCGCACCTGCCGCAGGCAGTGCGGCTCGGGCGTTTGGCATCGTGGAGATTCCGTGGCTCGTTATGACCGGCACCAAGGACACCTCTCTCATCGGTAACGCGACTCTCGAAGATCGGTTGGCTGTCTTTCCCGCTTTGCCGCCCGGAGACAAGTACGAAGTCGTCCTCTTCGAAGCGGAGCATAGCGCATTCACGGAGCGCGCTCTACCGGGCGACCGACTGAAGCGCAACCCCAATCATCACAAAGTGATGCTGGGGCTAACGACGGCATTCTGGGATGCCTATTTGAAGGGCAATAAAGAAGCTAAGGTGTGGCTACAAGGCTCCGGCCCACGAAGGATCATGGAGCCAAAAGACACCTGGAAGCGAAAGTAACCGGACCTTTAGATTCCCTTATCGCTAACGAACTTCACGAGGTCGGCGATGCGGCAGCTGTAGCCCCACTCGTTGTCGTACCAAGCGACAGCCTTCACCATATTGCCAAGGACAACCGTGTCGTATGCGCTGAAGATGGAGCTGTATGAGTTGCCGATAAGATCGCTGCTCACGAGCTCCTCCTCGGTGTACTGCATGATGCCCTTCAGCGGCCCGTCGGCCCATTTCTTCATGGCGGCGTTGATCTCTTCGACCGTGACTTCGCGACCTAAAACTGCGGTGAAATCCACGACCGAGACCGTGCGAGTCGGGACGCGGAATGCCATGCCCGTAAACTTGCCTTTGAGTTCGGGGATAACGAGGCCAACAGCCTTAGCCGCACCCGTGCTACTCGGCACGATGTTCTCGGCACCCGCGCGGGCGTCACGTACATCCTTCTTTGCCGTGTCCACGATGGATTGGCTGTTCGTGTAGGCGTGAACCGTCGTGAGAAGGCCCTTCTCGATACCAAATTCTTTGTGAAGAACGAGCGCAACCGGAGCCAAGCCATTGGTTGTGCAGCTCGCATTGCTGATCACATGGTGCTTAGCGGGGTCGTACATCTCGTTATTCACGCCCAGCACCAGCGTCACGTCTTCGTTCTTGGCGGGAGCGGTGATGATCACCTTCTTCGCGCCGCCAGCGAGGTGCGCCTTCGCCAGGTTGGCGTCTGTAAAGCGGCCGGTAGCCTCGAGCACGATGTCGCAACCCATGTCTCCCCAAGGAATCTGGGCCGGATCGGTTTGCGCGAAAACTTTGATTGAATCGCCATCTACGGTAATCGTGTCCGCGCCGTGCTCGACTGAGCCCGCATACGGCCCGTAAGTCGTGTCGTACTTGAAAAGGTGAGCGTTTGTGCGCGTATCGGTAAGGTCGTTCACCGCGACGACGTCGAACTGCCCTTTGTAATGCTTCAGAAGTGTGCGAAGCGACAACCGCCCAATCCGTCCGAAACCGTTGATCCCAACCTTAACTGCCATTGCAATGACAGTTTACCGGGAGCCGTCTATTTCAAGGAAGCCATATCGATGACGAAGCGGTATCGCACGTCACTCTTAAGCATTCGCTCATAAGCTTCATTGATCTGGCTCATCGAGATCATTTCTACCTCGCACACGATCCCCTTTTCACCGCAGAAATCGAGCATCTCTTGAGTCTCTCGAATCCCCCCGATTAGCGAACCACTGAGCGAGCGTCGAGCAAAGATCAATGGCATCGCCGAAAGTGGCGTTGGGTCTGGCACACCCACCAGAACCATGCGCCCATCCAGCCTCACCAAAGTCAAGTAAGCGTTGAGATCATGCTCAGCGGATACAGTGTCAAGAATGAAATCGAAGCGCTTTACGTTGTTTTCGAAGGTCGCGGGATCGCTTGTTGCCAAGTAATCATCGGCGCCTAGGGCCATGGCATCTTGTCGCTTCTTCTCGCTCTGACTCAGAACCGTTACATGCGCACCCATGGCTTTGGCGAACTTGACCGCCATGTGTCCCAAGCCACCTAAGCCGACAACCGCTACCTTTGTGCCTTCACCAACCCCAAAGTGGCGCAATGGAGAGTAAGTCGTGATTCCTGCGCAAAGCAATGGGGCGGCGGCGTAGAGCGGGAGATTCTCTGGCACTCGAACGACATAGTTTTGATCGACCACGATCTGAGTGGAGTATCCGCCGTAGGTCATGGCAGTCCCGTGCTTGTCCGGCGCGTTGTAAGTGAACGTCGCCCCCGATTCGCAATACTGCTCCTCACCACTTGTGCAAGCGGCGCAACTGCGACACGAGTCTACAAAGCAGCCAACTCCCACGGTGTCGCCCACCTTGTACTTCGACACACTGGAGCCAACTTGTGTGACCTTCCCCACGATCTCGTGGCCCGGAACCATGGGGTAAACCGCGTTGTGCCATTCATTCCGAACAAAGTGGAGGTCGGAGTGGCAGACACCACAAAAGAGAATCTCAATCAAGACCTCCTCTACTCCGGGGTCGCGGCGCTCAAGCGACCAAGGCTCAAGCGGAGTTGTGGCGGAGTGAGCGGCGTAAGCAGCGGTTTTCAGAGGCATGTGATTCATTTTACTGTCCCGGGCCCAATGCCAGCGAAGGAGCCCGAACTTGGTAGACTGAACTCAAAGAAATGAACAATTCCGCTGCCCAATCCACCCTCAATGTCGGCGGGAAAACGGTCACCTTTTACGACCTCAATAAGGTCGCAAGCAAAGCCCAGCTAGACCGCCTTCCTTACTCCCTGCGGGTGCTCCTTGAAAACCTTGCCCGAACTCAAGATGGCATAAATATCACTGACGCGGATCTCCATGCCATCGTGAATTGGGACTCCAAGGCGGAGCCCAGCAAGGAGATTAGCTTTACGCCCGCTCGCGTATTGCTTCAAGACTTTACTGGCGTTCCTTGCGTAGTCGACCTTGCCGCGATGCGCGACGCGATGGCGAAGTTCGGAGGCGACCCAAACAAGATCAATCCCCTTCAGCCTGTCGAGCTCGTTATCGATCACAGTGTCCAAGTCGATGCTTATGGCAGCAATGCGGCGCTTCAAATCAACCAAGACCTCGAGTTCAATCGTAACCAAGAACGTTACGAATTCCTGCGATGGGGTCAGCAAGCGTTCAAGAATTTCAAGGTCGTTCCTCCAAACACAGGCATCGTCCACCAAGTCAACCTTGAATACCTCGCCCGCGTCGTGATGGAGCAGGACGGTGTCGCTTACTTTGATAGCCTCGTCGGCACCGATAGCCACACGACGATGATCAATGGTCTCGGCGTGCTTGGTTGGGGCGTCGGCGGTATAGAGGCCGAAGCCGCGATGCTCGGTCAGCCGGTCAGCATGCTCATTCCTCAGGTAGTGGGCTTCAAACTTACGGGCCGACTACCCGAAGGTGCCACCGCGACCGACCTCGTGCTCGTTGTCACCGAAATGCTTCGCCAGCATGGCGTTGTCGGCAAGTTCGTCGAGTTTTATGGTGGCGGCATCAGCGCATTACCTCTCGCCGACCGTGCGACAATCGCCAACATGGCTCCCGAATACGGCGCGACCATGGGCTTCTTCCCGGTCGACGCAGAGACGATTCGATACATGCGTGCTAGCGGCCGATCCGAGGAGCAAATTGCGCTCACTGAAGCCTATTTCAAGGCTCAGGGCATGTTCCACGAGTCCGGTGCACCCGAAGCCAATTACACAAGCTCGCTCTCACTCGATCTCGGGTCGGTCGAACCCAGTGTTGCTGGGCCAAAGCGCCCACAGGACCGATCGACGCTCGCCAAAGCTCGCGACTCTTACTACGCTGCGTTCCCGCAGTTCAAGCCCGAAGGTGGCGGTACCGCCGTCGCCGTGCAGACCAATAAGCTCACTAATGGAAGCGTTGTCATCGCTGCGATTACGAGTTGTACGAACACTAGCAACCCCAGCGTCATGATGGCCGCAGGGCTCGTGGCCCGCAAGGCACGTGCCCTTGGGCTGAAGCCGAAGCCATGGGTCAAGACCTCGCTCGCCCCGGGTTCACGCGTGGTGACCGAGTACCTCAAACATAGCGGACTCCTTGAAGACCTCGACGCCATCGGGTTCAACGTGGTTGGCTACGGCTGTACGACGTGCATCGGCAACAGCGGGCCCCTACCCGAGGAAGTCAGCCGGGAAGTCCAAGCAAACGACCTTAATGTCGTCAGCGTTCTCAGTGGTAATCGCAACTTCGAGGGCCGCGTCAATGCCGAAGTCAAGGCGAACTACCTCATGTCGCCGCCGCTCGTGGTCGCTTATGCCTTCGCCGGCAGCATCGAGATCGACCTCACTAGCGAGCCGCTTGGATATACCGAGTCGGGCACGCCGGTCTACCTAAAGGACATTTGGCCGACCCAAGCTGAAGTTGCCGAGGTTGTCGAGAATCACATCCACCGCGACATGTTTACGGGCCAATACGCCAGCGTGTTTGATGGCGACGAGAAGTGGCAGGCCATTCAGGTCACGCCTGGCGATCGTTACAATTGGAACCCCGATTCCACCTATGTCAAGAAGGCGCCGTACTTCGACGACATGCCGCTCGAGGCACCAACCGAGGTCAATGATCTTTCTGGACTTCGTTGCATCGCGCTTCTTGGAGACTCGATTACGACCGACCATATTTCGCCTGCCGGCAACATCAAAACAAACAGCCCAGCCGGGCAATATCTCAGTGAGCGCGGCGTGCCCGTTCACCTCTTTAACAGCTACGGCAGTCGCCGCGGCAACCACGAAGTCATGGTGCGCGGCACCTTTGCCAATATCCGCCTGCGCAACCAAATCGCGCCGGGCACTGAGGGCGGTTGGACGACCTATTGGCCAACCAACGAGGTTATGGCGATCTCGGACGCGGCTGAAAAGTACGCTTCAGCGGGCATAGGAGTCTGCGTGATCGGCGGCAAGGAATACGGTTCCGGATCGAGCCGCGACTGGGCGGCAAAGGGGCCCAATCTCCTCGGCATCAAGTTCGTCCTCGCAGAGAGTTTCGAGCGGATCCACCGCTCCAATCTCATTGGGATGGGCGTGTTGCCGTTGCAGTTCCTGCCTGAGCAGAATGCGGCGAGCCTCGGCCTTACTGGAGAGGAGACTTTTGAAGTCGTTGGTCTGCGCGAGGCGATTGCCAACAAGTTCGCGCACGGTCGCCAACTTACAGTTCGAGCGGGTCACAAGGAATTTAAGGCAACAGTGCGCATCGACACGCCGAAGGAGATTGACTACTATCGCCACGGCGGCATCCTGCAGTACGTGTTGCGGCAATTGCTGGTGTAATGGCCCCCGAATCTAGGGTCCGTGATCACGGACGGGTAGAATGCACTTTCCCTTCGCGGGTGTAGCTTAGTGGTAAAGCTCCAGCCTTCCAAGCTGGTCACGCGGGTTCGATTCCCGCCACCCGCTCCAATTCATTAATGAATGGCCCACAGACCACGTAATACTGGGATTTAGATTTTTGGCCGATCGACCTACCACAACCGCTGACTTTTGGAGTAAGTTAGTTGCGTTTGTTTTGCCATTATTGGCAATTAAAGGTCATTGTGATTATTTCGGCAACTTTATCTCTACTGCTCCCTTTGCGCGCATTTGATCCTTACGCGCTTCCGCCCCGCTACGTGGGAGAGGTCGTTGGTTCGTCGTGGAGTCCCCCACCAGGGTTTACCGAAAAGGTCGTAGCCCTGACATTCGATGATGGGCCCGATAAGCTCTACACAGCGCCTGTTTTGCAAATACTCAAAGAGCAACGCATTCCCGCAACCATGTTCGTTGTTGGCATCAAAGTCAATCAGCAGCGAAAACAGGTCGAACAGGAGCGTAGCATGGGGCTTGAGATTGCGAACCATACGTATTCACACTTCAGCTGGCCGTCTCCATTTATTGCCGGCCCGGAAGTTCTCCTCACAGAGTCAGCGATCAACATGACTCAAAGTCCGCACAGTCATGTTTTTCGGCCACCTTACGGGCAAGCCGCCGGTGCGACATCAATCTTTGCGAAGTCTATTGGAATGGCGAGTGTGCTCTGGACGAATGACACGCACGACTGGGAGCTCACTTCGCCAACGACCATGGTTAACTATGCGATCTCGCAAATGAGACCGGGGGACATCGTCCTAATGCACGACAATAGGCAGGTTACGCCACTAGGCCTGCGGCAAATCATTCGCGCCTACCGCACTGCGGGTTACCAGTTCCTTACGGTCACACAGATGCTTTGGCGATGGGATGCCTTTATCAACGCAACAACTCAACCAAAGGTAAAGATGTAGACTTCCTCGGGTTAGGACCAAAAGTGACCGATAGGTACACTTGAACCTATGCGAGACGAGCAAAGCCAGAATAGAGTGTCGCGCTTGCTTAAGTCTCTGAACGAAGGCGTGCTGCTGGGCGACGGTGCAAATGGCACGATGCTCGCGAACTTTGGCTTCGAGCGCCAACCCTACGACCTCGCAAACCTGCTGGCTCCAAATCTAGTGCAGACAGTGCACGAGGAGTATTTCGATGCTGGCGCAGACTTTGTCGAGACCAATACGTTCAGCGCCAACGCGGTTAAGATCGGCGGGCTCAACTTCGATATTTCTGAACTGAATCGTGAGGGTGCCAGGCTTGCCCGTGCAGCGGCAGGTGACAATCGGTTAGTACTCGGCGCCATTGGCCCCTGTGGCAAGCCACTCGAACCGATCGGTAGTCTCAAAGCCGACGAGGCATTTGCCGCATTTGCCGAACAAGCCAGAGCCCTCGATGAAGGCGGGGTAGACGGCTTCATGCTTGAAACCTTTATCGACATCGAAGAGATGCGTATAGCGGCCGAAGCTGTGGCGAGCGTCAGCGACCTGCCGATCATCATTAGCAAGGCATTCATCGAGGACGGCGACGCCCTTGCCGAGGGTTTGCCCGGCCGCATGGCGCTCGACATGGGAATGAAGGGCGTCGTGGCCGTTGGGGCTAACTGCGTGGTCGGGCCGCAGCGGATGATCGACATCGTTCGCCAACTCAGCGAAGCGTCCTCACTTCCGATTCTCGCGATGCCCACCCCCGGCTTGCCTCAATTGGTGAAGGGACAGGTGGTCTACGACATCGCGCCGGACTACTTCGCAAAGGCCTCCGTGAGGCTGATCGAAGAGGGCGCGCGAATCATCGGCGGCTGCTGCGGCACCACTCCCGAGCACACGCGCAAGATGCGCGAGGCACTGGATAAAGGCGATATTCGCCCCAAGTCTCCAAGCTCCACAACTCGCCAACAAATTGAACGAAAGCCCATCGAAGAGAGCGAGGCAACTGAACTTAGCGAAAAGCTGAAGAAGGGCAAATTTATTATCACGGTCGAGCTCGACCTGCCGCGCGGACTGGGCGTCGAAAAGGTCTTGAAGTCGGCGCGCCAGCTCAAGATCAAGGGGGCTGATTTGGTGGACATTTCCGACGGGGCCAGGGCGCGTCTGCGCATGAACCCGCTTAGCGTCTGCACGCTGATTCAGGAGCAAGTCGGCATCGAAACGATGATGCACTTCGCATGCCGAGACCGGAACCTCCTCGCCGTTCAAGCCGACTTGCTCGGAGCGCACGCGCTCGGCGTTCGCAATATCTTGGCGATCACCGGTGACCCCGCCAATATTGGCGACTACCCCAGCGCCACGAGCGTGTACGACGTAGACGCGATCGGGCTGGTGAGGATACTCAGCCGATTTAATGAGGGGATTGATCTTGCGGGCTACAGTGTTGGAGTGAAGTGTGCCTTCTCGATCGCAATTGCATTCAATCCGCTGGCCGCCGACATGGACCTTGAGATGGACCGGCTCGCGAGGAAAATCGACGCTGGAGCTCACCTAGTCTATACCCAACCACTTTTTGAGGAAGAGCACATCGATCGCGCACTAGAGGCGCTTCATGCCAGCGATCTCCCGCTCTTTGTGGGGGTTCTCCCTCTAAAACACTCGCGCCACGCCGAGTTTATGCACAACGAAGTGCCAGGAATCGAGGTGCCCGAATGGCTGCGCGAAAAGCTCTCCGCCGCTCCAACCGAAGAGGAAGGATTAAAGATTGGCGTTGAAGCCGCTCAGGGCCTCGCGAGAATCGCCAAAGAACGCGCACGTGGCCTTTATCTCATGCCTCCATTCGGCTCCGCGGCCATCGCTGAGCAGGTCATCGAAGCGACTCAATGAACTGGCGGCACCTGCTATTTGGCTTTGCCGGAGTATCGGCGGGTGCGCTCGTCTATGGTGCTCTTGTCGAATCAAACCGCCTCATCGTAAGGCGGGTTACCCTGCGTTTGCCGCGCTGGCCGAAACGACTCGATGGATTCCAGCTCGCGGTCGTCGGCGACCTCCATATTCGCGACAAGTACTCATTTGCACTCGCCAAACGCGCGATCGCGGCGACCCTAGACGAAGAGCCGGACATGGTTGCGCTGGTCGGCGACTTCGTCGCACGATGGAAGCCCAAAGTCATCCCAATGCTCGGAGAGGTGCTCGAACCGATTCTTCTTATGAACGGCAATGTCGTTGCCTGTGTGGGCAATCACGAGTACTTCAATGGCACGCCAGAGCCACTCTCTAGAATGTGCGACGAACTCAATATCCGCCTGTTGAGAAACGAGAACTGGGTGCACCAAGGAATTCAGTGGGTGGGCGTGGACTCGGCCAACGCGGGCATGGCCGACGTCGAGGCGGCCTTCCATTCCCTAACCCCCGCACCCCAAACTCCCACAATCGTCCTCTGGCACGAACCCGATGTCGTCGCCGAACTTGGCGGTCAAGGCGACCTCATGCTTTCGGGTCACAGCCATGGCGGTCAATTCTTAACGCCCTGGGGGCAAGCATTCGTTGGCCCGCATAACGGTCGCAAATATCGACGGGGCTTCTTTCCCGAAACGCCAACGCCGCTCTTCGTCACCAGCGGTGTTGGCACGACCGGGCCGCCATCGCGGCTCTTTTGCCCACCGGAAGTCGTCATTCTCACGCTAGAAAGTACAATGGACCGTGCCACGCCCCAGTAGCTCAGTGGATAGAGCAGCAGCCTTCTAAGCTGTTTGTCGGAGGTTCGAGTCCTCTCTGGGGCGCCACGGTATCCTAGCCAAGTGGCCCATCCTTCGGATGACATCGATTTCTATGCGCGAGCCGTGCGGGCCCGTTGGAAATGGGTGATTGCGTTTGCCCTTCTAGGTGGACTCATCGGTTGGGCTTACACATCGATCATTCCACCCGTGTACATTGCTAAAGCAACGCTCCTGGTGCCAACGATCGAGTCCAAGGCCACGCCGCTCGGCGCATTCAGTCCACTCAACATGCTCCGCGGCCTCGTGGCAAGCATTGAGTTGCAGAACCGAGTTTCAAAAGAGCTCGGTTTGCCTCGCAAGTCTGTCGAATCAATGCTAGACTCCAAAGCGGAACTCAGCAAGAACCAACTGGAACTCACGGCAACAAGCCAATCTAAGGACGCAGCCTTGCGCGTGCTCCAATCGGCGAACAAACACCTCCGAGACATCGCCAGCGAAGCTGGCCTCGGCACCGCAGGAAGGCAGGCAACTATTCTTCAGCGAGCTATCGAAGAGCGAGAAAAGGAACTTGACACTGCCACGAAGAAGCTCGCGGCGTATCAGCGACAGTCGAGCATTGGCGTAGACCCGACAAACCCGGCCTCGGCGCTCTATTACAAGGCTCAGCTCCAAGACGCCAAGAGCAAGCTTGGAGCAATCGAGAGTCAATTAAGCGTCCGCCGCACCCAGGCTCGCGAAGGAAATAGAAACGCCGAATTGCCCACCGGATTGACAGCAAATCTTCCGGAGCGTGACGCCTTATTGGCAGCCGAATTTGCTTATGAAACGGCGAGGCGGCAATTAGGCGACTCGAACCCGGAACTCGCCGACAGAAAGGCCGAGCTTGATTCGGCAAGACGTCGTTTTGAAAGCGAGGTCTCTCAACGATTTTTGGCTGCGGCCGAAGGGCTGGACTCGGACATCGCTGGGCTAGAGGCGCGAAAAGCCATGCTGCAGACCCAAAGTGACTTTTGGGGGCGCCTATCAAAGAATGCCCCACGGCAGGCAGTCGAACTCATGAAACTAAATTACGAAGTCGAGGCGATTAGCAGCGTTTTGAAAGGACTTCGTGATTCCTATGATGATGCACTGCAGGGCTCCTCGGTAGAGTCGGTGAACTGGACGATTCTGAGTCAGCCGCGCCTCCAAGCCACACCAATCAACAAGAATTTCGGTCTGAATCTCTTCCTAGGCGTGATGCTTGGGCTCTTTGTTGGCGGAGCCATCTCGATCGTCAAGTTTGGAGCGTAGCCCTACCGCTCCCGCTGCTTGCTCAATCAAATCAATCCATTCGCCAAACACTTTGCCGGGATGGAAGTTTTCATCGAAAACTCCTCGGGCATTTTTGCGCATAAGCCCAAGACCTTCCGAATCGTTGAGCATCTCTGAAATGACTTTGGCCAAAGTTGCAGGCTCGGCGTTACGGTAGGATCGGCCTGCATCCGCCTGCAGCAACATGTTCACGAGCGGCCCACGCTGGAGTGATGTGACGACCGGAAGCGAATGAGCTAAGTACTCGACCGGCTTGTTCGTAATCCCTTTTTCGAAGTTGGCCCGATCTCGATAGGGCACTATTCCGATAGTTGCGATCTCCAAAAGCCGCTCGATCTCAGGAGTCTGGAGCCAACCGGTGAAATGCACATTGGAAAACCCTTGAGCCCATGCCTGAGCTTGCTTCAGGCCATCGCCTCCACCAGCAAACACAAATTGCACGTCTGGCAATGATGCCACCGCGTGCATGATCGGGCCGACTTCAATTGTTTGCCCGATCATGCCCGTGTAGGCGACGATCGCTTTGCCCTCGTATTCACGCCAAAACTTGATTGCTCTCTCGCGATCGGTATCGGAGACTGGCGGCGGATCGTAGCTCATATAAAGAGACCGATCCAGAGGACCTCGCACCCGACCAGCGTAGGCTAAACCCCAATCCACTACCTCTGGTCCATTCGCTGTGATTCCCACAGCCCCCGAAAGCGCTCGCGATGCCTGATTTCTCGCTCCTGCGCAGAAGGCTCTAACGATGCGCGACAATCCAAATGGAGCGTTCTCCCAGTACAGATCGGGATACTGGTCTCGGATATCAATGAGAAGCGGAACATTGTGCTCTCGACTAAACAGGGCTGCGTTCTCGCAGAGTTCTATCGTCGGATAGCTGGCAACGATGATGTCGGGTGCCTCCTCCCGTTCAGCCCTAGAACGCCACTGAGCGGCAACGAACCGGTGATCCCGTAATCGGGCCCTCGACACATGGCGCTGATAGCCGAGAGCCGGAACGGTTCGAATAGTGAAACCAGGCTCGATCTCCGTGATGTCTGGCTGATTTTGGCGGAATGCCTTGCGCGTGTGACTGAAATTTGAGCACCACCACTCGACCTTGTGTCCCTTCGCCAGTAGCCGTTGGGCCAGCATGCCGGTGCGCCAAGGCCGGGCCGTTGGGTCGTCAAGCGGATTTGGCTCCCAGGTTTGCAAGAGCCAAATTCGCAGGGGCGCCATGCCAGTAAGAGTACCGAATCCGCAACAATCTGCCGACAATACGACCATGTCTCGCGTTGCTTACTTTCGTGCCAAGCGATTGGCCGACATTGTCGTCAGCGCTACCACCCTTCTGCTGTTCTCACCTGTTCTCCTTCTTGTCGGCATCGCAGTCAAGGTCGACTCGCGCGGACCGGCGCTTTATCGGGCTCGGCGGGTCGGCCAGTACGGCGAGGTCTTCGAAATGCTCAAGTTTCGAACCATGGTCTGTGATGCAGAACGGCTCGGACCGGCGGTCACTGCTGCCGGAGACCCTAGGATAACCAAGCTCGGAGCGCTACTGAGGAAGACAAAGCTCGATGAGATTCCTCAGTTTTGGAACGTACTCGTTGGCGACATGAGTATTGTTGGCCCCCGCCCCAACGATCCCTTGCTTGTGGCTGATTACACGCGCGAAGAGCGTGAAATCCTCACCGTTCCCCATGGCATCACTGATTTCTCTAGCCTTTGGTTCCGAACCCAGGAAGACCTGCATGCCGGAACTGAAGACGTGATGGCCGACTACAGAGAGAGAGTTGCGCCGACGAAAACGCGCCTTGGAATCTTCTACGCCAAGAACGGCTCTTTGAAGACCGACTGGAACATCTTTCTCGCAACGTTCCTCGCCGTGTTCTTTAAGAAAGACCCTATGTGGGCATTCCCAAAAGAAGCGATGACGCAAACGCTTGTCGTGAATAGCCAGGCATTAGCCGACAAACTTGTAGCCAATTCCACGCACGGTCAGTAGTCGGCTCGGATTTCCGGGGTCGACTTCGATACGAGACCGTAGCCACCGCATGTGGACGTCCACCGTCCGCGACGTCACAAACGCATCTTGCCCCCAGACACGATCGAGGAGTTGATCGCGAGTGAAGACTTGCCCAGGATTTCGAACCAAGAAGTGCAACAAAGCAAACTCCTTCGGCGCAAAGTCGACTTCTCGTCCCGCGATGGTGACCACGTGAGTTCGGGGATCAATTCGCAGATCGCCGCTCTCGGCAACTTCCATCGGCGTATCACCGGTTGCTCGCCTCAAAACAGCTTTGATCCGAGCGGTCAATTCTCCCAAGTTGAAAGGCTTGACCACATAGTCATCGCCCCCCAATTCCAAGCCACTGAGCCGGTCCGACTCGGACCCTCGCGCCGAAAGAAAAATAATCGGCGTCTGCGAATCCTTTCGGATTGCCCGGCAAAGATCGAAGCCAGAGCGATTCGGCAACATCACGTCCAGCACCATCAAATCTGGGCGAACGTGCTTGAAAAGGCGCATTCCTTCTTCTGCTGACGGCGCGGTGAATACCGTGAAGCCTTCCTTTCGGAGCTTGTGCTCGATCGTTTCGAGGATGGTGGCTTCGTCGTCAACTAGAAGTATTTTCATGCTAAGTGGCGATGATTTCGACGTTCGCCCGCGGGACCGTCACCTCTTCGCCGCTCTCTAGCTTCGCCCTTAGCACGCGGACTTCGGTCCCCGATTCCAAGACGACGAGCTGTGATGGCAAGTCTGTGACTGTTCCGAGGGCGCCAAAATACGGCTCCCGAATAACTCGAATGGGCGTTCCTGCCTTCAACTCCAAGGCCCCGCTAATCTGGTGGGTGTCCGCGGCGGAAAGGTCGAGAGGAACGATAATCTCCGGCCTGATGACGCCAGCACGAATCTGCGTCGCGCCGTTCATACTGGCGCGTTTTCCTTCCAGACTTCGCAAAAGCTGGAATGTCCGCTCTGCCATATTCAATCGGCCAAACCCCTCTGTGACCATGATCGTGAGAGGCAGGGCCTCTTGACCAGTGATCGCAACGCCGATATCGTAACCTAGCAGCTCGATAAGATCGCTGTCCAGCACGCCGCCGGCCATTAGACCAACCGCGCCAACCTCTTCTGCCCTGCGAATCGCGCCGAGTGTGACCTGGGATCCTCCAACAAGAATCTTCCCAGCATCCGTATCCAGGATGTCACTTGCCTCGAGCGGCTGAGCATGGTCCTTTACGGCAACGCGTATCTCGCCTTCTTGTTCGCCTCCGATTCCAAAGATGCCCTGAACCATGGCACCACGCGTTTCAATAATGGCGCCTTCTTCGGGGAGGATCTCCGCGACCTTGCCTGAGATGTAAGCGGTGAGATCGACAGGAATAGGCTCTTGTCGAAGCAATACATGACCGCTGACCTCTGAAATCGCCTCGACAGTGCCAGAGTAGTCGCTCTTTACCGAGGTCTTGAATAGACCAAAAAAACCCTTGGACTCGGCGACCAAGTCGCCCTTGTTAATCTGATCACCAATGTTAAAGATGAAAAGATCCTTTGCCTCCTTTGGCTCAAGCCCGAGTTTTTCACCAAGTTTGATGGTCTGCAGGATGCCGGGCAACGACGCGGATGCCAAGACATCGCGGGGACCTACTGGATCGCCAATTTTGACCTTTACCTCTCCCTTAATCGGTAATCGGCGTGGTCGTCGAACAGTGGTGTTTCCACTAACGGTAAGTCCTGGTGTGTATGCGCTACCCAATGTGCTGGTCTCCTGCGCTGCCGATTGGCAGCTAGTGCAGCAGAGTTTAGCATCTGATCGGGTCGCGAGCGCAGGCACGGTCACCCACTATTGTAGAGACCGAATGTTAAGGAAGGGTTAGCGGGTAGTTTTCGGTTTTCTGTGTTCGGTTAGGAGGACAACCGAAAACTGAACACTAATTTCTTGGTTGCCAGCTCTTCCAATAGTCCGGATCTTCGATCGCGAGTGCTTCCTTCGTCATAAACAACGGCCGGTGGGTGTCCAGCATCACGGCAAGCTCCTCGGTCTTCGTGTGACCCAAAGATGCCTCGACTGCGCCTGGCTGTGGCCCGTGCGGAATGCCGAGCGGGTGCATAGTGATCGAGCCTTCTTGGATGCCCTTGCGCGAGCCGAACTTGTCGTTGCAGTAATACAAGACTTCGTCGCTGTCCACGTTCGAATGGTTGTACGGAATGGGAACCGCTTGAGGATGAAAGTCGAGGACCCTGGGGCAGAACGAGCAGACCACAAATCCCGGCGCCTGGAATGTCTGGTGAATCGGCGGAGGCATGTGCAGCTTGCCGGTGATCGGCGCAAAGTCATGAATGCTGAACGCGTACGGATACACATAGCCATCCCAACCCACGATGTCGAACGGATGATAGCCGTAGGTGTACTTCGTGAGCCTCTGGCGAGCCTTGACGACCACGTGATACGTGCCCTTCACGTCCTGGGTTGGCAGCGAGGTTGGCGGCCGGAAGTCGCGCTCGTGATAGGGCGCGTGCTCTTGAAGCTGGCCTAAGTCATTTCGGTACCGGCGCGGAATCGTGACTTCGCCATGGCTCTCAAACACGAGGCATCGCACTGGGAGCTTATCGAACTTGATGCGCCAAATCGTGCCGCGCGGAATGACCAGGTAGTCGCCCGGACGGAAGGGCACTTCGCCAAACATCGTTTCTAGAACCCCACTTCCGTCGTGAATGAAGTGAATCTCGTCGGCCTCGGCATTCTTGAAGAAGTCGGTCATTTGCTCCGCGACCCAAGCGTTGTTCCAAATGACATCAGCATTGCCCATCAGCGGAACGCGCCCACTGATCGCATCGCCCTTGGGGGTCATTCGACCAGTGATAAAGTGCCGGTGGCGCAGCGCCTCGTCGGTTAAGAACTCCGGCGCAATGTGCCCCATATCTTCCCAACCCATCACCTCGGTCGGCAGGTTGATGTGATACATCAGGGCCATCGGGCCGCTAAATCCATGCGTGCTGAAAAGCTGCTCGGCATAAAGGGTGCCGTCGGGCTTGCGAAACTGAATGTGTCGCTGGGCAGGAAGGTCGCCTAGTCGGTGATAGCGAGGCATAAACTCATTTTACGCTAAAGCGAACCTGGTAATCACTCTGGCGACATTGCCCATATAATGCTCCTATGCTCGCATCGCGACGAACAATTCTAAGTGCCTTGCTGATCATCGGATCGACCTCGCCATCCTTCGCCAGTTTCGATTTGATGTACATACCGACGCCATCGCTGGATCGCATCACCCGATACGACCCAGTCAACCGGGTTTTCTTGGGCGGCATCACGGCGCCGAATGTGACCCAGGTGGTCTACGGCGGCGGGCAGTACGGGCAGGCGAAGATTAACGCAGGCAGTAACTTCCGATTTGACTTCTTTGGCGGGAATGGGGCTGGGTTTGCTCCGCATACTGTGGACAGCTATGACTACATCAATAACCAAGGAATCTTCTCCACTGGTACAGGGATAAACATTGTGGACATTGCGAATCGATCGCAAACGAGTCTGGCACTCGCGGGAGCCAGCGGCGTTTTCCGGGCAAACATCCTTTCTAATGGCAATATCTTGGCGTTGTCATCAATCGGCGGCAACATAACCGGTCGCATTCACACATCTGCCGGAGCGCTTGCCTCGACCTTCAACGTTCTCAGTTCCATCACTCTCACCAGAGTATCCAACGCCCTCGTCACAACAAATCGAGGCGGCAATGGGGTTTTCTCATTGGTGCTGTTGGATTCGACGAACACTTATCGACACCTGAAAATACAGACCACCCCCGGTGGAACCTTCGCAGGCATGTCGTCGAGCAATCTTACGGCTTTCTCCACCTCAACTTCCGTTTCTCTCGCGCCGGCCCACGACGGTTCCTACATCGTTGGGGGTGACTCGGTAAATCCAGGAACTCTAACTCGCTTCCTCCAGTATGACGACGAGGGCTATGGTAGCCAGTGGAATACATGGACCGAGAACCTTGTGCCAACCGGGGTTCAGAGCGTTTACAGCATCGGTATGGTGCTTGCTCCGGAACCGGCGATGTTTGCGCCAATGGGGCTAGGACTCGCCGCCTTAGCGCTGCGAAAAAGGCGAATACGCGGCTAGCGGGGCGGCCCGGTGTGCCTCAATGCGCGACCGGGGCGCTTACCGGTTCTCTTGTCATCTCGAATGACGGGAACGCCATTCACGATGACATGCTTGAAGCCTTCAGCATAGTGATGGGGGTCGTCGTAGGTTGAAACATCTCGGACCTTGGCTGGATCGAACACCACGATATCTGCGGCAAAACCCTCTTTGACGAGGCCGCGCCCGCGTAGGCGAAACGTGTTTGCCGGAAGGGAGGTCATTTTCCGAACAGCATCCTCCAGCGGGATTGCCTTTATTTCTCGAACATATCGGCCCAGCACCCTCGCGTTGTTGCCGTAGCTGCGAGGGTGAGGAACATCCTTGCCGAAATCGCGACAGGAGCCATCGGCCGCGAACATCGTGGTCGGCAGTTGCATAAAGGTCTTAATGTCTTCTTCGTTCATTCCGATGAACACGCCGCTCGCGCCTGAACCGGCTTCGACCTCGAACAGAAACTCCATCTGGCTTGCCAAGGAATCATCGCCCTTCACATGCTTGGTCGCGGCAGGAACAGTGAGGCCATTGAGGGCAGGGTTGTCGGCATAGCGGGCGATCACAGCGTAACCGTAATCCATGTCGCTTCGAAGCTCCAGATTCTTGTTCATCTCATTGATCATTCGCTGCTTAACTGCGGGGTCATTCAGCCTCTCCTTGAACTTTGCCTTGCCGCCTTCCTTGGCCCAGCTGGGGATCATTTGAGTCAAGCTGGTGCTGCTGGCGGTATAGACGTACTGATCTTGGGTCACTTCCAGCCCCTGTTCGCGGGCAAGGCGAAGGGCGTCCAAAACCTTATCGGTGTTCCCCCAGCCCGCCTTTCCAAGCTTCAGGTGGCTCACCTGCACCCGAATGCCGGCCCCTCGCCCGATGGCGAATGCCTCGTCGAGCGCCTTGAGAATCTCGTCACTCTCGTTCCGCATGTGGCTCGCGTAAATGCCGTCGTATTGGTTGGCAACCTTGGCCAAAGCGACGATTTCGTCGGTCTTGGCGAACGTTCCCGGCAAGTAGATGAGACCGGTCGAGAGCCCCACCGCACCCTGGCGCATGGCGTTATCGACCGCCGTTCTCATTTGCGTGAGCTCTTTGGTGGTTGGGGGCCGGTCGAATGAGCCACCCATCGCGGCCGATCGTACGGTGTTGTGGCCAACTAGCGTCGCCACATTGACCGCCGCTTTGCCGTCGACCTGCTTCAAGAAGGTCGCGACATTGGGCGCCGAGCTGCCGCAGTTGCCGACAACGATACTCGTGACCCCCATTCGCGTGTAGTTCTCGGCGTCGGGCAAGCTCGTTACGTTTTCTGCGTGAGTATGGACGTCGATGAACCCGGGAGCGACAACCATTCCCTTGGCGTTGAGCGTTTCCTTTGCCGGGCCGAGATTGCGCCCGATCGCCACGATCTTCCCGTTCTGGATGGCTAGGTCGGAGAAGTAGGCGGGATTGCCGGTGCCGTCAATGATCCGCCCTCCTTTGATTATGAGGTCGTAGGGCTGGGGCGCTCGGTTTGCGGCGAGAACGGCGAGGCTAAGAATGAAGGCGAGGGTCTTCACGCCTTCATTCTACAGTCGAAACCTACTTCTGCTTCACGAAGCCTTCAGCGGGCCAGTTGGTGTCGCCGATTTTCTTGAGGTTGAGCTCGACGATGCGGATCGGATCCTTGCCGGGCATGATGCGTTCGCCTATCTCGTGCCATGAATCCTTGGTGATCGTCGCCGTGTAGCGGATGATCATTGGGCCGGCGGGGATTTCCCAGGTGAAGCCGGTGTCGGTCGGCCTGACCTCAAACTCGCCGGTTTGACCATTGGCAAAGCTCTTCATCATGAACTTCTTGGTTGCCGGTGAGTACGAGATGACGGCGAGAGCATTGAACTCTACCTTGCCCTCCTTGGTGTAGCCCCGGCCCTCTACGACGCGGACCGTTCCATCGAGCATGGGTCCGGAGCGCTCGGTCTGAGTCATTTCCTTCTTGGAGCCATCGGGCAAAATTGCCCAAGCATCGCCGCGCCACGTGCCCTGCATCTTGTCGAGGGACTTCATCGCCTCGCGCTGAGCGTTCATGAGCGCTACGGGATCGGGAGGGCCATTTTGGCTCTGGGCAAAAGCACCCAAGCCAACAGCGGCGACGATGATAGGAACTGAAAGCAAAAGACGTGAAGCCATGACGCTATCTTATCGGTTTGATTGCCCTTTGGGTTGCATCAGTTCATGGGTAGTATCGGCTATGGCGTCTTTGTCTCGTCGCGATGTTCTTGGGTTGGCTACATTAGGAGGGTTGGCGCTGGCCGCGGGAGTTGATGCGCAAACCGGAAAACCGAGACTCAACCGGTCGCTGAAGACAAAGCCAGGCTCAGCCTATGACCGCCACACAGAGCCTCTCGGCACAGTTCGAGTCGCATTCATCGGCATGGGAGCGCGCGGGCCGAGCCATCTGGCTTCGGCAATGAACTGCGAAAGCGTTGAAATTGTCGCGATTTGCGATAGCCATGTGCCGAGCGCGGAAAAGGGCCAGGCGATGGTGACAAGAGCCGGGCGCCCCGCGGCCAGGCTCTACACACAGGGCGAAAAGGACTACGTGCGGATGCTTGCTGAGTGCAAACTCGACGCCGTGTTCATCAGCACGCCTTGGGATTGGCATGTCCCTATGGCCGTGGCCACGATGGAAGCCGGGTGCCACGCGCTGATCGAGGTTCCTGCAGCCGTAACGATTGATGGATGCTGGCAGTTGGTCGAGGTCGCCGAGAGGACAGGCAAGCACTGCATGATGCTGGAAAACGTGAACTATGGGCAAGAGGAATTGATGGTCTTGAACATGGTTCGACGGGGCTTGTTCGGCGACCTGCTCCACGGCGAGGCGGCTTACATCCACGACCTGCGCTGGCAGATGAAGGAGATCGAGCATGGCACTGGATCGTGGCGAACTTTGGAATACGCGAAGCGCAATGGCAACCTCTATCCCACCCACGGTCTTGGGCCGGTCGCGCACTATATGGGGATCAATCGAGGAGATCGAATGGATTACCTCAGTAGCGTGAGTTCGCCATCGAAGATGCGCGGTCTTTACGCCAAGCAGGAGTTTCCCGAAGGGCACGATAGGCGCAAGCTAAAGTTCGTGTGTGGTGACATCAATACGACTATCGTGAAGACGCTTCAGGGTCGCACAATCATGATTCAGTGGGATGAACAACTTCCCCGCCCCTACACGCGGCATAACATGATTCAGGGAACCAACGGGGTTTGGGCGGGTTTCCCGGCTCGATACACGGGCGACGGCGTGCCGAATGGGCCAGAGGAATGGATGGAAGGCGAGGATTTGGCAAAACTACGTCAGAAGTACGACCATCCGCTTTGGAAGAAGCTCCAAGTCGAAGCCAAAGCGCACGGAGGCCATGGCGGCATGGACTTCATCATGGTCTGGCGAATCATCTACTGCTTGCGCAATGGATTGCCATTGGACCAGGATGTTTACGACGCTGCGTCTTGGTCTTGCATTTCGCCACTCAGCGAGTGGTCGGTCGCAAATCGAAGTCAGAGCATTGACATTCCCGATTTCACTCGGGGGCATTTCGCTCAGATGAGGCCGGTAAATTTGAATAACTAGGGGATTGTGGGTCGGTAGTCGGTTAGGTCGGTAAGTCTGTGCTAAAAGCGCTACCGACTCACTGACCTCACCGACTTTGACCGACATCCAAACTTTCTCAAAAATCACCCTAAAGAAACGCGGCGAATGTGCCGTTATTAGAAGTGGACGCAAGCGTCCAAGATAATGGCAAACCATCGGCGACGGTGGGACGCAAAGCCACGGAGCCCTAGGGGCCAGCCGGGTTACCTAATGGAAGGCGGCGTCGCACATCAGAGGCGACACCATGCAAATTAGCAAAACTGAACTCGAAAAGGTCATGAGCTCGACTACTCGCGAGCGCCAGATCGTTGACGAATCTGCTCCCAGCCCCCTCCCAACCGACGGCCCAATGATTAAGCAGATCACTGCTGATGTCATTGCCATGCCCGACCGCGAAGACCGCGTCGCCGAAATCCGAGCTCAAATGCAAGCCGGCATTTGGCATCCATCAGGCGAAGAGATCGCAGATGCGATGATTCGGCGTGCGATTGTCGATCGCGTTAGTTAGCTGGGGGTTGCTGGGGATGGCTTGGTTTAGCTGGGATTAATCAGCGACACCCAGCTATTCCCCGCAATACCCAACCACACCCAGCACCCTTATACGATTTGCACATCATTCGGCCCGTCTTGTAGTTCGCCAATGATGGCGGCGTTTTCACCGAGTTGGCCGAGACGGGTGACGATTGCCGACGCGAGGTCTTTATCCGCGATCAGTACTAGGCCGATACCCATGTTGAACGAGCGGTACATCTCGAAATCCGGCACCTCGCCAGTGCGCTGAATGAGCTGGAAAAGCTCGGGTGGGGTGAAGGTGCGGCGGTCGAGCAGGACTTGAAGGTCGCTGGGCAGAACACGCGGGATGTTGTCGTAGAGCCCCCCGCCCGTAATGTGAGCAATGGCGTGAACACCACCCATCTCTTCCATCACCGCGTGAACGGCTTTCGCATAGCAACGATGCGGTTTGAGAAGCGCTTCACCAATGGTCACACCTTCGGCAAGTTCATCGCGAACACTAAGGCCTCCCTTCTCGAAGAGAGCTTTTCGGGCTAACGAATAGCCGTTCGTGTGTAGACCATCGCTGGCGAGGCCAATCACCTTGTCTCCTGCTCGCGACGCGCCGTTGGGTAGCTTCTTGTCGCCGTCTACAACACCGACGATCGCGCCGACAATATCAATCTCGTCGTCGAGATAAACCCCAGGCATCTCGGCGGTTTCGCCGCCGATCAAGGCGCATCCTTGGGCTTCGCAAGCCTCGGCAGCGCCCCTAACCACTTGGTCAAAAACCGTCGGAGAGAGTTGCGAGCAGCCGAAATAATCCATGAAAAACAGAGGCTTTGCGCCTTGGCAGAGGATGTCGTTGATGCAGTGGTTGACGATGTCCGCGCCCAGGTGGCGGAAGTCGCCCATCATCGCCGCGACTTTGGTTTTGGTGCCCACACCGTCTATGCTACTGACAAGAATCGGTCGGTTGAGACCCTCAAACGTACCGGAGAACAGCCCGCCAAATCCGCCGACATTGCTCAGCACGCGATCGTCGTAGGTGGCCTTAATCGCACTCTCAAGCGACCGGATGGATCGCTGGGCGGAATCGATGTCCACACCCGACGAGGCATAGGTCAAAGGCTGGTCCGGCATGGCGTCAGGATACCGGAGCGGGGTACCCTGCGGTCAGTTCGAGACGGTAGCTCAGTCGGTAGAGCATCGCCCTTTTAAGGCGTGGGTCCTGGGTTCGAGTCCCAGCCGTCTCACCATTTTCGGTCTATGGCTGTTGGTCGATGGTCGATAGCCGTATGGAGAATGATTGTTCCTAAGCCAACAGCTATCAGCTATTAGCCATAGACCATCAGCCCTCCAGCGTGATATAGTAGACACATGTCCGGGTTCGAATCCGACAAGCGCGAGTTGCGAGTTCTCTTCCTTGATATGAACTCTTACTTTGCTTCGGTCGAGCAACAGGAGCATCCTGAGCTCCGAGGCAAGCCGATCATCGTCGCTCCGATGGCGAATGACAGCACGGTCGCGATCGCAGCGAGCTACGAGGCGAAGGCTTATGGCATCAAGACCGGAACGCGAGTGGGCGACGCCAAGCGCATGTGCCCAGACTTGCAGGTAGTTGGCTCCGGGCATCACCTTTACACTGCCTATCACAACCGGATTCTCGAGGTCGTTGAGACCGTGCTCCCGATCGACAAGGTGCGCAGCGTGGACGAAATGCAGTTTAGGCTACTTGGGGTTGAGAAGCGTCCCGATGAAGCGGAACGGTTGGCTCATCGCATCAAGAGAGCCATTTATGACGGCGTGGGTGAGTGCCTGCGCTGCTCGGTTGGAGTCGCACCCAACGCCTTTCTTGCGAAAGTGGCAACCGAGATGCAGAAGCCGGATGGCCTCGTGATCATTCAAGAGCACGAGTTGCCTCAGCGGCTGGAGTGCCTTAAGCTCACCGACTTTCCGGGCATCAATCGCAAGATGCTCGCGCGACTTCAGGCGAAGGGCATTTTTTCGACCGCTGACATGCTGGCCAAGAGCGCGGCTGACCTGAAGAAGGCCTTCGGGAGCATCATCGGCGAGCGGTGGTGGTACCTGCTCCGCGGCTATGAGCTTGAGTACGAGGAGAACCCTCAGCAAGCGCTCAGCCATTCTCATATCCTGCGGCCCGACCTGCGAACCGATGAAGGCGCCCACAAGGTTCTGCTGAGGCTGACTCAAAAGGCCGCGGCCCGACTGAGAAGCAATGGCTGGGCGACGCGAGCTGTGAGCATTTACGTCGCCGGCAAACGGGGCTGGGAGGCTCATCGACGGACGCCGGCAATTCAAGACAGCGTTCACATTGGCGAATTCGTTGCGGAAATGTGGGCGTCCCGAGACTTCGAGGGACCGACGCAGGCGGGCATCGTCCTCGGAAACCTCACGACCAAGGCAGATACGACGCCGAGCCTCTTCGACAACCATCCGGAATGGGAAGATTTCAGCACCGCCGTTGACAAGGTCAACCAGAAATTTGGCAAGAACAAGGTCTTCCTGGCGGCTCTGAATGAAGCTAAGGACACGGCCCCTGAGCGCATTGCTTTTCACAAGACAGAGTTGTTCGTCGAGGGTAAAGGCGACCACGACGACGAGACCATTCAGACCAAGTGGAACACATAGACTTGCGAAATTGAAGTCGAATTTTGCGATTGTCTGGAGGAATGCCATAGCACCCAACGTCATTAATGCAACTCTCTCCGAATCGGAGGCGTTATTACAAAGCGATGAGCGAAAACATGGAACGATGGCGACATCTGGACGGCTCGGCCGCCCAGCTTGACACGGAGTTTGTGAAGATCCAGTTTCAGCACGGGAACCCGGCTGAGGTCGGCGTCAACGGCGTTTCGGTCGAAGACGTCATCGAAATCCTGGTGCAAAAGCTGCTCGACTTCCAAGGCCGCGACCTCGCTTGCCTTGAGAACGCCGTCGCCCTGTGGCACCTCGATGCCGCCCAAGAATCGCTCCTCGCGCGCCGCAAGAAGCGCGCCGATCAGGGCGTACTCGGTACCGCCGAGGCGCACGTCACTGAAGAAGTGCAGATGCGCCGCGCGCCGGTTGAAGAGTTTCCGACCTTCAGCAGCTAGATTCTTACGAGCACGCGATCTCGGTTAATCATCCGAAGGATGATCTGCCAGCAGACTATTGCGACCACCAGGTGCACAATGGCGGCGACGCCAACGAGGCTCCAATCTGTCGCACCCATGAGGGCTTGACGCAATCCTGCGCCGACATTGAGCACGGGCACGAGCTTTAGCCAGGGAGCCTTGTCCATCCCGGTGAACCCAATGATGTTGCTGAACACGGCAGGAATCAGGATCACGAAGCTGAGGCTCGTCAGGTAGGTTTGCGCTTCGCGCATGTTCTTGGCCCAAGTGCTCACAACGAAGAGCAATGCGCTAAACATGGCTACGAGGGGAAGCACCATCGCGATGATTGCGGCAATGCTCACCGGCGTGAGCTGAAGGGCCATACCGCTCTGCTTCTGGATGGTGTTCGTGAGGACGACGCCCAAGACGGCACTAAGGGCGCTCGCCAAGCAAATGACCGAGAGGGCGAGGATTTTGCCGAGAGCGATGTCGTTGCGCTTCACGGGCGAAAGCAAGAGGGTTTCGAGGGTTCCGCGCTCTTTCTCGCCGGCCATCATATCGCTGACCGAGCTGAAGCCGCCGTAGAAGGCCCAAATGATAATCATATAGGGCAGGAGGCTGAGGAGCATTTCTGCGCCCTTGGCTTCGGGCTTCGCCGTGTCGTTCTTGGCGAGGGCGATTGGCGTAAGCACACTTGGCGCGAGGCCCTTTTCGCCGATTCGGGCTGTCGCTGAAATCTTGTTGGTCTCGCTGACCGCTTCTTCTATTATGCGGAGCGAGAGGGCGCTGAGGGGGTCACTGGAGTCGTAGTATGCTCCGACCTTGGCTGAGCCTTGGGCAAGCTGGTTATCAAAGTCTTTGTGAATGTCGAGGACGAGGCGAACGGAGCCCTTTTCTAGGAGAGCTTTGCCTGCCGCGACGTCGTCCGGAGTTCGGATCGTCGCATTGGGAATCTTGGAGAGGGCCTTGCCTAATGCGGTTGTTTCGCCGCCCTTGACAATCGCGATCTTGGTCGCCTGACCGCCACTGACGCTACGCTCGATGAGGCCGAACATCTGCATCATCAAGAAGATGAGGAGCAGGGGCATGACGAACGCGCCGACGATCACCCGGCGGTCACGAAACATCTCTTTCAGCTCTTTCAGGAAAACGACTTTCGATTTCATTGGGCTCCTCGCTGGTAGCCGACAAGGGTGAGGAAGGCCTGCTCTAAGGTTGGCGAGTTAGTTTGCGCTTTCATTTCAGCCGAGCTGCCCGTAGCGCAGACACGGCCCTCGTGGATGACGACCACATCGTCGCAGAGTCGCTCGACCTCGCTCATGATGTGCGTGCTGAAGACCACGGTCTTGCCCTGATTGCGGCACGACTCAATGAACTCCATGATGGCCTGACCCGCGAGGACGTCGAGGCCAGCCGTAGGTTCATCGAAGAACATGATGGGTGGATCATGAATGATCGCCCGAGCGATGCTGACGCGCTGCTTTTGACCTGTGCTGAGTTTGTCGCAGAGTTGGTTCAGGAAGTCGTGGAGTCCGAGTTGCTCGGTCACTCGGTCGATTGAAGCTTTTAGATTTCCATCAAGGCCATAGAGCTGACCAAAGTATTCGAGACATTCTTTCGCAGTGAGGCGACCGTACAGGGCGGTTGAGCCGCTGACAAACCCAATCGATTCGCGAACCCTAGCTGGCTCATCAACGATGTCGTATCCTGCGACCCGGGCTGTGCCGCTGGTTGGCGAAATGACGGTGCTGAGCATACGCATCGTGGTGGTCTTGCCAGCACCATTCACTCCCAACAATCCCAGAATTCGCCCAGGCTTTGCCTCAAAGCCAACATGATCGACTGCCTTGATTTCGCCCCGTTTGGGATCCACAAACGTCTTGGAGAGATCGAAAACTTGAACCATTAACCCATTTGGGCCGCGTTCTCGGCGGCCGGGAGACGCATGAAGAAGTCCTCGTAGAACCGAGCAACATACTCGTCAGTGAGTTGAGTCACGCGGTCGTAGTCGGCGGAGGCGATGATCAGGCCCGCATGCTGAGGCTTATTGAGCTTCCAGACGACCTCCTTTGCGTTGTAGGAGGACATATCTGGCTGACGTTGCGATGCAAGGGTCGCCATCAACGTGCCGTGCTTTCGCTTGCCTTGCTTGAACTTGGCTTTAGCGGGATCTTCGGCACACTCAAGGGTCGCCCAAGCCTGCCACAGGTTGATGCCGGTCGCGGCTTCGACGAGCTCGGCGATGTGTGCGCCGCCCACGCGAGCGGAAGTCTCAAGGAAGAAGACTTCGCCAGACTCAGAGACGATGTACTCGCTGTGACTCACGCCATACTTTAGCCCGAGTCCCTTCATGATCTGCTGGTTCACGGCAAAGAGCTTCTTTTCGAGGTCGCTACCGGGGACGACGGTTCGGGTCGTGAACACGCGGCCTCCGTGGAAGACTTCCATCGGCGGTGTGCCGTATTGGCTGGCGCAAGCGAAGATGACTTTCTCATTGACGACGATGCTGTCCACGTGGCAAATCTCGCCGGGGATGAAGCGCTCAATGAGAAACTGAGAGCGGTTGTCGCCGAGGCCGTCGAGCTCACGCCAGACGTCCTCGCCGGTCGCACACTTCTTGATGCCAATCGCGTTGGCTTGAAACCGTGGCTTAAGAACCCAAGGGCCCGGAACGGTTGTTATGTACTCGTTGACCTCCTCGTCGTTGAAGACGCCGCTGAACTCGGGCACTGGGATCCCTGCGTCCTTTGCGCGGCCCCGCATGGCGAGCTTGTCGCGGAAGTTTCGAGCCGTCGTGTCACCCATTCCAGGTACCCGCAAGTGCTCGCGGAGCAGGGCCGCTTTCTCGACGTCGAAGTCATCGAGGGCCACGATCCGATCGATCTTTACCTCGCGCGCGAGGTAACTGACCGCCTTCAGCATGTCGCCCATGTTCCATTCCTTGTTCGGGTCAGGGAGGGCGAAGATATCGTCGAGGGCTTCTCGCGGCCAGCCGGCATCTTTGATACTTTCGCCGGTGAGAAGGAGAACGCGCCAGCCTTCAGCCTTGGCTTGACGCATAAACGCGGCACCCTTTTCAAAGCTCGACAGGCAAAGAATTGTCTTCATTAGGATTCCCGTCGGAAGCTGCGCCGGTTCTGACAAGTTCAATGTTACCGCCTTCCGCTTCGCTACGGGCAACTTGTCCGTCCCGAAGTGCAGGGGAAATTATGCCCAAGTATCTGACAGAGTTCATCGGCACCTTTTTGTTTGTGTTCACCATCGGCCTGGTGGTAACTGGCGGCGGCGCGCCGACATCGGTGATCGCCATCGGAATCATGCTTGCCGCTATGATCTACATGGGAGGACACGTGTCGGGTGCGCATTACAATCCGGCGGTGAGCCTGGCCCTGGCAATCGCGGGCAAGTTCAAGTGGGCCGACCTAGTTCCCTACTGGCTGGCACAACTTCTGGGCGCGGCGGGCGGTGTGACGGTTGCCCAATTGTGCGCGGGTCAGTCACCGTCCATAGCCCCTGCCCGTGGACTAGCAACGCATATTCCGCTGATCATCGAGGTTCTCTTTACGATGGCCCTTTGCTTGGTCGTACTTAACATCGCTACACACAAGAAGACCCAAGGCAACTATGCTTATGGCGTAGCCATTGGCTTTACAATTGTCGGCGCTGCGTACACCGGGGGTGGAATCTCGGGTGGAGCTTTCAACCCTGCTGTTGGCACTGGCCTTTCGCTATTCATGGAAGACAAGTCAAACCTGTGGATCTACTGGGTTGGGCCCATGATAGGCGCTGTCATCTCCGCTTTCCTGTTCAAATTGCAGGAATCCGAGCCTGCATCAGCGTAACTTGCTTGTAAAAGGGCCCGCAAGACGGCTCAGTTCCTATTAAGATCGGATGAAAAAGACCAACCATCCGATATAATGGCCCGTGCCTTGCGATTCAAGCATCGGCTTCAAAAGAGATTGAATCAGCAATGTGGATTCGTGCCCGAGCTCCCCTTAGAATTAGTTTCGCCGGCGGCGGAACTGATGTCTCCCCATACTGCGACGAGCGCGGCGGCGCGGTCCTGAGTGCGACCATCAATCGTCATGCCTATGCAACATTGATCCCGGGCGGCGAGCACATCGTCATACAGAGTCTCGACTACGACGCATCGATTAGCTACGGAATCGATGACCCATTTGTGTACGACGGCCAGCTTGACTTGGCTAAGGGAGTAGTCGATCATTTTAGACGCATGGGTAGTCTTCCAACGGGTCTAACGATCATTCTGCACAACGACGCGCCTCCCGGATCGGGACTTGGAAGCTCATCGGCACTTGCGGTGGCGATGGTTGGCGCATTTTCGGCATTCCTAAAGCTCCCGCTTGATAGCTATCAAATCGCGCAAAAAGCCTTCGACATCGAGCGAATTGAAGTTGGAATCATCGGTGGAAAGCAGGACCAATACGCTTCTGCGTTTGGTGGATTCAATTTCATCGAGTTTCTTCATGACGTTTCATTGGTGAACCAACTTAGAATCCCGGTTGAGGTCATGAGCGAACTCGAGTACCGCCTAGTTTTCGCATACGTTGGAGGTAAGCGCGTTTATAGCGACATCATCCAGCAACAGGTTTCGAACTTCAAGGATCAAAATCGGACTGCCGTCGAAGCCATGGATACCATCAAGGCGCTCGCGTATCAGATGAAAAACGCTCTCCTCATCGGTAACCTCGCCGAGTTTGCTCAACTGCTGAACGAAGGTTGGGAAAACAAAAAGAAAATGGCCGAAGGCATCTCGAATCAGGCAATCGATGATCTCTACAATGGGGCTCGAGAAGCAGGTGCCCTTGGCGGCAAGATCACGGGCGCGGGCGGCGGCGGATTCATGTTCTTCTTGTGCGATCCATTTTGCACCCATGATGTCCAAACGGCACTGCGAGCGCAGGGGGCTAGCCTCGTCGATCTTTCATTTACTCACCTTGGCGTGACCACATGGAACGCCCCTGAGTCCAAATTCGCCAAAAAATAAGCTTATGTTAGATCTTGCCGAAGTCAGAAGGATCCTCAGTGATCACCAAGCCACGATTGAAGCCACTCAAGCGATCGCCCCAGAGATCTTGGGTGCCGCCGAATTGGTGACCGAGTGCCTGCGACAGGGCGGGAAAGTCATGCTTTGCGGAAATGGCGGCAGCGCCGCCGATGCCCAGCACATAGCTGGTGAATTCGTAAGCCGCTTCTTTATGGAACGGCGCGCTCTTCCAGCTCTGGCCCTGCACACCAACACCACGGTCATGACGGCAATCGGAAACGACTACAGCTTCGATGTGGTCTACTCCCGTCAGGTTGAAGCGCACGGTAACCCCGAGGATGTCCTCATCGCCATTACCACTAGCGGTACGAGCTCGAACATCCTTCGTGCGGTTGAGAAGGCTCGGGAAATGGGGATCAAGGTCATCGGCTGGACGGGCAATCGTGGCGGCGCCTTCCCCGGCATGTGCGATCTCTGCATCGAGGTGCCCAGCCCGGTAACGCCTCGCATTCAAGAGATGCACATTCTCATCGGGCACATCATCTGCGAGTTGTCCGAGAAGGCTCTTTGTGGCTAGGCAAGCGCTCATCCTCGCAGGAGGCTTCGGGACGCGCCTCGGCGAGATCACCAAAGACATTCCAAAACCGATCCTACCGGTGGCAGGCTCGCCATTTATGGAAACCGTGCTATGGAATCTCCGGAGGCACGGGATCGAGAGAGTTGTCCTGTCAACAGGCTACCTTGCAGACAAGATTGAAGAAGTCCTTGAAGACGGTTCCCGGTTCGGACTCGAGCTCAAGTACTGTGTCGAAACAGAACCATTAGGAACGGGCGGGGCAGCAAAGTTCGCGGCCAGCCTTCTCGAAGACGAGTTCCTGATGCTTAATGGTGACACCCTGTACGACGTCAACTACTTGGCCTTGTTGAACTTGAAAACTGCTCCGGGTAACGCGGCAATCGCGCTGAGGCACGTGCCTGACGTTTCACGCTATGGCGGCTGCGAACTCGAAGAGGACAGAATCACTGCCTTTCAGGAAAAACTGGCCGCGGGCCCTGGCTATATCAATGCCGGAGTCTATGCACTGGATCAGACACTCCTCGCCCGCCTTCCTGATGGGCCGTCTTCGATTGAAAGAGATCTGTTTTCTGTTTTGGCGGCCGAAGGGCGACTCACAGGGTTGCGATCTGAAGGATTTTTCGTGGACATTGGGCTGCCCGAATCACTTGCAGAGGCACAAACCACCGTGCCAGCGTGGCGCCGAAAGCCTGCCGCATTTCTCGATCGTGACGGCGTTCTCAACCGAAACACCCACCACACCTACAGAACCAAGGATCTCGAGTGGCTAGAAGGCTCAAAGGAGGCAGTACGCTGGCTAAATGATGCGGGTTACCTCGTGATCGTGGTCACGAATCAAGCGGGAATCGGCAAGGGGATTTACACTGAAGCCGACTTTCATCATTTTATGGACCAGATGAGGGCAGATCTGAGCGAAATGGGAGGTCACTTCGACGATGTTTACTTCTGCCCCTATCATCCAACCGAGGGCATTGGAGAGTATCTTCTCGATTCTCCAGATCGAAAGCCTAATCCAGGCATGATCCTGAGAGCAATCGAGGACTGGGGCATCGACACTGAGCGATCATTCTTGATTGGCGATGCTGAAACCGACTTGATGGCGGCCGAGCGGGCAGGAATCCGCGGCATTCGCTATGAACCAGGTGACCATCTACTGCAGATTGCCAAGGCGGCAACTGGCTCCGAATTTCTCAACTGAGTGGCTGGCTGCGGGACAAGGATTCGAACCTTGACCGACGGCACCAAAAACCGCTGTCCTGCCATTAGACGATCCCGCAAGCCGGGCAATAGGGTACCCGCTCAGAGTTCAGTAAACTGGGCCCATGAACCGAACCGCTCAGATTTCCGCAGCGTTGCAGGCCGATAATGTCGACTGTGTCCTGCTCAGTAGCGCGCCGATGATGGGTTACGCCCACGGCTTTTTTGAAGATGGTCATGAGCGGTTGCTTCTTCTCGCAATTCGATCCAATGGCGATGTCGCCCTCATTGCTCCGGCCCTCAGCGCGAATCAGGCGAGGCGCCATGGAATTGAAGATGTTCGCCCATGGAGCGATGGCGAGGATTGCTTTGGCCTTTTTAGAAAGCTGGCCGAAGACTGGGAATTGCGGACGGCAGTGATTGCCATCGATCCCCAGATGCGAGCAGATATCCTGCTTCAACTCCAACACTGCGTCCCCAGCGCGATGTTTCAAACCGCCGATCGATGGATTGCCCCACTAATGGCCAAAAAGGACGCCAATGAAATCCAGAGACTCAAGGCAGCGGCGAAGCTCGTCGAGGAAGTCTACGCGGACCTTCTTCCAACGCTTGCCCCGGGGGAAACCGAGCGTGAGTTGGCAGGTCGAATCCAGGCCATGGTCTTAGCAAAGGGTGCAGGACTGAATTTCTGCATTACGGCAACGGGCGCGGCATCAGCAGAGCCTCACCATTTGCCCGATGACACGGTCATCAAGAACGGAGATGTCGTTCTCATGGATTTTGGATGCGTCTTAGATCACTATCAGGCAGACATTACTCGCGTGGTGAGTATCGGGCCAGCCAGTCCAAAAGTCCAAGAGGTCTACTCTGCGGTCAGAGATGCTCATAATGCATCAGTCAACGCGATCCATCCCGGAGCAACGGGTTGCGAAGTTGACAATGCTGGGCGCGATATCATCGTTGCAAGAGGATTCGGCCCAAACTTCAACCACCGAACGGGCCACGGCATTGGCATTCGCGGTCACGAGGCTCCCAACATGAGTTCCGATAACCTAGCCCCATTGGAGCCCGGAAACACGTTCAGCATTGAGCCGGGCGTCTACTTGGAAGGCGAGTTCGGCATTCGGCTCGAAAATATCTACGCCTGCGGCGAGACTGAAGCTATCGCCATAAACGAATCACAGTTCGAGGACAAGATCCTCGAACTGTGATTCCGGGGTGAAAGAATGCTTACTTGGTAGCCTTTCGTCGGCGGGCAATAAGTGATCCTGCACCAAGAGCAAGGGCCGTCATTGTTGCTGGCTCTGGAACTGGGTCTGGGTCGCCATTTGGAATCAGTGCGATGGCTGGCAACAGAGCGAGCCACCCAAAGTTGGTTCGACTCGTGGAAACCGATTCAACAACTGGCTCGATAACTGGAGCCGTCGGCGTCTGCGGGGCCATTGTGATGGCAACCGGGGCGCTAGCCACAGGATCCGTCGGATAGGTCGCCATTGGCGCCATACCCTGCGGTTGAGCCGGATTGGCCGAAATCACATCATTCATCGTGGTGTGCTTCGGTCCTTGTGTAAACGGATTGCCGCAGATCTCGAGCAGGATCGGCGCGCCCGTGGCATCTACCCAAACAAGCGTTCCACGCTTAAGAAGCTGAGGATTCGCATGAAGCTCTCCGTTCTTAGGCACACCATAAATCATGTAGACCGCCGTCTTTTCCAATCGAGTCAGCTTGAGGCTGTCCACATACTCGATCATCTCTTTGCGGTTCATGCCGAAATGTCGCATGTAGCGATCAGCGACGACAGGCTCGGCCTTGATCTGGGAGATCAGGTCAGCGTGAGTCCGCGCTGGTCGCACAAGGTACGAGTTGCGAGGCATCGCGAACGCACTACTTGCTACAACAATCAGCGCTAAAACAACTGCATTCTTCAACTTATTCATATCAAATCACCCCTGAGACCTGCCCTCCATCGTGCAAAAACTATACCAATCAGACTCTGTGTAACCTAGCTTTGATCCCGATAACCCGTGAAAGTACGGAGGCAAAACCCAAACTAATACAGGTCTTCTTCAGTCATTCGTCTTTTTCTTGCACGCTCGATAAGGTCCAGAGCATCTTTAGCCGCGGCTTGCTCCGCTTCCTTTTTGGAACGACCGGCCCCCTCGCCCATGACCTCTGAATCAAAGATCACTTGCACGACAAAGCGTCGCTCCTGCTGATTTCCGACTTCACTTTTGATGCGGTAGTTCGGAGTTTTTCTCCAAATTGCTTGGGCAACTTCCTGCAAACGGGACTTGTAGTCGTTCGGATTGACATCTCCGCCGCTGATTTCATCGAGAAAACCTCGCAATTGTTCTAGAATGAACCAACGGGCTTGCTCGAGCCCCGATTCTAGATAAATCGCACCGATCAGCGCTTCGAAAACATCGGCCAAGATACTCGGGCGATGCCGACCGCCCGTGGACTCCTCATTTGCGCTCAGTACCAAGTAAGCGCTTAATCCAAGGGTACTGGCTCGTTCAGCAAGTGGAGCCTCTTGAACAACGTAGGATTTCGCCTTGCTGAGCATCCCTTGATCCCAATCTGGGTGCTGCTCATAGAGGTACTGGGCGATCACCAACCCGAGAACCGAGTCTCCAAAAAACTCCAAGCGTTCGTAACTATCCCGAACCGGGTCGTCGACTGCCGCCGATCGGTGGGTCATGGCCAGTTGAAACTGCTGCTGGTTCTTTAAGGGAATAGCTTTGGGGATCATGCGCTTCGCGAGGCCAAGTAATCACCAAGACGGTTTACGCCCCGCGAGATTTCCTCGCGACTTGTCGCGTAACTGAACCTCAGGCACCCGGGACCCTCAAAAACCGTGCCAGGCACAACCGCCAGATAGGCATTATCCAGTAGTTCTGATGCTAGCTCGATATCTGTTTCACCTTCGCGAAGAGTTTCGCTAAAGTCGGCAAAGGCATAAAATGCTCCCCCGGGAACTGCACACGAGATCCCCGGAATCGCGTTGAGCATCCCGATGATCAAGTCACGGCGAGCCTCAAACTCTGACCGCATTGCCTCAATGGCATCGTTGGGCATTTCGAGAGCCGCTATCGCACCTGCCTGTGCGAAGGCGGTTGGATTACTGGTCACTTGATCTTGTAGCATTGACATCGCCCTGGCGACTTCCAGTGGAGCTGCCGCGTATCCAATTCGCCAACCGGTCATTGCGTATGTCTTACTACAACCGGCAACCGTGATTGTCCGGTCATAGACGTCTGAACCCAACGCGGCGATGCTCTCGTGTACAGAGCCATAGATAAGGCGCTCGTAAATCTCATCCGTGATTATCCAGAAGTCGTGCTTGATTGCGAGGCTGGCAATCTCCTTAAGCGTCTCCCGGCTTTGAACCGCACCCGTTGGATTGCTGGGGCTGTTCACGATAATGGCCCGAGTCTTCGGTGTGATCGCACCCCTCAGTTGATCGAAGGTCGGCTTGAAACCACTTTCTTGACTGGTGTGAATAACCCGGGGCTCGCCACCGGCCAGCCGAATCTGATCGGCGTAGGTCATCCAATACGGTGCGATGAGGATGACTTCGTCACCTGGATTAATGGTTACTTGCAAGGCATTGTAAATGGAATGCTTTGCACCACAACTGACCACGATCTGGTCTGCCGTATAGCTCAGTCCATTCTCACGCTCAAATTTCTTGCTGACGGCTTCACGCATGAGAACCGTCCCCGCCGAAGGCGTATAGCGCGTCTCGCCATTTCGAATCGCTTGAATGGCTCGATCGCAAATGACGGACGGCGTATCGAAATCTGGCTCACCCGCTCCAAATGAGATAACGTCTTTTCCCTCTTGCTTTAGCCGACGGGCCTTTGCCGTAATCGCTAGAGTTGGCGAGGGCTTGATCATGGAAAGGCGATCGGCTAGCGGTCTCACGTTGGCATGATGGTACCCTTCACCGGCGTGGGCTCAAATCGGCGCGCATGGCTCGGATCGATTGCGGCGCTTGCTTTGGCATTCGTCGTCCATGTAATGCTTGGCGGAGCTTTGGGCTCTGACTTTTCCAGCTTGTGGCATGCGCTAATCTCTCGCGACTCAACTTGGTCTTCCGTGGTTTGGGATATTCGCCTCCCCCGCGCCTTGGCCTGTGCCCTCGTCGGAGCGATTCTCGGGATCACCGGGGCGGCCTTTCAATTGCTCTTTCGAAATCCACTGGCTGAGCCCTTCGTTGTCGGCGTCAGTGGTGGTGCCGCGGTAGCGATTACTGCATCACTCTCGTTGGGCCTTTCTGGTCTGTTCAACGAACTTGGAACGATGCTGGCCGCTATCCTTGGGGGGCTCCTTACCCTGCGTCTAGTCCTGGCCCTGTCATCGGTTCGCCGCGGATTTCACTCAGAGAGCGTGCTCATCGCTGGGGCCGTCATCAGCACCCTACTCTTGAGCATGATGACCGTCATCCTTCTCGTCTCGGGCAAAGATAGCTCTGCCGTATTGCGCTGGATGCTCGGAAGTATGTCGCCAGCTTATTGGAGCCGCGTCGTCTTGCTCTTCATGACACTTGGCATCGGCGGCTTCGTCCTGATACGGGAAAGCCGCAAGCTGAACGCGTTGTCCCTCGGGGAAGTTACTGCCCGAAGTTTGGGGGTGGACCCCAACCGAACCGGGAGGACAATACTGGCAACTGGAGCGATCATGTCCAGCGTTGCCGTCGGGGCAACCGGAATCATTGGATTTCTCGGAATTATCGCTCCCAACATTGTTCGACGTTGGGTTGGGGCCGACGCACGTAGAGCGCTCCCCTTATCGGCCGTTCTGGGATCCGTGCTCTTGCTCCTCTCCGATTCCGTCGCCCAACGGCTCCTCACTGGACAAGAGTTGCCGGTAGGGGCAATCACGGCAATTCTTGGCGCCCCCGCCCTGCTTTGGATTCTGAAGCGATGATTCAACTCGTAGCCTAGTAATCACCCAAGGGTGGTCTTGAACTCAAACCTGGCACAAATGTGTTGGGAATGGATCGGCATATTGAACAGTTAGATGACTTACTACTGGCCCATCGGCTAGTCAACGAGGTTCAAATCTCCGAAGCTCGAGAAACTCAGCGCATCACCCTCGAGCCTCTGGGCGATATTCTAATCCGCCGAGGCTATGTCAGCGAAGAACAAATCCTGAAGGTGCTGGCCGCCCGAGCAGGTGTCGCCCCCTGGAACCTAAGCCTAGAACCCGCCGCGAAGAACGCGATTGGCAAACTTCCCTTGGAGCTGTGCCGCAAGTATCAGATGCTGCCCGTCCAGATAAGAGGGGACCTTCTTCTGGTGGCGATGCGGAATCCGCAGGACATGCCAGCGATCGAAACGGCCCGAGCCGTAAGCGGCTACCGCATAGAACCTGTTCTTGCCAATGAGTCCCGGCTAAGGCGTCTCATCGAAAACATTGGCGAGGGCGGGCGCGATCACCACGACGTGGGCGCGACGGTAGCGCAAGCCATGCTCGAGATCAAAGGCGTTTCACAAGAAGACGAAGAAACCCATATTCTCGGCGAAATCAACACGCGCCCGGTGGTTTCTCTGGTGGACCAGATTCTCGCCGACGCTATTAGAATGCGCGCGAGCGATATCCACCTCGAACCTCGGAACAATGTTGTAGAGGTCCGGGCTCGGCTTGACGGTCAACTTTGCAAAACTCAGGAGTTTCCAAAGGCGCTCCTCCCCATGGTCGCCGCCAGAATCAAGATCATGGCGGAACTGGATATTGTGGAGCACCGGTTACCTCAGGATGGGCGGATTACGGCCAAGCTCGATGGGCGGGATATCGACATGCGGGTTAGCGTTTTGCCAAATCACCACGGCGCGCGAATCGTCTTGCGAATCCTCGATCGCTCAGCTGCGCTTATGCCACTGGAGAGCCTCGGGTTTAGCAATCATAACCTTAATCTCTTCCGCAGACTCATTACTAAGCCATACGGGATGATCCTCGTTACCGGACCAACGGGAAGCGGGAAGACAACGAGTCTCTACGCCGCCCTAAATGAAATCAAAGATGTTTCGAGGAATATCATGACTTGCGAAGATCCGGTGGAATATGACATCGCTGGAATCAACCAATCGCAGGTGAATGAAAAGGTCGGTCTTACATTCGCAAGCCAATTACGAGCGATTCTTCGACAGGATCCAGATGTCGTTTTGGTAGGCGAAATCCGGGATCAGGAAACTGCCGAAATCGCGATTCGAGCATCGATGACTGGACACCTCGTTCTGAGCACGCTACACACCAACGATGCGCCCGCTGCCATCAACCGACTACTCGACATTGGGGTGAGCCCGTCCCTTCTCTCGACATCACTCATTGGCATTATGGCTCAGCGACTTGTCCGCCTTCTTTGCACGAATTGCCGTATCAAGGATGTCGCCTCAGGCGAAGAAGCTAAGGTGTTGGCACCGCTCGACCCCAAGCCAGTTTCGGTCTGGCGAGCCTGCGGTTGCGATGCATGCCACGGCACTGGTTACAAAGGGCGTATTGCCGTTAACGAACTGCTTCCAGTTCCGAGCGAAATCCAGCAGCTCATCGCGACCGGCGCACCGCTGGAATTCATCCGGCAGGTCGGCCAAACGCATGGTTTCGTCTCGATGCAAGAGGACGCGATCGAGCGCGTCCTCACCGGGCAAACCAGCTTCGAAGAGGCCAAACGCGTCGTGTTCTTTGACGATCACCTAATCACGCCTTCCGCAAAAGCCTTGCCCAAAGCGGCCTGACTTATTCGGCGTCTTCACGCGGGACGTATTCGCTCTGTTGGAACCAAAGGGCAGATAATCCTAGCGAAACGAGGCATACCAGCAAAAGGACCGCGATTGAAACGCCCGTTGGAATTGCCGTTGGTCCCGCGCCGATCGAAGGCCCGATGCCGGTGAGACCGGGTGAAGGAGCCGCTGATGTCGGGTGCAGCGTAAGCGCTCGCATGTGAGAATGCAGCGAAGCAAAGTAAAGGTCACCTGGCATATTTGGCACGAAGACTTCCCATCCGAACGCAAAGAGCAGGCAAAACAGGAAGGCCCTGTTCAAAAGCATTGAGATGAATAGGAAGAAGCCGCCATATGCCATAGCGCCGAGGGCGACTACGCCAACATCGCGCCACACCATGCCCTTCGCGAGCCCGGATGGACCGAAATTCACCAAGCTCACTACCAGTACAAGAACCACCCCAATAACCGCGATAGTCGTGATTGCCGCCAGAGCTCTTGAGACAAGCAGGACGGGTCGTGGAATGGGGCGTGTGAGTAGATAGACAATTGTTTTCTGCTCCACCTCTCCAGCAATCACCGCTGTTGCAAAAACGGCGGCAACGAGGGCGAGGAGCCTGAATCCCATCAGCCCCATGAGAGTGCTGTAGCCCATGTCTGTCCCCAATTGCCGACTGAGACTAAGCCAGCCGTATCCCAAGCCCGCGACCGCCATTACGGCGACAATCCAGATGATTAGTCTTCTAGGAGAGAGAAACTCACGCAGAGTCGAGAGGTAAATATAGCCTGCCATTAGGCTCCCACCAGATACTGGAATACGGATTCCAGATTATTGTCGGGGCTTGCGAGCCCGTGAATCTTCAGGTCGTGTTCGAGCACTAGATTGGCGACGGCTGGATAAAAAGTGTCGGCATTTTTCACTTCAAGATCGACTGCGCCGTCGCGATCGAGGTCGAGGCTGAGTACATTATCGAGGGTCAACATGAGAGATGCGACCCTTTGCGGTTCGGGAGTTTCTATCCGAATGCGGTGAGGGTGTTTGTCGATCAAATTCCGAATCGTTGTCAAATTGCCCGTGGCAAGTAGCCTTCCGCGATGGAGCAGAAAGATATTGTGAGTGAGCTGCTCGACCTCTGAGAGGATGTGGCTTGAAATGATGATGCACTTGCCACGATCGGCAAGGCCGGCGACCACTTGCATAAACTCGTGCCTGCCCACTGGGTCTAGCCCATTCAAAGGCTCATCAAGAAGAATGATCTTTGGGTCATGGAGCATCGCCTGCGCTAACTTGATTCGCTGACGCATGCCTTTGCTGTAGCCGGCAATCTTCTTGTCGCAACGGTCGGCCATGCCAACAATTTGAAGCATTCGCTGCGACCGCTCTTTGGCCTCAGAGGCTCCAAATCCACTCAGGCGGCCCATGTGCTCGACAAACTCACGCCCGGTCATCCACTCGTAGAACTGATCGATCTCAGGACAGTAACCCAACTGCCGAAAGACATTGGGATTCGCAAAGGGCTCCTCCCCTAAGATCTCGATTCGCCCGGTGGTTGGGCGAATCTGACCCGTGATCATTCGGATCATCGTGGTCTTACCGGCGCCATTTTGGCCAAGAAGAGCTGTGATTCCAGGCCCAATGTGTGCCGACACATCGTTCAAGCCAATCACAAGTCCAAACCACCGGCTGACGTGATCGAGTTCGATCATCCGACCACCTCCACAGCACGAACACGACGCCAAAAGACGAACAGCCAAAAGGCGCAGATTGCCGCCATGAGCCAGAAGACCATGAACCCATTGGGTGCGGGGACCGTCGCTGCAGGATCGGGCGGCATCCCGAATCCATTCCCTCCGTCCACGTTGAGCAGAGCCTTTGCGAGCCCAATGTTGAGGCCGTCGATCGAGCCGTAGAAAGCAGGCTGCAGGAGTGGATTGCGGTCGACAACCTCGGCCCCCAGAATCGCATTTGTTGTCGCACCGTTCGACCGCACCTGGCCAAGCGGCTGTAGCCAGAACGCCCAGATCATCACCGTAAAGATGTTCGTGATCATGTAAAGCGCCCCGTAAATGATCCCCGCGATTCGACCTTGTTTCATCAACGAGCTAATCCCTAGGAGGATCGAGGTATGCAGTGCGGCGGACATCGCCATCGCCAGCACCAGGGAGAGAAACGCCGGAGCATAAAGCGCAAAGCCCTGGCCTCGGTAGCTCATCATGCCGTACAGGAAGAAGAAGAGCGAGGGGACGACCATCGCCGTAACAATTGGAATCCAAACCCCAAAGAACTTACCGACGACGTAATCGAGCTTAGTGCACGGCTTGCTTAAGTACACCAAAAGGGCATTTGACCGGTTGTCATTTGCGACCGCCCCAGCCCCAACGAGGAGCGCAATAATCAGGTAGGTGAGCTGGCCATAACTGAAGCCATGCAGGTACTGATTCTTCCAAAGAAACCGATCGATGAACTGGATTTGTCGCACTAGCTCGTTGGCTGCCTCTCCGCTCGTTCCGACCATTTCGGTCGCATTAGACGACACCATTTGCATGATGAAGATCACTGTAAGGATGACCAGGTAATACCAACCGGAAAGCCCAACAAACAGCCAATAGAACCGATTGCGAAATGCCTTTAGCGTGTGCATCTTGGCAATCACCCACCAGCGTGCGCTGGGTGGATTCAATGGGCCATCGTAAGTTCGGTAGCTGAGATCTGCAATCGGCGATGACATTAGTGGATCACCTCCAAGAACGCTTCTTCTAGGCTCTTCGTCGCAACGTTCAGGCCTCGAATCTCCGCCCCGGATTCACGTGCGGCCTCAAAAATTAGCTTGGTGGTCACCTCTGTGGGAGCCTCTTGGTGAACCCGGACCTTGTTTCGTTCGGTATGAACGATACTGATGCCGCGGCGAGATACCGCCTCCTGCCAGGACGGGCTTGGGTCCTTCAGCTCGACATCAATCGGGTGCCCCTGAATTCTGGTGAGATCTTTGATCGAGCCCTGCATCTTCAACTGGCCCTTGACCACGACCAGCACAGACTCGCAGGTCTTCTCGATGTCGCGAAGGATATGGCTACTGACAATTACATTGACATCCTTGTGGAGACTGATATCGCGGATCAGCTTGAGCATTTCCTCGCGCCCCCTTGGATCGAGACCATTTGTGGGTTCATCGAGTAGCAAGAGCTTGGGGCCATGGACCAGCGCCTGGGCGAGCTTGATTCGCTGCTTCATTCCGGTCGAAAAAGTCTCGACCTTTCGGTATCTTGCTTCGCCGAGCCCCGAATACTCCAAGACCTCGTGAGCCCTGCGAAGGGCTTGTGCCTGGGGCATTCCTGCGAGCTCTCCCGCGTAAGCGACAAACTCGATTGCGCTCATCCCGGGGAGGTGGCAATCCTGCTCAGGCATGAGACCGACCTTTTGTCGTACCGCTGCACCTTCTTTCAAAACGCTTTTGCCAAGGATTGTCGCGGTACCCGAGGATGGCTTTACAAAGCCGAGAAGGGTCTTCAATAGCGTCGTCTTGCCCGCCCCGTTTGGGCCTAGCAGGCCAACGCAACCATTCGGAATCTGGACACTAAAGTCATGGAGAGCCGTGAACCGCCCATACCGCACCGTGAGGTTCACGACGGAGGCGACGGCTTCAAGCGGTGGGGCGTTCATGAATTCCTGATGTTAGCGGGTACGAAGCAATTGGCGCACGCCCCACCCCATACAAAGAGCACTAAGGATCATCCAAATCGAAGCCCAAAAGATCGCGGGAATGCCACTCGCCTGCTGCATAAGGAGAGCGTCGCTCTGCTGCTCGGTGCTGACCGATATTTGCTGCAAAACCATGAGCGCGTGCACGGAAGTGAGGCACTGTTGAACACCAATGAACGCGGTGAAGAGCCTTATCCCTTCCGCACTCAGCTTCAAAGCGGCTAGCCCACAGAGCAATGTCCAAAAGACGCCGGCTAGCCAGCCGAGAAGATCGCCGCGGACGAATAGTAGCATCGATGCTGCAAGCCCTCCGGTCAAAATCCACATTGCTTTTCGGGCATTCTCGGTGGTTCGACATGAGGCAATAAGCAGTCCTCCAATTAAGGCGGAGCCCACATAGCCCGCCATGGCAAGGAGCGGCAAGCTTCCGCCGGCAACGGGGGTGATCCCACTCGCATTGGAAAAGACCTTGATATAGGCGACGTGTCCGCTGGTCGCCAGCGCCGCGATGGCATGACAAAGCTCATGGAGGTGCGTATTGAGGAACATGAGCGGCAACCCAAGCGGGCGGGTGATCGGAATGACCCAGATCGCAAAGGCCACCAAACTAATGGCAACTAGGGTTCCCACCTCCATGTTCCTTTTCCCGGGCACGGAATTCGATACGATCTCACCAAGTCGTGGGATTCACAAGGGGACTTTATGCCAAATCCATCGTTGCAACATTCTTGGCCCGCGAAACGTTATGTAGGATACGCAGGGCTTGCAAGGGCCATTTGACTTGCGATTGGGCTTTGCGTTGTGGCCAAAGGGTCGCACGTTAGGAGGATAATACGTATGAAGAAACTCTTTATCTTTTCCCTACTCACCGTAGCGTTTGCATCGGTTCTTGCTGGCTGTGGCGGCCCTGCCGCCGAGACACCCACTGGCGAGAACACCTCGGCGGGAGACGCGGGTCCTAACGATAAGTCCGGAAACCCCGACGCCAAATAGACACTTAACGCATGACCAGAAGAGCCACCCAGTTTTGGGTGGCTCTAGTTTCTTTCGTCGCCCCAGAAAATCGCATTCTCAAGATCGCCATCGTGGTTGACCGTGCCCGCCAGTAAGCAATGTCGGATCGTGCCATTCACATTGACTTTGGCCCCCGGCAGGATCGCGGAGTCCTCGATGAGACCCGCGTTGACGATGGCACGATCACCAATAACAACGCTAGAACCGATCGGCGCATTGAGCGCAACTTCGTGCCCCATCAGGCTTTGCGAGTTAAGCAGGAACGCCGTTGTCTCAAGATAGGAATCGAGAGTTCCCGTATCAAACCAGTTTCCTTCGTAGATCCCGGCTCTAACGTCCTCGCCCCGATCCACCAGAGTCTGGATCGCATCGGTAATCTCGTACTCGCCGCGAGCGCTTGGTTGTAAGTCGGGTAAGACCGACCAAATCTGCGGACCAAAGATATACATTCCTGCCATGGCGTAATTGGACTCTGGCTCCTGCGGCTTCTCAACGAGCTTCACAATGCGGTCTCCCTCAAGATTAGCAACGCCAAATCGGCGCGGGTCTTCAACCCACATTACAAGATTAAGATTGGCGCATCCCGATTCCTCGAACTTCTTAGCAAACTCCGCCAGTGAGCGATCGTAGACAGCGTCGCCCAAGTACAAAACAAAGCTGTCATCGCCAACGAAGTCTTTGGCGAAACCAACCGCATGAGCGAGCCCTTTGGGTTCAATTTGCCGTGAGTAATGAAGTTCGACCCCATATTCACTACCGTCGCCAAGGGCTTCTCGAATGGCGTTTTCATTCTCTCCGACAACCACGCAAACCTCGGTAATTCCCATTCCTTTAAGTTGCTCGAAGGCGTAATCGAGCGTCAGTCGGCCAGCGATTGGGAGCAACGGCTTTGCGATATGGCGAGTAACCGGATAGAGGCGGGTGCCTTTTCCGGCGGCGAGAATGACTCCTTTCACGATGGTGAATCGTACCTTTGCGGTAGGATAGTAAGTAAGGCCATGCTAAGGAAGGTGAGGCTCGCAGTTTTAGTCTTGGTTGGGGTGATTGGTGCAGGATGCGGCAAGCCTCACCCAGCGGCATTTGCCACGTGGTTCTCAGCCGAGCCACCCTACCACTCTCAAAAGGGTACGAACGCCTTTGATGGTTACTTAAGGGCGGCCGAAATGGCTCAATCGGCCGATCCCTTGGGCACTCGCAGGGTCTCCTTTACCGAAGGCCAGAAGGAAGCCTCCCAAAGGCGCCTTAGCGGCGCGCTAGCTGAACTGACCCGCGCTACCGGCAGGGACTGCGAATTTGAGTTTCGGGCGGCTCATCCGTTCACCCCCAACCCGAGCCACCCCGGCTGGCGCCTGCTTAGTCGGGCCATGATTTGGCAATTGGAGGACGCATTAGAAGCAGCAGATTCGACGGCAATCACTCGAACCGCAAAACAAGCCTCCAAATTTGCATCAGACCTCTTGAAAGGCGGGGCTGCGGAAGCCGACCTGGGCCTAAGCTTGCTCGATGACATACGCCAGACTCTTGCTCCAGAGCTGGGGCAATTGAACCCCGAGACCATAAGCGCCTTGGCGGCAATTCTTGAAGCCGACGCGATCCGAGACGATTGGCTGGACGGTGCGATCGAGAACGAACATTCCTCGATGCTTGCAGGTGTTCAGTTTGTTCAAGACGCCTACTTGCAGAATAAGCTTGAGCGACTCCAGGACAACATGGGCCCTGAAGTACGCGAGGCTGTCGAGTACCTTCGCTTAATGCACACGCAATCGGCTGAAAAGCAATCTGGGTTCTTCCAAGGATTTGCAAACGAAGCCAAAATGGAGACTTCCTGGGTTTTAGAGCAATCCAAACTTCCGGTCTGCAATCGCACAGAACTTGAATTCCCGGAACATCAATCACGCCCTTGGAGGAGATTTTCGAAGCAGCTGTTCCGGACGCTTCGGCCCCTGCTGGCGAAGGAGGTGCGTACGCGAGCGCGAACCCAACTCTTCGTGCTCGAATGCAAGATCTTGTCTCAGGTCAAGTCAAACGGCCAGGCCCCAACTAGCCTGGATGCGTTCGGAGAAGCCCTCTGCCTCGATCCGTTTACAAACCGACCGTTCAGTTACGAGGCCGATGGACCGGTTTTCAAACTCTATAGTCCGGGGCCAGACCTCATCGACAATGGCGGCAAGACTGGAGAGGATTACGAGCTGCCTGACTTGACTCTTGAAAGAGGCGCCTAGCCCAAGGACAAATGGCTGAATTTCTTTGGGGAGTCGGGTCTAGCGCTCACCAAATCGAGGGACACCGCTGCGGACGTGGGGACTCAGTCTGGGACCGATTCTCCGAACTCCCGCAGAAGATCGCCGATGGGTGCCGCGCCGACATAGGCTGCGACCACTATCACCGTTTCAAAGAAGACATCTTGCTCATGCAGGACCTGGGCCTTAACAGTGCGCGCTTCTCCCTCAGTTGGCCCCGCGTTGAGCCCAAGGAAGGGGAAAGCGGAGACTGGGCATTCTATGATTCACTAGTCGATGAGTACTTAGAAGCGGGAATACAACCCATTATCAACCTGTTTCACTGGGACTTTCCCCTCTGGGCCGAAGATGACGGGGGTTGGAACGATCCACGGACTCCGGAGCGCTTCGCGGCGTTCGCGCGGCAGGCAGCCCAAAGACTTGGGGATCGAGTCAAAACTTGGCTCACATTTAACGAGCCAAATTGCTTCATCGGTGATGGCCTTATGGGAACAGTCCATGCGCCAGGGCATCAATGGGATTGGGAGAAAGGGGCTTTGGCGATTCGAACGTTCTTTAGAGCCCACGGTGCCGCCATGCAGGCACTTCGAAGCCAGGTCTCTGATGTCAAAGTTTCGATTGCACTTACAGGATCAGTGAACTGCCCATCTGCGAAGGCCGATGAAGCTGAGGCACTCAGACTGACGTTTTCAGGTTTGCGGCGCTCTTTGTGGCCCTTTCCAATTTGGAGCGACCCCCTTCTGGGAGGGCGATGGAACTTAGAGTCTCTCGAGGCAATTCCTGAACTCGAAGTCGTATACACCGACCAACCTCCAGAACCAGCCGACTTCACAACGCTTAATCTTTACAGTGGAGATTCCCAATTGCGGCCGGGCCATCCGGTCAGTGCATTCAATTGGCCGGTGACTCCTGAGGTCCTCTATTGGGGGCCGAAGTTCTTCTACCAAAGGTACAGCAAGCCTGTGCTTATTGGCGAGAATGGTATGGCCGGAATCGAATGGCCCGATCTTGAAGGCAAGGTTGAAGATCCGGCCCGTGTAGATTTCATCCGACGGCACGTTGGAGAGTTGCAAAGGGCGATGGCCGAAGGCGTTCCAATACTTGGCTATCATCATTGGACACTTCTCGACAACTTTGAGTGGCAAGAGGGATTTCGAAAGAGATTTGGCATGGTTTACGTAAACTTTGAAACCGGCGAACGAATTCCAAAATCCAGTTTCTATGCCTATCAAGACCTGATCCGGCAGTCCCGATAATCTCCTTCGGTGGCATCAAAACGCCAGAAACGGGTATCACTATGCCCGCCCGCCCAAGTAGCTCAGTGGTAGAGCACTTCTTTGGTAAAGAAGAGGTCGGCAGTTCAATTCTGCTCTTGGGCTCCAGCAATTCCCCTTGACATTCCCACGTCCCGTGCTTAAAATGGAGTCGGAAGCGGGTGTAGTTCAATGGTAGAGCGCGACCTTCCCAAGGTTGATGTTGCGAGTTCGAATCTCGTCACCCGCTCCAGTTCTAAATCATCGTGTAAGGGTCGACGTCGATAACGACCGAGACCTTCTGGTGCTCGATTTCTAACTTGGCAAGAGGTGCTAGCGATGTATCGAGCGGAACCTTGAGCAAGATGTGGCGCCGCCATAGGCCATTCAGACGCTCAAGATTGCAGTCCACTGGGCCGAGGATATCCGCTATCGGCAGGTGAGACACGATGCGCTCGGCAACTACTTTGCTGAATTGAATCAGTTCCGTTCTGTTTTCACCCGAGAGAACGATGTTGATTAGTCGGGTGAATGGCGGATAACCCACCTGCTCCCTCTCTAGGAGTACGGACTCATAAAACTGGACATAGTCGTGGTTTTGGGCGCATAGGACGGCCGGATGCTTCGGACTGAAAGTCTGAATGACGACTTCTCCAGGCTTCTGCGCTCGGCCCGCACGCCCGCTCACTTGGCTCAACAATTGAAATGTCCTCTCGCTCGCCCTGAAATCGGGCAGGTGCAGGGCTGTGTCAGCCACGATAACGCCAACGAGCGTGACACCCGGAAAGTCGAGTCCCTTTGCGACCATCTGGGTTCCGGCCAAAAAGTCCAACTCTCCTGCACGCATAAGAGCGAAAGTTTCTTCCAGGGCACCCTTCTTTCGAACTACATCCCGATCGAGCCTGGCCACTCTTGCCATAGGGAATTCGCTTCGCAAAGCTTCTTCGACCTTCTCGCTACCTGCCCCTGTCGGACTAAGCCGGTCGCCATCACAGTTAGGGCAGAACTCTGGAACGCGCTGCCGCTCGCCACAATAGTGGCAAACAAGAGAATTGTCGCGTTTGTGATACGAGAGTGAAACCGCACATTGGTGACACCTAAAAATGTGCCCACATTCTCGACAGCTCAAGAACGGGGAGTAGGCACGTCGATTAAGAAAGAGGATGGCCTGCTCTTTGCGCTTTAGAACCATCTCTAGGCGCTCATGAAGCGAGTGAGAGAACATGGAAGGTCGCGCCTCCTTCGACTGATACTGTTCCGCCAAATCCACAATGTGAACAGTTGGTAACTTTGCGGCGGCTGCCCGCTCTGGCATTTCTAGCCGCTGAAGAACCCCTGTCTCAGACTCCCAATAGGATTCAAGACTGGGCGTTGCCGACCCAAGAACGAGAGTCGCGCCATGCCGCTTTGCCAGCATCCTCGCCACCCGTTTCGCGTGGTACCGGGGTGCGGATTCCTGCTTGTAGCTCTGCTCATGCTCCTCATCAAGAACGATCAGTCCCACATTGTTAAGGGGAGCAAAAAGAGCCGATCGCGCTCCCATTACGATGGGTGATTTGGTTTGAGCGACCCGTAACCATGCCTCCAATCGCTCCGCCTGCCCAATATTACTATGGATTACCTCAACGCTAGACCCAAAGCGGCCTCGCAATTGACCGATTACTTGAGCTGTAAGGGCAATCTCAGGGACGAGATACAGAACCTGCTTACCCTGCTTCAGCGCCTCGGCAGCTGCCCGAAGGTAAACCTCGGTCTTTCCACTCCCCGTTACTCCGAATAGCAGAAATTGCTCCTGAGATCCCGATGAAATCGAATCTGAAATTCTTTGGACAGCTTTCGCTTGCTGAGTAGACAACGTCGGAGCATGGTAAGGCGCGATGGCTTCATCCGGCGCGGCATCGAGGAGCTTCGCCTTCAAAAGGGCTTTAAGCGTCTGGTCGGTCACCCCACTCAAGGCCTTGATCTCCTGGGGGGTTAGGCGAATGCCCTCTGAACCCTGTAGGCGAATCAAGGTCAGTGCCTGTGCAGGTTTTTTCCGCCCCTCTGATATCAAGAAGGCCTCGACTCGCCCCTCATCGTTGGTCAGTTTGAGGCCCTCAGGCAAGGTGTCCCGCTCGTGATGGGGCTTAATGGTTAACGCCTCTTGAACGTATCCCTTCTGCCGTAGCTGTCGAAGTGCCCGAAGCGCGGCGGCGGCAATAGGCTTTGATTTAGTCCCAATGAGTTGCCCATCGAGGTCATCAATAGCTTTCAAGACCTCTGCCTGGACAACAGTCAATTTTTCGCTCGGCGAGAGTCCAGTTCGCGTCCAAGCGCTCATTACTCTGCCCTTCAAGCCGGGCGGAAAGAGAAGGCCGATGGCCATCGACAAAGGAGAGAGCGTGTCTTCTGCCATCTGCTCTGCGATGTCCACAAGAACTGGAGGCAAGTCCATGCCCAATACAGGAGCGCTCACTGCCCTCATGCGAGAAAGAGTCACCGGTAAGTCCACCTCTTCGACTTCTTGGGCATTCAAGACAACGCCAAACACGGCGCGTGTGCCAAGTGGGGCCAAAACGATCTGGCCCCTGACCACTCCGCTGGGGTTCAGGTACGTGAGCGGCTCAAGCGGTCCGGCGACGCGCCCATCAAGCGCGACCTGAGCCACCGCGATCATCCGTTGGCCGCTTCAAAGGACCGCATGAAGTCCGCCAAAACTTGGCAACCCTCGACCGGAAATGCGTTATAAACACTTGCGCGGCATCCACCAACAGAGCGATGTCCGTTTAGCTCGATCATTCCCGCTTCCTTGGCCTCAGCCACGAACTTCTTACCCAAATCCTCCGTTGGAAGCGTGAACGTGATGTTCATGCGGCTTCTGTTTTGCGCGACCGCGTGACCTTTGTAGAACGAAGAGTTATCAATCGCGTCGTAGATTAGCTTGGCTTTGGCCTCGTTTTTTGCTTCCATGGCCGCGACGCCACCATTGCGCATCATCCACTTGTACACGAGGCCACACATGTAGATGCTCCAACACGGCGGCGTGTTGTACATGCTGCCGTTTTCGACCATTACCTTGTAGTCGAGCATCGGAGGTAAGCCCGAAGGTACGCGCTCAAGGAGGTCTTCACGAATAATTGCCAGGACAGCGCCAGCGGGCCCCATGTTCTTTTGCACTCCAGCAAAGATCATCCCGTATCTCGACACATTAACTTCGCGGCTCAGAATGTCAGAAGACATATCGCAAATCCAAACATTGCCATCATTTGCAGGATCAGCTAGATAATTGACCCCCTGAATCGTCTCGTTGCTGGTGAAGTAGACGTAACTATTATCCGGGGAGATCGCAAGCGATGTTAGGGCCGGAGCATGATTGTAATTTGACTCTTTGGCGTCATAGATCACGTTCGTCTTGCCGCCATACAGGTTCGAGGCCTCCACCGACTTCTTTCCCCAGGCGCCCGTAACTATGTGGTCAACGCTGGCACCCTCTGGTCGCAGATTCATTGGGATCATCGAGAATTGCAGACTAGCTCCTCCTTGCAAGAACAGCACTTTGTAATTTGCGGGGATTCCCATCAGCTCGCGCAGGTCGGCGATCGCCGAATCTAGAATGCCTTCGAAAGCCTTACTGCGATGGCTCATTTCGAGCACGCTCGCGCCAAAGCCGTTCCAGTTCATGATGCTGTCGCGGGCTTCCTCCAGAACCTCGACCGGCAGGGTGCACGGCCCGGCGGAGAAGTTGTAGATACGACCATAGGGCTGGCTTGTAATCGTCGCGCTCATTGCTCATGTTGTACCCTCTGGAACGTCTAAACTCTAATCATGCTCACCGCCTTTGTCGTGGCCATCGCGTCTCAACTCAACACCCTCTCCCTTGAACGCGGCGGCCCTGGTGATTTGGACTTTCGCTACTATGCCGTCAGCGATACCTTCATCGAAAGCACGAAGGCTATTGAGAACTACGGTCGCGATCCGCTCCTTTCTGGTGGACCGGGAAAAACCATTCTCATCAAGTTCGGGGACCTGAAACGCATAGTCGGGGACCGCAGGGTAACGCGAGCTCGAATCATTCTTACCCAACAGATCGGCGAGGAACCTCAGTTTGGAGGAGCTTTTCGCATGGTCACCCGATGGGGGGAGGGACCGGGAAGGAGGGGGCTAGGGCTGCTTGAAACTCCAATCGAGGCGGGCGCCAAGGCACCGAACGTGTCAGCAACTTGGGATTCGCCACTGGGCGGCCAGAAGTACAGCCGCTGGCAGGCACCTGGAGCGAGGGGGCTCGCGGACCGTGAAGAAATCAAGACGGCAAGCGCCGTGCGCAACGAGAATCAATTGATCATCGACGGCCTGGGCCCGACTATTCAGACAATGGTCGAGAATCCACTTTCGAACCATGGCTTCGCCCTCGATTTTCGCAATCCGGTTGACTTTGGAAGTAGCGAAGCATTGTCAGGACGACCCGTTCTGCAGATCGAAACCGAAGATGCAGATGCACCTCGTAAGAGCAACCTGCAAATGATCAATGTATCGTGCAGTCGCGATCTGAGAACAACATCACCGAAGGAAGGAGAGGCCGTCAGTTGGACCGCTCATTTTCGGTACGAAGGCACTCAATCCGGGGCGATTCGAGTTTCATGGCTGATCGACGGTGAGGAGTTGATTAGTGAAGTGCCGAACGGACTTTCGGATGGGAAGGAGGGCTCTGTAACCGTCACGTGGCCGTGGAGGTCAAAAGCGGCAGACCATCGCACCAGGCTAGTGACCGTCAGGGCTGAGATGGGCCCCGCAGACTCTGACCGAACGGACAATGCCATTCAGTTCTACGAAGCCGCGATCCCGGTGGTCGTGCCAGATTCGGGCGACAAAATGGCCTATGTTCGGGCGGCACGCTTCCTGAACGAGGTTGCCTTTCCTTTCAGCCGATTCTCGTTTGCTCTCGACGGAGTACGAACGGGAGTGCGAATCCAAGCCTTTAAGGGAACCGGTGAAGACGACGAAGGAACCCTCAGATCTGCGGCACGGGAGATTCTGCTGAAAGCAGGAGTTCCCGACCTCGATCGCTCAAATGTCTTTGCGTACCATGACGCCGACCGGTCAAGTGTCGACCCGTTCCCTGGAATCACGAAGGGAGGAGATACGCGCAATGACTCGGCTTACCCAAGTATTTTGGGTTTCCCTGCCGAGCCGTGGTTTGACTCAGCTTCGGCGCAACTCCGATTTGAGGACACCAATCTCTTGGCTGCGACCGAAGTCGCCGCCCTTCATTACTTAATGACTCAGAGCACAGCTCCACTTGCCGAGCAAACCCCAAAGACGACGGTCCTGCGTGTACTTGATAGCGCCGGGCAGCTTGTGAAAGGTGCTCGGCTGGAGTTTTACGCCAAGAAAGGCGATAAGTTTGAAAAGGTCCCTTCTTTCACGATCGACAACAATGAGGGAGGTATTTGCCCAGTCCCCAACCAAGGGCGGACTCCTTTCGCTAACTTCGAAGACGGCGTTTTGATGGTGCGCGTTAGTCGAGGTGGGACCAGCGCAACGGGCTTCATTAAGGCATGGCAACTCGTCGACTCGTTTGCACGAGGAAACAAAGATGCCGGCATTCTGCCCCTACAGGTGGCGCTTCCCGTAACGAAGCCTGGCGACTCCAATCTGGCCGAGGGTCGCATTATCACGGATAGTTTTAACAGCCTTCCCGCCAAGCTAGACGCCTTGACCGATGGAAAGATCGCTACATTCTTGGATTGGCCAGCTGGAAAGGCTGGCTGGATCGAGCTAGATCTCGGCAAGGACCGCGCGATTGCTAAAGTTGAACTCAACTTTCCCGGTGGCGCGATTTGGCCGATGTTCAAGATCAACATCTTTGGAACGGGCCAAAAGCCGGAGGCGGCGCGGTCCTGGGCTCAGGAAATTAGCGGACCCTGGATGGTCGCCAATCGGGGCTTCGATGGCTGGATTTCCTACTACGGACCATTAGCCCAAGCCAGATATATTATGCTAGAAATCCCGGAGGGAACTCCAGCCGCTACCCTAGCTGAGTGGCGTGTCTTTGGTATTGAGTAAGTGAATCTAGATGGGTGGGGCCGGCAGGATAGTGCCACTGGCCTCACCGAATCCAATTCGGTACCCATCTCCTTGGCACCATCCACGGATGGTGAGCGTGTCGCCGTCCTCAAGAAATGTGCGCTCCTCACCTGACGTCAACGAGATGGGCTTCGATCCTCTCCACGTTAGCTCAAGGAGTGAACCAAATGTGCCCTCATCCGGCCCACTAATAGTTCCGGTTCCATAGAGGTCGCATGGTTCAATCGGCGTCCCGTTCGAAACCTGGTGCGCAAGCTGTTGGCGGAAAGACCAGTAGAGGTGCTTCGCATTCGATCGGCAGATCACTTGTGCCTCGGCCATGGCAGGAGTCTTGAGCATCACTTCCAGCTCAATATCGTAGCAACGTGGCTCTGGGTCATTCAAATAGGGCAGCACTGCAGGATCTTGTTCGATGCCGGCAACTCGAAACGGATCTATTGCATCAAGCGAAACGACATAGGGACTGACCGTTGTGGCAAAGCTCTTGGCGAGGAACGGTCCAAGCGGTTGATATTCCCAGCGCTGCACGTCTCGGGCGCTCCAGTCATTTAATAGAACCACCCCCAAGATATGCGCTTCTGCCTCGCTGATTGGGAACGGCATTCCCATATCACTGCCGCCAGCCGTATAGAAACCCATTTCAAGTTCAAAGTCGAGTTCTTGAGTCGGCCCATAGGCAGGAAGCTCGTCATTGGCTCCTTTAGTTTGACCGTTGGGACGAACGATCGCGATGCCATCCTCGACTACGCTGCTGGCCCGACCATTGTAAGCAACCGGAATGTGGCGGTAGTTCGGTAGGAGCGGGGGCATATCTGGACGGAACATCTTTCCAACGTTGCCAGCATGATGGATTCCGCTGTAATAGTCCACAAACTGGCGGCTGAAGAACGGAACGTAGAGCGTTACTTCGCTTACAGGCACTAAGGCTCGCTCACGCAAGGCCATATTGTCCTTTAACGCGGGGTCGCCATCTTGCGAAAGCAGGTCGAAGAGAGTCTTGCGCAATTCGTATCGAGACTCAGGAGCCTCAAATGCGAACTCAGTTCCATCCCAAACGGGCAGGTTCTCATCGATCAGGCCAGCTTCTTGAAGCTCTGAGAGAATGACAATCGAATCTCCGATGCGGACCGAAATACTGCTGCCCTCTTCATCGACACAACAATAAGGCAGGTTCTGAATCGGGAAATCTGAGGCATTGGCTCCGGGGACCCAACTTCTGGCATTTGCGGGAATTACGAACTTCTTCATGGGAATAGGTTTGCCACGGTCAAATCATCGAGAGGCTCCTGCACAGAACAGGAACCCCAGCTACTTAACATCAGCCGCCCAAAATTGAGCTCTTCGAGATTAACTCCCCACTGCCCAAATCGAACGCCAGCGTCGTGAAAATTGAACTGCGAAGGATCATCGGCGTCGAGAATCGAAGCCACTTCCGCCCGGCTCAGGTCGAGAGGGCCAGAAAGGGCGGTCGCAACCAAGATATTCAAGAAGCCATGCATCCGAGCCCCGATCGTATGATCTACTTGCGGGAAAGGATGATGCAGGCCAGCTGTGAGCTTAAAAGAGATATCGAGGGAGACGCATTCGTGAATGAATGCAGCGACCTGTTCGCTACTCGGAAACTTATCTGCCTCAAGGCCGCCAGTCCTCGCTTTGGCTCCGATATCCTCGAATTCGACGAGAGGATCGAGGAACTCCGCCAAGTCAGTTCCCCATGGAATCTCAATATATGCCTCCTCAAAGCCTGCCTCCTGGACTCTGTTGAGGAGCCCCTTCGTCATTTCGGTCTTCAGAGCCTTGACCTCGTAGCCGTCGACCTGCGCGCGCTCGCCAGCGGCTTGCTCGAAGCGCTCAATCAAGTTTAGGTCCTGCCGAAAACCCTCGACTGAGGTCCCAAGGGCCGCAATTGACCATGGCCCATCGGCATTCACTGGCAAAAGTTCGACAAGGTCGGAGAGCCATGCCACCGGACACACGAACCGATTGACGATCCATGCATTAGGCCCGGCGATGATCTCGGCATATTCAGAGACAGCCTCCTCCAATGGTAGGGCCGCCGGCGGAAAAAGGCCGGCGTAGTCGATGGCGTGCTCTAAAAGGGCCTGAAGTGAATTGACCACTACCTAGCAAGGTACCCGGCATGGAGCGGGGACGGCGAAAGGTATCCTCTACGCCGGACCAATGACGCATATTTACACCTCTGAGAGTGTCAGTGAGGGACACCCCGATAAAGTTGCGGACCAGATTTCGGATGCCATCCTCGATGAGCTTCTTGAACAAGATCCCGAATCGAGGGTAGCTGTTGAGACAATGCTGGCCCATGGCGTGGCCGTCGTCAGTGGCGAGGTCACGACCAACGCATATGTGAATGTTCAGGAAGTCATTCGCCAAACCATCAACTCGATTGGCTACAACGATACTCGTGTTGGGTTCGATGGATCGACCTGTGGAGTCTTGGTTGCCATTCAGGGCCAGTCAAATGATATTGCTCAGGGTGTAAACACGGGTGGAGCCGGAGACCAAGGCATGATGTTCGGCCTGGCGACCAAAGAGACCCCCCAGTTAATGCCTTTGCCGCTTACCATCGCCCATGCCTTAACTCACAAAGCGGCCCAAGTCCGGCATGCCAACCCATCCATGGGACTTCGGCCCGATGCCAAATCTCAGGTATCGGTGGTTTACGAAGATGGTTTACCAAAGCGGATCGAGACTGTGGTTGTCTCACATCAGCATGATCCAACCCTACAGTTGGCGGACATCCAAAGTTTGGTGCAGGACCAGATTATCAAGCCCGTCCTCGCCGACTATCAGAATTTCATCGACGGCGATATCACCTATCACATTAACCCAACAGGGCGCTTCGTCTTAGGTGGCCCCGCCGCGGACACCGGGTTAACCGGCCGAAAGATCATCGTCGACACCTATGGCGGTATGTGCCCCCACGGCGGCGGCGCGTTCAGTGGAAAGGATCCTTCAAAGGTGGATCGCTCTGCAGCATATATGGCCCGCCACATTGCGAAGTGCATCGTCGCCGCTGACCTTGCGGATCGATGCGTCGTTGGCCTTGCCTATGCGATTGGTGTCGCCCAGCCTGTCTCAGTGAACGTCGAGACTTTTGGCACCGAGAAGATTGGACATGATGAAATCGTCAAGCGGGTCCGCGCGAACTTTGATATGTCTCCCAATGGCATCATCAAGCACCTCAACCTCAAGCAGCACAAGTATCTGCCGACCGCAAAGAATGGTCACTTTGGGAATCCAGCTTTCGCATGGGAAAGAACTGACGGAGCCGAAAGCCTGACGTAACCGGAAACTTAGACTTCAGTGCTCCCCGCTTGGGCCACCACTCGTTAGTGAATCAGAGGCACTGCCTCGCGGCAACCCTTGCGGCGCGCCGGGGGCAGGATGCCTACTTCGGTCCAAAGTACCATTGGCTGGTGGCCCCTCTGCTCAAGAAGGTTTATCATCAGTTCAACCTCGGCAAGAACCTTGTCTTTGATCGGCCCCTCGCGGTAAAGGTTGTACGCTCGGGACAAGCTGAGCAAGGCCTCAACGTATCTCCCTTGGGCCTGAAGCGCCGATGCCCGCCAGACATCATAGGCAGGCTCGTGGGGATTTTGACGAACCAAAGTTCGAAGGTGCGGGAGGGCTTCTTCCGCTCGACCAACCGCGACAAGCGATCGAGCCATCACTTCAAGGGCACCTAGGTCGCCCGGGAGCCGCTTTAGACGTCGCCGTGCAGAACGCAAGGCGGCCTGCCAGTCTCCTCGTTGAGCCAACGAGGGGCCGCTCCATCTCAGAGCCGGTCGGTGCGGCATTTGGTCAGCTCTAATTTCCGGGATAAATTGACAAGCGGCCATTTCAGTGGGTCGGCGTGAGCCGGTCCAGATAGGCTATCTGAAAGTGCTGAACTAAGACGCAAGTAAACATGCTAGAAACTGGGCGAACTAGCATATTTCTCCAGTACAAATTTAGCCTTCGCGCACTTCGTCGGGAAAGTCTCGATAGAGCCCCGACTTGAAATCAACCACACGCGAAAACACGGCGGCATGGAGCCTCTCGACCTCTTCGTCCCGCTTCGCGACCCGAAGGAAAGCGGCGTCGAGATGAGCGAGGTCGCGGAAGATCATCGAGATATTGAACTCGCCGAGCGCTTCCGGTCCGAACCCAAACTTTCGTCGTCGAATCCGGAAACTCTCCAGAAGCCCCTTCTGTTGAAGAAAGCCAAGGTAAGCGGTGAGAGCATCGACAAACTCAAGGTCCTTTGCTCCTGGGGCGAGATTTACCCACACCTCATAGTGGTTCATGCCTCACGATAGCACGGCAAGAGCCCGATAATGGTCAGGGCAGTACACTTAGCAAAGATGAAAAAAGCGTTGGTTACCGGAATTACAGGCCAAGATGGGGCATATTTGGCCGAGCTACTCCTGAAGAAAGGGTATGCCGTTCATGGAATCAAGCGCCGAACATCGCTCTTCAACACGGCGAGAATCGACCACCTCTATCACGATTCTCACGAGAACGGGTTACCTTTCCATCTCCACTATGGCGACCTAACAGACTCGACCTCGCTCATCCGTGTCATTCAGGAGGTTCAACCAGACGAAATTTACAATCTGGGGGCCCAATCGCACGTCAAAGTCTCTTTCGAGGAGCCTGAATTTACCGCCAATTCTGATGCTATCGGCGCTCTCCGGCTACTTGAGGCCATTCGAATCCTCGGTATGACCGACCACGTTCGTTTCTATCAAGCCTCAACTTCCGAACTCTATGGTCTCGTTCAAGAGATCCCCCAAAAGGAGACAACACCTTTCTATCCGCGCTCTCCATATGGTGTCGCGAAACTGTACGCCTATTGGATTACAGTGAACTATCGCGAGTCCTACGGCATGTACGCCTGCAACGGCATTCTCTTTAATCACGAGAGCCCTTTGCGAGGCGAAACCTTCGTCACTCGCAAGGTAACCCGTGCCGCCTCGCGCATCAAAGTTGGCCTCCAAAAGAAGCTCTACCTTGGAAATATGGATTCGCTCCGCGATTGGGGGCATGCTCGCGATTACGTAGAAGGCATGTGGCTGATGCTTCAGCAAGATAAGCCCGACGATTTTGTCCTAGCAACTGGAAAGCAGTACTCGATTCGCCAACTTTGCGAAAGGGCTTTTAGCGAACTCGGCATGGACATCGAGTGGCGCGGCTCTGCCGAGCAAGAAGTTGGCATCGACAAGTCCACTGGTCGCGAAGTGATCGGTGTCGATCCCCGCTACTATCGCCCGGCCGAAGTTGAAACACTCTTGGGTGACCCAACGAAAGCAAAAGAGATTTTGGGCTGGGAGCCCAAAACTACCTTTGAAGAGTTGATTGAAGAAATGGTGCGCGAGGACCTCGAAATCGCCCAAAAGGACGCGTTGGTTCAACGTGAGGGCTTCCGAGTCGCGCCAAGCGCCGAGGAAGGACGCTAAGCTTTGCTTAAGAGGACCGACAAGGTTTTTGTAGCTGGCCACAGAGGCTTGGTGGGGTCGGCGATTGTGCGCCAGCTTCAGGCACAGGGTTTTTCGAACATCGTTACGCGCACACGCCAAGAGCTTGACCTCGAAAACCAAGCGGCCGTTGATACCTTTCTAGCCACTGAGAAGCCAGACTGGATCGTCATGGCGGCAGCGAAGGTTGGCGGAATTGGCGCGAATAGCACCTACCCGGCTGACTTTATTGGCATCAATCTGGTGATCGAAGCAAACCTCATTTGGGGTGCGCATAAGGCGGGTGTGCCTAACTTCTGCTTCCTCGGTTCTAGTTGCATCTACCCCCGCGAAACACCACAACCAATTCCAGAAACGGCTCTATTGACGGGCAAACCTGAGCCCACAAACGCGCCCTATGCCGTCGCAAAGATTGCCGGCCTAGTAATGTGTCAAGCCATTCGGCAACAGTACGGCAGCAACTACTTCACCTGCATGCCGCCAAACATTTATGGGCCAGGAGACAATTACAATCTCGAAACGAGTCATGTTCTGCCGGCGCTAATTCGCAAGTTCCATGAAGCGAAGGAGAACGGCCACGCACCAGTCACCTGCTGGGGCACCGGCAGCCCTAAGCGAGAGTTCCTCTACTCCGACGACCTCGCCGACGCGATTGTGTATCTGATGGGCAAAAACAACGTGCCCGATATGGTGAATATCGGCATCGGTCGATCGGTCACCATTAAGGAGCTCGCCGAGACCGTTCAGCGCGTGATCGGCCACCAAGGCGAGATTGTTTGGGATACATCGAAGCCCGACGGATTCCCGGAAAAGACCAACGACGTCTCGCTCCTCCATTCGCTCGGCTGGAAGGAAAAGACATCGCTTGAACAAGGGATCGCTCAAGCCTACTCGGCTTATCTGTCCGAATTTGATTAAGTCCCAATGGGTTTACTGCCTCGCGGGTACCCTCGGTGAGCATATCCATGGAAACCCGCGAGTTACGGCGCAAGTATTTAGAGTTTTTTGAATCCAAGGGGCACGGGATTTTTCCCAGCGGCTCCTTGATTCCGTACGACGTAACCGGCCGTCTCGACGAGTCGCTCCTCTTCAACGGCGCGGGAATGGTGCAGTTCAAGCCGTTCTTCCGTGGGGTCGCAAAGCCGGATAGGCCAAGGCTGACAACCGCCCAGAAGTGCGTGCGAACGGGTGACATCGAAGAAGTCGGCGACACCAGCCACCTCACCTTCTTTGAGATGCTCGGCAACTTCAGTTTTGGCGACTACTTTAAGGAAGATGCCGTAGCTTTCTCATGGGAGTTCTTGACATCGCCCGAGTGGCTCAGCTTAGATCCGAACCGGCTATCATTCACCGTTTTTGAAGAAGACCAAGACGCTCCGGTCTACTGGGCGAAGCACCTTCGGGCCGCCGGGCTCGACCCAACAAATCGCGTCTTCCTACTCGGCGAGGACACCAACTACTGGCCCGCCAGCTCGTTTACCAATGGCCCGCCCGGACCTTGCGGCCCGAATTCGGAGATGTTTTACTGGACGCCGAATGACGAGCCCGCGCCATCGGGTGCTTACTCCAAAGAAGATTGGATTCGCGACGAGGCCGCCGGTAAGTGGCTCGAGATCTGGAACGACGTCTTTATTCAGTACGAATGGCAGGGCCACCTGCGCAATCCCGATCGCCCATCCGAGGGCTATGTCAAAGACGGCATGCCGAACCTACCCTTCCAGTCCATTGACACGGGCATGGGGCTAGAACGGACAGCAGCTGTTCTTGGCGGATTCAGCTCGGTTTACGATACCGATGCCTTCAAGCCCATTATTCATGCGATCGAGTCCGTCGGTGCCCGCTACGGCCTGTCCGAGACCTCGGACCGCGCAATCCGTGTCATCGCCGACCACATTCGCACGGCTTGCTTCTGCATTGCCGATGGCATCTTGCCGAGCAACAATGGGCGGGGCTATGTCCTGCGCCGCCTCATTCGCCGCGCAGTCCTGAAGGGACAGCGAGTTCTCGGGTTTGAAGAACCCTTCTTCCACCTGATCTACGAAGGCGTCGCCGCAATCATGGGCGATCACTACACGGAGTTAGTCGAGAAGCGCGACCTCATCGTGGTCACACTCCTCAATGAAGAAGCTCAGTTTCGACGTACGCTCAGCCAAGGCACGGACATGCTGACGCTCTGGCTAGAGGACCTTGGACGACAGGGACAAGGCACCTTAAGCGGCGAGTCAGCCTTTAAGCTTTACGACACCTACGGGTTCCCGCTTGAAGTCACGCAAGAGCTATGCGAAGAAGCCGGTGTGGTCGTTGATCTCGATGGTTACGAAGTGGCCCTCAAAGAAGCTCAAGAGCGGAGCCGGTCCGCTGACCAGCGGGACAGCGTGTACGGAGGCGTTGATGGTGGCCTATTCATCCTCATTCGCGAAGAGGCAGGTTCGGCTCCAACCGAATTTGTAGGATATCAAACTCTTGCCAACCAAGCCGAAGTCGTCGCGGCCTTGCCAGAAACCGACGATAACGGCCGCCCAACGGGCAACATCGCGATTGCCCTGAACCAGACACCTTTCTATGCCGAAAGTGGCGGGCAGGTCAGCGACGAAGGATTGCTCGTCGGGCCTGGCTTTGAGCTACGCGTCCTTGACTTGGTGAAGCAAGATGGCATCTATGTGCATCTTTGCGAACCGTTGAAAACTGGGCATCCCGTACCGTTTGACAAAATGTCCCAAGTGGACTTACAGCAGGTTTTGAACGAGCAGTTCTTCAAGAAGCAGGTCACGGCAACCGTTGATGCCGCCCGCCGCCGCCGAATCACGCGCCACCATACGGTCACGCACTTGCTCCACGCGGCCCTACGGAATCGCTTGGGGGCCCACGTGACACAAGCTGGTTCTTTGGTTTCTCCTGAACATCTGCGCTTCGATTTCACCCACGGCAAGGCCATGACGGCGGACGAGCTCCGACAGGTCGAGACTGACGTTAACGAGGAAATCCTCCGGGGTTATTCCGTTCATATTCACGACGGAGTGCCGATAGCTGACGCAAAGGCGATGGGAGCGATGGCTCTTTTCGGCGAAAAGTATGGTGACTTCGTACGCGTCGTTGATATTCGCGGAGATCGCGGCGAGCCCGTTAGCGTCGAGCTTTGCGGCGGCTGCCACGTGTCAAACACGGGCCAGATCGGCTTCTTCAAGATTCTCCACGAGTCCTCGGCCGCCAGCGGCGTGCGAAGAATCGAGGCGGTTGCCGGCGATGTCGCGGCGCAGTGGGCCAATGAACAGCACGAGACCTTGGTCGAGGCCGCTACCTTGCTAAAGTCGACGACGCATGACTTGCTTCGGGCAATCGAAAAGAATCTCGAAGCCCTGCGAGAGGAGCGCAAGAAGCGAGAGAAACTGATGCAACAGTCATCCATTGGCGCCACCGAAACGGCAGTAACCATTGGAGCGGTCGAGCTCGTAGTTAAGGAACTTGATGACGTCGATCCAAAGGAAGCTCAGGCCGTCGCCGATCAGATCGCGGCTCATGCGCCCAATCGTGTCGCGGTTGTTGTCGTCAAGCAAGACGGCAAGGCTACGTTCATTGCCAAGCTGGGCAAAGACGCTGTTGCCGCAGGCGCCAGCGCCGGGGCCATCGTTAAGGATCTCGCTACACGAACAGGCGGAGGTGGAGGCGGCAGACCAGAGTTCGCCACCGCCGGCGGGCGCGACCTAAGTAAGTTGGGTGAAGCGCTTCAATCGCTTCCGACGACTATTGGAGAGCAAGTTGGCGCTTAGGCGACGGCTTGCTTATTCAGCTTGGAAATCGTCTTCGGATAGGCCTCAATAACGGCCTTGGCCACGTCTTCAACCGACTCGTCGTGGGCATGGTGATCGTGGCGCACTGCTTTACGGACCGCATCTTCACCACCCGTGGCCAGACTTGCCATGAAATCGGCACCCTTGGCATCCGAGAGTTCGACGTTGAAGCCATTCAGCCGCAAGAAGGAAACCAAGCCAACGAATGCTGTCGCTTCATTACCCCGCGCAAATGGAGATTTTGAAGCGAACTTGGCTCCGTAGCGCGCCGCCTGGGCGATCACATTGTTACTGGTCTGATATGCATATTGTAAGTACACTGCTTCTTCCAAATCAGCGAACTTGAATTGCTGTTGATGACCAGTCACTTGGAGATTAATCCACAGGTGATCTTGGACGGTAAGGTACTGGATGTCGCGCGGCATCGGTCACTCGATTGTACCGGTTCAAACATCGAGGGCCTGATTAGCGTATCTTTTAATTGCTGATGATCCAGAACGAATCTGGGGCGATGCCCGACATGCAGAACTCGCGCGATGAGCGCAATATCGCGATTGATCGCGTTGGCGTTCGAGGAGTGCAGTATCCAATACGAGTCCTCGATCGCCAGAACGAGATCCAGAATTCCATAGGAACATTTACGCTCACTGTTGACCTGCCCAAACACTTCAAAGGAACGCATATGAGCCGCTTTCTTGAAGTGCTAGGTGAACATGCGGGAATGGTTAGCGTGCAGAGTATTCCCGTAATCCTCGCTGAGTTGAGAGAGAGGCTGGAATCGGAGCAGAGCCACCTCGACGTGGACTTCACGTACTTTATCAGCAAGCCCGCACCGGTTACCAGAAAGCCAGGTCTCATGGGATACGAGTGCCGATTTGAAGCAGGTGGCGGCCTTAAGAACGACTTAGTAGTTCAGGTTCGAATCCCGGTGACCACTCTCTGCCCTTGCAGCAAGGAGATTAGCGATTATGGAGCCCACAATCAGCGAGGCTATGTCACAGTTCGAATTCGTGCCAAGGATCACATTTGGATTGAAGAGATCATCGAGAAAATCGAGGCCCGAGCTTCAGCCCCCCTGTATCCCCTCCTTAAGCGGCCGGATGAGAAATTCGTTACGGAACTTGCCTACGACAATCCGAGATTTGTCGAGGACATGGTCCGCGAAGTTTCATTACTCTTCAACGACGACGAGCGAATCACCTGGTATAGCGTCGAGGTCGAAAACCATGAGAGCATTCATGCTCACAATGCCTACGCTAGCATCGAAAGAACCAAGTCTGGCTAGGCCGTGCGCTCGCGCGTGGTTAGACGCTCGATTCTTTTCTCGAAATGAGTGCCGACGATGAGGCGATCCACATAGATACCCGGCGTATGGATTTGATCTGGATCTAGCTGTCCAATATCAACAAGCTCCTCGACTTCCGCAATACAAACTTTGCCAGCCGTAGCCATCATTGGGTTGAAATTGCGAGCCGTCTTGCGATAGATCAGATTCCCAGCCCTGTCTCCTTTCCAAGCCTTGACGATACTCAGGTCGGCGGTCAGTCCCGTCTCCATCACGTACCACTCGCCCCCAAACTGGCGGGTCTCCTTGCCCTCCGCGATCACGGTTCCGTAGCCGGTCTTGGTGTAAAAGGCAGGGATGCCAGCTCCTCCAGCCCGGATTCTCTCGGCAAGCGTGCCTTGGGGATTGAACTCTAACTCCAGCTCGCCCGACAGGAATTGTCGCTCGAACTCGGCATTCTCACCGACGTAACTGCTGAGCATCTTCTTGATCTGCTTGGTCTGAAGAAGGAGGCCCATTCCAAAATCATCGACACCGCAATTGTTGCTAATCACCGTAATGTCCTTGACGCCTGAGTCTCGCAGGGCCAAGATCAGGTGCTCGGCAATGCCGCAAAGTCCAAATCCACCGCTCATAACGGTCATCCCATCAAACACAAAACCATCGAGGGCGGACTTGGCGTCGGTGAAGACCTTATTCATGCCCAGTAGTTTATCAATAAAAAGGGAGCGCTGCCCAGCGCTCCCAAGGGGACAGTATTACAGGATGGCCAGTGGATTGACCTGGGCCAATTTTAGACTCAGCGGCGACCCACAGGTCAAGCGTCTTTGCTTAAACCCGCATTTGCACCAGGCACCTGGCTCATCACGGATTCGAATCGCATAGAAAGCGTGCCGTTCGTGGTGACGAGATCGCAGGCACTCTTCAGCGCCTGCGGCAATTCGCCCAGTTCCTTGTGGCCACCATGACCGATGATAAACACCCTGCGCCCCAGGTTGGACAGCACACGCTGGGCATCGAGTGTGGGGCTCGTCAGATTCACGATTGCAAGACCGGCTCCATCTGGCAGCGGCGCATCGACTTGCCGCAAAACGATAGGTTCATGCCCTAGGGCCCGGAGCGAGACTGCAAGCCTGCTGCTCCAAATCAAATTATCTTCATAAACGGCAACTCTCATTAGCCATTGATTCTACGCCCTCCTGAACCGATACAATAGGTACACGTCCGTGGACGATCTTCTGCTCCGTCTGTCACATCTCCTGAGGTTCACCCCCGAGAACCTCTGGCATTTGCTGGATATCCTCCTCGTCACCTACCTCATCTACCGCCTCCTCATCTTGGTTCGTAATACGAGAGCTTGGCGAATTCTCCTTGGCATCGTTGTATTCGTTGCGGCCCTGTTCGTTTCAGATCTCCTTCAGCTCAGGACTCTGCATTGGGTCCTCGACAAGGCGACCGCCCTGGCACCCGTCGCGCTCGTCATTCTTCTCCTGCCGGAATTGCGCCAGGCTCTTGAAGGGTTTGCTCGATTGGGTCTTTGGACCTCTCGGCTCGGGGGGCCACACGTAAGTTCGTCCGCAAGAGCGATCGACGATTTGGTTGCGGGGGTCACAGAGCTAGCTCAGCAGAAGATCGGGGCCATTATCATTGTCGAACGTGCGACACCCCTCAGCGACATCATTGCGAATGGCGTGCCGCTCGATGCCCAAATGACCCCTGCTCTGCTCAACTCGATCTTCTTTAACGGTAACCCCTTGCATGATGGCGCGGCGATTGTCCGTGGCGAGAAAGTCATTGCAGCCGCTTGCCAGCTACCACTTAGCGTGAGTGACCAAGTCAGCCGGAAGGTACACATGCGCCACCGGGCAGGCATCGGAATGAGTGAGCAGAGTGACTGCTTGGCGATCATCGTGAGCGAGGAGCGAGGCACGATTTCTATTGCGGCAGAAGGTCGGATGACCCTTTGTGAGGGCATCAACGAGTTGCGAGAAATCCTGAATCAGGAATTGCGAGGGTCGGACACGCCACGACGAAGGCGGCTACGCCGGGAGGCCAAGCGTGCCCTTTAAGCCAATTGGCCGAGCTGAGAAGGGGTTACTTGCGATTATCTCGTTTGCTCTCTCGCTGATGCTCTGGCTTCAAGTCAATGCGCAGACCCAGCCCACGCGGCAGCGCGAATTTCTTGTGCGACTGGAAGCAAAGGGCCTTCAACCAGGGCTCTTCCTCAGCGACTTGCCCGAAGGCGTCTCCGTGGTTGCCGATGGGCCAGAAACTGAAATCGACGACATTGAACCGTCTGATCTCATCGCTGTGGTCGATGTCTCCAACAAGCAGCCGGGTTCGTACACGGTCAAAGTGATGGTTCCTGCCGTTGTTGACAAAGTGATGTTGAGGCCAAAGCGGCCGGTTCTCAAAGTCTCGATCGACAAAGTGGCCACGACGATTCGCACCGTGTCAGTCGAGACTCAGGGAATGCTCGATGGATTTAAGAATGCTGTCGCCGAACCTGCGGTCATCACGCTCACCGGCCCCGCTGGCGAGATCGGTAAGGTCTCCCGTGTGCGAGCTCTCGTAGACGTCTCAAGAGGCATGTCACAAACGGTCGACCTCGAGGCCCTTGGTGCCGATGGGGTACCGCTCCCTAGGGTTGAAGTCAGTCCTCGGGTGGTTCTGGTTCGAATCGAGGTGGCCCCATCCTCGCTGTGACCGAAATTCGCCCGGTCAGGATGCAAGAGTGCGACCGCTTCCTAGCCATTCTATGCGAGGTCTTCGATCTCGATTACGATCTCGCCCACGGAGTGTTTTTTGCCGATCCTGGGTTTGATCCGGCGCGAAAGTGGGCCTTGTTCATCGAGGGCGAAATGCAGACGATCCTCACCACCACACCCCTTCAATTTGGCAGTAGCCATGCGATCGGTATTGCGGGCGTTGCTACGCTTCCCGCAGCCAGGGGCAAGGGTTACGCTGAGCGGCTAGTTTCAGAAGTGTGCTCTGTCTCCGAAGCTCAAGGGGTCTCCGAGGCCATCTTGTTCGCCAAGCGCCGTGGACTGTACGAAAAGTGTGGCTTCGAGGTCGTCGATGAACTGGTGCGAGGTCCAATTGCAACACTTCCCACTGATACCGTCGGCCCAGCCCTTTCCTTCAGCGAGGTCGAACAGCTTTATGCCGACTGGAGCCATCAAGACAGCCGACGCCTAAGGCGGGACTCCCACAGTTGGGCAAAGTGGAAGTACAGTTTGAAGGTGTGCGAGCCCATGGGCGGAGGTTATGCATGCCTTGAAGGCACCATGATTCGCGAGGCCATGACCACCGACCAAGCTCTGTCATGGCCTGTTCCCCCTGGGGCGGAGTGGTACGGGCTCCGGACTCTAACAGATCGGATTGGCGTGCCAGGAGACCTCAAATTTGCCGACCTCTATCTTATGGGGCGAGGGTGTCCGAGCCCGCCCCAGATGTTCATGACCGATCAGTTTTAGGCGATGCCACGATCGGCAAGCAAGGTTTGGGCAAGCTCTTGGCGGACGACACCAACATACCAAGCGTTCTCTTCTCGTTCGCTACTTTCGTGCCAGTCGTAAAGGTAACCAGCGAGGAGTTCGTCTTGCGGCAAAATGCCGGGCAACTGTGCCTTGTGTACCCACTTCTCTTCAAGGATTGGGTAACAGTTCGGCGGCATTGGCTCCGCCATGAGCTCGTAGTCGCTCGAGACATCTAAGATGACCACGCGCGCGAAGTTGTACTCCCAGAGGTGTGATTCGAGTCTTGCCATTCCGTGGCGGATTGCTCCTACGCACCTAGGGACGCAAGAATCCCCACTAGCGATGCGAGAGTTCGGGCTTCTGGGGTTTGAGATCAATTGGCGAAGTGAATTTTGCCCCTTCTTTTGGCGTGCCATCCACATCATCCATCACCTTTTCTTCACCACCAAGGAAGGGTAGCAAAATGCTGACCCGACGATTTCTTGCGTCATTTGGGTCTTCAACGATCTTGAGCTTTCGATCTCCGCGACCGCGAATGTCCAGAACCTGTGCTTCTGGCACTCCAGCCGAACGAAGAATCTGATAAACCGATTGGGCCCGTTGAGCAGACAGTAATTTGTTGTCGCTCGACCCGCCTGTGAATGGTCGCCCGTCGGTATGGCCGTCAACGAACATAAGACGGCCCGAAGCCCTCAGTTGGGTGGCGACGCGAGTGATGATCGAGCGGGCTTGAGGACGCACAACTGCGCTACCAAGCTCGAAGAAGACCACTCCATTTCCTTCGACAAATTCGAGTTCAAGGCCCTCCGGCGTGATGTTGACTTCAATCGCTTCCATCAAGGCAAGCAATTGGGCATCACCGTCAGAGCTACCGATTGCGCTCTTGATCTCCTTTTGCAAGCTCTGCAATTCTGATTCTTCCGCCCGGCGTGTCGCCTCGCCCTGCGCCAAAGCAGCGCTCGAGGCCTGGCGTCCTCCCGAGGGGCCAATGTTCGGGGCACCCTTTGGTGTGGACTTCATGAACCCCATCGGATCATTGAAATACCCTTGGACGATCTTGCGGTCCTCGGGTGACAAGCCCATGATCCACATCACCAAGAAGAAAGCCATCATCGCCGTGACAAAGTCCGCGTAGGCCACCTTCCAAGCCCCGCCATGATGTCCACCGTGGCTGACCTTCTTTTTCTTAATGATAATGGGTGTGCCGTCGTTCATCTCGTTTCCTTGTTTAAGCCGCTACCCAATTCGACTTGAATCGGATTTTAAGCCGCGTCCTTTTCCTTAACTGCTTTTTCCACTTCTGAGAAGGAAGGGCGATACGCGGGTGCGATGTTTCGGCGAGCAAACTCAACGCACGTGATTGGTGACTCTCCTCGGGCGAAGCTGAAAAGCGCAAACCGGATTGCGTTCATGTATTGGGACTCAGGAAAAATCTTGGCCTCGATCGCCTTGGCGATCGGGGCAAAAAGACAATAGGCGACAAAGATTCCAAGGAATGTACCGACAAGTGCCGCTGCAACCGAGTGACCGATGGCGGCTGCCTCGCCACCGATCTTGCCCATCGTGATGATAACGCCCAAAACCGCCGCGACAATGCCAACTGCGGGCATGGCGTCAGCGACGTTCTGGACTGCCTCCACTGGCTTGTGCGCTTCTTGATGGGCAATCTCTAGATCGAGTTCCATCATTTCGCTCAAGTCATGCGGGCCAACGGCACCGGTGAGAACGACTTTGAGTGTGTCGCAGAGGAAATCGGATGCATGATGGTTGTTCACAAACCCGGGGAACTTCTTCATGATTTCGGACTCAGCCGGGTTCTCAATATGCTTTTCAAGACCGAGGAGTCCCTCCTTTCGCGCAACATTAAACAGCTGGTAAAGCATTCGGAGCAAGTCCACAAAGGCCCCCTTCGTAAATGGATCTGGCTTCATCACTCCCATGACCGCCTTGACCGTAGCGATAGCGCCATCTTTTCCATTGCTGGCCAAAAAGATGCCGATGCCGGCGCCACCAATGATAATGAATTCGGAGATCTGGATCAGAACTCCGATTTGGCCTCCGTGCATCGTATATCCCATTACGATGCACCCCACGGCGAGCACAATGCCAATAATTGCGAACATGCTTCTTTCAAGATTGTCGGTCCGCTCCGCCTAATTCTCAGACCTTGAGGTGGCAATTTTGCCAATCTTGGTCCGCAAAAGGCCAGAACAACGTCTAGTAAACTAATCCCAATGGCCTCGGCACCTTCCCATGCTGGCGTTCGCCTCCTGGACCCGCATACGATCAACCAGATTGCTGCGGGAGAAGTCGTCGAGCGTCCGGCAAGTGTTGTAAAGGAGCTCGTTGAAAATGCCCTCGATGCTGGCGCTAGGCGGATCACCATCGAGTTACTCCAGTCAGGCACGGAGCTCATCCGGGTGACCGATGATGGCACCGGTATGTCCCGCGACGACGCCATCGCATGCCTTGAACGACACGCAACAAGCAAGATCCGCACTGTTGAGGACTTGGGTCGTATTGGGTCGCTTGGTTTTCGCGGCGAGGCACTTCCATCAATCGCCTCGGTTTCACGCTTTCAGTTGAGTTCCGGGCAAGGTGACGGGAGTCGAACGGTTCTCGATGTTCATGGTGGGCGCCGGGCAGAGCCGCACCATGAAGCCGGACCGAAGGGCACGACGATTTCGGTTGAGGACCTTTTTTACAACACGCCAGCCAGGTTGAAGTTCCTAAAAACGATGGGGACCGAACTCGCGCAAATCAGCGAGATCGTTGGTAAGTATGCGATCAGTACCCCTGATGTCGCATTTCGGTTGATTCACGGCGAACAAACTCTGCTCGACTCTCCTGGCGATGGGGATGCTCTATCGGCTGTAGCCGCCGTTTGGGGTCGCGATGTAGCCCGGGGCATCGCCGAGATCGATGTCTTTCGGGAAGGCATCCGGGTTCGAGGTTATATCAGCGCCCCCCACTTCACCCGACCAACACGATCGCAGCAGTGGATTTTTGTAAATGGACGGCCAGTCAAAAACCGTGGACTTTACACAGCCATCGATGTCGCCTACCGACAAATCACGCCAGAGAGGCGGTTCCCAGTTGCGCTCTTGATGATCGACCTCGATCCGGCAAGTGTCGATATGAACGTCTCTCCAACGAAGAGCGAGTGCCGGTTTTCGCAAGAGGGAAGAGTTTTCGATGCGGTCAGGCAAGGCATCAAGGGCGCTCTAATGGAGCACGGAATGATGCCAAACATGGACGGCATCATCCGGGCAAATGAGGCAATCGCGGCATCGAATGCCCAGCCTCGAATTTCCGACGAGTTAGTCGCATGGAGCACGGCCATCGATCCAGGATTCGCAGTTGCCCACTCGGATTCTCATGACGACGAGCCGGTGATTTTCCGGTCATTTGCCGATCGATTTTTGGCTGGCCTTCGCGTCATCGGCCAGACTGCCGATGCTTTCTTCATCATTGCGGAGAACGATGAGGGCATCATGGTCATCGACCAACATGTTGCTCATGAGCGCGTGCTCTTTGAGCGAATCCGCAACGCTCGAGGCGCCGGTGGTGTTGAGCGCCAACCATTGCTGACTCCAATGACGTTGGACCTTGACCGGGCTCAGGCTACCATCGTCAATGAGAGGCTTGAAGAGTTTTTGGGTATGGGCTTTGAACTTGAGCCCTTTGGTGACCAAGCATTTATTGTCCGCGCCGCGCCCGCAGCAATGCGGGGAGCCGATCCAATTACGGTGCTCAAAGAACTGATTGATGAAATCCTCGACGGTGCCGGTCCAAGCGGACTCTCCGTCCGGGAGCAAATCTGGGTGATGTGCTCCTGCAAGATGGCGATCAAAGCGGGTGACCGGCTCGGAATGGCAGAGATGGAGAAGCTCTTGATCGATCTCGCCCGCACTGAAAATCCCTATTTATGCCCGCATGGGCGCCCAATTACAATCAGTATGGGCAAGAGTGAGCTTATGCGGCGGTTTAAGCGAGCATGAAGATCCTTGGCATCGATCCAGGGCTCGAGCGCGTTGGCTTTGGGGTTATCGAGCGTGTTGGCTCCCGACTGACGATGATTGAGTGCGGGCTCATTCAAACGCCTCGAATCAGATTGCCCGACCGACTGAGGCTCATCCACGACGAGACCCTCGCGCTCATCGACCGGCTCCAGCCCGCTTGCCTCATCACGGAGAGGCTGCTGTTTACGGCAAACAAGACCACTGCTCTCGATGTCAGCAAGGCGCTTGGGACTATCTTACTGGCGGCGAGCGCTCGTAACTTGCCGTGGGAAGAGTACAGCCCACCCTCGATCAAGCAATCCGTGGTCGGTCATGGAGGGGCAGAAAAGAAGCAAGTCCAATTCATGGTTGCGAAACTCCTCAGCTTGCCAACGCCGCCTAAGCCGGATGACGTTGCCGACGCTCTCGCCATTGCTATCTGCCACGCGATGCGAGGTCCGACAATGGTCCTATCGGCCGGAGACCCTTGACGCCTTCACATCGTCATAACAATCTGGGCTTACGCTCAAGAGGTGCCATTGACTCGAAACGAACTTGACCTGAAGCTGGATGAAGTTCGAACCATGCTGATCAGCATGGCGGATCAAGTCTGCTCTATGGTGCTGGATGGCGTCGAAGGCGCCGTCAGTGATGACCTACCAATGCTGGAGCGTGTGGTCGAGGCCGATCCGATGATTGACGACCTTGAGGATCGCATCATGAAGGAGGTCTTTCAATTGATGGTGATGCAATCGCCAGTCAGTGAGGACGCCCGGCTCCTAATGGGAACACTTAGTATCGTAGGGGAGCTCGAACAAGCCGGTGACGACGCAGTCAAGTTGGCGCGCAGGGCGTCAAAGATGCGCGGGAAGTTCCGGGAAGATCTTCTAGCTCCCTTGGGCGCCCTTGCCGAGAGCTCGGTTCAAATGATGTCCGACGCGATGGCGCTTTACACTCATTACGACGACGCGAAAGCGATGGAGATCATCGAAGGCGATGAGATGATCGATTCCGCGTACAAACGGGCACGAAGACATATCCTCGAAGTCGCCGACAGCGAAGGTCCACTAAGTCGCGACATGTTTCGCACGATCGAGATTTTTCATGCCTTGGAGCACTTCGCCGACCATGGCGTTGAGATAGCCAAGCGGCTCCGAAAGTTTCGCCGGCCCGTAAGTGCGATGGCGGACGGGTAAAGTCCCGAAGTGGCGATTAGAGCCCTTGAATGGCGAAACGGAGCTCTGCACTTGCTCGATCAACGATTCCTCCCAAACCGGGAAGAGTGGGTCGTTTTCCATGATTGGGCCGGTGTCGCCGAGGCCATTCGGGATATGGTTGTGCGCGGCGCACCGGCAATCGGCGTCACTGCCGCCTATGGAATGGCACTGGCCGCCCGCGCTGGCGACGACCTCATGGTCGCATCAGCTGGATTACGGGCCAGCCGTCCGACGGCGGTGAACCTCTTTTGGGCCCTCGACCGAATTGAAGCGCTTCGGACCACCGACGCATCGGCGATTCTGGCCGAGGCGGTTTCTATTGATGATGAAGACCTCCAGATGAATCTAGCGATCGGGAAGTTTGGTGCCGAATTGGTCCCGTTAGGGGCTGGGATTCTTACAATTTGCAACACGGGGTCCCTGGCAACTTCTGGCCACGGAACTGCCCTTGGCATCATTAGATCTGCGTTCGCCAAGGATCCTTCCATCACCGTTTTTTCATGTGAGACTCGACCTCGTCAGCAAGGGCTGCGATTAACGGCCTGGGAACTGATGAAGGACAATATCCCGTTCAAGAGCATCGCAGACAGTGCGGCAGCAAGCCTAATGGCCCTCGGCAAGATTGATCTCGTCGTGGTCGGTGCAGATCGAATTGCATGCAATGGCGATTCCGCCAACAAGATTGGTACTTACGCATTGGCGATTGCCGCGAAGTACCACGGCATTCCATTCTACGTGGCAGCACCTTCGAGCACGATTGATATCGAAATCGCTGATGGGAGGCAAATCCCCATTGAAGAAAGGGATGGCGCCGAGATTACTATGATAGAAGGTGTTCAGGTCGCTCCTGCGGGTTGCCCAACTTGGAATCCTGGGTTTGACGTAACCCCAAATGAACTGATTACCGCGATCGTCACGGAACAAGGACTTTTCAATCCACCCTTTGGGTTTTGAGTAAAACTGCCAAAAATATGGGGAAAGGCGATGCAAATCCCAGAATTAAATCTATTTTGGCTTCTCGTCGGCGCATTTGTCGCCGCAGGAGCAACGTGGGCGATTGATGCGATCCTTATTAAGCGGAGCATTAACGGCGGCGATTCCGAAGCGTTAGCCGCCCTGCATGAAAAGGCACGGCAGGTAGAGCCACTTAACCAAAAGTTGCGCAACGCTAATGCTCAGATTGATGAACTCAATACCAAGCTCCTCCGGGCGGATAGCTCGGCACAAGACGAAGCCCATGCTGCCCAAACCGCCGACCTTGAAGGTCAACTCGCCGCTGCGCTGGCGGCAGAAGAAGAAGCGAGCCGCCTGGCTCAATCTCTCAAGCAAGAACTTGGCGCGAAGGACGCGGAAATCGGTACCTTGTCGTCCGGCCATAGCGACCTCATTCAGCAACTACAGCAACACCAGGTTAGCTTGGCTGAACTACAAGTGCAGTCGGCAGAATCCAATGCCTTGAAGCAAGCGCTAGCCGAACTCAAGAGCCGATTTGAAGAACTTCAAACTACTGCACCCAGCGAAGCCGAGGTTGCTAATGTTCGCCTTCGCGCCGAGCATGCCGAAACTGAACTTGAGCGCTTGAGATTTGAATTTGAAAACTCAAGCCACGTGACCCGTGTCGCCGAATTAGAGGCTCAGAACGCGGCTCTTCAGCAACAGCTTTCCTCCAAGGACCAAGCCGTTGTCCAAGAATTTGAACAAGAGAGAGATGGACTCCTCGCCAGCATTTCGAAATTGCAAAGTCAACTCATTGAGTCAGACGAAGTCGTTGAGAATTTCCGTTCGCAACTCGCCCATGCCAACGCCATGCTTGCCGAGCATGCGAGCGAGCCTGAGCAAATCCAAAACTTGGAGAGTCAGTTGGCAGATCGAAATGCCGAGATTGAGCGACTCTCGCATCGCGTGCCCGAACTCGAATCTCTCGTCGCCCAACTTCATCACGAGTTGGGGCAGAAGTCGGCGGCGATTAACGAATACGAAAGCAATTCGGAGATTCAAGAGCTTCGGGCCACTGTTGCGCGGCTGAATAATGAACTGGAGAGCCTGAGACTCTCGACGACGCAAGACCGAGCAATGCTGGTACAGGCTCAGGCCGAAGCAGAACTCCTTCGCGAGGCCAAGCCAGTAGCAAGCATGCCAACCGAGGTCTCGACCCTAGAGGAGCGAATGAACGACCTCTTCGGAGCGGTCCAGGCATCTCACCGAGAAGCAGCCGAGAACCGGCGCGCCCTTCAAGAAGCCATGGAGCAAATCCGATTGTTACAAGATGCTGTAGGCTCGACCGCCCCGACAAAAGAGGCGAGGCGGCCAGCCAAATCTGATTCTCGAAAGAAAGTTGCCGGCGGCGGTAGCGTTCGAGACGAACTGACCGAATCATCTGAACTTGGAGAGCTTTCGTGACGTTTGGCGCCTGGATGACCACCCGGGCCGCTATCCAAGTTGCGCTTGGTGGAGGGGCAGTAGTATCTGCAGTAGCTCTGGGACCATCCCCGACAATCCTTACGCCAGTGCCAGGTGAGGCCGTTACCCAGGCCTGGGTCAAAGTCTCTGGTCGTGGCGAACCAGGAAGAACGCTTGCTGTTTTCGACGGGGGGCGATTCGTGGCCAGTGCAAACGTTAAGAACGACAAAACTTGGACACTCGATGCGAGCTTCGTAACGGGCAAGCATACGATTCAAGCTGCTTATGAGCAGGTTGGCGGTATCTACGGTACGAAATCTAGAGCCGTCGAGTTTGTGGTCAAGGACCTTCTTAAGCCGCTGGAGCGTCGTCTGGAGATTTCGAACGCAAAGGATGGCGATAAGGTCCCAGCTGGCGTTTTCAGACTCGTGGGCACGACGGCTCCGGGCCGACGGATCGAGGTTACGGTGAACGACGGAAAGTCTTTCTTTAAGACGGCTGAAGAGGATGGTTCATGGTCGTTCAATCTTTATCTGGAGAAGGGACCCCACATCATCGACTTGCGGACTGCAGTTGATCCAAAAGAGGAAATCAGCATTATCTTGAACGCTGAGTAGGAGGTAGGCCCAAAGTTCGACGTGGAGCCAAATCGGCTAAACTTGAACTTATATGCCGCCCGAGATACGACCAAACGTGCTTGGATTGCGCCCCTATTCTCCGGGACGCCCAATCGCGGATGTTCAGCGTGAATTGGGCCTTCGCGATGTCATTAAGCTGGCGAGCAATGAGAATCCGCTTGGCCCAAGCCCAATGGCCATCGAGGCGATGCGGGATGCCCTGTCACAGGTTCATCTTTACCCCGATGCCATTTCTTCTGAGGCTCGAGGCGCCATAGCAAGCCATCTTGGTGTACCGGAAAATCAGGTGCTGGTAGGGAATGGTAGCGAAGAGCTGATCGCGCTAATCGGCGAGATATTTATCCAGAACGAGCCGGACGAGGTCATTGCTGGCGATCCGAGCTTCGCCCGGTACGAAACGGCAGCCGCGGTCGCGCCGTGTCGTTTTGTGCCAGTGCCTCTTGATGACGACCTGTGCATCGACCTTGAAGCGGTCTCGCAAGCGATCACACCGCATACCAAAATCATCTTTCTGGCCAACCCAAACAATCCAACTGGCACGATCTACCGCAAGGCCGCATTCGAGGCCTTTATGGCCAAGGTGCCCGACAGAGTCGTTGTCGTTCTAGACGAAGCCTATTGCGAGTTTGCCAAAGAAGACCCCTTCTATCCAAATGGCCTCGATTACCTTCGCCCAAACGTCATTGTGCTTCGAACCTTCAGCAAGTCTCATGGCCTGGCCGGAATCCGAGCTGGTTTCATGGTTGCGGCACCTGAGATTATCGACGCCATCGCTCGCGTTCAAGCCCCATTCGCCGTCAATAACTTGGCCCAAGTCGCCATTGTCGCCGCCCTTCAAGATGATGAGCATCTCGAGCGCACGATTGCGGTGAACTCGGCGGGCCGGGCAAAAATGAAGCAGGCGATGGAGAGTCATGGTTTTCGGGTTTATGAGAGCTTTGCGAACTTCATCCTGGTTGATGTCCGCGAGCCTGCACAGCCAGTTTTTGAGGCATTGCTCAGGGAAGGCGTGATTGTTCGCGGCGGCCATGTACTTGGCTTGCCAACCTGCCTACGAGTGAGCATTGGCACCGACACCGAGGTCGATCGCTTCGTAGAAGCATTTAGAGCCGTAATGGAGGCAAAAGTCAAATCATGATTGTCGTTGTTGCCTTCCACGCAGCGGGAGCGGTGAAGTCTCGGCTCGAGGAACTCGGTTTTCGCGTTGAGGAAGCCCTAGCGGGCGGGCGGGCCGTTCTGTGCGGGTCAGGAGCAGATGAACTCCTTCACCTCGATCACTTGAAGCAACTTCGGGCGTGGGAGGGGGTCGAAGAAGTCCACTTTTCGCAACCCAGCACCAAGGTCGTTGGCCAAGAATCGCGAATTGTCGATCTTGGTGAAGGCGTACTTATTGGCGGCGATGCAATAGTTATCATGGCTGGCCCGTGCACCATCGAATCCGAGAGCCAGATTTTTGCAACGGCCGAGGCCGTAGCTCATGCGGGCGCGACGGTTCTGCGCGGTGGGGCCTATAAGCCCAGCACCTCGCCCTACTCCTTCCGCGGCATGGGCGTGAAGGGCCTAGAGCTTATCGCCGCCGCCGGCAAGCGATTCGGCCTCAAGGTGATCACTGAGGTCATGGACCCGCGCAAGGTCGACCTCGTGGCCCAGCACTCCGACATTCTCCAAATTGGTGCGCGCAATATGCAGAATTACGACCTCCTGCACGAAGTAGGTCAGTCTTCGAAGCCAGTCCTGCTAAAGCGTGGCCTCAGCGCGCGCTATGAAGAGTGGCTCATGGCCGCCGAGCACGTCGCGTCGAGCGGCAACGAGCAGATCATTCTTTGCGAGCGCGGCATTCGCTCCTTCGAAAGCGGCACCCGCAACATGCTCGACCTCGCCTCCGTTCCGGTCATGAAGGAATTGGCGAAGCTCCCGGTCATCGTCGACCCGTCTCAGGCCACCGGCAAACGCGATCTCATCGCACCCATGTCACTCGCCGCAATTGCCGCTGGTGCCGATGGATTGCTCATAGAAGTCCACGTCAACCCCGAGCAGGCGATCAAGGACGGCGCCCAAAGCCTCGCACCCGCACAATTCGAAGCGTTGGTGCCGCAGGTGCAAGCTGTTGCCGGAGCATTGGGGCGAAGTGTTTTGCTGCCGGTGGTTGCTTAGCCTGTTCGGTAAACTGCAATCATGCCTCTCACTCGAGATCAGTTGGCCATGCGAGCTGCGCAAGAGCTACGCGATGGGTTCTTGGTGAACCTGGGAATCGGAATTCCGACCCTCGTCGCCAACTACATCCCGCAAGGCATGGACGTCGTGCTCCAAAGCGAGAACGGCATGCTCGGTATGGGCCCCTTCCCCTATGAAGGCGAAGCCGATCCCGACCTCATCAACGCCGGCAAGCAGACGATCACCGAGATTCCCGGCTCCAGCTATTTCAGCAGCTCAGACAGCTTCGCGATGATCCGAGGCGGCCATGTAGACCTCACGGTCCTTGGCGCGATGGAGGTCAGCGAGGAAGGCGACCTCGCCAACTGGATGATCCCGGGCAAAATGGTGAAAGGCATGGGCGGCGCAATGGACCTCGTCGCCGGCGCAAAGCGCGTCGTCGTGGTGATGGAGCACACCAACAAGGCCGGCGAGAGCAAGGTTCTGAAGGAATGCGTTCTGCCCTTAACCGGCAAGCGTTGCGTGAACATGATCATCACGGACCTAGCCGTCTTTGAGGTGACCAGTTCGGGCCTCGTTCTGAAAGAGCACGCACCCGATGTCACGCTCGATGAGATCGCAAGTAAGACCGCAGGGGCTTACACGGTGTCGGAAGATTTGCGGCCGATCTCCGTTTAGATTGTTAGGTTAGTTAGGTTGGTTAGGTTCGCTCGGGTTCCTTACACACAACCTAACCACCCGAACAATACCTCACCAACCCTAACAAATCCTAACAAAAACGACTACATGCCAAACGCATTCCATAGGAACCGCACGAGATGGCGGTCCCCAACATAGGTATGCCCGCGGTCTGGGCCAATTCTCAATTCATAGTCTTTGCCAAGGCGTTCGAGTTCGCGGATGAGCTGCAAGCTATTACTTGGGTGCACATTGTCGTCACTTGTTCCAAAGTACAGCTGTAGCTTGCCTTTCAACGCAGAAGCGTAAGTCAGCGCATTGCCCGCGTCGTAAGCCGCCTTCTGGTCTTGAGGCAGACCCATAAATCGCTCGGTGTAGATCGTGTCGTAGTTGCGCCAATCGGTTGGTGGGCTGCTTGCGCTGGCCGCTTGGAAGAGGTCAGGGTGGCGCAACAGAGCCATAAGCGAGGCGTACCCTCCATAGCTCGTGCCGAACATCGCGACCTTGCTAGAATCCACATAGGGCAGCGTGCCAAGCTTCTTCGCGAACGCGGCAAAGTCATCCATCTCAGCAACTCCTAGCGCCGCATACGACGCATCCCGGAATGTTGCGCCGCGACCAACGCCGCCACGCGTCTCCGCTTGAACAACTAAGAATCCAAGCTCCGTCATCGCGCGATAGGGTTGATAGTTGAGGTCGACGTCGCTGCGCTCCGGGCCTCCGTAGACATCAAACAACACCGGATACTTCTTGCTAGGATCAAACCCTCTTGGGAACGAGATGATGCCGGTCAAAGTCGTCCGGCCGTCTGCGCTCGTGAACGCCAAGGTCTCTGTGCCTGGTCCAGGAAGCATGGGTACCGGCGGCCTCTCAAGTGTCCGAACCAGTTTTGCCTTCCCGTTCTCGATCTGATAAAGCGCCCGTTCGGGCGCGTGATTCGGCCCCTGCGAAACGTCCAAAAACGCCTCACCATTTGGTGAAACTGAGATCACATGATGAAGATCTGGGCTCGTCAACAGAGTGGCTCTCTTCGACCGAAAGTCGTAATAGTACAGCTGATTTGAAATGGGGCTGGCACCGCCGCGGCCACTGTAAACCATCCCTTTTTGGTTAACCGAATAGAGATTGCCGACATCAAACGGATGCTGAGCGAGCGGCTCCACTGCGCCTGCCGCCGGATTCACACGCGACCAGTTGGCAAACCCATTGTTATCGGCGGGGAAATAGAAATGGTCGCCCATCAAGATGACCCGCCAATTCGAGGGAATGTAGCCCTTCGGGTCCTTCTCGGTGTAGAGAGTCCGCGGCTCACCCTTCACAGCATCGTAGACGGCCACATCGCGACTCTGGTGAAGACGATCTAGTCGAGCAAAGAGCAAGTGCCTCGGTGAAGTCCATCGAATGTCGAACAGATACTCGACACCTGGCCGAGGGGCTGAATCGATCTTCTTCACCTCACCTGTTGCCGCGTCGCCCACCCACAATTCCACCAAATGGTTAGGTGTCCCAGCCTTGGGATAGTCGAGCTCCATCAAGCCCGACTGGATTGGCAATTGATTGGCTAAGAAGTAGGGCTGAACCGGCTTCGAGTCGAACTTGTAGAACCAGAAACGGTTGCCCGAAGGCGACCAGCCCATTCCAGCATTTTGCGCCAGCTCCTCGCCATAAACCCACGGCACATTGCCGCAGAGCACGGTCGGCGTGATCTCAGAATCGGGCACAAGCGCAACCGGATCGCCCGCGCCCTTTAGATAGACCCGATTGCCTTGCGTGTACAGCCTAAACTTTCCGTCAGGCGACTCGATCGGACGTCCGCGCGACGAATTGAGCTGCCTTGGCGAATTTGCGGCGGCGACATTGACCACCTCTTGGCCCGTCGTAACGGTTCTCCAAACCCTTTTGCCGTTCTCCATGAGGCCGTAGGCTTTAGAGTCTCCGGACCATTGAACATTGGCCTGGCCCGCCGCGCGGTAGGCGGACTCTAGGCGGCGGCCATCTTGAAAGGCGAGCCAGCGAGGGTCTTTTTCAACTTGGGCGATCGCCAAGCTTGGGATCGCTAGCAGGAGGGCGAGGAAGTTCTTCATTGGGCTGAGATTTGAAGTGTAAACCTTGTTCGGCGGCAATTGAAATCGCCGCTAGTAGAACATTCTGACGGCATTCGAGCTCTTCGCGATACGAGTCGATCGCGAAGCGGCCAACGACTTGCACCACTGCGCCGGTTTCTTTGAGCTCAAATAGTCCTGCTACCACGGAGTCGCCTTGGACTTGCGGGATTTCTTTGATCCCTTCGACTAAAGCGGTCGTAAAGCCTTGAATTTGACCCGCGTTTCGGGGCGCATCCAGGAAAATGGAGGTACGGATCCGGCGCGAACGCCTCTGCCCCATGTTCTCGACCGCAGCCTTGATGAACGTGCTGTTCGGCATGGTCACAAGCGAGTCTTCGAAGGTTCTGATTCGGGTGCTGCGCAGGTTGATTTCTTCTACGACACCCTCGACCGAATCAATCTTCACCCAATCGCCGACGCCAAACGGCATGTCAATCATCACGGTCGCCGAGCCGAATAGATTTTCAACGCTGTCTTTCGCCGCGAAGGCGACTGCGATGCCGCCGATTCCAAGCCCCGCTGCCATGCCCCAGACATTCATTCCGGCAACGGCAAGAGCCGACACAAATGTGAGAATCAAGATCAGCGCCGAACCCAGCTTTCGGGCAAAGGGAACGAGGATCTTCCTTTGTTTGTCCCCCTGGAGACGGCCATTCTCACTGGCTAGGGTCAACATGACCTGATACGAAACCGAGACTAACCATCCAAAGCACAGAATTCGAACGAATACGACCCAGGTGTGGACCTGTGCATCGAGCAGTCTGGGCAGATCGATGCCGTGGGCGATCGCGTCATAGACCAGCGTCGCGAAGAACAGCGTCGAGGAGCGCGAAATGCCCAACCCGTGCGCACTGCTTCGGATGACTTGGCGCAAGTGCTTCTTTGGCGTTAGCAAGCGGCTGATGAGGAAGTAGAGAAACCCGCCAACGACGAGCGAGGCGACCATGACGCACAGAAACTCGAGTTCCGGTCTCCCGGTCACTAGAAAGTCATGCACTTCCAACAACAGCGGGCCTCCTAACCAAACGGAAAATGAAGACGATGAGCGGAGCTAGCATCGGCACGAGGAGCCAGTTCGCGCTATCCACTTCTTTGAGGCCCGAAAGCGAGAGCCCCACGATGAACAACACTGGCCCACCCGCGCCCGACAGTTCGTCGAGCATTTCTTGATCTTGCGCCAATCCCTTGAGAGGCGCCGCCAAGATCGTGAGCAGGCCTTGAATGATCAGTACGACGAATGCCGACGCCACCACTCCTGCCCCAAATGCTGCGGCGAAAAAGATCGCGACCAAGCCGTCCATCGTTGACTTCAACTTTAGCAAGTCGATGTTCCGGTCAATCGCGTCTCGCATACAGCCGAGAATGGTCATCGGTCCAACGCAAAACACGACCGAAGCCAGAACTAGCCCCTTCTTGAAGTCCGGACCACCGCCCAGTACGTTTTCGAGCCAAAGCGCGCCATTACTAACCATTTGGTCAAGACCCATCAGCGCTCCTAGCATGCCGCCCAACGCAACCGACAAAGCGACAACGACCGGGTTCCGCATAGCTAGAAATAACTTGACGCCGATGCAGAGCGTCACGACGCCGAGACTGAACTTCACACACTCCAAGAGGTGCCCATTGTTCTCCATTGGCGTGCGCAACAACAGTCCAATACCGCCACCGATCAACACGGTGAGGAAGTTGAGAACCGTGCCCGCGCCGCGGAATGACTTCACAGCTTCGCCGCCGTAAACCGCATGCGCAATAGGCTTCGAATCTGAATCAGCGTGAAGCCGATGAGAATGCTGCCCATCACCCACGCTGCCGCCGTCGCGTAGCCGAACTTGAGATACATAAAGGCGTTCATCCAAACCTCAAGGCCCATCGTATGCGTCGCTCCGAGTGGCCCGCCCATCGTGAGCACGAAGATATTCTCCATCGCCTTGAAGCCGCCAATGAAGACGCCGAGCAGGTTGATGAGAATCAGCGGCTTGAGTCCAGGAAGGGTAATCGCACGAATCTTCTGTCGCCAGTTCGCGCCGTCGAGGTCGGCGGCCTCATAGCGCTCGTCCGGAATGTTTTTCAGCGCGGCGAGATAAAGAATCGAACCCGGCCCAGCCCCCGCCCAGATTCCCGGAAGCACGACCGCGAACATGGCGAGCTGCGGATTGCCAAGCCAATCATAAGCCTTCGGCCAGAACGCCTCTGGGTTGCGGATAAAAACGTTGTTGATGATGTCGACATAGGGAGAGATCAGCGTGTTCAGCAGCCCCGCCTCGGTCTTGTCGTAAAACTGCCGCCACAGGAACGCGATCACGATCGGGCTCGTCATCGCAGGCAAGTAGAAGATGGTGCGGAAGAACACTTTCGCCCTGGGAATCTCATTCAAAGCCAAAGCCAAGAAGATCGGAAGCAAGAAGCCAATTACAATGCTCAGCCCAACATAGATGAAGCTGTTACCAAGGGCTTTGTAGAACATCGGCTGCGTGAACACGGCGATGAAGTTATCAAGCCCCACCCACTTCGTGCCGGTGACGATGCGGTAGTCCTGAAACGCCATCATGAGGCCGCGCAGCAACGGATAGTAGGCCCAAACAAGGAGCGTGAGCGCCGCCGGAGCAAGGCAAAGAACAATGAATGGCTTGTTTAACCGTTTGGTTAAATGCACCTGCTTTGGAGCTTTTGAGGCCTTCCAAAACAGTCGACCAACTAGACCACTTAGTCCAAGTAGTACCGCAATCAGAATCCCCGTGGCCCACGCGCGCTGCGTCTGCAATACCTCCGGTGGCGTGTAGCCCAGAAGCACCTGGTCCATGTCCTTCTGCGCCTTGCCTAGGATCGTCGCCGCGGGCGTATTGGGCTCCAGCACCGCACGGTCCAGGGCCTGGTCGAGCATCACATAAACCTGGCTCATGTTTCGCCCGTAGGGCTCGGGATGCCCCTTCGCGAAGAGCTCCTCATTCGCCTTCACATATTCCGGGTCAACCTGCGCAAGCTCCGCCTCGTAGCCATACTTCTGGAGCCAAGTCGGGTTCACCAAAGAACCCAATCCCAGGTTCACGAACGACTCCGTGTTGATCCGTGCGGCTTCATCGCCGGCGAAGAACTTGATGAACCGCCAACACGCGTCCAGCTTCTTCGGGTCGGTGACCCGCGCGTTGATCGCCCACATGCCCGCGTTGATCTCGTTCGACCGGTCCGCCGGCCCCTTCGGCATCGCCGCGATTCCGACCACCGAAGGCGGCAGATCCTGCATGTTCAGCATTACATCGCCCACATAGGTGAACCACATGCTCGCCTTGCTCGACCGAATGTCCTCGTTAAAATTGGTACTGACCGCGCCCGCCGGCCCTCGCATCTTGCCCTTGTCGTCCTTCCACTTGGCGACCATCATCTTGCGGAAGAACTCCAGTGCCTGCGCGGCCTCGGGCGAGTTGATATTGCTCTTCCAAACGCCTGGCTCCTCGCTCTCCTTGACCACCGTGCCGCCCGCTTGGTACACGAAGTTGCTCCAATGGTAGCCCGCGGGCTTGCTCGTGATGTAGCCGAGCCGCCCTTCCGCGCTCATGCTCAGCTTTTGGGCGTATTCGTAAAGCTCGTCCCAAGTGCGCGGCGGACGATTGGGGTCGAGGCCCGCCTCCCGAAAGTGATCTCGGCGATAGTAAAGTCCCAACGCCACCTGAAACCACGGAATAGCATAAATCCCGCCGTTGTAGCTCTTCAGCACTTCCAACGCGACCGGATTCGCGCGGCTAATCACACCAGGGTCTTTGGCGATTAGGTCATCGAGGCGGCGGCAGAAGCCCTGATCGATGTAGTTGTAATACTGGCGGAAGTTGACGTACATGACGTCGGGCGCCGTGTTGCCCGCCATGCTCATCAAGAACATGGATTCGGCGCGCTCGCCGGTCATTTCGAGGCCGCCCGCATTCACCACGCGCACATCGGGGTTCTGGCGATGGAACTCCTCAAACACGGCGCGTCGAGCCAAAGATCGTGGGTTGGTATCTTCCTTAGGCGGAATCCCCTGCCCCACCCCCGCCATCATGCGAATCTGCACCTCTTGGGCATGCGCCATCGAGGTGAGGAGCAGAAGCATCAACGCAATCGCACGCCGCACCCTGCGATTTTGACCTAATTATCGAACGGTGCGACACGAGTCTCTTCCAGCGCATCGCGCCCCGACCGTATTCATCATCTTACGCAGGGGTCGCGAAGTACTTAGATGGGCGGGACTAATGAAGGGCGACGCAATTATCCATGCCACGCTCGACTAGAAAGTTTCTCCCAGCCACGAAGAGGGCTCCAACTCCCACTTATTCATCTGGGCCACCCGAAGGCGGGCCGTCGGGTAGTCGATATCCGTCATTCGGTTGTCGCTATCGAAGACATAATCGACAACATCCAAGGCGTTGGACCCTTTACGAAGCACTGCCAACAGCACCTGCATAGACGAGGTCGGAAAGTACATAGTTGAGGATTGTCACCAGTGCCGAAAGAGTTGCCGTGAGCATTGTGCCGCGGCTTTTGTGGTCCACAGTGCTTCCGACCCAAAGGGCAAATAGACCAAGGATCAGCGTCGGCAATGCTAAGCAAAGTACAAAGGTGCGTGGCATCGCTAGGCTCGAGAACAGGAGTATTGCAGCCAAAGACATGCCGTCCCCTAACTTCCAGGTCGCGATCCCGCAACCCACGCCAAGGAGTATCGCAAGGCAAAGCAATTGAGGAGTACTTTGGGTCGGCACGAGAAAGTGGGCCCCTGGTGCCAGCTCAATTCTCGAACGCCCCATCATGAGGGTCCAGTGGAACCATAGCCCAACGGCTTGCAGCGAAATGATACCCATCAGTAGCCACCTCATCATGAGCGAGATCCAGGATTCCTCTTCGCCTTCTCAATATCCTCATTCCAATTTCCCCAGCGGCGCTCTCTGGGGCTGTAGTAGGGAGCCCACTCCCGTGGCCGGGATGATCCTCCATGTGTGCCAGGGTTTGCGTGACGATCTAGATACATTTCACTCCATCATAACACGCCCGTCACGCAAGCCCTGAAGCACCAATCACCATAAACCCAAAAAGCGCCCCATGCACGAAAGCATGTGGAATGCAGGGGTTCAGAATGGGAAGAGGTTGAGACTTCAGGGCTTGCTAGGGCGACCCAGCACGAGAGGGATTGCTAAGATTAAGCAAACCCTGCCACGCATGACAATCACCCCAGCCACTGTGGGCTCCCACGCAAGTGGGTTCC
>JAEURP010000004.1 GCA_016788585.1 Chthonomonas sp. | reverse complement strand
GGGGGGGATTATTTTGGTTAGCCTAGCTTCTGAACGGCGGCGATGACGTCGTTCTCGTTCGGAATGCACTGGAGCTCGAGAACGCGGCTGTACGGCATCGGAACGTTGAGGCCACCTACTCGACCGACTGGGGCGTCGAGGTCATCGAAGCACTCTTCGCCGATTCGGGCCGCGATTTCTGCGCCAAAGCTACCGGATTTCCAATCTTCGTAAACGACGACCGCACGGTTGGTCTTGGCGACGCTGGCGAAGATGGTTTCGGTATCGAGAGGCAGGAGCGAGCGAACATCAATGACTTCGCAGCTAATGCCATTAGCCTCGAGTTCTTCGGCGGCTTTCTCGCACACGCTCACCATTCGGCTATAGGCGATCAACGAGACATCCTTTCCTTCCCTAGCAACTCGGCACTTGCCGAAAGGCACCGAGAAACCGGTTCCGAGCTCGATATCGCTCTTGACGCCATAGAGTCCGGGATTTTCCGTGAAGATGACCGGGTTGTCGTCATGAATCGCCGTGCGGAGCATGCCATAGGCGTCTTCGGCCGTGGCCGGAGCGACAACCTTGAGGCCGGGAGTGTGGGCGTACCAACCCTCCATGCTGTGGCTGTGCTGGGCGCTGAGCTGATTCGCCGCGCCGCCAGGACCTCGAACGACGAGCGGAACCTTGGCTTGCCCGCCGGTCATGTAGTGAATCTTGGCGGCGTGGTTGATGATCTGGTCGAGCGCGAGGATCGAAAAGCTCATCGTCATCATTTCGACGATGGGTCGGAGGCCGGTCATGGCCGCCCCAATCGCGATACCTGTGAAGCCGGGCTCGACGATGGGCGTGTCGATGATGCGCTTGGGGCCGTACTTATCGAACAGGCCTTGGGTCACCCGGAACGTGCCTTGGTATCGACCGATGTCTTCGCCCATGACGAAGACGTTTTGGTCGGCATCCATTTCTTCGATGATGCAGGCGCGGACGGCCTCGCGATAAGTGAGATTTGTGGTCGGCATGGCTTAGTGTCCCTTCTCCGGTTCCATGTCGGAGTAAACATTGTCGTAGACCTCAGAGGGGTCTGGATGAGGCGAGGCGTCGGCCTTTTCGAGCACGTCGTCGGCCCACTCTTCGTATTCTTCGCGAATGGCCTCCATCTTCTCCTCTGTCATGACGTTGTTCTTAAGGAGGTATTTCTCCATGCGAGCGATCGGATCGCGCAGCTGGGCTTCTTCTTCCTCTTCCTTGGTTCGATAGAGCTGGCGGTCATTATCGGCGGCGCCGTGCCCCGAGAACCGATAATTCATGATCTCGACGAGATATGGCTTCTGGTTCTTGCGCACCCAGTCGATGATGCGCTTGGCATCTTGGCGTACTTGAAGAACGTCCATGCCATCGAGCCGCTCACTCTTAATTCCAAACGGGATACCACGCTTGGCTAGCTCGGTGTCGGCGGCGTGATACTCCAGCCGAGTACCCATCGCGAATTCATTGTTCTCGATGATGAAGATGCAAGGCAGGTCCCAAAGGGCCGCCATATTAAGGGTCTCGAAGAAGACCCCGGCATTTGCGGCACCATCGCCTAGGAAGTTGAGCGTGACGCGATCTTCGCCTTTGTATTTGCTGCCAAATGCGAGTCCGGCACCGAGAGGCGTGTGCCCGCCAACAATCCCCCAGCCGCCAAAGAAGCCCTTTTCGATATCGTAGAGGTGCATCGAACCGCCCTTACCTTGGCTATAGCCATCCTTGCGGCCCATGATCTCGGCCATGAGCTTGACCGGGTCGGAGCCCATCAGCATTGGCTGCGCGTGGTCGCGGTACGCCGTGATGACGTAATCCCAACCCAGCTTCAGGCTGTTGAGCCAACCGACTGCGGTGGCTTCCATTCCGATGTAAACGTGAAGGTAGCCGCCAGCTTTTCCGGTTCGGTAGACCGTATTGCATCGGGTTTCGAAGGCCCGAATCTGCACCATTTGGCGGTAAAAAAGTTCGAGGTTGGCAGGGGATTCCTGGTTAGGCTTCATTTTGGCTGGACTTGCCACGCGTGTTTACTCCTGAGTGCTCCGGTTTGGAGCCATGCGTGCGTCTGCGCCCTTGAAGACCACGGATGAATTGTTTATACCTGTTTGGGGGGTCATAAATCACCAATCAGCCGGCGACAAGACGCCGGCTGATTGAAGGATGTGGCCGATTATGGCTGGTCGGTGCCGCCAAAGTTCGCGATGACAATATCGATGTCCGCGGCATCCACTTCACCGGAAACATCGGGATCAGTTGGAATATTGCCGCCAGAACCGAAGTTCGCGATGACGTCGTCGATATCAGCGGCGTCGACTTCAGCGCTATTGTTCACGTCGCCGTTCTGAACGACGATCGTGCCAAAGTTCTGATTTGAGCCCGTGAGATTCACGTTAAATACCCTCTTGAGGAAGGAGGAACCGTCAAGGGTCACTTGAACATTGCCAGTGATCGCAGCCGGAATGTTGAAGCTCATGCTCTCCGAAGAACTGTCAGCCAAAACTGAGCTGCTTGCAATCGTGTTCGTACCTTGCTTAACCGTATAAGTGATCGTGCGGTTGTGAGCAAAGGTGCTGACCGTATCAGCTAATTGAATGGTGCCCGAGACCGTTTGGGTAGGAACGCCAGGACCTGTAACCAATATGTTGTTGAAGTAGGATTCAGCGTCAAGGCCCCAATTTGAGAAGTTCAGGACTTGAACGCTCTGCCCCGTGGTGTAGAAGTTACCAGCGACGATGTTCGAGGCGGTGCCTCCAAATGGAGTGAGGCGCATGGCGAAGGTGTTCTGACCGGTAACAGTCATCGCGCCGTCGACTCTCTGACCGGGAACCATAGGAGTCGTAAACGGCACCGACATCTGGATTCCGCCAAAGATGGCGTTGACCCGCCAGTTGACTCCAACCTCACCGATGAGAAGCAACATGTCTCTGTTTGGATTCGCATTGGGGGAGCGAACATCCAAATAGAACTCTCCAGCCGTCGCATTGAAATTGATGGCCATGCTCCAGGTAACGGTCGAGCCAATCGGTAGAGCATTCAAAAGCTTGCGACGGGAGTCGGAACCGCCACCGTTCGCAGCATTGACGGCGAACGCAACGCTTCCCAAATTGTATGTCGGGGCGATCTCTTGCACGAGGAGCGTGTGGCCGCCGTTCCAATCGTCAGAAACCCATCCAATCGGATCCCATGCACCCGTTCCACCATTAATTCCGTGGTAGGTTTGTCCTACGGAGTAAGCAGCATGGGCAGCGGTGTCGGTTGCGATGACCTGTGCCTGTGCGCCTGCGCACGCGGCTAGAGCAGCGACGAGAAAAAGACTCTTGTTCATTTATTGTTCACCAGTGAATTCTTGTCTTGAGCATCAATGCCCACCGAGTGACCAAATGTTTGGTCAAGCTCAAAACTTAGTATAACACAGGGTCGCAAGACACCCAACTCTTGATGCTCTTTCTGGTAGTTATGCTGGGGATCGATACGAGTATGATTTTGGACATGGGCAAGGTGGCGGTTGTTGGCAGCGCGAATCTCGATTTCGTCTTTCGGTGTCCTGAGCTTCCCCGTCCCGGTGAGACACTGCTCGGCGGCTCCTTTTCAACTCATCCAGGCGGAAAAGGAGCGAACCAAGCCACGGCGATAGCCGCGCTCAAAGGGAGCGTTCAGTTTGTTGGCTGCGTTGGCGACGATCCAGAAGGAGAGTTTCTCGTCACGACGCTGTCGGAAGCAGGCGTTGGTATTGAGAGACTGCAAGTAATCCAAGGTCGACGGACAGGCACTGCCTGCGTGCTCGTGAGCGACAGTAGCTCTAACATGATTGTTGTCGCCCCCGGTGCCAACAATGAGGTGAGTTCGGCGCAAGTCACCTCGGCCCACGGCCACATCAAGCCCGACATTGTTCTGTGCCAATTGGAGATTCCGATCGCAAGCGTTACTGCCGCCGCACAGGTCGACCGTTTTATCTTGAATCCGGCACCGGCGCAACCCCTATCTTCTGAATTATTGGCGAGATGCTTCGTCCTAACACCAAACGAATCAGAGTTAGAGTCACTGACGGGGATTCGCCCAGACACCCTTGAAGACTGTGAGAAAGCCGCCAAGCCCCTATTGGAAGCCGGAGTTCAAAACGTGATTATCACCCTTGGTTCACGCGGTTGCTCCTGGGCATCGGAGAGTGGGGTAACCCACTTCCCTTCTCGTAAAGTTGACGCAATCGACACTACCGCCGCCGGCGATGCGTTTAACGGTGCACTTGCCCACTTCTTGGCTGAGGGCCGAACGATTCTTGAGGCGATTCCACTCGCCAATGCCGTGGCCGCAATTTCGACAACAAAGGTGGGAGCTCAAGAGTCGATGCCGTCGATGGGTGAACTACAGGCTTTTGCGCCGGACCTGTTCTAGGGACCAACAAAGGCCGCGTTTATCATCGTTGTGAACGTCTTGCGGGGCCTCTCATTCCAGGTTTGGCTCATAAACACGACAACGGTCTTTGTCTTCGGGTCGGCCCACATCTCGGTGTTGAACGCTCCCGTATGCCCAAATGAACCAGCAGGACGAAGTGTTGGGCTCCCGGCTGTGTGTCGAATGACTGAAAATCCGAGACCGTAGCCCTGAATGTCGTTACCGTCGCTGAGCAGATCGCCGGTCTGCAAGGTCGTCATGGCATGAACCGAGCGTTTCGACAAGATGTTTGCACCACCGTTTACGATGCAGGTCATGAACTTGGCCATGTCACTAGCGGTTGAGTACAAGCCACCGGCAGGGTTGGCAAACTTGCTTCCTGGTCGCATCGGGTCAACGTCGATCGAGCGCCACTTGCCTTCTTCTAGCCAGGTCATTTGAGCAATCCGTGATCGAAATGACTCGGGAGCAAAGAAGACTGTGTCGGACATCTTGAGCCTTTCAAAAACCTCAGCTTGAAGGAAGTCATCGAACTTCCTCTTGCTGACGATTTCGACGATCCGACCGGCAGCGGTTATTCCAGGACCACTGTAGCGGATTTGTGTTCCCGGTTCGCTCTCCAAAGAATCACTGCCGTACCTAGAGGCATAGTCAGCTAGGGTCATCTTTGACTTGGTGTCATCGTCAAGACCACCGGGATCGCTGGACGACAAGCCGCTCGTGTGTGTGAGGAGGTGCCTAATTGTGATGGCCCGATTCGCGGGCTTTGTCGTGCCGTCAACTTGCTTCACGTTGAGCTTGCCAAAGCTCGGCAGGTAGCGACTCACCGGATCATCTAGGTTGAGTAGGCCTCGCTCGGCACAGATCATGACCGCGACCGCCGTTACGGGCTTGGTCATGGACATGATTTGAAAGATCGAATCCTTCTTCATCAGCTTCTTCGGGTCAAGACTGGCGTAACCGTGAGCTGTAAACGAGACCTCAATTCCATTCCTTTGAACAAGTCCGACAACGCCGGCGACTTCCTGATCGCGGACGAATTGGGACATTCGCGAGGTTGCCGATTCCAGCCGATAGACCTGAAAACCCTGGACAGTGGGGTTTTGACTTGAAGCGAGAAGCAAAACTGCGGGAATCATGAGATTTGATAAAGTGTGTCGAGTGCGGTGCCGTCTACCCAGGTGACGACGCCAACGGGCTTACCGGCGGGTTGGAATAGCTTTCCAGATCCGCCGCAGAGCTGATCAGATTCTGCCTTGAGTTCACCTAGAGTGCGAAGCGGCAGGCTACTTCCCTGCACCGCATCCAATAAGTCAGTTCGCTTTGGATTGATTGCGATGCCGCGTTCGGTAACGACGACATCGATGAGTTCTCCCGGCCCGCAGAGAGTGGTAAGGCTCTCGCGAATGATCGGCACCCGGTTTCTGAACGTGGGCACGGCAAGAATAGTGCACTTGGAAAAGAGCGCATCTTGCCAGCCGCCGATGCCGTGAAGCATTTGCCCGTCGCTGTGGCTTACCACGTTCGCATTGAAGTCTAAGTCCACTTCCGTCGCCCCAAGCATCGCTACGTCGAGCATCGAAGCTATGTTGCCCTTGCCATGATAGTTGTAGCTCGTGAAGGGCGAAGTCATGATGTGCCCCGGGTTCTCTCGTACAGAGCGGACGCCTTCAAGGTCGAATGTTTGCCCGTCCAGGATAACCGGCGTCAGCCCTTCCTCCAGCATATCCACGACCACCTTCGTACTTCCACCGCGCACGAAACTGGCCTTGACTCCTTGTCGACGCATTTTTTCGGCGGCAAAGATCGTGAACGCCAAGGAAGTGCCGCCGGCGCCGGCCTGATACGACCAACCATCTTTGAGGATTCCGGCGTGGGAGACGAACGCTGCAGCAAGCTTAGCGATGCGTAGTCTCTCGGGCGATCGCGTTACCAGTGTCGTGCCCGACACGATCTGCTCCGGATCGCCAATCCGACCAGCCACCACGACTTGATCGACGTGATTTCCCGCGATCTGCCATGGCACGCAAGGAAAATCCACCAAGTTATCGGTGATGGCGATGACGTGATCGGCAAACTGGGCGTCCGCCACAGCAAAACCAAGTACGCCGCACGCTGAGGGCCCCGATGCTCCGGTCATGTTGCCGAAGTGGTCGCACGACGGGGCTGCAACAACCGCGATATCTACGCGGAGGTCGCCGTCTTGCAAGGCACGATATCGTGAGCCGTGTGACCGCAGGACGCCTAGCCCCGGCATTTTGCCCTGCGAGGCGTAAGCGCCCAGCGGTCCATTTAGACTCCCCTCAATATGGTGAATTGTCCCGTCCTCGATGAACCGAATCAACGGGTCATGGCACGGGAAAACCGCGCTCGGAAACCACACCAAACCCCTGACCCCCAGCTCCTTAGCGGCCATGAACAATTGTTCGGCCACGAGATCACCATTTCGGAAGTGGTGATGGGTCGAAACTATCATTCCATCTTTCAGCCCCGCATTACGGAGCGCTTCTTTCAGATTTTCGACACACTTGTTTCCATCGGGTGGAAATTGGGCACAAGTCTTGATCGGTGGGCCCGAACTCCGCCCCGTGGGCTTGTGCTGACCCACGCCTTTGTATGGAGTTAATGGACGTCCGTTTGCCTCGCTCAGAACAGGCCGACCTTCTACGTTTAGATTCAAGTCGGGCCTCCCAAGGCAAGAGTGCGCTTGGCCCGGCGGTAGATCGGTTCATCCACCATGTTGCCGCGCACAGAGATCGCACCCTTACCTTCCAGTAGAGCTTTCTCGAACTCGGCGACAATCTCGCCAGCTTCTTCCAGAGCTTCAATGGCGGGGGCAAATCCGCGGTGAGCAGGTTCAATTTGGCTCGGATGAAGGCACCCGACGCCCTCAAACCCGAGGCTCGCCATCTCAGTTGCAAAGCTCTCAACCGCCTTTTCGTCCGTAACTGCGCTAGTGACAGAAGCTAGCGGCATGATCTTGGCGGCGCGGCAGGCGTTCAGAATCGCACCGTTTGCCCACTGGGTCGCGGCCTTATCGGTCGCGCCGATGTCGGTGAGATAGTCCTCTACTCCGAGTGTCAAGGCGACGACTCTCTCACTCGCCCGGGCAATATCGTAGGCATGCTGAACTCCTAGTGCTGATTCGAGGATCGCTAGAATCAGAGCATTGCTTCCTAACTCCCGCAAAAGAGAGTCAACTCGCTCAACGTCTTCCGCGCTTTCTACTTTCGGGAGAACGAACACATCCGGCCCGGCAGGGGCAATTGCTCGAATATCTTCAACCCCAGTTTCACCAGAGTTGACACGCACCATGCACTCGGCGCCACCGAGAGCTAGAGTGGCCACGGCTTGCCTAACCAAGGCTCGTGCAAACTCTTTCTCGGCAGATGGCACGGAATCCTCAAGATCGAAAATCAGCGCATCTGCGCTGTAGATTCCGGCATTCGGCATGAACTTGGGCTGGTTTCCAGGAATGTAGAGTCGCGAACGACGAAGGTGGATTCGGTCTGGATTCGCCTTTCTACGACCGCATTCTGGAAGAGGAACGCCAAGGTGCTTCGCAAGTGCCGCCTCAATTCGCGCTTGAAGAATGAACGGTAATGCTCCCGTATCCTCTAGCAAAAGACCAACCTTCGGCGAACCAAATGTCTCAAGAATCTCCTTGGATTGCTGCTCGATGGCTTCGCCGTAAATCGCCTTGACCGTGCTCTGAACTTCCACCGTAGTCGAAGTCGCATCACTCACGGTCACTCGCACATCGGACCGTACATCCGGCCCGGCGAAGCCGACGATTACTGCCATGCGACCTCCAGCCAGGTGGTTCGCCATGCTCCATCGTGCCTACCGCCCGCTTGGAAGTAGGGCCGCATCAGGAATGGTGCGCGGCCTATTGGCTTGCAGCGAATGCTGGGAATCCCGTCTTCGGCGCCTTCATCGGTAACCTCAAAGCAGTTCTCGGGAAACATCTGCGGCACGCAGATCGTCTCGGCCTTCTTGTAGCCATCTAGCATCCCAGCCGCATACATATAGGGCCCGTATTGGACCGCGATATACTCGCGCCGAACGATTTCTTGGCCATGGTGGTCCAGCGTGTCTTGCGCTTGATGGATCGTTAGCTTCGGTTCACCTGGGTCAGGAATGCCAGCCGCCGCAGCCTCTTCCAACGCGAGGGCTCCGCTCGCTTTGCAACAGGCCCAGTGGTAGGTGTTGTTACGTCGTCCATTAGGAAACGTGAAGTAGCACCAGTCGTGGCCGTTGGCGTCGAGTGCACCGAGTAGTGCGTTGCGTACGATGAAGGCGTGATCGACAGAACATGTCACCCGAGACCTGCGCAACAGCCGAAGCCACATTTGCGTTGAACAGGTCTCAGTCAATCCGTCGGGAGAAAAGAAGTGTCGCTTGTTAAAGACTTCCTTATGTGTTGCGATTCCACCCCAGGGCCCGCCCAAGATGCTCACGTGGAAGGAATCAATCTGGGAAAACCAGCAAAGGGCAATCCCCCTGAGTGCTGCGTCTTCCATGACTTCGCTCAAAGTCAAGAGCCCGTTCAGGAGCCAGCAAATCTGATAGGACTTCCCTGTTCCTAGCTCTGCAACGTCAATCTCCGGGTTGTTGAGCGGTTGAAGAATCGGTACGCCCGAGTCATGTAAAGCTTTGAAGACCGACAGCGCGTACTCTGCGAACTCTCTTTCACCTGTCTGAATAGAGAGTTGAGCCAGCGGTTCGGCGATGACTGCGCTACTTAAACCCTGATGGTTACCGAGTTCGATGATCCTTGCAGGCGGGATGCCCATGACGCATCGTGCGGCTTTCTCGGCAATAGCTAGCGCCCCTGGATTGTCCATCTGCTCGGCAACCTTAAGTAGGCCAGCGAGAGTCCAAGCATGGTTCCAGATATCCCAAGTGCGGCCCTCGTGAGCCTTTGGGTGAGTAAAGCGACACTCGGCATCAGCCGCATAGGCTCCCAAGTAGCCGCTAGACTCCTGTTGCTCAGCAAGAAAGTCAACGACCGCCTCGATTCGCGTACGAAGCTCATCATGGCCAGTTCGCTTCCAGGCCAATGCCGCCGTGCACAGCCATTTGCCGACATGCTCGCCGTACCAATCGCCGGTTCGGTTCGACAGCGGTTGAGCAAACATCTGAACAGCTTCGCTCTCGGGACCAGTGATGAACTTCATCACGCGCTCCCGGTACGAGGCCTCCAGCGCTTGCTCGAAAGGTGTCACGCGGGCATCACCTTTGGCGTGCCCGCACCGATGCACCCGGATTCAACGACGAATCCAAAGGCACCGCCTTCCAAAGGCTGGCTCGGATCAACTGCTGACAGGGTCAACTTGCCGTCAATCCAAACCCGGATCGTATTCCCCTTGACCTCGACCTCGACTTCGTAGTCCTGGAATGCCTCCCAAGGGAAACTCGTTTGAGCCAAAGTTCGACGTCCGTCGAGTGATTTCTCGATTCGGATTTGCCCTGGTTCGGCAAAGAGGACAGCGTAAAAACGACGTGTGCCTTGCACCCGAACAGCGACGCCGCCCGACACCGCCATCTTTGGAGTCACGCGGCACTCCACGCGATAGTCTTGCCACTCGCTCGTGCCTTGAGTTAGGAGTCCGATACCTTCATTGTGGCAAAGGTAGTCGTATCGATCGCGCTCATGTTCAAATCGATCTAGCGATTTCGCCCAAGCTCTTGCCGCCATCGTTCCTGGCAAAATGGGAAAGCTCGTCGTTGGAATACCGCTCCAGTCCATTCGATCGAGTACAACTTCCCCATCGAAGACCTGAATGCCGACTTGGTGGATCGGGTAACCGCTCGTATCGGGGATGGTCCATTCCAAAGACTGGGCACCGGCTTCGAACTCTGGACCAAACACAAATGAAGTCAGATCCTCCTCATTGTAGTGTCCGACAAAGAGTCGCCCCTTGCCGCTACCCCTGATGTCTGCCGTCAACCTTTGCCCAGAGTAAAGGGTTGGGCTTGCGACCAATACGTATCCAGATTTCAAGTCTTTCGTCTCTGGTGGTACAAAAGTGTCCGTTCCGAAATATGCTTCACCAGATAGCGAAAGGGCCTCGCCGATGTTCTTAACGGAGCCGACATGTCCAGGATTTGGGCGCCAGCTTTGGACTGAGCCAGGTAAGGAAAAGTGGAAACGCGCGCCTTCCTTTGGCTCGAGAGGAGGAAGCTCCGCAAGAGCCCGTCCGCAATTCGCTACAAAGTAAGTCTCGCGCACCGCATCAGTAATCGATCGACCACCATCCGCGCTCGGCAAGAAGAGTCGATCCGCCACTGGTCCTCGCCAATCCTGCCGCTGAAAGGCGGCCAGCCCGTTTCGAACTCCGAGAATCGTACCGACATTGCCCGAGTTACAGTCGGTATCCCAACCTGCGGTGTTGATGATCAGCATGCTCTTATCGAAGTCTCCTGCACCATGTAAAAGACTCAAGTGGATCAGGCCGTGATTGGGAATCAGGTGACACTGGCCCGCGTACTTGTCGTAGCCGTATTCAGATTGCAGTCGCAACCGATTCTCTCTCCAGTCCGGTTCTTTAAGATGCCAACTTCGCACGTCGGCAATTAGCCTGGAAACGACGGAGTCGAGTGGGATCTGTTGGAGAGCACGGTCGAGCAGGTTGTCGAGGTCTTGCTCGACAAACGCATGGGCTACCATAGCTGCAATCACTTGGGCGCCATAGACGGCTTCTCCGTCGTGGCTCACCCTGGAAGCAGTGGCGGCAAACTGAGCCGCGAGCTCAGGATCACCGGGGCAAACCAAGCCCCAGCCATCAATAAAGATCTGTGCGCCGATCTGCTCAGATAGGATCTTGCCGTTCAGGGCGGAGGAGCCACTCTCAGGAGCGCAGATGCCTTGCTTAAGCCTCAGATACGCCGTGTGCTCGGTCGAGTTACCCATGCCGCCCCACCAAAGAATGGTGGTCTTCTCAATGAGGTAGTTCAGCCAGGTTTGGCCAATTTGCGCGGGCGATAGGTCCTTGCGGTAGCCGTAGTCTTGAAGCGCGCGCAAGAAGGTGAACGTGCCGGAGATATCGTCATCCGTGATGATCAGACGACGCCCGCGCTGCTCGTGAATGTAGTACGCAACGTCGCCAATCTCTTCGGCAATGCGCTCGTATGACCAGTTCTCGACGGGCCGCCCTAGGTAGACGCCAATGAGCTTGCCGAGGACGCCCGCATAGACCTGTTCAGGATATGAATCCTCGCCAGCCCCCCGGTAAAATGGAGTCCCAGTAACGGCGTAATGCGGCATATCGTTCATTTCTTTAAGAGGATGAGGGCGAGGGGGCGATAGCCAGTGATGACTTCGACGCGCGCGGTGACAAGAAGCCCAGTGCGGTCGGCTCGTCTTACCGCCTCAATGAGACTCTTCGGAGGATTTGAGATCGAAACAACGCTTTGATACTTCCGATTCATGACGGTCGCTGGAATCGACGAGGTCGCTTCTTCGGCTTCACCCCGAACAATGACTTGAACCACCGGATTAATATCTCGAATCTGTTGGAGCATCACGATACGCCCAAGGTCGAGCGCATGATTAGCTCGTCGTTCTTCTAGGTCAGTTTCCAAGAGTTGCCGGACATCCGAGGGCATCGCGTTTGTTTGTAGCGTGCCAATGTGCGTGCCAGACGAAACCTTTCCTGAAACCGAGAAACTCTGGCGAGGATTCGTCGAGAGTCCATTGGGCGACTTTGAATCTGCCTTGAGGTCTACTCGTGAGTCAACTTGAATGAACTTGACTCCCTCGATGGTCAGCGGAACGTCATCGCGAGCCTGTGCGGTCAGTCCCTTCAGTTTCTCCTCAATCTTCGCCTTGGTGCCTGCTGTTAGAAATTCGCCGCTGATCACGTCGCCTTCGCTCGAGGCGCCCCGGAACACGATGCCTTCGTCACCGTAGTTGAGTGCGGATACCTTTGCCTCTTGGCCTGGCTTTGCCTTCGCGACAGACTGCCCTTCAAGCTCAGCGTTGGCTATGAGCTTGCCGTAATCGAGGATCTTGATCATGGCGTCGTCCTTGGCAAATGGCTTTTCAGACTCGATGAACTGAACCGTGCCATTTGCAGGCGCGGTAATCGTAATGGTCTTGCCTTGATAAGCACCGATTTGAGTGAGAGTCCCTGCTTTGAGCGCCTCGGAGTTCAGCAAATACTGGCGATGGTGCAGAACTTCGAGAGCACCGAGGGCGACCCTTGCGATCGGCATGCCGGCCTGGACTTCGCTAAAGTTCTCGACCAACCTCTCCACAATCATCGATTCGTCCGTTGCCTTGATCTCGGTTGCGCTGGCCTCGATGCGGACACCGTCGGCCTTAATCATGTCGGGCTCTTGCTTAGTGAAGGCATAAATAAAGCCACCAAACACGCAGAGCACTACCGCATAGCCAATGCGCTCAATCCACTTGAGGTACTTGGCATAGAATTTCCTCTTCGTTCTGCTTTGGGTTCGCCACTCCGGTCTAAGGTATTTCTTCATGTCATCTCCGCCATATGCCCGCCCTTGTAAACGGCACGCATTTTTGCGTATGCCCCGTTCACTTGCATCAAGGACTCGTGATTTCCTTCTTCAACTATCCGGCCTTGACCAAGCACGATTATCCGGTCGGCATCCAAGGCCGTGTCAAGTCGGTGGGTCACCATGAGGGTCGTTACATTCTTCGAAATCTTGGATAAGGTTGCCATGACGTCTCGCTCAGTCTCGGCGTCGAGTGCCGAGGTCGCCTCGTCGAGAATCAGTAGTTTCGGATTGACGATCATCGCGCGGGCAATCCCAATTCGCTGCTTTTGCCCAGCTGAAAGAGCCGAACCTCCATCCAGATCCTGCAGAATTCCTTCGGGCAGGGTAGCAACGAAGTTTGTGAGCTCTGCCTTCTCTATCGCATCCTGTATCTCGGCATCCGAGGCGTCAGGATTGGCAATCTTTAAGTTGTCCTTGAGCGAACCTGAGAAGAGATAGGTGTCTTGCATGACTGTGCCCACCTGGTGCAGGTAAGAGTCGAGCCTCAAGGACCTGAGATCATTCCCGTCGATGGTCACTTGGCCTTCTACCGGATCCAGAATCCGTAATGCTAACTCGACCAAGGTGCTCTTACCAGACCCGCTCGGACCGACGATGGCCGTTACGGTTTTGGGCTTGAGTTCCAGTTCAATTGAATCTAAGACGCGCCCGATTCTTGGCCGATCAAAGCTCACGGCATGAAACTGTACGTGTCCTGAAACTGGCGGACACTCCTTGGGGTCGACAGGGTCGACGATAGAAGGTTCCGTCTCCATGATGAACATCATCCGCTCGGCCGAGACCATTGTTTGCCAAATCCAACATCCGAAGTTGACGATGCGCTCGATTGGGAAACTTAGACGGCTCAGATAAGCGATCATGGGGACGGTCATTCCAAGCGTCATTTGTCCCTGCACCACCTGCCGAGCCAAGTACAAGAAGATCGTCGTATTCTTCGTCCAGGGAATCGCCTTCTGAGTTGCAAACTCGAAAAACACCAAAATCAAATAGCCTTGGTTCGCCACGCGTTGCAAAGCCGTGCTTATACGACCATTGCGCCAAACCTCATCTCTCGATCTCCCAAGGCTCTTGATCGTAAAGAATGAGTTCGCCGCTTGCAGGATCCCCGCATCCCTAATCTCGCACAGTTGAAGACGCCGGCGATCGAGAATTCGACCATAGTGAGTGACCCAGACGAACAGAATCGTCCATGGAATCAAGAATAGGGCCACGACACCCGTCAGCACAGGATCGACGTAAATCGCAGTGGTCAAGATGATCGCAAACTCGACGAGCATGGTCAGTGTCGGGAGAATTCGCACCAACATGTGGGCAATTCGATCTGCATCTGTGCTGATCCTAAACTGATGTTGTCCAATGGGCAAACTATCAATTGTCTCCATCGAGAGCTTCTGCAAGTGCGTATACATCTTGCGGCGAATCACATGTTGCAATAGTTGCTCCGTAGCGTTGTAGAGAAAAGTTCTGGTTCCGGTTAAGGCATGCACAAGCATAAGCAGCATTGCCACCGAAAAAGCGATTGCCCAAAATCCGCCCCAGTCTCGTTGCGGCAGAACCTGGTCAACGACTTGTTTGCCGAGCCAAGGAATGCTCAGGTTTAGTAAGACGATGGCGATGTCGATCAAACATACGAGGAGTAATCTCGGGAGTTGAGGCTTAAGAAACTGGAGCACATATACAAATGCTTTCCAAGAGCTAACTCGGTGCTCAGTTCCAAGGGCCAGGGCCTCGCGTTCCGTCATCATATGAGCGCTCCCTTCGCTTCCTGCATCTCCCAAAGCCGCCGATACAAGCCCTCTTGAGCCACAAGAGAACGATGGTCCCCAATCTGAGCGACCAACCCATCCTGTAGCACAAGAATTCGGTCGCAATACTGAACGGCCTTCAGCCGGTGGGCGACGGAAAGAATCGTCATGTTCGATCTCAGCACCTCGAGTTCACTGAGAATGGCGGCCTCCGTTTGCGGGTCAAGATTAGCAGTTGCCTCGTCGAGCACGAGAACACGAGGCTTTCGAATAAGGGCCCGAGCTATGCCAATACGTTGTCTCTCGCCACCGCTCAGGGTCGAGTTTTCACCGATAAGGGTTTCAAGTCCGGCCTCAAAGCGTTGGGCATAGTCGCTGATTCCGGCCCGTCGTGCCACGTCATTGACTTCCTCATCAGAACATCTGGGGTCTCCAAAGCGGATGTTGTCAGCAATGCTACCGGTGTAGATAGCCGTCGTTTGAGGCACTGTGCCAACTTGCTCGATGAAAGACTCGATTTGAATATCGTCAATTGATTGGTCGTCAACGAGAATCTTGCCATTTTTTGGCTCGTAAAGCCGAAGCAAGAGGGCAATGATGGAACTCTTCCCTGCTCCGCTAGGGCCAACAATTCCGATGTACTCGCCGGGCTTGATTGTGAAGCTAACATCGTGAAGAGCCGAACGCTCGCCAGTGTAGGAGAACTCAACATTTCGAAACTCGATCGCGCCTCGCAAAGGACCGATTGGTTTGGCATCGGGCTTGTCGACGATGCTCGGCTCAGTGTCAAGAGTTTCCAGAATGCGTTGGGCAGGAACCGCTTGCACCTTGACTAATTGCAGTATCTGCACGAAGTTCTCAAGTGGGCCCTGGGCGGCTTCGATGAGAAGAAACGCGGCGATCCAATCGCCAACTGTGGCTGCTCCATCCATCACTCGCGAGGTCAAGTAAACGTAAACGCAGATCGAGAACACCCACTTCATTCCCATCTGGGCGCCGCTTTGGGCTAACGAAGTTTGTGCAATCTGTCGAATACCAGCGACACGGGTATCACCCACCGCGCGCATGAAGCGTAGTCTCTGCACTTTGAGCCGACCAAGAGCTTTGAGCACACGTAGTCCTGCGATGCTGTCGCGAAGTACACCAAGTTCGTGCTCAGCAGTTTCTTTGAACTTAAAGGCGCTACCTCGGATGCGATTAAACATTAGATGCGAGATGACAGCAAAGGGAACCATGTATGCGACGAGCATCCAACTGAGGTTGCTGTCGATAATAAATAGCAAGCCGATGCCCCAAGCCAGCGCATAGAGGGTTTCGAGCATCAACGGTACCGTGCGAACAATAATGCCCATTACTCCTGGATCGTAAGGATCGACATCATTGGAGTAGATCGCCATCGCGACCTCTTTGCTATCGGGTGGTGCCTGTCCAGAAAACGTCGCCGCGGCGGGCCGGCCAGCGATTCGAAACACGGAAACCATGTCCGCCGTCGAGCGGAACAAATGCTCGCCCGGCAGCCGCTTACTCAAAAATGAAAGGGGCAACTTGTTCAGGTGTTTGTAGAAGGCAAGGCGCAAATCAAAGGTGGCGCGCATGCCGCAATACCATTCAAGAAACTCTCGTCCCATGCTAAGGAAGGCGCTGGAAAAATAGAATGCGGCCTGCCACGTGACGATCCGGATCACAATTGCCCATCGCTCATCACTGGAGAGGTGCGTGGCAAGCAGCGCCTCGTTGGTTACATTGCGAGTGAGGAAGAGAGCGAGTTGCCCAAGCGGTACGGCGATGAGCACGAGGGCGAGCGCAAGAAAGAACTTGGCGCGATATGGTCGGACGAATCTCCAAAATCGGCCCAGCACATACAGGAGCTCCCGGAGACCGATCTTGGCCTCCGGGGTTTGATTTTCTATCTGGCTCGCTGCATGACTCAAGGCCTTCCCACAGGTGGATCAGTAAGTCGCTCGCGATACCCAGGTTGACCAGGTCGCGGCGGATCTTCGTCCTTCAGGTCGACCGTTTTGGGGTCAACCATCTCCGTAGACTCTCGCGTGCTTGCAAAGAACCATCCACCGATGATCACAACAAGCAACCCAATGGCTCCCCAGATGGCGGCCGGATGGAGTTCCTTCTTTTGCATTGCCTTTTACTTAGTGGCGTCGTACCAAGTGCCCCAGAACTTGGTGTCGATCATCGTCGAGACATACTGAGGATTATTGTAACCAGCGCAGGTCTCCGCTTCGGGAACAGTGTTGTTGTATTTCATCACCTTGCGGGCAGCTGGCGCCTTTGCGTGGCCATCGCCAAAAGCCGTCGGGAGCCTTTCTCGGTGGAACAAGGAAGCGAGGTATGCGCGCTGGAAGCGGCTATTCGCGACGGTGCCTGGGTTCACGACGACCGGGCAATACGCCTCGTCACTCGTGAAGTTAAATCCGACCTGTCGATTTGCCGTTTGCGCCGTGACAATATATGCTGCGCGTTCGCTAATGTCCTCTTGACTCGATTGAGTTCGATAGTATCGTGGGTAGCTCAATGGAGCTGTAGCATCTTTGTTCTCCCAAGCCGTCCAGCCATTTCGATTGACAGAAATTGAGACAAGGAGCGACCACTGACCCGCAGCATCAAGTGTCGTGCGAACACCTCGCGAGGCATCCCAAACGAGTTCTCGGCTCTTCATGTAAGGGCCAATGAAGTAGTAATACCCTTGGGTGGGCGAGCCGCAACTGCCTGGATCGGGATTTGCGGTTGAGGAGTTCCCATTCGGACAGAATTGATACGGGTGATTGAAATCATCATTGTCCGACGCATACATGATTCCAGATGTGATCACCTGACGTAAGTTGCTGATCGTGGCGGTGGTCTTCGCGGCTGCTCGCGCTTGGGCGAAAACTGGGAACAGGATCGCAGCGAGAATGGCGATGATTGCAATCACCACGAGGAGTTCAATGAGCGTAAACGCTTTGTTGCTGTGATTTTTCATTTTCGATGGTTATAGGTTTAAGTGCATGAGAGAGCTTAGGTCGTGTTACCGACCAGAAGAGAAACAGGAAGCGTGGTGACGGGTGAAACTTCTCGCCCTTCGAGGACAGAAACTAAGTGGTAAACGGCACGCTCGGCCACGGTAGACCAGCCGGCGCGGATCGTGGTGAGCACGTGGGCTGGCTCGACGGGCGGTTCGATGCCGTTGAATCCGACGACGGCCAGATCTTCTGGAACTTTGATGCCGTGCGATTTGCAATAGGCGATGAGGGCATTCGCACTGGGGTCGCCCCAGCATACGGCAGCCGTAATGCCAAGCTCACCTCGGCGCGCCAGCAAACCCGATTCATCCGCTTCGAGCAGACCCTTCCAATTTGTGGTTCGACCAGTGATCACCTGCATTCCAAGTTCCTGAGCGCGAGCCTTAAACGCATTAAAGCGCCCCAAGGCAGAGGCGGATTCACCGGGGCAGAGCCGGTACAAAACCGTGCGGTGCCCTTTCTCGAACAAGTGATTAGCAATGAGCACCGATCCTGCGGCATCGTCGGCAACGACGCTTGGAATGCCTTCGATCGCGTCAGTTACAGCCACAACTGCAAGATTCGAGCCCCGCACCTTTTCAACCAGCGGGTCAGTCGGCGAGGCGATCAAGACGAGGCCGTCGATCTTTCCACCAGCAAGTTCGGAAAACACCTGTCCCACGCTGTACTGATGGAACGAATAGTGGATCATTAGATCCTTCTTTGTTGCTTCGCAGCCCTTCTGCAGACCGGTCAAAATCTCGGCGTGAAATGGGTCGTGGGGCTCCAACTGACCATAGCCAAAGTAAAGGCCCAGAATGTTCGTTTTGTTGGATTTAAGGGCACGGGCTAGGCCGTTTGGTTGATAGCCGAGTGCCTTTGCCGTCGTGAGGATTCGTTCACGCGTCGCTTCAGAGACGCGAGTATTGGACTTGGATCCGTTCAGAACGACCGAGGCAGTGAACGGGCTGGTGCCCGCTTCTTGCGCAACGTGCTTCAGTGTCACATTGCGGCCTGGCCTCTTCGTCAAGCTATTGCGATCCATCTTCATTGATGACCAAAGGTTTGGTCGTTTATGTTACACCAAGATACGTCCAGGTGTACAGTAAAAGTGTCAGGGTCGGAGCCGGAATTGTACGAGTGCTTCTTTACAATTCCGGCCCAGACGAGATTAGGCCTTTCGAGCCTTGCGTCGGCGAATGATCATCGCCGACAGACTTCCGAGAGCAAGGAGTGTTCCTGGTTCTGGCACAGTTCGAAGGTTGTTGTAGTAGAACGAGCCATTGTTGCTGCCGTCGGCATAGAAGTTCATGATCGCCGGCATATAGCCCTCCGAGATGAAGTCCATGTTTACGGTGTCGCTCACGGTACCGTTCGTAATGAACAGCGAGAATGAATCCGCGCCAGTCACGGTTAGCGAGACGTCGACGCGTTGACCAGCAACGATCGGAACGTCGGTGAATTCAGTCGATGACCAGCCATCGCCGCCTTCGACGCGCCAGTGGGTAAACGACGGGCGAGCCTGGAGATAAAGCATCTCGCGATTGCCGCTACTGCCGGCGGCCGTCGAGCGTACTTCGAGGCCGTACTCGCCAGCAGACTGGGCATTGCCGATACCGGCGCCGCCAGCCATCATGCTGAAGTTAAAACTCTGTCCGATGACGAGTTCATTCACCAAACGACGGCGCGTGTCGATGCCGCCACCATTGATCTTGAATTGTCGTGGGCCGAGAGCCGCAGCTTCACTAGAGATGGCAATCGAGCCACCATTCCACGCCTCGTTGTTCCAGGCTTGGAATCCGCTACCGCCGTTTAGATTGTGGTAGTCCATTCCGAGCGAATAAACAGCATCGCTTGCGCTATCCAGTGCTAGGCCGAAGCTGCTTGCTGAGATCGCCGAAAGAGCCAAAAATGCAAATGTCTTCATTGAATTGTGAATCGTCATTGGTCCTCCAGAACTGACCAAATGTTTGGTCATTTCCTTCATCGCCATTATAAGACACAATTTGGCCCCGTGGTAGCCGGGGCCAGAAACCGCGTAGATTTACGGGGATTTATTCGCCGCTTTCTTCGGCTGCCGCTGTTTCGTTGGCCGAGCCGCCGGCCGGTCCGCCAGCTGATCCTGCGGCTCTTCGAGCCATGCCTTTCGCGGCTTGTCCGGTACCTCCGCCGCCCGCGCCCGTGACGCTTTCGCTTCCCTGCACCGGTGCGATGCCGCCCGCCGCCGTTCCGCCGCCCATGGGCGCGACGCCAGGATCAGTGGATTGACCAGGAGATTCTTTGCCGCTGGTCGCCTCGGTGGGTTCGCCAGCCGGGGCATTGCAACCAATTAGCGTGAAAAAGCAGAGAAATGGGAGTAGCGCGCGCATCATTTGTCCATATTAGCATGGAGCCGATGACCGGACTTGAACCGGTGACCTGCTGTTTACGAAACAGCTGCTCTACCGCTGAGCTACATCGGCGCGCCCAAGAATTATAGGCGGAAAGTACCTCTTTCTGCAATTACCCACGGGATCAGGATGTCCCTCGCAAAAGCGGCATCAGGAGATGCCGCACTCCAGAACAAACCAGATATAATCCTTGTAAGTTCAAAGAGGAACTCAACCCTATGGCAGACTCATTCCCTATTCGCCGTATCGACCACGTTCGCCATTACGTCAACAATGCCCGACAGGCGTCGTACTTCTATCAGAACGTATTTGGCTTCAATATCACCGCCTATAACGGCCTCGAAACAGGCAGCAAGAACCAGGTTGATTATGTACTCGAGCAGAACGACCTGCGCCTCGTATTCAGCGCCCCGCTTCGCCCCGGCCACCCGATGGCGCACGCGATCAGCGAGCATGGCGATTTCGTCCAAGACATCTGCTTCGAAGTCGACGACGTGGATTGGGCGCACAAGACTGCCGTTTCACGTGGGGCAGAATCCGGTGCCGAACCCGTCACGTGGGAAGACGACCACGGAACCGTGCGATACGCGGCCATTAAGACTTACGGCAATGTCGTCCACGGCCTCATCAACCGCGACAAGTACAACGGCCCGTTCCTCCCCGGCTACCGCCCCGAGAACATCCCCGGCGATCCGATCGGCCTCATCGAAGTCGACCACTGCGTCGGCAATGTCGAGCTTGGCAAGATGAACACCTGGGTCAAGTGGTACGAGGACGTCCTCGGCTTCGCGAACCTGATTAGCTTCGATGACAAGGACATCAGCACCGAATTCACCAGCCTCATGTCGAAGGTCATGGCCAGCGGCAATGGGCGCGTCAAGTTCCCCATCAACGAGCCCGCCGAGGGCAAAAAGAAGAGTCAGATCGACGAATTCCTGGAGTTCTTCGGCGGCCCCGGCGTGCAGCACGTCGCCATGCGCACCGACGACATCATCCACACCGTCTCGCGCCTGCAGGCCCGCGGCCTCAGCTTCCTCAAAGTGCCGCGCACCTATTACGAAGCCCTCGAAGAGCGCGTCGGCAAGATCGACGAGAACATCGATGAACTCGCCGAGCTCGGCATCCTCGTGGACCGCGACGACGAAGGCTATCTCCTCCAAATCTTCAGCAAGCCCGTCACCGACCGGCCGACGATTTTCTACGAAATCATCCACCGCAAGGGCGCGAAGAGCTTCGGCAAGGGCAACTTCAAAGCCCTATTCGAGAGCATCGAGCGCGAGCAAGAACTCCGCGGCACGCTCTAAGTCTGCCAAGACCTCGTAGAATCTCCCCTCCCAGGCCTGGGAGGGGGCAGGGGGAGGGTTGCACTCTTCCTCGCCCCTTGCGGGAGAGGAAGTTCGAGGAGTCCGAAGGAAGCTCGAACAGGAGAGGGGTCAAAGAAAAAAGGAGGGCCGAAGCCCTCCCGAATAATGGAGCAATACCGAATTACGCCGCGATCTGAAGCGTGTTCTCTTCTTCCTCACTCCAGAGCGAAGTGATGGCCGAAGGCTGGCTCGTGCGATTGCCGCGCTTGGCAACAACCCGGAAGCTGATCGGCTGTCCGGCCTCGCTAACCGTGTAGAAGAATCGCGTGGACGTGATCGTGTCGAGAAGCGTCCAGGCGCCCTGCCCGTGCTGAACCTCGATCGAATAAAGCGTGCCGCCGATATTGTTGGCCTTGTTCCACTTCACCTCGATGCGGTTCGGTCCAACCACTTTGGCGTTCACATTGGTGGGAACGTTGGGTGTGGTGTAGGTCGGTCCAGATGGACGCGGCGCGAGGCTGGCCTTGTTCAGGTCTTGGTCGGTCACCGTCGGGTCGCCATAAACGCGCTTCAGGATGCTGCTCATTTGGGTGAGCACGTCCTCTCGTGAGGAATCCTTGGCGGATGTGGCGGCGAGCTTAGCGCCATTGGCGGCGAGGTAGTTGTCGATATTGGTGTTCAGCAATGTGTTGGCATCGCTAAGCGCCTCGACCTCGGTGCCGTTCAGGCCATAGTCGGTGGGGTTCTCCAGCGCGACGCTGCAGAAAGCCCCGATACGAGACACGAGTTCCGTGTCAGAGAGTGAACTAAAGTTGTTCTTCATGGCAAAGTTTCCCTTCTCTT
>JAEURP010000020.1 GCA_016788585.1 Chthonomonas sp. | reverse complement strand
TGGGGGCTGAAGACTTTGTTTAGCTGGGAGTCAAAGGCGAGGCCCCTAATCTGGGCGGCTTTCGCCTTGGCGCACATTTCGCAGTCGGTGCGATCGACGACGAGGATTTGATTACCTCGCGACTTGAGCCAGACCTGATATCGGCCTGAGAGTTCTTTTGTATCCATTCGTATCCCTTCGCAATCCCTTTCTGAGGGGTGCTAGAGATATTATTGCATGCTTTGCAATTTTCTGTGCAATGTCGTGCAGACTTTTTTCAAAAAAAGTTTTCAGCCGTCGGAGTTCAAGTCCAAGGCAGCCCTTAATTCGAGCGCAGCGGTGCGCCGTAGTTCGGGGTGCTGGTTAACATCTTCGAGAATTTGGATGAGCATGGCGAATTGCCGACGAGAACCTCTGGGGATGATTGGGCGCTCGGCATTTTGGTCGCTGGGGTCAACTGTCCAGCCCATTTTCGCCAATTTTGCTTCTACGTCCTCAGAAATTCGACCGCGGCCAATTTCAATATTAGCGACTTGGGAAAGTGAAATTTGCAGGGCGTCGGCAAGCTCCTGCTGAGTCATGCGCATGCGAACACGGAAACGCTTTACCGAATTCCCGCGAGTCAATTTGTCCACGGGAACATAATTCACTCTCCGTTCTGCACGAACTGCATACATTTATGTAAAACTATGCTAACCTTACATCATATGGCAATTAGAACAAAGCGCCGCGAACGTGAGATCCCGCAGATTGACGGGGGTTGGCAGGGGGCTGCTTCTCTACCGGTTGTAGAAATGATGCGAGATGATCGCTACACCATGGCGGAGATCGCTACAGCCTTCGGCCTGCCCCTGAGGACTCTTTACTGGAAGATCGACAGATTGGCAAAGAATGCCAATTCCAACGGGGCGGCATGAATTCGCCCGCGGTCGAGGAGTATTACCGCCGCCAATTGCTCTTGCAGGACTTCGGCTTTTGGCTCCTGATCGTGCTGGGGCTTATTTGGACAATCGACGCATACCGGGCGAGGGTGCGCCAGCGCTAAGAGGCTTTTTAAAAAGGGAGGCCCGGATTGCTCCGGGCCGTGAATGGATAACCGTTTCCGGTTAATGCCGCGAGGATACCCCGGAACCTGACTTTTGAGATTGTGAATTTTGAAATGAAGAATGTTCGAATGATCCCGATTGAGGGGAGTCACGTTTGCGCGATTGGCTATAGCCGGTCGACTCAAACGCTGATCGTTGAATTTGGCGGGGGCCGCACTTACGGCTATGACATGGTGCCGGAGGCCGTCTTTATGGAGCTTTACGAGTCGCCCAATGTTGGCGGGTTCGTGGCGGAGCGCATTAAGGGCGTTTATCGGTACCAAGAGATTTTCGAGGTTCGGAACCAGGAGCGTGGCGAGTGCCTTGCTTGCGAGGGTTCGGGCGAAATCGGCGGGCCTGAGTGCGGAACGTGCGCGGGCACGGGTCGAGGTGCAGCGTGAAGAGGCTATCGAAGATCGACTCTCTAGCCGCGCTCATAAATGGCGAGGCCCTTGCGATCCCTCATGTCTGTGCTCGATTCGGCATCACAGATAATCAAATTTATGATCGCCGGCATTATCCACCAAGGCCAGCGGCAAGGCAAGCTCTCTTTTGGTTGGTGCTCGAATACTCGGGCGCGTCCTGTGAGCAGTTTGAGCATCACATAGGGTTCTCGGCCTATCACGTCTACACCCGCGCAGGCGAGTTCTCGAAATTGATGGCAGAAGATGTCGAACTCGCGAAGTGGGCGAAGATGACGCTTAGCTTAATGCGCGGCGGCTACATCCTCGATTCCGCAGGGGTGCCAGCGGCATGAGTAAGTCTGTTGCACGAGCCGCATGCGATCTTCAAATCGCGACATGGAACAAGTGCTACCCGGTAGGTACGCCAGTTCGATTCTGGCCCATGGCCCTAGATGGTGAATCGAAGGTTTCGAAGACTCGATCAGAAGCCACGATCATTAACGAGCGTTCAACTGTTCCGGTGGTCTGGATTGAGGGCCACGCTGGTTGTGTTGCGCTCTCGCACGTCGAGCCAATCAAGGAGGTTGAGGCCTGATGCCAATCGAATCCGAACACGCTTTCGAGCATCACTTGCGCCAGGCTTCGAACGCCGCAATCAATGAGAGCATCCGTGCTATTCAGAAGCACGGGCCACACAACTCTTATCACGAATCCTACGGCGTGCTCAAAGAAGAACACGACGAACTTTGGGATGAAATCAAGGCCAGCAACCTGGAGCCAACACGCGTCTACGCCGAGGCCATTCAGGTCGCATCTGTCGCACTCAGAATCGCGGCAACGGCAAGGCGACAATTCGGCAACCTAGTCCCAGTTGATGAGGTGCAAGTGTAATGCCTCAGTTCCGAAAAGGCACTCGCCAGCACGCCGAGGCGCGGCTGGCGACCATCAACAAGTACGTCGTGGATTCGCCCGAGTGGGACGCGTCGCAAGATGAGTGGTCAGAGTTGACTCAGGCACTTGAAGCTGGTTTGCCAGACGACACAAACCCGGTCTACTCGAAAGCCGAATTAGAGGCCGCAGGTCAAGGAGGGCTGTTCTGATGGCTCTCGAAGGACGCTTAAATCACTTGGAGCCCGACTGGCCGTTTGGGCAGGCGAAGCCTGGTGAAGCCGTTGAGTTGCCAGAGTCATTCCCAGCCACGCCAGCGAACCTCGAACTGCTCAAGGTCGGCTACGACGCGCTGAAAGAGGTTGATCGGCAGTTAACCGAGGAGATTGGCCAGTACGTGAGGGCATCCGCATGCTCTCACTGGGTCGAACTTCGCTCCATGGTTCGAGCGGCGATTCTGAAGATCGAAGGCGGTGACGCATGAGCGCGCAGCTGATGGTGATCATTGGCATTCTGATTTACTCAGCGGTCGCCTTTGTCCTGTTCCTAAAGATTGCCCCTTCTGGGCATGAAGAGATTGTCTCATTGATCACGATCTGGCCAGTCGTGCTGGCAGTGGCGATACTCGCATCACCTTTGTGGATACCAATGCTCTTAGCAGACCTGGTTCGCACCCGAAAAGGCGGTCAACCTTGATCTACCAATGCGAAGCCTGCAAGGCCCAGGTTCAGCGGCTCAACTGTCCGAGCTTCGATTGTGTCTGCGGTGCCCGAAGGTGGGCGCCAGTTATCAGGCCAACCGCCAAGGAGCAGCGAAAGCGTAACCGAGCAATTGGGAGGAAGCGATGAATCAGAAGTTGATCATCGGCAAGTGGTCGGCATGGACTAGCTACCGTCAACGCTCGCTGATTCTCGGCAACGTCGAGGGCGAGGAAGTCCAGACCTCTGAAGGCTACAAGGTCCACATCTTTCACCGGTATCCCGATTGGCAGAGTGTTGGCTCTGACTTTTTCAAGTTCAGTCACCAGGCGCACCGATGGTTTAGAGAGAAGGCGAAAGAGCTCACCAAGAATGAGGTGGTGGCATGAAGTCATTCGAGCTTGACGCTTGGAACGAATGGACGGTCACCTTCCCGCGCCTTCGGAATCGCGGCGTGAAGAATCGCCGATACATCGCTTACCATGCCGAGACAACAAAGGATGCCGCCCTAGTTGCCGAGGATTACAGCGATGGGCATATCAACGCCGAACACGTCCTAGCCGCTGTTGCTTTCGAGGGTGGCGAGCGAGAGCTAGATGAGCCGATGGAGGGCAAGTGAGCATTCTCCTAGAGCCAGAGATCATCGAAAGTTCGCTACCGGAGCGCCAAATGGTGTGGTGCATTCAAGGGAAGACAGCCGATTTCCTTTGTACCACTTGGGACGGCTACATTCTCGTTTTTCGGAGCCAAGAGGACTGCGAGCATCACAAGAGACACAGGTCATTCAATGTCTCAAGGAACGTTTGCCTTGCTGGTAGAGCTTTTGAGCCCATAAGCCTTTCTCTGGAATCGGTTATCCAACACGCTCGCGAGCAGAGGCCAAGTCAGTATGACGGATCGCCGTGCCGTGGCTATGTCTGGAAGCCAGGCGGCGAAAAGGTTGAGGTGTCGTAAGTTGAAAGGAGGCGAGTTGAACCTAGAAGGGCATCCCGATCCGGTCTATTTGAAGATCGCTTTGGAAACTGGCGTGGACATTCCCGCCAAGTTCATGATGCCCATCTATGGGGTTTCGGAGGGCAAAACATGAGGCGGTCGATTATTCGCGAATCGGATTTGCAGGCGACGATTGTGGCCGCGCTTGAGCAAGCCGGATTTAGGGTTAAGCACACGTCGGCTTTTCGCCAGAAAGGCGCAAGCGGGGTCTCGAAGGGGATTCCTGATTTGCTGGTGAGCCACGCCGATCTGAAGTGGATTTACATTGGCCTGGAAGTGAAGACGGCGACGGGCGCGGTTCGGCCTGAGCAGCGGCAAGCGCAAGAGGATTGCGAATACATGATCGTTCGGAGTGTTGAGGACGCGCTTGATGCGGTTCTTGAGGTCACGGAGAAATATGGCGGGCCGTC
>JAEURP010000024.1 GCA_016788585.1 Chthonomonas sp. | reverse complement strand
TGGCGCTTCGTTGATTCTGGACGGTTCTTCGTTCCTGAAGCGCATCGTTGCGGTAAACCTTACTGGTTCGAACCAAGCGATTGGTACGGCCACGATGCAGAACGGCGACGTGAACAACACGGGTGAAGTAGATGCGGCCGATATCGACCAGGTTATTGCTGACTTCTCGTCGACGAGCGACATCCCATCGGATGCCGATGCCTCTGGTGAAGTTGACGCAGCTGACATCGATATCGTCATCGCCAACTTCGGCGGCGTAGACGACATGTAAGTCGCGAGCAGCCACAGAAAGTAGGCTGGCCCGAAAGGGCCAGCCTACTTTTTTTGTTCGGGGAGCCTATTCCAACTCTGTGCCGTTCACGTTAAGCGCGAACCGGAATCCGAGTACATCCGCCGCCTTTCGGCACATCACCATTCTTGTCAAAAAGATCTCGAAGTACTCCATCACGGTGGCAAAGCTAATATCGATGTCTAGAACAAGCTTGATTTCGTTTGCCTCACCGAACTCGACGCGGCTCTTTTGCACTGCGGCATTTACGCGGTCATGAATATCGTAGGTCTCCAAGATGGGATTCTGGACTCTAGAGTAGTGAACATCGCTTTTGTCGGCAATAATGAGGGCTGCTGACATTGCGCTGATCGGTGTGCCCACAAGTTCTTCATGGTTGCCAATCGCGCCCAGTATCGGTGCGACTTCTTCAGGTGGCATTCCCATTTCTGTTAGGATTTGGTAAGCCAATCCAGCACCAGAAATCGGGTGGTCGACTCGATTGATGACATTGCCGATGTCGTGCAAGTAGGCCGCTATTTGTCCTAGTTCAGCATCGCGAGCGCTCGCGCCGTTCCGTTCGAGAATCTGGCGAGTGATCGTGGAAACAACCCCGGCATGGCGATGTCCATGCTCCGTGTACCCCATCGCCCGCATGACCTCGTTCGCTCCAACGATGAGAGCTTGCACCTTCGGATTGGCCTTCACCTCTCTAAGGGTGATGGCATGCCTCGCATCCAGTGGGATTTCGCTCATAACAAACAGAATTGTTGGCCAGATTGGCTTTGGCCAACAATAGATTCCTTTTAGGGGAAGATGCCGCGGGAAACGGTCGCTTCAGCAACACGCTTGACGCCAATGATCATGGCCGCTGTTCGCATGTCGCACTTGTGGCTCTCTCGAGTGACCCGCACACCCTCATAAGCGTGCTTCATGATGCGCTCAAGTTTCACATTTACCTCGACCTCTTCCCAGAAGAAGTTCTGCAGGTCTTGTACCCATTCGAAGTAGCTGACGACGACGCCACCCGCATTGGCAAGGATATCCGGGACTACCAAGATGCCTTTGTCGCTGAGGATCTGGTCAGCCTCGCGGGTAGTTGGACCATTAGCTCCTTCCACGACAATGCCAGCCTGAATCTTGTCAGCATTATCGATTGTAATCTGCTGTTGGATGGCTGCCGGAATCAGCACATCGCACTTTAGGGTAAGCAAATCAGCATTAGTGATTGGCGTGCAGTCCTTGTATTCGGCAATACCTCCATCCCGTCCACTGTACTTTTGGTAAAGCTCGCGAATCGGTAGACCATTCTCATTGTAAATGGCGCTTCGCGCATCGCTGACGGCAATGACTTTGGCTCCAGCTTCTTCGGCCAAATATGCCGCGACCGATCCAACGTTTCCAAAGCCTTGAACGACGACCTTTTTATCTTTCAGGTCAGTCAAGCCGCGTTCTTTGCAAGCCTCTAATGCGGCAACAATGCAGCCTCGTCCTGTCGCCTCGATTCGTCCCTGCGATCCGCCGAGCGTGATGGGCTTACCCGTGATGACGCCAGGCACCGTGTACCCGGTTTGCATAGAGAGGGTGTCCATGATCCACGCCATGACCTGTCCGTTGGTGCCAATGTCTGGGGCGGGGATGTCGCTTCGTTCGCCAATCACAATGTTGATTTCGGTGGCGAAGCGGCGGGTGAGTTTCTCCAACTCTCGCATGCTGAGCTTTTTGGTGTCCACCTTAACGGAGCCCTTTGCTCCACCGTAGGGGATATCAACGACGGCGCACTTCCAAGTCATCCACATCGAGAGAGCAGTAGTCTCATCAACGTCGACATCGGGATGGTATCGAATGCCACCCTTCGTCGGGCCGCGGCTCGTGTTGTGCTGAACCCGATAGCCTTCAAAGCACTGAACTTCGCCGTTATCCATAACGACCGGGAAGTTCACGATGAGCTGACGCTTGGGCTTTGACAGCACCTCACTCAGGCCGGGATCAAGATCAAGATATCGGGCGGCCTCGACAAGCTGGGCTTGGGCCATTTCTAAAACAGGTTTACCGCTCATTCAATACACCAATGTACTCTCAAGTCCGCTTCGGTTTAAGAAGGGGGCTCAACACCGCATAGAGCGGTATTGCGATCACTGCATTGTAGATCGCAGTCTGTATTGTATCCCCGATGTACCCCCCAAGCGAGCGGGGGGGGGCCAAGAACATCATGATGAGTTGGGCGCCTAACGTGATTGCCAGAGTCGTCGCGGCGGCTAAGAGGCTTCCAATCTCGATTTCGAGTTCGCCAATTCGGCTGGCCGAAAAGCCGGCGAGCATCCTGCTCAGCACATATTGGGCCAGATTGGCACCGATCATGGCCGAGTGCATGAGTCCGCCAAAGAAGCCGATCACGATGCTGCCGGGAGCCGGGATGAGAAGGCTAAGGCACGAAACCGCTACGAGGAGGAAGTCGGGTCTGGCACCTAGGATTGAAAGCCGATCTGGGAGCGCCTGTTGGCAAACAGCGGCAAGCCAGAGAGTGACTAGGCTGACTGCAAATGCCTTCACTTCAGAATGAAGACCTCTCGAACTTCTGAAATTTCCACGGTCGGCGCGACCACGATTCGGGCGATGCCATATTCTTGAGCCGGTTCCTGACTGAGAACGATACCAATCGGGATGTTGGGGGGAGTCCGCTCCGAGTGGATGGAAGTTACGACCAACTCACCCTGATTGTAGGTGCGGCTGCTTTCAATGAGTTCAAAAACGAGTCTTCTTGGCCCCTGTCCCCGAATCAAGCCTGTCACTGGGGGCTGCCCACCAATCATGGCGCCGATCCGCAGCACGGGCGAACTGACCAGAAGGGCCTGGGAGTTATTGCGATCTACGGACTGAATCTGTCCTACAAGCCCTGCCGTGGCGACGACGGCTTGCCCTGGTTCGACACCCTGCCGCGATCCTGCACTTAAGGTGATACGGCTTGTGACCGGATCGAATGCGATGATGTCGGCTGCGATCTTGACTTTGCCCTTGACGGCATTCAGCCCTACTGTTCGACGCACATTGTTGAGTTGGGACTCGAGCGAATCAACAGCTTCTTGGTATTGCCGCCATGAAGCTTCTAGCGACTTCAATCTTTCATTCTCTGCGCGGATTTCCGCCGTCTTAAAAACGGTGCTCCAGAAGCGGGCATTGCCGTCTAGAGCGTTGCCAAGGTTTATGGATGCGGGCTTCGTGATGAAGAGGACTGTTTGGCCAACGAAGTCGATCCTGCCCGCGTTTCGGGCCGATGATTGAAGTTGGGCCAAACCATATGCAATGACCAGCAAGCCCATGATGAGCATTAGGTCAGCCCCTAGAGAACGCCTTACCCTTTCGATGCTTTCTCCAGCATACGCCGAATCTGCGGGCTGTCGTGAAGCGCGTCGAGCATTTTCCCGGTTCCTAGAACTACACAGCTCAGTGGATCCCGCGCAATGCGGACTGGCAGGCGTGTTTCTTCGCTGATCAACTGATCCAATCCGCGAAGAAGAGCGCCGCCCCCAGCAAGCATAATGCCATCGCTGGCGGCATCAGCATGAAGCTCTGGGGGTGTATTTTCCAGCGTCAACTTGATCGCTTCGATGATGCTTTGTATTGGCTTCGAAATAGCGCTACGGATTTCCTCGGAGCTAATCTCGGCGCTCTTTGGTAATCCGGTGATGAGATCGCGGCCCTTAACGGTAAGAGTAAGTTCTTGCTCCAACGGCGTCGCGCTGGCCAATTCGATTTTGGTCTGCTCGGCGGTGCGATCTCCTACCGCCAGGTTATAGGCCACTCGGATGTAATTGGTGATCGCCTCGTCGATTTCATCCCCTGCGACGCGAATCGACCGGCTCTGAACAATTCCCCCAAGAGAGATCATGGCCACCTCAGTAGTGCCGCCTCCGATATCCACGATTAGGCTGCCTTGCGGATCCTCAACCGGCAGACCCGCGCCAATCGCGGCGGCCATCGGCTCTTCGATCACATAGGCCTTTGTTGCGCCAGCTTTTCGTGCCGCTTCGATGACCGCCAGGCGCTCAACTTCTGTGACACCGCTCGGGATTCCTACCACGACATTAACGAGTGGCGCCCCGCGCCTGTTGACGCGACGAATGAAGTACCGAAGCATTTCTTCGGTCGAGTGATAATCCGCAATTACCCCGTCTCGAAGCGGGCGAATCGCAACGATGTTGCCAGGAGTTCGCCCGAGCATTCGCTTGGCTTCTTCACCAACGGCGATCACCTTACCTGTGTCTTTGTTGATGGCGACAACACTTGGCTCTCGCAGGACGATCCCGCGTCCGCCAACACTAACTAGTGTGTTTGCTGTTCCAAGGTCTATACCGATATCGCGGGTAAAGCGCCTTGTTATCGAGCTAAAGAATGAGGGCTTCTCATTCTTCATCGCCAATAATCTCTCCTGTCGTTAAGCGCTTGGCGAGAGTCTCTTGCGAGATCGCGCTGAGAATAATCTCCGTGCCAGAAGTGAAGATGACCGACTTGGTCCGCCGACCTTGCGTCGCATCGATGACCTTGTCATCTTGTTTCAGTTTCTGAATAAGCCGCCGCATAGGAGCTGAATCTGAGTTCACCATAGCGACGATCTGCTCGGTTAAGACGTAATTGTAGAACCCAACATTCAACACCGGTGGCAAGGGCATCTGATTGATCCCTTACTGAGGCATTTGAACACGCTGCATTCTTTGCTCGCCGCCACCGCCACCACCGCCGGCTCCACCGACAGGGGCACCTCCGCCGCCTCCGAAGCCGCTCGCATTGGGTGCACCAATCGGCGCGCTACCCCCGCTGGATTCTCCAGCGTTGGGAAGACCCTTTGTTTTAACAACGGTGCCCGCGGGCAGTTGCAGATTGACTTGCGGCACCGCCTCAGGTGTCGGCGGAACGTATGGCTGCGGTTGGTTGTATGCGATGACCCCACATGCAATGAGGGCAAGCACCACAGCAACAATTCGGATGATCAAGTCGTTTTGGTTGGTCTTCATGGCCGCGTCTTAGATCTAGTGACGGGACTTTACCCCATTCTCTTGCAAGAATCTAGTGGCGAAATTGCCTTATACCAGTCAGAACCATTGCAAGGCCCAATCGGTTCGCCGCATTAATCGAATCCAAGTCTTTCTTACTGCCTCCAGGCTGGACAATCGCCGAGATACCCGCCCCGGCAGCAGTTTCGACCGAATCGCTGAACGGAAAGAATGCATCGCTTGCTAAGCATGCGCCCCTTGCCCCTTTTCCTGCCTGATCGAGGGCTAGGCGCACGCTTTGCACCCGGTTCATCTGACCCGCGCCAGTCCCCAAGAGGCGGTCGCCGGTACCGATAACAATCGCGTTAGATTTGACGTGCCCAACGATTGTCCACATCAGCTTCAAGGCGGCCCACTCTTCCTCAGTAGGTTGCCTCTCGGTAACTACCTGCCAGGTTGGCTCTTCAGAATTCGAACGCTGCCACAGGGCGCCCCCGCGAATTGGTCTCAAAATTCCTGCCGATTCACCCGATGAAACTGGACACTCTAGGAGTCGAACAGACTCGCCCCAGCCAGCCTTGTTTCGAAAGACATCCAGAGCTTCGGGCTCAAACGAGGTTGCGATCACGACTTCGAGAAAATTGCCTTTTTCGGTCATGGCCTCGGCCGTACTGCGATCCACCGGACCGTTAAACGCTGCGATTCCTCCAAAAGCCGAAATGGGGTCGCTCTCTCGGGCCAAGCGATAGCCGTTGCCAAACGTAGATGAAACAGCGGCACCGCACGGGTTCCCGTGTTTGATAATCGCGCACGATTTAGAGGGCATGTCGCTGACCAGTTCCCAAGCCGCATCTGCATCGAGCAAGTTGTTGTAGCTAAGCTCTTTGCCCCAAACCAAATTTCCTTGAGCGACACCTTCTGTTTGCAGAGGATCGACATAGAGCGCGGCGTCTTGATGCGGGTTCTCACCGTATCTGAGGGGCTGGCGGAGTCGGTAGCCCGTCGTTAGGGTTTCCGAGGCTTGATTGGATTCAAGGTAGCGCGCAATGACCGAGTCGTAATGCGCAGTATGCCGAAAGGCCTTCGCCATCAAACCGCGGCGCAGGCTCTCGATGCTTCCGCCGTCGATTGCCTTCAACACCGTGTCGTAGTCGTTTGGGTCGACGACCACGCTGACATTTGCCGAGTTCTTTGCCGCAGCGCGGATAAGGGCGGGGCCTCCGATATCAATGCTCTCGACAGCGTCGTCAAATCCGTGAGGTTGTGAGATCGTTTTTTCAAAAGCGTACAAATTTACGCAAACAAGCTCGATGGGTTCGATCTCGGCTTCGGACATTTGGGCACGGTGCCCAGCGTCGCGGATATCTCCCAAAATGCCGCCGTGAACAGCGGGGTGCAACGTCTTCACTCGTCCACCAAGCATCTCAGGAAAGCCGGTTAAGTCGCTCACCTCCAGCACCACGAGACCCTCCTTTCTAAGTAGATCGGCGGTACCGCCCGTGCTGACAAGCTCGAAACCGGCCGCAACGAGCCCACGGGCAAAGTCAGGCAAGCCAGTCTTATCGGTGACCGAGAGGAGCGCGCGTTTCATGTGTTGGTTGGTGTGTCAGTGGATTGACCGGTTCCCGATGGTGGGGTGACTGGCGTGGCACCGCCTGGAGAAGCCGGGTCCTCTGGTGCGGCCGGCTGCCACTCAATTGGAAGGGACTTTGTCACAGGCTTGCCCTTAGAGTCCCAGCCTCGAATGATCACGGTGCCCGACTTATTGACGATCAATTCTCGGCTACCTGAATTGGCATCGATGGGTACAACGGCCCCGTCAAACTCCATCTCTGCCCTGCTGCAATTTTTTAGAGTCCAGCGCACTGTAATCTTTGCATCTGGCCCTGTCGCCTTGGCCGAGCTCAAACTGGCTGACGCAATTTCGGGAAGTAGCGGCTTCACGGTTACCCTGATCGAACGAGTAACCTCTTCTCCCGCCGAATTGGTCGCAATAATCACGACATCCGCCGAACCCATCCAATTAGGTTTGAAAGTCGCTGAGGACTGATCGAGCCCAGGAAAGAGTCCAATTGGTCGAATTTCGACCTTTGTCGTTGCACTATTGACGGAGAAGTTCACCGTGAGCGGTTCGCCCTCCAACAGACTCGATTGACTGACCTTAAAGCCGAGAATCTCGGGCTTAGGGATTTCATCGGGCGGAGCGACGTTGAGGGTAATTGCTCTGGTCACCAGCTTTTCGTTGCGCTTGGCCTCAAGGCGAAGGGTGTACTTTCCGGGGTCGTTAGGCGAAAAGGTGATGTTTCCAGCCCCCTCACTCGTCGTCTTGTAAAGCTCGTTATTTACGAACAGAGTGATCGTACTGGCATCCGAAACTTGATAGTTGAGGATGACCTGCTCGCCAACCTTGACCTCTGTTTGATCAGGCTTGAAGAGCTCGATCTTCGGTGGCTTGGGAATAGTTGCGAACCACGCAACACCTAGAGCGAGAATGCCAATAACAGTGAAGAACGGCGCCAAGGTCATGACCGGTCGCAACTCGATCTGCGCTTGGGCGTAGGCGGCTACCGTGGGATTCAACGTGCTTCTCGCGCTAAAGGCCGCGCCATAGAGCTTGCCATTCGCGAGGAGAGCTGAACGGCGAGTGCTCGCCGTGACCGTGATATTGCGCTGCTGCCCCGGCCCTACCCGAATCTTCTCTTGCTCGATCGAGAATCCAACCTCGTTCTCTGGCTCGCTCGCGAAGAGCTGCAGCTCGTGTTCCGTATTTCCAAGATTGATGACGGAAATGTCAAACCCCGCTGTCGGCTTCAGCCCACCCATCACGACTCGCTTGGGCTCTGCATTCATGCTGATCTGATGAAAGGCGGAGACTTCCAGAACAGCCTCGACAGATTGAGAATCACCTGAGTTGAGCGAGCGCACCAGCACTACGAATGGGTAGGAACCCGCGGCGCTCTCAGAATCTCGTGGTGGCCTGATGAGGGCCTTATGAACTTGCGTTTCTCCGGGCTCGATAACAATACTCTCAACCGGAACCGTCGTCCAAGCGGGATCAAGCCCTTCGACTTGGAGCTCAAAATTGTCCTTTTCAGCGCCGCGATTGGTGACGCTAATGCTCAGTGGCTGGGTTGAACCAGGATCCACCGATAATGTATCGCTGGAGAGGCTCACCGCAAAACTCATAGGGAAACTAGCGTACCATAGCGGCATGCTCTTATTTGGCTCTGGCCAAGTGGATATCACCCCTCCAGAACCGCTACCGCTGGGTGGTTACACCGCTCGCAATGGCGCCGCTTTTGAGCCGGGGGGAGAACCCCTGTTTGCTCGAGCAAGAACGATCGGAGACGTAGCGCTGGTGTCGGTTGAGATGCTGACCGTTCCCGAGTCACTGGTGGCCGCGGTAAGGGCCAAGTCAGGGGAACAGAAGCTCTTCATGGTGGCTACTCACACACACTGTGCCCCCGATAGCCAAATGCTTAACGACCGAATGACCCTTCAGATTCCGGGAATCGCATCCTTCCGAAGGCGCTGGCTCGAATGGTATTCAGACCGAATTGTCGAGGCGATTCGACAGGCGAGAGCAAGCCAAACGCGGCCGATTTCCATGTTCGATATTCGCCAAGTTTCGTTGCCTTACGCGCGTTCCCGGCGGCCCTTGGGTGTTCCGGACAACTGGGCAACGAAAGTCGACGTTCGATTTGAAGACGGCGGTGCAGAGACCCTATTGACGGTTTTTGCCGCGCACCCCACGCTCTACGATGCGTCCGAGCGCAAGCTCCGTGGTGACTGGCCCGGCCAGTACATGACCCGGTCAGGCGGCTTGGTCTTCACTGGCGCCATTGGCGATGTTTCGCCAGTGCCCGAGGTACCGTCCAGTTTTGCCCGGGCGATTTGGCGTGGTCTCGATTGCGTCTTGGCGAAGCCGCTTTCGCCAACAATCTCGTTCAGTACCCATCCTATTGAACTAGCTAAGCCCGTGCCGCATCCCACCTTTGCAAGTACTAATGGTCTCAGCGACTCCCTCGCGAATTCCATAGTCGCAAAATTCGCCCCATCTGAGGCTTCGATTACTGGCCTTCAAATAGATGACTTTCTCTTGGTCGGTGTCCCTGGTGAGCCAACCTCAGAATTGGGCCGTAGCATTCGGCAATTCGGGCATAAGAAGGGCCTCAAAGTGGCGGTCGCCAGCCACGTTAATGGGTGGATTGGCTACATTCTCAGTGCCGCCGACTATGCCCAAGGTGGCTATGAAGCACAGCTTTCCATGCATGGTCCAGAAACAGGAAACAGGCTGGTGGATGCTGCCCGACGCGTGATATCTCGCAGCAGCAAGAACTAGTTGTCCCAGAGCCGGTAGCGTAGCTCAAATGCCGCGGCCTTTAGCGTTTTCACGATCCCAGCGGCTATTTCGGATCCTGGCTTCTTTGCCATCTCGATATCGCTGGAACTCGGTCTGAATATGAGCTGGCCCTTTGCATACACCGATCCGTCTGGTCGTGATTCGAAATCCGATACCGACGGCACGTCGTCAAAGAGATTGTCTAGTTCGCCAGCCAACTGGACGCTCCGGTCAGCGGCATTCTCACCAGCAAGACGGGCGACAATTCGGTTCATTAGCTTTATAGAGTAGGTGGCGTCACGTTCCTCAACGGGGATCGCTCGAAGCGTAGTTGAGCTGAGGCTCCTGCGAATGGGGGCCTTAGCGTCTTGCAGCATCGCCAAGAATGCACTCACACGCTCGCGGCTCGGAGGGTGCGATTTGTAGATTCCCCAATCCACTCGGCCAGTTCCGCGGTCATCAAAATTCAACCGCTCCATGAATGTTAAGAGGCCAACTGGTTCGTAGTTAGAATTCCGTATGTACTGGTAGCCGCCAAAGTCGGCAGATTTTTCAGCCTTCACGCTCCAGCCACTGCCAATCGCACGGCTCGCCAAATCGCTCGCAACGGCAATTCCCGTTCCAGCCTCGCCGCCCGCCAGAAGCCCAATCAAAATCAGCGGCAACGTGATTGCATTGAGGCGGCTCTGCTCGCGCTGCAATGTTGCGATATGTCGGAAAGAGGCATGCGAGATTTCGTGGGCCAAAACGCCGGCCAGTTCATGGTCGGTTTCCGTGTAATTGAGAAGACCCTCATAGACGTAAATGAACCCACCCGGAATTGAAAATGCATTGACGTCGGTCCCTTCGATCACTGTGAACTCATATCGAAACGGGTTCAGGCGCTTATCGCCCCATGTCACGTCTACTGCGTTCTTGTTGGCGATCTCCGAAAGCTCCTTTCCGATCCGCCGCACCCGCTCGGTCATGTTCGTGCTGGCACTTTCTTTGAGCTCTGACTTTATCTCCTTAACGACACTGCGACCGAGCTTCACGTCGTTGATCAGGTCTTGACGATGCTTAGGGTCGAGACCCTCATAGTATTTGTTGTCTTCCTCTTCGAGCTGCTGTTCGGTTTTTGGAGGGGTTACTGGAGGTGTTGGGGGGGCTTCTTGCCAGGCTCGATAAGCCTTTGCCTGGATGTTTGGCGGGAGTTCTGAAATCCACTCAGGAGGAACTCTGAATCCTGCGGATTGAATCGCGTTATTGAAGGCTTCGCCGCTATGAGCATGGCAGATTGCGGCATAACAAAGGCCAAACACCAAGCCGACATTGCGCATTCCAAAGATTTGGACGCGCGTGTTTCTGGTTCGCTTCCCGTCGGTCCTAGTCAAAAACCACCATTGCTTTAAGAATTTCGCCGTCTCTCATCCTTTGATACGCTTCGGGGAGCCTTTCTAGCATCACAAAATCACTAACGACCTGCTCTGCCCGCAAGCCCCCATTGGTCAGAATTTTGAACGCGGCCCGCGTATCTTCGGGTCCGCAACTGTATGAGTTCACAATCCTTGCGTCCTTGAAGTACGCCTGTTCCTGAGGAAACGGGAGAAACTCCCCGGGCGGCATTGGCGCGAATAGCACCAAAGTCCCGTCTGGCGCCAGTATCTCAAAACCCAGCTGGACGGCTTCTGGCGTGCCAGGGCACACAAAAACAGTTTCGTAGCGATCGGGTTGCGGCTCTTTGACGGTGAGTCGTTGACGCCGTGCCCATGCAATTCGTTGGCGATTTCGTTCGATAAGATGTGCGTCGGGGAGTAGGAGAGCGTGCATTAGTCCTAAGGCACCAGCTCCAATGATCGCTGTGTTTTTGCCCTTGCTGCCCGATCTGCGAATAGACTTCACAACACATGCCAACGGCTCGATGAGCGCGGCATCGACTGCGCGCAGTCCATCGACTCGTAGTGCATCGTTGAGGCCATCCGCGGAAACGGCGAAATATTCGCTCATGCCTCCCGGGTCAAGGAATGTTCGCTTCCACTGCGTGCAATGTACGCTGGCGCCCCGCTTGCAGGCATCGCACTTGAGGCAAGGCGCATGGTGGTGCGTAAAGACGCGTGAGCCGACGGGGAAGCGCGAATCGTCGGACTGCTCGACCACGCCGGCTACTTCATGCCCCAAAACGTGAGGCGCCTTTCTGTCAAGGTACCAGGCCATGAGCTCACCCGAACAAAGGCCGCATGCCTCAGTTTTCACGAGGAGCCCGCCCTTGGGTAGCGTTGGCCAAGCCCGATCGACGATTCGTACGTCACCCCCCACTACATATTCGGCGAGCTTCATGGACGGAGTGCGTATTTGATTCCGACGCCGCGCTTAAGGTCTTCGAACACGCCTAAGGAGTCTGACAACTCTCTGTCCCCGCTGATAAGCAGATCGAAGGGAAGGGAGAGGTCTTCGAGCCAGTCCTTCGCCTTTCGCACGGCTTGGGTGCCAAAGTGAAATGGGCTTATGATCGAGACTTGATCATAGTGCACTCGGTGGGTGTCGAATCGCGCAGACGTGCCTGAAGGGCAGCCGCCAAATAGCATGAGTTGGCCGCCTCGCCGAACGAATTCAAGTGATCGCTCCCAAATGTCGACACGTCCCGTGCATTCAATTACGATGTTGTAATGCCCCTTTACATCTTCCCATGTAACGGCCCTTGCCCCAACTTTCTCGCCAACTTCAAGGCGAGAACGATTGCGTCCAACGAGCGAGACGTCGTGTATCCCCATCGCCCGAAAGGCCGCGGCAAACATCAGGCCGATCGCCCCAGGGCCAAGAATAAGCACTCGATCGGTCACCTGAGTCTTGAGCATGGAGATTCCGTGTGCCACGCAGGCCAATGGCTCCAAGAGGCAGGCTCGAGTATTGGAAAGCTCTGTCGGCTTCTTAAACAAGTTCAGGCGGGCAATGTGCTTTGGTATGAGCAGGTACTGGGCATAGGCTCCCAGAACTTTGGTGCTCATGATATGTTCGCAAAGGTTTTCCTGTCCCGTCCGGCACCACTCGCAGTTCTGGCAGGGGGCGCTGTGAACCCCCATGACTTCATCACCGACTTGAAACGGGGCATTGTCGCCAACGGCGTGGACCACGCCCGCATACTCATGACCAAAGACACCTGGCATTGGAATTTGTGGATGTCCTCTCAGGTACGCCTTGAGGTCGGTGCCGCAGGTAGTGGCGGCAAGGACGCGTAGGAGCACCTCACCAGGCCCTGGTTCGGGCACTGCGATGTCTTGGAGAGATAGGCAACCTGGTTCTCGCAAGATCAGGGCCTGCATCGTGTCGGTTTTCAATGAGTTACCCAATGCGCTGAACTGTGAAGGGTACCCTCTCTAGGCACGATGCCAACAGTCGAGACCTCAGTAAAAATCAATGCGCCGCTTGAAAAGGTGTATGCGATCGCGAAGGATAATCGCTCTTTCCCCGAGTTCATGTCGGACGTAAAGTCGCTAACTATTGTTGCGGAAGAGGGGAACCGTGTCGTCAGCGACTGGGTTGGTGTTGTGCCGACATTTGGCCTGAAGGTGCGTTGGCAACAAGAAGATATATGGAATGATTCGATCCATACTTGCACTTTCAATCAGATCTCCGGCGACTACGATGAGATGAATGGAACTTGGGAGTTCAGCGAAGTTGCAGGCGGGACCCAGTTCAAGTCCATCGTCAACTACGAATATAAGGTGCCGGGCTTGGGCCCCTTAGTAGGAAAAGTAATCCACGGGATCGTAATAAAGAATATGGAAGGGGTTCTCGGCGCAATCAAGCAACGAGCTGAGGCAGCCTAGTGTTTACGGGCATCGTTCAACGCGTGGGTAGAGTCACCTCGACTGGCAGCAGATTACGAGTCGACTTTGCGTTTCAAGATATCGAGCTAGGAGAGAGCATTGCGGTCAATGGTGTCTGCCTCACCGTTGAAGGCATAGCCGAGGGAATGGAGTTCTTTCTTACGGAAGAGACCCTCGGCCGAACTAACCTGGGCCGACTGCAGGTTGGCGATCCAGTGAACCTTGAGCGTGCGATGCAAGTGGGCGATAGATTAGGCGGACACTTTGTTCAGGGCCATGTAGATGGGCTTGCCGAGGTAGTTTCTTTGGTCCCAGAGGGGGAAGGTTGGCGACTACGAGTGCGCGTCGGTCAGCCAAAATTCTTGGCCGACAAGGGTTCGATTACGCTGGATGGCATCTCCCTAACCGTAATCGAGCCGGAAGGCAATGAATTCGAGGTGGCCATTGCGCCATTTACCTGGGAGCAAACAACCATTTCTCAGATCAAGCCCGGCGACCAAATGAACGTCGAATATGATGTATTGGCTAAGCACATAGACCGTCTCCTAATGCACAAAACCTAAAGTTTCCCGTTAGATTTGCCTATAACCAACATAGCAGCGCCCATGCGTTGCGGGAAAGTATATGGCAAAGATCAATCTTGCTCCGTTCATTTCGTCCATCAGCGGGCGCATGGGCGGGGTCGTTTATAAGAACACGCGCTTCGGCACAGCTCTAAGCTCGTACGAGGCGCCTTCCAACCCAAACACTTCGGCACAGCAAGCTGTTCGAAGTAGCTTCACTCGCGCCACACAGACTTGGCGCAACCTCTCGCCAGTTCAGGCTGGCGCCTGGAACTCTTGGGCCAGCAGCCAAAATGGCAATCTTAGTGGCTTCAACTGGTTTGTCGCTTTGACAACCAAGTGGTATGCCGTTAATGGCAACCGAGGCACGGCTCCGGTCAATCCTCCGGCAACTTGGTTTAATGGAGATAGCATTTCAATCAAGGGTTCTTCCAGTAATGGCAAGCTCACTTGGACTGCATCGGGCAACAATGCTTCTGGCATCACAACAGCGCTCGTCTATCAGCGAGTTAGCAGCCCCAACGCTACGCCAAACTGGGATAACTTTACAACCGCCAAGTACCATTCGTTTACTGGTGGCTCGTTCACGGCTTCTTTCGACGTGGCTCCTGGCTACTATGCCGTTGGATACCAATTCATCAACACCAAGACCGGTCAGGCGGCATCGCCCGTGTTCCAAGCTGGAATCATCGGTCCGGTTAGCCTCACCGTGGTAACAGGTGGAAACTCCAACTCGACAACGACCAAGAAGCGAAAGTCGACCAAGCGATCTTCTGCAAAGAAGTCCACCGCGAAGAAGACAAGCACAAGCACGACCTCTGCTCCGGCAGCGAAGAAGGCAACGGTTAAGAAGAAGGCGACCAAGAAGTCCACTCCTTCGACTGCCAAGAAGACTCTTGTTGCTGCTGCTGGCACCAACTGGAAGTCCTCTAAGACGACGAGCACAGCAAAGCCATCCCTGAAGGCTGTCTCCGGAACGAAGTCGACGGCCAAGAGCAACGCTAAGAAGGCTACGAAGTCCACTGCGAAGGCAACTGTTAAGACTGCCACCAGCAAGAAGACTTCGAGCACGAAGCGTACTAGCCCAGTCGCGAAGAAGGCAACTGCACCGGCTAGCAAGCCAACCTTGAAGACCTTTACAGGTACGAAGTCGAATTCGAGCAAGAAGACGACCACTTTCAAGAAGACGTCGAGTGCGAAGCGAACTAGCCCAGCCGCCAAGAAGGCAACTGCAACGGCTAGCAAGCCAACCTTGAAGACCTTTACGGCGAAGTCGAATTCGAGCAAGAAGACGACCATTTTCAAGAAGGCTACGCCTGCTTCGAAGTCGGCTAAGAAGTCGATCAAGCCGGCGGCTAAGAAGACGACATCGACCGGAAAGAAGAAAGCTGCTTAAGGGCCCGAATCTACTCCCATTGACAAAAAGCCCCACCTCTTTGGTGGGGCATTTTATTGGATAATCCGAGCCCTTCGCTTAGAAGTCCATGTCGCCCATTCCGCCACCCGGCATTGCCGGCATGGCCTTCTTGGGCTCAGGCTTTTCGACCACCAAGGCTTCGGTCGTCAAGACCAAGCCTGCGATAGATGCTGCGTTCTGGATCGTGCTTCGAGTGACCTTAGCTGGATCAACGATGCCCGCCTTAACGAGGTCAACCAAGTCCCCGGTCGAGGCATCAAGTCCCTGAGGAGCCTTGCTGTTTCGAACCTTGTCCACGATCACGCTGCCTTCCAGGCCAGCGTTCTCAGCAATCGTTCGAAGCGGAGCTTCGAGGGCTCGCTTCACGATGTTCAGGCCAGTCAACTCGTCACCGGTTAAGCCGTCGGCTGAAAGCGAATCGGCTGCTCGAAGCAAGGTGGTACCGCCACCAGGAACGATGCCTTCATCCACTGCCGCGCGGACAGCCGAAAGCGAGTCTTCGAATCGGTGCTTCTTCTCCTTAAGCTCAGTCTCGGTCGATGCGCCAACCTTGATAACGGCCACGCCGCCGCTCAACTTAGCAAGTCGCTCTTGAAGCTTCTCTCGGTCGTAGTTGCTGTCGGTGGCTTCGATCTGAGCCTTGATCTGCTGAATGCGACCAATGACTTCGTTCTTCGCGCCTGCGCCTTCGATGATCGTCGTATCTTCCTTGGTGATGACAACCTTCTTAGCCGTACCGAGCATGTCCAAAGTGACATTCTCGAGCTTGGTGCCGAGGTCTTCGCTGATGAACTTGCCGCCAGTAAGCGTGGCAAGATCTTCGAGCATGGCCTTGCGGCGATCGCCGAAGCCCGGAGCCTTCACGGCCGCAACCTGTAGCACGCCTCGAATCTTGTTGAGAACCAAGGTAGCCAAAGCTTCGCCTTCGATGTCCTCAGCGATGATCAAGATTGGCTTGCGTGCGGTGCTCGCTTTCTCCAAGAATGGGAGGAAATCTTGTGCACTGCTGATCTTCTTCTCGTGGAGAAGAATGAGCGGATTCTCAAGAACAGCTTCCATGCGCTCTGGATCGGTGACGAAGTAGGGGGAGATATAGCCACGATCAAACTGCATGCCCTCGACGACCTCTAGTGCAGTCTCGCGGCTCTTGCTCTCTTCGATCGTGATGACGCCGTCCTTACCAGCCTTGTCCTGCGCATCGGCAACGAATTTGCCAATCTCAGGATCGTTACCGGCAATCGTAGCCACGAACTCGACCTGACTCTTTTCCTTGACTTCGACGGAGTTCGCCTTAATGAAATCAACGACCTTGGCCACGGCCTTGTCAATGCCGCGCTTAACTGCGATTGGGTTTCCACCGGCCGCTACGTATCGCAGACCTTCGTTTACGATGGACTGAGCGAGCACAGTTGCGGTCGTGGTGCCGTCACCGGCGATGTCGTTGGTCTTGGAGGCAACTTCCTTGCAGAGCTGCGCGCCCATGTTCTCATAGGGGTCTTCGAGCTCGATTTCCTTAGCGACGCTCACGCCGTCCTTAGTAATCGTCGGCGATCCCCATTTCTTGTCAAGGACGACATTCCGTCCCTTGGGGCCTAGGGTTACTTTGACCGCGTCGGCCACTTTGTTCACGCCTCTTTCGAGGGCACGTCGAGCTGTTTCATCAAATAGTAGGTTCTTTGCTGGCATCTTAGTTGTTTACGATCGCGTAGATCTGATCTTCGTCGAGAATGGTGTAGTCGGTTCCGTCGACGGTCACTTCGTTTCCGCCGTACTTAGAAAACAGAACCTTGTCGCCGACCTTCACGGACAGCACGTTGCGCTGACCGTTGTCGAGGACGCGGCCGGTGCCGATTGCGATGATCTCGCCTTCGGTGGGCTTCTTCTTTGCGGAGTCGGGAAGATACAGACCGCTAGAGGTCTTATCTTCGGCTTCGATGAGCTTCACGACGACCTTATCGCCGAGGGGTTTCAGTGTAGCCATAGTTGGTCTTGTGCGCACGATTAGCAAACCGCGCGTCTGAGTGCTATTTTGGCACTCGCGAGGGCAGAGTGTCAAGAGACAGTTACGAGACTAGGTCCGCATTCCGCCAACCTTAACTTTGCGCTCTTTGCGAAGTCTTCGTGCCCTTTGCGTTTCCTCGCTCAGAAACCCGTTACCCGCTACCCGCTACCCGCGTATTCATCGCCCGCACCGCGCTCAGGATCGAAGTGATCGTGTTCACGAGCCCAAAAAGCGCGAGCAGGAGCCAAACAACGACCGACTTCACGATCATTCCGATCCAATCAATCTCTTGGCCATTCTGAATGACCTGAATGGCCGAGTAAATGCTCGCCGAGAGAGAGATAATAATGATCGTCGCGGTGATCGCAAACAGCTTCAAATCACCCTTCAGGCTTTGCACGGCATTGTGTTTGCCAAAGGGCGATTGCTGAAGCACAAGCACCGCCACCGCTGGCCCAAGGATGGGGAAGAAGATGCTCGCCACATGCGGCGCCGCGCCGAGCAAGCGATCATGTTGGCTGATTGGCAGGGGCGCCAAAGCCTTTGGCATATTTGTCATTATCTTCTGTTCTGACACTTCGTGGTTCCGGTACCCTTACGGATTAGTGAATCGAACCGTTCTGGTGCTTGGGTCTGGGCCTATTCGAATCGGCCAGGGAATTGAGTTTGATTACTCCTGCGTTCACTGCGTTTGGGCCTTGCGCGAGATGGGCTACCGGCCGATCATCGTGAACAACAACCCCGAGACGGTGAGCACCGACTTCGATACCGGCGACGGACTTTACTTTGAGCCGGTGACTCTGGTGGATATCCAGCGCATCCTTAAGCACGAGAATCCGATCGGCGTCGTGACCCAGTTTGGTGGGCAAACGGCGATCAATCTTGCCGAGCCCCTTGCTCGTCGCGGCGTCAACATCTTGGGCACCAGCGCCGAGGCGATTCGCAAAGCCGAAGACCGCGACGAGTTTGATAAGCTCCTGATCGATCTGGGCATTAACAAGCCCCAAGGCAGAGCCGTGAGGAGCCTTGGTGCGGCAATCGAGGTCGCGAGGGAAGTTGGCTATCCGGTTCTTGTTCGCCCCAGCTTTGTCCTAGGCGGGCGCGCAATGGAGATCGTGACCAGCGAAGACCATCTTGCTCGCTACTACGCCTTTGCCGAAGAAGCCAATCCTGGGCAGCCGGTTCTAGTGGACAAGTACATGCTCGGCACCGAGGCCGAGGTGGATGTGATCAGTGACGGCACCGATACGCTCGTGCCCGGCATCATGCAGCACATCGAGCGGGCGGGCGTTCACTCGGGTGACTCGATGGCCGTGTACCCACCGGTGAGCCTGAGCCGCGAAACTGAATGGCGCATGGTGGACATCGCCTGCAAGATCGCGAAGGCGCTTGGCGTGAAGGGGCTGATGAACATTCAGTTTGTGGTGGACGACAGCGGGGAAGTGTTCGTGATCGAAGTCAACCCTCGCGCAAGCCGCACCGTGCCGTACCTAAGCAAAGTGAGCGGCATTCCGATGGTGCAACTGGCGACGCGCTGCATGATGGGCCAGACCCTGAAAGAGCTTGGCTATGGTTCCGGCCTTTGGTGTGCCACAGGAGGACGAGTTAAGGACTTTGGCTCAGCAGATGCGCGCATCGAAGGCATTGTGGCAACCGCTGCTCAGTACCTCGGCGATGGCTTCCGACAGAGCAACATCTTCGCCGTGAAGGCCCCAGTCTTTAGTTTCCAAAAGCTCTCGAAGGTAGAACCAAGCCTCGGCCCTGAGATGAAATCAACCGGCGAGGTTCTCGGCATAGACCATCGCTACGAAGGCGCCTTGTACAAAGCCATGATCGCCAGCGGCATCCAGTTCAAGGAAGGGAAGCGCGTCGCCTTGACCCTCAGCGCCAGCGACAAAGAGCATGCCAAGACCATTGCCTCAAAGCTCGCCCAGTCCGGCTATGAGATCGTTTGCACGCAGGGCACCCACGATGAGCTTTCGAAGCACGGGATACAAAGCATCCTGGCCAAGAAGCTGCAAGAAGGCTCTCCCAACCTCTTGGACATGTTGCATGCCGGCGAGATCGGGCTGATGATCAACACTCCGGGTTCACGTCTCGAGAACACAGTTGAAGCGCAACGCATCCGCCGCGGTTGCATCGAGGCGGGCGTGGCCTGTATCACGAGCATTGACACGGCCTTGGCCCTGTGCGAAGCCCTGGACCTCTTCCAAAACCCCGAGCTGGCAAGCTGCCTTCCTTACACTGAGTATCTCGGCGTAAGTTAAGGCTTGGTTCCCGGTTGCTCTGTCGGCACGACCGGAGCTTCGCCGCCCGCGCCCTGCATCAGCTGCTTATAGGCTTCTTCTGCTTTCTTGACGGCATCTTGAAATGGCCGCGGCAGACGGTTGAACGGTACGCCCTGAGTGTCGGCCGACATCTGAGTTCCGTTAATCAGCCCGCGCCCTCCATATGGCTGCGACAAGACAAACTTGAGATCGAGACGAGTTCGTGTACCGGGCCTGAACCGATTGAACTCTGGCATCATGCTCGACCATTGGGCCATTTCCGGCGATTCTCTCATTTGCTTCAGCATGGCGAGGCTTTCAGCGTCTAGCGTTCCCAGAAAGAGACTCAGGTCGTTTCCAACGACTTTCGCCACGTGGTCGGTAACGACATTTCCAACCGCGAATGACTGGGCGATCACATGCTGTGCGAAGTCGGTCACGTCTTTGTAAGGACAAGGCTCCTCCTCCGCCTTCTCTTCGCCGTCCCATCGCATAAACCAACTTCGGAGTTCTGGGTTCTCGCCATTAATAGTTGAGATCTCGCCGATGCATTGCTCAAAGAGATTCCGCGACTCCATTGACAGCCGCGACATTGGCACTGGCTGACCGCTAGTCAATTGGTCTCGGTCGGGTGGGCTTAGGCTGGCGAAGAACCGGTAAACCTCGGACGAGTCGCTCCCTCCTTCGAACATGCCTCCCATCAGTCCAGGCACAACAAACATCGAGTAGACCTGCCACAGGCTGGTGCTGTATTCAGGATAAGTTAACAGGAACTGGCCTTTGTCCAGCATAGAGAGTCCGCCCGAAGACTCTTCTTTCTTTCCCAAAGCCTGAAGCGATTCACGATCTAAGCGGCAATGAGCACCCAATGACGGGAAAGCGGAATTCATTACGACCCAGTTGTCCTTAGACACAAGATTCACGAGCGGTAGGCCCTCAAGAGCGGACACTGCCCTTTGAAGATCAAGCGTACGATTCATGATGGAGGCGCCTTCGAGCGTAAAGGCATCGTCTGGCACTGCCGCGACTAGGTTTGCCTGTTGGTCATCAGCAAGTGCGAAGAGAGAACTCGTCGCTGACTGCCCCAAGGGCTCATTGGTTGCTGGCTCCCGAAAGAAAGCGAGCATCTCCTTTTGGTCTACCATGGGTGGCGGTGAACCTTGGCTTACTGCGTTTACAAAAACGGAAAGTAGTTTGAACGCACCGGGACTTGGAATCACGGTTGTAGGTTTATTGAGTTTAAGCTTTGTATCGGGAGCGGCTGCCGACGAGTTTTCGTCGAACATGGAGTTACGCGAATCCCCAATCGATGGCCAAAGTCCTTGAGTAAATCGCTCCTCGTGGTTACCACTGAATCCACGAGCTCGGACCTCCCAACTGAAGGGCCCTGCACGCTTGATCGTGACTAGCAACCGCGTGATCGGCGCGGCGAGTCCATTCATCCATTCGGGCTCTTCCTCCTTGGTCAGCGACTTGCGAAGATCCTCAACGAGTTGGTTGTAATCTCGAATAGCCGTGATAGAGGCCGAATTGAGGGCTCTCTGTCGCGAGTTCGGGGTATTGGAAAAAACAAGTCTTTGATTTAGTCCGACGCTGGCAATGGTTTCAGGAGAGATGCCCGAGCGGATTGCCTTCCATAGCTTTGCGGACCCCTCTCGATGTTTTGTATAGAGTTCTGCATAGCGTTTTTGGGCGGCCGTCTGCTCTTTCGTCATTGGTTCGCCTGGCTCTTGCTGCTCTTCTTCAAATGAGCTCCCGGCAGAAGCAGCCGAGGTTTGCGGCTCTTTCTGCCCCTCTTCGTTGTTCTTGATCCACTCCTTTAGCCGGTCAACCAGTTTCCTCTGATCTTCAGTCAATTGCTTCTTCCGCAACTCCGAAGGTCTCTCGATTCGCCATCCCGCCTCAGTTTTGGTAAGTTCAGCGTCAAGGGCTTCAGTAAGCTTTTCGAGGACCACTTTTCCAGCTACATTCTTAACCCTAACGACGAGAATTTCGCGCATCAGGTCTGATGAAATGGTCACCGATGTGCCAAGTTGCTTCGCCAAGTCGCGGACCACGATTTGGGCATTAGCAGCGCGGGTCTCGTAGCTGATGTTCGGAAGTTCCTGGCCACGAGAAATGGCCGAGAAAGCAACCAAGAGTAGAAAGACGGAGCGCATGATTACGTCCATATTACGCCACGATGCATCGGACCGTTACGGACGCGGTATCTTTAAGCCCATGACCAACGAGCGCGAAGGCGAGCCGGATGATTTCGAAAGTCCTCCTTCGTTCTTTCCGTACGAACCTGGCGAAGAGCCAATCGTAGAAAGTGAGGATCTCGGAGATCCTATCGAAGTTCAGGTCGAGGGCGTGTTCTTAGTCGACCGAAATGGCTCGATTCAGAGATTCGTTCTCCTGTCGGATGGCGAGCGCAAGGTGTCCATCACGATCGGCTCCTTTGAGGCCGGCTCCATAACCTTGCCCCTTGAAGGTGCCCAGCCGGATCGGCCCAACACCCACGACTTGATGAAGACCTTTCTTGAGAGGTTGGAAGCAAACTTGGTGCGCGTAGTCATTGACGATATTTGGAACGGCACTTACTATGCAAAGCTCCATTTGGACACCGACAAGGGCGAAATCGAGATCGATTCCCGACCAAGCGATGCCATTGCGTTAGCGCTTCGTTGGCAAGCGCCCATTTATGTTGCGGACGGCATTCTGGAACGCGGCGAGTGATCCGCAAGATAACTTTGACACTGGTTTGAGCGTCATATAGAGCGTGATTCACTCGATCCTCGTCGCTCTCACCGCCCAATCAAGCGCGTATGTGGTTCAGCCGTACTACGTGGTGCCAAGTGACTTCAAGACGCACCCACAGCACAAGGCCGCTATCTCAAGGACAATGGACGAGTTGCAGGGGTGGTTCCACAGTCGAGTTGGCACTTCCTTTAATGTTCGCCCCCTTATAGAGGTGAAGTCTCCAAAGACGTATGTTGCAATGCGCGTGGGTGACAATGCGAGCCCTGAAGACGCAGCAAACAAGACATTTATGCCCAATTGGTTTGGGTCCCTGCGAGAGGCGCTTGGTGGTCAATTTCGATCAAAGCAGGTTTCCGTGATTTTCGCCGCAGGCGGTGGAGGGTATTCAACGGGCGTGATCTCCGGTGATGATTCCGGAGTAGCCGTTATTGGAGATTGGTACTTGGAGGCCGAGAGCGGAATCAAGGATCCGATGGCTATTGCAGCCCCGGCGAACCAGAAAAGGACCTTGCCAACTGGTGTTCTTGCCTCCCGCATGGGGCAAGCTTTTGGACTGCTTCAGCCCGAAGGTCTCAGCGGTATGTCGTTAGTCGGTGGATTTCAGGCTTATCCAAACACAAAGCTCATGCATCATGAGGCGCTCATCCTGCGCAACTCGCCGTTCTTTGGCTATGAAGGGGGAGATCCTGGAGTGCCAAGGATCAGCTGGGACTCTGCCGATCGAGGGGTCTGGGGAGATACCTACTATGTTTTGGCAAGTGGACTGAGTAACAACGACATGGTCGAAGTGAGTTGGATGGGCAAGCCCACCAGCAACGAAAATGCGACGATCAAGCAGGTTTCAGTCTTTGTCTCATTCGATGGGATGGATGAGAACAGAGGTCGAATCAAGGTTCCGACCGGCGCAGGCAACGGTTTTATTCGTCTCTGGCGAGGAGCCCAGAAGTCCAACATGGTCACGGTTAATTTCTTGTCGCCGGAACAAGCAAAGCCAAAATCCTAAACAAGAAAGTGGTCAAGAAAGTAAGTGGTCACCCCCGATTGGGGGTGACCACTTCGTGTTCAACTAAGGCCGTTAGAACTTAACGGTGACTTGGCTGAAGAGCATGTGACCGCGAATATCGCTACCGCTGAAACCGCGGAGGCCCATGCCGTAGAACGGGCTGAAGTTGTGGTCGCCGTATTGGTACAGCAACTTGAACAACCCATCCTTTCCAACGGTCTTGCTGGCGCCGAGGGAGTACCATCGTTGCCGTGCGTCGGTTCCGGATGACTCAATATTGACCCACTCGGCACCGAGGATACCGTTCCAACCGCCGCCGAAGCCCATCGTAGCTTCCGCCTTTGCGCTCCAGTAGTCTGGACCGCCATCGAGGAACGAACCAATGAAGGCATCAACCGCTAAGCCGGTGCCGCCAGAGAGATTGGTGTCGAAGCCAATCTTGAAGTCCTCGATTCCTCGTGGGTTGTAGAACGTGCCAATGCGCTCCCATTCGCCTGGGGCGAGGTAAGCACTCTCGATGTTTCGGTAGCCGAGCTCAAGACCGAAGTTGCCGCCGTTGTACATCATGGTTGCCCAGAATGCATTGTTGTCGTCGTCAGCAAGATCAGCTTCACCCCAACCACCCATCAAGGTGATGTTGTCGTTGAGCTTGAAGTCAGCGCCAATGCCGTAAACGACCAAGGCATCTTCGCCGCTTGTAAGGCTCTCACCAAACCAATTCAGGCCGTGATAGTTGTAAGTAAGCGTGACGCCACCGCGATCTCCCATGCCGAGGCGCAGTTCCGAAAGGAGCGAGCTTTGGACAAGCGGGATGGAATCGTAGAAGGCTCCAATGAAGGTACCAAGTGGGTTGAGTTCGATGCCATTGACGGACAATCGGTCGTCATTTCGTCCACCGGCGACGGTGAAGCTGGCGTTCTCGCCAAATTCCCAACCGAGTTGGAAACCGTCCATGATGTACTTGCCATCATCCCATCGGCTGTTCTCGAAGT
>JAEURP010000012.1 GCA_016788585.1 Chthonomonas sp. | reverse complement strand
GGCGGCAGCGGCAAATACTTCCACCTTGGCGTTGGGCTGGACCCTGATGATTCACGGAATGCCGACGGGCGGCTAGTCGCCGGACTCGGTTAGCTCTTCGAGCACTTCATCGAATGACGGCATTTCGAACTCGGGGGATTCTTCCGCCTCTTCGTTGACGTGCAGTTCGAGGTTTGGGCGGTCTGGCGGGGGGATCATTTCTCCCTCTTAAATCTGACTTCTTGAAAAACGGGTTGATTGTTCATGGAGCTCCGACTCGCGACCAAGGACCAATATCGGTATTGTCCCATGCCGAACGCCCTGCGAATTCAAGAAAGCACTCAAGCCAATTACTGTCCGTGAAGAGTTCTAATTCATTGAATGACGTGACGTGATCGTATGCCCCGATCTCCTTCCCTCGGTCAAAGCACTTGTAGAAGGATGTGACAGTTCGCGCCTGACGATCGATCCGAACAGTGCCAGTGTTACCCAGGTAAGCCAGTCTGCCCTCAAGGAGTTTGCTCTCCATCGGGAAGTTGCCCTCTGCAATGTTGTCGTGCTTCATTCCTATTCCACCAACTCGATTGATCTTACTCTCTATTTTGTACAAAAATGTATTCAGCCCTTCCCCCCCAATTTTGCAGAGTGTTGCCCCGCACGGCATTCCACTGAACCTGCGGTCGTGAGAAATTCTCAAAAGTGTTGCCCCTAGGAGCTTGTGACTAGGGGTTCGAGTCCCCTTGCCTCCACCAGGATTTGAACCTAAAACCATCATAGGGGCAACACTGACTAGCCCCTAGGGGCAACACTAGCAGACTGCAGTGCTCTGAATCCCTCCAGCATTTCATTATCGCGGACGTCTTGGTATCGCTGGGACGTCACTTGGTCGCCGTGCCCCATCATTTCCATGATTCGGGTTACGTCAACGTTGGGAATTGAGCTCATATTGGACCTAAACGCGGCCCGGAGTGTCTTGAAATCGACCGGGTACTTCTCATATTCAACGCCTGCCTTTTTGTACTTGACCTTCTTGAGACCTGCTTTTTCGCAAACTTCGGGCATTGATTTGGTGATGCGGTCGGGGTGGATGGGCTTGCCGTGATGGTCGTGGAAAATGTAGATGCCGTCGTGATCGCCGTAGGAGAGGAGTTTGAGGCCAAACTCTAGCGGGACGTGCAAGATTCGAGCTTCCCCCTCTTCCCAGTTCTTGAGAGAGCCTTCTTCGCCGTGATTCTGACGGTTGTCGCTTATGGTAATGATTGCTCGGTCAGCAAGGATTTCGACGTGCGTCTTTTTTAGGCCGCAAACCTCATTCCTTCGGAGTCCTAAAAATCCGGCTGCCCAAATAGGCCCCTCGACGGAGCGGCCTTCAGCTGCCTTGAGGAGCTTGTTGACCAGTGTGAAATCGAGGTTCCGGCGCACGGTCTTGCGGGGTACGGAGGGCGTCTTTATGGTCTTGAAATCGGTGGTTTTAGTGCGTTTCAGGTCTGCGGCCATGCCGAGCACTTCACTCATTACGGACCAAATGTTGCGGATCCTTTTTTTGGATAACTCTCGCGCCTTTAAGGCTTCGACAAACTCAAAGAGTAATTCGTATTTCAAATCATCAAGCTGCGTGTAGTCGAATTGCGCGAGCTCTTTGTTTAAGATTTGGCGGTAGCCCTGGCGGGTGGACTTTTTGTTATTGACCATTGCCGTTGGCCAATACACTTTCTCGACAAATTCACCAAATGAGCCGGGCGGGAATGGCTTTGGGCCGCTTAAATAGACCGCCTTTTTCTTCTCGGCCCGCAGCTTGCCTTGATCGCCAACAATCTTGCAGTAGAACCATTTTCGATTCTTTCCTGAGCCGGTCGAGCAGTGCCACCGCTGGTTTGTTGGGCTCCATTTGGCCTCCACGAGTTTCATATTATAGGGGGAGGTTCTTCTCCCTGGTGGCTGGCAAAGTTGCTTGGTCGGCTACGTAAAGCGCGGGTGTGATGCCTGAGATTTCCTCGGCTAATTCCTTTTCGAGTTGCTCGACGTCTGCCTTTAGAAACACTCCCGATGCGTGGCGCTTGATACGCCGTTGGTTTAATAGTCGAGTGAACTCTTTGGGGGGCACTCCGAGGCGGGCAATGGCTTCCTCTTGGCTCACTAGGAGGCTTGCTTTTGTCCATTCGGTTTGGATGAGCCTGGGTTGCATCTTATGCGCTCACCTTTTCCTCTACCCAAGCCCCGATTGCTTCGAGCGCCTTGGTTAGCTGGTCGGCGCTGAATTGTTGTTCTGCGACGACTTGGGACTTGCCGGCCTTTTCGGCGTAATCGACGCTCTTAAGGACCGCGCGGCGGCGGGCTTTGAGGGACTCGACAATGAGTGCCTCGTGGAGTTCGTCGAGTTTCCACGCGATCTTGCGGTCGCCCGTGACATAGAGCTGCTCCGCGCGCAGGAGACCGTTCTCGACGCGAATCTGCCACTGGGTGCCGCGTCGCATGGGCGGGCCGATCGAGACGATGCACAGGGCGTCGGTGTCGGGTTTGCCGCTCACTTGGGACTCTCCCCTTTAGGCCAACCGTCACCGTTCTCTTGTCGGAACTTCACCGCCAGCAACACGTGATTAGCCGTAATGCCTGAGTCCCGGTAAAAGCCCGCGACCAGTTCAGCGTCTTGCCCGTTGGATTCGTAGAAAGCGGCAAGAAACTCGGCAGGTATCCGCGTCCCAGCGATGCAGGGCGTACCGCCCATAACATCCGAGAAGCTCACAATGTCGAGCGGAGCAGGCTTGAAAACAGGCTCATACTCAGATCGCAGCCTTTCAACTTCCCGCTCCGCCTTCGTCGGCACCCCGTGCAGGCGGCAAAGCAAGTCCTCCGCCGCTTGGCGGGCGAGGGAGAGGGATGGGAAGCGTAGAAGGCAAATCTCTTCAAAGCAATCGCCCAGGTAGATATGAAGGCATCCATCTTCCTCTACGGTGACTCTATATTCCCCCGAGTCAATGTAGAGGTAGCCTCCATACTTAGGAAACTTCCAGCCATCCCCGTCCGTAAACCCGGCGTCGAGGAAGGGTTGGGGCCAGTTAGTCATGGTTGGCCTCCTTTTCTTCGGCTAGCCGTGCCTCGTAGTACAGGTCGCGGAAACTTGGGGCAGCAATCACGAGGAGCAACGCGAACAACGCCCCACGGCCCCAAAAGTTGGCAGGGCTTCCGACCATAACTCCAACCCCGACTAGGCTGAAATACAACCCAGCCCAGTGCCATGCGCTTTTCTTCGGTCGCCACTTCACGCCCAACCTCCATTTTCAACCGCGTACTTTTCGGCCCAGTCCAGGGCGGCTTGTTCGCCATAGACCGCGCCAGCGGCAACACCGCCTTGCTTGAACCAAGTCGTCGTCCTCCAGTATCCGGGCTTGTCGGCGTGCTTATGAACGCATAGCTCGTCGCCGTTCTTGCACATGCGATAGATATGGATTCCGCCCATCTCCCACCCCTCCCACCTCCCCTCCGTGAATCCGGTCGGCAGGTTACGGGCGGTCATTGGGGGCCTCCCAGCGAGCAGAGTTCATATACTCGCCCGAATCATCTATCGAGAGCCGAAGAAGTGTCTTGCACTCTATGCAAGAGCCAGAGCCCTTATTCACCCCTGATAGCATAAGCAGTGAGGGCTTAGCTGCAAACTCGTATCCGCACTCTGAGCACTTGCAACCATAAGTCTCCTTGAAGTCCGTACCGATAAGACTCTCGTGGAAGCCGGGGAAGCGGTCGTCGGATGCTGCGGCCTTCGTCATTTCACCCTCTCAAGGGCTTCATCCCTTTGCAGATTCAGGAGGGCCATTGCTTCATTTGAGCCACCGGTGTCTGGGTGCGCCGACCTTGAGAGGTCGCGCCAAAGGTCATTCACTTCTTTCCTTGTTCTTAAGCCATCGAAGGGCGAAACTGGGCGGGGAAAGCCACCAGAGGCGGGCAGGGCGGCAAACGTCTGTAGAAGTTCGCGCACCGTGAACACGCCGTACCGTTCGGTTGCTCGCAACGATTCGATGTACTGCGCGATCGCGGCCAGGTTCTGGCCCGCATCATCGAGTTTATCGACTGCGATCGTGTAGCCTTCACCGTCAAGATCGAAGCTAACCACAACTTGCGGCGGGACACTCGCTGGCTGATTGTACAAGAACTCGCCGCGCGCGCCGACTTTTGCCCCATCGACATAAATCCAAAGCTCAGTGGTGCGCCAATTTTTTCCGGGCTTTGTAAATGCGGATACTGCCGCTCTCACGCGATCAGCCGCAGCGCCAACTGAAATGGATCGACCGTTGGCCCGAAACTGCCCCGATTTACGGTCTTGCGTAAATGGCTTGCCCTTCGGCCACGGAACTTGGTTTTCGCAATAGAAATTCAACCGAGTATCCCTCCGGTGCAGAAGACGACGAGGCCCATGGCGACCCAGGCTAGGACGAGGATCGTGTCGATGGCATGATCGCGTAGCTTTTGCATTACTTCAAAACCTCGCTTCGCTTTGCGGCGATGTAGACGGGTTTGCCGGTGGCTTCTTGGACTGTTTTCTTGAACATGGCTTCGTCGCTGTTTTGGTCTGATAGGTGGATCAGGTGGATTTCCTTTACGCTGGTGAGGTCGTTGGCTTTGAGCATCACAATGAGGCGCTCTAGGCTCATGTGGGTGCGCGTGGTGCGCTTGTAGCGCTCTGCGCTTATCGCGCCGCTCTCGGCGTTGGCGCGCATGATGGCTTCGCTCCAGTTGCATTCGATCGCAAGGTGCGTTAGGCCCTTGAACGTGTTGGGCGAGTAGGCGGAATCTGTCATGTAGAGCAGCTTTCCGCCGAGGTTGTCCGCAACGATAAAGGCCATGGTCCCGGGGCAATCGTGGGGCACCAAGAATGGCTTGACGGTCCAGCCCTTGATTTGGTGTTCGAGGGCTGGCTCTAGGGTTTTGGCGCGGTGGTGCCGAGTGGTGCCCCAGGTTTCCCGCGCCGCGTAGACGTTTACTCCGTACTTCATGAGGGCGTGGGCCGCCTTGAAGTGATCGCCATGCCCGTGGCTGATTAGGGCGCCGGCCAGGCTTGAGACCTGGAACCCGGACGCCTTTTGGATCTCTGCCATGGATACGCCGGCATCGATCAGAAGGCTTGGGAGTCCTTCTGAATCGAGCAGGTACGCATTACCGGCCGACGAGCTGGCGATCGGAGTGAAGTTCAAAAGCCTAGGTCTTCTCCAGGTTGTTCACCTTCCGCTGCCTGTTCGGCTTGTTCGGGTTGGTT
>JAEURP010000002.1 GCA_016788585.1 Chthonomonas sp. | reverse complement strand
GGAACGCTAATGCTCAAAGCACTGCTGTTCGCTGATACCGTCAGCGTGCCGCTCGCGATCGTCGTCACACCCTGCTTCACTTCGTAAGCAATGTTGCGATTGTAAGAAAACGCTCCAACCGTATCGCCCAAGGCAAGTGTGCCGGAAAGCGTCTGGTTGGACCCGCCTGGAACATTGGATCGAATGTTGATCTGAGTTCCATCGCTCGCAGTCGTCGGACCCGTTAGCACGAAGCCATCCGCACGAGTCACGGATGCATATGGGCAAAGGGCAACATAGTAATCCCCTGCCGGCAGGCCTTCACCGGTTCTGCCATCAAATGCCAAGTCAGCAGCATTAAGAGTCCAATCTTCAACCGTATCCGAGTTCGACCCATAGGCAATTGCGCTCATGAAGCTGGTCGTACCAGTGGTTGGCCCTGCTCCAGCACCATCGTCGTTCCAGGCGATGAAGCGACCAGTGCTATCGTACAAGCATAGTACGGTGTCGCCAGAGTGCGTGGTACTTGGGCGTGTTGTCCAAATGTCAAGGAATCGTCCATTGCCTGCGTTTACGTCTGCTGGCAAGTTGAACTTGAACCAGCTGACCGTATTGGCCCAAGGCCCAGTCAGTGCAGTCAACGTGGTTGTCAATGTCGCATCGGTAACTACGCCCAAATCGGTAGCTGTCGGAGGTGTTGCTGGTGCGATTGCTGAGCCATTGGATGCCCGAACATGGACATTGGTCCACTGCGTGTCAGCTCCTGCACCATCGTCGAAGAGTTCGAAGAATTGTCCACTCAAAACTGATGCTATAGGCAATAGCATTCCCTTGAGGGCATTTCCACCCGAATCTGTAAGCGTTGCATTGGGAGCCGCGAGGACGGCGTTGCTAACTGTGACTAGGGTTGACGTCGACGTTGAAGGCTGGAAGTCTGCTGAGATTCCTGGGAAGGCCGACGAACGGATTCGGAATCGAACCTGAGAGATCGACGTCGCGGGAATGACCTCGGTACCCACGCCACTAAAGGTGATCGACGCGGGGAAGATCGTCGGAGCGGAAATCGTGGCAACGTTAAGAATCGAGTTCTCAGGGCTGTTGACAGGACCAGCCGAGTCAAATGGGCCAGGCAAAACGCCCGAATTAATGGCATAGAGATTCGTACCCACGGTTACCGAAAGATTGGAACCTGTGGAGTCAACTCCAGCGCCGTCGTCAAACGTCTCATAGCACTCGACGTTCCATGATGAGGCAACCGGAATGAGCGCGGCGTTTCCGCCATCGAGCGTGTATGGGCGAACGGTTCCAGGAACGGCACTAAAGGTCCCGGTCATGGCACCAACATCAGTGAAGTCTGTCGCATAGTAGATGCCGGGGAAGGCATCGTTCTCAAGCCGAAGGGTTGCCTCGGTGGCATAGGTAGCCGTAAGAACTTCGGTGATGTCACCCGAGTTAACTGTGGCTGCATCCTTCATCAGGAACGCGGTGGTAACTGGGCTTTGACCGGTGAGCACAGTGTTATTTACGTCTCCAATTGGTCCGCCAAAGTTCACGGGGCCGGCGATCGTTATCGTCTGCGCGAATGATAGCGACTGAAGACCGGCCGCTGTCGCGACCGTCATCGCTAAAGTTAATGTTCGATTTTTCATGAAAAGCACTCAACTGGCCCAACGCTGCGATCAAGCCGGGCACATTGTAACACAGTCAGTTGAGTTCAACAAGCCAAATTCTTGCGGAAGAGGGCAATACACGGCAGAAATACTGGTGTCTTCCGCTCGATCTATCGGATTGTGGTTTCCTGGGCCCGATCAGGTATACTCCCGTTCGCCCCAATGTCCTCGAACAACAACTCGATCTTCCCTGCCCCAGATACACTCAACGAAATGGAGTGTGGCAAGTACGTGCTTGCTAACCTGGCGGCAAAGCGTGCAAAGCAGTTGGTGCAAGGCACGCCGCTCGTGCACATCGACAGTCGCCATCCCCTGAGCATCGCGCTCGCCGAGATCGCCGCGGGCAAGATTCGACCCATCGTTCCCGAGGAAGGCGCAGAGGTCATCATCGACACTACCGAGGACATCGGTGCTGAGTTGGGCATCTTGCTTCCCGCACTGGATGAGTCGGAAGTCGAACTCCTGGGTACTGACATCGTTTTGGATGATCATGAGGAGGTCATCGAAGCAGAAACTGGCGCTTCGATTACCGACTTACTGGCCGACGATGCTGAGACCGAAGTTGTGGAACCCGAAGAGGACACCCTGAGCCTCAATGAACTCGCCGAACAAGAGGAAGGCGAAGCCGAAGAAGCTGAGCCGGAAGCCTAATCCACAATGGCGGTAAAGGATCCATACGAGGTCCTTGGGGTCGGTCGAAATGCCTCGGCCGACGAGATCAAGTCAGCATTCCGTAAGCTCGCGCGGAAGTACCACCCGGACGTCAACCCGAACAACAAAGAGGCAGAAGAGAAGTTCAAAGAGGTCCAGCATGCCTATGAGATCCTCTCGGATGACGAGAAGCGCCAGCGTTTTGATCAGTTCGGGACTGCCGATGAACAAGCCGGCATGCCCGGCGACTTCTTTGGCGGTGGTGGCTTCGGAGACTTGTTCGATATGTTCTTCGGGCAAGGGCAACCGCAAAGCCGTCCACGCCAATCCGGCCGCGATGGCGAAGACATCCAGATTGCCGTCGAGGTCACGCTCGATGAAGTTTTAACCGGAATCGAGAAGACGGTTCGGTATCGAAAGTCCACCCTTTGCGACACCTGTAAAGGCACCGGAGCCGAAGGAGGAGCCAAGCCGGAAACCTGCGCCACATGCGGAGGTCAAGGGCAGGTTGCTAGAACTCAGCAAACGTTCTTTGGCCAAGTTCGCACGATGTCGACTTGCCCAACCTGTGGCGGTCAGGGCGTCGTGATCAAGAATCCCTGCAAGGAGTGCCGTGGGAAGGGTACGCGAATCGAAGAACACGAAACACAGGTCAAGATTCCTCCCGGCGTCGACACCGGTGCCACGATTCGCTTCACCGGATATGGTGGCGACGCCGTGGGGCAGGGTCGTCCCGGAAGCCTTTACGTGATCGTGCAAGTGCTCGATGATCCCCGGTTCGAACGGGAGGGAGCCGATCTCTTTACAGCGACGGACATCTCCTTTGTACAGGCCACTTTGGGGGACGAGTTAGAACTCCCCGGCCTCGCCGAATCTGTCAAGATCAAGATTCCCCCCGGAACCCAGCCGGGAACAATCTTCCGCCAACGAGGCATGGGCGTTCCGCGCCTGCATGGTGGCGCAAGAGGCGATCTCCATGTCGAGGTTAATGTTCGCGTGCCCAAAAAGATCTCGGCCGGCCAAGAGAAGCTACTCCGCGAATTTGCCGAGCTTTCGGGTGAGGATGTTCCGAAGGGCGATGACGGCGGCATCTTCGGAGGGTTCTTCAAGAAGAAGTGAAGACTTGGACACTTGTTCGCGCCGTCCTCGATGAGGCGCCGAGAGACTGGTCCCCGTGGACCGAATTGTTCGCCGAGCACGGGATCGAAGGCACTGTGCAAGAAGACAATCCGCCGTCGCTCGGGGGTTACTTGTATGAAGGCGACGGAGTGGACGCGCTGGTCGCTGACCTGCGAGCCGCCGGAGCCCTGCGCGTGGATACGGAAGTCATCGAGGAAGAGGATTGGTCGGTCGCCTGGCGCAAGTTCTTCGTCCCAAGGCGAGTAGGCAACCACTTCGTGGTGCGACCAGTATGGGAGCCGTACGAACTAGGTCCAACCGACATTGAAATCGTCTTGGACCCGGGCCAGGCGTTCGGCACTGGCGATCACCCTACGACCCGAATGTGCCTAGAACTGCTTGAGTTCGAGGCCCTGCAAGGCAAATCCGTTGCAGATATTGGGTGCGGGAGCGGCATTCTGTCGGTGGGCGCCTGCAAGCTTGGCGCAAGTGGAGTTGTTGGGGTCGATTGTGATGCTGCGAGTGTTGACTCAAGCCGCGAGAATGCCGAGCGAAACGGAGTCGAATTCGAGGTCTATCTAGGTGCGGGGTTCGATCCTTTGCCTCACGGCGACTTCGATCTAGTGCTAAGCAACATCATTTCTGCGGCGCTGATTCGGTTGGCCCCCGAAGCCTTTTCGCGGATAAAGCCCGGAGGAGTTTGGATCGTCAGCGGAGTCATCCATTCCAATTGGCCCGACGTGTTAGAAGCGGCCCAAAAGTGCGGATTTGAGCTCGTTCGCAAACAGGAGGAAGGGGATTGGATAGCCGCGACCTTCCGCCGCTGAGATCACTCCCCCGAGTGTTCCTTTCCGTCGACCCTGAAGTGGTCGAAATCGAACTCCCAAAGGAGGAGATTAGGAAGCTCCATGATGTCCTACGACTTCGAGCCGGAGCCCCGATTGGCATCGTGCCGGGCGACGGCACGCTCTGGCGATGTGAGTTTCGGGGCAAGTCTGCGATTCGACAAGCTATCGAGCCCCTTCCAACGGAACCTACGTTGAAGGTCACGCTGGCTCAAGCGATGCCAAAGGCAGAGAAATTGGAAGAAGTCATCCGGATGGGGACCGAAATCGGCGTTGCTCACTTCCTTATCTTCGATTCGGACCGAACCGTAGTGAAGTGGGACGAGAAAAAGAAGGCCGATCGCCTGATTCGGCTACAAAGCATCGTTCGCGAATCGGCTGAGCAGAGTTTCCGCGCAGTGTTGCCAACCATTGCGTTTGCAGACGGGTTGAAGTCGGTGCTAGAAGGTGATGCGGTTTTTGTGCTTAGCGAGACTGAGGGTGTGCCCAAGACGCTAGCTCATCGCCTAGAAGGCGATGTTACGTTGGTGATTGGACCGGAAGGGGGCTGGTCGCCTCGCGAGGTCGATGTGATTGGAAATCGGGCCGTAACCCTGGGGCCTCGGGTTTTGCGCGTGGATACGGCTGCTGCCGCGGCTTGTGCAATTGCGCTACTGAGATAACCGCTCATACAGGACTGAACCCGCGGATCGCAACTCGGCGACATTGGGCGGCGGCTCGTCTCTTGGGTTGACGACGCCGTTAAACGGAATGTCGACTTGATCGATGAGTTCTTGGGCAACGCGGTACTCGTGCTCCCGTCGCGCCTCGTAGCTCCTACCGAACTGGCGTACCTTAACGACAACCAGAATAGCCGGGATCACCGTTCCCGGGACGCGTTGGTTACTCTGCCAAGTGCTTATCACCATCTTCACTTCGGGCCTATTCTCTGCAATCGAGGCAATCGTGTCGGCGATTACTTGCGGTTGCAGACGAGGAGCAGATAGCGACCGCTTCAACTCGACAACATATTGATAAGCCTCTTCCCTTTTCCTGCTTGCCTCTTCAATCTCCCAACTGAGCTCGTAAGCATCTTGGTGCCTTCCTCTCTCCTCCAAGACATTTCGAGACTCGTTTAACGCGTCCAGGGCCCACCAAGGGTCGGCCACCAGTTCCTTCAACAACTCAAGTCCCTTTTCCCAAGTTCCGGAACCGCGAGCCAGCGCCGTGGCATACCATAGCTTCGCGTCGTTTGATGCCGGAAGCTCCCGACAAATCTCCTCAAGGATGGGCGCTGCATCGTCGTACTTACCTTCAAAGAAGAGCTCCTTGGCGAGCACGAAATCTCGGTCGATCTTGGGCAAAAGGCTCTTGTCGTACTCGACTAACGTCGATTCAGCTTCATGCTCCTCGGAATCCCAAGTCGCAAACTCGCCGCGATATTCAGCAGCAAGGGTATCGAGAATCGTATTCCACTGATCCCCAAAGAAGGCCCGCGCCGCAGGTATTGCTGGTCTGGCCGCGGCATAGTCTCTTAGTATTGGCCATTGATCTGCGCCGTACCCAAGCTTGTCCAACCGCTGCGACAAGGATGGATGTGTCATGAGGTAACTCGATTGATGTTGGTACCTTTCGTCAATCGACCGCAGGACTTCGTCATGGTCTAATTCAAGGGACTCGAACTCCTTCGCTCGCGCAATAAACTGGTCAAATCGGGTTTCGAATGATCCCTGTTTCTCGTTCAGTGCCTTGCCCCATACATCGAGGGAACCTAGGCGGGCGAGCCCTACCGCCGTGGCTTCAACCCCAACGACTCGAGCTGCAACCGCGTCTGCTGCCAACTCCTTTTGGCGGCTATTCGCCAAAGTAACGGCGCGAAGACGAGGGACATACCAGTCAATAAATGACCGAAATGGGGCCATCATCCATCCAACATCTGCTTTCTGGGCAAACCTGTTCCACCGCTCCATAACCTTTCCAACCGCAAAGGAGTGTCCAACGTCACCGGCGGCGTGGTGGGCTAACTCATGGGCGATCACCGACTTGAGTTCTTCCTCGCTCAACGACACCAAGAGGCCGATGCCAAGTGCGACTACCAGCCTTGGCTTTCCGAGCATAGAACCGCCAACCTGCGACGCAAAGGCACCCGGGTCTGGGCGCAACAGAAGGGTATCTATCTTGGCTGTACCCAGTTCGTCGGCCAGATCATCTACGGCTCCAAATAGCATTGGTGCCGATTCCCTACTTAGCCGCAGGCCTCGTGATTTTGGAACTCTGAGGCGAAACGAAGAGACAATTGCCGCGACCAAGAAAATTTCGAAAATCGCGAGTATCACGCGACCGCCGCGCATAAAGTAGATGGCGACAGCGACAAGAATTGCGAGGACAAACAGTCCAGCATACGCTGCACTGCCGATCAAAACCCAACGACGAACGCTGGCCCGATAAGCACGCGGGCTGCGAGCATAGAGCGCATCCATCTTGAGAGCGAGGCTCTCAAACTCTTGTCGGTTCAAACGCTAGTCGCCCGACTTCTTATGTTGGCGAAGGAACGCTGGGATGTCCAAATCTTCTTCTTCAGTAAAGAGCTCAGGTTCGGGCTTGGTGTCGCGCGTGGTTGCCGTAGCGGCATTGAATCGCTCCCAAATGTTCTGCCGTGCCGTTGGAATCTGCTCACCACCTGCTGCCTCCGTTGCACCCTCTTCAGTGTTTGGCTGCTCTACGACAGCGACCGGGCTGGCGGGCTCCGCGGTGGCTTCTGTGGTCTTCGTGAGATTGGCTTCGCCGACCTTTCGACCCTCGGTCGTGTATGGATTAAAGCCTGTAGCAAGGACAGTGATTCGGACCTGAGAATCCATCGCAGAATCATTCACCAATCCGAAGAAGATGTTGGCTTCTTCATCGTCGCAGAGCGAGTGGATGAAGTTCATCGCCTCGTTGGCTTCGGTAAGGGTGAAGTCTTCGCTGGCCGTGATGTTGACCAAGAGGCCCTTCGCGCCATGAATGGTTTGTTCGAGGAGGGGGCTGCTGGTGGCACTGCGCGCAGCTTGCATGGATCGCTGTTCGCCGAGGCCATAACCGATGCCCATGAGAGCAGGGCCGGCATTGCTCATGACGGCGCGAACGTCGGCGAAGTCCACATTGACCACGCCAGGAATCGTGATGATGTCGCTAATGCCCTGGACGCCTTGGCGAAGGACATCGTCGGCGACGCGGAAGGCGTCGGTGAGCGTGGTTTTCTTCTCCACGACGCTCATCAAGCGATCGTTGGGGATGGTGATCATTGTGTCTACGCGGCCAATCAAACTAGTGATGCCCTGCTCGGCCAGTCGGGCACGGCGGGGGCCTTCAAAAGCGAATGGGCGAGTGACGACAGCGACTGTGAGGGCACCGATTTCTCGAGCGAGGTCAGCGATGACGGGGGCGGCACCGGTTCCAGTTCCGCCGCCCATACCGCCGGTGATGAAGACCATGTCGGCGCCTTCGAGGCACTTGCGGATTTCGTTCTTGCTTTCTTCGGCCGCTGACTTTCCGATTTCAGGATTGCCGCCAGCGCCCAGACCTCGAGTCAGGTTTACGCCAAGCTGCACTTTGTTCGTCGCGCTACTCTTTTCGAGCACTTGCTTGTCGGTGTTCATTGCGACAAACTCCACGCCCTGAATTCCTGCTTCGAGCATGCGATTGACGGCATTGCTACCGCCGCCGCCGACGCCGATAACCTTAATGACTGCGTTTCCTGGTGTCTTCTCCACGTTCGTACTGATCCCCATTACTGTCCTTATACTTTCATAAAGAAGGTGCGAATGCGCTCCTTCCAGTGATCTAATCCATTGGCAGGTTCGAAGTCCGAATCCTGACCTTGCAACACATAGGCCGCCATACCGGCGGCAACACTGAGTTCGGGTCCACTTGCTCTAAGGGCCGCTGGTCCCTCAACCCTCGGCGTACCCAATCGCGTGTTGGGTTCTCGCAGAGCGGCTCCGAACAGTTGATGTGTACCCGGTAGCAAGCTACCACCGCCCGTCACGACCACGCCGCCGGGCAACATGCCCTTAAATCCGCTACGGTCGAGCTGCTGACCAACCATTCTTGCGATCTCGCTCATGCGGCTTTCGATGATTTCGAAGAGAACGCGGCGATGAAGGTGGCGAGGTTGGCTTTGCCCAACTTGACGCACTTCGACGGTCGACTCGTCGTCGGCCTTCATCGCAATGGCCCGACCATGCTTTCGCTTCAGTTGGTCGGCTTCTTCGGGCGTCATCTTTAGCAACTTAGTCAGGTCACCGGTCACATGCCCGCTTCCAAGGGCAAGTACGACACAATGCGCCAAGCCACCGCCGAGATAAATCGATAGAGTGGTCGTGCAAGCGCCTAGATCGACCACGGCCGTACCATTTTGGCGATCCTCGGGCGTTAGGAAACTGAGCCCAGCGGCAACCGGATTCGGAACGATGTCGGCAATTCGAAGCCCCGCGCCTTCGATGACGTTTTGCAGATTGCGCATGTTGGCAATCGGCGCCGTGATAATGTGGGTGGTCACCTCTAGCCGCGATCCCGACAACCCAATGGGTCGCGCGACGCCATTTTGACCGTCAACTCTGAACTCACGCGGAATCGCAAGAATCTGCTCTCGATCGGGCTCAGGCCGGACTTGGCGGCTGTGGTTCACCACTGCCAATGCATCGGCGCTGGTGATGGACCGACCTGCCGGAACGATGGGATGAAAACCCTGAGAATTCATCCCCTCAAGCTGAGTTCCTCCCAAGTTCACGATGACTTCATCGGGAACACCATAGTTTCTGAATTGGCCCAGGGCCTCGGTAATTGCCGATCGCGTGAGATCGAGGTCGGTAATCACTCCGGCTGTCACCCCACGGTTGGGTACCACAGCCACTTCTTGAACATTAAGCCGCCCTGCATCATCGAGGGTCGCCGCCAACAGGGCAACCTTGGATGATCCCAAGTCGAGGGTGAAGATGGGCTGAGTGTTCATTTCGAGAAAACCGTTTCAGAAGTAGCACCAGGAGTTTCCTGCGCACGCTCCAGATCCATTCGATCCTTCTCTTCGCGCGCTTTCCTGTCCGTCCATTTTGTCAGAAGTATTCGGCGAATAACACTGAGATTTGTGAAAATTCGCATCCCAAAGATAAATGCACACACCAAGAAGATCTCAACCCCAATCTTGGTACCGAGCCAACTGAGGCCCGCGGCAATGAGAATATTGGAGAGAAAGCCTGTGACCATGATTGGTCCATCGAACTTGCCCTCAAGGTTGGCGCGCACGCCTCCGCAGATTGTGTCGAGCCCGGCAAGGCAGGCCACCGCGACATAGACACCAATTTCGCCAGTCAGTGGTTTCCCGATGAGAACCCCAACAAGAATGCCGACGATCAGGCAGAAAATAGGAATCAGCATCAATTTTCCTTGTCCTCATTCGATTGGTCAGGTGCGGTCGAAAGCTTCGGGCTCGATGCGCCGCTGAATGCAGGAACAGATAATTTGTCGAGCTTCTCCATCAACACCATTTTGGGGTCCACTCCCATGAGTTCTTCGATCGGCCCGCCCGGTAACTTCATACCGTCGAACAACGTGTTCGGATCACCGAGGGCCTGAATGCGAACAGGGGCGGCGGTCGGCACATAGTTAATCTGTACCGTCGGGCCAACGCAACGAATCGCCGTACCAGCAACAACTCTCTGGCCATTGATCGCTATCGCCTCAGCGCCCGATGCCCAAAGCTCGTTGACAACGCGAAGGATATCGACGTCGTGAATGATCCCCTCACTTTCGAAAATGCCTTCGCGATGACTGTCGCGCAAGGTCAATAGGAGTCCGGGACCGGTCAGTTCCGTAAGGCCAGCCGCCACTTGGTACTTAACCAAGCTTTTCTGCACCAGCTGAGTATCGGCTGATTTTGTCGAGGCCGCCTTCTCGAATTGTGCCAGTTGAGCCCTTAAATCCTTTATCTCGGCTTGCATCTCCAAGTTGGCTTTTTGGATATCCAGGCTACCGTACCGAACCGCATCAGGGAGCCCAGGAATATTTCGCTGCCGCTCTTGATTCGTCACCCATGCCAATCCAATCATCAGACCCAATACCAGAGCGGTAACGCTCAACGTAAATGTTGGAGAACTTGGTTCAATTTTGGTGCTAAATGGGCTGCTCATTCTGGGTCCGTCGCCGGTGATGTTCACGGACGCGTCATCGGAGTTTCGGGATCGATCAAGTTGACTTCTCGGTACCTGCGCCACAGGTCCGGCTGCGCCAGAACCATACGCTTGAGAGCGGCCAACTTCTTTTCCCAATCATCCGACGAACCGAGGATTGCCATCGCCCCGCCCGTCAACGGTTGCAAGTTTATCACGCCGCGTTCCGTCACCTCAATCTTAACAGGAATTTCGGGCCAGTTTTTCGAACTTTCTTGGCAAATCTTTGCAATCCGACCACTCTCCCATCGCGCCATGGGGCTGAGGGTCGGTTCAAGAAATACAGGATTGAGAATGAGAACTGGAACATTCCCTTTCGGATGCGTTGCTAAGTTAAAGATACTGCCATCTTCTTCCATGTAGGCTTGAGTATTGCCTACGCGAGCCACGGGCACCCTCTGGGTCAACTTGAGTACTGCTCGGCCAAACAGGTTTTGCGTGTAGTTGGCGGATTTGATCGGCGATATGTCTAAGGCGTCGCTCTCGACTCGTGCCCGGTTGATGCGGAGGGCAGGCTGCCCTCGCACGGTTTGCACGATCTTGATGAGCGCGGGCACTTGGTCTTTAGTTGCTCCTTCTACCCAGACAACTCGCGCTTTTGAGATGGGACTGAACATGACACCAAGACCGACGCTGAGCCCGAAAGCACACCACAAAATGGGCGCCCAATCGAGGTTCGATCGCTTCTTAACGCGGCGCTTTTTTGAGGGCATCTTCAAGTATCGTGACGCAAAGATCGTCGAAGGCGATTCCTGCGGTCGCCGCGCTCTTTGGCAAGAGGCTGGTCGGGGTCATTCCGGGCAAGGTGTTGACTTCCAGAATCACCGGGGTTCCGTCGGACTTGATGATCATGTCGGTTCGGGTAGCGCCTTGACAACCCAAAATCCGATGAGCCTTGAGGGCATATTCTTGTACTCTCGCCGTCAGTTCGCTCGAAATCCTCGCCGGGCAAATCTCCTCGGTAGCGCCGGGGAGGTACTTCATCGCGAAGTCGTAACGTCCGCTTGCCGGAACAATCTCGACGGCTGGCAATACTCGATCAACCAGCACCGGTACGCTAATTTCCATACCTTCGACCCATTCTTCGACCAGAGCTTCATCGCAATAGTTGAACGCCCGCTCAAGGGCAGCCGGCAGATCAGATTCACGCTCGACAAAGGTGAGGCCGACAGTGCTCCCTTGAGCATTTGGCTTAACAATCACCCGGCCATTGGGTACTGAGTCCGCCGAACCGCCCTTGCGAACAAGGACCCCGGCCGGAACCGGCAGCCCACTCGCTTGAAGAATCTTTTTGGTCCGGTCCTTGTCCATGGCTAGGGCACTCGCCTGGATACCGCTTCCCGTATACGGAATGTGGAGGAGTTCAAACAGTCCTTGGATAGCCCCGTCTTCCGCATGGGTTCCGTGAACTGCGAGGAACGCGACATCAGGACGCTGGGATCCCGCCAAGTCAGCCAAGCTCTTGCCACTCAGCAAGTTCTCGGAGACATCCATTTTTGTCACCTGATAGCCACGACTCTGGAGAGCCGTTGCAATGGCAATGCCCGAGTGGATACTTACTTCCCTTTCCGCGCTGTCGCCGCCAAAGCACACAAGGACGCGATTCGCGGTGCCACGCGAAAGCTCGTTTACGAAGCCTGGCGCAAAGTCGGAGATATTCCCTGCCCCCATTCCAACAACAACATCATCATCTGACCCAAGTAAAGCCTTGACGAAGCGCGGGAGCACATGCCGCGAGGGAACATAGTGGCATTCGCAGGTCACAGCCTCCGCAATCCGCGAGGAACTGATACCCGGCATCGGGTCCTCTCGTGCGGGATAAATATCGGTAAGCACTAAGCGGTCGGCTGCGGACAACGAAGCGCCAAACTCTTCGAGGTAATCAGCGGTTCGGGAGTATAGGTGAGGCTGGAAAACAATAAGAAGTTTGCGGTCGGGGAATCGCTCTCTCAGCGCCTGAATCGAAGCGTCGATTTCCTTTGGCATGTGGGCATAGTCATCCACAACGGTCACCGGACCTTCTTGCAAAACCTGCAGACGCCTTTCAGCTCCATGGAATGTCCGAAGCGCCTGGTCAACATTGCCTGCGCCAACCAACCCAGCAATCAGTCGCGCTGCTTCGGCATTCAAACGGTTGTGCTTTCCAGGCAAGCTGAGCCCTTCCAGTAATGGCGAGTCGGAGTTGTAGGGCACGGCCTTGCCATTGAGGCCTTCGGCTACTTCTTTGGCCCCTTCATCCTCAGCAAAATAGACCAGTCTTCCCTCCGTGGGCATACGCGAAACGAAGGCCCGCATGGCCGTCTTCAGACCTTCCCAGTCACCATGAAAGTCGAGGTGATCTGACTCAAAGTTAGTTAAAACCACATGATAGGGGTCAAAGTCTCGTAACGAGTCATAGGCTTCGCAAGCCTCGATAACCGCCCACTCGCCCTGTCCCTCGATCACTGCACCCTTGAAATCGGGCACATAGGCGCCGATGACGATCGTTGGATCGAGTCCGGCTGCGCGTAGCGCTGCGCCGACGAGGCCACTCGTTGTGGTTTTGCCGTGGGTGCCCGTGACAGCCACCGTTTTTTTGTCCCTTAGCATCCATCCCAGGGCTTGGCTACGGCGAAACAGCTTGCAGCCGAGTTTGCGGGCGGCGGCGACTTCTGGGCTTTGATCGAGGTCGATCGCGTCGGTGAGGATGAGGGCGTCGCCTGGTTTCACAACGTCGCCGGTATGACCAATGTGAACTGAAATTCCGTCGGCTACCAGTCGGCGAGTCTCGTCGCTTTCAGTGCTGTCGCTACCGTGGACTTCGAACCCGCGGCGCTTGAGCATGCGCGCGACCGGAGCCATGCCCGCGCCGCCGATGCCGACCAAGCAGAACGACTTGCATTCCGCCATTTCTTCGCGCGGAGCGAACTGGGTTTCGATCTCAATCTTAGTGCGCACGGCACCAAAGATGGTACCGGAAAGCTTACGGGGCAACGATTGGAAGGGTCGGAAAGTAGGTCTTGTATCGCATAGAATCTCGGGTCAGAATTGTGTAACCAGCGACCGCCGCATGAGCTCCGATGAAGAAATCCGGCAAAGGAAGAACCTTCGTGCCACCTCTTCGGCGATATTTCTGAAAGCACTTACCAGCCAAGAAAGCAGCCTCCCAAGGTATGGCTTCCCTTTCTACAAGTACAGAATCGAGCGCATCGTCCAGCATTTCAATCCTTGAAAAGCGTACGGAAACTTCGGAGTAGATCACGGGGTTGACTACGATTCGTCCTTGATCCGCGGCGTCTTCGAGGACCCTTGATGACCACTCAAACCACTCCTGGCTCTCTGAAATTACGTCGAGTAGGATATTGCTGTCAACGAGATACGTTGCCACCTAATCGCCTCGGGTCAATTCCATGATTTGCTCAGTCGTCATAAGGACATCCCCCTTACCCCTCAACCTCGCGACAAGCTTCGCGCCACGTCCTGGCTTCTTGCGCTTCGTTGCCTTAACGATGGAAAGCACCTTTCCATCATAGCGAAACTCAACTTCGGTATCTGGCAACAGGCCAGTCTTCTCACGAAGATCGTGTGGAATCGTGACTTGACCCTTAGAAGTTATTCTCATTTCTTACTCTTACGAGTAATACTTCCACAAAGTTCCATCAATTGGTTTCGAGTTTCGCCCGGGATGCGCAGAATTCTAGGACGAAATCCGACTCGGCACGTGGCCTCTTCGCCAGCAACGCGGCAACCTTGCCATAAGAAACTCGGGCAGATGCAAGCGCGGTCTTAGCATCGGCAGGCTTGGAGAAATCCGGATCGGCCCCGGCGATCGCAGTGTCAAAAGTAGTGAGTGCTTTCGTGACATCGGACACCACGTAGCCACGCTTGGCTTTGAACTTCGCCGTGGCTAGAGCCTTGATCACTTCAGCCGAACGAGCACTTGCGCTGGCATAAAACAGGATGTACATCGTGCCTCCGCCCATCAGTGCCTCTTCCGTGGCCACGAGTTGCATTGAGTAGTTGTGCAACTCGGTAGCGAGTGAGGTGTAGTAGGGCTGGAGGGACGACGGTTGCTTTGCGATTCGCGTCTTGTTCGTCGTCCGCACGGCCTCGGCGTACTGATAGATTTGGGCACGAAGTTCGTACTCAGGCAGGTCGTGACCCTCCTTCTGCTCGCAGAACGCAATCCAGCCCTCCATGCCTTTGGCATCGATCATGGCGGCAGTTTGGCCGTAGTTCAGAGCAATTTGTGAAGCAAGGATCAAAGCGATCATGGATTACTCCATGACGATCCGAACTGCCGCTTCGAGTCTCGCCAAATCGGGAAGCGCGGCGTATTCGTAAATCGGATTGAAGCCGATGTGAACATCATCGCGGCTGACCACTTGTGGCGGGGCCAAAAGCAAGTTGAAGTACTCAGGCTTGTTCACGAATTCGGCCACGACGTTACCGGCGAAGCCGCAAGTGCGAGTGTCTTCCTGCAAGACGATCAAGCGACCGGTTTTCTCGACCGACTTGGCGATCGCTTCGTAGTCGCAAGGAACGATTGACCGGAGGTCGATCACTTCGATCGAAACATTGGACTTCGCGGCGAGTTCCTCAGCGATCTCCAAAGTATTGCCCCAAGTGACGATCGTGACGTCGCTTCCCTCTCGGACCATCCGTGCCTTACCGAATGGAATCGGCTCGGCCTTGGTCACATCAACACGCTTGCGGAAGATGTGCTTGGGAACGAGGATGAAGTGTGGGTCGTCGCCGTTCATCGCCGTCCAGAAGAGGCCAGCGGCATCTTCTGGCGTGCTTGGAATCGCGACTTTGAGGCCGGGAGTGTGGGCGAGATAAGACTCGGCGCTCATTGAGTGCCAGAGTGAACCGCCAGGCAGGTACGCGCCGTACGGGGCATAAACCACCATTGGGCACTTCCACTCGCCAAAGCTTCGCCAGCGAAGGGTGGAGACGTTGGAGACAACCTGATTCCAGCCTGGGCTGATGAAGTCAATAAACTGAATCTCGAAGACCGGGCGCATGCCATAAGCCGCCATGCCGACGGCGACACCCATGATCGTGGCCTCGGCGAGCGGAGCGTTGAAGACCTGCTTGGGGAATTTCTCGCTACAACCAGCGGTGATCTTGAACACGCCGCCCTTCGGGTCTTCGATGTCTTCGCCAAAGAAGACGACGTTCGGATCGTTTTCCAGCGCCTTATGGAAGACCTTGTTGATGCTATCCACCATGGTCTGGGGGCCGAGGTCGATCGGGGGCGCCTCGAGCGCCGCCATGTCTCCCCAGCAATCCTTCATCAAGTCTTCGGCATTGGGTTCGTCGGCAAGTTCGGCTCGATCGTAATCGTTGCGAACCAGCTCTTCCATCTCGGCCTGAATCTTCTCAAAATCTGCCTGTGTCAGTTCGCCAGAAGCAATCAATTCTTCGGCGAGGAGCTTAATCGGATCGCGATCCGCCATGGCGGCGATGTCTTCGGGCTCGCGGTACACACGGTGGTCGTCGGAGCTGGTGTGCGAGGAAAGTCGATCGAGGTCGCACCAAAGAATCGTTGGGCCTTCCCCACTTCGCGCCTTCCGCGCAGCCTCGGCCATTGCTACTTCGACGTTCTCGATACGGCGAGCGTCTACCTTCACCATATGGTCTTCGCTTAGGATGCCGCCAATGTTGTAGGGCATAAAATGTTCAGTCGGCGTGCTGATCCCGTACTTGTTGTCTTCGATCATGAAGACGACGGGGAGCTTCTCTTGGACAGCGAAGGCGACGGCTTCGTAAAACTCACCTTGGCGACTGGCAGCATCTCCAACACTCGCAACGCAGAGGCTATCCTTCCCCTGTAATTTCATCGCCCAAGCGGTTCCGCACGCGGGGATAAGGGAGCCGCCCGTCGGGGTGCAGACACTGAAGACATTGTGCTTCTTGCTGCTGTAATGGCCCGGCATTTGGCGTCCGCCGCTGCTACTTTCCTTCTTTGCTAGGTAGGCGAGCGCAAGGTCGTAGTTGCTCATTCCACGCGCGAGCATGAGGGCGCGACTTCGGTAATAGGGGAAAATCCAGTCGTCGGGGCGCAGGTGACTCTCAATTGCAGCGAGCGCTTCATGGCCCATGCCACTCACGGCGAACCAACCTTTGCTTTGCCTCAGCAAGATGCCTTCTCGGCGATCTCCCTCGCGGGAGAGCATCATCAATCTTAGGTAGTCGAGCTTCGTTGCTGGCTTAGTAAGGGCGGGGGCAGACATGGTCTTAGAGTGGTCCTCGTTTCGTCGTTGAAACAGATTGATTATGGCAGGTCGGGTAAAACTGATTCCCCCATGCGACCCAATTTGCCCTCGCGCTTGCCCGAACGGGGGCCAATTTGAACGTCGCGATCGTGGGCGCCGGCATCTCCGGGCTCGCGGCTGCGCGAACGCTCCAAAAGTCGGGCGCTACCCCGGTCGTGTTTGAAGCGTCACCCGTGGCTGGCGGTCGGTGCGCCACGCAGGAGTTCCTTCCCTACCGATTTGATTCTGGAGCCACGAGCATTGCGCCGAGGGGCCGTTCACTGGAGGCCGTTATGCTGCAGGAGCTACCCAAAGACGGGCTACTTCAGGTCGACAAGCCGATCTGGACCATGGAATTTGGGCGTGTTTCTCGCGGAGATGCGGTAAAGATGGCGATCACTCGTTACGTCTACGAACAGGGAATAAATCACTTGCCAAAGATGCTGGCCCAAGACCTCGATGTTCGGTACGGTATTAAGGTCACCCAACTTGAAAAGAACAACAGCGGCTACTTGGTAAATGGAGAGGCGTTTGACGCCGTTGTGCTCAGCGCTCCGCTCCCCGAGAATGCGGAGCTTTTAGAAATGGTTGGGGAAGCTTGGCGCATTGGCGGAGTCCGATACCGTAGCTGCCTCAGTGTCCTCTTGGGCTACGAAGTCCCGTTCGAGGCCCCTTACCATGCCCTCATCGACCCCGAGCAGCGAAATCCCGTGATCTGGATCAGCGTCGAGTCGGTGAAGTCTCCAAATCGCGCTCCGGAGGGACACAGCGCCTTCGTTGTACAGATGGGAGCTCGATTCAGCTCTGAGCACTTTCAAGACAGCGACTATGAGATTGCCCGCGAAGCACAAATCATGATGGCGCGTCTGTTTGGTGAGAAGTTCAACACACCCGCCGCCATCCATGTGCGCCGCTGGCAAAACAGCCAGCCCGAGATCGCGACATCATTCGAGACCGCCAATCGAAACGGAACGACGCTGATCTTGGCCGGCGATGCATTGGCGGGCCCGCGGGTAGAGTTGGCTTACGAAGTTGGCGTTCGCGCCGCTCAACACTTGATGCAAAAATGATGAACGCTGCCATTGTCGCCGCTTCCCTTTTGGGACAATCGCCAGAGCCCACCAAGTTCGATTACAACGTCATCATGGGTGGCAAGTCGGCTGGCTCAGCAACGATGACGATCAAGGATGTGGGGCATACTCGAATTGTGGGAACCACGGTCGAGGTCAAGATAAGTGGCCAGTCAGCCACGGTGAGAACATCGACCACTTACGGTGCCGACGGTGCGGCTATCTCCACGGTCCTCTTCGTTCAGGCCACCACGGGCACGCAGGCGGTGAATGTAAACTTCGATGCCAAGGGCGCCAACGTGGTCTCTTCGCTCAACGACAAAGAGTCTCGGTCTTTCGTCGCCGTGTCATCGGCAGCTCCCCGCTCAAATCCCGCTCAATATTGGTTCAGCCGAACAAGGCCGAAAGTTCGCGAGAAAATCTCATACTACGCCTTCGATATCAACTCGCTTACGTGGCGACTAATGACATCCGAGTATTTGGAGTCCAAGCCCTACAAGATCGGTGAAAAGACCTATGATGCTCACCATGTCCTCATCACCCGCGGAGGCGACCTGATCAACTACTGGCTTGATGATGCCGGAAACCCAGTCTCGATCATTCAGCCAAATGGCGACAAACTAGAGCGGAAGTAAACGCGCCACGTGAACTTCGCTCGCCTCTGGCTTGTGCATGAGGAAGCCGGCCAAGGCGCCCCAACCCAGCAAGGTTAGCGCTACGAAGCATATCACAGCGAACTTTTGCATGCGCACCTGTGACTTCTCGCTGATCGTGATTCCCCAGCGAATGCAGAAATTCCAAATACCGTAGCTGAGGTGATAGCAACTTGCCATCACGCCCATCATATAGACGATAAGCCAGATATAGCCGTGCTCGGTCAGTTTGTGTTGCCAAGCGGCGTACTCGATCATCTCATGATTGCCGGTGACCTTCGAGGCGACGGAAGTTGTGGCAACGTGATAAATCAAGAACGCGAACACGAAAATGCCAGACCAACGCTGGAACGTGTACATGCGGTTCTCACGCCAGCGGTAGGCGGCGTTACTCAGATTCGGCATCGCGCGGCTGCTTATGAACAATCCGTAGATGGCATGAAAGAGCAGTGGCCCCCAAACGACAAAAATTAGGAGCGCATATAGGACGTGAGGCGGGAGCGAACTGAAGAAACGGACGACGCCATTGAATTTCTCGGGACCGGCAATCGTGAATGAGTTCAGCGTGAGGTGCTGAATCATGTAGAACCCGACCGGAATGATGCCGGTGAGCGAGTGCAGCTTGTGCCAGAAATAGCTTTCCCGAGTGATTGCCGTCGCCATATTTCAGTGCTAGTTTACGTCTTTCTGCACTTGCTGGGGGTAGAGGGGTCTGGCTTGGCGTTGCTGGGTATGGCTAATCGCTCTTCCATGCCCACCAATTCCCTCGCCGCCCCAAGCACTTCCCAGCCATAATCACCCAATGGCGGCGATTATTGATGTAGTGGCGCGCGAGATCATGGATTCTCGCGGAAATCCGACGATTGAAGTAGATGTAGTGCTGGACGACGGCACGGTCGGACGCGCTGCCGTCCCGAGCGGGGCCTCCACGGGTGCATTTGAGGCGGTCGAACTTCGCGATGGCGACAAGTCGCGCTACAACGGCAAGGGTGTCCTTAACGCCGTCGAGAATGTGAACGAAGTGATCGCGAATCACATCATGGATTTCGAGGCAACCGAGCAACGGGAGATCGACGAGGCCATGCTCGAGCTGGACGGCACACCCAACAAGGCAAAGCTAGGGGCGAACGCAATCCTAGGCGTGTCTTTGGCGGTTGCGAGGGCGGCTTCGGAATCGGTAGAACTTCCCCTTTACCGCTACGTTGGGGGCGTGAATGCCTGCGTTCTGCCTGTGCCAATGATGAACATCCTAAACGGTGGACAACATGCTGATTCGAACGTGGACTTTCAAGAGTTCATGGTGTTGCCGGTCGGCGCGCCGTCATTTAGCGAGGCTCTGCGCTGGGGATCGGAGATTTTCCATGCGCTAAAGGCCGTTCTCAAGAAGAAGGGTCTGAGCACGGGCGTTGGCGACGAAGGCGGATTCGCGCCTAACCTACCCGACCAAGACCAAGCCTTCGACCTCTTGATGGACGCTATCGGGGCCGCGGGTTACAAGGCGGGTAAGGATGTGTATCTGGGCATTGACGCAGCTGCCACTGAGTTCTTCAAGGACGGGATCTATGTCTATAAGAATGGCGAGAAGAAGTCAGGCGAGGAGCAGGTTTCGTACCTGAAGAAGCTGGTCGACACCTATCCTCTCATCAGCATCGAGGACGGTTTGGCCGAAGATGACTGGGCGTCTTGGGCGCTCCTGACCCGCGAGGTCGGCGATAGGGTCCAAATCGTGGGCGACGATCTGTTTGTGACCAATGTCGAGCGCATCCAGCGCGGCATCCAGGAGAACTGCGCGAACTCGATTCTTGTGAAGGTTAACCAAATTGGCTCGCTCTCCGAGACCCTGGATGCGGTTGCTTTGGGTAAGCGGCATCAGTACACGAGCGTGATGAGTCACCGATCTGGCGAGACCGAAGATGCGACGATCGCTCACCTCGCCGTCGCGACGAATTGTGGCCAAATTAAGACCGGTGCGCCAAACCGAACCGACCGCGTAGCAAAGTACAACGAACTCCTCCGAATTGAGGAGGCGCTTTCATCGCAAGCCGTTTATGCGGGTGCGAGTGGGTTTGGACGGATAAGTAGCCGACTTTCTTAAGCGCCAAGCCGCAAAGGTATCGCAAAGAGCGCAAAGAGTTACGGGAAAGCCGCAGAGAGCGCGAAGAGGGGAGCAAGGGGCGCGAAGGAATGAGAGAGAATGAAGTAGCCGCAGCAATCGTTGATGCGGCTTTTCACGTTCATGTTGCCCTGGGGCCTGGCTTGCTTGAAAGCGTTTACGAGACGGCACTGGAGCATGAATTGCTCAAGCGCGGGTTTCAGGTGCAACGTCAGCATCCAATCCCGGTCGTTTACGACGACATCCATATGGAGACGGGCTTCAGGGCGGACTTGATCGTTAACAACCTGGTTGTCGTTGAGGTGAAGGCTGTCGAGTTGCTGCCTCCGGTGGCGAAGACGATTCTACTGACCTACCTTCGCTTCTCCGACAAAAAGCTCGGACTATTGATCAACTTTCACGAACAACTGATCAAGAATGGGATTACGAGGGTGGTGAATAATCTCTAAACTACGAGGCTCTCTGAAATGCAAAGACGCAGAGGAGTTGCAGGGATCGCCAAGAGTGATTCGCCCATGGAAGGCTATCTTTGTGCCTCTGCGTTTTTCTTCGCGCTCTTAGTTCACCTTCGCGCTCTTTGCGTCGCCTTTGCGCCTTTGCGTTTCCCTTTGCTCCCTTTTAGTTTCTAAAAAAGAGTGCCTTGACCACCTTCCAACTCAAGGAGCAGTTGCTTCCTTTCCAAGCCACCGGAGTAGCCCGTTAACTCTCCATCCAATGCCACGATGCGATGGCAAGGCACCAGAATCAAAATCGGATTTGCTCCAATCGCAGCACCGACCGAGCGGGTCTTTTGAACATCTCCCAGTTCTCGTGCGATCTCGCTGTAGGTTTTCGTCGAACCGTACGGAACGGTGGAAACAATTCGCCAGACGATCTGCTGAAACTCCGTGCCGCGCGGGCCGAGAGGGATCGTGAATTCGGTGCGCGAGCCGGCGAAGTACTCGTCAAGCTCCGCCTGCAGCCGCAGGGCTAGTGGGTCATCTAACGAAGCGTCCACGTTCTCGTCGAACTCTAATGTCTGAAGCGTGTCGGCTCCCCGGGCGCGCATGGTCCCGAGCGGCGTTTCGATGCGAGCGGCCCAGGCTCTTACCAAGTGCCGACCGCCGACTCTTCCAAGTACTCGCTCAGTTGATCGATGTGATAGCCGTCGTGTACCAGCAAAAACATAAAGATGTCGGCGACACGCCAGGCGCCATGGTGAGGGTGAGTGATTGGGAGCTGCAATTGCTCATCCGTGAGGCTGCCAACAAACTCAAGTGTCGCTTCCCGACCACTTCGGAATCTGGTCAAAGCCCCCGGAACATCGGCTTCGTGATAGCGGTTCGCTATCGCCATCTCTCCTTCGTCCTTTGGCTCGATCACGTAATTTGGAACTGAGACCGCACCCTTCAGTCGCTCAAGCCAAATGGGCTCCCAATCGGCAAGGTGCGCGATCACTTCGCGAGGCGTGAATCGGCCTTCGTGCAAAGTCTCGTCCCAGCGCGTCGCGGGAATCAACTTGAGGATTCGTTCCAGAGCGCTCAGGGTAAGGCGCGGACCGTTGAGGATATAGGGACTCATGTCGTCAGTTTACGGCTAAAATTCGTAGAAGATCAGGAGACCCCCATGAACGACGATCACATTTCACGAAGGGAGTTCATGGTAGGCGCAGGAGCGGCAAGTTTGCTGTTTGTTGCGAAGCCAAACTGGGGTGCCTTCTTGAACTCAAAGGATAATCTTATGTCAGAACCGAAACTCGTCTCCGTTCCTCAAGCGATCCCTGAAAAGGTCTACACCTCCGAGAAGGTCGGCATTAGCCGCAAGACGCATGACGAGCACCTCAAGCTTTGGCAAGGCTACGCCAACCAAACTAACAACTTGCGCAAGGCGATGGCTGAACTCGATACCGATCCCGCGAAGGCGAACCAGATCACCAGCCCGATGCGATCACTTAAAGTGGACTACACGTTTGCTTACGAAGGGTACATCAATCACAACGTCTACTTTGAAACCTTAGGAGGCAGTGGCGGCCCGGCAACCGGTGCGGTCGCTGATCTCATTAACGCCACCTATGGATCATTCGAGAAGTGGGCGGCAGATTTTAAGGCGACCGGTATTGCGGGGCGCGGCTGGGTTTATCTCGCTTATGATCACGACGAGAAGGCCGTGTTCAACTACATTGGTGATGCGCAAAACACCTTCCCGGTCTGGAATCACACTCTATTGTTGGCGATGGATGTTTACGAGCACGCGTACTATCTGGACTTCCAAACAGCGCGCGCCAAGTACATTGATGCCTACATGCAGTGCATTGATTGGGCGGCGGTTAACGCAAAGCTCTAAGTTTTTGCTGGGAGTGGCTTGAAATGGCTGGGTGTTGCTGGGATTTGCCACCCAGCAAAGCCCCTCAATCCCCAGCTAAACCCAGCAACCTAGAGTGGCGTATCCCACGCCTTCTGCATCTGGTCGTAGCTCAGCGACTTAGCGTGGAAGTCACCAAAAAGGCAATTGTAGCGGTACTTCTTGAGCTTATCGAACACTCGGTTGGGGTTCGTCTGCCATTCGTTACGCACGATTTTAGAGTCGCTACCATGCCAATGGCCCGCTCCGTCGAACATCACGTTCACATTTGATGGAAGTTGAAAGCCAAATGAAGTGAAGTACTTAAAGGCGATCTCAGTCCTAAAGAAGTAACTAGAGCCGTAGGTGTCCCACATCCGGCTCGTTCGGAAGTCCTCCGTCGTAAAGATGTGATTGTCGAGAACATCGGTCCCATTGTCGCCGGGGCAACGCCAAACCTCTTTGCTCTTGATGTAAACATGGAGCGCCTCCGGCATGAGCGGCATATCGGGGATTCGGGCTTGGAACTCGGGAAACTCTGACCAGATATCGGGGCGAAACTTGTCGCTGGCATCGACGGCCTGAGGAAACTGTTCATCGTTGTCCGCCATGTACATGGACATCGCGGCTCCAATTTGTTTGAGGTTGCTCAGGCACTGAGTTTGCTTCGCGGAGGCACGGGCCCTGGCAAAGACCGGAAAGAGTAGAGCCGCAAGCACAGCGATGATAGCGATGACCACCATCAGTTCGATGACTGTGAATCCTCTTCTCGATCTGCGCAAAGTTGGCATTGATACTCTCCTAGCTATCTGTACGACGATTGCAACGCCTAGGATGCCCAGCACGTCCCGGGAAATGAGACCTATTGGAAACTCCGGATAACCCGAATCCTGTTCTTCCTAGTGGTACTCTAACCAATCGTCGCCCGTTATGAAAGTGCTTAGTTACATTTTCTATGCCATTTGGTGCTTTGTCATCCTTGGCGTGGGTGTGGGCGCGGGTTGGATCGGCCTTGGCCGGGACTCGGTGACATTCGAATTCATCAAGCGCAAGAACCCCCTCCCAATTTTCAGGCCCAAAACACCACCCGAGATTTTTGGAGGGAACGTTTTTTACTTGCTGGTTCTGGGCTGCGACGAAGACCGGAGCTTCATTAACCAGGACGTCACCCGGCGAAAAGCTCGTAGCGACATGATGCTCTGTATGCGGCTCGATTTCGAGAAGAACCTGATTACGGGCGTCTCGATTCCGCGCGACACGCTGGTTCAGCTACCTGGCTATCGCATGCAGAAGATCAACGCCTACCACGTTTTTGGAGGACCCGACCTTTCGGAGCGAGCCGCTGAATCCGTTTTGGGAGTTGATATCAATCGAACCGTGGTGCTCGACTTCGAAGCCTTCCAGAAGATGATCAACCTCGTCGGGGGCGTCGATATCTTTGTCTCGAAAAAGATGAAGTGGACTGATCGCGCGGGAGACCTTTACATCGACCTTAAGCCTGGGCGTCAGACGCTAAACGGCTACAACGCCATGGGGTTTGTTCGGTTCCGCCATTCCGATAGCGACTATGAGCGGCAGAAGCGTCAGAAAGAGCTAATGATCGCTTTCCAGGAAGCCCTCATGGCTAATAAGTTGGCCGGTCCGGCGGTAGCCGATGAGGCCAAGAATCTTTTGAGTGGCGGCTTGAACTCGGAGGAGATTGCCGCTTTGATGGAGTTCGGTGAGAAGGTCGGCCAAGACAATATCAAGATGGGCATGGTGCCCGTCACCGAAGGTCGAGATCGTGCCTACGGTTACTACATGTTGGTCGACCAAGACAAGATCAATTCAGTGCTCGAAGAGTTCCTTTTCCGACCCAAGTCTTACGCGGCGGACGCTCCTTAATGCTGCTTCACGCCGAGGCTTTTGAGGCCGACGAACCCGAAGGCAGTGCGGCGCGCGGCAGCCAGTACATGTCCCGAAAGGACCTCCAACGCATTGGCATCGCGCTCGTCGTTTTTACCGTCATTGCTTTTCCGGTCTATCAGCACTTTAAACGCCAAGGCGAGAAGGCGATTTGCAGCAATAACATGCGTACAATGGCCCAAGCACTGCTTACCTATGGCGTAGACAATGACGGTGGCCTGCCCCTCGCCTATTACTCCGACAATGCGGGCAATCCTCAATTGCATCAGGGCCTCCCCATTACTTGGGCCACATTCGCACAGAGCGGCATGAACAAGCGAGCTTCGTTCAAATGCCCATCGGCGCGGGGAGATGAAGCGGCCAGCGTGACGCCCTACTCTGGAAGGCAAGCCATCACACTCACTTACGGCATGTTCGCCGGCGCCGCCGGGCGAGCCGAGCGCCAATTTGATCGCCCCAGTGAGACCGTGCTCCTTGCAGAAACTAGCAATGGTGGCGCCAACGAGACCTTCAATCCCCTGCCGCTCGGGAAGAACGACGGCTTCCTTATTGGGCTCGATGTTTCCAATGCCCAGGGTGGGGAACTAAAGACCGCCCTCGACGAGATCAAGTTGGACCGCCAAAGAAATGAGGGGGACCCCTTAAAGCAGGGCCTAAGGGAGCCTGAATTCGTAACGCGGTTGGCCTTTCCCGGAACGCGGGGCCACAAGTTCTCCGGCGCCGGAGCTTCTCGCCACGATACGGGAATCAACGTCATCTATGTCGACGGGAGCCTTGGTCTACTCCGCCCTCCTTCGGCCGCGATCGGCGACCGCTATCGCTGGGCCGTGCCTTAAGCGTTCACCAATTCAACTTTGACTACCATTGCGGTGCAGTTGTCGCTTCCGCCATCAGCCAAAGCTGCATTCACCATTTGCCAGCAGGATTCGCTGGGCCCCGCTTCGGTCATCATTTCATGGATTTGAGGGTTGCTCAAATGATTAGTCAATCCATCACTACATATTAAGAACGTGTCGCCAGACTGCAATTCGTCCTCATAAAGGTCAGGAGATAGATCATTGTCGCCGCCGATAGCCTGAAGGATTACATGCCGAAACTGATGCTGCTCGGCCGCCTCGCGGTCCATGACTCCCTTTGCAATCACATCCTCGACCCAGGTCTGGTCGGTTGTGATCTGTTCAAGCACCCCGTTGCGCAGGCGATACGCACGCGAATCACCCACTTGGACCACAACCATCCTGTCTTGCACCAGCAGGAGCGCGGTGAGTGTCGTACCCATTCCACGACGCTGGGCAACTGCTCTGCCTACGTCGGTGACAAAACGGTGGGCGGCATGGGCTGCCGCAATTCCAGCCGTCCCGGGATCGGTCGCCGGGTGATTGAGATAGACCTCGATAAAAGTCTTGGTCGCTAACTCGCTGGCGATCTGCCCGGCATTGTGGCCCCCCATGCCGTCACAGACCAAGTAAATGTGGCCTCGCCGGGCCAGAACCTCGTCGGACGTCGGGATGTAGAACTCGAACTTATCTTCGTTGTTCTCACGCACACGCCCCAAGTCGGTCTTGGCGGCGACTTGCGAGTTGATTCGAACTCTTAGGGGTACCGGTTCATGCAACTCGGCAACCGCATAGGGAGCGGTGATTTCATCCATGTAATCTCTAGTCTGGACGATATCTACGGTCAACGGGGTTCATACTTCTGTTGTGCTGAGAAGGCCGTGGGCGGCATGGATCGATGGCAGGTGGGAGCAGGGGCTTGAAGTCGAGCTCCAGAATGGTCGCCCAGTTGCTTGGCGAGCCACCAGTTTTTCACCGGAGCCGTTATGGCTCTCTCCTCCGTTCGTCAATGCCCATTCGCACTTAGAGTACCGAGGCTATCAAGGCAAGCTCCCCAACATGCCCTATTGGGATTGGCTTCGCGAACTCACCCGATTGAAGCTCGCTGAGACCGAAGAATCGGTGCGAAGGTGGTGCCAAATTGCAGCCGCAGAGAATCGCGCTGCCGGCGTTGGGTTGATTGTCGAACATTCAGACCGCCCGTTTGCCGTCGAGGCCCTCGTGAAGGCTGGAATTAGGTCTATGGTTTTGCAGGAACTCATCACATTTGACGAGGCTCCCGATGTGGACCCAAAGTGGGCTATGGTCGTGGAAAAGAGGGCGACCCAACGGGCAGACGCGATCACGCCTCATGCAACCTGGAGCGTCGATCGAGACTCATTGTCGAGGTTTTCTCAACAGGAGTTTGTGAGCATCCATGTCGCTGAATCAAGGCATGAGCCAGACCTATTCGAGTCTCACTCCGGACCGATTGCCGAGTTCTTTGTTCGCCGTGGTAAGCCGTTTCCCCGCCGACAACCTATCCTCGATTTGCTGTCTGAGGTTGGGCTCCTTCGCCAAGGCGTGCAGCTCGTGCATATCGGTGCCCTGGCGGAAACGGAATATGAGCGCCTCGCCGAGGCTGGAGTCATGATTGCCCACTGTCCGCGTTCAAACATCAATCTGGGCTGCCCAGTGCCCAACGTGCGACGCTTGCTGGACCTGAAAATCCGAGTTGGCTTGGGGATGGACTCCGCTGCCAGTAGCGGTCCGATTGACATGTTTGCAGAGATACGGACCATGATGCGGGCTTCGGATGTTACGGCCTCTGAAGCTTGGCGAATCTCATGCGATGCCGATGCCGTGGCTATGTCTAGCGATGGGGTGTCATGGAATCTTTGGAACTCACCGGCAACCAATGACCTTGATTTCATAGAGATGGGAGCTCAGCTTGAAGTCCAATCTTGAAGCGCTGGCAGAGGTCGTCCGAGCGATTCCCCACGGTCGTGTCCGCGGCTACGGCGAGATTGGCCAAGAGATGCCTAATCCAGTCAGCGGCCTGCTCATCGGACGGTGGATGGGGCAGATCTTTGATGACGTGCCTTGGTGGCGTGTAATTGGCGCAGATGGCTCGATCAAGACCTTCAAGCGGGGCCCCGAACATGGAATGAGGCAGAGACAATTACTAGAACAAGAGGGAATCGAGTTTTGCGATGGTATGGTCCCGAAACGGTTCTTCATGTGATTCGCGCTGAAACTCACCCTAGTACATGTACGGTATTTGGTCTTACGCACCTGTTAGAACTCGGGTTCGCTTAGGTTCAAAACATAAAGAAAAGAAAAAGAGAACATTGAGAATTGATAAGAAGTCTTGTCAACTGGCATAAGCCCTGCTATAATGACTTTCGATGTAGGAGCGCGGCTCGAGGCCCCGATGAGGGGTGGAGGGCTGTGAAGCCTTCTCGCAGTCAAATCCTAATCTACTTTGAGGTAGAGGTAAGAAAGAAAAATGAACTTCCGAAATATCGCTCTCGTCGCAGCTCTAGTGTCAGTCGCTGGCGTTGCTTCTGCACAAAATATCTCGTTCACTGCAGCTCAAAACTGCGCCGTGATTGGCGACTTGATCTCCATCAACCAAGGTGCGTCGTCGTTCAAGTTGAACGTCGTCTACTCGGGTTCGGCCCCAATCAGCGGTACAGCTTTGATGCTTTCGATCGCTCACGGCATGAACTCGCTCACTGGCAACGGTGTTACTGGTGGCACGAACGTCGATGGCAAGCTCTCGATGGTCCGCAGTAGCCAAAACTACTGGAACCTGAACAATGCAATCGTTGCTGCAACTAACCAGTTTGCTTGGAACACCGCCTTCATCGGCTTCGGTGCTGATCCAGGTGGAGTAGGCGCAGGTAACGCTTATCAGAATGGTCTTCTGAACGGTGGTACCGGTACCAGCATGGACGGCGGCACGGCTGCTTACACCACGGGTCGAGCTTTCGTAAGCACAACCGGTGCAAACGGTACGCACTCCGCAATGAACATGACTCCTGGTCTAGTTCTGACGCAGGTGGAATTCACCCACACGATCGCTGCTGGCGACGTTTATGGTGACAGTCTCACCGAGGCCGGCATCTTCATGTCGACCGCAGGTAGTGGTAGCACCAACACGCGAAACTCGCGACTTGGTTCTGCTGCTCTCAGCAGCCAGAAGTACCGAGTTACGGCTAAGGCAGTTCCAGAGCCAACCACCATGGCAGCTCTTGGCCTCGGCCTCGCAGCGATCGCTCGACGACGCCGCAACAAGAAGTAAGCTTCGGCAAACTTCAGCCTACATCAGAATGCCTTCCGGGAAACCGGAAGGCATTCTGCATTTAGTAGTGAGATAGGAACAAAGAGCTGAGGGCTGAAAGCGCACAAACGGCGACAGACCGCCAACGTGCCTAGACGTTGAAGCGGAACAGCATCACGTCTCCCTCTTGAACAACATAGTCTTTGCCTTCGCTCCGAACCAGGCCCTTCTCTTTGCAGGCTTGCATTGAGCCGAGGCTCGCGAGGTCCTTGTAAGAAACTGTCTCCGCTCGAATGAATCCGCGCTCGAAGTCACTGTGGATCACGCCAGCCGCTTGGGGCGCGGTCATGCCCTTGTGGATCGTCCAAGCTCGAGTTTCTTTTGGTCCTGTGGTGAAATAAGTTTGCAGGCCAAGAAGGTCATATGTGGCTCGGATCAAGCTCTTGAGGCCTCCCTCCTGGACGCCCAATTCCTTTAGGAAAGCATCCCGATCTTCCTCCGGTAACTCGATCAGTTCAGCCTCAACTTGCGCCGAGATCACGATGACCTGACTGCCATCCGCAGCGGCAATCTTACGTACGGCTTCGACAAAGGCATTACCCGTCGCTAGATCATTTTCATTAACGTTGGCCGCGTAGATCACCGGCTTCATCGTCAACAAGCCGACTTGCTTCACGGCTTCGCGCTCCTCGTCACTCAGAGGTGCCGTACGAGCTGGCTTTCCTTCGTTCAGGTGGGGGATGATCTTTTCCAAAGCCGAGACCTCTATCTGGGCTTCCTTCTTCGTACGGGCGTCCTTGCGCGCCTTATCAATTCGACGCTCCGCTGAGTCGATGTCAGCGTAGATCAGCTCTAGGTTGATTACTTCGATATCCCGGGCAGGATCCACACTGCCGCTGACATGAATGATATCGTCGTTCTCAAAGCATCGGACCACGTGAACAATCGCGTCCACCTCGCGGATATTGCCAAGAAACTGGTTCCCAAGTCCCTCGCCCTTACTCGCCCCTTTGACCAAACCGGCAATATCGACGAACTCAACCCGGGCAGGCAAAATCTGCTCACTGCCGCTGATCTTGGCCAGGGCGTCGAGACGACTGTCGGGGACGCTCACCAAGCCAACGTTTGGCTCGATCGTGCAAAAGGGAAAATTGGCCGCTTGGGCCTGGGCATTCGCCACTACGGCATTAAAAAGGGTGGATTTGCCGACGTTTGGCAACCCGACATTTCCGGCTCTCAGCATGGGGGAACAGTGAGTTTACCGTAACGCAGGACCCTGCTCACCAAAGTACAATAGACTGCCAACCGCACGGAGCGATGGCAGAGTGGTTGAATGCGGCGGTCTTGAAAACCGTTGAACGCAAGTTCCGGGGGTTCGAATCCCTCTCGCTCCGCCAAACCTTTTGGGCCCGCACAAGTAAATGCGCGGGCCCAACTCTTACTAGCGTCGTGGCCTAAAGCTGACCATGAACTTCCGGCGGTCGGCGGTACCCATAATGACGAGTCGCGAAAAGATGGAGTTACCACTACGGCTCCGGTCATAGGTGCCAGTGCCGGTAGCACTTCGACCATCGTACTTTGTGATATCGAGCACGATGCGGTCATCCGTCCAATTCCGATCGTCTGGACGTCCACCACGGCGATCATCATCATCCCAAATGTTAAACGAACCATCATTCCATCGGCCCTCAACGCTAATCCTGCGGTTGTCGTCATAGAGCCAGATGGTAAATCGGCCGTCCTGCCTAAAGTCGCCAGTTACCCGCGTCAGGTCCAGGTCACGGCCCTCGATTCCGGTTGCGTCGCCCTCACCTCGCTCATCGAACCGGAAGGGGCGACCATAGTCGCTGTTGCCATCGGCATAACCGCGCCAACTGAAACTATAAGTACCGCGCGAGGTCCTAGCGGACAAACTGGCTCGTTCCAGGGATCGATTGCTAATCGTGGCATTGCCTGAGCTGCTGCTTACGCGCTGGTTGCCCACTTGTGTGATCGTCAAGCGCAGGTAGTTTCCGCTACGCGAATAGCGGCCACTAAAGGTCTCGCCACCGCTGGGGCGAATCGTAAAGGTGCCATTGCTGTTGAAGGAATGACTCACCGACGATACATCTCGACCTCGAGAGTTTGGAGCCATGTAATTGCCATTACCTCGGGTAGTTCCAGAGCCAATATTGCCGCCCTGGTTGTTTCCACTACCTCCGCGAACATCGAAATTAGCCGAGAAGCGAGTATTGTCGGCATATCCATCTCGCACGATAATTGCTTCGACTTCTCCACGAACAATGGAAATCTGGGCTGTGCCCCGAGCGTTACGATCGCCATACGCATTTCGAATGTCGATCATGTAGTCATCTTGACCATACTCACGCCAATTGCCTTGATACGTCCATCGCTTTTCACCGATCAGACTGATGGTGGCGTATCCATTTTCCTGAAGATTAATCTCGGCACGATAAAGCCGATTGGGGTCACCTGCTCGGGTGAGCGTGCCCGAACCCGTGAGCGACGCGTTAAAGAACTCTCGCTGCGCATAGGCTGCAGACGATGCAAGCACAAGCGACACTGTCCAGATAATAGGTTTCATTCTCATTCAATCCCGTTCTTGTTCAGGCTCTCCGGTGGGATCGCCTAATTCTTAGACGGTTGATCACGCAAGGAGTCATGCTTCGGGAAACCCTCTGCCCTTTTGGCCTATTTCAGCGAGCAGCCGATTCTTCGATCAGAGCCAAGATTCGCTGAGCAGCATCTGGCAAGTCCCATTCCGCTAATGCATCTTGCGCGTGTGCATAGGCTTCGGGCTCGGCTAACCAATGCCTGATCCTCGCCTCGAGCGTCGACGTCGCCAGATCTGACTGCTCAAGAATCTGCGCGGCGCCCATGCCCTCAAATTCCTTGGCATTGAAGAACTGATGATTGCCCATCGCGATTGGTAATGGGATGAGGACGCTCGGCTTCCGGAAAGCTGCCAGTTCGGCCAATGAGCCACCGCTTCGGCACACAACGACCGTCGCCCGGAACAAGGCAGAGGCCATCTCTTCCGCATCGAGGTAGGCGCGAACGTCAAACTCATCGCCAATACCAAGTTTGCGCTTTGATTCCAAAAGGCCATCATAATTTTTTGGCCCAGCCGCAACCAGCCAGTGGGCCCCAACACCCGCCATTCGGGTCGCTGTCGCCATTGCCGCTTCGTTGAGCCGAGTCGCTCCTTGCGAGCCCCCCATCACGAGAATGAGCGGCTTGGTATCCGGCGTCTGGTGGCCAAAGAGATTGCCCTGAGCGCTTTGACGGAGTTCGCGGCGAATGGGCATTCCAGTGCGAACCACTTTTGTCTTGCCGAAGTGCTCATGCCCTGACTTGAAAGTAGTAGCGATCGCGGCGGCATGCCGGCCCATGATACGGTTTGTACGGCCCGGCACTGTGTTCTGTTCATGAATGACGTAAGGGACTCCCGCCGACCGCGCCGCCTTCACAATTGGCGCACTGCTGTACCCGCCAGTCGAAAACACCGCATCGGCTCGCCAATCGATAAGCTTCGCCTTGGCTCGGCCCGATGCTCTGAGAATCTGCAGAGCCGCGTTCCAACCTTGAGGTCTTTTCCAACTTCTGATGGGCTCGCTGCGAAATCCAACGAACTCGAAACCGTTCTCATGACAGAGCTTCCCTTCTTGCCCACGAATGGAGCCAAGGTAAAGCACCTCGTGCCCGGCTTCCCTCGCCGTTCGGGCGATCTCAAGCGCGGGATAAACGTGTCCGCCGGTTCCGCCGCCTGTTACGACTAGCCTCAAATATCTCCCCCTCCCTCATACTGGCAACACTCTGACAAAGTCCAATCCCCACCATCAACGCGATCAAACTCGATCCTCCCGAACTGATAAATGGGAATGGGATGCCGATGGGCGGCAACAATCCGTTCGCCATCATTAGGTTGACCGTTGCTTGAATGGTCAGCCAGATCGTCATGCCGTAACACACGTTTTGAGCAAACTTGTTCTTGCACCGCTGAGCCATCAGCCAGATTCGCCACACAAGGGCACCAAGAAGGGCCAAGAGTGCGGTGACCCCAACGAAGCCCGTTTCCTCGGCCACGGTTGCAAATACGAAGTCGGTCGTTGCCGCTGGCATCAGGTGTTTCACTCGTCCGGTTCCAGGACCCGTTCCCGTCAGGCCACCGCTTGCCATCGCGATTTCGCTCTGCACGGTCTGGTACCCCACGTCATCGATTCGATCAGCTTCCCAGCGGTGAAAGTGATTACTCACTCTTTCCATCCGAAATGGCGACTTCCAGACCATGCCGCCGACGACAAAAATGGCAATGGCAGTAACCCAGAACTTCGATCCCTTGGAAATGCCGCCAAAAAAGAACATAAAGAACGCCGTCGAGCCGATTACAGCCGCGGTTCCCAAGTCTGGCTCGAGTTCTATTAGAAGCACGGCGAAAAGAATCGCGAACATTGGAATCAAGCGCACGAGCTTTGGCACCATGACTCGATCTGCCCACTGCGCCCAGTCTTTGGTCTTCGGGCTCTTCCAGGTCTTCCTCGATGCCAGCACACTGGCAACATAGATGATTGCTGCCACCTTCATAAATTCTGCCGGTTGAATCGATACGGGCCCGAGCTTGATCCAGCGCTGTGCTCCATTCATCTCGTGGCCAAAGACCTTGACCGCGATCAGACCCGCCATCGCCGTCAAAAAGATGGGCAGGGCAAATTTCTGCCAAAACGTCCCCTTCACACGGCTAACGCCAAAGCCAATGATCGCCGCAATGACAGCATAAAAGACTTGGCTCTTAAACTCGCCAGGAACTAGGCCATCTCCATTCTGGATTGATCGAGCAAACCCGGCATCAAAAATTACGAACGCGCCCAAAGCAACAAGCGCCGCGAGAATCCAGTTAATGACGGGATCGGGGCCAGGGCCAGCTGCTGCCAAGGCGCGGTCGATAGAGTCGGTAGAGGGGCGATTTCTTTCCTTGATCATGACTTTTGGGCATCCTGCCAGTCGTTGACGATCGCGCGAAACGCGTGGCCGCGCTCCGCGAAATTGGCGTATGGGCTAGCCGATGAGCAGCCGGGGCTCAGCATGACCGTGTCCCCTGGTTTCGCTCTTTGCATGGCTTCACTGAAGGCTTCAGCGAGGGTCATTTTGACGGGCCAGTCCTTTTGGAGCTGCTCGTGAATTCCGTTTTCTTGGCGTGGGCCGAAAAGAACGACTTCATGGTCGGTGCCGGCCAGATAGTCTCGAACCGGGCCGAAGTCAGCGCCCTTTGTAAGGCCACCCATGATGAGAATCTGTCGCCCAAGCAGGTCGCGACTATTATCGATCACGGCCTGCGGGTTTGTGCACATCGAATTATTGACGATGGTGATGCCCTGATAGGAGGCGAGGAGTTCCATGCGATTGTCAAGCGACTTGAACTGCTTGAGCGCGGCGAACATTTTGGTTGGGTCTTTGTCGTCACCGAGGGCAGCGCTGGCTAATTCCCATGCCATCGCGGCGTTGATCATGTTGATCGAGCCGACCCATGGAAGATCGTTTGCTGGAACGTCTCCAAAGCCGGAAAGGTGCAGGTTCTCGCGGCTAAAGCGACTGCTTCCCTCTTTCTTGCCGATGAGGTTCACTTCGACACCGGCCGGGATTGCGTCGAGGATTTTCGTGAATCCTTGAGCATCTTGGTTCGCGACGACCGTGTCGTCCTCGCCCATGTTTGCAAAGAGGCGGAGCTTGGCTTGGTGGTAGTCCTCGACCGTTGTGTGACGGTCTAAGTGGTCGGACGCTAGGTTCGTGATTGCGGCGACGGCGGAGCTGAATTCGTCCACCCATTCCAATTGAAAGCTACTGATTTCGGCGACGAGAATCTGGTCTTCGGTGCTGGCTTCGGCAGCTTCGCAAAGCGTGAGTTCTGGATAGCCGGAGCCGGCAATGTTGCCGCACAGAACCGCGTCGGCGCAAGAGTTAGCCATGAGCCACGTCATGGCGACGGTCGTGCTCTTTCCGTTCGTGCCCGTCACGGCGACAATGGGGGCATTGCTGATTCGATAAGCGAACTCGATTTCGCTCCAGATGGTCACTCCAGCGGCGAGGCAGTCTCGCAAGGCCGGATGGTTTCGGCTGAAGCCGGGCGAGGTCACGAGAAGTTCGAAATCTGGCTCCTCGAAACGACCGTGCCAGTTGGTGACGACTTCGACGCCATGCGCCTGCAAGGCTTCGACTTGGGCGAATTGCTCCGGTGTTTCGACGGCCTTTTCGTCGTAAAGTGTCACTTTTGCGCCGCGTTTGGCAGCGGCCCGGGCGACTGCAATGCCGCTACGCCCCATGCCGGTAACGGCGATGCGCTGCCCGTTCATAGACCGAGTTCCCTTATCATGAGCACGGCGGTTAGGCCGCAGACGAGTTGGACCATGACGAACATAAAGGTGACTCGGGTTTCCGGCCAGCCTGCCTTCTCGAAAGCGTGGTGTATCGGCGTGTATGGGAAGAGCTTTTTCTTGAGAACCTTAACCGAGAATATCTGCAGCGGTACGGGGACGAGTTCGGCGATCATCACCAGCGACCAGATCGCCATGATCCAGAATCTGGAGCTCGAAACGTAGCTGACGAACGACATGCTGTCTCCGATCGATGCCTGGAAAAAAAGCAAGCCGAACACGGCTCCGATTGCGAGCGCACCGACATCACCCATAAACACCTTCGCTGGCGGTGCGTTGAAGAACAAGAATACGATGAAGCCGCCGATCAAGGCGAGGGGCACGCTCGATGGCAGCACCATGAACAGGGTCATCGCCATGAAGATGCCAAGGAGCCCGGCAAGGCCATCTAACCCATCGGAGAAGTTATAGGCGTTGGTGAAAAACAGGATGAAGAACAAGCCTGTTGCCGTCGCCCAAGGCTCGAAATTGAAGGACCAGAGCGCGGCGAGGCCGAACAAGACTTGCATTCCGAGCTTGGGCATCCAGCCCAGGCCACGCTTCCCCGCCATCATTCGCGGCACGATGTAGTCGTCGATGAATCCGATGAGGCCGAACCCGACCAGGAGAATAAGCATGGGCCAAGCGCCGGCTGAGATCATCCCCGCAGCCGCGCCGATGAGGATAATGATGCCGCCCATGGTTGGCGTTCCGGCCTTGGCTTGATGGGTTTCGGGAGCGTCTTTGTGGATGGTCTGCCGACTCTTCAGTGAGACGAGCAATTTCATCACAAACGGTGATGCGATGCCAGCCGCGAGCAACGAAATCATGAAGGTTTGAAGGGCGGTCGCGCTCATTTAGTGGCCCCCTGGTTGAGCGCTCTTTCCAACTCCAACGCTCGGCTACCCTTAATCAGGGCGAGGTCGCCGTCGAAGAGACTCGCGACAATCGCTCGTACTTCATCAATCCTAGTGGCCACTTTGATGCGGCTCGCGGCAAAACCGCCTTGCTTCGCTTCCTCGGCGATGAAGCGGGTCTCCTCGCCGTACAGAACAAGTTCGTCGATGGGGCTGATGGAAATCTCTCTTCCAACGCGTCGGTGGCCGAGTTCGCTTACGGAGCCCAGCTCTTTCATCTCGCCGATGATCGCGACGCGACGGCCCTCGCAAGGCAGCTCGCTGAGCGTGCGAATCGCGGCAACCATGGAATCGGGCGAGGCGTTGTAGGTGTCGAGCATGATCGTCGCGCCGCCTTGTCGGACGATCTCCATGCGCATGGCCGGGAGCTGCACTTGGGTTAAGGCTTCGGCGGTTTGGGCTAATGGAACATTAGCGGAGTCGGCGACGAGGAGGGCCGCGGCTGCGTTGAGGGCTTGGTGACGCCCTACCGTTGGTAACTCGATGGTGGAGTTCCAACTTCCAAGAGAAAGTCGGGCTTCGCAGCGATCGACGCCGAGCGCCTTGTAGCCGACCAATCGCATGTCTGCATCCGGCCCAGCGCCGAAGGTTCGCACGCGGCACGGCGCTTTAGATCGGAGATAACCGGCAAACTCGTCATCGGCCCAAAGGTGGGCGACGCCGTCACTTGGCAGTGATTCGAACAGTTCGGCTTTGGCATCCGCGATGCCTTGGCGACTGCCGACCATTTCGATATGGGCGGAGCCGATCATCGTGATCAGGCCCAGATTGGGTTTGGAAATCTCGGCAAGGTGTCTAATCTGATCGAGGCCGCGCATCCCCATCTCGATGACCGCCGACTTATGCTCAGGGGTCAGGCCAAACCAGGTTAGTGGCGAGGTGAATTCGCTGTTCTGATTGCCAACATTTTTGAGCACCAGTCCGAGCGGCGATAGGGCCGCGGCGACCATTTCCTTGGCAGTAGTCTTGCCATTGCTGCCGGTAATGCCGACGACCGGGCCGCTGAACTCCTCGCGCAAGGAGCGACCAAGCTTGCCGAGGGCCTCGACGACGTTCGGCACGAGAATGTGAGTTCCTCCGACGGGGCGCTCAACCAACGCTGCTACGGCTCCCAGGGCGGCGGCGGAGTCGGCATAGTCGTGTCCATCGACGCGATTGCCCTTTATCGCCACAAACACCAATCCAGGGTGAGCTTCGCGGTTATCGAGCGCGAATCCCGTGAACTCCTGGTCTTGTCCGACTAAGGATCCGCCAGTTCTGCGGGCCAGCTCGCTGAGCCTCATTTCGGCACCCCTCGCTTTGCCAGGGCCTCGCGAGCGACTTGGCGGTCGTCGAAGTCGGTCTTTGTTCGGCCGATGATCTGATAAGTTTCGTGACCCTTCCCGGCAATGACAACAAGATCGCCGGATTCGGCTTCTGCAATCGCCTGCGCGATTGCCTCTCGTCGGTCGGGAACGACGACAAAATCTGAACCCGCGGTCACGCCGCGCTCGATGTCTTGAAGAATCTTGGCAGGGTCTTCAGTTCGTGGATTGTCGCTCGTGAGAACCGTTCGGTCGGCCAATCGCGTCGCGATCTCGGCCATTTGCGGGCGCTTAGTAGCGTCGCGATCGCCGCCGCAACCGAAGACGCAGATGAGTTTCTTATGGTCGAGTTCCTTGGCAGAACTTAGGAGTTTGTCGAGCGCGTCTGGCGTATGCGCATAGTCGACGATCACTCCGACTCCCGAGTCACTGGCGACTGCTTCAAACCGACCAGGGACCGCCGTGACGCTGCGCATCGCTTCGGCGGCGTCCTTGGGCTCGACGCCAATTGAATGCAAAGTGGCAAACACAGTCAGGGCATTAGAAGCATTAAACGAGCCGCCGACGCCAACCAGTACCTCTTGCTCATTGACCTTGATCGCAAGTTGGTCGAACTCGACAGCGAGCACTTCCCCTCTCAGCGTCCCGCGTTCGAATCCATAGGAAACATAGCCAGGCGCGATGCTGGACTGCTCCCATTCCGAGAGCCAGTAGGAACCAACCAAATCATCGGCATTAATGACCGCCACAAATGGATCGTCGTAAGCCGCCGTGAAGAGCAACTTCTTCGCCTCCGCATATTCCTCGATGGTCTTGTGATAGTCGAGGTGATCCTGCGAGAGGTTGGTGAAAACGCCGATGTTGAATCGCACCCCAGCCACCCGATTTTGGTGCAGCGCGTGCGACGAGACTTCCATGACGAGGTCGCTAATGCCTTCTAATCTGGCCCGGTGAATCAGGGCCCATAGGTCGGCCGGGAATGGCGTGGTGTTCGGAAGCTCTTCGAGTTCCCCGGCGCCCTGATATCCTAAGGTGCCCAGATAAGCCGCTTCACGGCCAAGACCACGCAGCGCTTGGCGGAGCATCCATGCGCAAGTTGTTTTGCCGTTCGTGCCCGTAATGCCGATGATGCGCATGTCGAGACTGGGGTCAGAGTAAAGCTCACGGCAGACTAAGCCCAGTGAGTGGTTAAAGCTGATCAAATCTGGGTCGAATTGAACGGCCGTCATGCCCAGATCAACCGCCTTATCGAATCCTTCGTCGTTGTAGACAATGGCGGCCACCGCGCCCTTCAAAGCGACTTCGCTCAAGAACTTATGGGTGTCCACCGAGGCTTCGGGCATGCAGACAAAACACTTGCCCCGCACGTCGCCGCGTGAATCCGACACGATCTCCAAAAATGCCGCATCGCCGGCAACTCGTACCGGCGATACTTCACTCATTTTCAGGATATGCGACAGAGAGATCATTCTGATTTGGGAATGTTGTAGCGCTTAATAACGGCCTGGGCAATCTCCTTGAAGACAGGCCCGGCGACCGAACCGCCGTAGTAGGCGCCGGCCTTCGGATTGTCGATCATGACAAGAACGACCGCCCGTGGCTTTTCAATAGGAACGTACCCGACGAAATTGGAAACGTACTTGGGACGCTCTTGATTCCAGCCCCGGCCCAGCTTTTGGGCCGTTCCCGTCTTGCCACCTAATCGGTAACCCGGAATCCGCAAGCGGTGCCCCGTTCCATAGTCTGCTTGAATGGTGGCTTCCATCAAGTGCATCATTTGGGCGGCGGTCTCGCCCGATACCACTTGCGCGCTCTTAGATCGGGGTGTAGCCCGGTTGCCCACTCTGGCGATCAGCTTCGGCGTGAGACGAACACCGTCATTGGCAAGGGCGGCGTACGCCGAAACTAGGCCAATGGGCGTCAGGTTCAGTGCTTGCCCAAACCCCATATTGGCGACCTGCAGGGTTGGGCTGCCGTCCTCCGGGTTGTAATAGCCGGGAATTTCGCCAGGCAAACCAAGGTTTGTCTTGTCGAACAGGCCAGCTTTCCTCATAAAGTCTACAAAGTTGTCTCGCCCAATCTTGCGTGCCCAAATTAGGGCGCTGATATTGCAACTCTCGGCAATCGCTTTCTCATTGTTCACGGTGCCATGGGCCCCATGGCTGCACTTAATGTCCTTATTGGCCACGTGGATGACCCCAGCGCAATGCACCACGTCCCGGTTCCCGACAACGCCGTCGTCAAGTGCCTTGGCAAGGGTCAGGATCTTAAATGTCGATCCGGGCTCAAATCGGCCCATGACAATGGGATTAAAGCCATTTTCGGCAGCTCGGTCGCGGCCGTTTATCCACGAGGCTGCCGCCAGTACATCTCCGGTAGCAGGATCGACGGCAATCGCAACGCCTTGGTCGGCATTGTTGCTTTCGACCGCCTTGCGAACAGCAGCAGTTGCGGCCACTTGCAGACTGCTATCTATGGTGAGCGTGATGTCGCTTCCGTGAATCGCTTTACTGGCTTCCCCCTCCATGCGCATCGGCAAGAAAGCACCTGTTCGATCTACGAGACCAGAAAGCGACCCCGGCTCGCCAGCCAGAATTGAGTTCTGTGATTCCTCGAGACCGGTCAGGGGCTTGCCCTCCGATGCATAGCCGACGAGCGTATCGGCGACGTCGCTTAGAGGATAGTCGCGGCGAGGGACCCGGCGGAGCGAGATACCGTCGGCACGCCAGTCGCCCTTCACCTCTCGAATGCGGTCTGCGCGGGCTCCACTCATTGGGGACTGCCAAGTTCGCGATGTCCCGCCAGTCTCGGCTGGAACGAGCATCTCGATGGCGGGAATACCCGATGCCTCGCTCATCGCCATAAAGAATGCCCGGCTCTTTGGCACCTTCTTATAGTTAATCGAGAGCTCGAAGGTGTCGTTGCTTTGGGCTAGAACCTTGCCGTCAGCTGATAGAATCGAGCCGCGGCGAGCATATTCAGTGCGCGTTACGACGAAGCGATTCGTCGCCCGAGCGCGCTCCATTACATCGTCCTTCGCGACGACCTGCTTATAGCCTTGTGAGCCAGCGGCAAGAACAAAAGCCCCAATCAGCACGGCTCCCAAGCCGCGCCGCTCATTGGACCTGGGCATGGTTCCCAATCTGTGCGACGACAGTCTGAGGTCGGGGCACCGGGGCGCCACTCAGTTCCATTCCTTGGGCCATTGCGTATCTAGAGACTGCATCGAGGCTCACCATGCTATCCAAGACGCGGCGAAGTCGGGCGACGTCTTCACGGCTGTCTTTCGTGCGCTCCACTGATCGGATTCGGTCTCGGCGAGCGCTTTCAAGAAGCGTGTTTCCCAAAACGCTGCTCGCGACATAGGACCCAAGGGTCACCATGCCGACGAGAAGAATGCTCTTGGTGAGGGCCCCCGATCGTGGTCGGCGAATGGGCCGAGGTCGAGCACGATTGATGGTTTGGGTCGTGCGGACTGGGCGCGCGGTCGCACGCCTAACGATTGGTCGTTCCTTGACGAGACTCATTTTCTTCCCTCCATGCGCCGCACTGCACGAAGCTTCGCGCTGCGGCCCCGCCGGTTGCGGGCGACTTCTTCTTCGCTCGGCTCCAACGGCTTTCGAAACAGATCCTCAAACTCGCCGTCCTGGGCAAGTTCGCGAAAGGCGCGCTTCACGGCGCGGTCTTCGAGCGAGTGGTAACTCAGCACCACCATTCGGCCGCCTACCTTGAGGCACTTTGCGATTTCGATGAGGGCTGTTTCTAAATCTTCTAGTTCGCGGTTCACGGCGATGCGAACGCCCTGGTAGGTTCGCGTCGCTGGATGAATTCGCTTATCTCGCGCCGCTACAGGCACCGCTGCATGCACGCAATCCACTAAGTCCTGAGTTGTTCGAAGCGGGTTTTCGCGGCGCCGCTCAACGATCACCTTTGCAATCCGACGGCTCCAGCGCTCTTCGCCATACTCGCGAATCACCTTCTCAATCTGATCTTCGCTGGCTCGGTTCAAAAAGCTCGATGCTGACTCGCCGCGACTGCGATCCATGCGCATATCAAGCGGGCCTTCTTGCATGAAGCTAATGCCACGCTCAGGATCGTCGATCTGCGCGCTGTTCAGGCCGAGGTCGAGCAAAATCGCGTCGGCTCTCCTTTCCCCAAGAATGGTTGGAATCTCACGATAGTCCGCATGAGCGAACTCAGCGCCGGGCAATTCCTTTTTGGCGTCGGCGAGCATGCTCTCATCCCAGTCCACGCCCAAAATCGAGGCTCCAGCCTTGGCCATTTCTTTGGCGTGGCCGGCAAGGCCCAGGGTTCCGTCCACGGCGAAATCGCCCGGCTGGATCGCAAGGACCTCGAGAACTTCCGACAGCATCACCGGCTCGTGCCTAAGTGCCGCCATCATGGCAACCCTCGCAGCACATTATCTGAAACTCTAAACTTGTTATCCGAAATCTCTTGCCAGAACTTCTCGGTGTAGGCGCGGCGGTCGGCTTTGTAGATTTCGTACTCGGCGGCAGGCCAAAGCTCCACTTTGTCTTGCGCGCCGATGAGGAGGCTCGACGATCCTTCGAGCTTGAGCAATCGGCGCAATCGGAGCGGCACCACGAAGCGGCCCTGCCCATCAAACTCGATTCCGTCTTCGGCTTCGCCGAGCATGATCTCGCGCAAGGTGTCGCTGCCGAGGTCAATGGCATCGCTTGATTGAAGTTGAGTGAGAAGCTGTTCCCAAGCCGGCGCTGTGTAGGCAACGAAGCAGCCCTTCACGCCGATTCCTACGGCGAACGATGCCCCGAGGCGGTCGCGCTTCTTTTTGGAGACGAGGACGCGTCCCTTTGCATCCACCGTCACCTCTTCGGTGCCGATCAGCGGTTGCAATACTTGCGGGCTCGGCGTTTCCACGATATGTCTCCGCGGGTGGACTTAAGGCTTTGTGAGGCCGGCTCCTCGATCCTTGAGTAACCGGCCCCGAAACCAGGACCCCCGCCCTGCGAATGTCGCCGCGTCCTTCATGGACCTAGCGAATCATCTGAATGCAACTATATCAGGGAACACTATGGGACTTGCCGCCACTTTTGGCCATTTTTGATGGTTTTTTTGCATTTTGTTGCAGACGTTTACCACTGGCATAAATACGTGCGTTTATCTTTGTCTACTGGTATGACGGTGTGTCTAGGGGAAGGCGGGACATTGAGGGAATTGGAGGGACATTGCTGGACAATGGCTTTCTGGAAGCAACGTCCCTCAACGTCCCGCCATATCCCTCAATGTCCAGCAAAGGCGCTAAGCCCGATGTGGAAAAGTCACGCGGAAAGTGGAGCCGCGTCCCAATTCGCTATCAATCTCGACCGTCGCGCCATGCGTCTGCGCAAGTTCGAGCACGATCTTGGTTCCCCAGCCTGAGCCAGCAGACTTGTTCCAGACCGAGCGAGCGTTACCGCCGAGGATGCGATCAGCAATCTCCTTGGTCATACCGGGGCCGGTGTCGACGACCTCTAGAACGTGCTTGTCATCGTGGTGCGAGTAGCGCACGGTGACGGCCTCGTGGACATCCGGATCCGTATCCATGGTCTCGGCGACGGCCTTAACGGCATTTGAAACCAGGTTCTGTGTGATTCGAAACACGTACATCTGATCGTGGCGCGTATCGGGGGCGCTCACTTCGATTTCGTACTTAAGATCCAGGCCATGCTTTCGCGCTTCGCTCGCGAGGAATGAGGCGGCGCGCTCGATGGTCTTGCTCATCGGCGCGAGAACGAGTTTCGGCTCCAGCTTTTTGCCCGCCGAGAGGTCGCTCATCAGGGTCGTGTAGTCCTTGATTCGGTCGATGCTCTCGTGTAGCTCGGTGATCATTACGTCGAGCGTCTCGACATGCGGCACCATCTCGGGGTCGCAATCATCCTTCTGCGCCAGCTTCTTGATCTCTTGCATGGTCTCGTGGCTGAAGGTGAGATTCGCCTCCAGCGCAAAGGCCATATTCTTGATGTCGTGGGCAACGCGGCCCATACCCAGGAGTTGCGATGCGCGGGTCTGTTCGTCGAGGAGCTCCCAGTTCAGGTAGGCGAGAGTCGAGACGGCGCTGACCGTTTCGAGAACCGTGCGGTCGTCATCGGTGAACACATCGCCGCCGCTCTTGTTGACCAGTTGCACGACGCCGATCGGGTCGGTGTCCTCTAGCATCAGCGGCACGGTGATCATCGTACGCACGCTCATGCCGGTCTTTTCGGCGATGGCGGTCGCGCTGGTCGGCACGTTGTCGTAAGTCGTCAGTTGGGTCTTGCGATCGGTGAAAGCCGCGCCCGCGACGCCCTGATTATCGGGAATGTCGCTGAATTGCAGGGCTTCGCGGCTCTTTTCGGGCAAGACGTGGCGGAACTCGAGGGCCTTCTTTGTTCGGTTGTGCAGATAGATCGTGCCCCCTTCTGCTCCCACTGCTTCGACGCAGATGCTCAGCACCTCGGGCAGCACGTCGTTGAGCTTGCGGCTAGAAGCAAGCTTGCGAGTCGCCAGGTGAACGGCGTCGAGAAGGGGTGTGAGACCTGAGTCCATTCGAACTGGGACATTGTACCGGTTCAAATCTCGTCAGGCTGAAGCCTAACGTCCATTTGACAGCCTGAAGGCTATCCTCCGGTTAGCCGAAGCGCCCGCTGATGTAATCGTCAGTCTCCTTCATCTGCGGAGCCGTGAACAGTTGCGAGGTTTCGGTGAACTCGACCAGTTTCCCGAGCATGAAGAACGCTGTCTTGTCGCTCGTGCGCTGGGCTTGCTGCATGTTGTGCGTCACGATGACGATCGTGTAGCTCTGCTTGAGCTCGGCGATGAGTTCTTCGATCTTCGCGGTCGCGATGGGGTCGAGGGCCGAACAGGGCTCGTCCATCAAGATGATCTCTGGCCCGACCGCGAGCGTGCGCGCGATGCAAAGCCGCTGCTGTTGGCCGCCCGAGAGCGCGCCGCCGCTTTGCTTCAGCTTGTCTTTGACCTCGTCCCAGAGCGCGGCTTGCTTCAGCGAAAGCTCGACCAGCGCATCCAGCTCCGCCTTCCCTTTCATGCCGTGCAGGCGCGGGCCGTAGGCGATGTTGTCGTAGATGCTCATCGGGAAGGGGTTGGGCTTTTGAAAGACCATCCCGACCGACTTGCGCAGGGCGACCGCATCCACATGCGGCGAATAGATATCCGTGCCTTCGATCTCGATCCGACCCTGCACGCGTGCGCCCTCGATGAGATCGTTCATGCGGTTTAGGCAGCGCAGAAAAGTTGATTTGCCGCAACCCGAGGGCCCGATAAACGCCGTGACTTTGTTCGCTTGAATGTCGAGCGAAACCCCGTGCAGGGCTTGGAACGTGCCGTAAAACATGTCCACGTTGCGCGCGACGATCTTGGGCGGGTTCAATCCTTGCGCCACGGGAGATGCCACGACGGGCTGTTCGATCGTCGGCGCCGCTGCCATTGCCATGTCTTCTGGCATTTTGGTTTCCATTGGTTAAGAGCCCATTAAGGCGCGCTGCCGCAAGGCGTGGTCGGCCAGAACCAAAGATACCATGGCCTCGACCATCGGCACGGCCCGCGGTAGGACGCAAGGGTCATGCCGCCCCTTCCCTTTGATCGTCGTGTTCTCGTAATTCTCGTCCACGGTGTCCTGCTCCATCATGATTGTGCTCACAGGTTTGAAGGCCACGCGCAAGGTGATCGGCATACCGTTACTGATGCCTCCCTGGATACCGCCGGAGTTGTTGGTGGTCGTCTTTACTCCCCTCCCAAGATTGGGAGGGGTTGGGGGAGGGTTGATGGCGTGCGGATCGGCTTCCGTGTTCAACCCGCCCCTGGCCCCTCCCAATCTTGGGAGGGGAGAATTACGCATCGCGTCGTTATGCTCGCTTCCCTTCAGCAACGTCCCAGCGAACCCGCTCCCAATCTCGAAGCCTTTGCTCGCCGGCAGGCTCATAACCGCCCTCGCCATATCCGCTTCCAACTTGTCAAACACCGGTTCGCCCCATCCCGTCGGCACGCCTCTAACTTGGCAGGCCACGACGCCGCCGACCGTGTCGCCTTGCTTTCTTACTTCTTCGATCCGCGCGATCATCCGCGCGGCGACCTCGGGGTCGGGGCAGCGCACAGCGGTTGCCTCGACTGCGGCGCGGTCAATCCCCCCCTCACTTGTGAGGGGGGTTAGGGGGGAGTCGTTGGCGCGCCGATCGGCTGGCGTGTTCAACCCTCCCCCAGCCCCTCCCAATCTTGGGAGGGGAGATTCAGGCATCGCAATGTCCTGCACTGACTGCACATAAGCCACAACCTCCACCCCCCAAATCTCCTTCAACAACTTCTGGGCAATCACCCCGGCGGCAACGCGCCCGACCGTCTCGCGCGCCGAGGACCGCCCGCCGCCGCGCCAGTCCCGCACGCCGTATTTCACATGCGTCGTAAAGTCGGCGTGGCTGGGGCGGAATTTGTGCCGCATTTCCTCATAGTCCACGGGCCGGGCGTCTTCGTTGCGCACCAGCATCGCGATCGGCGTGCCGAGGGTCAGTCCTTCGGGCGAAATCCCGCTCAGAATCTCGACGCGGTCGCTCTCTTTGCGCTGCGAGACGATGCCGCTTTGCCCGGGCCGGCGCCGGTCGAGCTCGGTCTGAATCTCCTCCAAAGAGATCTCCAGCCCCGGCGGGCAGCCATCCACCACCACGCCGACCCCCGCCCCATGGCTCTCGCCAAAGGTCGTCACGCGGAACAGAGTGCCGAAGCTGCTGGACATCGACTTAATTTTGGCTCGAAGTAAGGGTCATGGCAGCGGATCATCTACCAACCCGAAATTAGAAATGACTAAATCGATGTCAGCAGCATCGATTTCTCCAGTTCCATCGACGTCCACATCGCCTTGCCAGCCCGGACCACCGTCCACCGTACCGAACTTCGAAATTATCACATCAATGTCAGCGGCATCTACTTCACCTGAGCTGTCGACGTCCCCGGCAAACATAAGAAGGGCAGGGTCGGCACCGGTCGGGCTCGGTCCGGAATAGGGCAAGAACACTGTGTCGGGGCCGGCGGCTGGTTCATTCATTGGAGGATAAAGCTTGTTAAGGTAGCGAGGGCCAGGATAACCGGGAATGAGGGCTCCGCTGCACCGAAGATACATACGGTATGGCCCTGTAACGGAAGGTGGAGGAACTAGTTCCAATCTCCCAACAGAGACATTATAGGTTTGCAATACTGTGCCACCTGTATATGGTTGCCCCAAATCGTTGAGGTAGGTCACAGACAGAGAAGGAGGGATGCTACCAATATAAGTTGGGCTCTCACCAAGTTGCCCAAGGTTTACCAGCATGTTTGCGCTAGTCACCGGAACTGCTTTGAAGGGAACAGATTGAAACCCAAAGGTCCTCGCTTCGCCAACAATTACCCCGCGATTATTCACGGAAAGGGCACTAACGAGTGCCAAAATGTTGCTTGGCAGAGGAGACACTAATTTGTCTCGAAGAAAGCTCATTTCTCCAAACCCTGGCTCACAGATAATTGCTTGAGATTGTCCGTGGTTTCTTCCAACGGCAAACCCCTGTTCATTAATGTCCAAGACCTCAGACTGCCATGGCGGTGCGAGCATTATTCGACTGTAGGAAGCGTAGGGTGGGACCATGAAGTAGGGGCGGCTTTGGTACTGAAGTTCAAAATCAAACTCATTCCCTACAATATCGCCGCGATTTGTCAGCCTCAGAGGGTCATTTCGACTGTAGGTATCGGAAGCATAGTAAATCGGGCTTTGCCCGCCAACGTAAATGTTCGGCTGCAATGAAGTCCAGCTGATATTTCCAAGGTGATGGCCCAGGTCATTCACGTCGTAGGCCCGAACTCCAGCACCTGGTGGCTCAAGCAACAAGTTGCCTCCGTCCAATCGAACCCAGCCGCTGTTGACTGTTTGATCGTTGAAATCGCTCCCAGCAATGTGTCCAGCCTCGGATAATCCCAAATACTTGGAGTTAGTGTAAGCCGTCGCCGGTGGCGGGGCGAAGGGCCCTGCCCCCACCAGGTAGGCAAATCCTTTCCATGGATTGCCGTTTGATGAACCAACGACAAAGTTGGCATTGTTAGCCTCGGTTGGGACTGGGGTGCCGCTGACTCCAAGCCAAGCTGCTGGCACGACGGGTTTTAGTGTAGAGACTTGCCACCAAAGCATTTGGCCACCGTTTGAATCAGACCACCCAAAAATGATGTCGTTGTCATTAATGGCCGATGCCGCGCTCTGCACGGTGCCGGGTGACGTCTCCAAGAACGAGACTTGATACCTAACGTTTGGATAGTCGATTGCCTTCCCCAAATTGAGCCTTCCCCACCCACTTACAAGATCGGCCCCTGGGAGACCAAGGTCTCTGCTGGACATCAACACGCGTCGCTCTACCTTCCATGGGCTCCAAGTGGGATTGTAGGCAGCAACAATGGCCAATGCCGCGGCGACCTGAGGCACTGCGAAACTCGTTCCCGCTGGGGCATACCCGTACCCGCCGCCCTTATTTGTAGTTCGGATTTGGATACAGGGGGCATAGATGTCGACGCCTCGACCGTAGCCAGAGCCCACCGTGGTACCTGAGACCCACCTGGAATCATCATTTCCTGTGCCGCCAACGACCGTAACGGCACTGTGATCGAAGCCCGACCAATCCGTGTTAGTGTTACCAGCAGCCCAGACGAGGTGCGCCCCGAGAGATCCAGCGTACTCACCCATTGTTTGCACATCGCCATTTTCTACACCGGTATAGCTGATGCTGACCACTTTCGCCCCATGGTCGAGCGCCCATTGTGCGCCTTGCAACAGCTCGGATCGTAATGCAAAACCTTGGACGGCGTCGTCGGTGACGCGAATCGGCATCACTTTGAGGTTCCAACCGACCCCAGCCACACCAATTCCATTGTTACCTTTCGCCGCAATGATTCCTGCTATACGAGTGCCGTGCCCGTTGGTTCGAACATCTGACACCACCCCGCCCGCAGTTTGGGCAAGCTCTGTGAGCGTGTTGTATCCGGGCACAAGGTTTGGTGCGAGATCCGGGTGAGAAAGGTCCACACCACCATCGACCACGGCCACCACGCTACTTACGCTTGGAGCGAAATCCCAAGCTCGCGGAGCAGATATCTGGCCGAGGTGCCATTGCAGGCCAAACTCTGGGTCATTTGGGGTCGCGCACGGCGCTGTCCATGTGTCAGCCTCAACGCTTGCAAATTGCCCACTGGCGAGGAGGCTACGACGATGGTCACTCCAATGCACATTGTTTGGCGGCTTAACCAGGAGGATTCTGCCACCAGCTATCGTGGTCAGGACACGTGCACCTTTAAGATCGATGTACCTTAGCCCGGCGCCATGCCCTTCCTTTGGAACAACTATCAAACTGCCCGACGGCTTACCAGCTTGGCCAAATCCCAAGGAAACTAAGCCCAATAGGCTAACGAATACAACGATTGCGCGATTCATGACCCGACGTCTTAGTATACGATGGTGCTTGTCACTGAACAATTCACAAAATACTAGGGTAGGCAGACCAAGTTACATAAAGCCCCAGAAGAATAGGATGATAACTAAGTAACCCGCAGCAGCGGAAATGATGTAGCCGAGGCACACCGTCAGGAACTTCGGGACAAAGCCTTTCATCGTCGACTGCAAAACCAATGCAGGAATAAGCGGCGGCAAGAACATCGTCAATCCAACGGAATCCCTTTCTCTTAGCCAAGCGGGCCAATAAGCGTAATACCAAAGAGCTAGACCAACGAGGAGGAAGGCAACGATTGCCCACCCAATCGCCGGACGCCCACACCAAGGCTCGCTGGCGGGTTTCTCTGGTATCGGGTAGTTCGACTTCACTGTTTCCAGAATACGCGATTCGGGTTACGCCGTCCCTTCGGGACTCCCGCACGGGGCGGCCCGTGTCCAGGACTTCGTCCTTCGCTAAGATATATCACCCCTTCGGGGTTCAACGCGCGGGAAAGCCAATCGCGGACGAGAAATAACCGGCGCAAATAAGCAAGAACAAGGCGGCAAAATATCCGAAGCCCACCAAGAAGAACCGATGAATAAGGGTTCTCGCCCGACTCTGCAGCAAGAATGCGGGAATCAGGGGTAACGCGAGAAACAATGGAGCGGCCTCAAACGCTTGCTTCAACCAACTGGGCCACCAGTGGAAAAAAACGTAAGCCGTGCAGATGATAAGGCAAGCTAGAACCGCCCCGCCGACCGACGACCAGTCCAACCCGGACTCGTCACCAGGTGCGCTGGGCCGCGGGTAGTTCGAATCCTGCACGAACTTAGGTACGGGCGGCAACCTTGCCGAGTTTCACCCCCGCCAAACCCCGCTTCGAGCAAGCTCGGCGCTCGCTAAAGCGGCAGCAAGCTGCCCGCACTCCAAAGCGCCGCGGCCCCCTCAGAAACCCCGAAGGGGTGGCGCATCTTAGCGAAGGGCGAAGCCCTGGAACGGGGCCGCCCGAACCCAAAGTCCCGAAGGGACGGCGTAGACCTGCCCCGCTTAGGGTTCTGGATCGCCCACGAGTCCAAAATTCTCAATCACGACATCAATATCAGCGGCGTCGATTTCACCGGTACCGTCAACATCTGTTGGCCCAAACCCAGGATCGCCGTAGACCATTCCAAACGTCGCAATGACGGCATCGATATCTGCGGCGTCCACTTCGCCTGAGCTGTCCACATCTCCCGGATACATCTCAAGGATTGGCTGACCGTTGTAACTTGTCGGACTACTGTAAGGCAGATAGAACGCGTCTCTTGGAACGGCCGGTTCACTCAATGGCGGATAGAGGCGATTCAAGAATGGCGTACCAGAATAGCTTGGAATTGCCGCTGAGTTACATCGCATGTAAAGGCGATACGTTCCAGTAACCGAAGGCGGTGGGTCTAGGCCCAGCCTGCCAATGGACGACGCGTAGCTCAGTTGTACGGTTGCATCCGGATAGGGAATGCCGGCTGCGTTGGTGAAGGTAACGCTGAGAGATGGAGGAATGCTTCCGACATAGGTTGGGCTCGAACCCAACTGCCCCAGAGAAAGCGCAAGCCCGGGCGTGTCGACAGGGTTAGCGGTAAGGGCAACCCATTGATTAAGAGTCGTGCGGCCCCTAACGATTAGTTGCCCGACATTGTTAATGTCGGGTGATTCATTTAGCGTCGTCACCGTTGTTGGCAACATCTGATTTGTCGTATTGGTTGAGGAACCAACTTATCGATGAGTAACCCAGGGTTGTAGCCATCAAAAATTCTTGCAGCTACCGATGCTGAAGTGTTGGTGATGTCTGCGCCAACAACTTCCAAGCTTTCGTTTATGCCAGGGGCGTAGGTAAAAACACCGAAGTTTCGCAGTATCGCTCCCTTGGCTGAGTACAAAATGGCACGTATATACCAGGAATCGGCACTAGGAGCATCAGGCGCAAACCAGCCGACAAAGGCTCCTTCTTCAGTGGATTCCATTACCTCGACGTTCAAAAATCCGTTGGGCTCGCAATACTCGATCCCTAGGTCACTTCTAAAGAAAATCGGTTGGCTACCGATACTACCAACTACTCGATGGTCTTCGGCGATCTTGTAGAACCCCGTCGAACCACCAATGTTGTATGGCGGAGACTCTAATGGAGCCGACCAAGAACCGCTAATGTCACGAAATCGAGCTCTAGTGTTGCCCCAACCAAGCATATGGAGGCCAACGGCATGGCCTGAATTGCTGATGCCATTTATGTAGCTTCGATTGAGTGAAGGATTGTGGAGAAAGTCAATCAATCCGCCCGAGCCCAAAATAAAGCCGTAGTACTCGCCATTGTAGGCCCAACCCGTAAGAACTCCATTCTCGTTGACATCGGTAATCACGATATCTGTAAATGAGATGCCCAGAGCTTGCTCACTCGTTTGCCAGTTAACTAGATTGCCGTCAAGCCATTTCGCAATTACACACGACTGACCATTTCGATAAACGACTCCATAAACTGTTCCATCGTCAATAATCTTATAGGGCCAAACATTCGTCGCCCCGGGAATGGCGCTTGTCGGAAGGAGTTCCAACTGGTACTTGCGAATCGGCCACTCGACTGCAGCACCGGCATTGAGTCTGCCAAAACCAAAGTTCAAGTCATTGCCAAGGGGCCCCATGTTCCCGCACCGCAGGAGCATTCGCTTTTCAATTTCAGAGGGGGTAAGGCTCGGAGATCGGCCCATCATTAGCGCAAGGGTGGCCGCGACTTGAGGGACGGCGAAGCTCACCCCGGCGGGCGCGTTGCCATAGCCGCCGGCCTTGTTGATGGTGTAAATCTGCGTACACGGCGCAAAACAATCAACACCCTTTCCATAGCCGGAACCAGAGGTCGGACTTGGGTTCCAACGTGAGTCAGTTTGATCGGTGCCGCCGACAACGGTCACGTTGTCATGGTCAAAATTTGCCCAGTTCGTATTTGAGTTACCGGCTGACCACACGAGCAAAGCACCTTGACTTCGTGCCCATGCACCCATCGCCTCGACATCTTGATACTCGACTTCTGTGTAGCTAACGCTGACGACTTTCGCGCCATTTTGCACCGCCCACTGAACGCCTTCCAACAATTCGCTTCTGGGGGTAGCACCGCTCACATTGTCGGTGGCCCGGATCGGCATCACCCGAAGATCCCAGCCGACGCCAGAAACACCGATGCCATTGTTCCCGCGAGCCGCCGCAACGCCCGCCGTCCGGGTGCCATGCCCTGATGTCGTGACGTCATTGACTGCTCCACCCTGTGCCTGCGCCAATCCGGAGATCGTGTTGAAACCAGGAACCAGGTTAGGAGCAAGGTCAGGATGAGTGAGATTGACCCCACCATCAACTACGGCAAGGATCGGAGAATTCGTGCCTGTCTCAAAGTCCCATGCTCGAGGGGCCGAAATCTGGAACAGATGCCATTGGTTGTTGAACAATGGGTCGTCGGGCATCGCCGTCAACTCGGCTACGGTGTTTGGTTCGACGCTTTCGTAGCTTCCCGTAGCCAAGAGCGTCTGGCGGTATTGCCGCCAATTTGACCCACTAGGAGGGCGAACGACCAGAACTCTTCCGCCCGCATATGCTTCCTTGACGCGAGAGCCGAGCCCACGACCGATCGCCCTAAAGTCATGGTGTCGCACGGCGCCGAGCACAAATTCCTCGGTTTTGGGCACGACAATCAGGTCTCCGGTTGGCTGGCCAGCACGACCAAAAGCAACGCATATGGATGCCAGGCTCGCCGCAAAAACTTCCACAAGTCGATTCATCGGATTGCCTCATTTTACAATACGGGCTTGCGGAGCCGGTCACGATTTCTAAAGTCCTGGTATGGGTGCCATTTAGAGTGCGGGCAGCTCGCTGCCGCTTTGGATCGGCCCCGTTTGCCTACCACGCAGCTTGCTGCAGTTGGAATCGGGCGAACAACCCAACGGGTTGAAGAAGGTAGCCAGGGTGTCGAAGACCCCTGGACGATTGCCCACCGCACGATCCGACCCAGCGGGTCGCAGAGGGTTCGAGCTGCGACTCTCCGAGTCGGGGCTGAGACGATTCCGAACCAGGGGTCTTCGACACCCTGGCTACCATCTTCAATCCTCTGGATTGTGGGGCGCTCTTTGGAGTGCGGGCTGCTCGCTGCCGCTTTGGATCGGCCCCGTCTGCCCATCACGCAGCTTGCTGCGGCCCTAACTCGACCCTTCGTCCTTGGTCAGTTCATCCGGCTCTAGGGGGTTGGCACCAGATAGAGAAGCACTTAGCACCATAAGCAAAATCATTGGCAGAAAAAAGACGTACCTACAAATCGTCTGTGCGGTTGAGTCGTTCGGTACAAAGATAATGGCGGCGATGTCCAAGAGCATGAACACCCAAATGTAGGTGAAGCCTGTTGAGAGGAGCTTTCCGAAGATAGGGACCCTTCCTGTTGCGATGATCTGCCTAATGGTGTTCCTATCGGCCTCGCTCATGAAACCGGTGGCCCGTTCAGTATGAAAAATTCGCCGAGCCTTTCTCCCCTCAGGCGGCAAAACCGTCGTGTTGAGCCTGATCAATAAACCCGTATCCGCGAACAGCCGCAGATACTTCATCCTTCCCCACCAAAGTACGTCTTCTTCACCTTCGGCTTCTTCGCCGTTAGCGGGTCTTCTTTATAAGTACAGAAATCCGCCACAAAACCCTCACGCAGGCAGCCGAGCCATTGGCCGTCGCGGTTGGCGATGGCGGCGCGGTGGGTGTAGGCGTTGATGGCCTCGGCGCGGGTGAGATTTTCGCTCGGATCGAAGCCCTTCGGACGGTCGCTGGCGGCGAGGATGCCCAGCCAGGGGTCGCCGGAGACGATCGGGCGGTCGCTGCTGAAGGCGAGCGGGATGCCCTTATCCCACACGCTGCGGGCGCGCTTGAGCAACGGCGCGCGGTCGCCGAGCTGCTTTTTGTAGGCGTGGCCCAGCGCGGAGAGGAATTCGGGCTGCATGGTGACCTGGCACCGATCGAGGCCGATGCGCGTGATTTGCGCGTCGCTGAGGATCATCGCGTGCTCGAGGCGGTGGCGGAATGCCTGGCCGCTCGCCTCGAAGGCGTCGAGGGTGCGGTCCACCGCGCGGTCGCCGATAGCATGCACCGCGACCGGATAGTCGTTTCGCGTGGCCTGCACGACCATGTCGGCGAGCCTTTCGGGGGAATAAATGAGCTTGCCGGACTCGGTGCGGCCGTCATCGGGATCGGTTTCGAAGCGGCCGTAAATGGCGGCGGTCGCGCTGGCAATCGCGCCGTCGGAGAAGATTTTGAGCCCGCCGATGCTGCACTTTCGCGGGTCCATGCGTCGAACGATCTCTTCAATCTGGTTGCGTTTGAACCCGCGCGGGCCGAGAACGGTGCCCCATTGCAGCCAAAGCGTGTACCGGATGCGCGATTTCTCGGAGGCAATGCGATAGGCCTCAAGCTCCTTGAGCAAATGGAATTGCCCGGTCATCATATCGCTGGCCGCGGTGATGCCATACGCCGCCATCGCCTCGCTGGCGCGGAGGATGAGGTCGACCATTTCGTCCAGGCTCGGCTCGGGAATCTTGGTGAAAACCTTTTCGTGGGCCTTTTCGAGCAGGAGCCCATTCATACGCCCGCTGGCATCGCGAACGAACGTGCCGCCGGTGGGATCCTCGGTGTTTTCGGTGACTCCTGCTTCGTTTAGAGCTGCACTATTGACCACGCTGGCGTGGCCGTTCGTGTGTTTTAGCAGAATCGGCACCGAATCGCTAATCGCATCGAGCTGATCGCGCGTGATGTGCGCGCCGCCGTCCCATTTGTTCTGATCGTAGTGCACGGCAACCAGCCAACCCTCGACCTTCGGCAGCCGATCGCGGACGGCGTCGAGAATATCCTGCGGGGATTTGCAAGAATCCAGCGCGAGGTTGCGAAGATCGATGCCGGTCGGCAAGATATGGCAATGGCAATCGTTGAACGCGGGCAAGATGAACGCGCCGCCGAGGTCCTCGACGGTGCCTTCGAGCGCCGGGCCCTCCTCATGGAGCGCCTTGATGACGCCATCCTCGACGCGCATGACCGGATGCTCGAAGCCTTCGAGCTTAAAGTTAGTGAACGTTCGCTGCACGCTTGATTTCCTCCGCCACCCGCTCGGCGCTCTCCAACGCGCCCTCGATGGTGCCTATCCAGCTGCCGCCAAAGTCCCCGGCGAAGTGGAGCCCGTTCTCGGAGCGTACCAGAGCCCCGTAATGGTCCAGAACATAGCCCGGCGGCAGACTGAAAAAACCCCCGTGTGAGAAGTCGTCGTGCACCCAATCGTGCAAGGTTGCGCCTTTGTAATGGGCTTTTGCTCCGGGATGGATTTGCTCTAGCTCTTCGAGGAGAGCTTTGCCTGCTTCCTCCTCGCCCATGAGGGCGAGTTCGATTGCTCTCTCGCCGCCGAGGTAAGCGAGCAGTGAAACTCCCCTCCCAAGATTGGGAGGGGTTGGGGGCGGGTTGATAGCATGCGGATCGGCTTCCGTGTTCAACCCTCCCCCGGCCCCTCCCAGGCTTGGGAGGGGAGATAATTGAGCCGCCCAAACCTGCTGCAGCGCGCTGTCGGTCAAAGTGCGGGGCGAGCCCTCCCAAAACTTCTCATCGAAGTGCATTGCGATCTTAATCGTGCGGCTCATCCGCGCGGCTTCGAACGCTTCCTGCTTCGCTTCGCTGATGCCCGGCTCGAAAGCGATGTCGCGGAGGCATCCTGCGGGGAGAGCAAGGACGACTTGGTCAAACCACCTGACCTCTTCTTTACCAAAGAAAAGTCCAATCTGGTTGTTCTCAAATGTAACTTGCTGCAGAGCCGCCCCAAACATGATCGGCCCCGCCCGTTCGACCATGGCCTCGCAGAATCCTTGTGCGCCATCCGGGAAACGCATACTGCTCATCTCACCGCCGGTGCGATCCAGGGCGGCGAGGCGGCCGCAGAGCCAGCCGAGGAGACCGATCTCGTGCGTGTCGTCGCCTTCGTCGCTTCGGTAGACGCTCTCCAGTATCCGCCGCGGGATGCTCGCCTTCCCCGCTTGCGCGTCGAGCCAATCGCCCAGCGTCTGGCCGTCCAAATTCGCGTAAAGCGAGTTGTGCCAGGGCACTTCGTCGAGGTCGAGCGCCAGCTTATCGGCCTCCTCCTCTACCTTCTCCAGCGCTTCGGCATGCTCTTCGTACTCGTCCTCGGTGTAACGCTTCCCTGCCATGAAAACCGCGCCGGGATATTGGCTGTCCGGCACCGGCTCCTGCCCAAGTTCTTTGAGAAGGGCCAGCAAACGGTGATGATCGGCGTCGATCCACTCCCCGCCGGCCTCATAAAATCCGGTTTCTGTCCGTATCGTCTTGAGCCTTCCCCCAACCCGATCGCGCGCCTCGAAACCTTGAACTTCGTGCCCCGCCTCGCGCAGGAGCATCATCGTGCGCAGCCCGGCTGCACCCATTCCGACGACCCCGATCTTCAAATGCGCCCTCCTCTCCCCTTGCGGGAGAGGAAGTTCGAGGAGTCTTGAGCGAAAGCGAAAGAAGCTCGAACAGGAGAGGGGTCGCCCGATTTGACCTCACCCCTAACCCCTCTCCTCCGCCACAACAATCTGAAGCGCTTACAAATCTCGCGGGCGCAAGAGAGGGGGACTATGCGCATGCTAACTCCGAAACTCTCTTCAAAACCGGCCAGCCGTCGATTTCGTCATCGTAGGTCACCATGCCGCATCGCCTTTCGGCCCCGATTTTCGAAACCTCGCTGAAGTAAGTCTCTCGCTGCATGAGAACCGCGTCGAAGGCGTCGTGGAAGTTCCACATCGCGGCGGTAGCCAAATCGTTTCCGCTTGAAGACAAACCCGAAAACCGGATCAAACCATCTTGCCGAGCGCTTTCCATCGCCTCAAGCGCGCCGTCGATTTGCCACTCTTCCCATGGCCCGTTGTAGTCCAAGAAGAAGAAGTCCAGATGGTCCTGCCGGAGGCAGCTAAGCACCGAAACCAGCTTAGCTTCGATGAAGTTCTTCGCCCAACCCGCGTCCGGGGCGCGGGAGCAGTCACCGCCCCCGACCGCCATCACCATAGAACCCTTGCCAGCGATCAGCCCTCCGAACAAGCCGGGGCGCTGGCTGATATCAATGATCGTCTTAGCTGAAACCGCCGCCTCGCAAAGGGCCTCGGCCCAGCCCGGCGAAGGCGATTCTGGCTCTCGCAAGGACAACCAGACCGGGGGCACCGGGATATTCGTGCGGCCAAAGAGTTCCACCGCTCCATTTTGAACTAGAATAGGGGCATGCAGCGCGGGAACTTGGTCGTCGGGGTCACGGGCGCGAGCGGCGCGATCTACGCCCAGCGCTTCCTCATGCGCGCCTGCAAGATTTGGTCCCGCGTGATGCTGATCATGAGCGATCAGGCCTTCCAAGTCGCCTCTACCGAGCTCGGAATCAACCTCCTGCGCGAAGGTTTTTCGCCTCGCGAATGGCTGGGTGAGGACTTCCCTAACCTAGAACTCCTTAGCAGCCGCGATTACTTCACGCCGCCCGCCAGCGGCAGCTTTCGACACGACGGTATGGTCGTGATTCCGTGCAGCATGGGCACCGCGGGCCGCATCGCGCACGGCATCAGCGACGACCTCCTCACGCGGTCCGCCGATGTCTGCTTGAAGGAGAAACGCCCGCTCGTCATGGTTCCCCGCGAGATGCCGATGAACCTCATCATGCTCCGCAATCTCACCACTTTGGCCGAAGCCGGCGCGACGATCATCCCCGCCTGCCCCGCCTGGTACGGCGTCCCGCAGTCTTTAGAGGAATTGGCCGACACCGTGGTCGCGCGGGTTCTGCAAAGCCTCGGCGTTGAGCAGAACATCGTGAAGGAATGGGCAGTGGAGGATAGGCTTTAGCCTGTCAAATGGCCGTTAGACTTCAGTCTAACCGCGGCGACAGACTGAAGTCTATCGGACGCCGACAGGCTAAAGCCTATCCTCCGGGGGTGAGGTGAACAACCAACCGGAACCCAAACGTCAGACGACGCCGCATGAAAGGCCGGTCGCCGTAGGAGCCGCGCGGCGCGTCATCATCGCCGGCGGTACGGGTTATCTTGGGCGGCTGATCGGCGTCTTGCTGATGAAAGAGGGCTATGAGGTCCTGGCTCTCGGGCGCGGTGAGAATGCTGATCTTCAATGGCGCGAGAATTGGCAGAGTTCTTTAGAAGGTGCCGAGGCGATCATCAATCTTTCGGGCGAAACCATTGCTCAGAAATGGACTCATATGGCTCAAACGAACATTATCGAGAGCCGCGTGAGTCCAACCAGGAAGATCGGAGAAGCCCTGGCCAATGCCAATCATCCTCCGCGAATCTGGATCAATGCCAGCGCGATTGGGATCTATGGTAATCGAGGCGACGAGATTCTTGATGAAGATTCGCCGACTGGAAATTCGGAGGAGTTCCTCGTGAAGACCTGCCTCGAATGGGAAGCCGCGCAGGATGCGTTCGACCTGCCACGCACCGCGAAGGCCAAGGTGCGAGTCGGCGTGGTGCTGGGGCATGGCGGCGCGCTGCCTACGCTGATCAAGCTCGCCAAGGCGTTTTTGGGCGGGCACGCGGGCTCCGGGCAGCAGTACATGAGTTGGATTCACGAGGACGACCTCGCGCGGCTGTTCCTTCATGTGCTGGAGCGCGGCGAGCCGGGAGTTTTCAACGGCACCGCACCGAATCCCGTCACGAACGAAGCGATGATGCGCGAGCTGCGCGCGATGGTCGGGCGGCCTTGGTCGCCTCCGGTCCCGCAGTTCGCGCTACGCGTCGCAGGCGCCCTCGGTGCCCCCGATCCTGAACTGCTTTTGCACGGGCAAAGGGTGCTGCCGAAGCGGGCCGAAGCGGAAGGATTCGCGTTCACTCATCACGCGGTGACGACGGCGCTGAAGACGCTAATCCGGGGATAGAATTCCCTGCGCCGGGTGGCGGGCTGCCGTCCACCCTCCGTTACTCGCCGAACTGGACGATTCCGATTACCGAGCCTTCGGGGTCGTTGAATTGGGCCGACCAGCCCACGCTAGGAACTGGGTACTTCTCGCAAGCGACCGAGCCGCCAGCCGCGGTGGCGCGGGCGAGGACGGGCTCGATTTCCTCGACCTGAATCCAGACCGACGGGCTGCTGCCGGGTTTCACGGCGTCGGTCTTCATGAAGCCGCCGACGTGCGCATCCCCGACGCCGAAAACGACCATCTCCTCGCCGAAGCTGCGGAAGGTCCAGCCGGGAAAGACCTGGGCGTAGAAGGCTTGGGCCGCCGCGAGGTCGCGGGTTTGGATTTCGATGTGGCAAACGGTGTTCATTTGGCAAGCATTATCCGCCCTATTCGGGGGATTCGACTTGACATTTCTTGCTAAAAGCGCGCGGCGAGAGGCCGTGGTGCGCTTTGAACGCCCGCGAGAACGCGCTGGGCTGGGAATAGCCTAGATCTTGGGCGATTTGCTCGGCACTTTCGCCATGACTCAGTCGAATCGCCGCCGACTCGAGGCGAACCCGGCGTGACATCTCGCCGGGCGACTCGGTGTAGACGCTGATGAAGAGCCGCTGCAGGTGGGACGGCGAGATTCCGTGATTCTTCGCGAGCGAAGCGAGGGACGCGGGCTCGAGACCCTCGATGGCGAGCTTGATTTCGGCGAGGATCGCGAGCAACTCGGCGCGCGTCCGCCACTTTCGTGCGGGAACCTTAATTGATGCCAGGGCGAACTCGCAGGGCATAGAAACTCAGTATACGGCGAATACTCACGTTCGTGGACCTAGTGGCGCTGGAACCCGGTAACCCCGCCTAGCCGATAACGCGTCAAACTTATCGGTGATGTCGTCGGCTTTTGACCAGTCGCGAACGGATGGATTCGATGAGGATATCCGGCTCGTTGATCGCTTCCTTGGAGGCGAGGCCGGGGCCTTTGATATCCTTTATTCTAAGTACTACGACCGCGTGTACGCCGTGGCTTTGGGCGTGCTTTTGAAGCCAGAAGAGGCCGCCGACGCGACACAAGAGATCTTCACGCTCGTCTATCGGAACCTGACCAAGTTTGATAAGCGGAGCAAGTTCAGTACTTGGATCTACCGGGTTGCTGTGAATCGGAGTATCCAGCAGGCCCGGACCATCAAGAACCAGAAGTTGAATTTGCCGCTCGATGTCGCGGCAGATCGGCCCGCTACGAATGAGGATCACTCTGTTGATCCGCGCGTGAGCTACGCACTAAGCAAACTTGGGCCCGATGACCGAGCAGCAATCACCCTCTTCTACTGGGATGACCTGAGCCTAACTGAGATCGGAGACACTCTCGGCATCAGCGCCAACGCCGCGAAGACGAGGCTTTTTCGTGCTAGAGAGCGATTCCGACACTACTACGAGGAGGTGGCCGACTGATGGAGCGCAGTATTGACGAGCTCATGTGGTTTATCGCCGAAGAAGGCGATCACCAGGCCGTCGACGGGTTCATCAAGCGCTATCCGGAACATCGAGGGGAGATGATCAAGCGGATGAACCTGGTCCGCGAGGTTCGGGGAGCCAAGCCCGGCACTGGTCAGCCGCGAAAATTCCACCCACGAGAAGAAGTACGTCAGCTGGCAAGCCCGCGCCCGCGGCTGATTGTCGGGGTCGGACTCGCGGCAAGCATTGCCGCCGCAACCTGGGCGGGATTCGCGATGGTCTCATCTCGGCAACCAGAGCCGGTGCAGTCCGGACGCCCCGTAGCCAACCGGACAGAACAGCCAATCAATCCGCGGTTGAACCCCGGCTACGACCCGAATCAGAATGTTGTCGCTCCTCCGCCGGAGCCGCCGCGAGCCATTCCTCCTTACGAGAAGTTGGTGACTTTAACCTCCGAGTCGATCAGCTTGATGTCCGTCCTCGACGAGATTAGCCGCCAATCTGGGTTGCGCCTGCAGCTTGCTCCTGACATGCCGAACCCAGACGTCCAAGCCTTTTATGACAAGATGCCAGCCCTAGCGGTTTTGAAGGACCTTGGAAGCCGGTACGGATTTTCTGCCTTCACTCAGGCTAATGACCACGTCCTGCTCGTTCCAGCAACCGATCCGAACTCGCCAGAGCCCGAGGAGCAGCCCGAATCTCACGAGCGACAACCGCGAGAACAGCAGCCCGAGCATACAGAACTGCCAGGCGTCTCCGAATCTCCGTAGGAGTTGAGACCGTCCCTTGATCAGGCATGGATCAACCAACTCGCGCCGATGATGTTGTCGAACAGAACACCAGTCAAGCGGTAATCGCGGGAGTCATTGCCGTCATCTGCCTTATCTTAGGCGGTGTTTTCGTCGCCTATGGGTCGCTGGCTATCGCGGGCTGGCTCCTCGTCGTGATTGGCACTGCGCTCGTCGTGTTTGCGGTGGTCAAACTTGTGCAAAACAAGCAAGTGCCGATCGAAAAACTCGGCTGCCCATATTGCCAATTCCAAAATTCCCTCACTTCGAAGCCCGAGAAGGACGTGATGTGCCGGTCTTGCGGACGCATGATCCCCATTGAAAACGGAGTTATCCTGCCGACCTATCATATCAAGTGCGAGAGCTGCGGAAAGGAGAATTTTTTTAGCCGCCGAACGATTAAGCTCATCTGCGAGGATTGCGGGAAGGAAATCAACCTCGATAACGTCAGACAACTAATCCAATAACTAGATTCGATGGTAACCGGTTGTGGCGCCGATCCAGGTGTCGTCGGTGTTCTTACTCACGCTGCTTAGGTTGCCTCTGCTGACACGAACTAATGTGTTCGCCAGGATTGGCGTGCGGTTCCAGAAGTACATCAGGCGCACTTCGGCCTTGCTCCGTCCGGTGGGGGTTTCGATGAAGTTGGCGTACTTCACCTTTCGTTGGAGAAGATAGACCTCGGGGTGCTCGAGACTCTCAATTGCCTTCTTAGTAACGTCCACAATCACGCCCGCGCCAGCAAAGGAATAAAGCGGCTTGAGCACATAGTTCTTGAGGTCTTTCGGAATCTCCTTGAGATCGCTCACGAAGTGGCACTCGGGAATCGCGTCGCCTTTCAAGAAAGGTAACGTATGCTTGCTAAGCTTGTGGAACCAGTTGGGGTGTGCGACCCAATCAACATCCACGTCATCGGTTGGGTGAAAGTCAAGGTTAAGGTTCTTCTGACCAAGCTCGTCAAAAATCACTCGGTTGTAGATGCGCTTGATCTGCCTGCCGTTGGGATCGCGCAGTGTTCGGCCGTCCTTTCTTAGGTCGGTCAAGCAGAGAGTGCGAATGCCGAGCATCTCTTCGGTGCAGGCGAAATCAATCTTCGTGCGCTGCTTCTCGGGTTCTATCTCGAGAAGCACCAAATCATCTTTGTCGAGGTCGCCAATGACGATCTTGCGCAAGTGATCAAGGTAGCTTGCTTCATTGAGGCCGCTCCAGTACTGCGAAGTGTTCTCGGGTACGAGGTCGAGCTTGCGATAGGCTCGGTCGAGCGCGACTTGGTAGCAGAACATGCTCGCGAAGCCTTGAAGTTCGATGAGCTTAGGCACCAATTGCCCGTGCTCCTCGGCGACGGCGAAATCGATCTGTACAAACGCTGGATGCGGCTTGGGGTGCGGCACTGCCTCGCCCTTAGGGATCGCCGTACGGGCGTGCTTTTCAAACTCAGGAGTCTGGATTTGCTTCAGTATCTGGTCGCCGGCTTCTTGAAGAATGCGCGACCACTCTTCGGTGAAAAATATTGGAGTCTCGCAGATGCGAAACTCGGCTTTCCACTTGTACGGATCGTTGACCGCCGCGACCAGCGGTTCGTACTTATCGTCCGACCATCGTTGCTTAAAATCCGCGCGTAGAACCGGGTCCATGGTTAGATTTTGTTGAGCGCGTCCTTGAGGAAGTTTGGCAAAAGATGCTGGCGGGTGAATTGCACCTTCATCAAGTCGCCGAGGTTTTCTTTGATCTTTTCGATTCGGTCCAGCCCGTGCTTCCCAGCGAGTTGCTCGACCATCTTTGGATCATCGATGTAAGCTTGCATGCTTGAATCATCAGCTTCGGGGTGGAATTGCGTGCCAACAATTTCTGGCGAAAACCGGATCGCCATGGCCGCTCGCTGGAGCTTCACATGGGGTCGGTCCCGTTCGATCGCGAGAGCTTTCACGCCAAATCGGTCCATCGCCTTCACATGCGGTTGAACCACCTGCCAATCACGAGAATCAATGACCCAAAACGGATCTGGCAAGCCCTCCAAAACAGGGTCGGTCTTCCCTGCCTCGGTCTTGTGCATAGGATAGATCCCAAAGGCTGGCTTCCGGCGTTGCGTCACCTCGGCGAGGCCCCAATGAATGCAAGCCATTTGATAGCTGTGGCAAATCAGAAACGCGTGGCGCTTCTCGTCGCCTTTGTTCAGTTCAAGAAGCTCTTCGAGAAAGCAGCCCCATGGCTTGCCCCATTCCATGTGCTCGACCTCGTGCGGATCGCCGGGGCCGCCGGTGCTCAAGAATAGGCGGTAGTCCTTGGCCTTTGGAATCTCGTTTTTGCCGCGCACATCGTAGTGGTCAATCTCTAGGCCCGCGTCTTTCGCGATCTGCTCAATGCAACGCATGCCCTGATTGACATGCCCGCAATACTGATCGAGGATCGCGAGCCTCACGCCTTCGCGCTCACCTTTGGCGCGGACACGCCAAGCCCAAGATGCGTGTCTGCGATGATACTATCGATCACGCCTTCCAGGGTCTTGGTTTTCTCGAATGCTCGGCGTTGGCGAATCGCGCCATTGCCTTCCTTAATCATCGTGCGCAGATAATTAAGCTCCTCGGTAGTTCCCAGTTCTTCGGCATCGTCCTTTACAAATTCGTAGAGCTCTTCGAACAGTGAAGTGAACTCCACTTCCTCTCTCTTCGCAAAGTCGATCAACTTCCCTTCCGTTCCATAGCGCGCGGCGCGGAAGCGGTTCTCGTCCGTCATCATGCGCCGATAGATTCGGAACGTCATGTTTGACTGATGCAACCTATATAATTTGGCGACCAGAGCCTGAATCATCGCGGTCAAAGCCAACGTCTCATCGACGCGCTGTTGCACATCGCACATGCGGAACTCGATCGTGTCGAAGGTCGGGTGCAGGCGAATATCCCACCAAATCTTCTTGGGGTTGTCAATGCAATTCAGCTTGACGAGAAGCTTTACATAGTCCTCGTATTCGCTGAGGCTATGGAAGTGCTGTGGTAAACCCGTACGTGGGAAGCTCTCGAACACCTTCACTCGATAGCTCGACCAGCCGCTGTCTTGCCCAACCCAGAATGGCGAATTGCAACTTAAGGCCAAGAGGTGCGGCACGAAGTAGCTCGCCGCGTTGATCACGTGAATCGCGGCTTCCCGATCCGGAAAGCCCACGTGCACGTGCAGGCCAAAGATCAAGTTTTTGCGCGCAACATTCTTCAGTTCTTCGACCAAGACCTCATACCGTTCGTGGTCGGTGATGTCCTGGTCGTGCCAGTGGCTCATCGGGTGGGTGCCCGCCGCCGCGATGGTCATGCCTTTGAACGCCGCGACTCTCGCAAGTTCGGTTCGCAGGGACGTCACTTCCTTGCGCGCGTCTTGGATGTCTTTGCAGATGCCGGTGCCGGTCTCGACGACGCTCTGGTGCATCTCGCGCCGCGCGCTCTCGCGCAGCACGATGTTGTCTTGCTCCAGAACCTCCTCAATGTGCGATCGAAGCTCCCGCGTGTTCGGGTCAACGATCTGGAATTCTTCCTCGATGCCCAGCGAAAAGAAGCCCTTCTTCCTTAGTTTCTCCACCATGTCAATCTCTCCTCAGGAAGGGGGCGCTTCGTTGGGCCACCGATTCTCTTAAGCCTTTGCCGGCACCTTCTTCTTGGCCGGAGCCTTCTTAGCAGCGCCCATGCCTTTCCCCGCGACGGAGTTCTGAACGAACGTTCCCCACGTCAGGTTCATCTGACCGTCCACGTGGTTCTGCGCCTTCTTGATCAGCATTTGAGCCGCGTTTTCGATGATCCACTCGAAGTTCTTTTCGCCGACACTATAAATGTCCGCGTCTGGAGCTGGATTGCAGAAATCAATCGCGTACGGAACGCCATCGCGGAACGCGAATTCGACCGTGTTGAAGTCATAGCCCAGCGCCTGGTTCAGTGCGATCACGCCGTCCACAACCTGCTTGTGCATCTTTGGATCGATCGGAATATCTTCCTGAACGTACCGGCGGTGATGCGGCTCCTGAGGGGCGTAGCGCATCACGTGCACGTTATCGCCCCCCAGGCAGTAGCAGCGGAAGTAATCGGTGAAGTCGATGTTCTCCTGCAGCATCATGGTGAGCTGCCCCGTTTGGTTGTAAACGTGGAAGAACTCGTGCATGTTGTTCAGCTTGTAAACGTTCCTCCAGCCGCCTCCTGCGAAGGGCTTAAAGAACGCGGGCCAGCCGATGTACTCGAACATCTCTTCCCACGCCAAAGGCAGCGCGAGGTTCCTAAAGCTGTCCTGCTCGGTATCCGGCGGACGCTGGTTGCTCGGCAAGAGAACCGTCTTCGGAACCGCGACGCCAACTTGCTCGGCCAGGCAGTTATTGAAGAACTTCTCGTCGGCGCTCCACCAGAAAGGATTGTTGCAAACGGCGGTGCCATTCAGGGCGGCATTCTTCAGCCAAGCGCGGTAGAAAGGCACGTCTTGGCTAATGCGGTCGAGCACGACGGCATAGTCGCTGGGCTGGTTCTGTTGGCACTTGTCAATAAGAACCGGCTCCGCCTCGATGCCCTTAATCTTCTTCGAGTTAATGCGCTCGATCAGCGCCCACGGGAAGGTGTTCTCACGTCCAAACAATACGCCAATTTTCTTCATGTTTTCCTTGGAAGGTGATATTGTACCGGAGCATAAAGAAATTCCCCCCTCGCTTGCGAGGGGGGTTAGGGGGGAGTCTTAGAAAAGCACTCGCCGCCCTTGCGTGCGACAAACTCCAAATCTGAGACTTCAAACGCCATTTGCCAGGGAGCCCACTTGCGTTGACGGGCCGAGAAAGGTCATGTCAGGTGTGGCAGGGTTTGCGTAGGTTCCCGAGGCAACCGCAAACCACTGTCTAGCAAGCCCTGAAGCCGTAACTTCTCCTCAACGGTAGGCCGCTGGGCTTCGAGGCATCTCCTTGGGCTGGAGTGGTTCCAGCACCCGGGCCACTCAAAGTGGGCTCCCAGGTTTAGAAGCCGTAGCGCCCAGTCGCGGTTCATGGGTCAATTATGAGCGAGCTTGTGAAGGTTAGCTGATGCTGGCCTTCCGTTAAAACGGTGAAGTTTAATATCCTGTTGAGTCGTCTGCCCCGCCTTCATCATCGGCACCGCTCGATCGCACGCCGCTCGCGGTGATCACTTTGGCTACCTCGCAACAAAGGGACCCGCATTCGCTTTGCATCAGCATTGCTCGTTTGAATCTGCGCGTCTCTCCCTCATCGTACTCCGCGTCAATGGCAGCGGCTAGGTTCTCCTCAAAGGAGGCGTGTTCGCTGCAGGACCGGACTACTAAGTCGGGATAGAGTTGGGAATCCGGGTGCAACGCGAACAATGCTCGTGTTGCCAAGGGTGGTGACAGTTGTCCCTCCCAGTGAAGCCTGAGGCCAAGCTTTCGCTGGACCCGTGGGTGGGCCCTTTCAAGGGCAAAGAGCCGATCCTCAATAATCGGTGATTTAGAAAGGCTATTAGTTACTAGTGCCCGAAGTAACTCGTTGATCCTGTTCAAATTCGCCACGTCATAGGCTGCGTACAATCGCTCACTGAAGATTCGCCCGCGGGCTTTGTCTGTGAGAAACTCCGGCGACTCACGAACTAACATCCTTATGTTCTTTCGCTCCGGGCTAGCAGCCTGCGCCATTAGCGGTGCCCTCAGTCCATCTGGTGCATTGTATGCTTCGAAAAAACCTCGTAAGTCGTGAGTAACAGGGACAGGCTGGTCTCCAAAAGGGTCAATTTCATACCAGGATGACAAGGGAGGTTCCGCGCACAACCGGCTCGGGTCCACACCAGTGAATGGGCCAATGTGAATCAACCAACCAAGTTGCTCCTCGTATACGGCCGTCTTTGCCTCGTTAAGCCGGAGTCCGACTCTGCTGAGGCTTTGGTTGATCAACGCGCTGGCGACCTGATCGTGATCGCTGGACTCCAGCCCGATTAGCATGTCGTCCATCCACATCCGAGCGGTGAAGCCTGTATCTTGGAGGCAGCAAGCTAGGTCAGAGAGGATAACTGCGGCTATCAACTCTGAGGTAGGGTGGCCGATCGGAAGCCCATGGGGCATTTGCTTCAGGACCTCGATCACGGTTTCGGCCACCACTGGAAGGCATTGAGCCCGCATGAATGCTTGCTCAATGGTAAGGGGTGTTACGTTGGCATAAAACTCCTCAACGTCAGCGACGAGGTAATGAGCGTAACCCGCTAGATTCAATGCCAGCTCGCGCTGGTATGCGGCCCATAAGGGCTTGAATAGCTTGCCCTGCGCGTCGAACGCTGGATGGAAAAGAGTCGGGGATGCCTTCCTGAGGTGGTCCTCGGCTGCGCCAAAAATCAGGTCGTAGAGGCCTGCCCACTTAAGTGAGAGATCGAATGGAAGCCAAGTGAACCACCTGCGGGCATTTCTAAGGTGCCCCGGTTTTCCACGCGAGTGCTTTGGCTCCGTTACGATAATCGGAAATTGCCGCTTTGCCTCAACAAGCTTTAGCGCAGAGATGTCATTTCCAATCAGGTTGAACACACCTGAGAGGTGAGTAAGGCCACATCCGCGCGCTTGTGCGTGGTATCTGTCTAGGATCTCCGCCGAGTTAAGCAAGTAACTAGTTTGGCATGTTGGCAACAAGAACCTTACGGGAAAACTTGGGGATTACGACGATCAAGTTGCACCTTTTTGGACACCCGCTCAGACTGGCCCGCTACACGGCACCGCGACCCGGGGAATGAATGACACGATGGGCGGCGCAGTTATCAATGCCATACATGACGGGAGATTTGTCCAGGCCAAGAAGTGGGCACCCGCGCCGAGGAAAAACCTTTCCGCACAACGCGAGAGGGCTTTTCCGTTGCTTGAAATCCCCTAATCCCCAACCGCGCCGAAGTTGGCGATGCAGATGTCAATATCCGCCGCGTCGACTTCTCCGCTCAAGTCCACGTCACCAGTACCGCCCATGCTCCCGAACTGGGCAATGACGACATCAATATCAGCGGCATCAACTTCCCCGGAACCGTCGCAGTCCCCGTTATTGAGCACGATAACCCCCAGGTCAATCGGATTTCCATCCAGGTAGATATTCTTGCGACGCGTCAACTGGGTGGGCCCGTCGACCAGAACAACTGCCTGGCCCGCGCCACCCACCTGGAATCCGAAGGCACCTGTCGTCCCGACCGATACGACTCTCGTCCCAAGCGTAACGTTGTTTTGGGTGACTCGAATCGTGATCGGTCTTGGATATGCTGGATTCCAGACCACGTCATTCAGCCCAATGATCCCAGAAACATGGGTAGGTACGGCCGGGTTCCGCCAGAGCAGTGGGCGGTAGCCGCCGACCGTCTCTCCATAACCCGTCACGTAAGTAATTCCATTGTGTATGGCTATGCCTGTTGCGTATGACCGGATAAAGTGCTGCGGAAGGAACTGGTGCAAGTCTGTCTCCGGAACCGAGGGCCCACGCCATACCACCGCACGGACGCGATCTGTGTTCATGTATCCGCATTGCCATTCACCAGCGACCGCCAGAGCCACAGAGGTCGATGCAGTGGGGGGATGGAGACCTTGCCTTGTAGCCGCCGTTCCCGACCACATGCACGCCATTGTCAAACTCCCGCCTTGCCGATAACCGCCAACCTGGGTCACGCCATCAGTACCATTGGCAACCGAATACGAGGCGGTGCCATTCAAGTCAACCCGGCTTCCGCTACTTCCACGCCACAAGCACGCGCCGTCCGCCGTATAGCCCACCTGCTCGTCACCAGCCATACCCAGTACAGCAGAATTGGTGGTAGCCAATGGTATCCAACTGACCGCCGAGCCACTCCACAGCCCAGCAATCGAAAGCCCGTCAATGACGGCCCAGCCGCCTTGCTTCGTTGCAGACACTGCTGTAACGCTTGACCGGATTGCCCCAGCCGGGTGAAGATCAACCCAACTCCCCTGCCAACCTGTCCACATGACCGCGTGATCTGCCCCGCTGATTCGCGCGTAACCCCCTTGGAAGCCTGGTATGACCGATGAGAGCCCGGATTCAGAGGCCACAGGCGGCCCCAGATCGACCCACGAATTGGCGGAGCCACTCCATAAGACGGCCTTCACCGCTCCAGGATAGGATAGGATGCCTGCCTGTTGGTTACCACTTGCGCCAAGTGCCATCCCCGTCGTGTTACTACCCGGCGAAAGTTCGGTGACGGTCCATTGTGCTAGCGCTTGGCTCGCAAGAGCAGCTGCTAGCGCGAAAAATATTGTGCGTAACAATGCACTATTACTATACAACGAAAGTCGCCTTTACCCAACCCGAGCGGGGGTAGTCGGTTGGGTGGCACTGGTGAAAGGGCGCGGCAAGAGTGCCTCCTGCGCAAACTGGTTTCGACCTTACACCAGTGACTGGGCACCACATCCTTCCTCCCTACGGCAAATCGGCCCGCCGCCTTCCCCAAAATGCGGTGCCTTCGAGACACTGGTGCTATGGCGACATTAAGCGGCGATCATATGACAGATGATCGCGCCACATCACCAGTGCCACCCCGTAAGGGGTGCTACGTGGAGCTCACCCTGGCCACCCAGCCCGTTAGCCACCGACAGACCCGAAGTAAGCGATGACCAGATCAATGTCGGCGGCGTCGACCTCTTGGGTGCCGTCGACGTCGCTTTGGGTATTCGACCCGCCGAAGTTCGCAATCACAAGATCAATGTCAGCGGCGTCCACTTCGCCAGAAAGGTCCACGTCGCCATTCAGCATGTTTACGACCATGCCAGATACCGGAGTTGGTTGTAATGTCACGTTGACGGCTTTGCGAAGTCCGGCGCGGGTCTGAAACACCAAGGTCCGGTTTCCTGAGGTTTCGCTGGGGTTGATTTCGAATGTGCTGCCAGCACCGACGGTTGTATTGATGGTTTGGACCAGAGTCGGGCCGTTCCAAACTTCTACTGTCATCGGCGAATTGTGGATCGTGCCAACCAGTCCGCCAAGCGCGATGCGGCCACTGATGCGCTGGGGCGTGCCGGTTGGAATGACCGCCACATAGCCCATGTTGTGACCCGTCGCAATTACACCATTGCCATACCAATTTCCGTCAACTCCCACAACGTAACGGTTGATGCGGTTCGTCGTATGGCCGGAGACGTACATCTCATTGCCGTCGGGGCTGAAACCAACACCAATTCCCTGTTGCAGGCCAAAAAGTTGCGTCGAGCTCACCGGCTTGTAGTTGGCATCGAGGTTGATTCGATGCACGGTCCAAGAGTTGAAGCCCGCGCAATAAAGGGCGCCATCTCGATAGGCCAATTGGTGGACAGCACTGATTCCGGGGATCGCGAAATCGGTGTAGTTCGAGAACGTGTTGCCAGAGACGTCTGAAACCCGGACGCTACCGCCGATTCCCGACTCAATCAACACTGCGCCATTGGGGGAAATCCACGCCTCGCGCGCGGCATAAAATGAAGTTCCGCCCGTATCTGGAAAAGGACTACCCGGAGGCGTGAACTGCCTTGAACCGCCGTTCACCGTGCTCACATAAACCTTTCCATCGCTGGCAACGGTGAGGCCGTGGAAGCCGGTGTAACTGGAACTCGTCGAGGTCGCGACCGTCGTACCTACGGCCGAAAGATTCGCTCCATCCCAGTCGAACGCCTTCACGCTCCCCTGGCCCAATGTGTTGCCGTGCCGGTTCGCCACGTAGAGCTTATTGTTGGCATAGTAGAGGCCACTGGGATCGCTGAGCTGAGCTGCCGCCACGCCCGTTCCCGCCATGGCCGCGCCGCCAGCGATCGTGAAGTTGTATCGTTGAAGTCCTCCGTAGGCCGCGGTATTTCCACCCAGCGAACCCGATTGCGTTTCGGCGACAAAGAGGGTGTAGCCCGCGTTCGCGGCGGCGGTGACACCAATTAGTAAGGATAAGGCCAGTAATTTCTGCATAGGAACTCCACCGATTTTATCTGAGGCTAAGTAATGAATCGGGGCTTCCAGTAACTTTACGGGCTTAATGAAGCAAGGCCGTCACGATACTGTCACAACTCCTTGGCCATTCATTAGCTGCGATGCTTTTTTTGTTAGGGCCTGTTAAATGGGTGCCCTTTCCTGCAAAAATGCCTTATACTGGTATTCGAGTCACCAGCATGAGCAACTTAAAAGTACTAGCAATGAGCATTTTGATCTCGGTGGGCGGCGCTGCCCAAGCGAGCTTCGAGATGATGATGTTTGTCGAGGGCAACCGCATCGTGCGGTACGACCCCGAGAATCGCGTGCAATTGGGTTCATTTGGCGCGGGAGAATTAGGAACCTACAGTGGTGCCCAAATTGCCGCCGATCCGACGAATCATGGGGTTGTTGCCGCGCTTAATGGCGACGGCACGATCCGACGATTCAACGCGTTCACCGGCCGTTACCTTGGGGCTCTCAGCGTCGGTGTGAACCCCTTCTATGGCAATGGTCCCATGCGCTTCGAGGTGCTAAATAACGGCAACTTCTTGATTGCTGGTTATGTCGGCGGTGGCCTCGAACAGGTTTCGCGCATCTATTCCGGAACGACGGGCGCGCAACTGGCTGACATGAGTCCATTTGGCGGCGCCTACTGGGCGCTCGACTCGGTGCAGGGATCAGATGGAAACATCTACACGCTCAACCGGATCACCAATGCGGGGACTTCCACTTTTTACACGTTCTGTTACACGAGTTCGGGCACTTACCTTGGCGCTACCGGGTTGGGTACATCTTCGGACGCGAGTCGGTTCCGAGCCATCGGTCGGTCCGGCAACCGTATTCTGATCACCGGAAATGTCCAGTACGCCGCCGTGACCCATGCGAACGGACCTTTTCAAGCGGCGACCCCCGTTGGGTGGAGTTCCTGGAGCAGTGCGGGGATGACTGGCGATATCGTATGGTCCCACAGCCGAAATTACTTGCACGAAGTGTACAACAACAGTGGCTCTTACGTTAATCGCGTAAATTACTACGATCCAGGAATCAACTATATGGGTCAGGGAGCTATCGACCTTCCCTACACTACGTCTCTTGGCAGCATGACGATCATCACCGCGCCAGAACCCGGCACCATGGCGGCTTTGGCGGCAGGCGTCGGTCTGCTTATCAGAAAGCGAAAGAAGAAGTAAGGGCGCGCCCTTACTTCTTCTTGACTGCGACCTCGACCGCCTTGGCGAGTTGGGGGTCGATGCCGGCGAAGTACTGCTCTGGGGTTTGTTGAACCTGCACTTGGGCCTTCTCGCCATTGTTTTCCAGCGGGGAGCCGTCCACGCGGTAGACGCCGGTGTTCGGAAGGCGGATTCCGGTGCCATCCACCAAGCCGCCGCCGTACGTGTAGATTACGTAGCCGGGGGTTTCGGTGCCTACGGTGGTCGCGAGGCCGCGGGTCTTCATCGCCGCGGGGAACATTTCGCCGTTCGAGACCGATCGCTCGTTCAACATGACCACAATTGGCCTATCTACCATGGTTCCGGGCGACTTCAGGATTTGTCCGTCGCGGGGCACGTAAATCATCTGCGCCTTGCGCTCAAGAATGTCGAGCAATGCGTCGGCAATGTTGCCGCCATTGTTGTCGCGAACATCAATGATGAGGCTTTCCTTACCCTGAATGTACTGCCAAACCTCGGCGTTGAAGGTGGACATGTTGCCGCCGCCCATCGCCGCGATGTGAACGTAACCGACCTTGCCATTGCTGAGACGATCAACCTCGGCTCTCTGCTTTTCGATGCGCTCACGGTAAACGAGGCCGTCGTACGCGCCATCGCTAATCGCGCGATACTTCACGCTGCGGGCACCTGTTTTGGATGGCGTCGAGTTCACGGTCATCGTGACCTCGCGGCCGGTCTGGCCCTCGAGGAGTCGCCAGAGTTCTTGATCGAGGCGGACGTCTTTGCCGTTGATCGCCATGATGTAGTCGCCGGCGTTGATTCGCGTGGCGGTGTAGCTGGCAGGCGAGCCCTTGGCGACGCTCTTCACGCGGAGGCCGGGGCCAGCATAGCTGTAATCCCAGGTGAAACCGAGGTGTGCGCTGCTTGGGCTGGGCGGATTTCCGGCGGCGGGGCTGACCTCGGCGTGGCTTGTCTCAAGCTCACCGATCATCATGTTAAGCACTATCGCCATTTCGTTGCGGTGGCCGATGCTGTCGAGGAGCGGCTCGTAACGCGTGGCGATCTCGGCCCAGTTTCGACCGTGGAAATTGGGATCGTAGAACTGATTGTTGTAGATTCGCCAGAGCTCCTTGAACGCGGCGCGCCTTTCGAGGCGCAAGTCGCGGGTCCAATCGGCGCGGAAGGCGACGGTCGAGGACGGGAACGTGGGGGCTCTGAGGTTTAGCGTGGTCAGCGCGCCGGATTTGATGAAGGCGAGGCTGTTGCTGTCCTGGCTCAGGTTGAACGAGCCGATGCCGCCGCCACTTGTGAGCTGACGAGCGCCTTCGCCGTCGTAGCCAACAGTCCAAACGTCGCCGGCCACGAGGAAGTAGAGCGCGCCGTTTGTCGGATCGGAGACGATGTTGCTGGGATTGCCGGCGTAGAGGCGGCGAATGCGATCCTCGGGGCGATCGAAGTTGAACTCGATGCTCGGAGTTGTCGTGGGCTTCTCGAATTTGAGTTCAAGTTCGGTCGGTAGAGCGGACTCGGCCTGAAGCGGGAGGGCGAAGAGGCCGGCTCCTTGGCGCATGCTCTGGAAGTAGAGGTACTTGCCGTCGGACGACCAGGACGGATTGGAGTGGTTGAGGCTCTGATTGGTGACGTTGTAGTCCTTGCCGGTTTTAAGGTCGCGGACGTAGATGTTTCGCACGTTTTCCCAAGGGTTGAAGCCGCTCTGCGGGAGCTCTCGCATGTAGGCCACGTAGCGCATGTCGGGGCTGAAGGCGTAATCTTCGTTCCACGGGAAGTCCAGAATGCGCTTCGGGGTGCCGCCCTCGACGGGCACGGTGAAGAGCCCGCCGACCTTGACATCCGCCATCCAGAAGCTAACCGATTTCTTGTCCGGCGTGAGTTGAACGTTGAGGACATCGTGACCAGCGGCGCTGACAGCCTTGGCTTCCTGGGTCTCGAGGTTCATTCGGTAAAGGCGATTGGCGCCTTCACGGTCGCTGACGAAGAAAGCGTGCTTCTCATCCGGCGTGTAAACGGGCCAAACGTCGGTTCCTTCCCAGGTTGTGAGACGGGTGGCGTCGTCTGCGTTGGGGCCCTTCCCTTTCTTGGTCGGCACGCTCCAAAGTTCGCGCCGGACGCTGAAGATGATCTTATCGCCCTTCGGGCTGAGAGACATGGTCTCAGCGCCGGTGTTGAGGATGAGGCGCTCTTCGACGGCTGTCTTGTCGTCGATGAACGCGGTGAGGCTGATCGGCTTCGGCGACTGGCCGGGCACCATCGTGTAAGCCTTCCCCTCGCGCTCGAAGGCGACGAGCTCGGCCTTGGTGGCGGCGGTGAGGAATCGCGCGCCCGAGCCACCGACAAACTCAGTTAAGCGATTGAGCCCACCCGCGCTGTTGAGGCGATAGACGTTGGGCGTCTTGGCGACATTCTCGGTGTAGCGGACCGCTGGCTTGAAGACGTTGTCGGTCGCCGGGGTCTTTTCGGTGTTCGTGACGACGTAAAGGCCGTTCTTGCCTTGGGTAGGCCAAAGGGTTTGGAGCCTGTTGGCTCGTATCTCGGTGCGTTTGCCGGTCGCGAGGTCGAGGCTGTTGACCTGTGCTGCACCGCTGCCTTCGTAGCGAGGGCGGTTGTAGGGGAAATTGTAGTTGCGGGCAAAGACGACGCTCTTGCCGTCGGCGCTGAACGTCGGCCAGCTGAGGGTGCGGTTGTCGAGCCAAAGCTCTTGCATGCGACCGGTCGCGACGTCGATGGTGTAGATGCCGTTGTCGCTCTTTTCGTAAAAGCCGCGATAGATGAGCTTGGTTCCGTCGGGCGACCAGCCATTGGGGATCTCGCTAAAGCTCGACCAGGTGAGGCGCTTGGTTTCGCCGCCTTCGGCATTGGCGATGTAGGTGTCCCAGTTGCCGTTTCGGTTTGACGCGAATGCGATCCATTGGCTATCAGGGGACCAAATGGGGTTGTCGTCCATTTCGACGTTGGTGGTCAGGGCAACCGCGCGGCCACCCGAGGCCGGGGCGATCCAAACGTCGCCACGCCAGGTGAAGGCAATCTGCTCACCATCCGGCGAGAGCGCTAGGCTTCGGATGCCGGTGAGTTGTCGAGATTGGAGAGCGAATGAAGAAGCCGAAGCGAGAACGAAAGACAGCGCAAGTAGCCGACCCATAGTGCGAGAATACTCTTAGATTGAAGTTCTTAGTTCCGTTCATAATCTGCCTCAATGTCGGAAGAAAAGTCTCTGCGAGAGATTAGGTTGGAGAAGCTCGAGCGATTGCGAGAGCTTGGGCTCGATCCGTATGCTGTCGAGCGGTTCGAGCGCAGCCATTCACCTCAGGAAGTGCTCGACCAATTCGAGTCGCTTTCTGGTCACGTGCAGGTCGCGGGCCGGGTGCATAGCTATCGGTTGATGGGCAAAGCCGGGTTCGCGCATATCAGCGACGGCGACGGAAAGATTCAAGGCTACTTCCGAAAGGACGACATTGGGGAGACGCTTTGGGAAGCCTATAACCTTCTCGATATCGGCGACCATATCGGCATCATCGGCGAGCCGTTTGTTACCAAGACCGGCGAGCGGTCGATTCATGTCAAGAGCTTTGTGCCGATGAGCAAGAGCCTGCAGAACTTGCCGCTCGGCAAAGAGAAGGACGGGCAGCAGTGGTACGGCTTGAGCGATGTGGAACAGCGCTATCGGCATCGACACCTCGACTTGATCGCGAATCCCGATGCACGGCGTGACTTGGTGAACCGTTGCAAGATCGTCAGTTCGGTTCGTCGGTTCATGGACGGGCGCGGGTATCTCGAAGTCGAGACGCCGATGCTGCAATTCCAAGCCGGAGGCGCAGCGGCGCGGCCGTTTCTGACGCATTACAACGCGTACGACACCGAGGTCAAGCTACGCATTTCGCTTGAGCTTTACTTGAAGCGTTTGATTTGCGGCGATCTGCCGAAGGTCTATGAGATCGGGCGAGTGTTTCGCAATGAGGGTGTTTCGAACCGCCACAATCCCGAGTTCACGCTGCTCGAGTACTACGAGGCGTACTCGAACCTGGAGGACATCATGGAGTCGGTTGAGTCCATGTTCCGGCATGTCGCGATGGAGGTTTTCGGCACGACCGTGGTTTCAATTGCTGGCAAGGAAGGCGAGATTGACGATGACGGCGTGCCGGGCGTCGAGCTTGATTTCGGCAAGCCCTGGGCGCGGGTGGACATGATGGAGGCGATTGAGCGGCACACCGGTTTACAACTCGCTGACTTCGTTGACCTCGAAACCGCGAAGTCGGCGGTGAAGGAGCGCCGCGTGAGTAACCCGATCACGGGCAAGCAAATCGTCCTCGATGGCGAGCGGAACCTTGGTGGCTTGATTGAGAAGCTACTAGAGGTGTTCGTGGAGCCGACCTTGCAGCAGCCTACGTTTGTGGTGGGTTATCCATTGGAGACTTCGCCTCTCGCCAAGCACGATCCTCATCGGGCTGGATTCACACGGCGTTTCGAGGGTTACGTGCGCGGACGCGAGGTTTGCAATGCGTTCTCCGAGATCAACGATCCGGTCGATCAGCGCGAGCGCTTCGAGCAGCAACTCCGCGAAGCCGCGAAGGGCGACGACGAGGCGCATCCGATGGACGAGGAGTTCATCTACGCGCTTGAGGCGGGCATGCCTCCGTGCGGAGGATGCGGCATTGGTTTGGATCGAATGGCGATGCTCCTCACTGGAGCGGACGTGGTGCGTGAGGTGCTCCTGTTCCCGTTGATGAAGCCGGAAGGGAGCTAGGGTATCGGGTTCGAACGGCGATCAAAACAATAGCCCTAGCGCTTGCTGTTGTTGGTTGCTCGCCCACGCCGCAAGCACCACCGACCTCCTGAGCCGCTCTGTCTAACGAATGATGGTCGCGCCATTAGCCATTAGCCATCGACCCCTTGTACGGTACACTTCCTTTCGGTCCGGGGCATGGCGCAGCTTGGTAGCGCGCTTATCTGGGGGGTAAGAGGTCGTGGGTTCAAATCCCGCTGCCCCGACCAATTTTCTTTGCTGGGTGTGGCGGGAAGTAGCTGGGAGTTGCTGGAAAATGGCTAAGTCCCTCCACGTCCCCCCATCTCCCGCTATGTCCAGCTAGCTTTTGAGCCAAGCCTTTACTAACTCGCCAACCACCATCAGCCCGTCCTGATCGCCTAGGTTCGTCACGCCGCTTCCCTTCTTGATCACGCTCAACGGGACATACTCGCGGGAGTGGTCGGTGCTGGAGTCGGTCGGGTCGTTGCCGTGGTCGGCGGTGAGGATAAGGAGGTCGTCGTCCCTAAGCTCGGAGAGGAGCCAGGCGAGGGTGGAGTCGAATTCTTCGAGACACTTGGCGAATCCGGAGGGGTCGTTGCGGTGGCCGAAGAGCATGTCAAAGTCCTCGAAGTTGGCGAAGATGAAGCGGGCGTCGCTTTGTAGAGCCTCTTTTAGGAATGCGGCGTGCTCGGCATTGCTTTGGGTTCGCTTTACTGGGCGGAAGCCTCGGCCATCGAAGAGTTCGGGCACCACGCCGATGCCGAACACATCGCCGATCTCATCCACCAAGTTCTTGGGCGGCGACAGCGGGAAGTCTTTTCTTCTTTCTGTTCGTCTGAAGTTGCCGGGCTCACCCTCGAATGGGCGGGCAATCACGCGGGCGACGTGGTCAGGCGGCACGAGCAAGCTGCGCGCGATGCGACACCAATCGTAGAGCTTCTCGATCGGCACCACGCTCTCGTGGCAAGCAATCTGGAACACGCTGTCGGCGCTAGTGTAGACGATCGGGAAGCCCGTCTCCATGTGGAGCTCGCCGAGTTCCTCGATGATCGTTGTGCCGCTTGATGGCTTGTTGGCGAGGGTTTGGGTTTCGATGCGCTCTTCAAACTCTTTGATGAGCGGAATCGGGAAACCGTTGGGGTAGGTCGGAAAGGCTTCCTTGGTGTGAATTCCCATCATCTCCCAGTGGCCCGTGACGGAGTCCTTGCCCATGCTGAGCTCGCGAAGGCGGCCGTATTGGACCTCGAATCCGTCGATACCCGGGCTAAGCCCTTCGACAAGGCCAGCGGAGAAATAGCCGGCTCCGATCAGGTTTGGCGCGTTGATCTTGCCAGCGTGCTGCCAGACGTGGAGGAGTGTTGAGGGATGCTCGAGGTCGTTGAACGCAGCCGCGTCGGGAGCTTCACCGGCTCCACATCCATCTAAGACCACTACGATTGCTCGGCGCATTCGGTGATTATGGAGGCTAGGCTCTTTTCACGCTAAGAACGCTAAGAGACAAGAGATCGCCAAGTCCGTGGTTTGAATCTCTGCGCTACTTTTGCTCCTTAGCCAATTTTGCGCTGAAACACTGATTGCTTTTCACGCAAAGGGGCGCGGAGAAACAAGAGAACGCAAAGAGACATGGCCATTCCTTTGCGCACACTCGCTCCTTAGCGTTCTTTGCGTGAAAAGAAATCAGAGGTCGTTTACAACGCGCTTGATCCCGTCTTTGATCTTCAGTTCTCGGAAGTTGATCATCAGTCCCAGCCTCATGTTTGCAAACCGCAAATACGTTAACAGGATTTTGTACGCGACGGGCGGCACCAGATCAAGGGACTTAATCTCCACAATCACCTTTTCTTCGACGATCAAGTCGGCTCGAAAGCCATCTTCAAGCACGATGCCGTCATAGACCACTGCAATTCCTCGTTGACGTTCGACGCTTAATCCTCGCTTGAGGAGTTCGTGCTCCAATGCAGTTTCATAAACTGTCTCGAGCAACCCGGGCCAAGTTCAACGTGAACCTTAAACGCCGCATCTACGATCTGTTCGGCGATCTGGTTCTCGGTCATGTGCTTAGTCTATCGGAGTTTCACGCAATGGGCGTGGTCCAAGGTCTTTGGTAATCTCGTTCCTAGTGGTTCATGGCTATAAGCTCGAATCCTTTCACGCAAAGAACGCGAAGAGACAAGAGTCCGAAGAGCGTGGTTCAAAGCCTTTGCGATCTTTCGTTACTTAGCGTCCTTTGCGTGAAAGAAGGTTACGACTTGCTCTCGCTTAACCGGCAGCCTGGTCGCTCTTGGTAAGTCGCTTTCGCGGATTACGCCGATCAGTTCATTCTCAGCGTGCTGCACACCCGCCTTCCTTGCGGCGGCGAGGGCCCATTCGACGACGGCATCCGGAGGGGTGAGGTCGGGTTGGGTGAGGTTCATACTGAGCTGGACCATGTGACGTGAGACCAATGGGAGCCCGAGGGCGCGGATACCGGTGAACCGGGCGTCGCCTTCGTCGCGTGAGACACGCATTTGGCGAGCGAGGCGTCGGACGAAGTCGAGGTTGTCCGACCGGAAGTTCACGTTCATTGCGATGAGGAAGTTGCGCTCGCCCATTACTGTCGCACCGAGAAACTTATGGGCATGATTCGGCCCGAAGTCTGGCGATAACTCTTGGCCAAGCAAACCGCCAAAGCCTCCCTTTCGTAGGGTTGGCAAGTCATTAGCGTGCTTACCTTGCTCGGATTTCTCGTAGAGATAGATCGGCAGGTCGAAGCGATCGGATAGCCGTTGCGCAAACGCTTCTATCTTCAATTTTAGCGGGTAAACCTCATCATCTAATCGTAGAAACGGGCATACATCCAGCGCGCCGATTCGCGGATGGACCCCCATGTGGCGGTTGAGATCAATACGCTCAAACGCGGCTTCGCAAAGGCGTTCTAGTCGCTCGAAAACAACCTCGGCCTCGCCAGAAAACGCGCTGACCGTGCGGTTGTGGTCGACGTCGCTTTGCAAGAAGTGAATCGTGAGACCCCAGCCTTGAAGGAGGTCATCGAAGAGCCGAAGGAGGTCTTTATCCCGCCCGAAGGACCAGTTCGGAACGGTGAGCAGGCGCACTCAGAAGAACTCCGTGCAGAGAACTGGGTTGCTGGGGAAAGCCGCCTTGGCAGCCGCAATGTCTTGTGCGCAGAGCGCCCCAGAAGTGACCAGGCTCTCGACACTTGGCTCGCCCAAGAAAGCTTGCGTTACCGACCCAACGGAGCCAGAGACAGCCGGCGATCCAAAAATCCGATTGTTCTCGGAAATGTCGGGATCCTGGACCTCGGCCCCGTTCAAACCGCATTTTAACCCGTCCAAAATTCGATACATTGCCGGTCGGTGTAGCTCGACGTCGGCACCTTGATCAAGGTAGCGCGTGATGTAGGGGCCTTGGGTAGGTTCGCTCCAGACCAGATGGCTGCGGTTGATTGCCAGCCCTCGCAGAACGGCCATGATGCTCTCGTAACCCCTTGGCGACGACCACGCAATTTCGCCCACATTGAGTTCCTCCCAAAAGCCGCCATCCATTGATGTCCAAGCGTAAGCTTCGATCGGGTCTCCGACTACGTAAATCAGGGGCGAACCCTTGCCCATTCGAAGCCGCCATTGGTCTTCGGTTCGCACATTTGCGCCGTTGTAGCCTTTGATGAAATCCTTGTAGCAGTGGTCGAGTTGAACGACATCTTCGACTGCAATGCGCCTTGCCGGTAGCTGCGCCGTGAACTTTGGTAAGCGAGGTACAGGGCACTTGATCTGCCAGCGCGAGCCGCAAAACTCGTAGCCGAATTGACGATAGTACTTTCCACGGAAGGGATACAGTGCGGCGATTGCAAATCCTTGATCGCGCATCTCATGCAACGAGAGGCGCATCATCTCGGCCCCGATACCGCTGGATCGATGGTGCGGCACAACTCCTACCGAAGCAACGCCCGCACATTCCAGTTCATCCCCGAAACGAGTAATTCGGTAGCGGTGAACCTTATAGCTCCCCACCACCTCAGTGCCCAGGAGCGCCAAGTAACGCAAAGCGCTGTCGTTCGGATCGATCTCGCCAGGCTCGAAAGGCTTGCCCTGCCGCCACACTTCTTCGTAGCAGCGCTTATACTGCTCGATCTCCGAGTCGCTGCTAACCACTTGTGAGCGCAGGTCAAACACTGCTCTTCATCGCCTCCCAGTCGACAAACTTGTTCGGCGCCACAGGCTCGAATCCATTGGCGACGAGCCAGTCATTGCTCAAAAACTTGCTCATGTAATTGCGCACGTTGTCTGCGAGAACGACGCAAATACGCTCGCCATTCGTGCATTCCTTGGCGATGCGCATCGCGGCGGCGAGGACGGTGCCGCTGCTGCCGCCGACGAGCATGCCTTCCTTGCGGATGAGTTGGTGGGCCCAATAGAACGACTCTGCGTCGTCCACCTTCTCCCAACGATCCACAAGGCTCATGTCCATGGTCTCGGGTACGAAGTCGTAGCCGATGCCCTCGACTTGGTAAGGGGCGTTGAGGTCGCCACCGCCGATCAAACTGCCCACCGGGTCTGCGCCGACGATCTGGCAGTTCGGAATGGCGGCCTTCAGCCGCCCCGCCACGCCGGTCAGCGTCCCGCCTGTGCCGGCGCCGGCGACGAAGTAATCGAGGCGGCCGTCGCATTGGTCGATGATCTCGACCGCGGTGCCATCAAAGTGCGCTTGGGGATTGGCGGGGTTTTCGAATTGGCCAAGGATGTGTGAGTTTGGAATCGCCTTGTGCAGTCGCTCGGCGACGCCGAAGTTGCTGTCGGGGCTGTCGTGGGCGGCGGCGGTATCGGTGCGGATGATCTGCGCGCCGAGGCCCTCCATCGTGCGCTGTTTCTCTTGGCTCATCTTCTCGGGCATCACGATGATGACCTTGTAACCCAGCACCGCGCCCGCCATCGCGAGGCCGATGCCCGTGTTGCCGCTGGTTGCCTCGATCAGCGTGTCGCCTGGCTTGATCTGCCCTGCCTTCTCGGCCTCGACGACCATTCGGTAGGCGATGCGGTCTTTGGTGGAGCCGCCGGGGTTCAAGAACTCGACCTTGCCCAGTAGCTCGCAACCGGGAAATGGATTGACGCGGCTCAGCCGGACCATGGGCGTATCGCCGATGCATTGCAGGATATTGTCGAGAACCGGCATCGATTCAGATTGTATCTGCTTTGGGCAAAGGGTCGGCAGATGGTCTATGGTCTATGGTCTATGGCTAAGGATGATGTACCACTAGCCATTAGCCATTAGCCATTAGCCTTCCTAGATGCACCTCAAAAGGTAATCTAGCATCGCCGCAATGAAACTGCCAGCTTCGCTCCTTCGTGCCTTTGTTGACACGCCGCTCTCCTCCGAAGAGATTGGCGATCTGTTGACCATGGCGGGCTTTGAGCTTGAGGGGATCGAGAATGACGTGCTCGATATCAAGGTCATGGCGAACCGCGGCGATGGGCTGAGCGCGCTGGGTTTGGCCCGCGAGGTGCTTGCGAAAGACCCCGGTTCAAAGCCGACCGCGCTTTACGAGAAGATCGCTTCGATGCACGGCGCGAAGGGCGAGCCGAGCTCGCGGATTGATCTGCAGAGCGAGAATTGCACGCGCTACGCTTGTGCAATTTACAGCGACGTTCAGAACGGCGCCTCGCCGAAGTGGCTGCAAGACACCTTGACGGCGGCTGGGCAGAGGCCTATCAGCCTACTCGTTGATCTCACGAACCTTGTGATGTTGGAGCTTGGGCAACCGCTCCACGCTTTTGACCTCGAAAAGCTTTATCACGAGCGAATCGTCGTTCGGCAAGCCAAGACGGGCGAGAAGCTGACAACACTTAACGGCGACGAGCACGAATTGAAGCCGAACCACCTGATGATTTGCGACGCCGAGAAGCCCGTCGCGGTGGCGGGCGTGATGGGCGGGCTGGAAACTGAGGTCAGCGCGAGCACGAAGCGGATGCTTTTGGAGAGCGCGCACTTCGATGGGTCGAGCGTGCGCAAGACGCGCAAGGAGCTTGGACTGAATACCGACGCGAGCTACCGATTTGAGCGCAGCGTTGATCCAAACGGCGTTGTTCGTGCCATTCAGCGGTTCGACGAGTTGTATCGCGAGATCACCGGCGCGGCAGGCGCGGGTGTGATCGAAGATGTTTTTGCTAAAGAACCAGTTGTGGCTTCCTTGCAACTCAGACCCGAGCGCGCGCGGATGATCTGGGCGATGGACATCTCGGACGGCGAGATGACGGGCTACCTGGAACGGCTAGGATTTACCGTGAGCGCGGGCTCGCCGATGTCGGTGACGCCGCCCTCATGGCGGCCTGACGTGACGCTTGAGGAAGACGTGATCGAGGAGATCGGGCGCGTGCATGGGTACGAAAAGATTCCCGACCTGATGCCGATCGGCACGACGACGCGCGGCGGCACTTTTGGGCTCTATGCGGTCATTGATACGGCGAAGAAGACAATGCTTCGCTGCGGCCTCGATCAAATGATCAGTCATTCACTGCGCGACGTCAGCATCCTGGATTTCAACCCCGATCGCCGCGTGACCGTCCGCAATCCGCACTCGCCAGAGATGGCTTACTTGCGCAGTTCCCTGCTTCCTGGATTGGCTGAAGCGGCATTGAAGAATGGCGGGCGGAACTTGCACATTTTTGAGATCGGCAAGGTGTTTGTGAAAGGCGATTATGAGGTGGATGAGTCGCCGGAGCTCGGCATCTTGATCACCGGCGCGATGCAGGAGGTGCATTTCGGACAGAAGGGCGCGCCGCAGGCAGATTTCTGGACACTGAAGGGCATTCTGGTCGAGCTGGGGCACCTCGTTCACGACGACATTTCGTTCGAGCTGCCGCGCTTGCCTGACCACCGGTTCCACCCCACCAGGCAGGCGGGAATCATGGTGGATCAGGGGCGACTTTGGGTCGGCACGGCGGGGCAGATTCACCCCGATTACGCCGAGCAATTGGGCCTGCCGGAAGAGACTTACATGGCCGAGATTGATCTGCTGGTGTTCTTCCAGAACCCAGATGATGAGCTTCACGTGAAGCCGATTAGTCGCTACCCCGCGATCAAGCGAGACATCGCCTTTGTGATCTCGAAGTCTGTCCCCTATGCCGATGTCGAAAAGGCGATCACCGAGGCGAGCGGCGATGTGCTGGAGAAGCAGTCGTTGTTTGACATTTATGAGGGCCAAGGCATCGAGCCAGGCAAGCACTCGCTAGCGGTGAACATTCAGCTCCGCAAGCTGGACGGCAGCTTCACCGACGAGGAAGCCAATGTCGTGCGCGACAATGTCATTCGCGCCATCGAGGGCCTTGGCGGCGTGCTCCGCTAACGAACATGACTCTCGAACGGGCGATCGACATTACGGCGCACGCTTTCGCGATTCGCAAGAGCCGTCACCATCCCTACTTGGTTCGGAATATTGATGGACTTTGGGTTCTGCGTGACAAAGGGCCAAAGAAGGAGCCGCGAAAGAGCGAGGTATTTGTTGCGGACCTTTCGCCAGAGGATATTGTCGCTCGTGTTTCGCGTAACGATTTGGGCTGGCATTTTCTTTGCGCTTGCCATGGGCCAGAATCGGACGAGGCTACGTTCAAGAACGAAGTGAAAAAGCTCGGTTATCGCGCGGCGGCGACAGAGTGGATCTTTACGCATGATTTGGCTGAGATTCCGACGATTGAGTCTGATCCGGCGGTCGTTCACTACGAGACCCAAGAGGAGATCGACAAGATTGGCGACAACCGATGGAAGCCGATCAAGGTTGAAAATGGGCGGTTCTACGGTCTTGCGGATCCTCTGATCTTTGGCATGGTGGAGAGCATGCGGATGGGTGACGATGCCTATGTCGCCGACCTCTATGTTCGCAAAGAGCGCCGAGGCAAGGGCTATGGATCGGCGCTGATGTCGGCCCTTCTGAAGGGCGACAAAGCCAGTGGCGTGCGAGAAAGCGTCTTGGTCGCCAGCACCGATGGACGAAAACTCTATCCCAAGCTTGGTTACAAGGAAATCGGGGTCATGCACGTGTTCACGCCAAAACAACGCTGCGCCTCGAAAACTTGGGACGACTAAGTCCGTCTTGTAGATGTTATGGGTGGCTGGAAGATCGCGCTGTGGATTCTTACGGTTGCCTTGGTGTTGGGCTTCCTCTATCTGGTGCGCGGCATTCTGTTGCCATTTATCGTCGGCACCTTGGTTGCAATCTTGCTCGATCCCGTTGTCCGGCAGTTGAGAAGGCGCGGACTCGGTCGCGGCGCTGCAGTCGGCCTGGTCTTCATTGCCTTTTTTGGAGTTATCACTGCGATCGGGTTCTTTACCGTGCCGATTATGGCGAAGCAGTTGAATGCCTTTACGACCAATATCGGCTCGATGACACGAGAAATGGCCCAGCAGGGATACGCGAATAACTACTTTGTGCGCTGGAATCCTCGTCATCGTATCGAGGCAAGTACCTCTGTCAGTCCTTTGGATCGTACGCTTGCCCAAGTTCGGCCAACTTTGGACCGCCTTGGGTTGCCTTCCACGCAAGCCAAAATCACCGAACAGATTCTTGAGCCAAGGCGGCAAGAAATCACGAAGTTCGTTCAGGGATTCTTCAACTCGGTGTTGGGGGCATTGGGCGGATTAGGAGCCCAGTTCCTATTACTCCTCTTCGCCCCCTTGGTCGCGCTATTCCTCCTCATGGATTTCGACAGGATCAGGCTGTCGCTTCCGAATTGGATACCGCCCAGCATTCGGGCTGAGGCGATGGATATTTTGGAGGACGTTGGCGACGTCTTTCAGAAGTACCTGCGAGGCATCATGATCTCTTGGGCCCTTTACACCACGACGGTTGCCTTGGCGCTCTCGCTCATGGGCGCCCCATATGCCGTGCTTCTGGCTCTGCTGTTTGGAACGTTGTACTTGATTCCAATCATTGGCGGCATGGTGAATTACGTTCTATTGTTGGTGATTGCTGGCCTTAGTGGGCAGAATTCCAACTGGTTTGCCACCTTTCCATCCAGTTGGGCCTTCGCCCTGACGCTGGTAGCAGTGCTCTTTATCATCACATGGGTGTGGGATCAGTTGGTTTCCCCAAATCTCGTGGGGTCGGCAGTTGGGTTGAATCCGGTTGTGAGCATGTTTGTTGTCGCCGCTGGCGGATCGCTCTTTGGAATCTTAGGGATGCTCGTCGCGTTTCCAATTGGTGGCGCGGTTAAGGTGATTTTGGAAAGGGTTCTCAAGGTGACGAATACGACTGGCTCCGACACGCTTGGGCTCCCGGCGACACCGCTTCGGCATCGCGCTCCCGTGGAATCTTAAGGCAGCTGGACCGTACAATGTTTAAGTGCGCCCATTTTTGAGTCTGATTGGACTCGCCACAATTGCCCATGCTCAGCCGGTAACGCCGGTGACCTCGGTGGCGATTGCCTCCGATGGTCAAGCCGTGTTTGCGGGCTATGCGAATGGGCAGTTGCGCAGCCTCGATGGCTCGATGCGAACTCAACGTTGGGTCCGTAAGCTCGATGAGGCCCCGGCGCAGATCACCGTCTCGCCCAATGGCAAGCTCTTGGCGGTGGCCTTTAATGCCCGAGGCACGTGGCGAAACGTACGCCTGTACGAAGCAAGTACTGGTAAAGATGTAAGGGCGCTGGGGATTGGTTCGAGTGTCGCGTTCTCGCCGGACGGCAAGTGGATCGCGGTTGGTGGCCCCGGTGGGCTGCTGGTCGTGGATTCGACAACGATGAAAGTCGAGCGTCGCTTTGATCCGGGTCTAGTCGTAAATGTCGCGTTTGATCCACTCAACCAACGACTCGCTTACAGCGCGGGCGGGCGAGTCACGGTTTTAGCTTGCGGCACTTGGGGCGGTAAGGGCAGTGTCCCCCAACCATCGAGCGAAGCCATGGCGCTGGGGTTCGACCATAAGGGTGGCCTGGCAATATCAGTGGCCAAGACGGGTCAGGTGTTTCGATGGGACTCAGACTTGAGAGTTTTGCCAACCCTTCGGACCAAGATGACCGCTCCGGTCGCCACGAGCATCGCGCCGGATGGAAGCGCGACGGCGTTCATTGGTATCCAGAACCAAATCGAGGTCTACGACCTGATCACTGGCGTCCAGCTCACTTCTCCGCGCCTAGGAGGGGGCTACGCCAATGCCTTTTCCCTTGCCGCCAACCGAGCGATTCTTGGCACGCTCGATGGACAAGTGCGCTGGGGCACTCGCCCCGGCACCCGCTTGGAAAAGCCTCCGACCACGATCGGTGATGCCGTAGCCAACTTGCTTATGAAGAAGAGGGCCGATTGGCTCTCGGCCACGACGGTCTTGGGCTCTCCTGTTCGTACAATACAAATTGATCTTAAGAACCCACGGGTAAAAGTAGGTGTTCAGGTGGCACCCGGGTTTCCGACCGGTGCAGATTCCTTTGATTCCCTTGTCCGCAGTTCTGGGGCGACCGCTGCCATTACAGGGACCTTCTTCGACACCCGCAGCCTGCGGCCAATCGGCGATATCGTGGATCGCGGCAATATCCTCTATCGCGGACACATGGGCACGGCGCTGGCCTTTACGGAAGACAATGAACCTTTTATGCGCCGGGTTCCTTATGGGCGAACTCAGGATTGGAGCGGTTTCGAGACAGTCCTAAGTTGTGGGCCGGCGTTGGTCCTCAATGGCGAGATCGACGTCGATGCGAGCGGAGAGGGATTTCGCGACCCCGCCATTTTCAGCACAACGGCGCGGGTTGGCGTTGGATTTACCGCTGACCAAAGGCTCCTTTTGGTAGCGACAGGGCCGCTAAGCTTTCAGGGATTTGCTAAGGTCATGCAGGCTCTTGACTGCGCATACGCCATGAACCTCGACGCTGGCTCCTCTCGTGCGCTTTACTATCGAGGCAAGGTCCTCATTCGACCAGGGCGGCCGCTCACCAACATTCTCTTTGTAAGGGTGGAATAGACGTGATCGAGTACAGTAGCTCGGACCGCGTGGAGTTTCCTGAGTACTTCGAGTTTCTCCACCGCACCGATCTTGGACAGCAGTATGCGGCTAAGGATTTTGCCGACCGTGTGCGGACCATGCTCGCCAACCTGGATGTCGTGATCACTGCGCGCGACGACACCAAGTTGATCGGTGTCTGTTTCGGGATCACCGACTTCGCCTACTTCTTGTTCTTCACCGATTTGGGAGTCGACCGAACTTATGTTGGACAGGGGATCGGGCGTCAGTTGGTGAGCCGCGCCATCGAAGTAGCAGGCGGTACCGATAACATCACGGTCATGACGATCAGTCATAACGACGCGATCCCATTCTATGCCAAGTGCGAGATGGTCAATACTCCCAATCTGGTCGTGAGATACTGCGACGACGACGAGCCCCTCCTTCTCTAGCCGGTATCCTAGCCAAATGGATCGAAAGGGATCAGCCGTTTGGAATGGAACATTGAAAGAGGGCAAGGGCACGGTTTCAACCGAGTCTGGAGCTCTAAAAGACATCGCATATAGCTTCGCGTCTCGTTTTGAGAACGGGGGCAATAGCAACCCCGAGGAGTTGATTGGAGCAGCCCATGCTGGATGCTTCAGCATGGCGCTATCGGCGGGGCTGGGCGGCGCGGGTTATACCGCCGGTTCGATCGCAACGACCTCGACCGTATCTCTGGAGCCGGTGGACGGCGGCTTTGGAATCACCAGAATTCACCTGGATTGCGAAGCTTCTGTGCCAGGAATCGAGGGCGCCCAGTTTGAAGAAATCGCCCAAGCAACCAAGTTAGGATGCCCGGTCTCGAAGCTATTCAATGTGCCAATCACGCTTACTGCCAAGCTCGTATAGCTCGCCGCGGAAATGAAAAGGGCTCCTCGAAACTCGAGGAGCCTTAACTTTTGGAGCGGGCGAAGAGATTCGAACCCTCGACCCTCTCGTTGGCAACGAGATGCTCTACCACTGAGCTACGCCCGCTAGCGTGCGATGGTTATACCATATTTGATGCTGATTGCTAGGGGGTGGCGGGGCCAGCGCGCCCAAATAAGGAACATAATAGAGCGTGCCTGCTCACTATCTCCCACAACTTGTCGCCTGGGTGAAGGAAGCGGCTCAAATGGCTCTGGAGGCCAAAGCAAACTTCGGAACAGAGCTGAAGCAAGACGGAAGTATCGTCACGAATGCGGACAAAGCCATCGAGAGGTTCTTCCGAGAGCGACTACCAGAACTGATCCCAGGTAGTACGGTTTGGGGTGAAGAGGAGGGCTACAGCGATCCAGGTGAGAACGGGCTTTGGGCGCTCGACCCCATTGATGGCACGTCCAACTACCGATACGGTTCTCCCCACTGGGGCGTGTCCGTTGGCTACATGCACGAGGGAATCGCCAAAATGGGTGTGATCGCCATGCCCGACCTTGGCAAGATCTACGTTGGAGCCAAAGGCATCGGGGCGGCCATGAATGGCAAGCCACTCGCGCCGATACGCCCGGGCCCCATCGAGAGCACCGAGTTGGTCAGCTACGGCGACCTCACCGTAGAGCGCTATGGGAGCAAGCCGCTTCCCGGAAGGCATCGCTATCTAGGGGCATTCGTCGCCGATTCAACGATGTTCATCGAGGGCATCTTCCGGGCAATGCTAAGCGACAAGGCTGCACTATACGACTCTCTCGCGACCATGTGCATTGCCAGTGAGTTGGGCGCCGATGTGCGGTATGCGGACGGAACACCCATAGAGCTCAATGGCCTACTGAACGTCCGCCCATTTCCAAAGGCGGTGGCCTTTTTGCCAAAGGGCAGTGGTTTTGTGTTGTGACCCCGTGAGGGGACGCCGATGAAGTCTCTCAAAATCTTCTTGGAAATGGTGAAGATCGAGCACTCGATCTTTGCTCTTCCCTTTGCCCTGATTGGCATGATGTGGGCCGCAAACGGATGGCCCGGTTGGGAGAAATTTGGCCTAATCGTCGTGGCCATGGTGAGTTGCCGGACCGCGGCCATGGCCTTCAACCGAATTGTGGACCGTCACATCGATGCCGAAAACCCTCGCACTGCGATGCGCGCAATTCCGGCCGGACTTTTGGCGCCCAGTATGGCAACGATCTATCTGGTTCTGTCGATCGTGATCTTCGTCACCGCCGCTGCGATGCTGAACCCCCTCGCTGTGGCACTCAGTCCCATCGCTTTGCTGTTTACATTGGGATACAGTTTCACGAAGCGATTTACATGGCTCTGCCACTTTGTATTGGGATTCAGCCTGGGGATCGCGCCAACGGCAGCCTGGATCGGCGTCTCGGGAGTAATCGGCACGCCAGTTTTGGCCTTGACTGCTGCCGTTACGTTTTGGACGGCTGGTTTCGACATCATCTATGCCCTTCAGGATGACGAGTTCGACCGAGAGCGCGGCCTACAAAGCATCCCGGCTCGATTTGGGCGGGTTGCGGCGCTTTGGATAAGTCGGGGTTGCCACGTAATCACCGTGATCTCACTGATTGGAGCGGGAATCCTCCTTTCTGCTGAACCGCTCTACTTCGTCGGTGCTGTTTTTGCTGCCGGACTCCTTACTTACGAACAGTCCATGGTTAAGCCGAATGACCTTTCCAAGGTAAACATGGCCTTCTTTACGCTGAACGGATACGTCTCCATTGGCGTATTTCTATTTGCCCTCCTCGACCTATGGCAACGCCAGAGCCCCCTCAAGCCGTAATCATCGCCGGTCCAAATGGATCAGGCAAAAGCACCTGCGCGGAGCTATTGTTGCCCGAGGGAATGAGCTTCATCAACGCCGACATGATTGCCCAAGAACTCAGCGGCGAACACAGCACAACCGCTGATCTGCGGGCCGGTCGGGTACTGATTCATCGGCTGGATGCGCTAGTTGAAGCCCGAAGGGACTTTGCCGTCGAAACAACTTTGGCCACCAAAAAGCTTGCGCCGCGCATAAAGCGATTGATGGACTCCGGCTATGAATGCCACCTCCTGTTTCTCTATTTGCCAAGCGACGATTTGGCCGTTGAGCGCGTGAAAGCGAGAGTCCGCGCCGGGGGTCACGACGTCCCTGAAGAAACGATTCGGCGAAGATACCGATCTGGAATCAGTTTGTTCTTTTCGACCTATCAACCACTTGTGGATACTTGGAAAATGTACGATAATTCCAGTATTGCGGACCCACAGCTCATCGCTTGGGGCCGCGGAACTGAGGTAAAAGATTGTCCTCAGAGCTTGAAGTATCAACAGATAGCTCAACAATGGAGCCCTAAATGAGCGAACCGGAGAAGCTGGACTTCGAGAATGTCGAAGAGGTTAATGAAAGGGTTCGGCAGGCCGTGCGAAAGGCCATAAGCCACCACAAGGACATTAACAACCCGGTTCCCAGTTGGAACGGTACGAAGGTTGAAATGGTCCAACCGAAGGACCTTCCAGAGAGAAAACCTACCCGCCGACGGCGCCGAAATTTGAAATAGCGAGATCGATATCTGCTGCGTCGACCTCGCCGGAACCATCTAGATCAGCCGCGATTTGGTTTGGCGAACCTGTGGCTCCAAAGCCAGAGATTACAGCATCGATGTCGCCGGCATCGACTTCGTCAGAATTGTCGGCATCACCATTGGTGGCCGCGTAATCAAGAAAGTGGGCCCCAAAGTCAGTCACAGAGACATTTGTGAAAGTCTTAGAAGTCCAGTGCCAAGGCTTGATCTCGATATTGTACGTGCCTCTAAACCCCGTGCTGAGGCTAAAGAGCCCATCGGCTCGAAGACTGATGGGAATGCTGAGGACTTCGACCCCATTGGACGGATTCTTGAGCTTGAGCGTTATGGGCACGCCAAGCGGCGAGGCCATGTAGTCGCCAAGGTCCACCTTGCCACGCAGAACGCCAAGCCCGGTCTTCTCGACGGATAAGTCGTCGAAGAACGCTACTGAACTCCCTTCCCCATCAGCATAGAAGTCGATGTCGCTGAAATTGGCGACAGAAAAGTTGCCAGCAAATTGCCCCAAGGGGGCCCCATTCATGAAGGCCACCACTTGGTTTGACAACATGTTGTGAACCATGGTCACGCGATTCCAATTGCCGGGCGTGATGAAGGCAGGCGCGGCTCCCATCCAACTTAGGCTCACCCAACCGGCATCAGCATTCGCGGTCACCGAGGCCAAAAAGTCACCGGCTGAGCTGTAACTCGCGCCGCCAAAGTTGGCATTCGATGCCCCCGTTCGGGACATCCAAAAATCGCAAATCACGAGATTGTTGGAAGTCCCAATCGCCGGAGAAACAGGCTTGAAAGCGAACAGGGATTCGCCGGTCGTCAGCAAGTCTGACCTTAGGCAAACCGATCGGGTCCCCGAGTGAGCCGCCTGAGACGACACGGTGGCCATCCCAGGATCTACAAAGAACAGATTGCCGCCAGGTAACACCATCCAACCACTCTGGCTGTCAAGCTCACCGATTGCAAAGGACTCAAAGCCCTCGGATTGAAGTACCTGCCCAGATGCCAAACTGGCAACACTGACCAAAAGTACCAACCCGAGAGCAATTTTCTTCACTAGTCGCCTACGGCACCGAAGTTTGCGACAACGAGATCGATATCCGAAGCATCTACTTCGCTACTACCATCGATGTCACCTGGGTCTGTGGAGTTACCAAAATTGGCGATGACGATATCAATGTCGGTCGCGTCGATTTCGCCGGAGTTATCGGCGTCGCCGCAGATCAGGTTAAACACGCCTGCGTTCACGATGCTGCCAGATGTGAGAACAACGCTCGAAATGCGGCGTCGCAAGTAGTAGTTTCGGGTCACGTACACTCGATAGGTGCCATTGGGCAAGTTCGAACTGTATGAGAACGCGTTGCCACTTCCCAATGTCACCGTGCCACTTTCCAGGGTGGTTGAACCGCCATTCGGACCGATTTCTACCAACACTTGCTTGCCAACTTCGGTCGGAATGTAATTGTTGAAATTGACCGTGCCAGTTACCGTTGCTCCAACCTCAAGAACATTAACCGTAAAACTGCGATCCGCGGTTGCTGGAGTAGGCTGGTTATTATCGCTCACGCGAACAGTAACCGGGTAGCTGCCGGGTCCCTGAGCTTCAGATGGCGTCCAACTGATTTGTCCGGTTGTCGGATTGACAGACATACCGCTCGGGCCGCTCACTAGGCTGTAAGCAATCGTCTGGGCGGTATCGGTGTCGTTACCAACGAGTGAGTAGGTCCAAAGAGACAACTCATTGATTGTCTGGTTGTTTACTACCGCCAGCGTCGGAGTGGCATTGGTCGTCGAAACCGTGAAGTTCGTATTCGAGACGTCGAAGAAAGCATTGCCGACGGCCTCGACGAAGATTCGGTTACCAGAGCCAGCCGGTGTGCTAAGCGGCAAGGCAACCATTTCAGATCCGTCATTTGCCGTAGTGGTTAGCAGCGTTGCCGTAGGTGGATTCGTAAAGTAGCTACCACCGCTATTAGTACTCAACAAGATCCTTACCTGTGCGGTGTTAAACGGAGCTGCCGTCGTGCCCGCATTGTTCCAGGTCACGTTGAACAAGTTGTTGCGATTCCACGTGATGGCCGTATTGGGAGATGACACTGCAAAGGTGGAAGTGCCACTCACCGTGATCACTGCTGTATCCCAAGCTGTTCCGCCTCCACCGATGCGGTTATCTCGCGCAATCGCCCTAAAGTTCATAGTTCGCGCTACATTTGGCACGAACTCATGCTGATGGGTGAAGTTATTGGCGAGAACCAAGCTCTGGTTCGGGAAGTAACGCGTTGGATTCGTCACCGGTTCATCGGATCGGAAGAGAGGTCGACTCGTATTCGTCGTTGTAGCGGTCGTTGAGCCCTGGTTAGCAGTACCTGTGGCAGGAACATCCAACTCATCCCATTGGAATGTCATTGGATCGCTGTTGCCGTCAGTGGCCGACATAGTCAACTTGAACGGCGTGTTCGGAGGAATGGCGAAGTCTGACCCAGCATTAACGGTAGGAACTATGTTGCCGGTAGCGGTCGAAACACCGCCTCGCGACGCAACTCGGTACGGCAAAATCTCGGAAATACTTCCCACGTGGAAGTACGCGTCGGAGTTCGATTGAACGTCTTCTGACCCACAAATTCCCGCATAGGACATGATCGTGCTACCGCTGCCCGGCTCCCATGCCGTTGGGCGATTTCGATTCCCGCCGCCGCAACTTCCTGTCACGCCATTAAACGAGTGATTGCCACCAAACTGGTGGCCCATCTCGTGGGCGACGTAGTCGATGTCGAAGGCATCTCCGGTTGGGCTTGGGCTCCCCGTTACACCTCGTGCTTTGTTGCCAGCGATTCCAACGACACCCAATCCAGCGACACCACCGCCGCCGGTACTAAAAACGTGTCCGATATCATAGTTTGCAGTGCCCGGGTCAGCATCACACTGAGTCTGATTTTGGCCCAGCATCGCGCTGCCATTGTTGTTTGTGTATGTAGCTGCGTTCGTGTGTACCTTGGCTAAAACCAGGTTTAACCGAATCGCCATTTCTTTTCGGTACACGCCATCGACTCGGTTAACCGAGGTAGTCATCTGCGAGATTGCATTCGTTGTACTCGACCCAAAAAATTGGTAGTACTCGAAGTTGCAGTTCAGAGCTAGGCGGAACGACCAGAGGTTTGTTCCTGTGTTCCGGCTCGTCGAATCTCCTGTTCCACCAATCGGCTGATCCAAAAACGGAATGGAAGTTCCCATGTCGACGGTTTTGCAAAACCAACCCGGTTGGCGCATAGAATCTCGCCGACTGTAGAAGAAGTAAGTTCCGTTGTTCTTGCGCAGCATTGGTTCGATGAAGCTGAACCCATCGGTTCCCATTATCATCGCGCGGAAGCCTCCATAGCCCATCTCGAGTCTAACCGAGGCGTTCGGATCGTCGATTCCTTGCCCGCTAAATGTTCTCAGGTCGGGCACAGTCGCCTGGACCTGAGGGCTAAGCAAGTCATTCTCCCACACCGTAAAGCGCTGGATGCCATTTGGTGTTGGAAGTAGCAGATCTACCCCCGGCTGATTGATAGTATCAAAGATCTGCTTCGGAGCATTAGCAAGCGCGGCACGAAGTTCTTCGTAGCTGACCTCCGCAGTTTGATAGTCACGAACCCATTTCATCACCGGATTCATGTTCTTTGCCGATGGCTCCGCGATGTCGCGAATGTGCCATGTCTGGGCATTGGCGGCGCCAGCAACAAGCAGGCCGGCGAGGACAGTAAGTTTACGGGAGAAAGTTAGGTCATGCATGGCAAAGCAACTTATGTTGTACAAGAATTTCGGGCAAATAGTATGCCGAAGGCGATCAATTGGGCATCAATTCTGGGCTGAACTTCGGATCGAGCTCGTGAGTGATGTCCATTGCTCTTGTTAAAAAGACTCCTAAGATCGTCCCAAGTTCGCGCGGCGTGTACTGGTTCTGAGGCGATTTCACTAACAACCCCTCGGGGGAAACTAGGCCCAGCATCACAAGTGTCTTGATGTCGCGACGGCGCTGCTCAGATAGACCGGGCGCGAGACCTTTCAAGTCGGCATTCGTTGGCCGTACCTTGAGTTGGATCCGCTCGCTGATGTACTCGTGCAGTGCCGAGAGCCTACTCACCAGTTGATCCCGAGTGATCGGAGTTTTGGATTGGCTGGGCGTGAATTTTGCCTGGGGCAAATTCAGGACTTGCCGCAAGTGTCCGTAGACTTTTCGAATCGCCACATCGGCTTCAGCCTGGGTGACCGGCGTGTCTTGTGCTGGCGCCAGCGAACTCATCAAAACAAGTAAAGAAACACAGATGGCCTTCATATGTCGCTTACGGCTCCGCTCGCTCGAATCTGATCGAGATGTTCGAGGGCTCTGCCAGTTCCTACGGCAACGCAGTTCATTGCGTTGTCAGCAACATGCACCGGAATGTCGGTAACGCTTTGCAGCAACTGATCCAGCCCTTTCAACAGTGCGCCTCCACCCGTCAGGACGATCCCCCTTTCAATAATGTCACTACTGAGTTCGGGTGGGGTTTCTTCCAAAACTTGACAGAGCTTTTCTGCAATCTCCCTTACCGGATCGCTCAAGGCATCGCGAATCTCTTCGCTGCTGATCTCGACCGTCTTTGGCAAACCAGCGACGAGGTCGCGACCCCGAATTTCCATGCGAAATTCCTGCTCCAGCGGGAAGGCGGAGCCGATCTTCACCTTAACGTCTTCGGCTGTTGGCTCACCGATTTGAAGATTGTAGGTGTTTCGAATGTGGCGGATGATCGCTTCATCGAGTTTGTTACCACCCACCCGGATGCTCTCGCTGAGCACGATACCGCCGAGAGAAATCACGGCGATATCCGTGGTTCCTCCACCAATGTCCACCACCATGTTGCCGCCCGGACTACTGATTGGAAGGCCGGCCCCTATCGCCGCGGCCATTGGTTCCTCAATTGTCATTGCTTGCCCGGCACCGGCAGCCTTCGCCGCTTGAATCGCAGCGCGCCGTTCAACATTAGTGACGCCACTGGGAACGCAAACGAGCACAATCGGCTTAAAGAACCGGCGGGAGCCGCAGGTCTTTTCCAGCAAGTACTCAAACATCTTTACCGTCGTACGGTAATCCGCAATAACGCCTTCTTGCATGGGGCGGATCGCTTTGATGTTGCCAGGGGTCCGCCCAAGCATATCGCGGGCTTCATTTCCGACCGCCAGCACCTTGCCGTTAGTCGTGCTGATGGCAACGACCGTAGGTTCATTAAGCACGATGCCTTTGCCTCGCCGGTAGACGAGCAGATTAGCCGTGCCAAGGTCGATGCCGATTTCGGGGACGAGTCTCAATTTAGTCTCGTCTCATAGGCTGAGTGCGATGCTTCCCACTCTGCCTGCGAGACGCGCTCAATGGTACCGCCCAGAGCCGCGAGGTTGTCTTCCAAAGCCTCATATCCACGATCGATCCAATAGATGTTCTTGACGATCGTCTCTCCTTCAGCCGCCAGTCCAGCTAACACGAGCGCTGCCCCACCACGAAGATCCGGTGCCTCGACGATCGCGCCCTGCAGAGCAGGAACTCCCTCGATCAAGGTCGAGCGACCCTCGATTCGCATTCGCGCACCCATACGGTTAAGCTCGCTAATGTGACCCACGCGCGCTTCATAAATTGTTTCTTCGATGACGCTCTGACCGTCGGCGGCCGCTAACAGGGCAGCCATTGGTTGCTGAATATCGGTTGGAAATCCTGGGTAGGGCATTGTTTTGACCCGAATGCCTGTGAGTCTTCGGTCAGCCCAGACACGGACCCAATCGTGACCTTCTTCGCAATGCGCTCCCGCCTCGACCAGCTTGCTCACCAAGGCAGTTTGGAAAGCGGGCAATACGCCCTTCACGGTGACATCGCCCCGTGTTGCAGCTCCCATCATCAAGTATGTAGCAGCTTGAATGCGATCTTCCGGCAATCGGAATTCGCGTCCGCGCAATTCTCGAACGCCTTGGATCGTAATCGTGCTCGTACCTGCTCCTTCGATGTTGGCGCCGATGGCCTGAAGAAAGTGAGCCAGGATTTGAACTTCTGGCTCTACAGCCGCATTCTCGATCACGGTAATGCCGTCGGCGAGCGCCGCCGTGGTCATCAAGTGCTGAGTTGCACCTGCGCTCGGAAAGTCGAGATAGATCGTTGCTCCACGGAGTTGGCTTACTTGGCCTTCATAAACGCCACCATTGAGTTCCACGTTGGCGCCCATGAGATTGAGGCCCTTGAGGTGAAAGTCGACGGGACGAGTGCCAATTTTGCAGCCACCGGGGGCGGGAAGGCGAGCCTTGCCCTGGCGAGCCAGCAGCGGACCCAAGAGATAGAAGGAAGTGCGAATGGGGCGGACACTCTCCTCATCGGCTTCGTAGCCGTTGAGGTGGGTCGCATCAATGCGAACCGTGGCCCCCTCTCGCTCCACCCTCACGCCAAACTTCTCAAGTAGCTGAAGTTTGACTTCAACATCTCGGATGTTTGGAAAGTTGGTCAGTACTGTCTCACCCTTCGCCATGAGAACGGCGCTTAAGATGGCCAGTGTCGCGTTCTTACTCCCCCCGATTGGCACTTCGCCATTGAGGGGATATCCTCCCTGAATTCGAAACACGTTCATAACCTGATGACCTCCGCAAAATCTATGCGGTTCAAGACGGAGAATTGTACCAGTTAGGTCTGAATCGTTTTCAGGTTTCTGTTGCATCCTGACTGTTTTCACCTAACTTTCGTGTCTTCTAGGCACAAATTAAGCGAATGTTAAGGCGGAAAATAAACCGTCGCTCCCCAGTATTTATTCTGATTCCTTTTGCGAATTGTCCACGTCAAACTGAGTAAGCCATGCACTTTTGGATGGGATGCGACTTCTTGATACGCCGGCCGGCGGCCTGGGCGAACACCGCAATACGGTGCGCTCCGGTTTCCGATTGCTGTTGGGCTGGCATGTCTCGCATCGCCAGCCCTTTTTTGTGCCCGGCAAGGTGATGTGAAAATGAAAGAGGTCTTGCTGCTGAACTCCGACTACGAACCACTGAACGTGTGCCACGCTCGGCGAGCATTGTCGCTCATTCTCCTCGGTAAGGCCGAGATGATCGAGAGCCACGAGTTGAACATCTTTACAACTCGTGGTGCGCTGCCCGCGCCCTCTGTTGTGAAAATGCGGTACCACGTGCGTCGCCCTTTGCCTCAGCTACGGCTGAGCCGCCACAGCGTCCTGGCGCGGGACGGATACACCTGCATGTACTGCGGAATAAAGGGTAAGGACCTCACCATCGATCATGTCATTCCTCGATGGATGGGCGGGCCGCATCGTTGGGACAATCTCGTCGCCTGCTGCCGCAAGTGCAATCTAAAGAAGGGCGATAAAACACCACAACAAGCGAGAATGAAGCTCCGCACCGTTCCGAAGCGGCCGCATTTCATTCCTTACATCTCCCTACCTGCCTATCTCAAGGCAAAGAGCAAAGACCAGTGGTCCTTCTATTTGCCAGCATTCGAATCATTCCCGCTACAAGAGTTGGCGAGCTGATTTAGAGAACGCCCTTTGGCGGCATCAACATCATCTCGTCGACCACGCGGTTGGGTGGTGACGTAAGGAGCCAAGCAATCGTCTCGGCGACCGCGGATGGCGGCATCATGTCGGCCCGATTGGCGCCTTCCGACCAAATTTCAGTACTCGTTGCTCCAGGCATTAGGTTAGTGATCAGCACCCCTTGCTCGCGCAATTCCTCTTGTAGAACTCTTCCAAACATGCGTAAGCCCGCCTTACTGGCTGCGTATGCCGCCGAATTTGGCAATGGAATCTCAGCGACAACGCTAAGCACATTGACAATGCGCCCGCCATTAGCGAAGAGAGGCAGAACCGTTTGAGTTAGGAGCATCGCACCGACAAGATTTGTCTGGATCTGCTGTTCGATCGCATTGGCAGGCATTTCGCTGAAAGGGCCGAATTCGCCGATTCCGGCATTGTTGACGAGGCACGGCTCCAAGTCATTCGGCAACTCTCCTAACGCCAGAGCAGCTCGAATGCGGCCGTCATCCTGCGTCACGTCGCAAGGAACGGGCACCGCGGCAGTCGCACCTCTGTCCATGCAGTCGGCTACGGTTTGCAGAAGAAGGTCTTCCCTTCTGGCGGCAAGCACTAGCGAATAGCCCAACGATGCGAGCTCGAGTGCAGTCGCATGACCGATCCCACTGCTCGCGCCGGTGATGAGAACGCGCTTACTCAGCTCGCACCTCGAACATGTTTCTCGCCGTCTCCCACAGACGGATGCTCACGAGCTTTACAGGAAGTGATTTGGCGAGCCGTTCAAAGATTTCAAGACAGACAACTTCGCTCGTTGGGTTCTTATCGGAAAACTCGGGCAGGTCGCAGTTAAAGTTCTTGTGGTCGTACCGATCGACAACTTGCTCATTAACAATACTATCGAGTTGGCCCAAGTCCACCATCATTCCCGATTTCATATCAATGGGCCCCGAAACCTCTACCTCCAAAACATAGTTGTGACCGTGCCCTGCGGCATTGTTACACTTGCCAAAGATCTCCACGTTTTGCTCGGCGGTCAATTCAGGACTGTTGAGACGATGCGCGGCGGCAAACTCATAACTGCGCGTAAGCGTCACTTGATTAGCCCTCCATTTCGCGGAAAGCGTGGCGGTCTCTTCGAGTTTGAGTTCATCGAGTTGGGATTCCTTCGGAAGACATTTTGACAACAATTCCGCCAAGTAAGCGGCTAGGTTCTCGGTCGTCGGCGACATGTCGCGGAAGGCCGAAATCTCATCATTGATCGATCGCTGGTCGAAAACACCCACAACCTCTCGCTGAAGGATATCGTCGATCGTTTTGATGTTGATCACCATTCCGTCACGTGGGTTGACGGTGCCGATGGTCGTCACTTCTAACCCAAAGTTGTGGCCATGATTAAATGGCGATGCCCATTCGCCGAAGAGGGCTCGATTCTGCTCCGGCGTCAAATCGGATCGCCAATAGCGATGGCCGCTACTGAAAGTCACGCGCCGAGTCAATCGAACAGGTCTTGCCATCTCCTAGTCCTTACGATATGGAACCGCTAAAGCTTGCGGCGCGCGGCCTCCCTTTCCAACAAAAACGAGAACTAACAGCGCCAAAACATAGGGCAAGGCGAGGAAGAACTGGGGCGGAGCCTGGATTCCCTGAGCCTGAAGGCGGTATTGAAGAACTTCGGCGCCACCAATGATGAGGCTCGCCACAAACGCCCAAATTGGGTTGAACCTTCCAAAGGTGACAATCGCGATCGCGATGAAGCCCCGGCCCTTGGTAAGTTCCTCCTGGAAACTCGCCGCATTGACGATGCTCAGGTGGGCACCCGCAAGACCGGCATAAAATGCGGCAATCAAGCTCGCCTGAAGCCTCAAGCGGATGACACTAAACCCGCTTGCCGCAACGGCTTCCGGGTGCTCACCCGCCGCCCGAACAGCCAATCCCCACTTGGACCGAAACAGCAGCCAAGCGAGGGCTGGCACGCTGATCAGCATAAAGGCAATGAGGGCATGATTGGATATCGTTGGAATGCTGAGCAACTCACCGCTCTCGCCAAAGATCCGTCGATAGCTCGCCCCAGTGAGCCCGAGTGCAAGAAGATTTATTGCCGTGCCAGCGACGACCTGATCGGCCTGACGCCACAATACAAAGTAACTTTGCACCAATCCTAACACCATGGCGGCAACGATTCCGGCCAAAACCCCCACCCAAGGGTTTCCGGTCTGACGCGTCGCCAGCATCCCCGTGTAGGCCCCCGTAAGCATCATCCCCTCCAGACCGATATTAAGCACACCCGAGCGCTGCCCCACCGACTCGCCAAGGCTAGCAAGGGCCACGGGGGCAGCAAAGCGCAAGAGGTCAAGCATGGGTTGGCTCCCTCTTCGGTTGGAAGAAAAGGAATGCCAGCACCGCGGCCCCTTGAACAACGAAGATCAGAAGGTCTCCTCCCGGTGCGGTGCGCGACAGTGTTTGGGTTCCTGCCATCAATCCTCCGAAGAGGAAACTCGAAACGATCACGCCGAGGGCATTCAATCCACCGAGTAAGGCGACCGGAATGCCCAAAAATCCCCACTGTTGATTAAATCCAGTGTCGATCACGCCGCTGACGCCAGCGAATTGAACGCCGCCCGCGAGCCCACAAAGCGCGCCGCTGAGCGCCATTGCCTGCAAGCGGATGCGGTCTGCATTGAGCCGGGCCGCGCGGGCTGCCCTGGGGTTCTCCCCCGTTAGACGCAGCTGAAATCCGGGCCGTGTGAAATTGAGATATCCCCAAATCATGATTGCCGCCACGACGGCAAGCAGTACCCCCATGTGCAAATCTGTCCGGCTCGAGAAACGCGTGAGCATTTGCGGCGGCGCGAGTTCTTCTGTTTGGCTCGCGGTCGTGCCGGGCGCTTGCAACGGCCCCGTTACGGCCCAAGCCAGCGCCTGCAGCGCAATGAAATTCAGAAGGATTGTCGAGATCGCGACGTGAACGCCGCGTTTGACTTGGAGCCAGCCCGCAAGAGCACCGCAAAGGGCGCCGCCAATCGCTGTGGCTAGGAGGATTGCCCAAGGGCCGCCGAATTGGGTTCGAGCAATCGCGGCGCCTAACAATCCGCCAGTAATGTATTGCCCCTCGCCACCAATGTTATACATTCCTGCCTTCCAAGCGACGGTGATCCCGAGCCCCGTAAGCAATAGGGGCGCCATGTTAACCAGGGTTCGACCCCAGCCAACTTCCCCTCCGAACGCACCGCTTACTATCGTGCTGATGCCCTCAGCCGGACTAAGGCCAAAGCCCAATAGAGCGAGAGCGATAACGATGATGAGCGCGATAGCCAGTTTCACCTGACCCATCCTTGATCGTGGACATTGCCCCGATCGATATAGAGAAATTTGGTCGCCAGTTCACGAAACTCATCGCGATCTGCCGTGATGAGCAAGACCCCAGCTCCCTCTCGTGCCGCCAGGCGAATTGCATCGTGCACAAATTGGGTGGCGGAAAAGTCCAATCCTCGAGTCGGGTTTACGGCCACGATGAGGTCTGGCTTGCCCTCGAGAACCCGGCTTACGACCACCTTCTGCTGATTACCTCCGCTGAGGGATGCAACTTTATTGTTAATGTTATTCGCCTTGATATTGTATTTTTCGATCAATGACCGTGCATTCGCAGACACCACGGAAGGAAGGACCACGAGGTCCGAATCTTGCTTAATCTCGAAGTTCTCTTTGATGCTCATCTCAAGTGCTAAGCCATCGACTTGGCGGTCTTGAGGGATGTAACCTACTTTGCCGATAGCTCGTAGTTGGCCGGAGCGAATGTGACGAATTCCGACGACCGCCTCCGCTAGCTCGACCTGCCCATTGCCGTCGACGCCACCGATTCCAACGATTTCTCCGCGCTTCACACCGAGACTCGTGATCGCGACGGCTTCTTCACCGCGATCACCTCGAACAAAGATGTCATGAGCGCGCAAGACGAATTCACTTTCGTCACTTGCAACGGTAGGTTGGGCCGCTGGAGATTCGATCGACGAGGAGTCACCAAGAATCCATGACTTTAGCTGCGTTTCGTCGGCCATGGCGCCCGATACAGAACCCACTAGCTTGCCGTTGCGCAAGACAGAAATCCAATCAGCAATCGCGAGAACCTCTGCCAGTTTGTGGGCAATCAAAATGACGATCTTCCCACTATCGCGGAGTTCTCGCAACACGCGGTTGAGGTCGTTCACCTCGCTCTCCGACAAGACGGCAGTTGGCTCATCGAGAATGAGGACCGGGCCATCGGTAGCCAGGGCCTTGAGAATCTCCACGCGTTGCTGTGCGCCAACCGGAAGCGAGCCTGTCCGGGCGTGAAGGTCTACTTCCCAGCCCAATTTCGTTAAGAGGGTGTTAAACCGATCAAAGGGAAGATCGAGTGGGCCAGAAAGCGATCCGATGGTAGCAAGGGCCAGATTCTCGATCACCGTGAACTCCGGGATGAGCATGAAATGCTGGTGAACCATTTCAATCCCGGCTGCTCGCGTCCCCGATGGGTCTCCCAGCGGCAGTTCGTGCCCTGGTTCAAATCTTGCCGCACCTGAATCCGGTCGCAAAAAGCCACCGATTACGTTCATCAGCGTGCTTTTCCCGGCTCCATTTTCGCCAAGAACTGCGTGAATCTGCCCTGGAATGAACTCGATCGAAATGCCATCCAGAGCAACCAAGGACCCAAATCGCTTGGTGATTCCCTGCAGGGTTAGCTTCGGCGGGCTTGGCATTGCCATGAACATACCCAGACTTTCAAGCCGAGAAAGGACAATATGAGGCAAAATGGGCGAGCGGTAGGGGTTTAGGACACCGGAGTCACTCCCAACGGCGTACTTTGAGGGATGGCCGGCGAATTGGTGGAAGAAATGGGATTGACGGTTGCCGTTATCGGCACCGGTCTCGTTGGCGGATCCATTGCCCAAGGGCTACTTGAGTCCGGATTCGCCACGCAGGTCCTTGGCGAAGATATGTTGCCCGAGGCGCTCATCCGTGCAAAGGTCTCACGTCGGCTCAATCTTCCATCGGATGCCGAAAATGTGCAAATTTGGGTTTTGGCAACCCCTCCCGATGGTGTCCTTGAGTGGTTGCAAAGGCTCGCTCCTATTGCTAGCCCCGATGCGGTCATCACCGACACCACAAGCGTGAAGGAATCGATTTGCATGAATGTGCCCGAGAATCTTCGGAGCCGGTTCGTCGGTGGGCACCCACTCGCAGGCAGTCTGACGCATGAGAAGAGTTCGCCGTCTCTTTTTGCTGACCTCCACTGGATTCTCACCCCAAATGGAGCCGATGAACTTGCGGTCAAGCGGATCGAGCAGATGGTCTTTGCCCTCGACGCGATTCCTGTTCACATGACTTCAGCCGATCACGACCGCCACATGGCAACACTTAGCCATCTGCCGGGCGCGCTCGCGAGCCTCTTTTCCCGCCTGGGTCGCGACCTCGCTTTTGCCCATCTCTCGCCTTCAAATTGGCCAGTACATGCTGGTCTGAACCCCGACCTTTGGGGGCAGGTTCTCCTCCAGAATCGAGGCGAAGTCCAACTGGCGATCGACAGCCTCCGCCAGCAGCTCGATGTCCTAGAGCAAGCGCTACAAAGCCAGGATTCCGCCGCCATCAAGAAAATCCTCGAGGAATAGAAGTAGACTCAAGGCTCCATGCCGAAGAAGATCGAGACAGTTGTTCTGCACGATAGCTCTACCCCTGTCTTAGGCGACATCCAGAAGGGCGGCAATGTTGTGGTCACAACCGTCGAGACGCTTCTGAACCAAGCCCGGGCAAATGCCCTGTGGCCCCTCACCTTTGGCCTAGCCTGTTGCGCGATCGAAATGATGTCCACCGTGGCAGCTCGATTCGACCTAGCCCGCTTCGGAAGCGAGGCCTTCCGCGCCACCCCGCGCCAAGCCGATGTGATGATCATCGCAGGCCGCCTGAGCAAGAAGATGGCGCCGGTTCTTCGCCAGATTTACGACCAAATGCCCGAGCCAAAGTGGGTGATCAGCATGGGCGCTTGTGCCAGCAGCGGCGGAGTATATAACAACTACGCCATCGTGCAGGGTGCCGACCAGGTGGTGCCCGTGGATGTTTACGTGCCCGGTTGCCCGCCCAATCCGGATGCCTTGATCTACGCGATCATGAAGCTGCAAGAGAAGATTAAGCGCAAGAAAGCAAAGTCGTTTGCCGACCTGAGAATCATTGAAGTTGCGCCTCGCACCCTCGAGGAGGTCGCCAAGTGAGCCTCGACCTGATGCGCGACGTCGCAAAGCCGATCTTGGCGGGATTTGGAATTACCGCCCAAAGGCTCAAAAAGAAAAAGGTCACGATTAGCTATCCGGACGAGCGGCGCGAGCAATATCAACGCACACGATGGCGCCACTATTTAGTTCGCTATGAGTCCGGCCTCGAAAAGTGCATCGGCTGTTCTCTTTGCGCCGGGGCATGCCCGGCACGCTGCATTTATGTGGAGGCGGACGAAAACACCGATCAAGAGCGATACAGCCCGGGTGAGCGCTATGCCAAGCGCTATGAGATCAACATGCTGCGCTGTATTTTTTGCGGCTATTGCCAAGAAGCTTGCCCGACAGGGGCAATTGTGCTTCGGCAGAACTTTGAGCTCGCGAATTATGAGCGCAAGGACTTCATTTACACGAAGGAAATGCTGCTTGAAAAGGTCCCCGGCGAAGCCGACGAGTGCTACAACCGCGTTCCCACCATTCGCTAGAAGAACTACTTGATCCAAGTTTTGGGGGTCGTTGGGAACATTACTTGTTCAATCCCATTCTAAGAACAGTCTCTACTGGTTGTAGGGAGATTCAAAAGGTATGGGAAGGACACTTATTGCACTCGTTTCGCTCGGAATAATGGCAACTCCTGCGCTAGGCATAACCTTCATGTCCTTAAACGAGGATTTATTCGAAGGCGGTGTTTTCACCGCTAGCCAATCAGAATTCGACCAGCCGTGGCAATTCGACAGCGCGACCACGGCCCCTCGCTACCTTTTGCCCAGCTTTGCTGACCAGGAAGATACCACTGCCTTTCCGGAAATGTGATTTTGACGGGTAGCATCATGGCGTAGCCATGAGATTTGCCTGGATTGCCCTTTTACTCGCCGCACTTGTCGGTTGTTCGCCCGCCCCTTCATCGTCTCAAGAAGCTTCAAAGGCAACTGAGAAGCCAATCGAAGGCGAGCCGATGAAGCCAATTACTGGCGAATTCAAAGTTGCCCTCATCACGCCCGGCCCCGTCAGCGACGCTGGGTGGAGCGCAATGGCTTATGCCGGTCTTAAGGGCATTCAGGCCAGCGTCGGAGCAAAAACATCCAATGAAGTCGCTGGTGGCGCAAAGATCAAGGACTCGATGCGGAGCTACGCCCAAGATGGGTACCAACTCATTATCGGGCACGGATTCGAGTACAACGAGCCGGCCGTCGACCTTGCTGAGGACTTCCCAAACACGGTGTTTGTCAGTTCGTCCGGAGGCAAGTTCGCCCGAAATGCGGGGGCCTTTCGCTTCTATCTCGAACAGGGCTTCTACCTCGCCGGAATTTTGGCAGCTGGAACGAGCAAGTCTGGGAAAGTCGCGTGCGTAGGCATCGACAGCATTCCCTCGATCGCCAGCACTTTCAAGGCTTTTGCCGCAGGGGCAAAATCCGTAAACCCCGATATCCAAGTGATCAATATGAGCCTAGCGATCAACACCGATATTCAGGCTGCGAAGCAGGCTGCCTTATCGGCCATCGACCAGGGAGCTGACGTTCTGATCCATCAGGCAAATGCGGCAGCCCAAGGTGTCTTCGATGCAGCCAAGGAGAAAAGCGTTTACGCAATTGGCGCGAACTTGGATCAAAACGACAATTCCAGTGGGTCTGTATTGGCTTCGGCAATTATCGTCGCCAAGCCAGCTTTTATTGCCTTGGCCGAGCAAGTCAAGGCGGGCGAATACAAGGGCGGCATCCAGTTGTTTGGCATGCAAGAGCAAGCAATTGACTTCGTCATGAACCCTGCTCTCGCTGGGAAAGTTTCGCCAGAAGCCATGACGAAGGTAGAGCTAGCGCGAAAGGAAATTGAGTCTGGCAAGCTCGAAGTACCGAAAGACAATTTCTAGTCCTTAGTCTTCACGTCATAGCCTAGGCTCTTTAGCAACTCCAAACCAATGGCTTGGAGCAAAGAGTCGCTATCTGGTCTCTTCGTGAACACGCAGAAGACGAATTGGCGATTATCAGGCATGATGTCGTAGCTCACATCGTGCTTCACTTCGCTCGTCCAACCTGCTTTGGACCAGTGCTGCGTGCCCTTCGGCATTATTCCGCCAAGGTACTCATCAAACTGCCCATCCTTGGAGTTAGGCTTCCGTTTCAAAAATGCTGTAAAGGAACTGACTGATTGACCTGGCTCCAGGTTATCAAGGGCAAACCGGCCCATGAGTTGAGCCGTCGCTCGAGTGGTCAGTCGATTTCGACCGTGCTCTTTGATTATCTGAGCCTCCCTGCCATAAGGGGCCTCGTTGTAGGTGCGGTTCAGGACATTGATATTCTCGAAACCGCGGCTCCTAAACCAGCGGTTCGCAGCTTGCCGTTTGTGCACCCAATCTTGGTAGGCCTTGCCATGTAAGTTGGGCCCCGGGAGTGCTCCAGTCGCTAAATTCACGATCGCACCGGTAGCGTCGTTGCTACTGTCCACGATCATATCCCTAGCCGCGCGAAGGTCCTCGTCGGTCCAGGACTTCACTGCGTGGTGGGCAAAAGCCAGCCAGAAAAGCTTAACAACGCTCGCTGGATACATGGAGTTATCCTGTTCGAATCCTCCTGTCCTCCAAATTCCTCCCTCGAGCACCATAACGGTGATCGAAACATCGTCAATGGTCAGTCTTTCCGCTGGCAGTTTGGTTTTGGCCGAAACAAAAGCGTCACGGCATATCTGGTCAAGGTCAGGTTTGGCCATGACAGTGGAAGCGAGCAACATTGCAGCAAGCATCCGTGTTACTTAAGAAAGACACGAAAGTCCTTAGACTTTTTGCCCCCAGTCGCGCGGAAGAAGATCATCAGCTTCTCCGGGTCCGCAATCGCCGCAAGCTTGTTACCTTGGTCCCCAAACTTGATTTCTTCCATTACGGCCCCACCGGGCGCAATGTCTTTGAAAAAGCTCTTGAATGTGCCTTGCGAGAAGTTAAGGACGGCTTGGTTCTTGTCAATGATCTGGAGCTTGTCCATGCCAGAGTTATAGGGCGCGATCGGCTTTGCACTCAAGTTGCGAAGCTCGATCTTCGCCATTAAGCCCGGACCGCGGCCAAAAGGATTCACGGTTTCGGAAATGGACTCGACCCGAATCCGCCAAAGGTCGTTTTGAATCCACTCCCCGATTCTGCCTTCAACGGCATCCACCTGGTCACGACCGCCAAGGGGGGCGAAGTTAATCTGTAGTCCAGCAGAACTGTTTGAGACCTGAGCTCCAGCCGCCTTTAACGACTCCACGGATACATAGGTCTTGCCCGCCTGGACGATCGCTGCATCAGAGTACTTCTTGCCATTAATGGTCGCGGCTTTCGGCGCGATCATAAGGACTGCCCCAATTGCGACAGCGCAGGTTAGTGTGGCGGTTACAGGGTTCATCTGTGCCAATCATATCAGGGTTTGGGTACAAGTGTGAAGTGGGGATTTTGCGCATTCGAAAGGCAAAACGCATTGCCGGCGAATTCCGCCCCCCTTCCGACAAGTCGATCACACACCGTGCTTTGCTGCTTGCCGCGCTAAGCGAGCGCGAATCCTATGTTGGACGCCCCCTGATGGCCGAAGACTGCCACGCAATGATGACCTGCCTCCGCAGCCTTGGCGCACGCGCGATTGAAGATGGACCAGGCTTTCGCATTCAGCCCAGCCCGTGGGCCAGCCCAGAACTTCCTCTCAATTGCGGCAATAGCGGTACCGCAATGCGCCTGCTCGCCGGTGCGATCGCCAGCTTCGATGGCGTTGCTGCCACGCTCATCGGCGATGAGTCGTTAAGCCGCCGCCCAATGAAGCGCGTTTCCGAGCCACTTCGGCAGATGGGTGCTCAAGTAGAGGGAGATCGCCCTCCTCTGACCATCCACGGCCGGCGGCTTCATGGAATTCAGTATCGCCAAGAAGTCGCAAGTGCACAGGTCAAATCGGCAATTCTATTTGCGACTTTGCGGGCCACCAGCGAATCCACGGTGGTAGAGCCAAGCCAGAGTCGTGATCACACCGAGAGAATGATGAAGGCGGTGGGAATCGACTTGATGACCGAAGGCCTTTCGGTTACCGTGGACCCCAGCCCTGTGCGGGGGTTTGAGACCACGGTGCCCTCAGACTTCAGCAGCGCGGCTTTTTGGATCATCGCAGCCAGCCTGCTCCCCGGTTCCGAACTCGTCTTGCGCGATCTCGGGCTGAATCCAACTCGAACGGGTTTGCTCGAGCTCGGAAATCTCTTGAAAGTCGAAGGCAGGCGACAGGTACTCGGCGAGCCAGTTGGGGACGCGATTGTCGAGCGGACACCCCTGCCCGAGCCGTTTCAGATAGGTGGTGAACTGGTTCCACGGCTCATCGACGAGATTCCCATCATGGCTTTGCTGGCAACTCAACTTCGCGGTCGGAGCGTGATTCAAGATGCATCTGAACTCCGAATCAAGGAAAGCGATAGGGTCGCCAAGACGGCCGAGTTTCTCAATCAAATGGGGGCTGAAGTGACGCCAACCGATGATGGAATGATCATAGAAGGCCCAACGCCACTAAAGGGCACCACCATCGACCCTGCCGGCGACCATCGCATTGCAATGAGTGCGGCTATCGCTGGGCTAATTGCGGAAGGGACCACTGAAGTGAAAGGAACGGATTGTATCAACACTAGCTATCCTGAATTCGTCAAACATCTGGAGAAACTTGTTGAGTACTAGACCGATCGTGATTGCCATTGACGGGCCCGCTGGCGCCGGAAAAAGCACAGTGGCCAAGATTGTCGCCGCCGAACTCGGGTTGAGCTACCTCGATACCGGCGCCATGTATCGTTGCGTTGCGCTACTGGCGAAGCGGGCCGGACTCGGCGAAGGCGACGCCGAAGAAGTGGCAGCCCTTGCCGAGCGGAGCAAGATCAAGTTTCTCCCTGACGCCGTGTTACTGGACGGCGAAGACGTTACGAAAGCGATTCGCACTCCCGACCTTGCTAATCTTGCCAGTGCCCTTAGCGCGAAGCCAGCCATTCGTAAGGTCTTGGCCTCGCGTCAGCGCCAGATCATTTTGGAAGGCGGCTATGTGCTGGAGGGCAGAGATACCACGAGCGTCGTGGCGGTCGATGCGGAAGTCAAGGTCTACCTCACAGCCAGCATCGAAGAACGCGCAGAGCGCCGCCGAAGCGAGTTGGTCGCGACGGGCCATGAAGTCACTTTGGGCGAACTCATGAAGCAAATTGCTGAGCGAGACGCCCGCGACATGAACCGGCCTGATTCGCCGCTCATTCGGGTGCCCGACGCATTGGCGATCGAAACCTATGGGCTGACGCCGCGACAAGTTGCCGAAAAAATCATTGAACGGGCGAGAAGCGTAACGACACTTAACTAAGAGCCGTCCCATCAAACGAGGAAGGTTGTTAATCAAATGATTCACGCTGTCACGCTCGCTGCCGCCATCGCCGCCGGTCCCACCGCGGTCGAACTAACCGTTTATAACCAGGGATTTGCTTTGGTCAAGGAGACAAGATCATTCGATCTGAGGTCGGGGCGCCAATTGATCAATGTTGAAGACGTTGCCGAACGGATTGAACCGAGTAGTGTCGCGATAAAGAGCTTGAGTGCGCCAGGGTCATTCACCGTGTTGGAGCAGAATTACCAATACGACCTGATCAGCGTAAACGCGATCCTGCAGAAGGCCGTTGGGCAGCGAATCACTTTTAACCGAACATTGCCAAATGGTGAACGCGAAGTCGTTCGAGGAACTCTTCTCAGCGCTCCGACCAACCCGACGGACGGAAGCTATAGCGGTATGGTCATCCGCGCTGACGATGGACGCATCTTGCTTAACCCAAGCGGTGAAATCAGCGTAGATAGCTTGCCAGACGGCCTTATCAGCAAGCCGACTCTCGTTTGGGATTTAGAGTCCAACCGCGCAGGTTCCAATACGGTCGAACTGAGCTACCTCACTCAGGGCATCGGTTGGTCCTGCGATTACGTGCTGGCCCTTGAAAAAGATGGGGCAATGGGCGACTTCAAGGGATGGGTCAGACTCGATAACCAAAGCGGGGCAAATTTCAACAACGCAGTACTTAAACTGCTAGCGGGGGATGTACAGCGTGCGCAACAAATGCGAAGGGGGGGCATGGCCGGCGCACCAACGATGGACGCTGGAGCCTCTAAAGAGAGCTTCGCCGAAGAGCAGTTTGCGGACTACCACCTTTACACTCTGCAACGCCCTGCCACGGTCAAAAACCGCGAATCGAAACAAGTTTCCTTGCTCGAGGCCTTCATGGTCCCCGTGAAAAAGAAGCTCATCCTCGACCCCATGCGGGCCTATGGTGGCTGGCGACCACAGGAGGGCGAAGTTGGTACCGGATCAATGAAGCCCCAGATTCGAATTGAATTCAAAAATGACCAGGCCAGCCGAATGGGAATGCCCCTGCCACAGGGAACGGTAAAGGTCTATCAGCGTGACCGATCAGGTTCGCTGCAACTCCTTGGCGAAGACGCTATCGGACATACGCCAAAAGACGAGATGATCAGTTTGGTGGTTGGGCGAGCCTTCGATGTTGTTGGAGAGCGAAAGCGAACTAAGTTCGAGTACTTCCGCGATGGAACTCGCATTCGAGGCGCCAACGAGACGTTTGAAATCCAACTTCGCAACCGCAAAGAAACGGCTGACACAGTCACATGCATTGAGCGGTATTGGGGCGAGTACAAGGTCACGAAGAACAGTCAGCCGTACCAACAGCTCGACTCCAACACCTTCCAATTTGAGGTGGCGTTGAAGCCAAACGAAGTCAAAACGATAACGTTTACTGTAGAGAGCCGCTGGTAATCGGAACCAAACTGGTTACAAATCCGGTTGATTGAACCTGGAGATTGAGCCAAAATAACCTATACTGAAACGGGAAGAACATGAGGAAAGTGAACTGGATTTTGAGCGCCGCCTTGCTAGGCGCCTTGTTGATCGTTGGTTGTAACCCGACCGACGAGAACGGCACTGGAAAGACTGGCGAGACCAAGATTGACTCTGCCGACGTCAAAAAGGTCGAAGGAGCGACACCGTCGGGCGGCTCGGAAACCGTTAAGGAGCCGGTTAAGAAAGACCTGACGCCTGAAGAGGTCGCCAAGGCGAAGGCAAAAGAAGAGGCTCTTAAGAAAGAGAGCGGCATGACGGATGAAAAGGCCTCCGAACTCGCGAAGGCACAAGCGGCGAAGGAAGAGCTTTCGAAGCCTCCGACCACCGACATGAAGGTCAGCAAGGCCAATCCTGCCGATCGGACGAACGTTTCCGATCCGAGTAAGCAGCCGAAGCCAAAGCCGACATTACCGGCGGATGCCAACAAGGGCGCCGTTGCCGCAAACTTCTCTGGAACTTGGAAGCGCTTTATCGATCCCAAGCTCCGGGCGAAGTATAAGCAGGTCGAAGCCCTGCAGAAAAAGCGAGGCAAGAAGCTCTATCCAATCGAGAATATGCTTGTCGTGAAGAGCGATGGCACCTTTGTGTGGGATGACAACGCTCTCATTACCGGCCGGAAGGTCACCGGCACGTGGAGCGTCAAGGGGGGCGTTGCCACTTTCACCGTCAAAATGGTCGACGGCAAGGCACCTGGCAAAGATGAAGCAAAGAGCTTCGAAGCAATGGTCGCGAAGAGTGGCAAGATGCTCTATCGTGGCAACTCCGAGCGCGGACGATACGATAAGATCTGATCGCTTGCGAGCTTAGAAGGAGAGCCGATCAAATTGATCGGCTCTCCTCGTATGAATACCTGCTTCGACCCAAGCAATACCAGGATGGGGCTCCAGAGCACCCCATTTTGGTCTCCGGTAACGTATGCTAGAGGTTAGCGACACGACGCACGTGTTCCGCATCGTTCAACGAGGACAACCTATGCAACCCATGACTAAGCTCACGACGGCCTTCGTGCTATCGGGCATTTCTGCATCCATCGCTTTTGCGCAAACTTCCCTAACTCCGGAAGTCTTATTCGCCGACAATTTTGAGTCGAATAGCCTTGCAAACTGGCCATCGACCACCGTCAGTGGCACTTTGACGGCAGTATCTCCGTCCACCGTATCCGCCTCGCCAACCGACCATGTATTCGAAGGGCAGTATTCGTGCAAGATCCCTGGACGGTCTGGCGCCCCAACCGGTGACCCGCTTCGCAATCCCCGAATCAGTTACGGAGCCCTGTTCACACGGCAACAGACCAACGACGAGACCCTTGTATTCACCCAGTACATGTATGATCAATACGGCGGAGTTGGAGTGCCAACGTCAGGTACCGATGGCATCGGTAGCCAGCGGTTCTTTACGGCTCTGCGTCAGGGTGATGGCGTTAATCCATTCTCTGCGGTGAGCCAGATTGTGACGATGGGCAACTGGAATGCCTTCACGACCAATTTTGGTACTGGCTTTGTCAATAACTGTTGGTTCGGAACTGCTAATCCTTCGGGTCAGTCGATCGGAAACCACTATGCCGGACGCATCCTTTCTGTTGCTCCTGGTAGCGGCTTTGTCACAGGCACCACTACCCTGGAACTGGGTGGCATCACGGCGCCAAGCTGGACCTACTTTGGGGTGGGTGCAGACTACCGCCGCACAAATGGCTGGCACAAGTTTACGATCGTTTACAATGTTCGCCGAGTCGAGTTTTACGTAGACCGCCGACTATTTGGGTACTGGGATATCAACCCGAATCTAACAGGCACAGCCCGTCAGTTGAATACGATCATCTTGAATCCTACGCTTGAAACCCCAGCTCAAGACACTTGGGTGGATAACATGAAGGTTCGAGCCTTCCCGAATGGATCGATGCAAGTGATCCCGGTCCTTGGCGATGTCGTCAATCCAAGCGCAGCGCAAACAGTGCCTTTCTCGCTTGAACTTGTGCCAATCAATGGAAACACCAACAATGCGGTCAGCACATGGACGGCAAACATGAATGCCGATGGTGAGATCAACGTTGGATTCCCGAACGATGTGCGCGGGGAATATCAACTCGTGATCGATGGCGGCTCATGGCTGAAGAAGAAAGTGAATATCAATCTCACCGAAACCGGCCTCTTCGAGTTCAAGGTTCCCATGCAAAATGGCGATCCTGATGGCTCGGGCGAAGTCGATGCCGCCGATATCGATCTCGTTATCGCGAACTTTGGCGGCACGGGAGTCGGACCGAACAATGGCGACGTGGACCTGTCTGATGAAGTCGACGCAGCCGACATCGACGTCGTTATCGCTAACTTTGGCGGAATCGACGACTAAGCGTCGAGATTGGAAAACAAAAGCGGGGCGAAAAACTTCGCCCCGCTTTTATCTCAGAATCATGGCCCGGACGAAGGGATTCGAACCCCCAACCCTCAGTTCCGAAGACTGATGCTCTATCCATTGAGCTACGTCCGGGTGTGGGCCATATGATACCCAAAGGCCCAAATTCCGTAAGTTCGCGAAGAACTTAACGAAATGAAGCAACTTTGAACGTGAAACGTCCTATAATATTGGGATAGGGAGATCCATGCAGGGGAGACGGCTGATCCATACAGCATTGCTACTCTGTGCCATGCCGGTTTTTGGTGTTGCGCAAGAATCTCCTACGCCAACAGAAGATACTCCCAAGCTATCTGTGGTCGGAGGCACTACGGCCTCAGACCTAATCCGCCTAGATGGCACCCCTACGGTTCCCCTCCGCAATGCGGGTGTGATACGCGGCAGTGAGTCGGTCAACCTCGAGGGGCGACAACTTCGATTGGGCGATGATTACTCTTTGGACTGCCCGACCGGAATGCTAATTCTCAAAGTCGCGACCAAGCCGGGGCAAGTCCTGCGAGTCACATATCGTCACGACCCAGCCGAGGCCCGGTCGAGCGCTTCTAAGTTTGGCAATGGCTTGAACACCATGAAGCTGAGTTTTGGCCAATCCAGCGTGATGATGGGCCTTGGCATGGCCGAACGAGGTGATAATGGCAAGGTCATGCGGAGTGACCTCTATGGTTTAAAAACCAGCTTTGGCTTGACTCCAGGTGGCTCGCTCCGAATGAACGGCATGTTTGCCTACTCGAGCCGCAAAACCATGCAGTCACAGTCGCTGATGGGCGAGAGTTCAGGTCTTGATGAAGGCGGTCAAGAATCGGGCACTGCCATTGTTCAAGAAATAGGCGGCGATATCCTTGGCGGCAAAGTCGCATTGAGCTACCAGGCCATCGATCGCAAGTTCACGGGATTCAGCGCTTTCTCCGACAGCGGATACAGTGATCAAGAGGTCTCTGCGTTCACTAAAGAACGTGGATTGAAGCGCATGGGTTTGAGCCTTAAGGACATTATGGCCGGCTCGCTCAAACTGAACCAGAGCTACCAAGTTGTTGGCGAAGGCGGCAACTCTATCACGAATCAATCTTATGGCATTGCTGGAACAGGCTGGTCCCTCAGCTATTCCTCACGAGAGGTCGATTCCGGGTTCAACCGATTCAACGACCTTCGCGAGTCTGACCGAAAGCAGCTTGAAAAAGAGCGGGGTCTTCGAACGAATAGCTTTGGCCTGAACTTCGACCAACGCGGCGCGAAGTTTAGCCTCACCGATTTCAACGTCAGCGATCAGGGCGGGAACGCAGTTCAGCGAATGCGCATGAGCTTCCAAACCGGAACGCTGACGATGGCATACGTGAGCCAAGAGGTGGGCCAGGGCTTTGGCCAATTCGAGGGTCTTCGCGAAGCAGATCGCGGCCAATTGGCCCGAGAGCGCGGCATCAGCCGAACTGCATGGAATCTAGGATGGGCTACAAAGGGATTCGCCCTCAGTTATGGACAAAGTGACATGTCCAACGGCACGCTAGGATTCTCCGCGAATAACTTGACCGTAACCGGCGCAAATTGGAACTACGAACTTCAGTCCATTGGAAACGACCAGGGCTTCGATGGTGCAGCGCGGCAGAGCGAAGCCGAGCAAAATGACAACATGGCGCGCATTGCCGCCATGTATCAGCCGAAAGGGATTCAGATAAAGGGCGAGGATCGCCACTGGTTTACTCGGCCATCGGGCTTGACGAGAACTTCGCAGCGGTTGAGTTTCTCGCCGGGCAAAGGAATTGGACTAAGCGTATCGGACCTGCAGTTGGAGGGCTCGCAAGACTCAGGGCGTCTGGTCTCTGGCACCCTAGACTGGGGCCGCACCAAGCTAAGCTACCGGCACCAAACTCTGGGCGAAAATTTGGTCGAATTGAGCTCGCTGATGGGCTTTGAGCGGGAGCGCCTTGGTAGCACTCCTGGTCTAGAAAAAACCGACACCACGTTCTCTACGTCTTGGGGAGCCGGAAGGTCCTTGGAGTTCAACTCAATGGCAGCACAGGTTGGCGATGCCAGCGCGAGCAGAAGGAGCTTGAGAATCCAAGACCCGAGACTTGAACTCGCTTATTCCGAGCGAAAGGTCGACGCAAGTTACTTCAATGTCGCCACACTTGTCGACCCAGAGCGAGAACTCTTGGGACAGATGATTGGGCAAGAACAAAGGCAATTGCTGGTTAACGTCATGCTCATGCGGGGCCTCAATGTCCGCATGAACCGAATGGAGGCGAATAATGCCTCACTTGATCAGAAGCGGTCCATTGCCGAGTCCTTACTCACTTGGGACATCGACAAGGATACGAAACTCCAGTGGTACAAGTACGGTAACTCGTTGACCGACCCAGAGGCACTGCTTCTCGATCAATCAATCGACCGGTTGTTGCTCTCGCGCAATTTCAGCAATTTTGGCGCCGTGCGATTTGAGCGAGAAGTGATTTCAAATGGCGGAACGACCGCGACAAGCCCAGACAGCACGCGCAATTCGCTCAGTGCAGAAGCCGTGTTGGCGACTAATACAAACGTTCGAACCGAGCAAACGCGCACGGAATACGGCGACGGCAACACCGAGACGATTAGCGCCCATACGCTTAGCACCGGGTTCAACGCCCGAACAGGCGTAAGCGTAACCGACGTAAATATCCGCCGGACACATAGCGACCGCCCTAATGAGAGCCGCCGGAACTATGGCTTCTGGATCAACCTCGGCGGTGGCGTTAAGTTCACGTATGGCTACGCCCGTGAGTTGGGTCTCAATGATACGATGAACTCCAACATGAGCCTTACTGGTGGCACATTTGGTGGCATCGACTTTGGCGGAGCAAATTACACCCACCAAGCCTGGGGGCAAGAACGAGACCGGTCGACGGGCAACTTCAAACTCGGAACCAGCAAGCCAATCCAACTGGGCTTCATCAAGGACTTTCGATTCGCCATTGGTTCTGATACGATTCGGGACTACAACCTTTGGCAACGTGAAAACCAAACAGGGTCTGTAGGATTGCGCATTGGCGACCTCAGCTTAGGTTATGACTACGCGAGCCAAGTCCACACGAACGGCCGCCGAGCCATCGACCGCACCTATCGCTTCTCGACTCCGAAGGATGATTCGCGCAAGCTGAGCTTTGACGCCATGATCAAGTCGCGCCAAATGCCTTGGGATAAGGCTTACATGATTCGCAATGTCTCTGTGACCGCTCGCTACATTCCTGGTTTCGATCTCACTTTCCAAACCCAAACCTATCCCGAACAGCCTCGGGGAGATGCGTTGCTCGGCACGATCGTACAACCCACGCGAACGGTCGCCTATCGGCTCCAGCAACGTAGCGAAAAGGCCAACACCCTGTTTGGCGCAGCCTGGGAAGAGCGCATCAACGACGACACGCGGCAGCTATCCAGAATCGCGTCGGTGAACCTGACACTCAACGCGAGGAACCCGTCCCCTATCCGACTTAGTTACGGACTCGAGCAGACTGACATCAATGGCCTGCGCCGAACCATGCACCGTTATGGCTTAGAGTTTAGTCAGCGTCCTGGTCCTAATCAGCTCTTGAATCTGAACGTTGGAAATGTCAGTTGGGCAGGACACCGGGAGTCCAATGTCAACCGAGACAACTGGACCCTAAGAATGGAGTACCAACTCCGGTTCTAGGGTTGACCAGTTTGTCCGAAGTTGCCGATGCAGACATCGATGTCCGAGGCGTCAACTTCACCAGACCCATTGAGATCCCCTGAGGTTGCCGAGGTCGTAAGCGAGCCGAAGTTTGAAATGACCAGATCTATGTCAGACGCATCGACTTCTTGGCTCTGATCGGGGTCGCCATTAGGCAGTAGCACATTGAGGTTCCCAGGCGCGGTATCGCTGATCATTACATTCGAAAGGACACGCGAACAAAAACCAGGAATCGTGAACTTGATATCGGTGGCACCACGACGCGGCGTGACGAATGAGAAGCTGGAATCAACAGCCAATGGGACCGTGAAGGTCTCGATTGCTGTAGTGCTGCCAACATTCCTAAGTTCAATTGTGGCAGTTCGCAACATCGGCGATCCAATAAAGTCGGCCAGGTTGATCTTGCCTGCTACTCGACCCGCTTCCCAGGCGTTTGACATGATCCAAGAATAGGCCGTTGAAACCCGCGCGAAGATGGAGAGATCGCCAAAGTCGCCCGTACTTGAGTTCCCGTTGTAGTTACTCAAAGCGGAATTGACCGCGACAATTTGTTCTTGCCCGCTAACGTTCATGGTAACTGGACCGCCGCTATCGCCCCAAATGAGTTGTCCCTCGGTTGAAGTCGATTGGGCAGACGAGCCAAGGGTAGAGAGAGAGTTTGTCGTTCCGTCTGGCTTGTCGAAGTCCGTCATGAAGATGTTTGGCAAGGTGGTATCCACATCGACAAGATTTGTCGCTCCACGCAAGGGCCAACTCGCGGGGATCGGGCTCCAAGGGTAGACGTACCCCGTACCATTACCTAAACCTGTTACGCCCATTCCAAAAATCTTGATTGGGGTTTGACTGGGAACCGCGGCCGAACGTACCGGCAAAGGAGCAATGTTCAACACCCGTCGGTCAAGACGGGCCACCGAGAAGTCGAATCCGCCTAGAATATTGGAACCTGAGTAACTGGGATGTCGCACCCAAGCGACGATCGTGTAAGTTTCGCCAGCAAGCTTTATGGTATGCGTCCCCGTTGTCTGCGTGTGCGCTGCTGACAAGATGAACTTGTCACCGATGAGAGCCCCGCTAACGGGGTTCGCGGTGGTCGAATACTGAATCCAGGCAAGCGGAATATTAGCCGCGAGGGCTTGATACTGTGAGTCCGCAACATCGATCCGACGGATTAATGCGTGGGCCGGAGATACGCAAAGGCCCAACAGCGAAAGAACAAACAACTGGCGACGCACAACTTAGTATACGAAAGCTTTGTGCCAATTCAAAGGCTCAAACCTAATATAAGTGCGCGGTTTGAGGTGGCGCGCTCGAGAGGACTCGAACCTCCGACCCCCAGCTCCGCAAGCTGATGCTCTATCCACTGAGCTACGAGCGCGTGAACCCAAAGGATACCCGTTGCAGGGGAATCGAGGACTCAAGATCGCCCGCATTTGTGCCGACAATCCAATTGGCCCCTACTGCGCCTTGAACTCGCAACTTCCATGACCTTGCTACAACGACTTCTTAAGAACACCGACCTGCTGTTAGGCGTCGGGTTGCTAGTCGTTGTGGCTATGCTAGTCTTACCCCTACCTACGGCGATCATCGACTTCGGACTCTGTATTGCTTTGGCGAGCGCCGTTCTCATCCTCTTGAGCGCAGTGAATGTCGAGGAGCCGATGCGATTCAGCATCTTTCCTTCGCTACTACTGGTAACAACTCTTTTCAGGTTAGCGCTTAGTATCGCGGCGACCAAAATGATCCTCGGCCATGGCGAAGGCGGCCACGTCATTGAGACCTTTGGAAACTTTGTCATGGGCGGCGACTTTGTCGTCGGATTCGTCGCGTTCCTTATCCTGATGGCTGTCCAGTTCCTCGTCATCACCAATGGTGCTGGGCGAGTTTCGGAAGTCGTGGCCCGGTTTACATTGGACGCGATGCCAGGAAAGCAAATGGCGATCGACGCTGACCTTGCCGCTGGCTTGATCGACGAAGAAGGAGCCCGTACGCGACGTAAGGAAGTCAAGCAGGAAGCGGACTTCTATGGAGCGATGGATGGTGCCAGTAAGTTTGTTAAGGGCGATGCCATTGCTTCGCTACTAATCATCGTCATCAATGTTATCGGTGGGTTCGCGGTTGGGTTCTTCCGAGGTGAGGGAGACGCGATTCAGATTCTTCAACGCTATGCTCTTCTTTCGGTTGGTGAGGGCCTTGTTTCCCAAATCCCAGCCTTGCTTATCTCCACTGCTAGTGGCTTGCTCGTAACCCGTTCTGGGCAAGAGCGAAGTATGGGCGGCGAAGTCTTCTCTCAGTTGGCCGGCCAGGAAAAAGCCATCCTCGCCAGCGGAGGATTCCTCTGCTTATTCGGTTTCGTACCCGGCTTCCCTACCTTGATCTTTCTTGGAGTGGGGGGGACGCTTATTGCGATGAGTCGCTACCTCAAGAAGAACGGGGACATGATTGAGAGCCTATTTGCTAAAAAGGTGGAGAAAAAGCCTGTCGAGGCGGCACCTGTCGGACCTGCCCCTTCTTCACCAGAAGCAGTCATGCCCTTGTTGAGTGTCGATGCGCTCGAAATCGAGGTGGGCTATGCACTAACCAAACTTGCCGATGTTAAGGCGGGGGGCGACTTGCCAGAGAGGATTACGGCAACAAGGCGCCAAATCGCCATCGACTTGGGCTATGTCATGCCCAGTGTTCGCATTCGAGATGCCATCACTCTCTCTCCAAACACCTATGTGATCAAAGTTCGCGGTGAGGAAGTTGCTCGTGCTGATGTCGAACCCGAGCTTCTGCTGGCAATCAACAGCGGCGGCGTTGTCCAGCCTATTCCAGGCCAAGTCGTAAAGGAGCCAGTGTTTGGCCTTGATGCCGTTTGGATCAGCCGAGAGGTGCGCGATGTCGCTGAGCGAAATGGATATACGGTTATTGAACCTAGCGCCATGATCAGCACTCACCTGAGTGAGATCGTCAAGGCTTATGCAGCTGAACTGCTGTCACGACAAGAGGTCGCCCAGATTGTCGAGAATGCCAAGCAGGTCAACGCGGCGGTCGTCGAAGAATTGGTGCCCAACGTCGTCCAAATCGGCGACATTCAGAAAGTCCTTCAACACCTTCTGCGCGAGCGCGTACCAATTCGAGATATGGTAACTGTCCTCGAAACGATGGCCGACTACTCGGGTCGGGTAAAGGATCCTGAGCAGATGGGTGAACTTGTCCGTTCCGCCATTAGCCGAACAATCACTCGCCAGTATCTTGACCACGAGAATAAGCTCTACTGCATCACGTTGGATCCCAGCCTCGAACGCCGGCTGACTGACCAGATCCAAATGACGGCGGGTGGGAGCATCTTGGCGGTCGACCCTCATACTCAGCAGACGCTGGTCAGAAATATTCGCGAACAGAGCGAGAATGCCATGGCTCAAGGGCTACAGGCGGTCGTCCTTTGCTCTGCAACGCTCCGTTTGCCGCTCCGCAGGCTTGTCGAACGATACATTCCTCAACTGCACGTCTTAAGCTACAACGAGGTTTCGTCGCGAGCAGAAGTCGAGTTTGTGGGGCAGGTCCAAGCCGAAGCAGAAGCTGCGGCCTAGCCCGGTACAATTGCAATATGGCTTGGCCCCGCGCGCTTGTCGGCTTGTACGGACTCTTTAACATCGCCGTTGGCGTCGAAGCCTACTCAAGCAAGAACAGCATTGCTTCTCTCATTGCGGCCGGCACCATCGGAGTCCTGCTCCTCATCTGCTTCGCTTTGGTTCCTAAGAATCCGCGAATCGGCTACATCGGTGCGACCTTGATCTCGCTACTGGTTGCCGTTCAGTTTTCCATGACGACACGCGACGAAGCCAACAAAATGAAGTTTGTTGGTCTAAGCGAAACGACTTGGAAGCCATGGCCTAACCTGACCTTATGGGCGGTTGGGCTAGGCGTCGCTTGCGCGCTACTAGCCGCGCATTTTATGGCGAAAGGCAAATCACTTCCAGCTAGCAGCGAACTCGGCGAGTAATCGCACTCCAAATCCATTCGGCCCCTTGATGAACGGGCCGCTGTCCTTCTCGGCGTTGTGAACGCCTGCGATATCGAGGTGAATCCAGGGCGTACCTTCCTTTACGAAGTAGGACAAAAACGCCGCGCCTTGGATTGGGTGAGCTTGGCGGTTGGGGTTGCTGTTGAGGATGTCGGCGACTGGCGACTTCATCATATCGCGGTACTCGTCGTGGAGAGGCAATCGCCAGACGCGCTCTCCGGTTGAAGCCGATGCCTTGTCCATCGCCTTGTAACTCGATTCGTCGTTGCCAAATCCGCCCGCAAAGACCTTGCCCAGAGCAGTTACTACGCCGCCCGTCAAGGTCGCGATATCTACGATTACGGCCGGCTCTTCTTTGTCGCACGCCCAACACAGGCCGTCAGCAAGCACCAAGCGCCCCTCAGCATCCGTGTTGGTGACTTCCACGGTAACTCCGTTTCGAAAGGTCAAGATGTCGTCCGGACGATAGGCCTCATCACTCACCGAATTCTCGGCAACGCAGAGAAGAGCGACAACCGGCACATCCGGCTTGAGAGTCTTGGCGATCAAGTGCATCGCGCCAATCACGGCGCAGCCGCCATCCTTGTCTTGCTTCATGCCGACCATGCTGCCGCTAATCTTGAGGCTGAGTCCGCCCGTGTCATAGCACATGGTCTTGCCAACCAACACGACCGGCTTGCCCTTGGAACCCTTCGGTTTGTATTCGAGGCGAATGAAGACTGGCAGGTTCTCGCTGGCTTTTCCCACATTGATATGGCCCACGAGTTTCTCCTTCTCAAGGTCTTTGCCTTTCATCACCGTGATCGCAAGGCCGGCGTCTTTCGCCAGTTTCTCGGCTGTTGCGGCGATGTAATCGGTTGTCGCGATATTCGGCGGCGTGATACTTAGGTCGCGGCTGAGGTTCATCGCATCGGCGATTCCGAGGCCGCGCTTGAACGCCTTTACATCCTTGTCGTCCTCAAACTGAGGGTTGAGATCAACCTGATCCTTCTTTGGCGTCGCAGTTCCCTTGAATTGCGTCGGGTTCCAGCCAATGACGCCCAGGCCAGCGCCAACTTGTTCGGCATCAAACGCGCCAAGAATTGCAACTTCGGCAATCTCGTGTTCGGCCAGTTTTCGCCCGAGTGTTCCAGCAGCGTGGAAACTGTCCTTATCGCCGGTGCCAACGAAAAACGTTCGAACCCCACCCTCGATCGACTCACGAATCTCGCCCTTTTTCCCTTTGAACTTGTCGGGGAGTGAAATGCCCTTCGGGGACTTGAGACTGGAATCAACGAAAATGGCCTTGGTGGCGGCGGATTTGCCCGTACTTGCCTTGATGCTGGCGAACATGGATACAAGGTACCACTGCATACTAGTTCTATGCAGTTGAAGATGTGGACTTATGACCTTGCCCGCGAGCAAGCCCCCACCCTAGACCACCTCTATCAGATCGCTTCGTTCACCCAGGACGCCGGATTCAACGCTTTGGGGCTCTACATGGAGCATCGCTATGCCTACCCAAGCACGCCTTGGGCGCATGGCAAGGGATGCGTCACACCGGAAATGATCTCGCGATTGCGATCAGAGTTCCCAAGTTTGACGTTGGTTCCTTTTATTAATCTCTTGGGCCACTTTGAGGGATTTCTCTATACCGAGCATGGAAAGCAGTATCGAGAAGAGCTCTTTTCTGGCCTTCAAGCATCACCAGCCAACCCATCTTTTGTTGAACTGTGCCGCCGAATCATAGATGATACGTGCGCCGCTTTCGATTCTGAGATCATCCACATTGGTGGCGATGAGACGTGGCAGCTTGGTGCGAATGAGGCTAGCAAGGCACGAATCCATGAGCTAACAGGTGGAGATGAAAGCCTTGATGGCAAAGCCCTCCTATATGGGTCCCACTTTGGACCCCTGGCCGAGTACGTGGTCGAGAAGGGACGGCGACCTGCTGTTTGGGGCGATATGTACCACGATCACCCGACAGCGCTCGACTTCATGCCAAAGAGCACCCTCATTTTTGAGTGGCAGTACTTCAAGGATGTGAAGGAATGGGCACCGTTCTTCAAGGAGAAAGGTTTCGAAGTCGTCGGGTGCCCGGCGATCCAGACCTACAACGCAACTTGGCTCCATGTCGAGGCCAGTGAGAAAAACGTGCGAGAAATCGCGGATGATGTTCGAGAACTAAACCTTTTCGGAGAGTGCATCACTACCTGGGAGTGCGGCATGTTTGGTGCATACGACACTCTGTTTCCTGCACTGCGTGCGAGCGCCTCAATTCTCAATGGAAGCCAAGGCTCGTTTTATGAAGCCTATGCCAAAGAGAGTCCGCAACATGAGTCTTGGGCTCGATTGATGAGTGAGCAACTGTCCGGGCTCGGCGGCACATTCACGCCGGGCCAAATCCGGAGTTCGCTCAAAACCCGGCTCTTGTTGATGAGCAATCCATTTCTCTGCTGGATGCACCATGCCGAAGAATTTTGCCACGGTGACCGTGGCGAGAAGGCATCTGAAATTGCCAACCGAGCACTTCAAATCGCCCCAGAAGAGAGCTACAAGGGACCGGCAATGCTCCTCCGGAGCGCAGTCGACTTCGTTCGCATTGCCGAAGAAGCCCGACTCGAATACGCTCATGGCCACGCGGAAGCCTCTGTCGCGAAGCTCGCGGCTTCTCGACAGGTCTTCGATGATCTGTCTAAGTATGCGCGCTGGAACCATCAACGCATTGGCGGTTCGCTTGCAGATATTGAGCGCTGCCGCATCGCCAAGGAGTGGATCGAAAAGGTCATGCAACGGGTACGAACGTACGGCGATGGATCGTTGGGTTACCTACCGGCTTGGGAAATCATCACTCATCCGAAGTTCGTCCCTCACGATCAAGCCAGTTGGTGGCTGATTAATCGCTGGGCAAATCAGTAGTTTATGTGAGGTTTTTGTTAGGGTTGGTTAGGATTTGTTAGGGTTCGTTAGGATCCGCGAGGTTAGTCCGAGGTAGCCCTCACCAAACCTAACAAACCCTTACCCAATCCTCACAAATTCATATCCGAGCTGTGCCCAGGAAAGAGCTTGGCTTCCGGCTCGATCATAGTCTTGGCAATGCATACGGCAGTGGCGGCTTCACCTACGCCAGTTGCGATCAGCTTCAGCTTCCCTTCAAACGAACACACATCGCCAACGGCAAAAACCCCGGGGCGATTAGTTCGGTAGAGATGGTCCACGACGATTTGATTCTTCTCGATCGTGAGACCCCAATCCTTGAGCGGCCCCAATGACGACTTGAATCCGATGTTTACGACCACGGTGTCGCACGCCAAAACCGAGCGCTCCTTGGTTTGCGTGTCTTCCATCTCAATTCCCGTGATCCGACCTTCACCCTGGATAGCCGCGACCGTCTTAAAGAGATGAAACCCAACTGGCAAGGCTTGAACCTTTTCAACCGTATCTTCGTGTGCTCTGAACACGTCGCGCCGGTGGACAACGTGAACCTCTGAAGCCACGTCTGACAAAGCTAAAGCCCAGTCGAAAGCGCTGTCGCCACCGCCTATCACTGCCACACGTAGGCCCTCAAAATCGGCTAAATGGCGAACCCCATAATGCAACCCCTTACCAACCCAACTCTCCTCATCGGCTAGTCCAATCTTGGTCGGCGAGAAGGCCCCAGCTCCTGCCGAAATGATCACGGTCTTAGTCGGCAAATGCAGGCCGCTACGCGTCCCAATCACCATGTCCTCACTAAGTGACTCAGCCGTGTCCCCAAGCACAATCTGAGGCGAAAACTGGGTTCCCTGCTGCGCCATCTCTCGGGCTAGGTCCTTCGCCAAGACCTTTGGAAAGCCAGGCATGTCGTACACGTACTTTTCGGGATAGAGAGCGGTGAGCTGGCCACCCAGTTCGGGGAGCGAGTCGATTATGCGAACCGACATGTGACGTAACCCGGCATAGAAAGCGGCAAAGAGCCCAACCGGCCCGCCGCCGATGATTGTCACGTCTACTTGGTCTGCCATTCGATTAGAAGGTACCAGACTGCTTCCAGCCCTCTATTGGCTTTACGGAAGCGCAAGCTGGAAGGCCCGACTTGTCTCGGCCCTCAAACTCGACCTCATACAAGGCGTCCGCTTCTAGCTCTGGCGGCAGGTAGACCTTCGCCCTGCGGCTCACGCACGTCCCGGCTTGGCCCGCGTTTGTTCCCCAGAGAATGTAAATGAAGGCCCCTTTAGAATCCTTTTGAGCATAACTCCCCGTAGGCTTTCCATTCTTCAGACTCAGGGTCACAACCCATTCCACGTCGCCGCCCTCCGGCTTTCGCAGATCGACAGGCTTTCCAGCTGAACCTTTACCTTCTTGAATGGCACACCAAACGCCCGGCGTAACGGTAAGAATCTTGATCTTTAACCTAACTTCACTCATCTTCCCAGAGCCTTTTTCGCTTCTGCGACGGCTTCTTTTGCGATCTCGATTGGTCGCGGCACCCCCTGCCTCTCTCGTTCTTCCAAGCCGAGCTCAAAGAGCTCAAGCGCTTTGTCATATTGACCGCGGTCAAAGTAAGTCCAGCCGAGGTTGTTATAGAAGGGACCCAGCCATCGACGGCACTTTTCCTCACTCGCCGTCTTCGCCGCTTCGATCCCCCTTTCAGCCCATTCAATCACGTTTGGTTCGTCGGCGATAGCAAGCATGTGTAGGGAGTCGAGATACAAGTAATCTAACCCCGCTGTTTTGGCAATCTCCATCGCCGATCGGAAGTGTGGAACCGCCTCATCGGGCTGTCCCGAGCTATTGTAGATTCGCCCTGTTTCTAGTTCGAACCTCGTCCGAGCTTCGGGGTCTTCCCTCCCGACATTTTCGAGCGCTGCCCGCGCCTCATCAAACCGCTTCCTTAAGCTAAACGTTCGCGCGATCTGCGTCCACAAGATGGCCTTTTCCACCTCCGATGCCTCTGCGAGCAGGCTCCGGAATATTGCTTCAGTCCCTTCGGGATCTCCAAAGTCCCAAAGAGTCTCGATATCCAACATGTGCGAACGCTACCCCATATCATGGGCGACCGCACATTTACTGGGAGTTGACAAAAGCCTAGGAATTGGCCCGTTCCGCGCTCATAATAAAGGCCATGCGACCCATGGCCTTATGTCAGCGAACAGCGCTCCTTACCACTCTTATTCTGACCGCGATCAGTTCAGAAGCCGCTGACCTTTTTACAGTCGATACCTTTTCAAATGGCTTGACCAATGGTTGGACCAATGGCCAGGGCGGCAACGGGATTTCCGCCATGCCTGATGGTGGCGTAAGTGGCCCCTTAGACCCGTACCTTCGCATAAACAGTGGTGGCGGGTCCTATCCTCCAAAAATGGCGGCATTTGTCGAAGAGGCTCGATATGTTGGAGACTTCCTTGCTATAGGCGCAACTCACGTAAGGGTCTCCCTTAAGAGCTTTAGCGGTCCAAATCTCTCGATGCGGTTGGTCATTTTCGACAACATGGGGGCTGAGTGGACTTCAACTGTTGCAAAGTCCGTCCCGGCCGGATCAGGTTGGACTACCTACGATTTCCCTATCGGTCCGAGCGATATTACAATCGTGGGGGGCGAGAATGACTATCCAACCGCCTTGGCTGGCGTTTTCCGCTTCATGTTCCGGCATCAAGTTGGCAGCCCATCGAGCAATGGTTCCAGCGTGACAGCATCGCTCGGCTTCGACAACATTCAGATTATCGGTCCCGCCCAAACGATTACCGGAAGCCTTCAATTAAACGACACGGTCACCTTTGGATCTGGGCTCGGACGGGCGATCAACTACACCGTCATGCAAGGCACAAACACCATCGGCTCAGGAACGGTTCATGCAACCGGTCCATCCACCGCCTTCAGCATTAACGTCGGCGCAACATTTACCGGTGCAGCCAGCATCCATTGGGACGGCTCTTCATTCCTGAAGCAAACCACAACGATTAATCTGACCGGAACGGGTCAGGCCACAGGGACCATTGCGATGGCCAATGGCGACACGGATGGGAGCGGCGAAGTAGATGCAGCAGACATCGACGATGTCATCTTCAACTTTGGCCAAACCTGGCCGGGTGGCACGGGAAACATCCACGCCGACACCGATGTTTCTGGTGAAGTGGACGCCTCCGATATCGACATCGTCATCGCTAACTTTGGTCAATTCGATCAATAAAGACCCATACCGGCGAAGATTAGAGTGTCGTTTGTCATGAGCTCAACGTCACTTCGTGGAATAGTCCGTTCGCGTCCATGAAGATCTTGTTCGTTTCGGTCGAAGTGGCTCCTTGGGCCAAAGTTGGCGGGTTGGCCGATGTTGCCGGCTCGCTTCCGCAAGCACTGCGCGAGCTCGGGCATGACGTCCGTGTTCTCATGCCTGCTTACGGCATGGTCGTTCAGGGCAAGAAGCCGGTCAAGACTTTCACCGTCAAGGTGAATCCAGAGACCACTTACAGGGCCAGTCTCTACGAAATCGAGGGCGTTTGGATGGTGAACTGCCCCGAGTTCTTCGGCTCGGCCATGCGCTCCGAGGAAGTCTACGCCTACGGTCGCGATGCTTACCTCTTTCTTAGTCAGGCTGCCATCGAGCTCTGCGAAGGCGAAGACTGGATTCCCGACGTCGTCCACGCGAACGACTGGCATACCGGATTCACGCCCGTGATGATTCGCGAGAAAGCTGGCTCAAAGTGGGATCGCACCGCCACCATTTTCACCATCCATAACTTGCTTTATCAAGGCACGTTCGGAGCTGACACGATTACTGCCGCTGGGCTCGATGAAAGCCTGTTCACGATGGACAAGCTCGAGACCTGGGGCGGGGTTAACTTCATCAAGTCGGCCTCGGTTTTCGCGGACATGGTGAATACGGTCAGCCCGACTTACGCCAAGGAGATTCAGACCGAGGAGTACGGCGCGAGCCTTTGGGGGCTCATGCGCGATCTCGCTCAGCTTGGGAAACTGCGAGGCATCCTGAACGGAATTCACTACGAATTCTTCAATCCCGAGACTGACCCGGCTATTGCCGCCAATTTTTCGGCAGATGACCTCATCGGAAAATCCGAGTGCAAGAAAGCGCTGCAGTTCGAGCTCGGCCTGCCTCAATCCGACTCGCCGATTCTCGGCATTGTGAGCCGACTCAGCGACCAAAAGGGCTTTGATCTCATCGTCAAGCAAGCCTATGGCATGCTAGGCCTCGGCGTACAGTTCATTGCCCTCGGAACCGGCGATCCTTGGGCGGCCGAGCAGCTTCGCCAACTCGAAGATGAATGGCCGGACCAGGTTCGATTCATCGAGCGCTACGATGCGCCTCTTGCACAGCGTATCTATGCCGGATCCGATATGTTCCTGATGCCGAGCGCGTTCGAGCCGTGCGGCCTCGGCCAGATGATCGCGTGCCGCTATGGCACTGTGCCCATCGTGCGCGAGACCGGCGGGCTTGCTGACTCAATCCATGATGAGCAGAACGGGCTCGTGTTCATGCAAAAGTCCGCTCGCGAACTGCTGAAGACTATCTGGCGCGGCGTCGAGCTTTATGAAGACAAGGCAAAGTGGGCTGAGTTCGTTAAGCGATGTATGACGACCGACTTCAGCTGGGACAAGAGCGCCAAGGAGTATGTCGCCATGTATGAGGATGCGCTTAATGCGCGCCTCGGGTCGATGGTCGTTAGTCGCTAGTTTCAAAGTTCCGCAGGATTCTCATCGCGCTGCGGTCCATCTTCGGGTGATCTTTGGGGTCGCCACGGAGCTCCAGCGCGATATTGATGCGTTCCTCGGGCGTCAGGCTTCGATAGTACGCCTTCAAATCTTCGTCTGGCGTCTCGAAGTTGCGATAAAGTTTGCCTTCGGATTTATCCTGCATCGCAACCTTAATTATAGCATTTCTAGCCTAATTATCGCTTCATTTTGGCGAGGGCGCGGTCGATGGTTGCTGTTTCTGGCATGCCCATTTTCTTCGTGATGAAAGTGTATAGCCCCATGCCGAGGAATCCAAAAACGATCAACCGAGTGAACGACCAGACATAGCCGCCCGGTTGAGCCGCCGGCGCCCACAAAAGGCAAAGTCCAACCAGCAAAACGCACATTGCGACTCCGGCCAGCAGGCTCTGATCAAGGGCCTTACCGATTTGCCGTAGTTCCAAACCTTTTGCATCCTTCCTCAGCGTAAAGGTCATTAGGATCGCGAGGAAGATCGCCGACAGAGAACTCGCCAGGGGCAAGCCCATGAACGAAAGCGGCGTGGCCAACAGAGCAAAGGCCAGGCCGATGAACACGACCGTTGTCGCTGTGCCCAGAACGATCGGCTTGACCGACTTCTGCATCGCGAAGTAGCCGCGCATGAGGATTGGGTGCATGCACCAGGCCGGGATGCCGAGGCAGAACAGGCGCAGGCACACGATGAGCGCGGTCGGATCGCTCTTCGCGCCCTTGCCGTAGCCAAAAAGCGCGTTCACGATATCGGGCGCCATGACGGCCATGTAGATCGAAATCGGGATGCTGATGTACAGCGCGGTGCGCATCGTCTTCACGATCTGCTCGCGGAACATGTCCATGCGATCTTGCGCGAAGAATTGCGATAAAGCAGGGAAAACCGCGATCGCGAAGCTTTGACCGAACACGCCAAGCGGTGCCTGCATGAGCTTGTTGCTGAGGTCGAGCGAGGTCACGATGCCATCCACGAAGCCGCTACCGAAATAGCGCATCAGAATGCCGTAAACGCCCGGCAGCGAGAGGCCGAACACGACCGGCAGCATCAACACAAAGACCTTGCGCACGCCCGGGTGCTTGGTGTCGAACGACATCTTGAAGTTCACGCCGATCTTGCGCATCTCCCAGGCGGGCAGGAAGAAGTTGCCGACAAAGGCCCCGATCAGCGCGCCCCAAGCCATGCCCGCGATGCCCGGATGCACGAAGTGCGAGAGAATCAGCGCGCCCAGAATGATGCCGATATTGTAAACATTTGGCCCTAAACCTGGAATGGAGAAGCGCTGGTGGGCATAGAGCGTTCCGAACATCAGGCCGCCCAGAAAGAAGGCGAACTGGGCCGGCAAAACAATGCGGCTCATCTGCGCGATCATGGGGATGTTCGCGTGCTGCTCGGGCTGCAGGGCGAGGCGCAGGAGCGGCTCGGTGTAAACTCCAACAAGCACGATCATCACGAGCAGCGCCGCCGCCATGATCGTCGTCACCGAGCTGAAAACGTGCCACGCATCGCGCTTTCGGTCGGTGTGCAGGTACTCCGAGAAGACGGGAATGAAGGCCGAGCTCAGCGCGCCGCCGGCAATGAGAAAGAAAAGGAGATCGGGGATGACAAAGGCGAGCGAATAGGCGTCGGTGAACTCATTTCGGCCAAATTGGGCCGTCATGATCATGTCGCGAACGATGCCCAGCACCCGGCTTAGCAAGAGACTGGCGCCCATGATAAGGCTCGCCCGGCCAACCTGCGGCTTCCCGCCCTGATCTTCCATGAATCTCAGAGGGTACCCGTGCATCATGCTGGCCATTGTTCGCGTCCTAAGTTACCAATGAGACAACCCCTGTTAGGAGTGGGGCTCCTTTCGAATCTCCATGAAATCGCTGACGACGACAGCGCAAATCCCAAACGGGCAAAAGTCGATTTTGCTCGGCGTGTACGGGCCGGTGCAAGATGAAAGATGTTCCAGGCACTCGGACCGTCGAAGTCCGCACCCTATCGGAAGCGCTTGAGTTCCTTTCTAAGGAGTTCACTAGGAACCAAGAGCTTCTTTTCCGCGGTCACGCCTCTCACAACTGGAAATTGACATCATCCCTGTACCGCAGAAGCTACCAACTCGCGTTTAACTACGAATACAAGAAACTGAGAAACAAATGGGATCATGAAGAGGCGGCTTCCCTAGCAGCGATTTCCGCCGAACCGCTCTTTGACACGCCCCCAGAATACGACCTGTCCCTTGAAAAATTCGCAAGGGCCATCCAGCGAATTGGGGACGAGTCCCTCTTTAGGACAGGCAAGGAGTATCTCGTTGCTTTTGAAAAGCTGAGATTCGATCCGCGATTGGATTGGAGTTCGCCGGCATTGTTTGCGGCCAATCAGGCCCGTATTCTCCTGAGGAATCTAAATGGCCTGATCGATATTGATCGCGACGTTCTTTCGACGCGGGACCGATGGAGCGTTGCACGCAACGAGGTGGCTTCACTGGCACAACATTACGGCATGCCGACCCATCTCATTGATTTCACCGAGAGTGCCGTCACAGCAGCGTTCTTTGCGGCCGAGATGCCGGTGGAAGATGCACATCCCACGATTATTTCTATTGACATGAACGCCGCTCAAGCCGCACAAGAGAAATGGATCGACGGAGTGAAGGCCAAAATTCTTGATCTAGCCGGCGAGCTCAGTTGGGCAAGAATGACAAACGAACATTGCCTCATGGCAGTTGGCGAGTTGGAGCGGACCCATGATTCAGCATTTACCGATTTCATGCTTGGTTACCGCTTCCGAACTGTTGGTGACTGCCACGTGGCGAATCAGCACCAGCGGCATCAAAGCGGTGTTCTCTTTGCAACCCACTCAGCCCACTCGTTCGAAGCCTTGCTAGACGTGTGGGAGCCCGAGGAGGTCGTCCTCACAAGAGTCGTTGTGACGCATGAGAACCACGAAGAGTTGATGGTTCGGTGCCGAGCCCTGGGGACGACCCCGGCCACTGCCTACGGTGGGCTGAAAGGCGCAGCCGAAAATGCACGCCTCATTTTGTGTGAGCGATTACTGGACCAGCATTGTTCTAGGGAGTCATCGAAGACTTGACCGGAAAGTCCAACGATTGCTTCGTACCTGCCCATTGGGGGATAGCACGGGCAACATTCGATCCAGGCTCAAATCCCTCTCATCGAAGCCTCGAATTACCTCGTACAAAACCAAACTCCTGCCGGAAATCTCCTCAACCCCATCGTTGAGAGAAAATCCCCCATCGGAAAGGTCCTGAATCCCGTCGTTCAAGACAAGAACCCTTTCATTCATGACAAGAACCCCGTCGGAAATCTCTTGAACCCCGTCGGAAAAAGGAAAAACCCCATCGTTTAACAAAAATATCTTAAGGGAAATTGTTTACTTTTGCCCTTTCTAGGTTCAAAAGCAATAGGTTCTTGCATGTGCAAGCAATTTTTTGTTGATAAAGACTAAAGACAAAGGCAAATCCTACCAACACTACCGGATAAGCGCACTAATTGCGCCGTAAGAGGTAAACGATATGTACATTACGGAAATGTATAGTGACGTCGAGCTCAAGAACGAGCTCCCTAACTTTCTGGCCCAGACGACGGCGAATGCCACCGAGCTCGGCGTGACCGCAGAGGAGATCGACCTTCTGACCGATAACATTGCCCTTTTCGACTCGACGATGGATGATGTTGTGGCGACAAAGGCGGCGGCGAAGGCCGCGGTCAGCGCGAAGAATGAGGCGGCTTATACGCTGCGAAGGCAGATCAGTTCGTTCTCGCAGACTTGGCGCGCTAACGACGCGATTCCGAATGAGACGCTCGACAAGGTGAACGTGCCACCGCACGCCACCGGCGGAACTCATACTCCGGCGACGGCGCCAAGCACCCTGGACTTTACGATGGTGAGCGCGAGCACGTTTAACCTGAAGTGGAGCGCCAATGGCAATAAGCCGGCGACGGTTTACAACATCGAGACTTCGCCGAACGGTCTTACGGACTGGGTCATGGTGCGCTCGACGACCAAGACCAAGGCGCAGCTTTCGGGCACGCCAGGCGATCCGCTTTTCATTCGGATTCGCGCCGTTCGAGGCGACTCGACTTCCCTTCCGAGCAACATCGCCACGATTTGGCCGCTCGGCGGATCGGGCACGGGCTTGGAACTGGCCGCTTAAGGCTACTACAACTCGTTAACTCTCCCCTCTCCAGGCTTCTGGAGGGGGGATTTTTGTGTTGCGTTTTCGGTCACCAATTCTGCCCCTAAAAACAGGCGGTTTTCTGAATGGGGAAAAAGTGTGTAGAACCGGTGGAAAGCACCGACAAAACCAAGGGAAAAGCGTAGGACAAGATGTGAAGAAAAAAGTGCATCCAAACCACATCTTGTGTCGTCCATAATGTCGCGATACAAGATGTTGTATTGCGAGGGGTTGAATTGATTTGTCCGTACTGCGGCGGCGAGGAGCAGAAAGTGCTCGACTCGCGGGACGCCAAGGAAGGGCATGCGATACGACGTCGTCGCGAATGCGCTTCTTGCAATCGTAGATTTACGACGTTCGAGGAGCCGGAAAAGCCGCGTCTCTTCCTCGTCAAGCGAGATGGTTCGAGAGAGGAATTCTCACGAGAGAAAGTCCTGCGGGGCGCCATTGTTGCTTGCCGAAAGAGGCCGGTGGATCACACCCGGCTCCTGGAACTCGCGGAGGGAATCGAAAGAAGCCTTATGGATGATGGCGAACTCGAAATTCCAGCGGCCCAAATTGGCCGTATGGTCATGGAGCGTCTCCTCGATGTGGACGAGGTCGCCTATGTTCGGTTCGCCAGCGTTTACGAGCAGTTCGAAACCCCAGCCGAGTTCAGCAAGATTGTCGATCAAATCAAAAAGTCGCGCAGAGAGCGCATATTAACGTAGAAGTTTGTATACTAAAGCAAGGAAAGCAAGATGAAGATTAAGAGGGTTTTCACCACCGCCGGCCAGGATGCCTATGCCGGAATCGAGTTTGAAGCGCGAAAGAGCGAGATTCGCAATCCCGACGGCAGCACCGTGTTCCTGATGGAGAACGTCATGGTGCCGAGCCATTGGAGCCAAGTCGCGACCGATATCCTTGCTCAGAAATACTTCCGAAAGGCAGGCCTTAAAGATCCCTCTAATGAAAAGGGCCACCCCAGCATATATGGCGACCAATCCAAAGACCACGAAACCGACAGCCGCCAGGTCTTTCACCGCCTCGCCGGTTGCTGGCGACATTGGGGCGAGCAATTTGGCTACTTCGACACGAAGGACGACGCGCAGGCTTTCTATGACGAACTCGTTCGCATGCTGGCGATGCAGGTCGCCGCGCCGAACAGCCCGCAGTGGTTCAACACCGGCCTCCACTATGCCTATGGCATCACCGGCACCTCGCAGGGCCACCACTATGTCGACCCCAAAACCAAGAAGCTGAACCGTAGCGTCAATGCTTACGAGCGGCCGCAGCCCCACGCTTGCTTTATCTTGAGCGTCAAGGATGATCTCGTTAACGAAGGCGGCATCATGGATCTCTGGACGCGCGAGGCTCGCATTTTCAAGTACGGCAGCGGCGTCGGAACCAACTTTAGCAAGCTCCGCGGCGCGAACGAGAAGCTGAGCGGCGGCGGTCGAAGCAGCGGTCTGATGAGCTTCCTTCGCGTTGGCGATCGAAGCGCGGGCGCGATCAAGAGCGGCGGCACCACGCGCCGCGCGGCCAAGATGGTCTGCCTCGATGTTGACCATCCAGATATCGAGCAATTCGTGAACTGGAAGGTGAAGGAAGAGCAGAAGGTAGCGGCGCTGGTCACCGGCTCGGTCCTCAACAATCGGCACTGCAATGCGGTCGTGAAAGCCTGCTGGACCGGTACTCGCAACGACGAGCAACAGGCGCAGAACAAGCCCAACACCGACCCGCGCAGCAATCCGGAACTCCGCCTCGCGATCGCGGAAGCCAAGCTCGACGCGATCAGCCCGAACTACATTCAGCGCGCGATTCAGCTCGCCGGCAATGGCGTCACGAGCATCGACTTCCCTGTATTCGACACCGGCTACGAGAGCGAAGCCTATGTCACGGTCGCCGGGCAGAACAGCAACAACAGCATTCGCCTAAGCAATGCGTTCCTGGAGGCTGTCGAGAACGACGGCGAATGGCAGCTCACCTCGCGCACCAATGGCGAGGCCGTCAAGACGATGCGCGCACGCGATCTTTGGGAGCAAGTCTGCGAAGCCGCTTGGCAAAGCGCCGACCCCGGCACACAGTACGACACGACGATCAACGAGTGGCACACCTGCCCGGAGAGCGGCCCGATCAATGCCAGCAACCCGTGCAGCGAGTACATGTTCCTCGACGACACGGCCTGCAACCTCGCCAGCATCAACCTGATCACGCTTTATGATAAGGAGACCGGCGAATTCGATATCAAGGCTTACGAGCATGCGATCAACCTCTGGACGATCGTTCTTGAGATCAGCGTGCTCATGGCGCAGTTCCCGAGCAAGGAGATCGCGCAGCTTAGCTACGACTTCCGAACTTTAGGTCTGGGCTATGCCAATCTCGGCGCGCTGCTGATGCAGATGGCGATTCCTTACGACAGCCCGCAGGGCTTCGCGATCGCTGGTGCGTTGACTGCGATTCTTGGTGGGCAGAGCTATGCGACGAGCGCCGACATGGCGCGTGAGCATGGCCCGTTTGCTTCGTTTGGCAAGAGCAAGGATTCGATGTTGCGCGTGATGCGCAACCATCGCCGCGCAGCTTACAATGCGCCGGCGAGCGATTACGAAGGCCTGAGCATTACGCCGATTGGCATCGATCCCGACGAGTGTCCGACGGATTTGTTGAAGGCTGCTCGCGAAGCTTGGGATAAGGCGGTTGATCTTGGCGAAGCGCATGGCTATCGCAATGCGCAAGTCACGGTACTTGCGCCGACCGGCACGATCGGCCTGATCATGGACTGCGATACGACCGGCGTCGAGCCTGACTTTGCTTTGGTGAAGTTCAAGAAGCTCGCCGGTGGTGGGTATTTCAAGATCGTCAACCAGTCGGTTCCGCCCGCGCTGGCCAAACTCGGCTACAACCCCGAGCAGATCGAGGACATCGTGAACTACTGCGTCGGCTCTGGCACGCTGCGCAATGCGCCAGGAGTGAACCATGAGACGCTTGCGGCTAAGGGCTTCACACCCGAGGCGCTGGAGAAGATTGAGAAGGGCCTTGAGGGCGCGTTTGAGATTCAGTTTGTCTTCAACAAGTTCACACTGGGCGAAGACTTCTGCCGCGATTTCCTTGGGTTCAGCGATGACCAACTCAATGATTGGAGCTTTAACATGCTCGAAGCGCTTGGGTTCAGCAAGCAAGAGATCGCCGATGCGAATGACTATGTCTGCGGCACGATGACCATCGAAGGTGCTCCGCATCTGAAGCTAGAGCACTATTCGGTGTTCGACTGCGCCAACAAGTGCGGCAAGAAGGGCCAGCGCTACATTCAATACATGGGCCACATCCACATGATGGCGGCCGCTCAGCCTTTCCTCTCGGGCGCGATCAGCAAGACGATCAACCTTCCGGCGCACGCGACGGTCGAGGACGTCGAGACGGCCTATATGCAGAGCTGGAAGCTTGGTATCAAGGCGAATGCGTTGTATCGCGATGGTTCGAAGTTGTCTCAGCCGCTAAACGCGAGCACCGATGACGCGGCGGCGGCGATCTTGGAGGCCTCAGTTGATGCCGAAACGCTCGACCTGAGCCAGCACGAGCAGATCGAAAGAGTCGCGACCAAGCTCGTCTATCGCTATCTCGCCAAGCGCCGCATGATGCCGGCGCGACGCAAGGGTTATACGCAAAAGGCGCGCATTGGCGGCCACAAGGTTTACGTGCGCACCGGCGAATATGAGGACGGCACACTTGGCGAGCTCTTCATTGATATGCACCGCGAGGGCGCGGCGTATCGCTCGCTCATGAACTGCTTCGCGATTGCGATCTCGCTCGGTTTGCAATATGGCGTTCCGCTTGAGGAGTTTGTGGAGGCGTTCGTCTTCACTCGCTTCGAGCCCAACGGCCCGGTCACTGGTCACGAGAATATCAAGATGAGCACGTCGGTCATCGACTTCATCTTCCGCGAGCTCGCGTTTAGCTATCTGGGTCGCAACGACCTTGTTCAAGTGAAGCCAGAGGATCTGCGGTCGGATACAACCGGCAATCCGGCGCAGCTTCCCGACTTTGATGACGAGGAAGAAGGCGACGAGATCGAAGGCGCGGTGCCCGGAGCGGCACGCGATGAGCACGAGGCGAATGGATTTAATCGGGGGCTGTTTGATGCCGCTTCGGCGGACGAGGCTCGAGATGATGCGCCAACCAATGTGGTCGGCCCACTTGGCATTGGGGGAGCGCCCGCTGCGAAGCGGCCCGAGACCCGAGACCCGCTGCCCGCTACCCGAGGCGCGACGCGCACCCTGTCGGATCAGCAGCGCGAGGCGAGGATCAAGGGCTACGAAGGCGACCCCTGCACCGAGTGCGGCGCGTTTACGTTGGTGAGGAACGGCGTTTGCCTGAAGTGCAACACCTGCGGCAGCACGAGCGGGTGCAGTTAAGGAGGCCATCGGTGGAGGCAGGTGCCCTTGCCTCAGTTGTTTTGGTCCAGCATTCCTGCCTGTTCTCAGATTTTTGGCATCAACAAAGTCAGCTTGACGGCCCTGTTTCTGACAAAGTGGATCATAAAAGTCAGCTCGACGGCCCTTTTTCTCGCAAACTGGATCATAAAAGTCGGCTCGACGGCCCTATTTCTCACAAGCTAGATCAAAAAAATCAGCTTGACGGCCCTTTTTCTCACAAACTGGATCATAAAAGTCGGCTCGACGGCCCTCTTCTCAAGAAACTGGTCGCGGAAAGGGCGATCGCTTATTCCGAAATTATTAGACGGAAGTCAGCTCTCTTTCTTGCTCAAGCTTCTCGCGATGCTTCTGGAGAGCGTAGGCTTTGCGCTCTTCTTTGGTCATGGAGAGTTCTTTCTGGAGCTCAAACGCTTGTTCCTGAGAGGTCCACTGGACGTTCCAGACGAGGCCGAGCTTTTCGAGGATCTTGAGCAGATTTGCCGACGGATCGAACTGGCCCTTGAACATGCCGTGATTGGCCGAGATCGAGCGGGCGTGGTGGTTGTTGTGGTTGGTCTCGCCCCATGAGAGATAGGCAAAGACCCAGCTGAGTTTGTGCCCCCAGAAGCCATCGAGCCAGAAATTGGTGCTGACGTCTTCGGTGTTGAAGTCGCGCTTGCCGAACTGGTGGCAGCCGGCATTGACCCAATACGTGACGTAATTGGCGAAGAAAATCCCCAGCGCGCCGCCATAGAGGAAGCCGCGATACCAGCCGAAGCCCGTGAAGTGCCCGACGACCGCCGGGACAAAAAGACCAAGCCCCAACCACACAAAGAACGTGTTGCTGAAGAACATGACCTGCTTGTCTTTCTCGAACTGCGGATAGGTGTGTCGGTTGAAGAGCAAGCCGCGCAACCAGCCGATGTAAGCATGCCAGAAGCCATGGAGCGGGCTGTGGAGGTCTTCGTCGGTGTCGGAATGAATGTGGTGGTGGTGATGGTCGGAGAGCCAGTTGACCATCTTGCCCTGCGCGGTAGTCGCGCCGAGCATGAAGAAGAATCCGCGTAGCCAAGGCTTGGCTTGGTAGGACGGGTGGGTGCCCTGGCGGTGAAAGCCGAGGGAGATGCCGAGCGTGCGCAGCTTGCAACCGACGAGCGTGAAGAGGAACGCCGTGCCGAGGTACATCGCCCAACCGGCGGCGGTTGCGGGCGGGTGCATGACCATGTCTACGATCGCCGCGGGAATCGCGAGCAGCGGCGCGAAGATGATGAGGTCGGTGATGAGTTGGTGAAGAAAGGGCTTTGGATGCTCCTTCGATGCGCTATGTGGTGCGTGGGCCATGTGGTTATCCGTTTCCAAGTCGGTCTTCCAGCCACATCATTGCGACCCTGCGTTTCCTGTAGAAGACCCAATAGTTCTTACGACGCGAATGGCGAAACCGATGCAAATCGAATCGCCATCCGCGTTCGTTGTCAGGCTTGATTACTCGTCGGGGCCGACGCTCCAGTTGCCAACATTGCTTCGAAGCGAAAAAGCTTCGTACTGACCAGCTCCATAGGCGAAATCTCCGTCACCCTTGAACAAGAACCGCCCAGTAAAGTCCATCTGCTGACCGTTGCCTGCCGCGTCGAAGACCACCTCGCCTAAGGGCGTGATCGTTCCAGTTCCAATGTAGTCGCCACCTTTGTTGTTGGCCAACACATCGATACTGCCATCTTCATGGATGGTGAGCATTAGCTTAGCGTCGACTGGGGCGGCCATCGATCCGGTGTATTCACCGGCGAACACGTTTATGTCACGATCCTCGTAGTAGCCGCCAGCAAAATTCGCTGAGAATTGACCACTGATCGTTCCGCTAACGCTGGCATCGGCGCCTGATCCTTCGACTTCGCCTGAGACGGTGATCGTGCCGCCGCCGCGCGGAAGATCAGGCAGCGTCGCAGTTCCGGTGAACGTCCCGTCTTCACCGAGCTCTCCAGCCCCCGTGATGAGGCCGTAATCACCATCGTCGATCACGAACTCGACATCGCCATCTTCCTGGACGTCCACAACGGCGTATCCAAAGACCGTATCGCCTCGAGCAGTTGGAATATCTCGCTCATAGGAGAATCGATAAATGGCCGCATAGCGGCTATCAAAATTTAGATCGCCTCCGCAACCGTTCATGGCGAGAACAACAGGAACAAACCAAAGCGCTTTCATTGCTGACTTCATGACACTCTCATTCTAACTTGCTTTAGTTGGAAAAGTGGAAGGGCCTATCGACCTTCCGTAAAGATTCTCTGCTTTTTTGCCAACAACCTTGGGGTGAGGGCGAGGCCGCGTGCATAGCGCTCCGATTCGACCGAGCGCCAGAGCGTTTGCGCGCGGAGCGAGTTACCACTTCGAGCGCTGGTCTCTGCTTGCGTTTCGATGAGATACCAAGACGAAATCGAAGTTTCGGGATGGCTCGATTCGGAGATTGCCTGAACCAGAATCTCGTCGGCCTGGGGGGCAAGCCCCTTTAGAGAGAGAACCACTGCTTCGGCAATCGCGAGATTCCATTGGAAGATGCGGTCCCATGGACCCGCGATGAGCGCTCGCGCACGCTCGATACTGTTCATCGCCTCCGTGACGTCTCCAGCCTCAGCTTCGAGAACGGCGAGGTTGGAGAAATAGTGGAGCTGCTCGACGCGGCTCGCGACTTTGGCATAGCGATCAGCGCTGCGCAAGGTAGCGAGACCCTCCGATATCAAATGATTATTCCAAAAGAACGCAGCCTTTGCGTTCAAAACTAGAAGATGCATGGACTGCTCTCGGTCCGCCTTGGTCAACCGCTCCAACCACTCTGCGGCGGAATCCAGATCACCCATTTCTAATAGCGCGAACATCGCTTGGGCGCTGGCTTTGGCCATGTTTGGGATGTCGTGACGCTTTGCCGCATTGGAATACGCGCGCAAGTACAATCGAAGCGCTTCGGACACATCGGCAGCCAAGTAACTGGCCCATGCAATCAGCATATCGTGCTCGATCGCATTGGGCTCATGGCGAGAACTTGGACGAGTTGCTCCGACCGCCCAAACAAAGTCGCGCGCCGGCAATAGTAATGCGATTTCAGGAGCTGCACAAAGAATGCTTCTGGCGGCATCGCGGTCCGTTTTGGCTACTTCTGTGACGGTTTGGAACAGTAACCCCTCCGGCGAAAGTTCTTCGACAACCGCCTCTGGTGTATGGCGTCTTCTGAATTCATCCATCCATGGATGCTCGATCCCCGGTGCGATGCCTAGACCAGTCGAGCCACCGGTCAAGATGCGCCACGGCCTCGCCAGGCGGATGCTATCCCTCTCGATTACGACGCTATCCTTGGGAAGCCAACGCTTGAGCCGAGCCAGAGTTTGCCGAACGGCGGTGTTCCTTTTGGACAGGGGGCTTTCAGAATGAAGAGCATCGCCGAGTTCCCTGCGCGAAACCCATCCTGGGTATCGCTCGGCAAGGAGCACCAACATGACAGCACACACCCTAGTGGGCGGTGCGGCCAGCGCAACACCACCAATGGGTTTGACCTCTAACTTGCCGGCCATCCAAATGTCGCCCATGGCGTAATTAAGACATATGCGTCACGCATATGTCACGAAACAAAAGACTATTATTGTCCTATGCGACTCAAATGCCTACTTTCGGCGATGGGCTTTGCCCTCGGCACATCGGCCTACCCATACGTCCTCACGCCGTTCAACGGCACGATTCACTCGGCTCCTATCGACACATCAAACATCAGCTATTCGAGCACGAACTTTGGCGTGGTGCTGGAGCGGAGCGCTGAGGAGGATCCCCTCTACATTAACAACGTCGAGGTGCTCCCCGGAACCAATTGGGACAGCGACATCGACCTTAACCAACACTTCAGTTACTACGGATTTACGAACGGCAACTGGGGGCAGGGAGATTATGTGCTTGGCGATGAACTTGTCGGAAATCTGACCTGGTACTTCGGTGCATTGGTAAACCGCATCGGTGAGTTCGCCGGACCGGTTGCACCTGGAGTGTATGATTTTCAGGTTGCGATTTCTGGAGGAGATACTCCAACGGCAAACGACTCGTTGGCTCTGATCGATTTTCAGCTACATGTGGTTCAGGGATTCGATGTTCAACTTGTTGCGAGCTTCTCAAACCCGTTACTTCAAACGCTTGATCAAACGGAAGCCTCAGTAACTCTGACCAACAACGGTGCTCTGCCCATCGTAACATCTTCATGGTATGTCGCTGGGTTTGGGATAAGTTATCCTGGGGCAATTCCAGAATATCAATTGACGTTTCTTGACTTTCTTGGAGACTGGTTTGGCAAGACTATTCTTCCTGGACAGAGTCGGACGGACCTCCACTCAAAATGGCAGTGGGGCAGCAGCCCAGCCGGAATGTACTACGGGAACTTGGGGGTTATTGGCGGACTGTACGATGGTGATGGACTTCATTGGAGCGCTGAGAATGCCGTAATGCAGGTTGGCCAGCCCTCTCCCACAGTATCGGGCACGATAACACTTAATGATTTCAGTGGATCTCTTAATGGCGTCGAGGTGACCGTCGAGGTCTGGCAAGATGACGAATTGATCGAAACGCTAACTGATACACTCGACTCCTCCGGAAATTTTGGGGTGAGCCCGACCGCGGAAGGATGGGTGACTCTGAAGTTTGACATGCGAGCAGGTTTGAAACAATCAGAATCTGTGGATCTGGATGAGGGACCGATCGAGGACTTGGAAATTGTGCTTCAGAATGGCGATATCGATCATTCGGGCGAAGTAGATGCCGCTGATATCGATGCGGCGATCGCGGATTTTGGCGCGGTTGGCGATAATGACGCCGATGTTGATGGAAGTACGGAAGTTGACGCGGCTGATATAGATGTCGTCATTTCAAACTTCGGCAATGTAGATGAGTGATGTTTCATAAATATTGTCTCTAAAATAGTAGACATGTGTCGTATAATTAAATCGACACATGTCTTCTTCTTTGATATTCGTCGAGCTTGATTCTTTTTACGTCAAAGCACTAGGAATGACCGGGAGCCAGCCGGCAGTGATTCATCGTGACAAGCAAGTTCTCGACTTGAATCAAGCTGCTGAGGTGCGTGGCCTCACTAGATCTATGGGGCTTGCAGAAGCCAAAGCAATGCTTGGCGGCGAGGGACTTTACGTTGCGTGGGAGAGTGACCCATACTCGCAAGCACGTGACAGTTGGCTCGATGTCCTTACCGCGTATGCGGATGTGATCGAGCCAATATCGCAGCATCAGTGCTTCATCGATCTTTCCGCGCACCCCGATCCTATCGAGGTAGCGACGCTAGTCCAAGTCGCACTTGAAAAAACGACCGGCCTTAGTGTGAAACTGGGGATTGGTTCGTGTCGATGGATTGCACAGTTAAGGACTGCAATACCATCGCAAACCTTGGATTCTCTTGCGGTCTCCCGTTTGCCCTTCGACAAAGTAATCACCCAACGATTGAATGCACTGGGCTGCAGAACCATAGGCGATGTTGCTCAGATTCCTCAGAGCCAGTTAAAACTGCATTTTGACAAGCTCGCGCATCTGATTCTTCAAGCCTCTCGGGGGCATGGTCCAGCTGAGGTGGTCGCCGCGTACCCTCCGAATTCGATTGCGAACCGGTTCATTTTTGATGGCGCGGTGGAATCTCGTGAAGTGATCGAGAATGGAATGCGGCACATTTGTAAATCGGTTGGTGGGAAGTTAGTCGAGGAGGGGTTGTTCAGTAAGCAGCTAATCGTGTGGCTTGAGCCAGAAGATGGCGCGATAGAGCGAAGAGAGCGGACCTTTGGCAAGCCGATCGGTTCGCCAGCTTCGCTGTTCGTTGGATTAAGCCAGTTGCTCGCACGATTGGACCAACCGCTGGTTAGCATACGAGTTCGGCTACCTGATCTTCAGGCTAAGCGCCGTGTACAGAGGACGTTGGCCGGGATTACTGCGAATGATGCAAAAGACGACTCAGTACAGAATGCGCTTTCACAGTTGCGAAGTAAGTTCGGCAATCAATCCATCTTTCTTGCTGACCATGTTCCTATGGAACGCTATCAACGAGTTCGTCAAGCTTGGAGGGCCGTGAATGGCTGGAGTTGGAAGTAAGGTCGCGCACTGGCGAGAAACTCGCGAATGGTGGCTCGGTGAACCTACCAGAGAGTTTGCAATCACGATCGATGCGAAAGGCCATCGCGCCATCTCTGAGCGAACGATTGAAACCATCGAGACGAACTCAAAGCAGAATCCTCTCGACGAACGCCACAACGAGGACTTGATCTTACGCGTTCGGCGTGTACGTGATGAAACTGTATCAGCGGCAACAGGGTACGTGCCGAAGGGCTATTACGAAGCGAGAAAGCAAGAACAGGAGTGGGCCGAAAAGCGCTCATTTCAGCACCGCAAATCATGTGGGTATGCGCCTTTGCACGTTCTCAGTGGGTACTCCTTCGGCCGATCAACGGTCTTCGCTGGCGAGATAGCGGCAATGGCATTAGAAGCCGGATGTCTGGCTGCCTGCTTATCTGACACTCATTCGCTGATGGGAGTTGTCGAGCACGTGAAGGCTTGCCACAGGCTTCATATCAAGCCACTTGTAGGCGCGTCGATCGAGCTGCCGGAAGGCGGAGAGATCGTCCTGATTGCAAAGAACAAAGCTGGCTACAAGAACCTCTCGATGTTGGTTACCGAATGCCACCTTGCCGAACCAAGATGCTTCCCATTGGGATCATGGGACCGAATCGCGAAGTATTCGGATGGTCTTATCTGTCTCACAGGTGGAGACACTGGGCCACTCGATCGCGCCTTAATCGCCGGAAGGAACGACGAGGCGTTCACGCTAATCTCACGATTGAAGCGTATCTTTGGGCGAGAGCACCTCTTGATTGAAATCGAACGCTCCTATCTGCCCTGGACTCTTTCCGTCACAAAGAGCCTTCTCGAATTAGCAAATGCCATCGGACTGAAAGCAGTAGCAGGGGGTTCTATAACGCACTCTCGGCGCGAAGACTTTCCTGCCCTCGACACCCTCATCTGTGCTCATAGTCTTTGTACGATCGATGAGGTAATCGGGCGCAAGCAATACCGAGATGAAACTCAGCCTCAGGTTTCTATGCGCCCAGATCGTGCCATCAATGCTGAGCGTTACTTTCGATCAGTACAAGAAGCAAGCGTCGCGTTTTCCTCCCACCCAGAGCTTCTCGACAACACTCTCCGGATTGCTGACATGTGCGATGACGATGTCCTACCGGGTAGGGCGAGTCTGCCTCAACTCTTTGAAAATGATCAGGAGGCACTCGAGAATATCGTAAAGCTCAATGCCTCACTGGTTTATGGCTCATTAAAGAAGCATCAGCAGAGGCGCCTTGATTACGAGATGTCTCGGATTACGAGGCTTGGGTTCTCGACTCACTTTCTGGCCGCTTGGGATTACTGCCGCTGGGCCCGTGAACAAGGGATTCATATGAGCGGGCGCGGCTCAGTTGTTGATTCTGCTGTCGCCTACGTTCTGGGGTTCTCCCGGATCGATGCTATGAAGCACCGCCTTCATTTCGATCGCTTCTTACCAGAAGATGGTAGCAAACGACCAGATATCGACATCGATTTCGAGGCTCATAAGCGTGAAGATGTTCGGCGCTATGTCATTCATAAGTACGGATCTGACCGCGTCGCAGCGGTCTGTGCCATTGGCACCTTCATGACGAGGGGCATCATCCGCGAAGTGGGCAAGGTCATGGGGCTTCCACCTGAATCGATCTCATTTTTGGCTAAGAAACTTCACGGCGGAGTCGCACCAGATCAATTGGAATCCGCACTCGAAAAACGGCCTGAGCTTCGCGATTCCAATATCTCGAAGGAGCGTTTCAGGTGGGTGATTCAACTTGCCTCATCTCTCATGGACTTGCCTCGAAATGTTAGAACGCACTCCTCAGGAGTAATCATCAGTAACCGACCGATTTGTGAAACGGTGCCAGTGATGTGGTCCGCTTCAGAAGGTGAAGGGGAGCACCTGAGAATGATCCAGTGGGATAAGCGAAGCGCGAAGCACTTCTTCGATAAGTTCGATATTCTTTGTCTGCGTGGGCAGGATGTGATCTGTGGTGTCGAAGAGCGAGTCAGAATCAGCGATCCCGATTTTTCTGCGGAGCGGATTGCCGCCAGCGATGACCCCGACGTGTATCGAGCGATGCGGAGCGGCGAACTCATTGGCATCCCTCAATCGGCATCCCCAGCAATGCGCCAAGCTCATGTCCGGCTCCGCACAGACAACTTGCATGATGCGAGCCTAGTTCAAGCCGGCATCCGACCAGGGGTTGGAGGCGCAGTAAAACTTAACGAACTCATCGCCAGGCGTCGAGGAAAAGAATATAACTTTTCTCACCCAAAGCTTGAAGATATCCTTGGCTGCACCTACGGGATTATCGTCTTCCAAGAACAAGTGGATCAGCTTTTGCAAGCGTTCGCGGGGATGACGAGTGGTGAAGCCGAGGAACTCCGAGAAGACATTCATAAGAAGCGGCGCGAGGATTTTGGGGCGCAACTCAAGAGCAAGCTCATCGACCGAATCATCGCAAACGGTCATGGGCTATCGATCGCCGAAGAAGTTTTTGAGTATGTGTCGGGGTTCAAAGGTTATGGCTTTGCCCAAGGTCATGCACTGGCATTTGCCGAAGTGAGCCTTCGCAGTGTCTATCTGATGCAGCACCACCCTGCCGCCTACTTTGCATCACTTCTCTCGGCTCAACCAGCGGGCTATTACCCTTCAGCGACGATCGCCAATGAAGCACGAATCCGCGGAGTGCCAATTCTCAGCCTCGATGTCTCTCGGAGCAAAGAGCGATTTGATGTCGAAGATGTTCAAAATGAGTTTGGGTTGGTTGTCCCTCTCGGGGGAATACGGACTGGCTTAATGCAGTTGAGCGGTTTAAGTTCCTCGGTAAAGACCCGAATTCTCGAGCATCAGCACAGCCTAAAGAGTCCAGCGCAGTTCCAGCCTGCATTGCCTAATGGCCGAATCGCAACCCTTGAACATGCCACCCCTCCTCTAGAGCCATTTGGGGGATTTTTCGACTTTGTCGCTAAGGTTGAGCCGAACAGAGATGATCTTGAAGCACTCATCCTCTCAGGTGCACTCGATCGCTTTTGCCCCAATCGCCGAGCGATGCTATGGGCGATCCCAGCAGCGCAAGAGTATATGAGGCTCGTACAACCTCGTCCCGGTGAGTTAAGTTTCGACTACCCAACCCCTCCTTTGCCCCGCGAAGTTGCTGACTTTTCAATCGCGGAGCGCCGTATCTGGGAGAGGGCCTTGCTCGGAATGGATACCAAAGACCACCTCATGAGCTTTGAAAGAGACCGCGTGCGGCAAAAGGGTGCAATCACAACAGAATCTGCCAAAAGGTTGAAAGACCGAGAGCACGCTATTGTGGTTGGGAATCCTCTTCGGTTGCGATTTCCCCCCACTCAATCTGGCAAGCGAGTTGTGTTTTTCGACCTCGAAGATGAAACCGGATTGCTCAATGTGACTTGCTTTGATGCCGTGTATATCCGCTATGGACACGCTATTGTAACAAGCCCATATGTCACAGTTCGCGGCGAGTTTCAGAACCGTGATGGCTACCCCGCTTTCCTCGCTACCAGTGTCTTTTCTTACGATCCAGTCATTCGCTCCGCAAACACGCGCCTTCCGCAAGTGGTGGGAGATTTCTTGGTCAGTTGAGTACCCTATACGCATGATCGCGATTGAAGAAATCACTGAAGGCACTGGACCACAAGCCCAAGATGGCGACCGACTCGAGGTCCACTACATCGGCTCGTTCGAGGACGGGCGTCAGTTCGACTCTAGTCGAGATAGAGGACAAACGATGGGGGTCGTCCTAGGACAAACAAGTCTTATCGAGGGCTTCACGATGGCTCTCTTTGGCATGAAAGAAGGCCAACGACGCGTAGTGACGATTCCAAGCAATTTCGCCTACGGAGATCGTGGCGCCCCGCCGACCATTCCCCCCGGTGCGACGCTCGTCTTCGATATCGAACTCGTAAAGCTCAACTAATCGTTCACTTCCTCTACAAACTCTTCCCACAAGGCATTCGCGTCCTTCCCTGTCACCCGAGAAAACTGAGGCATTGGATCCTCGGCATTTCGTAATGCGAGGTCGAGGCATGGAACGAGCGCCATGTTGTACTTGCGCGAGGCCCAAGCCAGCCAAAGGGCCGTCGTACGGTATCCATCAGTGTATTTGCTCTTGCCCGGTTCAATCTTCGTTCGCCCTCGACCGGACTGCAATTCAGGCTCGTAGCGCCACCATCGAATGTAGTCTGCGATGCCTTCGACCAACCAACCCGGCTTCTGCTCCGAATCCGGATACGACTGAATCACATGCGTGAGTTCGTGTACCACCATCCCCAAGTCCTCGGGGTGGGATTTGATCCACTCACTTTGAATTGTTATGGCTGGTCCGCTGGCATACGCAGGCGCACCCTCAAACGGCTTTATGATTAGGCTGACCACGGTTGGCGGCCGGTACGCGCCTCCCTTCAACTTCCCGGTCAAAGGATCGCGCCCGTCGGTTGCCAAAAGGGTGGTCACAATGGGAAACCATTTCTCAGCCACTCGCCGGGCATCGTGGCCCCAATCCCTTCCTTCTGGATACGCGCTCGTATCGACAGCAATGATCGGCGTCTTTATTGCCGGCGCCAGTGGATAAACATTCTTGTTCTGTGCGAGTAAAGCAAGCAGGGCGGCAGAAAGCATCCAGTCATGTTACTCATTCACATCCTGCTGGCTAGCCAAGCCGAGTTGTTTTGGACCATTTCTTGATGCCAATCATGCCCGCCAGGATAAGCAATTAACTTCTTGTCGTCGCTCGCTAATGCATCGAACACCGATTCCACAGTCTCGGGACGACAAGCTGGGTCCTTTTCGCCGTAGGTAACCAAAGTCGGAAGCTTGCACCGAGTCGCCATGTTAAGCGTGTCGAAATAGCTCAATGTGTGCATTACGCGCTCACGGCCCAAAGGCGCATCTTCCATCAGGTCTACCAATTCCTTAAGCGGATAACGATAAGCATTGCGGCTCAACGCAAATGGCATCGCCGCCAAGAAAGGCATGTCCGCCGCAACCGCTTTCACGATCGATGACATCGCTCCCGCCCAAATGGCGAGCCCAGCCCCCTGGCTCATACCCATCGCGCCAATTCGCTCCTCGTCGACCTCGCTTTGGGCTTGCAACACCCTAAGAGCAACTAGGACATGCTGAATCAAGCGTCGAAAAACCCAACTCTCAGGCGAAAGGGCTCCCTCGGCAAAGTACCCGCGAGATACTTCGTACTTCTCTTGGTGAAACGCACTCAATCCGTGCAGATTGAGTGACATGCTCACGAATCCTTCGCGGGTGCCGTACTCGTTTGGCAAAAGGGACTCTCGGCCGTAGGGCGGAATCCACAAGAAACTGCGGACGCGTTTCGCAGAAGCTGGGTAGGCAATCCACCCTTCAAGGGGATGACCTTCAGCTCCGCAAAATAGAATCTTATCTACTAAATGCCCAGTAGGTGAAACGCGATCGGTTGTTTCGCGCTTGAAATAGAGTGGAACATCAAGAGTTTCCTCTACGATTTCGGCCCAGAACTCATCGAAGTCCTCGGGCACGTACGGCTGGAACTCGGCCACGTTTAGGAGGGAACGCCCATCGAGCGCTGCACTGCGTCGACGTGCAACCCTGTGGTCATCAACCATGCGGTTGCCCGCTGAATTTCTTCGACCGGGCCATCGAGACGAATCTGCATCCAACCAAAATCGGGCTCAATACTGGCCTTAACAATGTTGACTTGGACATTGAACTCGCGGCAAAGGCGCCAAATCCAAGGTTGCCCGCCTTGTTCGGCGCGGCCCGAGAGATTGATGTCAACCGATGTCGTCATAAGCATCTGAAAGTGTACCCATGCGTAAGCTAAACTCAATTGTGCGATTTGCTCTTCCTCTTCTTGCGCTCGCGCTTGGCGGATGCGGTTTGCCCAGCTTGGTGGGCAAATGGGAAACGAAAGACCTCCTTCAGGGCCGGGCCGTTGTCACGTACGACTTCAAGAGTGACGGGACCTTTCAAAGTGAAGTTGAAATGACTTCTGGCGAAGACGGTATTGCGCTGAATGCCACTGGCCAGGGAACGTACAAATTGGAGAAAGGCAGGCTAACCGCCGACATTAAGGATTTTGAGCTCGCTGGGGTGCCCGACGCATTCAATGACGAAGTTCGCCGCCGCATGCCTAGAATTGGCCGGAGGCCGATTAGCGGCACCATGCAGTGGCAGACGCCTGACTCATTTGTGCTCATCGAAAACGTCAGAGGGACCACGATGATTTTTCGACGGGTGAAGTCGAATTGAAGCGAATTGCCGTCATCATGGCAGGAGGCTCGGGTGAACGCTTCTGGCCGCTATCGCGGCAAAACCACCCCAAGCAACTGCTAAAGCTCGCCCATCCAGATAAGTCGCTCCTTGCGCAGTCAATCGAACGTGTCGAACCCATTGTCGGGCGCGAAAACATCATTATTGCAACCGCCTCGCACCTCTTGACCCCAATCGCAGAGGCGCTTCCATTCCTCGACGCCACACAAGTTCAGGCGGAGCCACACAAGAGAAATACTGCGGGCTGTCTAGTGTGGACGGTGGCAAGTATCCTAGCCCGTGATCCTTCTCTGCGCGAATCAGCTTCCATGGCGGTGCTCACGGCAGACCATCGAATCGAACCGAGCGACGGCTTTCATCGGACCATTAGCGCGGCCCTCGACCTGGCTGAAGAATCCGGAGGATTGGTTACTATCGGTATCCATCCCGACCGACCAGAGACTGGTTTTGGCTATATCGAGCTCGCGGGCGATCTGCCGAGCCGACATCATGTATCGTGCCACGGCGTTAGAGCCTTTAAGGAAAAGCCGGATGCCGCTACAGCCGCCCAATTTCTCGCGTCTGGGCGATTCCTCTGGAATAGCGGCACATTTTTCTGGCGACTAGATTCCTTCCTGAATGAACTTGCGGCCGCCGCTCCCGAACTCTATGAAGGGCTAGAGAAAATTGCCTTTCAATTGCGTGAAGGAGATGAGCAAGCAGCCCAAGACACTTTTGCAAATTTGCCCAGTATCTCGATCGACTATGCGCTCATGGAGAGGGCGAAGGACGTGTTTGTCGTCAAGGCCGACTTCAAATGGGACGACGTTGGATCTTGGGATGCCCTCGATCGATCGTTGCCGCATGATGAGAATGGCAACGTCAGCCAGGGCTCGGTTCTGCTGGTCGACAGCAAGAATTCGATCGTGATGAATGAGCATGAGGGATTGACGGCATGCTTGCTCGGTATTACCGATGTCATCGTTGCCATTACCGAAGACGCGGTCTTGGTGCTCCCCAAGAGCCGATCCCAAGAGGTCAAAACGATTGTTGACGAGCTCAAAAAGAGCGGTAGCCACCTCCTTTAGCGGCTCGTGACCGGGCGGAGAACCGCCAGCAAGTCGGATTTATTTGTCACCTGTTTCACGAAGAACGGCTTGATAGCTCCGCGCTCTTGAAACCAGAGCGCACTGGAGTCCTTATCCCACACTAAGTCGACCGTCGCGGAGCGACCCTCGAATCGAATGACATAGTCTGGCTGACCATGCGCATTCTGGACGGCACCCGGCTTGACCGCCTCCTTTAGCATCGGCTTCAGGCCGTCACCCCATCCCTTGGGCGTACTGAATTCGCGATAGACGGCAACACCCGGCCAATACGTTTGCAGGGCCTGCTTGCCGCTTCCTTCGGGCACCAGAACGAGGACTCGAACCTGAGTCGGATACTCTAAGGCGTCGATGGCAGGCTCCGTAAAGCTTGGATCGTACTTCGGTGGCTTAACAAAGAATGGGTACGCCACGAGCACCGCGCCACTGACAATCATCGCCCAAAATAGCTTTACCATGAGTCTTCCCCATGGATTTATGCCGTTGGCTGGGGACCTACTTGCCCAGCAGGACTACGGGAGATTCAACTTAGAAGCGACCGACATGGGACGCGTCGCATCGAATATCCAGTCGCTCAGCCATTTCAGACAACTCCGTGTGGAACTGCTCAAGGTCTGAAGCGCCACCGTGAACGGTCAGGTCATCGCCAACGATTTCGATTTCCAAAACGCGCTTTGGATTCGTCATCAGCTTGACTATCTCGTCAAAGTGAGGCATCCACTTAGGCTCGGCCGCATCGATGCCGATGAGGGCACCACTTGCCTTGTCTCCAAGCACTTCCTCCAGAACCGATTGGAGATGACCGACGTGGTCCTTGGGGACCTTGCCGCTATATTTGATGCCCAGCCCCTCGTGAGCAATTTGAAACTCGGCCTGAGCTAACTTGATTGTGGCCTTGCTCGGATCACTAGCCTCTTCATGTTCCACTCTTTGAATGGGTTCGTAGATGTTTCTTCCTTGACTCTGCCCAGCACCGGCAGCAAACCAGATCGCCACGATAGTCAGCACAACCGCGATCAGAGCCCAAACAAGAGGCGGTTTGTCACTGGTGTTCTGGGCTGTTTCAGTTTCAGTGCGCGACCCACCTTCTGCTTCACCTGCAAGTAACTTGGCAAGGATTGGCAGAGCAATACCGGCCGCTTGGGTTACTGTCTCGATCGACATTTCGTATCGCTCTGCCAATTGATCGAGCGACCCAGCCCCAAAGAGGTTAGCGACAAGTGCGGGAGAGACCTCGGTCACTTGACCTTCGAGCCAACGATCAAGATTAGAACCAAATCCCGCTGCGCGAACCCGGTCAAAGAAGCCCCTAACTCCCCCCTCGCTCTCTCGAATCAAGGCGATGAGCGTACGTCCCACGTCATCAGCCTTATCCCCCAGCAAAGGTGTCAACAGGGCAACGAGTTCTTCCATTACCGAGAGTGTATCACTCCGGGAAAGCGGTCGGCGAAGCAGCGCAACACCTTGCCGCGGTGGCTGATCTCGTGTTTCTGAGCCGCGGACAAGTCCGCCATCGTGCAACCGAGTTCGGGGAGCCAAAAAATAGGGTCGTAACCAAACCCCCCTGCCCCGCTGGGCTCCTCGGCTATCTGCCCTTCGCAGGTTGCTTCGATGACCTCGGTTTTCTGGCCCGACCTTGCCAGGGCGATACAACACCGGAAACGGGCAGCACGGTCTTCCCTTCCGTTGAGCGCTTCCAAAATCAATACCATCTTCTCGGGAAATGGCAATGCTTCACCACCAAATCGCTTGGAGAAAACTCCGGGGGCTCCTTCGAGGGCATCGATCTCCAATCCAGCATCGTCGGCGATGCACCATTCGCCGGTGTGGGCCGCCGCGTGCTCTGCCTTGATGCTCGCGTTCTCGGAATAGGTGGTCCCGGTCTCTTCTGGCTCCTCGACCTTGGGGAAGTCGTTGAGCGTTAGAAGTTCAACTCCCGGCAGGAGCTCGGACAAAATGGTCCTCATTTCTCCTCCCTTCTTTTCGTTATGAGTCGCGATCACTAGTCGCATTAGAAATTAAATCCTGTCCCAGTTCCCAACCCCTGGCCGCGTGTTCCATGGCGAAACGGCGTTAGGAATGGCATGGCCTTCAGTCGGATAAAGAAGGCTACGGACGTTCCATTACGGAAGCCGGTTTGATTGTCGGTAATCTCAAGCAAGGCGTCGGCGTCGTGGAGGTCGTACATCAGGCTAACTTGCCGACTTTCAAACTGCTCTGTGTAGCCATTCCAGCTCAGAAGTAACCCCGCCGTCAGCTTGCCCCACCGCATCCCTTCAGCAATGAAGTTCACGGCACCAAATTGGCTCCTCGTTCCATCGTATCGCGCTCCGACATAGAATTTTGTCGATTGACCTTGCAGAGCCAACATGTCGAATCGGACGTTGTTCCACAACTGAGCAAACGTGTCATAGGTTGCGCTACTGCGGAACTGAAAGGACGGCGAAGGCGCCCATTCGAGCCGGGCGCCAATGCTCTGCCAGCTCGAAGGCAGATTTCGATCTCTCGCAAGCAAATCGTATCCGCTCTGCGCGGCTACCAAAAGCGTGGAATGGAGCCGGAAACTCACGTCGGCGCCAAAGAGATCGGTGCGACCAAATCGGTCCATTAGTAAGGGCGTGTAGCCCTGCGACCTGAGGTAGTTATGTCTAAGATTAATGAATGAATCCCTATTAATTTCATAACGATAGGTCGCGTCCGTTCCCAAAGTGAATTGCGCGGTGTCGTCGCTATAGAACCCTTGCTTGAATCGTCCCGCCATGCGAATTGATGACCTCCCACTCGCATGGAGTTGCTGAGGCAAGATGAGCTCAAACGTGCTACGACCAATCGGCTCTCGCTTGACGGCGTCGATCAGTTCGCCTACCGTGAATTCGGCCATCAAATTAAAGCCGCCCGGATTCTTGATCCCAAATAGGCGGTTGTAGTCACTCCTTAAGGTGAGTAGCGGGGTGCGGTCGGTGGCCGAAAAGAAATTGACAATTTCAGATATCGGAATTGAGCGCTGGTAGGCCAGTTCAGCATCGAGGGTCGTAAACCTCTTGGTTGCCAGGGCATTGACGTCCAATACCTGGCGCTCCTGAGAAAATGAGCCCGAACTTGAGTCGTATGAGTTAAGGTTTAGGTCCACAACCGTGCTGAGACCTCCTTTCCATCCCCGCTCATCTCTTATCGAAAGTACCTGGGTCGTCGAGCGAAAATTCGTCGACCGGTTAGACTGATGATTTGCTGCAATCCGGGTTCGACCGCTCAAGAATGGAAAAGCATAGGTCCCCCGGACACTAAACTGCTCGTTCTCGGGCGCGGTCAAGTAGTTTTGATTTCCGTAATTGCCATTGACTGAAAATGTCCCATGCCCCAGGGTTTGCAAATGCTCCAAAGAAGCTGTTTGAACTGACTGCGGGCCGAAAATATTGTAAATCTTTGCCGTGCCGCGATTGATACGGTCGAGGTAACGAAGCTCCGCTCCAACCCCTACTCCAAGTTCGCTCATCAGGTCAACCTTGGCGTCGAGCAGATCATCCCCCGGCATTCCGATGCCCCAACGGGTCTTCACGAAATAACCTTCGTCTGCACTCTTACCAACTTCGGGCAAGTACTTCGGCAGATTCTCGTCGAGAGGCAAGCTTAGGTAAGGCAAGCCAAGAACAGTCACTCCCTTGATCTCGAGTCGAGCATGCCTCATAATGATTCGGTCTCCTCGAATGATATCAATTTGTTTGGCCGAGAGATGATAGTGAGGGGTGGGTAGGTCGCAAGTTGTGCAGAGACCGTCGTCGAGGAGATAGCGCTTCTCGCTACCCTGACCCTTAGCGCCGCGGACGATGAGATTCTGTTGAAATCCTCCCTTGATCAGACTGGGTTCAACCGTCGTCTTCGCGTTTACGAACTCAACTGTCTTGTCTTTGAAATGAACTTTGACCGCGTCGCCAATATAGTTTAATCCTGAACCAAAAACCTGCACACTTCCTCGAAGATCGAAGATGCTGGTTCCAATGTCGCCAATCGCTTCCTGACAGATCGCCGTGAATTCGCGGTACTTGATCGTCACATTCCCTTTCAAGTGGACCTTGTTGCCATTGCGCTCCGACTCGTCGGCAGAAAAATCGAAAGCGCGGTCCGGAGGAAGATCGGGAATGACCGGAGGCGGGCTCGACTGCTCACCCTGAGCGCTCTTCATGAGGTTGCCGATCTGCGGCATCTGGGCCGACGCAACCGCGCACAGCGCCATCAAAACTGCGACCGCAAAGGATACGAGCCAACGGGGGGTTGGCGTCACTCGTACCTCATGATGATCCAGGCCGAGAGGGCGAAGAAAATGGCATTTGGCAACCACGCGGCAATGCTCGGCGATACCCATCCATTGCGTCCAAGAACCTCTGTGCTGATGATGTAGAAGTTGAAGTACGCCCAAACGCAAACCATCGACATGAGTGTGCCCATGAACGCGCTTCGCTTTCCAAAGATGAGAGCCATTGCCGCGCCTGAAAGAGCGAAAACGAGGCAAGAGGTTGGCAAACTGAATTTGGTCTGGTAGCTCACTTCCAATCGAGAGGTATCCCGCTTGAGCGCGCGATTCTGATCAATCTGACGCTTGAGCTCATCGGCCGTTTGCTCGTTTGGCTGGGGAGTTAAGAAGAAATCGGGCACTGCAATCTTCTCTTCAATGATCAGTGGTCGCCCAGACTGCATGCTCACTGCCGTGCCACCGCGAACATTCCAAACTGTGGGATCCTGAATGGTCCAGATGCCCCTGTCGTAGACCCCATCTTTGGCGAGAATGATGGTGTTCTCATTCATCCCGCGTCTCTCGATGAGTAAGACATCCGAAAGCAACATCCGGTCGTCGGAGGTCGACTGCACACTTCCAAAACTAGCGACGTAGCGATCCAGCGCAAGGACCACGTTAGACTTGAACGTCGGTTGCAAGGCGAGCGCTCCCATTTCATTTTCAACCAACCTCGCCCGGGCCGTGGTCACGGGGGCTACTTTCTCGCTTGTAAACCAATTGAGGGCGCTTACCAAGACACCCATAACCACCACGGGCAGCATCACACGCCGTACTGAGGCGCCGGCCGCGCGAATCGCCGTCAGCTCGCTCTCGCGTACAATTCGGCTCAACGCGAGAGAGGCGGCCAGTCCAGCTCCGATCGGCAAGGTGAGCGTTAGAAACTCGGGCGTCTTGAGAAGAACGAATTGCAAGATGCCATTGATTGGCACTGAACTTAAGTTCAAATTCTTGTACAGCGCGATCAGGATATTGCCTTGAAACATCAGCACCACGAACACCGTTCCGATGAGAAACGGCGGAAGCATTTCGCGGTAGATGTGGCGATCGAGGAGCTTCACGTGTTTAGTGGCGCAGCAAAAAATGTCTTATAGGCAGTGTATCCGCCGAGGGCGAGCATCATGGGAATGACGAGCAAGCTTCCCGCTGGTGGCAGAACCATAGAAATCCATGGAATTGCCAGCAGTAGCCCAACCCCCAACAGCCATCCAACCAGCAGCTTTTTGGCGAGCGCCGGGCCTAGAACTCGCCCACGCAGGTAGATCACGAGGTAATTGCTTTGGCATCTAGGGCACAGAAGCGCGCTCGGATGCCCTGGGCTACCACACCTCAGGCATGGAATCACGTGGGATGTTTGGGGATTGAGGGCAAACTCCCACTGCTTGACCTCGCGCTTCTCGGCGTCCATCTGTCTGAGAGGGGCCGACTTGATCATCTCGCAAATACCAACGGCGTGGGCAACGTAACCGTAACGCACGAGCGTTCTGCCGACTTCCATGCGGCTGATCGAACTATCGGGCTGCCGCAGAATTGCGGTGATGAACTTCTCCATTCTCTCAAGCTCCATGTTTTTGAGTTCGCGTTCATCGAGGGAACGACGAATTAACGGCAGAAGAACGGGAAGCACCATCATGCTGATAAAGATGACTGGCGAAACCCAAGGGGCCGGGGGCTTCTGAGCCACGTAGCACATCAGAATGCCGATCATCAGCGCCAAAACGCCAAGCCAAGCTTCGATTTCGCCCCCGATCATCCAGTGAACAATGGCTACCCCCCAAACGGCCAGCGCGAGCCAGATGATGCATCCGAAGAGAAAGGAGGTGGGGTTACTCGCGATTTGATCTGACAAGCTCGGCAAGACCCGATTTTACAGTGTTCGGCTAAGAGGATTGCATCTGCGACCAAGCAAGGGCCGCTTGTCGGGTCGCCCAAACGTCGTGGGTGCGAAAGGCATAAATTCCCTGCTGTTGTGCAAAGCACTGAATCGCCAATGCGGCCGCCAAACGGCTGGGCGGGTCTTCCTCGCCCGTTATTCGGCCCAAGAAACCCTTTCGGCTAACTCCGATCAATACTGGAAAGTCACTTTTTGCCAGGTCGCTAATGTGTTGAAGTAAGGCGATGTTGTGCTCGAAGTTTTTGCCGAATCCGATTCCCGGATCGAGCCAAATCTTTTGCTTCGGAAGACCGGCTTCGACAAGACGCCTTGCGGTTCCCAAGAGCTCTTCTCGAACATCGCGGACAACATCCACATACATTGGATTGTCTTGCATGGTCGCGGGCCGGCCTTGCATGTGCATGACGATGACGTTGGGCGCCCGCTCGGCAATGAGTTGAAACATAGAAGGATCGCGCAGGCCCCCGACGTCGTTCACCATCTGTGCGCCAAGGTCTAATGCCATTTCGGCGATCTCGGGCTTTTGCGTATCGATGCTGACAGGCAGGTCTTTGAGCGCGCGGAGCACCGGCTCGACCCGGCGGCGCTCTTCCTCCAAAGCAATCGGCAACGAGCCGGGGCGGGTGGATTCGCCTCCAACATCGATTAGGTCGGCTCCTTCCCGAATCATCTGGTGAGCCTTGGCTAAGGCGGCCTCAGGCGAGAGAAACTGCCCGCCGTCGCTGAAGCTGTCGGGCGTAACATTCAAAACGCCGAGGATCTTGGGAATCACGTCAGCTTGTCCAGGCCGAATCGGTCGTGGAGGAGCTTGACGGCGCGGTTCGTTTCGGACTCGGGGATGATGACGCTCATGCTCAGATCGCTGTCGCTTGTTTGTAAGACCGGCACCTGGCCCTCTTGGAGCGCGGTAAGCACTTCGAAGAAGACGCCCGGGACGGGGCGGAACTGCGCGCCGACGAGGCTGACCATCGTACAGCCCTCCGTGAGTTGGATGGGAATAATCTTGACTTCGCCGAGAGGGCCAAGGAGCTTCAGTTGCGTTTCGGCTTCGAGACTTGCCTTCGCACCAAGTTGGACGAGGTAAATGGATTTCTCGGAGCCGTTGAGGGGGAGGACGAGGCCGTCAATCAGGTCTTCAACGACACCAAATTGGTCTCGGCTTACCGCGAAACCGATGCTGCTGGGGCTGAGGGTCGGCAGGTAGAGGCTAATGCCGTACCGCGCCATCATGTCGTAGATGCCGGCTTCGAGTTCGCTGCGGTGGGCGTCGCTTACTTTGCTCAGATCGAACTGAAGATAAACCAATTTACCGCTGTGGGTCACGCCTGTCACGTGGCGATCGCCGAGGGCTTCTCGGCTGACGATTTCGGTGCCGTTGTGCTCAGTAAACGTGTTCTTCACCCAGAGTGGAGTGTTGTATTTGTCGGCGATTTCGGCGGCGCGAGGGTGCAAAACCTTCGCGCCAAGGTGGGCGATTTCGGCGACTTCCTCGTAGCTCATGCGGCTGAGGGTTGGGGCGTCTTGAACACTGTCGGGGTCGGCGGTTTTGACGCCGTCCACGTCGGTAAATATCTCGACCGCCTCCGCCCCAAGAGCCGCGCCCAATGCAGCAGCCGTCGTATCGCTGCCGCCTCGACCCAATGTCGTCAATTCGCTACTGGGGGTCACCTGATCCTGCACAAAGACGCCTTGGAAGCCGCACACGACCGGGATAAATCCGTCGTCGATTGCCTTAAGAATGCCGGCTGGGTTGATGCTAACAATGCGAGCGTTTCCGTAAACTCCATCGGTTCGGATTCCGGCCTGACCACCTCGGAAACTACGCGCCCGGTGACCAAGAGATCGCAGGGTCTGGCCGAAAATGACCGCGCTGAAGATCTCGCCGCAGGCGATCATTAGGTCTTGCTCGCGGGCGTCGATATCGGTGGCCTCGTCGATCTGGCTGAGTTCGTTAATTAGCGTGTCGGTGGCGTAGGGTGCGCCTTTTCGACCGATCGCACTAACCACCACCACGGGCCTGAAGCCTTGCTCGCGCGCGCTCACGACTTTCATCGCGGCGCGGAGGCGGTTTTCGGGCGTGGCGACGCTCGTGCCGCCGAACTTCATCACCTTGATGCGGCTCATCCTTTGCCGAACTCCTTCGCGCGGATGGCGTCGGCGATCTTCTGGGCGTCGTCGTGCATCGCGGCGATGCAAACTGCGTCGTGCATATCGCC
>JAEURP010000010.1 GCA_016788585.1 Chthonomonas sp. | reverse complement strand
CGGTAATGGACGACCGCTCGTATGTCGGTTAATGAAGAACGAGGCCCTCTCTAATTCGAAGGGTGCACCTTTGAAGATTTCTGGGTTCACATTGGCGGCCCCGGAGGGAATCGAACCCCCGACGCCCTCCTTAGGACGGAGGCGCTCTATCCACTGAGCTACGGAGCCGGAAGCTCTAGGATACCAATCCCGTCAAAGTCGTCACTCAATCGTAACCTTCAGCATATCGTTTCAAAGTAGCCTCTTTCGTAATGCTCGCATTTCTCCTCGCGCCACCGGATAATCTCGCCAGACCGACTCCGGCGAATGAGCCCTCGCTGGCAAACATCATCCAAGTCACTTTCGGCGGCCAAAATGCCGAGGCTTACTGGAACCAAGACGGCACGAAACTAACCTATCAGAGTCGCCAACCCGGCTACCCGGACGAGCAGATCTTCGTGATGAACGCCGACGGCACGGGCAAGAGACTCGTCAGCACTGGGCTTGGCCGCTGCACCTGTAGCTATTTCTCACCGGACGGAAAACACATCTACTTCAGCAGCACCCACGAGTACCACCGCGAGGGCCAAGCCCCCGCCGACATGAGCAAGGGCTATGTTTGGGTCGTCAATCCCTGGTTCGCCTTGTACCGCGTGCCTACCAGCGGCGGGCAACCAGAAAGAGTCTTGCGAAAATTTGGCTACATCGCCGAGACCACCATCGCCCCGAACGGCAAATATATGACGTTCACAGGTTCGTTTGACGGCGACCTCGAAATCTACCGCAGCGACCTCGATGGCAACAACATCAAGCGGCTCACCGATAGCGTCGGATATGACGGCGGACCGTTCATCAGTTATGACAGCAAGACCATCGTCTACCGCCGTGACGTCATCGACAATGAAGCCGAGCTGAACGACTATCGCACGCTCCTCAAGGAGAACATGGTTCGCCCGGGCAAGCTCGAAATTTGGGCCATGAACGCCGATGGCTCTAACAAGCGCCAAGTCACAAACCTCGGCGCTGCCTCATTCGCGCCGTTCCTTCACCCCGACAACAAAACTATCATCTTCAGCTCAAACCACGGTGATCCGAAGGGGCGTGAGTTTGACCTCTTCACAATTGGAATCGATGGAAAGGGCTTGACCAGGATCACCAACACGCCAGAGTTCGATGGCTTCCCAATGTTTACAAAGGACGGCAAGAAGTTGGTTTGGGCCAGTAACCGTCACGGCGAAGTCCGCGGCGAAACCAACCTCTTTATCGCCGACTGGAAATAAGCATGATATCCACTGGTGAAGCCTCGGGGAAATCCCCCGAGGCTTCTTTCTTTCTCGCTCGCCGACCCTACGGTGCTAATGGCTGAGACGCTTCTTGGATCGAAATCCAACCATCTCGGTTGCGGTCAAGTTCCGCCGCCCTCTTGCTACCTGACTCAATAATCGCTTCTTGAACGGTCATGCGCTGGCGAATCGTCTCACGCCCGCGCAGGTAGTTGCCTGGCAAAGCCTGATCAATCTGCCCAAACGTTGCCGAAATGAACGAGAAGTCGATGGAGTCAACGACGCCATCGCCCGAGATATCGGCATGTCGGTACAGAGGATTCATCAGTAGCGACAGCGGAGTATCTGGGCTCGTCGGCACGCCGTAGCGGACGGCATAAACGACGTAATCGGCAACATCAACCTTGTTGTCGCGGTTGAGATTTCCACCCACAAGGGTGACATTCGCAACGTAGTTGCTGCCATCCCAAGTCAGACCACTGAGCTTGCGAACCGAGTGTAACTCGTCCTTCACACTAATCGCGTAAGTAGACAAGTCATCGCTCGGCAAGAAGCCATCCATCGGTGTGAACACAATGGTAGCTTGACCGTTCGCATCGAAGATCACGTCTCGTGAGACGTCAACCGCCGGATTACTGCCGCCCGCCGTGCCGCCGAGGAACATGGTCATTCCACGGGTGGTTGGCCCAAGACCTGCGAAGCCCTGCAACGTCAGGTTCAAGGTGATCGTCGTACCCGAAGTATTGATGGTGATTGTCTCGATGTTCGAATCCACCGTGCCGTCGTTTGCCTTGAAGGTGAACGAGTCAGTGCCCGTGAAGTTCGTGCCCGGAGTGTAGATAACATTTTCACCCGAAACACTTAGGGAGCCGTTCGTTGGGCCACCAACTACCGAGTACGTCAACGTATTCGCTGGCAGGTCGGCATCCGTCGCCGATAGCGTGATCGCCAGCGGCGTGTTGACCTCCGTACCCAGTGTTTGACCAATCGCGACTGGTGCAATGTTGACTTCGCCAACTGTGACCTGAACCGTCACATCGCCATGCAAGGTGCCATCGCTAACTCGCACGGTAAACGTGTAAACCTGTGGCCCTTGGGCCTCGGTCGGTGTCCACGTGAATTCGCCCGTGTTTGCGTCAATCGCAGCACCAGCTGGCGCGCCGACCAATGAGTAAGTGAGCGTGTTCGCCGGGAGATCGCTGTCGTTACCCTCTGCGGTGAATGTGATGAGCGCCAACTCATTCGCCGTGATTGGGTCGATTGGATCAAGCGTCGGAGCAACGTTCGCCTCGTCAACGTGAATCGTTACCGACTCATCAGCCGACAGCGTGCCGTCGCTAACTCGAACCGTGAACGTGAAGTCACCCGGTCCTTGCACCTCGGTCGGGGGCCAAGTGAACTCGCCCGTTGACCCATCAATCGAAGCACCCGTGGGGGCGCCGACTAACGAATAAGTGAGTGTGTTCGCCGGAAGGTCCGTATCGTGCCCACTGGCGGTGAAGGTGATCAGCGTCATCTCGTCCGCCGTGATGTCGGCGATTGGATCAATCGTCGGTGCTACGTTCACTTCATCCACGGTGATCGTGATCGTCTCGCTATCGGTGCCACCGCTACCATCATTAATGGTGAAGGTGACGTCGTAGCTACCCGGGCCCTGATCCTCGCTTGGAGTCCAGCTAAACGTGTTTCCAACCAGCGATGCTCCTGTGGGTAAGCCAGTTGCCGAGAAGGTGAAGACCGTATCGTCGACGTCAGTTCCGCCAAGGACGATGATGATATCGGAGCCTTCAAAACCGGACCGATCACCAATCGCGTTAAGTAGCGGCGGATCGTTGACAGGTACCACCGTAATGTTGACCTGTACTGTGCCCGACTCCGCGATGCCGTCGCTCACCTTGAAGGTAAAGCTGTCTACACCGTTAAAATTCGGGGCCGGATGGTACACCAGATTCGGAGCTTCGCCGCTAAACGATCCATGATCGGGACCGTCAACCACGGTGTAATCCAAGCCGTCGCCGTCCAAGTCATTACCGTTCAGCATGATCGGCAAGTTCGTGTCTTCCGGCGTCGAAACAGCAGCACCATTTGCCGTGGGCGCATTGTTCGTCGGAATCAAGGTCACCGTTCCGGTTCCTTCGCCATGGAATCCGCCCAATCCATCTCGGACTTTATAGGTTCCTTGAATGGTAATCGGGGCTTCCGTCTCAAGGTAGGCGCGGAGCGATGCGAGCTGATCTTCAACCGTCGAGCCTGGCTCTTGGGTTACATCCCAAGCGTTGCCATAGCCAACATAGATGAGCTCATCCACCGGAAGACTGGCGCCAAAGATGATTGGTACCGGAGCATCGGGATCGTACTGGTTGTACACGATGTCGTCCGAAGTGCCCTTCACGCGGTCTGGGCCATAGTCAATGCCCTTGCGGTTCGGCGAGTAGTGATCCGCCGCACTCCACGTATCGGTGAAGCCGAGAGAATTCCCGTCGCTGCTCGTCCACTCGAAATCGAGCTGGCTCAACGAGAAGCGAGTACCGTTACCAAGGAACCTCACACCGAAGTGAATTCGGTGACCAAGCTCGTTATGGAACGGAGACATCGGATTCACCACACCCATCCAGAACGGAGTTCCGGTTGCTGCGTTGTCGTACCAAGGAATGGTCGTCACGGCGTCGTACGCTGTCGGATCGAGAGTTCGATCTCCGTCATCAACGCCTGGTGTATTCTCCAAGCTCGTCATGGCGCGCGCGGCCCATGGGTCGAAGCTTGGCGATCCATACGCGTTTGGCGCAACCGAGCCAACAACCTGAACGTTCATCGCAATCGTGTCGGCAACCGTAATGGAAACCGTCGCGACATTCGAATCATCCGAGCCATCGTTCGCCTTGAAGGTGAACGAGTCCGCACCGGCGAAGTGATTGTTCGGAGTGTAGGTCCAGTTCGGACCCGTTCCGCTGATGACACCATTGGCCGGAGCCGTCACGATGCTGTACGCAAGCGGATCAGTCTCGGCGTCAGACGCAGTCACTGTTGTCGCGACAGGCGTGTTCTCGTCGGTCGAGAAACTCGCGTTGTTCGCAACAGGAGGCGTATTCGTGTTGTTGACCACGATATTGACCGTGGCTGTGTTCGAGGTCAACGTCACGTCCTTGACGCGATAGGTAAACGAAACGTCGGTATCGTTGCCCGGGGCCGGAGTATAGGTCCAGTTCGGGCCCGTTCCGCTCAAAGTGCCATGTGCTGGCGGCGAAACCACCTCGTAAGCCAGCGGCACTTCAAACGAATTCGAGTCGGTCGCCGGTGACACGCTGATCGGATTGTTCGCCGAATTCTCGTCGACTGCCGTGTTCAAGCCAAACGCCGTCGGTGCGACATTGTTGCTGACCAAAGGCAAGACCTGAGTGCGCTGAGCGAGCAATGGACTGGTGTGACCGCCATCGCGCATCCTAAATGTGATGCTAATGTCCACCTGAGTGCCTGTCGCCGCGATCTTTCGCTCGAGGTAAGCACGGGTCTCCATGAGCGCAACCGCAGGATCGGTCACCATGCCATTGGTTACCGCTTCAAAGCCATAGCCGAGGCCGACATAGATCAACTCGTCAATGAATAGCTCGGCTACTTCACCCGCTTGATAAACCACGTCGTCCGACGTACCGCGGGTGCGGTCAGCGCCGTAGTCCAGGCCGATCGTCCATGGGTTGTAGTACTGCTGACCAGGGTCGCTCGGATCAGTGCCATCCCACCAGCCAGACCAACCGTACATGTTGGCAACATCGCCGCCATCCAACGCCGGGTCGTTCGAGTTGATATCGAACTCAAGCCCAGCGAGGCTGAATCGCGTACCTTGACCAAGGACGCGTGTCGTAAAGGTCGGTCGGTGGCCCAGTTCAGAACCAAATGGAGCCGATGGGTTGAGTACGCCCAGCCAGAATGGGAAGTTCGTAACCGTTGTATCCCACCAGACAATCTCGCTCGGCGTCTCAAACGCCGTCGGATCGGTGCTTCTGGAAAGCTGAGGTGCGCCATTGGCGTTCATCCAGCGATCAATCGCCCGCGCTTCCCACCCTTCGTAGCTCACCATAGAACCGTAGTAGTTCGGCGCCGGCGAAGTCTTGACATCAATCGCCATCGGGATCGTATCGTTGACCGTGATGTCCACCGTCGCAACGTTGGAATCCGCATTGCCATCGTTCGCCTTATAGGTGAACGAGTCCGCACCGGAGAAAACGCCGTTTGGCGTGTATGTCCAGTTCGGAGCGGTTCCACTGATCACACCATTCGAAGGAGGTGACACGATTGAATAAGTGAGTTCGTCGTCGTCCGCATCGGTAGCAACGACAGGAGTGCTTACCGGAGTACCCTCGTTCGTTGTGAAGTCCGCATCTTCGGCGACCGGCGGCGTGTTGTTCGCAAGGACCGTGACCTGTACTGGCTGGTCCGCAAAAAGATTCGGCGTTCCGTCGTCGGTGACCCGAACCGTAAAGTTGTGCACTCCGACTTGCAATGCGAGTGGTGTCCAAGAGAACGCACCAGTACCTGGGTCGATACTCGCACCCACCGGTGCTCCTATAAGGGAATAGGTCAGCGAATTCGCTGGCAGATCACTCGGATCCGTTCCAGAAGAGGCGAATGTGAGGAGTTGCGTAGCCGTAACGGTTTGATTCGGAATTGCTGCCAATTCTGGCGCGGCATTGACTTCATTGACGGTAACGGTGATTTCTTCTTCGTCGCTTAAGCTCGGCGAACCGTCATCTGCGACCTTCACCGTGAAGGTATACGATCCGGGCCCCTGAGCTTCAGTTGGAGTCCATGTGAACTCGCCGCTGCTCGAGTTGATACTAGCCCCAACTGGCCCTCCAATGAGGCTATAGGTCAGCGTATCCGCGGTATCAACATCGCTCCCATCTGCTGTGAATGTGATCGGAGTAAGTTCGTCACCACTTCGATTTCCGATCGCGTCGAGGATTGGGGCATCGTTAACGGGAAGAACCGTAATGCCAACCGAGGCAACGTTTGAATCTACAGACCCATCATTCGCCTTGAATGTAAATGAATCTGGACCATGATAATTGGCATCTGGCGTGTACGCGTAATTGGGTCCGGTACCGGTGATGGCTCCATGATCGGGGTGATCGACGATCGAATACGAGAGCGTGTCCAGGTTAGGATCGTTCGCCACGACCGGTGTGGCTACAAGCGTATCCTCATTCGTCGAGAAACTGCCGTTATCAGCGACCGGTGGCTGGTTGGCTTGGGTGACTGTGACCGTAAGAGTCGCGGTATTGGAATCCTGGTCACCGTCGTCGAACTTATAGGTTAGAACCGCGGTTCCCGGTGTTCCATTCGGCGTGTAGGTGTAGCTACCATCTGCGGCGAGGGAAAACGACCCCGGACCGCTTGAGCCGACAACTGTCGCATTCTGCTTTGATTCACCCGAATCGTTCGTCAGAACGTTTCCGGTCACTGGCGTCGCCGAGTTAGTCGAGTTAACATCATTGGTCGCCGTCGGCGTTGCCCAAAGTTCGGGCGTCCAGTCCATGCCGCGCATGACGTACGTAGAGGAGGAGCTTGCCAGGGCAACCGCATCGCCTTGGCCTTCGGTGAACTGAATCACTCTTGGATTTGTCTCGGCGGTCAAAGCAAAGAATACATTGCGGCCCAGAGAATCCTTCGTCAGAACCAAGCCGCGAATATTGGCATTCAGCGTATCCGTCCGAGGAATGGAACCGGACTCAGACCAAGTCGTACCATTGAAAACAAATCGCTGAATTGCAGTTGTCGCTCCGGTCTCAGCGGCAACGTATAGGGTGCGTGGGTCATCAAATGCGAAGTCATGGGCACTGCTTGGAGAGACGATGGTCGTCGCCGCGCTTGCCGATGTGGCAAGAGATGAGATTGCCGCCACGGTTGTGGCGGTGGAGTAATAGACTCGGTTGTTAAACAGGTTGACGACGCGGGCATTTGGAGTCGCGATCGAAGTGTTCGACGTCGTCGCAAAAATCAAGTTGCTTGCGCCCGCGATGTAAGCGAAATTCGCATCAAACACTCCCGATGATCGTGGGTCAACTGCTACTGTGTTGTTTCTAAAGCCTACGGAAAGGTCCTGGAAAACCGACGCAATGGTGCTTGCACCGGTGCCAGTGGTGGCACCAACAGCCGTGCTGAATCCCGCCATCGCGATACTTCTTCCATCCACGGACTTGCCCACATGGCCAGAGGATGTCTTCGTAGGCGACATCGATATCTGTGCGCCCGGTGTATTGCCGGGAAGGCTTACCGCAACATTCGCAATATCCGAAATATCTTGGCTCGCTATTCCCGGGCGAACCCTCACCAAGGCCACGCTGCTCGCGGCAAACGTTGTGGTAATGCGATTGGCTAAGAGCACATTTTTTGACCGTGGCTGCACATAGAAGAATTGAGTGCCAGCGGTTGCCGAAAGACTCTTACCTCGAGGCTCGCCCAAGTTACTAATCGCCGAAGTCGTGGCTAGACTCGAACTCAAATCTGGCAAAAACTGATTGGAGAGGTGATCACCACTTCCATTGGCAACAAACGCCACCACCTTAACGCTTTGATCAACCGTTCCTAGACTCGTCAGAGGAATGGACAACTCCAGACCGCTCGTTCCAACCTGCGGAATCTGACCGCCGGCATTACCGCTCCCGACGCCGAGCGTATTTCCGTTCCGAAGCACCGACAAAACGCCCATCAGGTTCGTACCCCCCGAAAGCGTGCCCGATCCCGCCCCTAGAGCGCTACTGCCCAAATAGGTGTGCGAACCACCGGAGGAGGAAGGCAAGGTCGAGTAGTCGACGAAGACGTTGGATCCATCGCCAGCGTTAAAGACAAATGCGTGGTCAGCATCAAAGCCAGACTCAAAAACAAATCCGTTTGGGCCACCGCTGTCGCCCATACGCAAGAGAGCGGATATCCCATTGTTGTCGCCGCGCAGCCTGTTTTGGCCCACGCCAGATTGCGTGTCAAGGAAGACAAAGATCTTGTTGCCGTTCGTTTGGAGATTGCCAGCAAAGAACAGATTTAGCTTGCCGCCACCGATGTAGGAATACGCTGCAACGAGTTCGGAGCCATCGGCCGCCTGACCGGTGACGGTGTTGTTGCCATATTCGGTTTGAAGTGTCTGCCAAACCCTTGGCGTGCCGTAAAGGTAATCCCGCGTACCGTCGACGGTGACTGCCTGCCCCATGCCGATCGATGCTCCCCCCACCAAAGCACTCGCGCCCAGCATCGAGCGAATCCACAACCTTGAAGAACTCTTCATCTAATCCCCTGAAATCCGGTACAGAACCCACGCGGCCCTTAGGCCGCAACCTCAATGATAGCCCGAAGTAGTTAAAGAAAAGACAAGAATTTCTTCGGGAGCACTTTGTTGCCCGCCTCGCGCGAAACCTCTTCAATCGGTCAAACAAGTATCATTACTAGGTGCCCGCTTATTCCATAGTTTTGAACTGGAAATCCCAAAACCTAAAGTAGATTGCAAGGTTTGAACCCTTTACCTGGCTAAAGCACTTGCCGATACCCACATTGGGATGAATCGCGGTCTTTACACAGCGGCAAGCGCAATGAGTTCAAGCCAGGTTTGGCTCGATACGGTTGCGAATAACCTTGCCAATGCCAGCGCTACCGGCTACAAGCGAGACGAAGTCGAGTTTGAGGAGAGCCTCCTGCGCGAACTACGGAGCAATGGCGGTAACGGCAAGATCGTCGGTGACCTACAAAGCGGTCCGCTCGTGAGCAAGATCACCACTTCCTTCGAGCGCGGAAGCACGATGGCCACCGGAAATGGTCTCGATGTCGCCATCAACACACCCACTGGCATGTTCGCTATCGAAACTCCAACGGGTACCAAGTACACCCGCGCAGGCTCGTTTACCCTCAATTCAAATCGCGAGCTGGTCAACCAGGACGGCCACCGAGTGCTCGATCAGAATCTTCGCCCGATCCGAGTTTCCGCTGATGGAAGCGTGAAGATCTCCGCTGATGGCACTGTCGAAGCCAATGGAACGGCAGCAGGTCAGGTCGGCGTCTTCACCGGAACTTTTACTAAGGTCGGGCAGAATCAATTTTCCGCGAGGGGACGCGTGTCGCTACAGGCGAACTCTGTTTTGACCCCTGGTGCCCTCGAATCCTCCAACGTTAATGTTGTCTCGACGATGATCGAAATGGTCCAGGTCCAACGCCTCTTTGAAATGGCTCAGAAGTCGGTGCAAAACCACGACGAAACAACCTCCGAATTGATCAAGACCCTAAACCCTAACTAAAGCCTATGATGCGCGCACTTATCACCGCCGGCACCGGGATGGTTGCCCAACAAACCAACCTCGATGTCATCGCAAACAACCTTGCGAATGTCAACACCACCGCTTTCAAAGCCCAGCGTGCGGAGTTTCACGACTTGATGTACCAGTCGCTGACTTCCAGTGGCGCCGAGCAGAGCGGCACCGTCCGTGCTCCCATGAGCAAGCAAGTTGGCCTTGGAACCATGTTCGCCGCCAACGCCAGCAACTTTACGCAGGGGGCGATGCTCTCGACCGGAAATCCGTTCGATATCGCGATCACGGGCGACGGCTTTATTCCGGTTACCCTTGGCGACGGGAGCACCGGCTACACGCGGGATGGTTCGCTCAAGCGCACAGCAGATGGCACTCTTGTGACGAGCGATGGCTACGAAATCCAGCCTCAGATCACGGTACCTGCCAACGCAACTGCCTTCAATATCTCCCCCACCGGTAATGTCTCAGTGTCCGTGCCTGGCGAAGACCAACCTCGTCTTCTCGGCACGATTCAGCTTGCCCTCTTTCCAAACGTTAGCGGTCTGACCCGAGCGGGGCAGAACCTATACAAATCGGGGGGCTCGTCCGGCGATGCAGTGCTCGCTAACCCCACAGAGGATGGAGCTGGAACGATTCAAGGTGGCTACCTCGAAGGAGGCAATGTCTCTATCGTCGAAGAAATGGTCCGAATGATCACGGCCCAACGAGCCTATGAAATCAACTCGAAGGCCATCCAAACCGCCGACGACATGTTGAGCGTGCTCAATCAGTTAAAGCGCTAAGTTCATGAACTCTTTTCTCGTTTCCATGTTGGTAGCCGCATCACCAGTCCAGGTGCGCGTCGAAGGTGAAGGCCTACTTCGATTCACCCGCGATGGGCGGACGGTCTATGCCAATTCCGCCGTTCTCACCTCGGTTCGTGGCCGATTGGCGTGCCGCGATGCCTTTGTATTGCCATCTATTCCAGTCGCCGAAGGTGCTTCTTTCGAGGTTTCCCGTGATGGCACTGTAACGGTTGCCGGTCGCAATGCAGGTCGGCTGGTTTTGGCAAGGTTCACTGTGGAGGCCAACCTCACGGAAAGCAATGGCTTCTTGACCTCGTCGTCCCGTCCTGCTCTTGGCTCGGCCGGTCAAAGTGGCTTTGGGTGGATCACAGGAACGAAAGGAGCCGCGAAGCCGCCGGTACAGGCAGTCACGTCATCTTCGGCCCAGATCGTCGTTCACTCCGAGTCCATCATCGAATCCAAGACCTTTACGCTGTCTGATATTGCTGACATCCGCCTTCCCGAAAGCACCAAGGCACAACTTGGAACGATCGTTATTGGCGACACGCCTCCGATCGGATTCGACCGACGTGTCGATCGCGATCGCATCATGGTTCGACTGCGAGTCAGTGGTTTTGACCCGAGCTCATTCTCGATCGAGGTTCCGCCAGATGCCCTGGTTCGCCGACCCAGCCAGAAGATCGAACATGATCAACTAGTCGCGGCGGCCCGAGCGGCGATTGTTTCCTCCGTTGGTGCTAACGCAAAGATTAGCGATCTCAATCCTCTTCCACCGTTGGTGGTCGGGCTGGGCGACGTTACTTTCAACGCAGTGAGCCAATCGGTCACTCAAAGCAAGGCCAGCGTAAAGGTCGAAGTAAGCGTTAATGGCCAGTTAGCCACTAGCCGCACCGTCCAACTCGGTATTTCCGGTGCGCTACCGCTTCCTAAAATTGGCGAAATGGTCTCCGTTCGCGCACGGTCCGGCGGCGTCAAGGTCAGCTTCACCGCCAAGGTCACCGCCGTTCGGGGTCCGAACCAGATCGAAGTTACGACAGCCGAGGGCGAGAAGCTCATCGGCACGCTCATCGAACAAGGCACTCTAGAGATAAACCTATGAAAAAGCTCTACCCAATCGTGCTCGCACTGTCGAGCCTATCTTTCGCACAGGACGGCGTCATCGATAAGAACTCGCAAGGCGTTAGCGGCTCGACATGGGAGGATGGCAAGAATCCACTCATCGACCGCACCGCGAGGCGTGTCGGCGACTTGCTCACAATTGTCATTTCCGAGAGCAGTGTCGCCAGCTTCACGGCTGCGACTTCGGCAAGTAAGACGAGCAACATCAGCGCCGTCCAACAAGTTATTAAGGGCTTGTTCGGGTTCCTCGACCTCAACGGTGAAAAGACCGCCAGCGGTTCGAACAGCGATAGCGGCACAGGGCAAACGAACCAGAATGGATCACTAAAGGCTCGATTGACGGCCGAGGTGATCGCACTCACACCAAGTGGAAACCTCATCATTCAGGGCACGCGCTCGATTGTCATCAACCGCGAAACTCAGTTGTTCAAGCTGACCGGTGTGGTACGCCGCGATGACGTGGCACCCGACAACACCATCCTGAGTGAGTCCATCGCTCAGGCAGAAATCCGGGTCGAAGGCAAGGGCCAAATCGCTAACAAGCAGCGCCAAGGTCTTCTCTCCCAGCTCATGGACTGGCTTTTCTAATATGTTGAAACGAACTCTCACCCCTTTGGCTTTTGCCCTTGCCATGCTTGGGATCGCGCAAACCGACCCAGCTAGCGGTGGCACGTCTACTCCCGTCAAGTTCACCAACGAGCAACAGGCGCTCGATACCGAGCGCAACGGCATCGATGTTCGAATAAAGGACATTGGACGTTTCCGAGGCGTTCGCCGCAACCAGTTGCTGGGCTACGGCCTTGTTGTTGGACTCGAAGGCACCGGCGATTCCCGCAAGACCCCGTTTACCCAAACCCTTCTGGCCAACGCCATGAAGAACTTTGGAACGATGGTCGAGCCAGGTTCGATGGATTCAAAGAACATCGCTACCGTGGCGATCACAGCCGAACTACCGCCCTTCGCCAGTCCAGGCAATTCGATCGACATCACGGTCCAAAGTATTGGCGACGCCAAGAGCTTACAAGGCGGCTACCTATTGCAAGCTCCGCTTTATGGAGCCAGCGATAAAGACAATGCGATCGCGGTGGCCCAGGGCGCAGTCAGCATTGGCGGTTTTAACGTTTCGGCTGGCGGCAACAAGATTCAGAAGAACCACGTCAATGTTGGCCGGGTCCCTGGCGGGGCCATTGTCGAGCGAGTGATTCCCTATCAAGTCGTATACGGAGGGCGGATGTTCGTCGAGCTAGACGAAGGTGACCTCACGACCGCCAACCGCATTGCGAACCGGATTCGAGATCTGAAGCCTGAGTTCAATCCGGTGAGCATCGATGGCGGGACAATACAACTCGATCTGCCGTCAGGATACAGCCCTGTACAGGCCATGAGTGTCATCGAGATGATCCAAGTTAAGGTCGACATTCCGGCCATGGTCATCATCAATGAACGAACCGGCACCATTGCAATGGGAGCCAATGTGCGGCTTGGACCGGCGGTGATTTCGCAGGGCTCACTGCAGATCATCATCGAGGAATACAATGACGTCAGTCAGCCGGCCCCATTCTCAAATGGTCGCACTCGCGATGTCACCAATCATAAGGTGGACGCCGTTGAAGAGACGGCACAGATCGGCTTACTAAATCCAGTAACGACGATCGCCGACCTCGCCCGTGTGTTTCAGGCACTCAAGGTCAGTCCACGAGACGCGATTGCGATTCTACAGGCCCTCAAGGAGCAAGGCTCATTGAAAGCGAGGTTGAAGATCCAATGATCCCCCAAATCTCCCTCTCCATCGGCGACGCCAACGGGAAAAAGCTCCTCTCCATTCCGGGAGACAAGCCCTTCGAACTCTTCGAAAAGCACCTTAGTGAGGCGGCTGCAAAGGAACTGAAGGGACTAAAGGAAGCGACCCAAAGAATCGAAGGCATCTTCGTCAAAGACATTTTGAAGATCATGCTGCCCAAGGGCTTTGGCGGAAGCGGCCCGATGGGTGATTTCGCCCGAGAGAACTTTCTAAATACGATGTCCGAAGTCGCCGCAAAGAGCGGCGGAATGGGCATGGCCAAGATGCTCGAAGACAACCTGGCCGAATCAATATATCGGCGCGAGGCTGCTCGCCTCATGTCCGAACCGACCAAAGAACAACCATGAAAACAAGAGAACTACAACGCATCTGGTGGGATTGGCTCAGTACGGCCGAGCGACTCAATCGTTCGCTAGCCGAACAGCAAGCCGCTCTCACCCTCAGAGACGCAGAACGCATCGAGGAGATCCAACCTGAACTTGAAACGATGCTGACCCGACTCAATGAGATTGACCAAAACGCCGTGACTACGATGAAATTGCTGGCCGAACAGTGGGACACCAAGCCGACTCTTCGAAGCATCGTCGGAGTGCTACCAGTAGCCGAAGCACGTCAGGTCGAAGCCCTTGCAAACCGACTGGCCATGGTCGGAGCGAATCTGCAAGAGCGGATCACTCGCAACCGAATGCTGATTGAAAACGAACTCTCCTATGTCGGAGGCAGCCTGTGTCTAATCGCGAAGGCTGCTCAGGAACAGGAGGGGGACTTTGCCGCAGCCCAAGCAGGCCCAATCCTCGTGAACCAGGTGGCCTAAGATGCCAGGAACATTTCACGGAATCAATATCGCGAGTTCCGCGCTTCGGGCATTTCAAAGGGCAATGGAGACGACTGGTCATAACTTGGCCAATGTAAACACCCGGGGATACTCGCGTCAACGCCTCGACACAACGGCCTTTGAGCCCATGTCGCTTTGGGCGGGGCAGATGTACTCGCTCGGTACAGGCGTTCAGATTGAGTCCATTTCTCGATCCCGCGAAATGTTTTTGGAATCGCGCTACCAGAGTGCCAATGGCAATCTGATGCGCTACAGCACGTACAACCAGGGCATCAGCCAATTGGAGTCGGTCTATCGAGAACCTGGAGAATCCGGAATCTCCGATGCGATGAACAAGATGTTCGACGCCTTTAGCGGCCTCGCTTCGAACCCGAATGACCCCACCGCGAGAACCACCGTGCGTAATGCTGCGAACATCTTTGCCCAACGTGTGCGAACCGCCTATTCAGAAATGAGGGCCATGAGCGATCAGGTAACCGAAGAGATCCAATCGACATTCACCCAGATCAACCAAATTGGACAGCAGATTGCGACTCTAAATGGCCAAATCCGCGCTGCAACGGCCAGTGGCGGCTCACCCAATGACTTGCTTGACCAGCGAGACTTGCTTCTTCGCGATCTCAGTACCTTGACCAATGTCACCACAAGCACCCAACCGGATGGAACGATCAACGTATTCGCCAGCAACTTCCCGTTGGTGACCAATGACCACTTCCGCCCCTTCCCGACCAGCATAGATGCCGCGACTATGACCGTGTCGGACGGCTCGACCAGCTACCCGGTGCGCGGTGGCGTTCTCATGGGTCAACTCCAAACCTTGAACCGAGTGGCCCAAGCTCAAACTGAGCTCGACACACTCGCCAACAACATGAGGACCCAATTCAATGCGCTTCATCAGACGGGAACAGATGCTGCGGGCAATATTGGTTCGTTTTTCTTCAACGATGGGCAAACTGGTGCCATTAACTTCGATCTGGACGCGGCGATAAAGAGCGACCCGAGCAAAATCTTTGCCGGGACTACCGGCTATGACGGCGACGGCGGTCTGGCCCTGGCTATGAGCCAGCTTCGCGACATGAAGCTCGCCGCCCTTGGTGATCGCACGTTCGCCCAGTATTACAACGCGAGCGTCAGTGGCGTCGCCAACGATATCAGCCAAGCGGAGGCCCAGATGGAGACCTTTGACTCGATTCTCAACCAAATCAGCGCTCAGTCTGAGAGCATTAGCGGCGTCAATATGGATGAGGAGATGTCGGACCTTATGCGATACCAAAGAAGTTATCAGGCGGCCGCTAGGGTGCTAACGATCTTGGACCAAACAACCGAAGATATTATCAACATGATGAACCGGTAATTCGACCGGTTGAGGCTCTATGCGAATCACGACTGGACAGCTCTTTGAGAACAATAGGCGAAACGTTCAGGCCAACTACGCCACGATGGCGAAATGGCAGATGCAACTGGCGTCTGGCAAGCGTGTTGAAAAGCTCAGCGATGACGCCCATCAAAGCGCCTTGCTCCTTAGGCAAAAATCGATCAAGTCAGCGATTCAACAGTACGACAATAACCTTCGCCACGCTACGGGATATTTAGGGCAGAGCGAGGTGGCCCTTACCGAACTCCAGGGAATCATGCGAAAGGCGTATGAAATCTCGGTGCAAGGAGCAACCAGTTCCCTTGACCAGCCGGCTCGCCTCGCCCTTGCCGACCAGGTCTCCCAGATGCAGCAGCGCTATATCGATCTCGCGAATTCGCGGGGAAATGAGGGGCAGTATCTCTTTGCTGGCATGAGTAACACAGCGGCGCCCTACGCATTAGCGGGGACAACCCTCAGCTACACCGGCGACAATGGAGATATCCGCGTCGAGACTTCGCCCAGCCAGACCATGAAGGTCAACACGACTGGCGGGAATGATTTTATCGAGGCCTATGAGGCTCTGGAGAGCCTTAAGACCAACCTCATCGGAGGCCAGCCTGGCGTAATCTCCGGTACTAACGTGGGCGAGCTCCAAGCCCAAACCGCACGATTTAGCCAACTCCGCTCGGAAGTCGGGGTTGCCATGCAGCAGGTGACGAACCTAAAGAGTCAGAACCTGCGGCGTATGGATGAACTCACGGAAGGGATCAGCGCAATAGAGGAAGTGGACTTCACATTTGCAGTATCAGAGCTAAGTCGCGCGCAAACTGCGTATCAAGCGGCGCTCTCGGTTAGTGCGAATGGGTTCAGCCTCAGTTTGATGGACTACCTCCGATGACCACGACACAAACCCTAACTTCGCCCCGCTTTGGCACCATCGAGTTTGAACAACTCGATGTCGTCACGATCTCCGATGGTGTGCTCGGCTTCCCCGACTGCAACCAGTTCCTGATTCTGCAGCACAAAGAAGGCTCGCCGTTCCGCTGGCTGCAAAGCCTCAACATGCCGGAGATCGCCTTTCTCGTTGTCGAACCCAACCATTTCGTACCTGACTATGCGTTGCAAGTCCACCCTAGCCAGCTCGATTCGATCGGCTTGACAGACCCCGCAACTTCGCTGGTCTATACTATCGTTACCATACCAAGGGGAAATCCCGAAGGAATGACGCTAAACCTGGCTGGGCCGATCGTTATCAACGTCGCGAATAACCAGGCGAGGCAGCTAGTGCTCGACGACCCGAAATGGCCGCTCAAGTACCCCGCCATTCCCCCGGAGGCAAAAGCCGCTTAACCTAAGGGAAGGCCAAGGAGGGCGATCCAAATGCTGGTTCTGACACGAAAAGTCAATCAAAGCATCATCGTTGGTGATGATGTTGAGATTGTCGTCTTAGAGGTGCGAGGCGAACAAGTCCGCATTGGCATCCGCGCCCCCAAAACCGTCGGGGTCCACCGTAAAGAGATCTACGACCAGATCAAAGACGAGAACATCGCCGCCGCCGACATCGATCCGAGCGACATTCCGGACTAGGATTGGAGCGTAGCTTCCGCCTTTCATTTGATCACTGGACTTCGGTTCGACTCGCGCTGCTTAAGAGGTGATCGCCTCGCGCCGCGCTCTGTTGAGAGCAGGATCGTCACTAGGCGGCGCGGCTACCCATTCCCAAAAATGTAGCTTGTAGCGTTGCATGGAGCGCCGATGATCCGCGATGTTTCAAGTGAAACCTGAGAGACGCAAAAATTCAGGACGAACCATTTGAACCTAGGGATGCACGATTTTCAAAAAAAGTGCCCAGACGCCCTTGACTTCGCGGGGCCACTGGTCTACAATTTCTCTTGCCCCTGACCTAGTGTCCGGGAAGCACCTTGAAAGCTCAATAGTGATAGTGCGATTATTAAGCTCAGCGGCTTGATGAATACATAAATCAAGTCGTCCTTGTCCAATTCGGTCTTCGGACCAAGTTAGGAACAAAAAACAAAACAAACAAAACGAAACATGACGTTCCCTTAGTGGAACGGCAAACAAACTTTTCTTCGGAGAGTTTGATCATGGCTCAGGACGAACGCTGGCGGCGTGCCTAAAACATGCAAGTCGAACGGGACCTTCGGGTCTAGTGGCGAACGGCGGAGTAATACATAAGTAACTTGCCTCGAAGATCGGGATAGCCGCGGGAAACTGCGAGTAATACCGGATGTGGTGAGTGGGAGGCATCTTCTGCTCATTAAATGGTCTTTCGCTTCGAGAGCGGCTTATGACACATCAGCTAGTTGGTGGGGTAATGGCCTACCAAGGCTACGACGTGTAGGGGGTCTGAGAGGATGATCCCCCCGAGTGGGACTGAGACACGGCCCACACACCTACGGGTGGCAGCAGTTGGGAATCTTGCACAATGGGGGAAACCCTGATGCAGCGACGCCGCGT
>JAEURP010000005.1 GCA_016788585.1 Chthonomonas sp. | reverse complement strand
GCTGAAGCCAAGAAGGCCGAAAAGGAGGCCAAGGCAAAAGCGGCGGCTGAGAAGAAAGCGGCGGCTGAGGCCAAGAAGAAAGCTTAAATCTGCGGAAGTTAGAGTAAGCATGACGGAGAGACCCCGGTTCGCCGGGGTTTTCTCTTTTATCAGGAGGTACCCAAGAAAGGCGCGAAAGCCCCTATGTGATGGATCATCATCGACCCCGTCAATCGTGGCGGGGTTTTCTCTTTTGTGATGGGCTATGGAGCTTGGCCGGATGCGGACGCGGTAGAGGCGGCCCTTGGTACCGTGACGGTGCCCGATTACATTGACCTCGACGCCGAGATTGAGAGCGCTATTGCGGAACTCGAGCGCGTGACGGGCTATAAGCCATTTCTGGCGGAAGATACCGACAACGACGAGCGCTTTTCGAATTGGATGCCTTCAGGGACGCAGATCCAATTCCCTACCGGCTATGCGAGCGTAACGGAGTTCTATGTTGATGCGACTGAGGATGACAACGGCACATTGCTCGAGTACGGCACTGATTACGTTCATGCGCCGGTGGCGGGCGAGACTCCGATCGAGGGCGTGACGCTATTCCAGCCGCGCAGGTTTTCCCCATTTAGCTTGCGGATTGTGGGAAAGCGTGGCTTTGCGGCTACGATTCCGGCCGATGTTTACCGCGCGGTGCTGGAAAAGGCATCGCTATCGAGCCTAGTGGTGGCGGAAAATGCGACGGGCGGCACCTCAATCAGCATGATTAAGCAGGGACCGGTGACCATCGAATATAGCGAAGGATCGAGTTCGGGCGGCTACGGTGGGCGCTGCGGTGAAATCGAGGCCCGCTGGAAGGCTGTGCTGTCGAAGTACATGAGGGCAACGCTCTAGGATGGGACTGCCGTTCAAGCCTCACAGTGTTACGGTTCGAGCTCCGGCGCAGGGCTCGGTTGCGGGAAGGCCCGGAGCGGCCAGTTGGTCCGGCAATGGTACGGCGCGAAGCGTGCAGATTACGCCGATGAAGTTCGGCACCGTGTTCAACGCGGAGGGCGTTCAGGTGAACCGTCCGCACTTGCTTCTTGACGATCCTGATGGCGCCGCGCTTTATGTGGTGAATGCAAAGGTCTCTTTTGGATCCCGGACGTTCTACGTGATTGGCCCTTCCGAGACATTTGACGGGATTATTGTGCCGGCGTCTCATTGCTCGGTGATCATTTCGGAGGACAAATAACCGTGGCATTTTCAGACGGATATAAGGCGGTTAGGAACCAGCATGCGGCAGACGTGGCGACGGCGCTCGGGCTCGCGTCGACCGCTGTTCACTTTGGTTCGCCGGGTATGGAAATCACGGGGAATCACGCGGTTCTCTCTTGCGAATCCCTCGATAGCGACCTTGATCACCCAGTGGCCAGTGGTAATCGCCCTGGCGTGACGGTCGACATTGCGGGCGAGGCGTTTCTGACCTATCCGGCAAGCAATGAGATTGTGGAAGACAAGGCTCTTGGGTTCGCAGATAGCCTTTGCGCACTCGTAGAGGCCGGCGCAACCTATGGCGGCGTTGGAATGCTGCCTGTGTTCACTCGTTTCGAGCTTGGCGAGCTTACGGGCATCATCGAGGGCGAGGCAAATCTGCAACTTCACATTCGCTGGGGCATAAGAGTGTTCATTCAGCGAGCCCGTGGTTAAAAAGCACACGTCCGTTGCCTCACTTCGCAACAGCCAGACGCGGCGGTTCGCGAAGATGCGCGGGACTTTGCATCAGAAGTATCAGGCAAGCGTGTTGCAGTCGCGGCAAGACCTCATCGAACTCACGAGCGGCACGGCCAGTACGGCCACGCTTCGCAAAGAGGGGCATCCTTATGGGCGCGGGCTTCGAAGGACGAGGCGGCCGGGAATGCCGATTAATGCCCAAACGGGCCAGCTTCGGCGCGGAATCTATTTGCGGAACGTCGCCGGCAATCGCTACCGGCTGGGATCGACCGCGCGGCATGCGGCTTTTCAGTTCTCGCCCTTTGGGACAAAGCGCATGATTCGCCGCGGCGTGATGGGTGGGCGCAAGCAGGGCGGGCAGATGGGCGAGATTGAGAGGCGATGGCGCGCCAGGCTCAAGGGTATTCGGCAGGGTTTGAAGCAGGCGGGGAGATCGTAGGGGTTTTCTTTTCTGCATGAGCGCAAAGCAGTCTTGTCTGCATATCACGACCTTTAGCCTCGATGGCACTTCTTATCTCGCCAAGTGGCTTAACTTAGGGGTAAACCACGAGATCGCGGCCGCTGATGCGCGCAGCGGTTCGGATCGGTACCAGAACAACATCTTCGGCAAGCGCAGTTCGATGTTTGACTTCGAGATTGAGCTTAACTCGTCGGCCACTACTACGGTGATTGCTTCGGCGGTTAATGTTGCGACCTGGACGGCGGGCGCGATGGATTTGGTAGACGACTGGAAGGACTTCAGCATTGCCTATCGTTCCCCGGTTGTGGATGGTTCGGGCGGGCGCTCTCGCGATGAGTATGCCAATTATGTTGGCGGCTGCTCGATCGAGGTCTCTGGCAACTTCTTGGTTCCGCTGGCTAATACGAGCATCCCTGCGCTGACGGCTGTTCTCTCGAATACGGCCGCTGATCAGCAGCTTGCCCTCACTATCGCGACAGGCGCTTTCTCGATGAACCTTGCGTCGATGCTTCGAACTGCATCTTGGACTGCCGTGCCCGGTGACTTGCAGCGGTTCTCACTTGGATTTGTCGGGCGAGGCGCTCCAACCAATGTCACCACCGGGATCTTCGCGAACATCTTGACCGGCACGGGTTCGGATTCCCTTCTTACCCTCGCAGTGGAGGATGTTGGCGGCGGCGCCTACGAATTTGTTGAGGCGGCGGTGACGGAGCTCACGATCACAGTTGCAGAAGGGCAAGTGCAAAAGGCGGTCGGCAAGCTCGCAGCATGCGCGAAGCCAACTTATACGCCAGGAAGTTAATACCATGCAAGACCAAACAGGAAAGAAGACCAAAGAATTGCTCAAGGAAGGGCTCAAGGATAAGGGTGAGGCCCTCGCCGTGCCCGAGCCAACTGAAGAAGAGTTGGCAAAGGAGGCCGAAGCTAAGGCCCGCGTTGCCGAGATCAAGAAGACATCTGTCGGCGGGTTTCCATCGGCCTCGATGAACGTTATCGAGGATGACGGCGCGTAAATGAGTGTCTTTCAATCCCTGCTTGATGAGTACGAGGTTGTTGAGGACACTTTTGACGTGTCGGTGCCTGCCCCTCGTCTTGAATCTGGCGAGATCGTTCTAACGTTCAAGTCATTCAAGACGGCGGCAGAGGCGGACGAAGCAAGGAAGAGCGCTAGGAAGTTGAGTAACGCATGCTTGCTTTACGGTGATCCGAAAGCGGCTGAATGCCAGATGCACGGGCCCATTAAGGAGAAACTCCCCGCGACTCGTGACGATGCGTTCCAGATCGCTCTTTTGACTGTCGCCCTTGCTCCCAGCGACGACCCTATTCCTTTCCTGGGCATGGTTCGGCTATGCGCTAATCGACACTTCTTTGATCATCTGTGGGGCGCGTATCAGCAGGGCCAGCGCACGGTTATTTCCAAGATGGTCGAGGTGGCAGTTGAGCGCGCAAAAAAAAACTCGTTGGCAGACGAAGATTCATCGTCGGAGCACTCCGCGACCTCGGATGTCCCGAGCGACTCGTAAAAGAGCACTGCGAGTCGCAGGAGGAACTATTTTGGGAATTAGTGGCGCTCGGAGAGATCGAGTACGAGGAGAAGGCGATTCTCGGAGCGGTAGGCGCATTTAGGAAGGCACTATGAGCGTTGTTGATGTCCTAGAGACTGAGTTTAAGCTATCGGGCAACTACGTCCGCGAGTCGGAGCGCATTAAGGCGGCAACGGCTGGGATTGGCGAAAAACTAGACAAACTCAACAAGACGCAGTTAATCGGCGGTCTCACGCGAAGCATGGCTGTGGCCGCAGGGGCGCTCGGGGCGGCCGTGGTTGCTTTAAGCGCCAATGCGATGAGGGACTCGGCCCACTTCGACTCCATTATCAAAGGGCTTGATGCCATCGAAGGTGGCGCCGACCGCGCCCGACGCTCGGTCGAAGAACTTAAGAAAATTGCGAAGGCTCCGGGTATCGGTTTTGAGGAGGCGGTAACAGGCTACAGCGGGTTACGGCGCGGTGGGGTGGAAACGAGCATGTCTATGGCCCTGATTCGGGAGATAGGCAACGCTAACGCGATGGCCGGCGGGAGCACTGAGAAGTTTGACCGTATGATGTACGCGCTCACGGAGATCGCGATTCAGGGCAAATTGCAAGGCGACGAACTGCGCCAACTGATGGAGGCAGGGCTGCCAGTCGGAAAGATGCTGAAAGAGGAGTTTGGAGTGGGTGACGCGGAGGCACTCAAGAAGCTCGGGCTCTCTTCAGATGAGATTTTCGCTGGGCTGTTGAACCAGCTTCGCAAGTTGCCAAGGGCGGCGGGCGGGTTCCAAAACGTTCTCGATAACCTAGGCGACTCGTTCAAGTTTGCGAGCATATCTGTAGGAGAGGGGCTTAATGAAGGGTTGATGCCGATGCTCAATGACTTTGGCAGCGAGATCGCAAGGCTCACCGAGGACGGGACGCTAAAGGAACTCGGCTCTTCGATGGCTGAAGCCACGAGCCGAATCATGGAAGCTGCCGGAGGGCTTGAAGGCGTCGCCAGCTCCATGGAGATCATGGCAAAGGCGTCACCGGACATTGCCAACAACTTCGCTGCAATGGCTGAGTGGGCGCAACGATTCATGCACCCGGAACAGAGTGATATGTGGACAAGAGGGATCGACCCGCTCGCTTTGAAGTGGTGGGAGTGGTTCGGAATCGGTAAGGGCGGAGGCGGGGAGAATGCAGATGCAACAATTGCCGAAATGGAAGGGTATCGCGGGAAAGACGGCAAGCGTAAAACGGTAAGAGAGCGGATTGCAGAGAAAAAGGCCGAAGAAGCGGAGCGCGACAAACTGAAAGCCGATGAGGCGCAAAAGAAGGAGGAATCCGCGAAGAAGCAAGATCCTGCTGTAGCACTACTAAGGAAGATTGAGGAAAACACAAAGGTTCTGCCTCAGTTCGAACGCATTATTCTTGGCAGTCGTGGTGAGTACGGAGCGGAGGGACTCACCTCTCACGACATCACGCGGGGGCAAAGACAGAGCAGAAGAGTCGCGAGAGAAATTGCAGCCCTAGCGGCCGATATTGCCGCGCCGATGAAGCGACTCACGCAGCGCTAAGCCGCAAACTCCTTCCCGCAATTCGAGCAGAAAAAGAACTTTTGACCCTTGCGGTCAGGGATGAGGCAGAGCAGAATTAGCGGCCAGGCGCAACATAGAAACCCAAGGCAGCCAACACTTCGCACGTCGCTTCGCGACTCCTTGGCCTGGCGAAAGTAAAGTGGCCCGCCATTGCAGTACGGGCAAGCCCCGCTGGCAGGGATGTAGCCACGCTGCCTTAGCCCATGATCACGATTGCGCTTGAGGGCATCCGCATCTTTGGCTGCCTGAATCTGCTGCTGCAGCACAGCGGCCTTCTGGTTAGCATCTCGAACTTGAGTATCGCAAAGTTCGCATAGCCCTTTGTAGTAATCTGACTCCGCTCGAGCGATGTTTTTATGGCATCGAGTGCAATAGATGGGGAACATTTCGTCATCTATCGTCATGTCAAATTTCGCCATATCGCCAATTGTAAACAATTTTCCTAGACTCTAGTAATGAAAAGCGAACTCCTAGGTTGGAAGCAAATCCTCATGCTTGCCGTATTGTTCGGGGCGCTTGTGATTCTTGCTTGGCCCTATAGGTGAACCTGGCGAGGGGTTTTCTTTTGCCTGTATGGCATGGGACGACCCCATTTCTATCAAGATTGATTGCGCCCAGCCCCGCCCGATTAAAGACCGCAACATTGTTTTTTGCCAAGGCGCTTACCCAGGCGTTAATGGCAAAGTTTTGGGCTGGGATTTATCGCGATCGACGGGAGTCGCCGTTGATCGCGCCACTTTTACCGCCTTCCTGGGGCCATACCAGCAATCCGAAGAGTGGTACTCCACGTTTACGGGTAACTACACGCGGATGGCAAAGTCCGATTGGACGCTCTCGGAATCAGCAAAGTGGAAGGAGGATGAGACCAATGCTGCGGGCGATATTTGGCTTCATGCCGCCGACCTAACGGCTAACTCGACTGGGATCACGACGACCGCTTACGCCAAGAACCGAGGCTTCTATGTTGCCTACTTCGATTACAGCGCAACAGGCGAAGAAAACGCGGTTCTTGAGTGTGGGTGGAATAGCTCAGCCAGCCCTGCGTCGGGCGTCTCTTTCAAAGTTTTCAGCTCGGGGCGCGTGACGATCTACAAAGACGGGGAGTACTTAGGCTGGGGGAGTATTTCCGACGATCAGAGCACGCAGCAGAAGTGGGTGAGTTTCCTCGTTCTTCCTGGTCGACATCAGGAGTTGATGTTCATTCCGAACCAGGGCAAGGGGTTCACGTTTGAGTTTCCCGAACTGGCGGGCGAAGCTGACCCAACGATTACGGGCGCCACGAAGTTCTGGTTTCGGTGCCCGAGGCCGACCGGCCACGCGATGAAACTCCAGATTGCTCCGCTCACCTTCCCAGAGAGCGGCATGCTTATTGCTGAGCGGTCGTACTTCGCAAGGCCGCCTGAAGACACCGACGATCTGTACCCGGTTGATATTTATTGGCATGAGGCTTATGCCGGGACCACTGACGTTGAACTCATGATGGTCGAAACAGACGACCTCGACGAGGAATTTGAGGCCGATGGGGTTAAGGATGAGTGCTTTTGCCGCTTCGACCTTGAAGGGGATGGGGAGTATACGCCGTTTGTTTACGCTGGGATCGCTGGCTTTGATGTTGTTCGCGGTGAGACTTCGGACGTTCAAGAGGCCGAGTTGCTGGATGTCACTACTGATCGATGCTTAAGGATTGGTGAAACGCCTGATTCCCACAACATGGAGCTGCATTGTGTCGGGTTGCCCGCGCTTGTGAGTGCCGGCGTCGTGGACCCGATAGGCCATGCAAATCGCCCGGTATCTTTGTCGCTCGCGGGATTCACGCTCTTCGAAGGGCTCACTTTGCCCGTTGAGGTCGAATCAGCACCAGACGAGGCCGCCTACGGCATCTCTTACAAAGTCGCTCCGTATTGGAAGCTGCTTGAGGACTACGTTCTCACCTCGCCGGTTCCGCTCGATGGTTCCTCGTTTGATCTTGCAATCAAGTTCTTCGGAAAGGGGGCTCTCGGGTTTCAAGATAGTCAATTGAACGTCCCAGATGAGGGGATCGTTTTGGGCGACCTTGGCGCGCCGTCGAGCGGTGAGTGGGCCACTATGGCTGAGGTTGGCGATCGCGGTTCGGATTGGATTGAAGACCTCTTCGACATGAAGGCGGGCAATTGGTTTTTTGACATCTTGCCCGATTGGGCGGATGGCGGGACGGAACTCTTGGTATTGCCGCCAGAGGACATGCCTGACACTGCGGTCGTAACGCTTTGGGGAACCGTTGAGGAGGCAATCGCGCAACTTGTATTCGAAGGTGAAACAGAAAGTGATGCCGAGAAGTTTTATGCTCATCGGCTATGGCAAAACTATAACGAGCGGCAAATAGCCGCCGAGGCGAACGAAATCCATGCAACAGGCATGCACCCAAGGACTGGCCAGCCATTCCAGTCAAGGTACATCGATCACGACGCGCAGGATCCAACGCTTGACCCTGACGAGAGGCCCGATAACTGGGCAGGCTATCCGCTCAAATATGGGATTGGCGACCCGATCCTGTGCTCACAGTCCGATACTGATACTGCAGTTGAATTGTTGGCCGATCGGTTGACGCCCAAGCGCAGATTATGCAGTTTCGACAATCCGCAAATGATTCGGATTTCATCGACTGGCCGACCAATTTGGAAGCCTGACCTGGTGATCCTGAAGAACGTCTACGACGGCGAAGATGTAACGGTGAGGATTTCTGGATTTGAGACAGATTTCGACTGCGAGGGCGAATGGCCGTGGATGTCGAGGCCCTCTAGCTACTTTGGCGAAATCATCAGCGGAGCAACGGCATGGCGAGGGTCACTTCGAGCAACCAACCTGAAGCAAGCGGCGGCGATTGCGAAAGAGCGAGCCCGGATACTGCAGAATTTCAAAGGAGTGTACGCCATGCGCGTCAGGCAAGGGCGGCGGGTGTAGATGTACCCAACTGGGCGAACTCGCACAATAACCGTCACCGGGGCTTTCTCGGGGCGTTTTGCGTTTGAGGGTGGGGGGCTTTCGCCTGTTGGCTGGGTGAATGCTTGCCGCCTCAGGGCTGACTTATGGGCGGCGGGTGTTGCAATCAGCCCCGGCTTTCCTTACATCGAGGTCGGGGTGCCTGAAGGGCACTTTGGTAATGGGACTGGAACGCTTGAGGATCAGATCAGCTACCGGGCGGGCTGGGGCTCATTTGGCAGCGATCATGTGAATGGGATTTTGCCTCATGATTGGGCACTAACCGCAACCAGTGGCTCGACATCGGTGGCGGGAACCTTCAGCGCGAGTGTTGAGGCGGTCGAAATGTTTAGGCTGCTCGATCCAACTGACTTCATCGATTCCAGCTTATTCGAGGCTGATGGGCTTGGGGTGCTATATCCGAAGTGGGGCGGCAGTGCCTTCTTTCGCGGGATGCCGGCGAATGGCATTGAGTTTTACGAGGTTATTCTTGAGGGCTCGATTGGAACGCTAAGCGGAAGCATCGGCGGGGTGTCGATCAGCGTGAATCATGAGTTCGCGACGACCCTGGAGCTACAGCACGGACACACGCTCTTTGCGGGCTATCAGGGGCAGGCTTTTGGCACCACGGGGCCTAGTGAATCGGCATCTGTCGTGATTTCGGTGAATGGCCGCGCGATGGGCTACGAGTGGGAGGCCGAAGAAGGCGGAAACATTGCGACCACTGACAATGGCGCTGCTGTGACGATGGCGGCGGTGCCCGATACACCGGCCTCGGTTGATAATCTCGTGACCTGTTCGCACTCCTTCATGGAGCCAATGGAGTATGTCTGGAACCTCAAGGCGTTCCGGTATGCCGTGGAGCATGACGAGGAACTTACTTTTGTCTGCACAGACCTTCAGGATGCGGTGACGACGACGGGCGTGGCGACCAATGTTGCGATAACAGGCTCGGGAACTCGAGAGGTCGAGCAGAGGCGCGAATGGATCACGGCGGTTCTCAACACCGAACTTCTTACTGAGGATGAGGAAGTAAATACGGTTTGGCCCTGCTGGGCTTACGTGGACGGCAGTTCTTTGACGGCGGCGGGTGAGAACGCGGACAATTGGCGCACATGGATTCACGGCAAGCCATACGCGGCTGGTGAGTCCAATCATGAGCAGGTGTTCACCATGACCGGCACGTCCACGAGCGGCTGGAGCGCGGGGGCTAATACTTCGCTTGCGACGGGTGTTCAGTTCACCGTTTCGGGCGGCGGCGCAGGATCGGCAACCAAGACTTTTTCGCCTGGCGTGAGCTGCGAATCTTACCGATGGATTCGCCTGCAAGTGCGATCGGTCGGAAGTGCGAATGTGCCGTTCAGCGTTGAGATTGACGGCCGCACTTGGGAGTTTGAAACGGGCGCCGATGGTGCTTGGGTTGACCGGTGGCTCGATACGTGTTGCGCGACTTCGGATTCCTGGGTGACAGATACGCAGAGTACGCGCTGGCCTGTGACGTTTGGTTCGGAGCCGGAGTATCCGATCAGCACCACGCCGGCCTGGGGCGTCAATGAACTGACGACGCTTGAGGTCAAGGACATTCCAGCGAGTTCGGTCATTCAGATTCGCGCGATCGATCAGGTTAGGCGGCAATTTAACCGGGCGACGTTCGTGGCGAATCTCTCGAATGAGCAGGCGCTTTGGACTTCGGGCGGCGACGACACGACCGGCTGGACCAATATCTTTGTCTCCTGTGATGGCCGCTGCGTCGACCTTCCCGACCAGTATCACATCACGCCGATTTCTGGCCCTGATTACTACGTTCATTACACGATCGCACAGGAGTTCAGTTTGTTCGAGAACATGAACGGCTACGACATAATTTATGGCGAGGACGAGGGGTTCGAATACCAGGATGCCTTCCATACCGATGCGCTGAATGCCTTCTTCATCGGCGGCGCCGGCCATATTGCCGCGCATTCGGGCTCAGGCGTCACTTGGAGCGCGGTTGATGCGCAGAGCCTAGTCAGTGGCACGATTCGGGCGCAGGCGCTTTGGGACGTGGTTCTCGCCTACCCGGGCGCGGGGGATTGCTTCAGCGGGACCTCATACGAGACGGCAACGCCACTTGCTTGCCGCTGGTTCGGACATGGCCGCGTCGAGGGGATTGTTTTCGATACGAGTGGGCAGCCGGTCGAGGGGGCAACGGTGACGAGCTCTCCCAACCGCGGCAGCGGCACAACCGACAGCCAAGGCACATACCGAACTGGCGCGCCTTATCCATTTGAAGGGGAATCGGTGGACTGGATTCCGGCCGGTGGATCTTCGAACGATGTTGCCGGGGCGCACCTCGACGGCGGCGAAATGCGGATTTGTTGGCGCGAGGATATCAATGTCGAGGGCGCGGGCATTTCTTACGACGTGCACCCTGATTCGCGCCATGTCGTTGCCTATATTCGCGATTCCGACGTGATGCTTGGGTTTTCGGACAATGCGGGGCTCGATACGATCACCTTTGAGGATACGGGCATCGATGCTGAGATTGTCGTCGTTGCGTGGAAGAAATCAGGCGAGCCGATTCTTTGCCTTTACTTGGTGGACTCGGGCTCGATCCTTCGGTATACGACGGCGAGCGAGGGCGTTAGTTTTGATGGGCCAGAAACCATCGGGAGCGGAACGAGAGTGATTGGATTTACGGGAAGCGATAACCAGGAGCAGGTTTACTATGTTGACGGCGGAGCGCTTAAGGGCGTCATTCGCGATGCGCAAGGCAATGAGCTTCATTCGGAGTTCACCGTCGTTGCCTCCGGTGTTGACGATGCCCAGATTGGCGGACATTCTTGGTTCCACAGTGATGGGCGGTGGCGCACGCTGCTTTGGTACTTGTCGAGCGGTACCCGAATAAAGCTCGAGAGCATCAACGGCGTGGATTTTAGCTAGGGGTTTTCTTTTGGTTGATGTCACGTCAACCAATGTCCATGGCCGATATGGTCCTTGCGAAGCGGCAAGAGAACATCGGGCAATTACCCAATGACTTTATTGGGGATCGTGTCTCTGGAGCGGAAACCACTGAGGTCAAGTTTGAAATAGATGACCTCGCCGGCGGGCGCATGTTCACGATGGCTAATAGCGCTACTGCTGGGGCCGTGTTCTCAATGAATCTTGAGGACCTGTGGATCGAGGATAACCGCGAACTGTTTGGCAGCGATTGGACTGACGCATGGGACGCTGCAGGGCTGAACGACATGGATGCGGCGGAGCGGGCCGCATGGGTTGCCTGTATTGGCGAGATTCGATTGCTCGAGCGCACAGAACTCTATCAATCCTCCTACAAGGCATTGCTCACGACGCCTTACGGGATGTTCCCGGCACTCTATTCAACGACTCCTGATTCGGGCGCGGTCGAGGTCGAGAATCTCAAGGTCTGGAATCTCGATACGCAAGCGGAAGCAAATGAGATTACGCAGGATGTGGTGGACGTGCTCACTTCCGTCGTCGATTCAACTGCTGGGCGGCTCCTGACCCAAGAGCGAGGGCTAGGCACCAATCTAACAGCGGACGGTATCGCCTACTCTGGCCCCTGTACTCTCCGGCGCGTTGTTATCAACACGGGCACGGCGGGCGCTTGCATCGTTTACGACAACACAGCGGCGAGCGGGACGATCATTGCAACCATCGCAGGTGCGAACCCCGGCGAATACAACTACGGCATCGTTTGCTCGAACGGCATCTACATCAACCTCACGGCTGGGCAGGACGTGACCGTAGTTTACGAGCCTGTTTAAGACCATGGGCACGCTACTTAAAGCAGACGCGTCGGTCATTAACTACTTCACTGGCTCGAACGGCCCCATCTTTAGATCGGCGGCGGCTGACTTCTCGAAGTTCGGCACGGGGAGTTCCAACCAGTACACGACGACCCCTGACGGAGCGACGACAGCTTACGAAGTCCTGAGCGGCGAGAATCAGTCCGTTACGGTTGATGTCAATATCAAGTCAGTTGCCAGGACGGGGCGAACCGCGCTTATGGTGTTCAACGCGGGCTATGCGGGAACATCGTCGGCGACCACAACGGCCTATATGTCGCCCTCAATGTCGCTCAGGTTCGACAACGACGGCGGGTTCACGGCTCCTTGGTGGTCGCGCTCGGTAAACCTTCATCTAGGTTGGAACTGCATCGTAACAGGCCGCGAGATTGGGACGGCGATCACCGGGCACCCGATTGGCAGCGAAGGCACGACGGGGACGAGTGCATGGGCTACGGATACTCATACCAGATTCCGAACCGTTATCTCAGGTGTCGGCGCTGGGCTCACGACCAGAATCTATTACGCTCAGCTCGTGGACAACATTCAAGCCGAGTCGCGCTTAGTGCTTCGGTTTGATGATGCTTATGCTTCGGTCTACACCGTCGCGTTCCCGATCATGCAGGCGTTTGGCCTCGTTGGAGTGCTGGGCGTCATCAGTTCCAGAATCGGAACCGTTGGGTACATGACCTGGGAGCAAGTAGCTGAACTCCACGCTGCTGGCTGGGAAATCGCAAACCACACAAAGACGCATAGCCAAGTGGACTATGCCGAGAGTGAGGCTTACTGGCTGACGGAGATTGGCGATTGCTCTGACGAGATCGAAGCCAATGTGGGAGTTCGTCCGACGACCTTCGTTAGCCCTTACGGGAACATGGCGCGTGGAACAGCGACGGGCTACCGCTCGGCGGTTCAGCTTCTGTTCGATGTCTCGATGGGCACGACAGACGCGAACCTTGGGCCTCTCCTGCTCACAGGGCACCATTTGCCATGCCACAACGTGCGAACCCACAGCGGTGGCGTGAACGCGGCTGGGCACCTAACGAGAATCCGAGGCGTTGTGGCGGCAGGGTGCTCCTCGATCCTCATGTATCACAACATACTGACGGGGCCGACTACCGACGACGTTGATCTACTGACAGCCGACTTCACCGCGCAAATGGCGCTTATCTTCCAACTCAAAGAAGCTGGATTCTGCAAGGTGCCAACCATGAAGCAGTTTGCCGATGAAGTGGGCATTGGGTTCCAACTCTTGCCGGTCGCCGCATGAAACATGCCCTTCTAAACTCGCGCCAGTTCGGCGTGACTGACGAGGGGATTAATGTGAATTGGGGTGCTTGGACGCACTCGCGGATCTCGGGAGAATATGACGATGACCGCCTCGAGAGGGCTTACTTTGGCGACAACCTGCGAAAGCTCGGCATTATGGGCCGTTACACGCAGGATGGCCCAAAGCTGGCGAGCATCGGGGCCTGTGCAGACATTCTGCTTCGCTTCTCGGCTTTGCCAAGGACGAGCTTCTATTTCTCGGGTGGTTGCCACGCAGGGCGCCAATATCATGAGCGCGTTTATCGGGGCGAGGCCACGCAGGAATTCATTGAGTATCACCATGAAGTGCTGGCCGCGTTAGGGACCTTGGTTTACCACCCTAACTTTGCCTATGCGCCGGACCTCGAGAGTTTTGGAGCCTATGATATCGAGGCGAAAAAGGCGGTACAGGCCGAATTTGTTGCCTCGATTCGCGAGGTTTACCCAGGCCTACCGATCATTTTGACTGCTGGCGGCTACGGTAACCCAAAGGACGTGCTGGAATACGGCGGGATGCCGGCCGATGGCTGCCTTCTTCGCATGTGCTTTTATGAGCCGTTTCCGGCGACCCATGCGATGGATCGGGGGCTCGATGCACCTCTTAGCTATCCGGCGACCGCTGGCGACGTCGCAAAAGCAATTAAGCCTGATATGACGACGTGGGTGCGCGCAGAGCTTGCGGAGGCGATTGGGTACGGCCGCACTCAGATGCGCGAG
>JAEURP010000003.1 GCA_016788585.1 Chthonomonas sp. | reverse complement strand
CTCCGACCGTTCTAATCATCTTACACATCATTCGGGGCAACGTGATTACGACTTTCACGGATAATCGCGTCCGAAGTACTTAGAAGGGCGCGACTAATGAAGGGCGACGCAATTATCCATGCCACGCAAGTTTAGAAAGTTATCGCGGCCACGAAGTGGGCACCCAAGAGGGTAACGGACCGTGGCGGCTGCTGGAGACGATCACGTCGTGTAAATTCGTTCACTCCGGAGCGACCCTGTCGGACGGCCTAAATTACCGGGTGATCGCTCGTCGTGGGTCGAAGGTTGAAGGAGCCGAGTCTAACACCGCATCAATCTCGGGTAGCTTGTCCGCTGCTGCATAGGTAAAGCAAGACCTTGTGCAGCCATAGCTCTTCGCTCATTCGTCAACCACTTTTTTGTATAATTTTTTCGTTCTGCACCCAATCGCATTTCAAAAACGTGTAGACTTTTGACGAGTGCTTTGAAACATGCCTACAGATAAACTTCCGACAATCGATGACCGCGAGCGCAATCTTACGGGTGCGTTGAGCCAGATTGAAAAGGCCTTTGGCAAGGGCGCGGTGATACGCCTCGGCGCGGGCGAGAGGGAGCAGATCGATGCGATCTCCACAGGTTCGATGAGCCTGGATATGGCGCTCGGCATTGGCGGCGTGCCTAAGGGGCGGATTGTCGAGATTTACGGCGGCGAATCGAGCGGTAAGACCACCATCGCGCTGCATATCGTGGCCGAAGCGCAGAAGTCGGGTGGGCTCGTGCTTTATGTAGACGCCGAGCACGCGCTCGACATCGAATACGCACGGACCCTGGGCGTGGACGTTGAAAAGCTTTATGTGAGCCAACCCAGCAATGGCGAAGAGGCGCTGGAGATCATGGACGCGATCGTGCGCTCTGGTTCGGTGGACGTGGTCGTGCTCGACTCGGTCGCCGCGCTCGTGCCGAAGGCCGAAATCGAAGGCGAAATGGGCGACTCGCACGTTGGTCTGCAGGCCCGAATGATGAGCCAAGCTCTGCGAAAGCTCGGCGGCAGCGTCAACAAGTCCAAAACCATTTGTATCTTCATCAACCAGCTTCGCGAGAAGATCGGTGTGATGTACGGCAACCCCGAAACCACCCCTGGCGGCCGCGCGCTGAAGTTCTGGGCGAGCGTTCGCCTCGAAGTCCGAAAGGGCGAAGCGATAAAGATTGGCACCGACCAAATCGGCTCGCGAACCAAGGTGAAGATCGTGAAGAACAAGGTCGCGCCTCCGTTCAAGAACGCCGAGTTCGACATGATCTTCGGTAAGGGCATTAGCAAGAGCGGCGACCTCCTCGACAACGCGGTTCTGCGCAATGTCGTCACTAAGAGCGGCACGTTCTACAACTACAACGACACGCGATTGGGCCAAGGCCGCGACAATGCAAAGGCGTTTCTTGAGTCCAATCCCGCCGTCTTCCAAGAGATCGACAAGACCGTGCGCGCGATGTTCGCCAGCGAGCGCGTGACAGCGGCGGTCGAGATGCCGGACGACGAAGTCGAGCCTGGCGACGACGAATGAAACAACGGAGCGACCCGCTGTCCGAAGCATTTCGGATTCTCGGTCGCTCCGACCAACTCTCGATCAATCTCCGCGAGCGCCTGCTCCGCCTTGGGTTCACTGAACCCGAAGCGGACCAGGCGCTTGTTCGTTTAGAGGAGCTGGGCCTGCTGAATGACGCGAGAGTAAGCGAACGCTGGGCGCGTAAGAGCTCTGAATCTCCTGCCAATGGCCGCCTCAGAATCGTGGCTGATTTGGTACGAAAGGGGGTTGAGGAAGCCGACGCCGAGCACCTCGCCGCGGTCTACCTTCCGGAGGACGACGAACTCAACCGTGCAAAGCAAATCGCCCAACTCCAACACAAGGCCGGAAAGAACATGGCGCAGGCGGCGCGGTATCTTGGTTCGCGAGGCTTCCAACCCGAGACGGTCGAGCAAGCCATCGAAAGCGTTTACGACCAATGACCGAATACCGAATCCTCTTTCTGGGCGACGTGATGGGCGAGCCTGGCCGTCGGGCGGTTCAGCACGCCTTGCCGAGCCTGAAGGAGACCCATAAGCCGCTATTCACAATCATCAATGGCGAAAACGCCGCCGCGGGCCACGGTATCACGCCCAAGATCGCCGACGAGCTCTTGGCTTGGGGCGCCGACGGCATCACCCTCGGCAACCACGCCCTCAACAAGCGCGATATCTACTCTTATCTTGAATCTAGCGATCGCATCGTTCGCCCGGCCAACATGAACCCCGGCACCCCCGGCCGCGGCATCATGACGATCGAAAAGGAAGGCATCACGCTTACCGTGATCAACATGAGTGGACGTGTTTTTATGGATCAGCATGACGATCCATTCCGGATGATCGACATGATGCTCGGCGCAATGCCCTGCCTAATCGACTTCCACGGCGAGGCAACCAGCGAGAAAATAGCCTTCGGCTGGCACGTGGATGGCCGGGCAACTGCACTCGTCGGCACCCATACTCACGTTCAAACCGCCGATGAGCAAATCCTCCCCGAAGGCACCGCGTACATCACCGACGTCGGCATGAGCGGCCCGCATAATGGCGTCATCGGTATGGACCGCGACATCGTTGTCAAGAAGTTCCGAACAGGCATGCCGGCAAGGTTCGAAGTCGCAAATGGGCCTGGGATCGTCCATGGCGTCGTCATCACGGTAGATGCGAAGACCCATCTTGCCACAGGTATCGAACGTATCCGATTTGCAACTTAGTCGTAAGAAGGGGTGTAATGCACGCAATGCAAAAAGTTTTCAGCCTGTCCGTACTCGCCTTGGCGGCGATCGCCTCTTCTCAGGCACCGGCGAACCTCTATTCGCCAAGCCGAACCGTAAAGGACCAAGGTATTTCGCTTGTCGGTTGGGGAAGTGGCACGATTGCCGAGACCGACGAAACCGCCTACGAGGGTGCCTCCAGCCTCCGGGTCTCGACTCGCAACTACTTCCAGGGTGGCATCATGAACTACGCGGCGCCGGTGAACCTAGCGGGCGCCTTTCAAGATTCGAATAATTTGTTGATGTTCACCGTTCGCATCGCCGATGCCTCGATGACGATGGGCGGTGGTGCAGGTGGTGGTGGCGACCTCGGAAGCAGTTCGATGTCGGGAGGCGGCGGAGGCGGCGGAGCGGTCGGTCGCGCTGGTGGTGTCAGCGGCGGCGGAGACCCAACTTCGGGCACCGGCCCAGTCAAGCTGGACAAGATCCGCGTGATCTTGACCACATCCGATTCGAAGAAGAGTGAGGCCTATCTTCCCCTCAGCACCAGCTCGGCGGACGCCAAGGGCTGGATCCGAGTGGGCGTGCCACTCAAGGCAATCGCAGGATTTGCTTCAACTAACCAAATGGTTAAATCGGTTGCCGTCTCTGCAAATGCTCCTGGCTCTGTCTACGTAGGCGAGATTCGAATCTTGAACGACGCAACCCCTATCTATGGTGAGCTCCTTGTTGGAGATATGAACATCGGGAGCGGTACCGCGGTCAACCTCACCGCTTCCGGCCAAGCCGGCGCCAGCATTCTAAAGTACACCTGGAGCATTCAAAGCGCAGACGAGCCCACATTTAGCTTCGAGGGCCAAAATATCGCCTATCGATTCAGAAAGCCAGGGACCTATCGCGTGAGCGTCACCATCTCCGACACTAATGGCCTTAAGAAGCCCTACACGACGGGCTCCGCTGTCATCACTGTGAACTAGGAAATACTCCTCGTTCAAGAAGAAACACCGGACCAGTTCCGGTGTTTTCTCTTATACTTGGTTTGAGGCGAGCCTCCGACATGAACGTTCACGACCAACCGCGATATTCGGCCCTTCACGACGAGGAAATCGTCGGCCTCGCCCGGCATGGCGACTTCATGGCTGCCGAGACCTTGGTTACTCGCTATCGCTCACTGGTCGAACTTAAGGCAAGTGCCTACTTTGTTTGCGGTGCGGAACGTGCCGACGTCGTTCAAGAAGGCATGATTGGGCTCTGCAAAGCCATTCAGGACTTTGATATCACGCGTCTTCCCAGTTTTCGTTCATTCGCCGAGCTGTGCGTCACAAGGCAGATTCTAACGGCTGTAAAGGCCTATAGCCGCCGTAAGCACGAGCCCCTGAACAATTCGTACCCACTCAACCCGCTTTTCCTTGCCGAGGACTTCTGCGAGGTTGTGGACTCCTCCGACTTTGCCCGCAGAGCCATGCTCAGTGGCATTGAGGGCCGTGCCCTCGAGTGCTATATGAATGGCGACTCATATCGCGAAATCGCAACCGTGCTTCAGTGCACTGAGAAGGCTGTGGACAATGCTCTGCAGCGTGCCAAGCGAAAAATGGCTGCCTTGTTGCGAAGTTGATTCGGGCATACTAAGCGTTGCCGCCATGAAGCAACGCATCATTACTGCGCTGATCGCCGCCCCGGTCGTGCTTGCGTTGGTATTTGCCAAGAGCTCAGTTCCGATTTACATCGTCAGCGTTGTGTGTATTTTTTTAGCATGTGACGAATTGGTTCGAATCGTTAAGGGACGACCAAATTGGGTTCCTGCCTGCTGCGCCCTCCTGTACGCAACTGCGGCATGGTTCCTGCGCGATCTTTACCACGACTATCGCGACCAGATTATCTGGACTCTCGGCGGCCTACTAGGTGCGTCCGTTGCCTGGATGGGTTTCGAACTGAGGAAAGGGGTTAAGGAGCGCGTCCTGCTGCCGGGGCTAGTCTGGATCATGGCGCCGGTAATGGGCCTGGTGTACCTGCACTACTCGGTTCCAAAGACCCATCCTGACACACCTTGGTGGCCCAATCCCCTCCTGATGGCTCTTGTACCAATTTGGGTAGGCGACATTCTGGCCATCATCGTTGGCAAGAACTTGGGCAAGCGGCCCCTTTGGCCCGACATTTCGCCCAATAAGACTTGGGAAGGGGCCTCGGCTAACCTGATTGGCTGTACCCTTGCCGCCTGTGCACTTGCGCCGGCCATCGGGCTCACTTGGAGGCAGGGCCTCTTGATCGGGCTTGTAGGTGGCATTCTGGGGCAGTATGGAGACCTTTTTGAGAGCTCAGTCAAGCGCTACTTCGATGCAAAGGATAGCGGCTGGATAATGCCTGGACACGGCGGACTCTTGGACCGGCTCGATTCGCTTCTGTTGCCCGCATTGCCTATTGCGGCGCTGATCCTCTTTTACCGGTAGGTATTCTGAAGCCATGAGTGATCCGGCCATTACCGTGCGTGAGTTGTCTAAGACATTCACTTCGGTAAAAAAGCAGCCAGGAATCGCCGGATCATTGCGTGCCCTAGTCTCCCGTGAAAAGACTCTCATGGAGGCGGTCAAAAAAGTATCTTTCGACATCGCTCCAGGCGAATTGGTGGGCTTCTTGGGACCCAATGGAGCTGGAAAGACCACGACGTTGAAAATGTTGACGGGAATCCTTCATCCCACTTCAGGTGAAGCACGTGTACTCAGCTACAAACCGTTCGACCGCAGACCTGAGCTCCTTCGGCAGATTGCTCTTGTGATGGGCAACAAGAACCAGCTCTGGTGGGACTTGCCTGCTTGGGACTCCTTTGTTGTACTGCGCGAGATCTATGGCGTCGACCACAAATCATTTGATCGAAGGATGGAGCGGCTTCTGTCGGATCTCCAACTCACGGACAAAGTCAATACTCAAGTTCGCAAGCTATCTCTTGGTGAACGCATGAAATGCGAACTAGTCGCCGCCCTTCTGCACGGCCCGAGAGTAATTTTTCTTGATGAGCCGACAATTGGGCTAGACCTCGTTTCCCAAAAGAAAATTCGGGACTTCCTGAAAGAACTCAATCGAGACGAAGGCTCAACCATGATTCTAACGAGCCACTACATGCAGGATGTCCAGGAGCTCTGTGAACGAGTTATCGTTATTGATCACGGCACGATTATTTTCGACGGCACACTCGACTCCCTCATGCAGCGTTATAGCGATAAACGCATCCTTCGCCTCAGATTCTCCGAAGAAGTCTCTCCCGACGACCTCGGCAAGTATGGCGAGCTCAACGAGAGCGAGGACGAAAGCGTTGCTATTACTGTTAAGCGAGCCGACACTTCCAAGGTGACGGCCGCAGTTCTGGCCAACCTGCCGGTTGCCGACATCGCCATTGAAGAGGTTTCGGTGGAAGAAGTCATTCGTAATCTATTTGCGGAAGCCCCTCCGACCTAGTGTTCCACGTGGAACAATGACCCCGCAGGTAGACTGAGCCTGCTTCGCAACAGGAAGCAAGGAACAACATGGAACTGTCGAGTAAGTACGACGCCTCGCAAGTCGAGGCTAAATGGTATCAGGCCTGGGAATCCGCCGGGCTATTTCAAGCATTGGCATCAGGCGCCCCGCGCTACACGATCACCATTCCCCCGCCCAACATCACCGGCTCTCTCCACATGGGCCACAGCCTTTGCTACCCCATTCAGGATGTTATTGGCAGGTATAAGCGGCTCCGCGGATTCAATGTGCTCATCATCCCGGGGCAAGACCACGCCGGCATTGCGACGCAAAGCGTCGTCAGCAAGCAACTCAAGCAGCAAGGCATCCAGCCCTCGGAACTTGGGCGTGAGAAGTTTGTCGAGAAGGTCTGGGAGTGGCGCAAGGTGAGCGGGGACACCATCATTGAGCAGTTCCGCTCATTGGGCTGCGCCTTCGACTGGTCTAAGTCGCGCTTCACGCTCGATGAAGACTACGCCAACGCCGTCCTCAAGGTATTTATTGACTGGTTTAATCGCGGATTAATCTATCGCGGTAAGCGCGTCGTGAACTGGGATCCGGTCCTGCAAACCAGCGTTTCCGATATCGAAACCGAGCGCAAAACCATCAACGGCAAGCTCTACCACGTGCGTTATCCGTTTACTGATGGTTCGGGTGAGGTCATTGTTGCGACCACTCGTCCCGAAACCATGCTCGGCGACGTCGCGGTTGCCGTCAACCCTTCCGACAAGCGCTACGACGGCCTCATTGGCAAGACGTTGAGGCTTCCCCTTATCGGTCGAGAGATTCCCCTGCTCGCAGATCCCTATCCTGACCCCGAGTTTGGAACTGGCGCCGTCAAAATCACCCCGGCCCACGACCCGAATGACTACGAAGTTGGGGCACGGCATCAACTCGAAATGCCCGTCGTGCTCGACGATCGCGCCAAAGTGAGTCTTGAGTGCAAGTATCAAGGCATGGACCGGTACGAAGCACGCAAAGCTATCGTCGCGGACTTAGAAGATCAAGGATTCCTGGTCAAAGTTGAAGATCACCAAATCCCGATCATCGTAAGCGAGCGCAGCGGCGAGGTCGTAGAGCCCCTCCTCAGCGAGCAATGGTTTGTAAAGCAGACTGAGCTCGCCGGACCAGGCATCGAGGCCGTCAAGGCTGGAAAGATCAAGTTCACGCCCGAACGCTACACGAAGGTGTACCTCGATTGGATGGAGAACATCCGAGATTGGTGCATCAGCCGCCAACTCTGGTGGGGACATCGCATTCCCGTTTACTACACAGAAGATGGCAAAGCTTATGCAGCTTTGAGCCTAGAAGATGCACAACAGCAAGCCGGTGCTGACAAGATCGTTCGGCAAGATGAGGATGTACTCGACACCTGGTTTAGCAGCGGCCTCTGGCCCTTTGCCACCCAAGGTTGGCCCGACAAACTTGCACAAGACCGGTATCCGACCAACGTTCTCGTTACTGACCGCAACATCATCTATCTCTGGGTCGCCCGCATGATCATGATGGGCATGGACTTCGCCGGCGATATCCCCTTCCAAGATGTTTGCATTCACGCCACCGTGATGACCGAGGATGGTCGCCGCATGAGCAAGTCGCTCGGCACCGGCGTCGACCCAACCGAGGTCATCGAACGCGTTGGCGCAGATGCACTTCGATACACCTTGCTCAGCCAAGCTGGCACGAATCAAGAAATTCGTTACAGCGAGCGCCGGGTTGACGACGCCCGAAACTTCTGTAACAAAATTTGGAACGCCGCGCGCTTCATTCTCATGAATGTTGATGGCCCTGTCAGCGAAACAGCCAGTCTGGAGATAGTGGATAAGTGGCTGCTTAGTCGCCTATCTATCACAGAAAGACTAGTTCGTGAGGCGTATGAGGCCTTCGACTTCCAGCGGGCAGCCAATTCACTGTATCAGTTTTTCTGGTCAGAAATGTGCGACTGGTATCTTGAAGTGTGCAAGTCTCGCCTTCTTGACCCTGCACACAAGCAAACTCCAATATGGGTGCTACTTAAGGCTATGGAGGCATTTGTCACCATGCTGCACCCCATCATGCCGCACATCACAGAAGAGCTTTATCAAAACTTGCCCTTAGCTGACAAAGCCGAGTTTGTGATGATTGCAGATTGGCCCGAGATTCCTTCACATTGGAACAGCCCCATGGCCGAGCAGACGGTAGAGCGCTGGTTCAATCTCGTCAGAGCAACCCGTGCCTTAAGAGCCGACCTCGAGCTCGACCCAAAGAAAGACTTCGCCAAAGCCTACGTGGTGGGTGATCTCGCTGGGGGCGAAGAAATCCTGCGAACCCAAGCTTGGATCACTGAGCTCAGCACTGCCCTGCCAGAAGGTGTCCGCACGGTCAGCACAACCGTCGACGGCATCGACGTCCACCTACCCATCGAAGGAGCGATAGACCTCGATCGCATTGCTACAAAGCTAACAAGTGATGAAGCAAAGCTTTCCGATGAGCTCAGCAAGCTCAACCTCAGGCTCAGCAATCCACAATTCGTCGAAAGAGCAAAGCCAGAGATTGTCGAGCGCGAACAAGCCCTGCATGCCGACCTCCAAGACCGCCTCGACAAGATCAAAGCGCGCCGTCAGTTACTGGGCGTCTAAAGGTCGGACGAGGCTTTGGCCTCCAAAGCATAGCCGCAAACACATAGAACCCAATCACGAACCAGGGCGGAATTTCTGGTGTTTCAATGGCGGCGAAGGGCAGGTTGCTAATCCAACCTGCCACGCCTGAGCAAAACAGCGCCAGCGGCTCCACGACAACCTGCATGCAAAATGCCCCAACTGGACCCTTAACCAGCCAAGCCAGGATCGATACCGAAACGATCACTGGAATTAGTGGTGCAACGATCAAGTTCGTCACGACGCCAATAATCGAGAACTGCCGAAACGACAAACTGAGCAACGGCGCCGCGGCCAAGCTCGCCACCGTCGAAGCCAATGCCGATTGCTTCGCCCGCAAAGCAATCCAACCCAAGGCCGTGTTCACATGTCGCCCCGCTTCCGGCACAAACATGACCAACGACGTGATCGCCACGAACGATAACAGGAAGCCAACATCGAAAATCGCGTGCGGCATGATGAGCAATGTGATGATCGCGCTGGCGGCGGTCGCTGATAGTCCATCCGCTTCGCGCTTAAAAAGGTACGCAAAGGCCCAAAACCCGGCCATAAAGATCGAGCGCACCATTGGGGGCCGAAAGCTCGCAGCGGCACCGTAAACGAGCAGCAGGAGCATCAGAATGCCCATCTGGCACCAGCGCGGCATTGGCAAGGCAGAAAGAAGCAGCGACAAGAACCCTGCCACCAGCACCACATGCATCCCGCTTGTCGAGATGATGTGAATGATGCCACTCCGAGAAAGAGCTTCTCGCTCCTCGTCCGAGAGCTCGACATCGTGATTGAAACAAACGGACTGCACAATCGCCCGCGCCCGTTGACCCAAGGTCTCGCGAGTGTAATCAACGAACGCAAGCCGAATGCCTTGTCCCCAAGCAAAGAACGGTGGCCCGCGCGAAACCCTTGTGATCGTCCCTCGCACGTTCAGGCTCCCCGAAACCTGCTGATGCCGCCAATACTCGCGACTCTTCTCCGTCAATGGCCGCACTCGCCCTTGAACGAGCAGCGTGTCGCCAAACGAAACGTCTTGCCCGGCATCGTAATACATCACGACCCTCTGCCCTGAGGTCGCCACAACCGCGCGCTCTCCAGATTGCGTGGGCCTTGGCGCATGAACGACAACAACTTCGCCACTAAACTCGGAAGGCTCGGTGATCAACGATGGCACTCGCGGAGCCATGACGACGCCCAAGATCGCAAACCCCAATCCCAATGCCCAAAACGAAGCTCGCCGATCCACCACCAAACAACCCAATCCAACAAAGGCAAAGACCGGATAGAACTGGGACGCCAGACCGCCCATAAAAGCCAAAGCCAGCCAGATTAGCGGCCGGCCTTCAAGCTCCTTTCTCATAAGAAGAACCTATAAGTCGCGAGCTTTGCGCAGCGCCCGAGACGCTCTCAAATCAAGAAACAGCTGTTCAGCGGCCATCTCATTCAAGCGATCAAGAATGACATCCTTGTTCAGCATGGTCTCCTGCGACCACGCGCTCCCGGACGCCGTAAACCAAAGCGTGCCCTTTTCAAACCGGTCGGGTTTAGTGTTCTTGGCCAAATGCTCGCCAACCGCCTCACCCCAGCGCGAGAACAGCAACTGCGCTCGGGCAGCCCGCATGACTTCCTTGCGGCCAATTGCCTCACCCAGAACGTCCGCCATGATTCTCATGCTGGCTCCACGTTACCCGCTCGAACGCTAAAGATGGTCGCATCTTTTTGCACTTCCGAACCCGCCTGGTTTGCTTCGGTACAAGTGAGAATGGTCTGCGTCTGGGTGTGCAAAACGAAGCTCAACAAGTGCTCTCGGCGATGCATATCAAGCTCGCTAAGAACATCGTCGAGCAAGATCACTGGCGGTTCGCCAAGCGTGTCCTGAATCAGTTCAATGGTTGCCAATTTCAGCGAGAGCGCTGCCGTTCTTTGCTGACCCTGCGACCCATAATTCCGCGCTAACTTCCCATTCACCGAGATCGATAAATCATCACGGTGCGGCCCCACCTGCGTCGTTCCTCGGTGAATCTCCCTCGCCCGACCCGATGCCAAGGCCTCCGTCAAGTCGCCAAAGTCTGCCTCTTCATAGGCCAAGTCCAAGACCTCGGAACCCAATTCATCATGGATCCGGCTCGCCTTTACTAACAGCTCGCCACAAAACCGATGACGGTACTCCCGCATCGCTTTACCATGTTCGCCAAGCTGCGCCTCCCAAATCTCAAAACTGGCATCTTCGACCCGCTGATGATTCACCTGCTTCAACAAAGCATTACGCTGCTCCAGGGCTCGCTTGTACATAGACAAGTGCCGAAGATAAACCGGATACATCTGCGACAACTCAAGATCAAGAAATCGACGACGTTCTCCGGCGTCCTCGCGAACGATCGCCAAGTCCGAGTTGCTAAACACCACTGTCGGCAACCGACCCAAAAGATCAGAGGTCTTTGCCATGCCAACGCTGTTCAAGAAAGCCCGCCGCCTCTGACCTCGTCGCAGAACAACCTTTAGCTCAGTCCCTGGTCCACGAATCTCTCCCAAGACCTCAGCCGCGTCCTCGCCTAGTCGGATCGCCGCCGAATCATCCTTGACACTCCGAAGAATCCGGCCCGACGAAAGCAAAGCCACCGCCTCCAAAAGGTTCGTCTTCCCCTGCGCATTCGCCCCCACAACAAGGTTCACCCCCGTCGAAGGCAACCACTCTTGACCCTCAAAGTTTCGGTAGTTCGAAAGCCACAAGCGCTGCAAACTCAAACGCTCATCTCCTCAGAAGAACCACGATATATAAATAAATGATGACGATGATGATGGCGATGGAAAAGTGGAAAGTCCGCCTCGAGCAGGTTCAAAAAGCTCGTAGTGGAAAGCTGGATTTTCTCCCCGATGAGCGATGAGTTTTCTGGGCCAATCGCGTTTCCACAAATCCATCCCCAAGGAAGCCCATCACTTTCCCAAGGACTATTCCACGGGTTTTCAAGAGGCTGGCCAAACAATCAGACGAGCTCCTGCTGGCGGCCATATTTCATCACGACCGCTTCCATCAGATAGACCGGATGAACCCCCGGCACGTCGATCTTGTGTTTTGCGGCAAATGGCGCCCAGATGTCCGTGGTAAGACGGGCCTGTGTTTCCTTAGTGAGGTACGGAAAGCGGTCACAAAGCCGCTTCATGACCAAATAATCGCTCATCTGCATTTGCCGAAGGCTGCCAATGTGATGCTCAAGCGGGTGTATTCCGTACTTGTATGGCGCCGGTGTGAATCGCATCCCAATCATTGGCTCGTGAATGACAATCGTGCCTACCGCCAAGTCGCCAATACGTTGGAAGCGTGGCGTGGCGAACATCGAGACAAGGCCTACAAAGGGAACGCCGGGAATCATGTCGGCGGGGCGAAGCAGATTCCGAAACAGTGATGCGAAGAAGCTCACTGGTGTTCCATCAATCATGACTACGCGAAGCCGCAAGGCCTTCTTTCCGAGCGTTTGGCCATTCCAGAGGCCTTCAAGTGCGATGAAATAGAGGAACGGGAACACCGCGGCAAACACCATGAACGCACCCCATGCCACTTCCTGCATCGCGATGGAGGCGATGCCAACGATAATGGTCAACACGTAAAGCGACATGAAGACGATGCCCCAGTCGAGGATCTGAGCGGCAAAGCGTGTGTTCAACCCGGCGATTCGATAGGTCACCACGACCTTTTCGGGAGTCAGAACCGGGGCGATGTCCTTCACACCCCTATTCTACGATAAGGACCGAGAGAGTAACATCCAGCCAGGGTGATCGTTCCCACAAAGCGGTTTTGGCTATTGGTGGCGCTGGGGATTCCTCTTGCGCTTACCGGGATCGTCATTACGGGTTTCGAACCCGTCGTCCTCCTTTACAATTTCACAGTATTCGCGCTCCTAGTAGGAACCTGGTTCCTGGCTCCAAATCCCAAGAATCTGCGCGCTTCGCGAATGACCGATGAAGTCCTGAGCGTCAATGCCAGAAATGTGATCGAACTTGTGCTTGAGAACATGGGAAGTACGACCATGAAGGGCAGAGTTTTGGATGAGTCCCCACCTGACTTCATCAGCACTCAAAGGGAATCAGGAATCGAACTCGCTTCAGGTGAGACAATGGTCCTTCGCTACCAGGTGAAGCCCCGCGATCGTGGTGCAGAGGTATTTCCCTGCACATTGGTCCGGTTCATGGCTCCCCTCGGCCTCTGCGAAGTTCAGCACCGCCTTCCTACTCAGCAATCGATCAGCGTTTATCCAAACATTAAAGCGATCCAAGAGTTCGACCTTCTGAATCAGCGCGGAAAGCTCGCCCTCATGGGGGTTCGCCGCACGCGCTACCGGGGCCAAGGCACCGAATTCGAGAGCCTGCGCGAATATGCCCACGACGACTTTCGCCGAATCGATTGGAAGACCACGGCTCGCCGCGGCAAGCTCGTGGTTCGAGATTACGAAGTCGAACGCAACCAGGCCGTATTCATCATTATTGACGCCTCGCGCCACATGCTCAGTGAGGCAGCCGGCCGCCGCAAGCTCGACCACATCCTCGATACGGCGCTTCTCCTCATGCATGCCGCCGAACGCGCGGGCGACCAAGTCGGCCTCATCGTGTTTGCCGAGCGGCTTCTTAAGTACGTTCCGCCTCGTCGTGGCCGCGCACACATCAACATGCTGCTCGACGGCATTCACGACCTCGTCGCCACACCGGTAGAGGCCAACTACGCCGCCGCGATGCATGCCTTCGCGAGTCGCTGGACGCGCCGTGCCTTGGTCGTGGCCTTTACTGATATGGATGAGCCGCGCGAGGCCAGGGCATTCCTCAGGGCCATTCAGCCGATGCGCTCACGCCACCTCTGGTTCTTGGCCCGCGTCATGGACCCTCGTTTGCGAGAGTTGGGCAAGCAACCCGTTACGAATCAGGTCGAACTTTACTCGGCGGGAGCCTACGAATGGTATCGCATGCGACGCGATGAAGCGCGGGCTGAGCTCAACAACGCGGGCATCAAGCATATCGAAGCTGAACCGGAGACTCTGGCCGCCGAACTCGTCAATGCGTATTGGCACGCCAAGCAAACCGGGGCGATTTGAAGTCCCCCTCTCCTGCGCCCGCCAATCGATGGAAAGTAAGAATTTTGGTGGCGGAGGAGAGGGGTTAGGGGTGAGGTTCGCCCCAGGGGGTGCATCTCTTATCATCCCGCCTGCGTACCAAAAGTTATGCTTGGCTTCATGATTTCCGGTGCCCTCCGTCCGCAACAAGTTGGCCCAACTCGCACCGATACCCGCAACATTGCTCAAGAAGCCGTTTCGGGAGTCACGGAACGCCTCGACGCCCTCGAACTTGCCTGTGCGGGCCTTTGGGATCTGCTCAAGACCAAGCACGGCTACACCGATGCTGAGCTGGTCGCGGCGATCCAAGTGGTGGATGGCCGCGACGGCACGGTGGATGGCAAAGTGAGCCACGCCACCGAAGCCTGCCCCTATTGCAAACGCGCGCCCCTCGTCCGTAACCCCAAAAAATGCTCCTGGTGCGGCGCCGAGTTAGTTCGAACCCCGCTCTAATGGACGATGGTCAGCACTTACCAATGTTAGAAAGCAATCGAACAAGCTTCAAGCGACAAATGGGAGATTGTTCGAACGAAAGCTCCCAATGTTCATGAAGAATCTCCCATCTTTCATGATAAAGATGAGATCTCTCGAATAAGATTTCATATTCTTCGAATAGAAATCCTCAACTCCGCTCAGGCCGAAGCCTGAGGGCCACTGGACAGCCTGAAGGCTATCCTCCGGGGCTAGGGTAAAACCAGCCGCATGCATTACCTTGCCGAAGCAAAGTCGCTCGGCCATCTCTTCGCCCTTTCATGCGCGCATTGGGGCGAGAAGACTTCGCACATCGTGCCCGGCAAAGGGGGGCACCGCGAGGTTTCGTTTAATGAGCTTTGGGAGACGGCGTGCCGCTATGCCACCGTCCTGCGCGAGCTTGGCCTGAAGAAAGGCGATCGCATGGTCATCTTCGGCGAGAACTCGTTTGAGTGGGCGCTGGCCGACTGGGCCGCGCAAACACTGGGCGTGTGTCCGGTGCCGATTTACCCCTCGCTGCCGCCCGACCAAGCGCAGTACATCGCGACGGACAGTGGGGCCAAAGTCGCCCTGTGCGGGGTCGAGGAATTGCGCAAGCGGCTGGATGGCTTGCAAGGCGTGCCAGTGCTGCTTTTGAGCGAGATCGCCGAACGCGCCGCCAACGCGACATTTGATAAAGATCAGGTGGAGGCCGATATCGCGCAGATCAGCATGGATGATCTCGCGACGATTATCTACACCAGCGGCACGACCGGCAACCCGAAGGGCGTGATGCTGACGCACAGCAACTTCGTGTTCTGCGTGCAAAACGTGATCAAGGGCTTCAAGATCACGAACGAGGACACGTTCTTTAGCTTCCTGCCGCTGAGCCACGTTTACGAGCGCACCGATGGGCACGTTTTGCCGACCTGCGTCGGCGCGACCGTGGGCTACATGCAGTCTTACGCGACCTTGGCGAACGACTTTTTGCGCATTCGCCCGACCGTAATGTGCGCAGTGCCTCGCTTCTTGGAGGCCTTCCGGGGCCGAATTCTGGACGGCGTGACCAAGACGCCGCCCGTGCGCCAAAAGCTCTTTCATTGGGCCATCGCGCAAGGGACAAAACGCTTCAAAGGCGAGTTCGCGCCTTTTTATGGCTTGACAGATAAGCTGGTCGGCGAGAAGGTGCGCGCGCGGCTGGGCGGCCGGTTTCGGTTCTTCTGCTCGGGCGGCGCGGCGCTGCCGAGCCAAGTGGCCGAGTTTTTTGGCGCGTTCAATGTGCTGGTTTTGCAGGGCTACGGCCTGACCGAAACCTCGAGCGGCATGTGCTTCAACCCGATCGACGACAATCGCTATAAGACCGTCGGTATGCCCCTTCCCGGCGCGGAGATGAAGACCGCTGAGGACGGCGAAATCCTCATCCGCGGCAAATGGGTGATGAAGGGCTACTACAACCTGCCCGAGGCCACCGCCGAGGCGATCGACAGCGACGGCTGGTTCCACACGGGCGATATCGGCGAGCAATTGCCGAGCGGCCACTGGGTGATAACCGACCGCAAGAAGGACCTTTTGGTGCTTGGAAATGGCAAGAATGTCGCCCCGCAGCCGATCGAGAACAAGCTAAAAGAATCGCCCTATATCTCCGAAGCGGTTCTGCTTGGCGACGGCATGGAATACGTCTGCGGCCTGGTGATTCCGGACTTTCAGGCGATCGCAGGGAAGCTTCCGAATGCGCCGACCGATCCGGCTTTGGCGATCGAAGATGATGCCGTGAAGAAGCTTCTGAAGGAAGAAATCCATCGCATCAACGCGACTCTGGCGAACTTCGAGAAGCTCAAACGCTACAAGCTGATCAATGCGGTTCTTTCGGTAGAAGGAGGCGAGTTAACGCCGAGCCTGAAGGTGAAGCGCCGCGTGATCAAAGAGAAGTTCGCGGCGGAGATCGCCGAGCTGAGCCGGGAGGGGTAGTGGCCGTCGAACACGACATCGTGGCCTTGCTTCGAGGTTCGCCCTACTTGGGCGGCCTTTCAAGTGCAGAGCTTGGGCTACTTGCCGACTCGGGCCGCCGAGCGACCTATCGCAAGGGCGATATCCTGATGGAGGAGGGCCAGCCAGGGCAGACGATGTTTGTCATCTTGCATGGCTACGTTGAGATCCTTCAATCGACGTACGAAGGAAACTCTCGGCTTGTTGCGACCCGCGGCCCGGGTGATGTGATTGGCGAGCTAAGCCTGTTTGATGGCAAGCCTCGGTCGGCGGCAGCTGTTGCGAAGGAGACGTGCCGCGTTCTAGCAATTGGCCAAGAGGTTTTCGAAGAACGGCTTCGGCGCAACAGTAATCTGGCCCTGAGTATGTTAAGGTCAATGGCTGGTGTCATCCGTGAGCAGAATGAAAAGCTTAGCCAGCCCAGTGATGCCCGCTCCCGAGTGATCAACTACATTGCTCAGTGCGCCAAAGAGCGCCCCGGTAGCGATGATGCTGTAGTTGTGGTGGACCTGCATTACAACGCCGCTCAATTGGCGCCCCATCTCAGCATGAAGCGAGAGACCCTCAGCCGGATGCTGAGCGAGTTGCACGAGGCAAGAGTCCTCACTCGCGACGGTCGTACCAGGATTCACCTTCATCAAAAACGGTTTTGGTCGCTGCTGGGCCAGTCCGAGCCGCAGTAGCGGATAGAATATTGCTCTATGCTCGTGCGCTTTAAGACCCTAAGGCTGACCAAGCTCTATCCGCTGGCGATCAGCCGAGGCATTAGCACGGGCTCGGACAACTTGTTTGTCGAAGTCGAGGACGCGGCCGGGCATATCGGGCTCGGCGAATGCGCACCGGGCACCGGCTTCGACGACACGCTCGCACCCATCGCGCAGACGCAGTTACAAGCGCTTGTGGATAGCGGCATCGAGGGCCTGAGCATCATCGAGGTCGACCGCAAAGCGCGCGAAATGGACGTGAATCCGAGCGCGATGGCTGCCCTCGACATGGCGCTGTGGGACCTTTTAGGTAAGAAGTTTGGAATGCCGCTTTACCGGATGTTCGGCCTCAGCAATCGTAGCGTGCCGACGAGCGTCACGATCGGCATCAATCCGCCCGAAGTGGTCCGCGAGCGCGTGCCCGAGATTCTGAGCCGGACTGGAGGCAAGTACCTTAAGATCAAACTTGGCTCGACAAACGGCATTGAGGCAGACAAGGAGAACTACCTAGCCGCAGTTGAGTGCTCAAGACCCTTTAGCATTCGGTACCGAGTCGATGCCAATGGTGGCTGGTCGGTCGATGACGCAAAGACGATGATGCAGTGGCTCGCCGAGCACGATTGCGATTATGTCGAGCAGCCCTTGGCAAAAGGCTACGAGGCAGATTTGCCACATCTATATGAGGGCCGCCCGTTGCCCTTGTTCGCCGATGAATCTTGCCACACTTCTGCAGATGTGCCCAAGCTGGCCGGCAAGGTCGACGGTGTCAATCTCAAGCTCATGAAGTGCGGTGGCCTCACCGAAGCCCTTCGCATTATTCATACGGCAAAGGCACACGGCCTGCAAACCATGATTGGCTGTATGGGCGAATCGAGCTGCGCGATTTCGGCGGGGGCGGCACTCAGCGAACTCTTCGATCATATCGACCTTGACAGTCAAATCAATCTAAAACCCGATCCCTGCGAAGGGGCACCCATGGTGAATGGGGTCGTTGTTCCGCCAGAGAAGCCTGGACACGGCGCGTGGTACGCCAGCAACGATTATGAGAATTGACGGCAAGCCCCTCGCCCTTTTCATGGAGGGCGCGCTTACGGATATCTCGGGCAAGATGGGTTTCGGCGTGCTGCGCTACTCGCAGAATCCGGTCGTCTGCGTCATTGACTCTAGCTACGCGGGCCAGGACGCGAAGGACATCACGGGCATCCCTCGCTCCTGTCCAGTTGTGGCAACGGTTGACGAAGCCCGAAACCTTGGCGCGGAAGTCTTCTTGCTAGGCATTGCACCAAGCGGCGGACAGATTCCTGCTGATTGGTATCCGGCGATCGATCGCGCTTGGGAGCTTGGCATGACGCTAGTCAATGGTCTTCATGACCTCCTCGGCCCGCGCTATCCTGATCCCAAGCGGGTGTGGGATATTCGAATTGAGCCGGCCGGATTAGAGAACAACCAAGGCCGCGCTCGGAATCTGCCCGCAAAGCGCGTGCTATTTATTGGCACGGACATGGCGATCGGCAAGATGACGGCGAGCCTGGAGATGTGGAAGGAGGCCCGTTCGCGTGGGATCAAAGCAGAGTTCGTAGCGACGGGGCAGATAGGGATCACGATTACCGGTAGCGGCGTGCCCCTCGATGCGGTGAGAGTGGACTTTGCCAGCGGTGCGATTGAGCGAGAGATGCTCCGGTATCCGGATGCTGAGTTGATTTTGGTCGAAGGCCAAGGCTCCCTCATTCATCCCAGCAGCACCGCCACTTTGCCCCTCATTCGCGGTTCGGTGCCGACACATCTGGTTCTTTGCCACCGCGCTGGCCAAATAGCACTTGCGAAAATGCCGGAAGTCGCGATTCCCGAACTTCGCGGGTTCGCGAAGATGTACGAAGACCTCGCCGAAGCTCAAAGCACATTCCCTCGTCCGGTCACGGTCGGGATTGCACTAAATTGTGGGCACTTAGATGATGAGGCAGCTGAAAGGGCTGTCGAAGAACTTGAGAGGGAAACCGGCTGGCCCGTCACCGACCCGGTGAAGCATGGCACAAGCCGGCTCCTCGATAGAATTTGAGGACTTTCCTTTGAGTGCAGATATTGCCTACGGTTGGCTTCCTCCCCAACTTTGCATGGGTGGCTCAGGATCCTTCGTCAGCCCGAAATTGCTAACAACGATATCAATGTCACAGGCGTCAATTTCGCCTGATCCATCGAGGTCGATCCAGCGCCTGAATCCTGGCTCTGGGTCAACCAATCCAAAGTGGGCCAGAACGACGTCAAGATCGCTAGCGTCTACTTCACCGTTGTCATCCGTGTCGCCAGCGAACATATTGAGAGCTGGTGCCCCCTCGACATCACTTCCGCACCTGGGCAAGAAGGGCGCATCGGGCGGCATAGGCGGCTCGTTCAAGGGTGGATAGAGGGTGTTCAGGTAAGTTGGCCCGTCGTAGCCGGCAATGTCAAATCGATTGCATCTTAGGTAGAGCCTGTATGGGGCTGTCATGACGGGCAAGGTCGCAATCGCACGGGCGCCGTCATATCTGACGATGATTGGATTTCCGTACCTGAAGCCCAAGGCATCGGTGACCGTGATACTGAGCGAAGGTGGGATTGAGCCAATGTAGACGGGTGAATCTCCCGTTTGTCCAATGGAGATTTTTGCTATGGGGAGGTCGGCCTTCCTAGCAACAAATGCCCCTTGCTCGCCATTGGTATAGGTAAGGTTTCCAACAATATCACCGACGTTGTTAATGCCGGTTGCCTCGTTCAAGCTGTAGACATTAGTTGGCAATGGTCCAGAGAGAAGCGATGAGAGTGGCCCATGGGAGATCCCCCAAAAAACGTAGGCTTGCCCTGCGCTGGCGCCCACGACATCACCATCGGCGTTGACATCAAGGCTTCTCCCTTCATACACCTCCGACCTCTCGACGAGTAGTGGCTGAAGTCCTGTTGGAGAAAGCCGAAATCGAATTGGTAGAGTGCGCGATGGAGATCCTTCCGTACCACAAACCCAGCCACTTTCTCTGATTCGGTTAAGCTCAAGCCAGGCCGCGCCCGTCGCGGGTTCAACGAAGAAGAACTGATTGGTCGTGACATCCAGCACAAGCCCCTGTCCAACTTCCGAATCCTGGAATCTCCCAACCGCAATCCCGGCCTGATTAATCCCTCGAAGCTCAGAATTGGCTTGAGTTTGCCACTCAAGTGGCCCAGAACGAAGGGGGTATTCATGGTGATACCATGTGGTGCTGCTCTGGGCTCCGGACGCTCCGTCAGAACTTCCCTCCCAGCCCACCGCCGCGTTCTCAAAATCGTACACGGCTGAGTCTGGTCTTGAGGCGTTGGTGGTTGAAACAGGGTAGGCGAAGAGGTCTCCGTAACCTGTCGGGTAGGTACTGATCATCACGCCCCGCTTCTGACCGGATGACGATTCGGCATGCGCAGCCACGAATCCCCGGTTGTTCAATCGATGCGGAATCAGTCTCAAGTAGCCTGTTGGGGGCGGAATCCACGTAACGTCCTGCCCACTCGCGATCCAAACCTCAGTTTTGCCTGTGTGATCATTCTTGGCACGACCAACCATCGCGCCATAGTCATTGATCCCAGCGATCACAATCTCTGAGTGCCCGTACATCGGCGGCAATGCGGTGAAAGAGTACTGACGACCCCAGTTCTGAACGGCTGCGCCCGTGTTGATACGCCCCCATCCGAATTCAGGGCTTAGCCCTGCGGAAAGTCCACCCCAATAGCTAAAGAGCGCTAGAGACCGGCGAAACATTAGGGTCTCCAATTCTTGTGGACTGAGGTTGGGGAACCTGTCCCTCATCAACGCCAACGCCGCCGCCACTTGTGGTGCAGCAAAGCTAGTTCCTGCTGGTGCGTTACCGTAGCCTCCATTCTTTGAGGTCGTGAAGATCTGGGTGCAAGGGGCGTAAACATCGACCGCTCGCCCATAGTTTGTGCCCAGTGGATAGTCACGCCAAGGCATGCGATACGAGTCGGTGCCGCCGACAATGGTCACATTCTCGTGGTCAAAGTCTGAGAGAAGCGCATTGCTATTGCCTGCGGCCCAAACTAACATTGAGCCTTGCTGGCGCGCATATTCGCCGGCCAGCTCAACATCCTCGTACTCGACGCCCGAATAACTGACATTTATCGAGACAGCACCATGGTCGGCGGCCCATGCCACCCCTTCAAGTAGCTCGCTCCGAGTCGTATGTCCCGTCGCTAGGTCAGTTACCCTAATCGGCATCACTCTCAGGTTTGGGCCCACACCGGTCACGCCGATTCCATTGCCGCCCCTGGCAGCAATGATCCCTGCGACCCGTGTTCCGTGGCCCGCGGAATGAACATCCGATACAATCCCTCCTTCGCTCTGCGCGAGACCTGAGATCGTGTTGTATCCACTGACAAGGTTGTCGACTAAGTCCGGGTGATTGAGGGCGACTCCGCTATCGACCACGGCCACGATTTTGCCTCCCCCAGTGGTAAAGTCCCACGCTCGAGTTACAGAGGTCTCGTTAAGATGCCATTGGTTACTGACCAAGGCATCGTTCATCACAGCACACGGCGCAACATATGTGTCGGGCAAGACGAAATCGAATAGGCCCGACGACATTAGTTGTGTTTGATACTGTTGCCAACTGAGATTAGAAGGAGGTCGAACAACAATTAAGTCGAGGCCGCCGACGGATTGCTTTACATTGTTGCCGAGAGCGGCAACCGCTGCTTGACGCATGGGTACGCCGCAAATGATGCTGCGCTTTGGTCGGACAACGAGTTCACCGGTCTCCCGGCCATTTGCTAGATAAGTAAGGGCTATCGCAAGTGCGATGAGAATAGGTTTGTTTTGCATTTCTTGCTCCGTTTTGTCTGGGCGTCTAAGCCGACAATGTGCTGGGCCAAGGTTCAAACCTTGGCCCAGCTTCAGTTCTCCTATCTGCGAGTTCGAATCTTGCCGTCCTTGCGAAGAGTCATTAGGGCAAATTTGCCTTCTTTCTCCTGCAGGTTGGCCATCGCGATCATCATGTTGGTCGCGATTTCTTCGTCGAGCATGTCTTCGAGGTACTTGCCGGTCATGTAGCCGAGGACCTGGGCGGTGTGCTCAGGCACTTGTTTGCCATACATATAAGAGAGGTGCCAGCCGACTTCACTTTCATCATCCAAGAACGTTCCGTCGTCATCTGCCAGCCACCACATTCCTGCAGCACTGTAGGCAGACTCGGCTACGAGAGTGATTTCGTCTCGATACCGGCTAGTGGTACGGCCAAGTGCGAAACCTTCTAATGCGTCTCCGCCAGGGCTGTCGATGACCATGATGATATGGGGGTCGCGCTTGATGATAGACTCGAGCTTCTTGGCATCACCCTTGGTCACTTCGCCTTCGTAAACCCAAATTTCCGAGTCTTCAATCTCCTTGATCATCGTGAACGTGCCGGCGTTAGAAGTGGCTGTAGCGGCAAGAATTGTCAAAGTTGCCATCAAAGTTGTCTGTGTTTTGTTCAGCATTTGTTTTTCTCCCGCCCCGTGGGGCTTGAGAGAATGATATGGCTTCAATCTTGGCAGTACTGTGATTCATATCACGAAATGAGGAATTTGTCAGAAGTGCCAGAATGGAGCCACCTTGCTCGTTCACTTCGGCATCGAGAACATCCACCCAGAATGGAAGTCGTCCACGGTAGTGGTCGGCACTTTCGACGGCGTACACCTCGGGCATCGTGCCCTGATCAGTCGCACGACGGACGAAGCCAAGAAGCGCGAGCAGCCGGCCGTGATTGTCACATTCGATCGGCACCCAGCCACCATCCTTGCGCCAACCAAAGTGCCACCACAGATCGGGACACTCGAGCAGAACGTGATCAACATGCGCCAAGCCGGCGCATCCGTCTGCGTGATATTGCCGTTCGACAGGGCTCTCAGCCAGGTCTCGGCGCAGCGGTTCCTTGATGAAATCCTTAAGGGATGCCTTCGGGCAAACCAAATTGTGATGGGCGATGACTTTGCGTTCGGTCATGGTCGCGAGGGCACCCCTCAGTGGCTGGCCGAAAGGATAGAAACCGCGGTCGTTCCGAAAATCCTTCTCAACGGCAAGAGAGTGAGTAGCTCGCTCATACGGCAGTCCGTCGCCGAGGGCAAGGTGGAACAGGCGGCTGAGTTTCTCGGTCGACCGTTCAGCATTGCGGGAGTGGTCGTTTCAGGTCACAAGCGCGGCCGAGAGATCGGCTATCCGACGCTCAATCTTGCTCGTTCCACCAGAGGGCTCGTTCCCGCCGAAGGAGTCTATGCGGGTTCTTGCCGCACACCAATAGGCACATTTCGTGCAGCAATCAGCGTCGGGCGAAATGAGACCTTCGGTGAGAATCCGCAGACAATCGAGGCCTTCCTCCTCGATTATCCAGGGGACGAAATCTATGGCGCACCGGTTGAACTGAGCTTCGAGCTGTTCGTTCGTGAGCAGTCCAAGTTCGAGAACCTCGATGACCTTAAGTCGCAGATGGCCCGGGATGTCGAGCTTTCGCGGGGCTAAGAAGACTTAGGCCTCAACGGCTGCTGAATTGGTCTTCTTGGCTCGTGACAGTGCCGCCTTCACCAAGCCGGCAAACAGCGGATGTGGGCGATTGGGCCGGCTCTTGAACTCTGGGTGTGCTTGTGTCGCAACGAAGAATGGATGCGAAGGAATCTCGACCATCTCCACCAAACGATAGTCTGGTGAAACTCCACTAATCACCATACCGTGCTCTGTGAAAAGCTCTCGAAAATCGTTATTGACTTCGAAGCGGTGGCGGTGTCGCTCTGTGATCTTTGCCGTTCCGTACAGCTTTTGCGAGATTGTTCCATTCACGAGGTTGCAGGGATAAGAGCCGAGCCTCATTGTCGCGCCCTTGTCAGTGACGCCTTTCTGGTCTGGCAGCAAGTGGACCACTAGATAAGGCGCCTTCGGCTCCATCTCTTCACTATTTGCGCCCTCAAGGCCGCATACATTTCGAGCAAACTCAATAACCGAAACCTGCATGCCTAAGCAGATCCCTAGGAATGGCAGCCCTTGCTCCCGAGCCCACTTGACGGCTTCAACTTTCCCTTCAATGCCTCGGCTCCCAAAGCCGGGCGCAACAATTAAGCCGTCGCAACCTTGGAGAAGTTCCTGGGGAGGAATTCCGCTCTCGAGAGTGTCACTTTCGATCCATTCGATGTCGACCTTGGCATTGTTTGGAATACCGGCATGGACTAGCGCTTCCGCGATGCTCTTATAGGCGTCGCCATTATCGGTGTACTTGCCAACAATTGCGATTCGGCACCGTTCGCGTGGATGCTTGAGAACGTCGACAATCTTTTCCCATTCAGCCAAGTTGGCGTCGCGTTGCTCAAGCCCAAGCTTTTCGCTGATGTACTTCCCAAGACCAAGATCTTCGTAATTGAGAGGCACCTCGTAAATGGTTGAGGCGTTCAGACTCTCGATCACGGCGTTTACTGGCACGTCGCAGAACAATGAGATCTTCTCTTTGACATCTTCACCGAGCGGGACTTCGCTACGGCAGACCAAAACGTCGGGCGAGATACCAATCTCGCGCAGCTTGATCACGCTGTGTTGGGTCGGCTTGGTCTTGACCTCATGCCAAGGACCAACGGTCGGCACAAACGAAACATGGACGTAGAGTACGTTTTCTGCCCCTGCTTCTTTCTTCATCTGGCGAATCGCTTCAAGAAACGGCAAGCTCTCAATGTCACCGACCGTCCCGCCAACTTCGGCAATCACGACATTGGCCTCTTGCTGCTTGCCGGCGTCGACGATTAGTCTCTTGATTTCTTGGGTCACATGAGGGATGACTTGCACCGTGCCGCCCAAGTAGTCTCCTCTCCGCTCAGCCTCAATAACATTTCTGTAGACCTTGCCGGTCGTGACGCTGCTACCTTTCGAGCAGGCCACGTCCATAAACCGCTCGTAATGGCCGAGGTCGAGGTCAGTCTCCGCGCCATCCTCAGTCACGAACACTTCTCCATGTTGGAATGGGTTCATCGTGCCCGCATCAACGTTAATGTAGGGGTCGAGCTTTACCGGGGCGACTGTGTAACCGCGATTTCGGAGCAATCGGCCAATGCTGGCGGTAGCGATGCCCTTGCCGATACTGCTAACCACCCCGCCGGTTACAAAAATGTACTTTGTCATTAGCCCCTTGCTTGGAAACCCCCAGGCAAAAGGACGCGCCCAACAGCGCGCGTGGAGGAGGTTTTGAGAATTGTACCAGCGGATGGCCGGTTCCGGCCCAAAAAGTACTTAGATTTCAGCAACGAGTCTGATGTCATCCAGCCTGTCGGATAACCACTCCAAGACATGCTGATGCAGTTGGGGGTGGGCTCGATAAAGGCTAATGACGATTGGCTTGCTCTCGTTCAAGCGATCCAGCTCATCAGCGCTCTTAACTTGGGCAACAGCAAGCTGTTCGCCTCGCTTCGTCTCAATTCCACCCAGCCGACCGCTGGCATCGGAGATCGCAAAGCAATGAGGGGGATCGCTGCTCAATTGGGCGATCAACTCTTGCAAGTCATCGACTTCCTCTTGTATTGCCGACCCCGACATGCGGTCTTTCAGCATGCTCACGGAAAGTGCTGCTCCATTACCAAGGGCATTCCCTTCGGCAACAGCATGCTTCCAGCGGGTTATGTCGGCGGTGAGCGATTCGCCATCCACAAAGAATGTCGCACAAATACCCCTCTCTCGCAAGTCGGGTAGCACCCAATCCAAGTCGGATGCCTCAAGCGAGTCATAAACGAGGCTAATCACGCCGGGCACCTGTACAGTTTACTAACAAGGGAGAGCTGATCTGTAAGCCGGATTCTGTCTTTGTATGGCGATTTATCTGATGCGGCCTACCCGGAGGCTCGGCGAGCAGCGTCGACGCCTCCCTATTTGGCCTTGCTTCCAGCGGGGTTTGCCAAGCCGCCAAAGTTACCTTCGACGCTGGTGCGCTCTTACCGCACCGTTTCACCCTGACCCTTGCGGGCGGTTTGCTTTCTGTTGCACTTTCCATCGGGTCACCCCGTCCCAGATTGCCCTGGGCGCTGTGCTCTGCGAAGTCCGGACTTTCCTCCCTCCAGCCAAAATGACCAAAAGGCCGCCACCCGATCAACTCTCGCCGCTTAGAATACTCGTTTAGCGTATCCTCTTATTGCCAGATAAACATGACAACTCAGTCAACCCGAACCGAAGACGCCGCTAAGCTAGCGGAGTACATTCGGCAGAATCCGCAAGCCATTTATGGAGAGCCTGAGATGCTCGCCAGAGAGGCTCGGGTGGACCTTGAGGTAGTCCAGAGGTCGATTCGTCGCGCGTCGATCATTGCGCCCATCGCTGAGGTGCTGCCGCCTCCCCGCCAATTCGTCAAGCCGAAGCAGAGCCTTCAATTCGTCTCCGACGCTTGGAATGCATTCATGCGTGACCCTGCGGTCGTCGTTCCGATCTCATTTGCTCCGTTCATTGTCGCCAACTTTATCCTGCGCAATTCCGGCACGATCACAAACCTGCAGGGCGTATATCAGTACTCGCTGAGCCTTGCAGTTCCTACCATTCTGCTGTTGGTTGGGCTTGCTTTACAAGCCATTTGCTATTTCATTCATGGCCAAGCCAGAAAGGTCGTTCGCGGCAGCATTGCTCTTTACGTGGTTTCGACCGCCGTTGCTCTTGCGGCACTCTTAGTGCAATCGCCTTTGGAAGGTTTTGCGGCGGAAGACCTTCTCATGCCATTTGTTGGTTTTGGGTTCCTCACCTTGCTTTATTCGGCCTTCGGAATGATCTTCTCGATGGCTGGTGGCTACCTTCGAATGCGCTTGGAACGGGCCGACCGCAATCGAATGGACAGGCAGGAACTCTTGGAGCAGCTCTTCGATATCCAAGAGCGGCTACAAGAAACTCCCGAAGAAGTTGTCCAGCGCCACAGTTGGCACAGCCATCCAATTGCACAGGAAATAGAAGCAAAGCTTTACGAATGGAGCGCATTGCTCGGCTTTGGCTTGACCGCCATTACTGTCTTGGTAGCTGGAGCGGTTGTGGATCGCTTCAAGTTCGCTGAAGAATCGGTCCAGTACGCATTTAGCGTTGGGTTTCTTGGATTCATTGGCTTAGCATTACAGCTTGCAGTCGCCTTTCTCGGAAGACGGTTTGCAAGGGCGATCTTGGCATCAGTCATTTTCACGTTGTCGAGCTTTGTTGCGATGTTGCTGCCATTTGGAGGTTTTGGCGTCCACCGGTTCGATCTCCATGTTGTTTTGGGCAATCTGGCTTGGGCGCTCATTGGTGGCCTGGTTGCTGGCGCCGGTGCAGCGATAGAGTATCGCGCGAATGTCGAGTATCTCATGCGCTTAAATGACCCGGAAACGCTATTAGTCGAATACATGGATCTGCAGCGGCGCCTGAATCCGGGCCCGAGAGACATGACCGTACTGGTTGTCGACGCGGCGAAGAGTTCGATGATGAAGTCGACAGCCGACCCTTTTGTTGCCGAGTGGTCGTTTCGTGCATACCAGCAATTCCTGGAGCGACAAGCTGAAGAGCACCAGGGTGAGATTCTAAGTACGGCGGGAGACGGGGCCGTTATGGCCTTCCATGATCCTCGCCAAGCATTGGAGTGTGCCAGAGATATTCAACGTAAGATCAAGGACTTCAATTCAAAGACCAACAAGCTCGACATGCCATTTTCCTTACGCATCGGGTTGCATCGCGGCATGGTTGTTGGACAAATTGATAAGGTGCAGTACACCGATGTGATCGACATCGCTGCACACGTTGAAGCGGCGTGCAAGGTGGGCGGAATCGCGGTGAGTGAAAAGGTCTGGGAGGCGGTGCCCGACCTGAAGGGAGAACCGATCGCCATTCCGATCGACGGGTTTTCGGTGTTCCAGTTGGAGTTGGTTTGAGGGCGGCGGTCCTTGATCTCGGCTTCATGGGTTACCAAGATGCTTGGACGATTCAGAAGCAAGTGGCAGAAGAAGTCATTGAGGGCGGACCAGATACCCTAATCTTGGTTGAGCACCCTCCAGTCTTAACCCTAGGGGCCTCGTTTCACGCCGAAAACCTACTCTTCAGTCGCAAGCAAATTGAATCCAAGGGGGTTCAGATTCATGAGACTGACCGAGGTGGAGATGTGACATACCATGGGCCTGGGCAGCTGGTGATGTATCCGATCTTTAACGTCAGTCACCACGGCAAAGACCTTCACAAGTGGCTTCGGGATCTCGAGGAAACCCAGATTCAATTGTTGGCGGGGTTGGGAATCGAGGCGCACCGCTTTGCGCCCCATACTGGCGCATGGGTCGGGGACGAGAAAGTGGCGGCGATCGGAGTGAAGATTCGCAAGTGGGTTTCTCTACATGGCATTGCTCTGAACTGCTCGAATGATCTCAAGGAGTTCGACATCATCATCCCTTGCGGAATTCCCAATTACGGTGTCACGTCTGTGTCACGCATTCTTGGACGAAAGTTTTCGATTGTAGAGGCCAAGCCGTTGGCCAGCCAGGCCTTCGCCGAAGTATTCGGCCTCAGTTTTGCAAGCGCTCCCACAGCAGGGTGAGCGCCGCCTGAGTCGCTCGGTTTCGGATCGACTCGCGCCCTTTGCCAAATTGATGCTTGGTTACGGTTGTCCCTTCTGCGGTTGCTAGTCCGATGTAAACCAGGCCTTCTGGATTGCCGCGATCGTCGTCACCTGGCCCTGCAACCCCTGTAATGCTGATTGCGAAGTCAGTCGCAAACTTCTTCCGCGTACCCTCAGCCATCTCTTTCGCCACGGCTTCACTAACCGCAGACTCTGCATCTAGGGTCGTAGGCAATACCCCCAGAAATTGCACCTTTACGGCATCCGTGTAAGCGATAACGGCTCCCACAAACGATTCACTGGATCCGGGTACAGAAGTTAGCCGCCCGCCTAGAAGACCCCCTGTGCAACTCTCCGACGCGCTGATTGTTAGCCCGCATTTACGGAGCTTATGGATAACCGCTGCTTCCAAAGTGGTTTCGTCCGTGCCGAAGACTCGCCAATCGAGACGCCTCCGGATTTCTTTTGCAACCGGCTGGATTAGGTTAGCAGCGTCATCTGTTGTTTCAGCGCGCGCTGTGACCCTTAAGTGAACTTCCATGGTTTTGGCGTAGGGTGCAACAGTGGGATTCTCGCCATCCATCAGGTCGCGAACCAGCTCCTCGACGCGACTCTCGCCGAGCCCGCAGACTCGCAGCACACGACTGTAGATCACAGCATTACCAAGTGTTGCAAGAAGCTGTCGCACTGGACCAGAGACCATCGGCTGAAACTCCCGAGGTGGCCCCGGCAACGCGATCAGAACCTTTCCATTCTTGCGACAGATCAATCCGGGCGCCGTGCCATTACGATTCTCAATTGCCTCCCCGCAAGTCGGCCGCATCGCCTGGCGCGCATTAGATTCGACCCATTTGAGGTTCCGGGTAGCGAAGATCTCGCGAATCTCCCCTTCTAACTCCAGGTCGAGAATGAGAGGATCATCGAGGGCGCGGGCAATGCCGTCACGAGTCAGGTCATCTAGGGTTGGGCCCAATCCGCCAATGGTCACGACGATCTCCGCGCGCTTGAAGGCGAGTTCGATTGCCGCCGTAAGACGATCGAGGTTGTCACCAACGGTCTGGCGATTCGTGCAACCAATACCGCACTCTGCAAGGACCCGGCCCAAGAACGCCGCATTGGAGTCCACTGTCGTCCCAAGGAGCAACTCTGTACCAACTGAGATGATTTCTGCGTTCATGTGGCTGAGCTAATACGTAGTACACCCCAACAATGGACTATCACAGGGCCGTTTGCTGGATTCGTCGAGACATTCGGCTGAGTGACCATCGAGCTCTCGCCGAGGCAACCGCAAACGCTAGGCAAGTCGCCTTGGCTTTCGTGTTCGATACGACCATCCTCGATGCCCTTGAAGACCGCGATGATCGACGTGTCAACTTCATCTACGACTCTCTAAAGGAGCTGGATGACAACCTGAAAAAGCACGGATCGAAGCTCGTCGTGCTACACGGCAATCCTATCGTCGAGATTCCAAAGCTATGCCGCGACCTCGACGCCGAGGCGCTCTTCTTTAATGAAGACGTCGATCCGTACGCGGTGAAGCGCGATGCCGAAGTCGTCCGACAAGTCAAGCACACCCACTCCTTCAAAGATCACGTCGTCTTCATTCGCGATGAGATTTTGAACCTCCAGGGCGAGCCCTTCAAGGTCTTCACGCCCTATTCCAAAGCTTGGAAAGCACGTCTAAAGCCCGAAGATGTCGCGTCTTACGATCCCGATCTCAAAAACCTGTGGCCCGCCAAAGACCTCCCAGCTGAGTTTCCTACCCTTGAGCACCTTGGCTTCGAACGTAACTCTCTTTGGCTCGAGCCAGGCGAGTCCGGTGCGCAACAACGACTAAGAGAGTTCTTGCCGAAACTCCCCCACTACGCCGAGAATCGCGATTGCTTCGACATTGATGGCACGAGCGGGCTCAGCGTTCACCTGCGACACGGCACGATCAGTATTCGCGAGTGCTTCCGCGCCGCCGAAGGTTACGAAAAATGGTTTAACGAACTCATCTGGCGCGAGTTCTATCACATGATTCTCAGCCAATTCCCCCACGTCGTCGAGGGCGCCTTCAGACCGGAATACAACGACATCATCTGGCCCGGAGACGACCACGCTTTCGAAAAGTGGGCATCTGGTCAGACTGGCTATCCCATCGTGGACGCCGCTATGCGATGCTTCAACGCGACCGGCTGGATGCACAACCGCCTTCGCATGGTCGTCGCCATGTTTCTGACTAAAGACCTCCTCGTAGACTGGCGAAAAGGCGAGGCGTACTTCGCGCGCTACCTCCTCGATTTCGACCTCGCCCAAAACAATGGCGGCTGGCAGTGGTCAGCCAGCACAGGCGTTGACGCCCAACCCTACTTCCGTATTTTCAACCCTTACTTACAAAGCGTGAAGTTCGACCCCGACGCTTCCTTCATCACAAAGTGGTGCCCTGAACTGACCGACTTTCCTGTCGAATTTCGGCACTGGCCGCACGAGGCTACGCAATTCGATCAGGAAGCGGCCCGTTGCATTTTAGGGCAAGACTATCCACACCCAATCGTTGATCATCAAGAACAAAAATCAAAGGCAATCGCGCTTTTCAAAGTCGCAACCTGATCACTCGTCGGTCGCGCCAAAGTTCTCAATAACAACGTCGATATCCGCCGCATCCACTTCGCCGCTTCGGTCCACGTCAATTGCGGTTGAGTAGGAAGCATCGCCCGTGACTACACCAAATCCAGCAATGACCAAATCAATGTCGGCCGCATCGACCTCGCCACTACCGTCAGAATCGCCATTGGTCAGGGTAAAGCTGGCAAGCATCGGATCGCCGTTAGGAACGAGATTGACCGTGGGTCCGACTTTGCGGAGAAATGGAGCTCCACTGATGCAGATTTGCACGGTTCCAGAAAGGCCATTGGGCACAAAATAAAACCCATCTTGGTCGAGGCTAGCGGCAACCTCACCCTTCAGAACTCCGCTTTGCCAAAACTCGACATTGACAACTTGTCCTGTGGGCGGTCCTACGATGTCTCCTAGAGAAACATATCCATATACGCGTGAAATGTGAGGATTGAGTTGTGCGATGAATCCCGTGATGACTCCATTTGCGATGCAGTTACCGGCGATTCGTAGGCCCTCATGGGATACCGCCCGGGCATCGATTAACTGGAACCCAGTTACATCAGCCCCTTGTTCAGCTAGCACGCTCTTAAGGCTCCTCATGCCAAGAACGGGCGTCCAAATGAACGCCCCGCTGCCATCGGGCATATTGCCCCGACCAACGATTACCGAGCCTTCTGGATTGATGTCATAAGCTTCGCTGTTGAAAGCCGGTTGACCTATCATGGAATTGCCCAACAGTTGCATGCCCTCATGGGGAGTCCATCTGAAGGCGGTTGCTCCATTTCCGTCCCAACCCCTGCCGACAACGGTTCGGTTGTTACTGCAAGCATTGGCGTATGCATCGGTTGGCCCGCCAGCTAAATCTCCAAGATGGACCAAGAGTTCACCTTCCCAAGCAACAGCCTCCTTTCCCAAGTCTGAGTAAGACCAGCCCACAAGCGTTTGTCCGGTCGTGTTCATACCCAACGCTTCACTAAAGTTTGAGCCTCCGGCAAGGTCTTGTAGAATAACTCCAAGGCCCCCTCCAACCCATTTAGTTGCGCGCTGGCCATAGGCGAGGCTATTCGACCAGCCCGCAATAACGGTACCGTCGTAAGACATGGCATTGGCGCGGTCGGAAGTCGAAGTACCACCAGCAATTCCAGGAACTTGGCTCATAAAAGCCTGCCTCTGAAAACCTCTCTGCACACCCGCGTTTCCTCGACCGACAATTCGAGTCCCAAAGAGATCCGAGCCCGCCGCAAAGCTTGCGAATCCGCCGCCTGGCAGATCTCCGAGCCCTTCCATTCCGCTTAAAGAACTCCACCGAAAGGCCTCAGTCCCATTTGCTGAGCTTGAGTAACCGAACACAACACCATCACCCGGGGCCATACCAGTGACCGTTGCGGTGTTAGTGCCTCCTGAAAGAGTACCAATAGAGGCAATACTCGCCGATGCCCAACCACAGGCCGGCAGGGCGAAAAGGGTCATCCAAACAAGTGAGCGCACGCCACTATTCTATTGCAGTTATAGGCCCAGTGTTCGGCTATTGCAACGACGAACCCAAACCCCCGTATACTAAGCGCATACCGACAAGGTGTGAGAAGACAAAAATGGGCATTTGGGACAAGATCAAAGGCGAATTTATCGACATCATCGAGTGGACCGATGATAGCCAAGACGTCATCGTCTACCGCTTCGAGCGGCACGGCAACGAAATCAAGAACGACGCGAAGCTAACCGTCCGCGAATCGCAGGTTGCAGTATTCGTAAATGAAGGGCAGATTGCCGACGTGTTCACGCCGGGCATGTACACCCTCAACACGCAAAACCTGCCTATCCTGAGCACGCTCAAGGGTTGGAAGTACGGCTTCAACAGCCCCTTCAAAGCCGAGGTCTACTTCGTCAACACGAAGCGTTTCACGGCAATGAAGTGGGGCACCGCGAACCCGGTCATGATGCGCGACCAAGACTTCGGCGCTGTCCGCGTCCGCGCTTTCGGTAACTATGCGTTCCGCATTACGGACCCAGGCAAGTTCCTCAAGGAGCTCGCCGGTACCGATTGGCACTTCACCACCGATGAGGTCAACGAGCACCTTCGTAATCAAATCGTGGCCAAGTTTCCTGAGGCCGTCGCAACAGCAGGGATTCCGCTTCTCGATCTTGCTTCGAAGTATTCGCAACTCGGCGACAACATCCAGGGCACGCTCATGGCCGGCATGGAAGAGATCGGCGTCGAGCTACTCAACTTCAATGTCGAGAATGTCTCCGTTCCACCAGAAGTCGAAGCTGCCATTGATAAGCGATCCAGCATCGGCGCGGTCGGCAACCTGAACGACTTCAACCAATACCAAGCTGGCGTAGCGATGGAGAAAGCCGCCGAGTCGGGTGGCCCCGCTGGAATGGGAATCGGCATGATGATTCCGCCGATCGTCCAGCAAAGCATGCAGCCGCAAGCAGCCCCTGCGGCTCCGCCCGCGCTCCCTTCCTACCACGTTGCAGTCAATGGTGAGCAGGCTGGTCCTTTTGATATGGCCGCCCTCAAAACCATGGTTGCCAATGGCACGTTGAACCCGGATACCTTAGTTTGGACCAACGGCATGGCGGGTTGGGCTAAGGCAAGTGAGGTCGCTGGACTTCTCTCGGTTTTGGGTAGTGTTCCTCCACCGCTCCCACCTCATTGATTATTAGGTGAGTTCAACCGCCCATCAAGGTCAGCGCAATCTCGGCATCGAATCATATCGGTGCGCGCAGTGTGGTGCCCAGTTGGTTTACCAACCGGGCTCCACCCAGCTTGAGTGCCCTTATTGCGGACACACGACGCCCATCGCTCCTCCAGCGGCTACGGTTGAGGAAATTCCCCTCGTTTTTTCGGACAAGTCTCGTCTTAACCTTGAACTAGAAGAGGACCGCGTTGTCCATTGCAATAGTTGCGCGGCTGAGTTTAGTGTCGGTGCTGACGAAGTGACGCAATCCTGCCCCTTCTGCGGTTCTAACGTCGTCGTAGAGGCCGAGCCCAAGCACCGAATCATGCCAAATGGCATGCTTCCGTTCTACTTCAAGGAAGCCAAGGGTCGCGAGTTTTTGATGAAGTGGCTGGGTAGCCGCTTCTGGGCCCCAAATAATCTGAAGCAACAGGCGCTGAAGCACGGCCGCCTCGACGGAATGTACTTGCCCTATTGGACCTACGACAGTGACACGACCACCCAATACACCGGCATGCGCGGCGACCATTATTGGGAAACCGAGTCCTACACCGACTCCAATGGCAACTCGCGAACGCGTCAAGTACGGCGGACCGCTTGGTCTTTTGCCGCAGGCACGGTTTTCGTTGAGTTCGATGATGTTCTAGTTCTTGCAACCGACTCGGTGTCTGAGAAGCACGGTCAACGACTTACTAATTGGGACATGCACGAGCTTGTGCCCTACGAGCGCCAGTACTTGGTCGGCTTCCACACGTTACGCTACTCGCGAGACCTTGAGCGTTGTTGGGGAACTGCCCAGCAGTTCATGCAGCCAGAAATCGACGATGCGATTCGCTATGACATTGGCGGCGACGAGCAACGCATTACGACCAAGAACACCAACTATGAGGCCAATACCTTTAAGCACTTGCTCCTGCCCGTCTTCGCCGGCTCCTACCGTTACGGCAAAAAGAACTACAACTTCCTGGTCAATGGCCGCACTGGCGAAGTCCAAGGCGACGCCCCAATCTCCTTCTGGAAGGTCTTCTTCGCGGTGCTCCTCGGCCTGATCATCGTCGGCACAATCGCATATTTCTACTATCAGGGTGAGGGATCGAGTTCTAGCCGATCAAGTGGAAGTAGCTTCTCAAACGAGCTTCCGTTTTAGCCACCCAATCAGTAACGCCACATCGCTTGGGCGAACCCCGCTCACCCGGCTTGCTTGCCCAATTGTCTGAGGTTTGAGCCGGCTAAGCTTCTCGCGGCTTTCGTAGCTCAGGCCCTTGAGGCCATTCCAATCAAAGTCTGAGGGGATCCTCATTTCTTCGAGCTTTCGGTTCTGCTCGATATGCCTGAGCTGCACCTCGATGTACCCGTCGTAAGTCGCATTCAGTTCAAGTTGTTCTCGAACTTCCTTGTCTAAACTCAGACCATCGCGCGACATGCCCGCCGCGTCCGCAACTGCCTCAACATCTTCAAGGCACACTGTCGGCCTCCTCAAAAGCCCAAACAGAGTTTCGCGATTTGCCAATGGTGTCGTTCCGCGCCCCACAAGCTCGTCATTTAGGGAAGCAGTCACGCTATTGTCACGCAACCATGCCATGGAAGAGTTCAACTCTTCCATCTTCTTGCTAAACCTTGCCCAACGCTCATCGCAAACTACGCCCGCCATCCTTCCAATCGGCGTCAACCGTTGGTCAGCATTGTCGTGCCTCAACACCAAGCGGTGTTCCGCGCGCGCCGTCAACATGCGATAGGGATCCTCTACGCCCTTGGTCACCAAGTCGTCAATCATGACGCCAATAAAGCTCGTGTCGCGATTGAAGTGAATCGGCGCATCGCCCGTTGCATACCGAGCCGCATTCATCCCCGCGACAATGCCCTGGCCCGCGGCCTCTTCGTAGCCGCTCGTGCCATTAATCTGCCCCGCCAAGAAAAGCCCCGGTGCAAGCTTGCTCATCAGTGAGAGGTCAAGCTGCTGCGGGTCGGCCATGTCGTACTCGACCGCATATCCAGGGCGTAGCATCTCAACCTGCTCCATGCCTGGAATCGTCCGCAATGCCTCCAACTGAACCTCAGCCGGCATCGAGGTCGAGAAGCCCTGAACGTAAATGCTCTCACTATCCCATTCCTCTTGCTCCAAGAAAATCGGGTGGCTATCCTTATCGGCAAACCGCACAACCTTGTCCTCGACACTCGGGCAGTAGCGTGGCCCCACGCCCTGAATCTGACCGCTAAACATCGCGCTCTGCCCAAGATTCTCTCGCAGCACCTCATGCGTCAAAGCCGTCGTATGCGTTTGCCAACAAGGTAACAGCTCGCGCAGCGGGAACGTCCTTCGATGCATAAAGCTCACCGGCCCCGCATCGGGCTCGCTCTCCATCGGCTCCGTCTTGCCCAGATCAAGGCTTGACAACTTAATCCTCGGCGTCGTCCCGGTCTTAAATCGACGCAGATTGACACCAATTTCGGCCAAAAACGCACTCAGCCCGGCCACCGCAACATCGCCTTCTCGAGCCGCAACGGTCTTCTTCGACCCTTCGTGACAAAGCCCATTCAAGAACGTTCCCGTCGTCACAACGACCGCCCGCGTCGCAATATCTTCCAAGGCACCTCGATGAGCTACGACCACTCCCGACACGCGCCCCCCAGTCAACAAAACCGTCTCAACACTCCCCTCAATGAGCGTCAAGTTCTCCTGCCCCTCAAGCGTCTTCCTCATGAAGGCAGGATAGAGAGTCTTGCAAACGTGGGCCCGGAACGTCTGAACCGCCGGCCCCTTCCCGGTACCCACGCGACGAATATGCGTGAGAGTGTGATCAGTCGTCACGCCCATCTGCCCGCCAAGAGCATCCACCTCGCGGGCAATATGCCCTTTCGCCGGTCCGCCAACCGAGCAATTGCATGGCAAGTGCCCAATCCGATCAAGCCGCAACGTGACGCAAAGCGTCCGCCGACCCATCTTTGCCGAGGCCAGCGCCGCTTCGATTCCAGCCTGTCCGGCCCCAATCACGACGACATCGAACACTTATCCAATGATTATGAAGCGCAAACCACAAACACCCTGTGGCAAATGGGGCGAAAGTGGCATATAGTAGAGGTATGCACGATTGGATGCTCCAAGCCTTCTCGACAGGCCCTAAAGTTGTCGAACGCATTCTTCGAGTTTTCCCGCATGATCGGTTGGACGATCGGATTGAAGCAGACCGCTTTACCGCTCGTGAAGTCATTGCCCACCTTGCTGACTATGAACAGCACGTTCTGGAAGCATTCCGAACGGCGAAGCTAAAGCCTGGCGCGACCATCGACGGGTACGATCCGGACAAGCAATGCGAAAGGCACGCCTTTGGCGACAAAGACGTGTACCGAGAGGGCGAGGTTTTCGAGTCTCGCCGGATGATGACGGTCGACTACTTGCGCACGTTCACTGAAGAAGATTGGGGCAAGACTTTCGTTGCTCCGTCGGGCAAAGCGTACACGGCGAGCGAGTACTTCACGGCGATTCTTGCTCACGATCTCCAGCACCTCGATCAGCTTTCGGCGTACCTCGCCACCGAAGTTGCGACAATCGCTTAGGGACCACTGACCCATCTGAGTTGTGCGCGCACCGTAGTTAAGTCTATGGTGCGCGCTTTTCCTCGGTTAGATGGAATTGTCAGACTTTTTCGAGCTCTGAGAGATCCGGGCGTGCCCGCTTGGATCAAATTCCTGCCCCTGTTGGCCATTGTCTATTGGCTCTTTCCCATCGACATCATTCCCGACCCCATCATCATTGTCGGGTGGCTGGATGATCTAGTCGTCGCGTGGACCCTTGTAAGCCAGTCCATCCGCGGATTGCAACGATACGCTCAAAAGTCACTACCTGAGCGAAGCATCAGATGAGCCATGTTGGGTTCGGATGTCTCTCCATGAGTAAAGGTCATAGGTTCCGGTTGCCTCGCTTCCAATAACGAGCATGCCCTCCGGAAATGACGGAATCGGTTGCGGAGTGATCGCCATTCCCGATGCCCGTTGACTCGTCAAGGTTGGGCGGAGAGGTATTTCCAAGTGCGAATAAGGTTGGTCGATCATGCCCTTCCTCTTGAACAATCGGAGAATCGTTTCGTGACTTTGGTAGTCGGCGGCAACGATAAATCCCGATCCCGGCGTCGCGCCAGGATAGGTTCCAAGTGCAATGCACTTCAGTGCCCAGCCTGATTTGCCGAACCTGTAAAGCTCCTTTGGGTTGGAGGTCAGGATTGGGTACTTACGAATCCCCGCATCCGGGTCAAAGTAGAAGACCGCACCATTGTAGTTATCTGTGGTGATTGCCTCGACCAGCCCGCGCCTGGCAAAGGCGCCAAACTGCCCGACCCGCTTGGCATTGACCCGGCCCTCGCTGGCGGTTAAGGCATACACTTCCAAGATGCCTCGGTCGTCCAGGTTCGACTTTCGGCTGACAATGGCGTAAGTCTTTCGGTCAACTTGATAGAGGCTGAGGCCCATCGCGCCGCGAGAAGCGCGGCTTGTGTCGGATAGGAGCTCGGTATCACCAGTCACCTCCCAAAGGAGGCGCTTCTTGGTGTTGATGCCAAAGACCCGTAATCGGTTAGTGTCCCGCTCGATGACGGCAACAATATCGATACGTCGGCGACCAAAGTCGAAAGTAGGCAAGACCTGAACTCCATAGGGAAGCCGCACTGGAATGGATTGTAGGGGTTTGCCATCAAGTCCAAATACCACGAGGCCGCCGCTACGAGAACGATCCGTACCGATGATTAAGCTCTCGGACGCATTCGTCGGGTGGGTCCAAATGGCGACCGATCCTGGCCGATGGGCAACTGCCTCTGTTCTTTGGATTGGCTTTACCGGGGGTGGATCAACGATGTCTTGAGATTTGGTGAGGGTGTTTAGATCCCATATTCGGACCGAGTTTCGTTCCGCTGGCGTCGGCGCACAACCAATCGCACAAAGTGCGATCAGCGACAGCATTCCCCAATTGCTGCTGCGCATCATGTTCGTTTTGCCAGTCCCCAGTTCTTAGTACCGGGTTGGCGTGGTCGAGGCCCCAAGTAATGGAACGAGTTACAGCGCCTTGAACCGCTCTTCGCCTTCGGGGTGACGGGCGAGCAAGGCAATTTCAGGATACAGGTTTTCGGTCAAAGACTCAAAATCACGATTACCATCAGGCTCTAAGGCGTTTGCCCAGATCTTCTTTAGGTGATCGATCGCTTTACTTGGCGTCAGCTTATCTAAGTCCAACTCGCCCAAGGAGGCCTTAAGACGGTCAGCAGTGTCTTGGTCGCCGGCCAAGTAGCCTCGACGGTTCAACATGCTGAAGTCTCCATCGTAGTCCAGCAAGAAGATTGCGTCATCGGATGGCGTGTCGCCAACTTCGCCAAAGAGGCCGCGGAACACAAATGGCGCGGTATTGAAGTCTCCGAACGCGCGCTTAAGCGGCTGGCTAAGCGCATTCACCACGCGCTGGATGGTGACGTCATCTTCGCTGCGCTGAAATCCCTCTTGATGAGAAAACTCGATGGCAGAGACACGAATCTGTTCGACGTCACTCTGCTGGCCAATCGCGCCAAGAAGGAGCCGGTCGTAGATTTCGTAGATCTTTCGGGCGTGGCGTCGCACTGTTAGGGCCAAAATGCCAGCTTCAATGCTGACGAGAAGGACTGGCGTGCCGGACTTGAGACGAGACTCAACATACTCGGAGCGATGCCCCATCCCCTCCTGCCAATCGTAAGGCGTGATCACAACTTAACTATACGTCAGTTGGATGCTGTCCAGCGGTCGCTGGTGTTTCGGTTGGTTTTGCCCTTGAGAATCGACTCAAGCGTACCGTCCAGGGTCCGCGTGATCGCGTCCTTATTCCAAACCTTGAAGTAGCCCAATCCACCGCGAGCGAGGGTCGTGGGCATCGCCACAGTGTAGACCTTGGAGCCATCGAGCTTCGAATTGCCAACCGACACATCGGTGATTCGCTTATCAACTGGCGCCGACTTGCTGAAAGCTACCTCCAAGCCTGAAATTTGCAGAAATGCGCTACTTGGAAGCGGCACCAATGAGACTGATCGCTCGAGAGCAAGCCGAATCTGGGCACCGCTAAGCTTGACCACCGACAAGGTGTCGGTCGGATAAACCAAGAGCTGCGACAAATCGGAAACCGATGCAAGCGGCTTCACCATGCCGGCGGCCAAAAACGCCATGTCAGCACCCGCCGCTTCCCGCAAAGCATCGGCCGCAGCTTGCGATGGCGAGTGCGACTCCAGCTCCGGATTCGAAGCAAAAGCGATCCTACTCACCGACGTGAGCAACACTATTGAACTGATTAAGGCCAGGGTTTTCACTTTGGTCCGCAAATTGGACGGTTCAGAACGGTATCAGTTCTTAGCGTCCTAGGGCTAATTATCGGCTTACTTGTCGAGAACCGTGATACCCATATTGCGAGCCGTTCCCGCAATAATCTTCGCCGCTGCCTTAATGTCCGTCGTGTTCAGGTCGGCCATCTTCTTAGCAGCGACTGCTTCGAGCTGAGCTTGAGTGATCGTGGCAACCTTGTCCTTGAGCTGGTGGCTACCGCCCTTTTCGATGCCGAGCTCTCGCTTGATGAGGTCGCTCGAAAGAGGCTGCTTGACGACAAAGCTGTAGGACTTGTCTTCGTAAACGGTGATCTCGACGGGCAATGTGTAGCCCATCTGTGGAGTCGTCATTTCGTTGAATTTCTTCAAGAACTCCATCATGTTGATGCCGGCTTGACCGAGAGCAGGACCAACCGGAGGGGCCGGGGTGCCTTTGCCGGCGGCGATGTTCAACTTGACGATAGATGCAATGCGTTTTGCCATATGGGTTCCTTCGTGATTAAGGTTCGACCTAAGCGAATCTCCCTAGGCCATGTTCTCGCAGTCGGGCTCGGATCAATTTGCCCCGAAGGACCACCCTGCGCGAAGGCATGATTATACCTTGGGCCACAGTTCTACTTCTACGTAGCTACCTTTGACTTCCGACCCTTAATGACTGCCTTATCCGTTGGGGCCCTCCCATTCTTATTCGCTGACTTCGCGAAGATGTCTTTCAGATAGCTTCCCGTATGAGAATTCACTGTCGCCGCCACTTCTTCTGGGGTGCCTTGGACGACGACGGTGCCTCCGCCATTTCCGCCTTCGGGGCCCATGTCGATGATCCAGTCGGCGGTCTTGATCACGTCGAGGTTGTGCTCGATCACGACCACGGTATTGCCGCGCTCGACGAGCTTGTTCAGCACCGAAAGCAGGCGGGCCACGTCTTCGAAGTGGAGGCCGGTGGTGGGCTCATCGAGGATGTAGACAGTGGAGCCGGTATCGCGTTTGCTGAGCTCGGCGGCGAGCTTCATGCGCTGGGCTTCTCCGCCCGAGAGGGTTGTTGCGGGCTGGCCCATGCGGATGTAGCCGAGACCGACATCCAGCAAGGTTTGGAGCTTGCGATGAATTTTGGGAATGGGCTCGAAGAACTCGGTGGCTTCTTCGAGAGTCATGGCGAGGATGTCTGCGATGTTTTTGCCTTTGTATTTGACCTCGAGGGTTTCGCGGTTGTAGCGCTTACCTTTGCAGACTTCGCACGGCACATAAACGTCGGGCAGGAAGACCATTTCGATCTTGAGAATGCCGTCGCCTTTGCAGGCCTCGCAGCGCCCGCCTTTGACATTGAAGCTGAAGCGACCGACCTTATAGCCGCGCATTTTGGAGTCCGGCGTCATCGCCATGAGGTCGCGGATCATGTCGAAAGTGCCGGTGTAGGTGGCAGGATTACTGCGGGGGGTGCGGCCGATCGGCGACTGGTCAATGTCGATAACCTTGTCAATGTCCTCAAATCCTTCGATGCTGTCGTGAGGCTCCCAACTGCCCCGGGTGCCGTACACTTCGTACATCAGGCGCGGGAAAAGGGTGTCTTGGATGAGGGTGCTCTTGCCGCTACCGCTGACCCCGGTGATGCACGTGAAAAGGCCCTTGGGGATCGCGATGCTGACCCCTTTGAGGTTGTGGCCGCGCGCATTTCGGAGGACGATCCAATCCGCAGACATGTGGACGCTAGTGTACCATCTTGCCTCCGGGTAAAATGGAGTTTCAATGAGCGCTTTCACCCTGTCCGTCGTGGCCCCCGATCGTAAGGTCGTGGAGACCGAAGTATCTTCGGTCATTGCACCTGGCAGTGAAGGCTATCTTGGTGTTCAGAAGGGCCATGTTCCGGTCATTGTCTCGCTGAAGCCAGGGATCCTCGAGTTCAAGGACACCAGCAACATTAATCATTCGGTGGCGATTGATGGCGGTTTCATGGAAGTGAGCGGCGAACAAGTGATCGTCATCGCCGAAGGTGCCGCGATTGCTAGCGAAATCGACATCCGTGAAGCCGAGGCCGAGCTTGAAGAAGCGCGCAAGGCTCTCCGCGGCGAAAGCAGCAAAATTAGTTCGGACGACGCGACCGAAGCTATGGCTCGCGCCCTCACCCGCATCAAGGCCGCTAAGACCAAGTAGGTGGCAATCACCGCGGTCATCCTAGGATCCGGCACGAGCAATGGGTGCCCATCGCTTGGATATGACTACTCACCGGAGTTTCTAGCAAACCCCAAGAATTGGCGCACGCGTTCGTCGTTGTTGTTGGAGGGGCCAGAGGGCAACTTGCTGATAGACGCCGCACCGGAGATGCGACTCCAACTCTTGCGCGAGAATGTCAAATCGATCGATGCAGTGCTAATCACCCACACTCACGCCGACCACATCATGGGAATGGATGACCTGCGTTGCTTCGAGCAGAGGTCGGGGCGTCAGATGGTGATTTACGCGCAACCTCTAGATCAAGAGGTTATTCGTCGGGTTTTTTCTTACGCCTTTGTCGACGATATTCCGGGCGTTCATTTGCCACGTTTCATTCTTCGAGATCTGCCTGAAGTCCTGGATGTTGGCGGCATGTCAATTCAGACTTTTACCGTCATGCACGGGCCGACGCCCGTAGTCGGCATCCGAGTTGGTGGGCTCGCGTACCTAACGGACGTTAGCGAGATTCCGCCTCAGGCTTGGGCGCACCTGTCGGGCCTCGATACTTTGATCATCGACGCTGTCCGTCGCCGGCCCCATCCGAACCACCTGAACTTTGAGCAGGCTTTGGATGTGGCAGGGAGGATCGGAGCCGGGATGACCTACTTCACCCACCTGAGTCATGACTACGACCATGACGTCACGGAGCGCGATGAGTTGCCGGAGAACATCCGGCTAGCCTACGACGGATTACGTATCTCGGTTTAGCTTGAACGTTCGGCAACCCGAAGCGCAACAAACGTACTCGGCAGATCGGCATAGGTAGCGATGCGCTCAATGCAGCGAGCATAATTTCGCTCCCCATTATCATCATCTTTCGGGATTGTCTTCAAGCTCTCCACCATGAGGTCGACGCACTCGTTAAAGAACTTCGCCCGAACCTGCGGCATGGACTTGTTTGCAAGTCCCGCGTACTTTCGGCTCACTTGCTCGTATACGACCTCCCAATTGCTGCGAGCCTGGATATCGGCTCGCTGGCGGGCCATGGCCTGCTCTTGGAGTTTCGCTGCCTCGACATCGCGCCTCTTCGCGTTCTCCCAATCTTGGGTCGCAATACCGTCGATGACTCGAAGCGTTACCGTCTGGCCGATCTTCTGTCCGACTAAGCGCTCGATGAGGCTCTTTGTTTGGGGCAAGCGGAGGTGGCCAGCTAAGTCACCCAATTCCGGAGGAAGACCGATCACAAAGAACTGATTTTCCGCTGCGACGGCCACCGTTGCGTTCAGGGCCTGCCAAACGCCAACACCCGTGACTCCATTGCGAACCTCGGGCAGAACCTCGCTCCAAATTGCCTGTGCGTCCGCGGTCATTGCCACCGGAACATTATAGCCGCCGCGTGTTAGAATAATTAAGTCGTGTCTTTGATTGCCGGAGCTGTTCTGGCTGTTGTGTTCAGTGGATCTAGTAATTCGCTTCCCAGTTCGCTGGAAGCGACGCGGGCCATTACGTTTGCCACCCGGGATCGAATCGAGCTGAAAATGGACGTGATAAAGTCGCGTCGGTCTCTAGGCGGGCAGGCCGCGCCGGCGATCCTGTTTCTTCATGGCGGAGCTTGGCGCGACGGTCGGCGCGACCTGCCAAATCCGATTCAATACGAATTGGCACAGCGCGGCTACGTATGTTTCCAAGCCGACTATCGACTGAGCCAGGAAGCTCCTTTCCCAGCACAATTGCATGATGTGCGTGCTGCCCTGAACTGGATCAAAGACAATGCTGAAGCATGGGGAGTCGATCCCAACCGGCTGGGTGTTTGGGGAATGAGCGCCGGGGCCCATTTGGCGCTCTTGACCGCTTACTCAAAGGATGCGTTGCCAGAAAAAGATGCGAAGCCCGTCCGGGTTCAAGCGGTGGCCGCGGTCATGCCCACGACCGACGTCCTTGAAATGTATCGGTTTCGACTGCTGCAGCGCAACGTGCGATCGGACCTCGTGGGGCAGGCGTCACCAGAGGCACAGCTGTTGGGCGGAGACCCGGAACAACTGAAAGACCTTGCGAAGGCCGCCTCGCCCACCTCCTACATCTCATCCGATCTACCGCCGACCTGGTTGGTACACGGCGTGAAAGATCAGACGGTGCCGGCCCAGCAGTCCCAAACTTTGGCGTCCATGCTTGGAAAGGCGCAGGTGAGGCGGCAACTTGTTTTGCTCGCCGGGCTGAAGCATGAAGCCAAGTGGGACCTCTTTCAAGATGGCGTTGTCACGTTCTTTCAGCGCGAACTGGGAACACCAAGTCGCTGATTGCGGACTAGAGTAGCGGACTGAAGTCCACCCTCCTTACTCGATGAATGCGCCTTCCGCGGGAGGACGCTTGAGGAACGCCTCGATAAACCCGTCAATGTCTCCATCCATCACGCCAATCGTGTTCGCGTTCTCAAACCCAGTTCGATGGTCTTTGACCAATGTGTAGGGCTGCATCACATAGCTTCGAATTTGGCGGCCCCACTCGGCGGGGCCTGTGACCTTCATCGCGTTTAGGTCGCCCGCTTGCTTTAACCGCTCAACCTCAGCAAGCCGAGCCAGCAATACCGACATTGCGGCCGCTCGATTCTTGTGTTGGGACCGCTCGTTCTGGCAATTGACGACGATTCCGGTCGGAATATGTGTAATTCGGATCGCTGACTCGGTTTTGTTGACATGTTGCCCACCTGCACCACCGGCCCGGAGCGTCTCTACCTTGATGTCGTCGGGGTTAATCTGAACCTCGTTTTCTTCAATTTCTGGGAGCACTTCCACTTTGCAGAAGCTGGTGTGCCGCCGGGCATTGGAATCAAATGGAGAGATCCTTACCAACCGGTGGACGCCATTTTCAGCTTTCAGATAGCCGTAGGCATTGTTCCCATTAATCTGCAATTGAACAGAGCGATAGCCTGTAACGTCACCTGGCGTCTCGCTTAAGATTTCATACTTGTAGCCGTGGCGTTCGCAGTAACGCGTGTAGAGCCGGAATAGCATCGATGCCCAGTCGCATGCTTCACTGCCTCCAGCCCCGGCGTTGATTTCAAGAATTGCATTTCGGTGGTCGTGCTCGCCGCTCAGGAGTGTCTGTAGCTCGTACTTCTCGAGGTCATCGATGAGTTTCAGCGCCATCGCATCGGTTTCCTGCTCGATTTCTTCGTTCGGCTCCTCTTTGAGGAGAAGGTAGTACTCCTGAACATCTCGCTCCCGACGATCGAGGGCCAAGAAAGGGTTGACCGCGTCTCTCAGACGGGCTAGCTTTTGCAAGTGCTTGTTGGCTTCAGTTGGGTCCTCCCAAAAGGTCGGTTCAGCCGAAAGTGCCTCGAGTTCTTCGATTAGTTTTTGCTTGCCAGGGACGTCAAAGATGCCCCCTAATCGCGTCCAGCCGACCCCGGGCTTTGGACAAAGAGTCTTGCTGGTCAAAGTTCAGCATGCTGATACCAATGGTACCAGGTGCTCAGCAGGCAATCGAGTCAGAGGGGCTTTGGGCCGATGCTGAATGGAGGTAGCCAGCTGCGCCTTGCCTTTCATGATAGTTAGCGACAAGGCCCTTCTTGAGCAAGCTGACTTCGCCGCTGATTCTTGCCTGTAGTTGCTCCTCTAACTTGAGAATCTCCGCCATGAACTCATCCGTAGCTTGATGCATGAGCCCATTGATATCTTTGAGGATCGCATCACGTTCGGCAAAGAGGGCGTCCCACTCAGTCTCGGGTGCTGAAATCAGGTTCCTGGTGAGGAGCAAGTATCGTGAAAGATGCTCAACTGGCAAGGGGCAAGTCCTCCGAAGGTCCCTGGCGTTGTTGCTTCTCAAGTTCGATCCAGCTTTCTCGTAGCTGGTTTAGCACCGAGATGCAACGATCGACATTCTCGACCTTGTCATTTAGATTGGCGTCGACAATCTCGTTGAAGCAATACGAGTAGAGCCCGAGAAGGTTCTCCGCCAGTTCGCCGCCCTGAGAAACGTTGACCCCTGCCGACAGCTCAGAAACGATGGATTGAGCCTTCTGGAGATTAGCATTTTGCTCGTAGAGGTCCTTTCGAAGCATTGCTTCCTTGGCCGCATGGAGAAATCTCAGCGCACCATCGTAGAGCAGGATGACGAGCTGCAATGGCGATGCGGTCAGAACCGAGTTCTGACGGTAGGTGTCCACGTAGGGATTTGGCTTCGGGCGCACTAAGACCAATTATCGGCGCGCAAAGCCGGATTTCCCACGGCGGTGTTCGCCAATCGACGAAAAAGCTGTTGCGATCACTAGGCTAATCAGGATCCAGGCAAAGGGAATCCACCACATGAATGAGGCGGGATAGTCGGGAACAGGCAACTCTCGAACAGTGTGTCCAAGCGCAGCCTGTTGAAGGCTGAGGTAAAGAAAGACCGAAATGGTGAGGGCTCCACCAAAGAACCCGCAACCCGTGGCGAGTCCCCAACGAAACCCGACGAATGCGCCAAAGACTGATGCCGGGATCAATCCCATAGTGCAACTAAGGATTAGGGTGGGCAGCTCATGAATTCGTGGATGCAAGGCAAAGAATGGCCAGATTCCAAGAACGTAGGTGATCATGGCGGCCGCCACAAAGCCTGAGCATCCGCCGATCATCTGTGTGTCCATGTCTGCCGTGGCTGGAATCGCCGATTCTAACTTCTCGTCGGTTCCGAGCTCTTCAAATGCCATCAGCGTTCGGCAGGTTGGGTCACGCGCCGGGGCATTCCTAGAAGCGCTTCCATCTTCAAACAACCGGCTGAGTCTTTCTCGACTTGGAGAAGGTCTCGGGTTCTGCACCAGCGAATGCCTTGGCTTGAGGCGTCGTCATCGTTCAATTCCTGAACGCAGACGAAGTTGCCCTCTACTTCGAGCACCTGAACTCGAATTGCGTCACAGTCGTCGCTGAGTCGAATCGATACCACTTGCCCTTGCTCCCATGCTTCCTTTAGCACGGTTTCGATGTACTCGAATTCGGTGAACTGCCGACCGATAGCAGATTGAGTCGGATCGCTCACCATCCAAAGCTGCTCAAGGCCCCGAAGGTACGGCGAGTCGATCATTACCCAGAGCAACTCAGCAAGATGAACCTCGGTCTCCAGCCCGCCAAAGCACTCGGAAGGCACATCGAGGAAAATTGCGAAGTCATCTTCAAACCTCAGAAACCATCCGCAACAGAAGCATCCCCCGACCTGATCCTGACGCGCATAGGCAACCAAGCGGTTATCTCGCCTCGCTTGGAGAAGGGCCATGGCCATCGGGCTCAGTGCAAGACTCATTTCTTCTTTCCATTCTAATGTAAGTTCATGAGACTTGATCGGGGATTTTTGAAAATCCGCTCTTGGTCGACTTGCCCCAGGCGATGAACGGCTTTTCGAAGACTCGATAGAACAGGTAGCAACAAGCGAGGACGATCGGAAGGCAGGCAACGAGGTAGGCAAATAGCCTCGTAGTGGTTGCGATTGATTCAGGCTTCAAGTGAGTGAGCCACTGAAGAACCGGGTGATGGACCAAATAGAGGCTGTAACTGAACGTACCAAGCCATACTAGCGGCCTTGCGCCAAGGAATCTCACCCAAGCCATGTCGGGCTTAGTCGAACCCGCCACCAAGACCGAGACAATCGCAATGCCCATAAGAGAGTCGCGGACTGCCAGTTGTTTGGTCCAACCAATACTCATTATCGCGGCGGCAAGGGCAAACACCGCTAGAGCGGTCATCGGACCGGTTGGAACCTTGGGCAGTCTGCGATCGAAGGCCCATCGTGCGCCGGCCATTCCTAGAACGAACAAACCAAAGTACCAAACATAAAGTTTGTCGGCGGAATCATATACGCTTAGTGCGGACGCGACTGTCAAAGCAGTCAATGGGACGACCGAACGGCTACCGAAACGCCAAAGGGCGAGACACAAGGCGGGGAACAGGAAGTAAAGTTGAAACTCGATAGAAATAGACCATAAAACACCATTGATCTTGTACATCCATTCTCTCGAGAAGTTGTGGATCATCAATATGTGGGCGGCCAGATTCTCGCCCGTTACTGGGATGTACTGATTCCATGGCGGACCGCTGTGCTTCGAGGTGACAAAATGCACGGTGATTAGAGATAGAGCCAAGCAGGCGTAATATGGCGGGAGAATTCTCCAGCATCTTCGTTTCAGGAATCGGCGGAGATCACGAAGTTGGCCCGTGCCAGAAGTGTAAAGCGACATCTGCAGACAGAAGCCGGAGAGCACGATAAAGGCCGAAACGGCAAAGTGTCCATACCAAAACGGGGCCATGACGGAAGCCAACCAAGCTGGCTCGGCTCCCTTTCTCATGAGCAAGAAGCGTGGATCGACCATCGTACAGATGTGTTGCGCAACAACGTAGAGCGCCGCCAGGCCCCGAAGACCCTCAATGAACCCAAGCCTCTCAGAGCTACGGGCGTTGGCGCGGTCGTCCATGCGCGTAGGGTACTCGCTTGGTGTACCATTCGCCCGTGCGTATTGCCTTTCTGCTTTTGGTTACCGCGAGTTCATCGTTTGCATTGGGCGAGCGATTGCTCTTTCTCCCGATGGGCGATCGCTACGCCAATCGGGACGTTCGCATCGAGTCGCTTCTCGACGGTAAGTCTCTCGATCACCGGTACACATTCCTCGGGTTTGGCTTTGGCAATGCATTCGATGCGGAGGTCACCTTTTTGGAAGGCTTGGGCGGGCACGGTGATGAGGGCCTGATCGACTTTTCATACAATTACATCCCGGCTGTCCCAGATTTTGGAATCGGAGTCTCCATCGGTGTGCAGGATGTGATGAACGATGCAGCGAGCCGCAGCTTTTATGTAGCCGTTTCCAACCGAACGAACAACTACGAAGACTTCAATGCCAATACGCCGAGTGAGCTGACGATTGGTGTTGGAACTGGCAGGTACAAGGGGCTCTTTGCCGGAGCTCGAATGCCCGCGACTGATACCTTGAGGTTCTTGTTCGAGTACGACAGTCGCCGCATTACTTCTGGTGTCGAGTTGCAGCCCACGAGTGGGCTCCTTCTGCGGTGGGCAGTCCGAGGGCGGGAGACCCTCGTCGGCGCTACGTTTTCGAAGCGGTTTTAAGCGGTAGGCCGGCCTCTTCGTTTAAGGCAAGAAGCCTTCGCTCCAGTTCGGCATTAAATCGCTCTCGGCCCTCTTTGTCTTTGGGATCGGCGACAACCTCAGCATAGGTCATGGGCGCGCCAAAGACAACGGTAATGGGTGATCGCCGGGGCCATTTCTGGTGTCGCGGCCAGACTTTTTCACATCCTCTAATTCCGATCGGAAAGACCCTTGCGCCAGTTCTTCGGGCCAACATCGCGACCCCAGCGGTCAATTTGCCCATCTTGACCCCGTCTCCACGGGTTCCTTCTGGAAACAGGAGTACGGCACGGCCCTCTTCGAGAAGCTTTAAAGCAATTCGGATGGCCTCGGTATCGCCTGCTCCACGTTGAACCGGAAAGGCTCCAAGGGAGCGAATGAGAGCCCCAAGGCCGGGTTTGAACAACTCCTCTTTGGCCATGAAGGTGATTGCTCGGCGCATGCAACAAGCAACTAGCGGAGGGTCTAGGTAACTCAGGTGAATCGGTGCCACGATAACTGGTCCCACAAGCGGCTCATTCTCCTCATTCATTACTCTCACTGGACCGAGAATATTGAGCACCACGGAGCGCACAAACCAGCGGACAGCGCGGTACCAGAGCGATCCCGAATTCATGAGTCTCCATTATGAGCCCAAGAAACGAGCTGGTCCCCAAAGCGTCGTACAATAAGAATGATGCGAGTTTGGTTTGTTTTCGCAACGATTATCCTCAGTTGCTTCGCGATGGGGCAAGTCCATGGGCAAGCCCTTCCAACGGTGAAGTGGAGCACTTTTCAGGGAGGCACCATGAGCCGCGTCAAGTCATTCGAGACTCGTGTGATTAGCACCGAAGGGACTTGGCAAACCTATTGGACCAAACTCACGGGAAATCCTGCTTCAACGGCCCCAAAGGGGATCGAATGGGCCAAGGAAGAGCTTTGGGTTATCGCGGCGGGCGAACGTCAATCGGGCGGCTACAATATTTATGTAAGAAGTGCTCGGTACGTCGATGCTAGGAATATCCAGGTCGAATACGTATTGACAACGCCTCACTCTGGGGGCGTTTCCACCCAGGTGATTACCTCACCTTATGTGGTTTTGAGGGTCGAGCGATCGGGCGGAACTCCGCAGTTCGTTCGATGCGATGACTTTGGTTACAACATGGGCGGCTCAACCGTACTTTTGCCGCCCTACTACGAAGACTCGGAGCGACCCTTGCGATGGTCATTAATGGATCGCGGGCCCTACTCGAATGTCACATCGGAAAGGGTCTTTGCTTTGGCAACCCGGCGTGAGTTCTCGTCCTACTTGAACGGCGCTTTTCCAAACAACGAAGAGATGGCTCAACTCGAGCGCGATATTCGCTGGGACACAGAAATGGTGGTAGCTATCCATGGAGGGATGGAGACTCGTTTGACCAGTATCGAGATCGACCGTGCAGTCGTGGATCAGAGCGGTCGGGTGACGATCACGTGGTTCGAGGACTCCGGCCGTGGCGTAAATTCCACCCGTTGCACGCCGTACTTGCTTATGCGGATTCCTAGGTACACAACTGTGCCCAACGTTCGAAAGGTCTACGGTCGCGGTATGTAGCCTAGCCCAGGGCCTCGTCCAATGAAGCGAATAGCGAGTTATCGCGTTCCAGCTTGAGCCTGGAGATGCGCCGTCCATCGGTTTCGACAACCGTGAAACGGAAACCATTGTCCTCTAGTACTTCCTGCTCCTTTGGCTGTCTTCCAAAGAGGCCGAAGACATAGCCGCCGATCGTATCGAATTCGTCAGTTTCAAAAGTTGACCCTGTTGCCTCGTTTACATCGTAAACATTGGTTCGACCCTGAATAATCCAACCATCACCATCACTAAGGATGGACTTCTCCTCGGTGTCGTACTCGTCGATGATGTCTCCCACGAGTTCTTCGACAATGTCCTCGATGGTCACGATTCCAGCTGTGCCTCCAAACTCATCTTGGACAATTGCCATCTGAGTTCTGTGCATCCGCATTTCTCGTAAGAGGTCGTGGAGATCCTTGTTCTCCGGGACGAAGAATGCCGGGCGCAGCAGCGTTCGTAAGTTGACGGGCTTACCGTTCTTGCGGAGCTGGGACAGCATCAAGTCCTTAGCGTGAATGATTCCGATTATTTGGTCATCGGTTTCTTCGAAAATAGGGATTCGGCTGTGCCCGGAATCTTGAATGAGCTGAATCAACTCATCGGGAGGCGTGTTGACCGAAACGGCATCGACGTCAACTCTCGGCGTCATCACCTCGCGGACGACCGTGTCCGAGAACTCGAACACGCTGTGCAACAGGTCCTTTTCTTCTTGCTCGATTTCGCCAGTTTCTTGGGCAGTCTCAACCAGCGACCGGATTTCGTGCTCGGCCTGATTCGGGAAACTGAAGCTCGCAACTGCGCCGAAACGGCGCGAAATCAGATTTGCGGCACTCGTGATCAGTAAGCTTGGAGCACTGAGCAATAGGGTCGCCGCTCCGACAACCTTCTTGGTTCTTAAGGCGATTCGGTGTGGATACAACGCGGCGAGGCTCCGCGGAACCAGCTCCCCAATGACTGCATTAATGGCGGCAACTGGAATAGTAGTAATGACGCCAGCGGCAAGGATGTGCCACCACGCATCGTCGATACCCTTCGTCTTTGCGAAAGAGTTGGCGATGAAAGGCGCGGGAACGAAACAGAGGATGATCATCCAAGCGCGTAACGTTTGGCTGGCAAGGCTACACGCCGCAATCGAGCGAACCTTTGCATCGAGAATTGCCTGTAGCCGCGAGGCGACTCCATTCTCGTGCATCTTGACGTGGGCTGGTCGCAAGAGCTCGATCGCCGTTCCTGCGGCGACAAAGACGCCGTTTAGCAGGACCAGCAATGTCAGTACCGCGGCCGTTGGGAGAGCAAAGCTTGGAATTGCCGTCGACAGCGTACCGGGCGCCGTGTCTTGCGCTGAGGCACCAAGAGGCGCCAACAAGAGGAGGCAGGTGAGGAACCGCGTTAGCGGCAGACGTTCAGGAGGTTCGGCGTTCATAGGTTACTTGGGCATCAGTCCAAAGGCGAGCAAGGAAAGAACCATGCCGACGGTTGCCCCAAGGACAAGTTCAGAAATTGAGTGGATTTTGGCCTCCCAGCGACTTTGAGCCACGATCATCGCGAGAACAAGGGCGAGAGCCGTGACCAGAGGCGAATCAGAGATGAACAGAACGGTGCCAGCGAAGAAGAATCCGTAGGCCGCGTGACCGGAAACTAGGCCGCCCTTCAGCACCGAGCCACGCTTGCCTAGACCCTTACCGATCACAACAATGATGAAAAGAAGGAGACAACCGAGCAAAATACGCCACATCACTGGTGTCGCTGGCTGCTCGGCCGTGAGAGCGACGCGGATGCGGTCCCAGGCGTCGTCGCCAACGGCGATGAGGGCACCGACTGTTACCGCCATGATAGTTGTTACCAACACGGCGCCAGCAGAAATGTCTTTTGCAAACTTCGCGAGCGGGTGATAGTTGGGACTCACCAGGTCGACCGTTGCCTCGATCGCGCTGTTGAACATTTCCGCCACAAGGACGAAGTTGATCATAAAGAGCAAGACAAGAATCTCACGGGTCCTCAGGTTCAATAAGAGGGCGCCAATGATGATGAACGCCGTCACATAGAGGTGAATGCGCATATGGCGTTGCGTTCGAAACGTGTACAACACGCCCGAAAACGCCACCGCAAACGGGGCCAAAACATTACGAGGGTTCGGCAATTGACCCCCAGTCACCTTTTATCGACAGACCTGCTCTTTCCGCGGCCTCTCGCATTTTTGCTTGCATTTCCTCATATTCAGTTTCGGTTAGATCATCGAATCCCAGTAGGTGCAGTGCACCGTGAATACCCAGAACTGCAACTTCGTTCGAGAGGCTGACACCATGATGCTGGGCTTGCCTTTGAGCCGTTTCAATTGAGATCGCAATGTCACCGAGATGATTGCCGGGGATATCTGGTGCGGGCCAGCTGAGGACGTCCGTCGCCTTGTCTTGGGCTCGCCAGGCTTTGTTGAGCGCTCGAATCTCTTCGTCATCAGTGAGGAGGACAGAGATACCTCGACGGCTTGGCTGGTGGATTTCTAGTACCGTATTAAGAGCCATTCTTAGGACGCTCATCCGGATACGATGTCCGGAGTTGTTCGAGATCGTAACTTGAGGGCGTGAGTCCATCCGGGTATTCGATGCGCTCATGCCTCAGCGCTCCAAGCGCTCTTAGGAAAGCCAGTTCGATTGTTTGCAGATCGCGGAAGGTTAGGTCGCATTCGTCGAGTTGTCCATCGGCCCGGCGTTCTTCTATGACCCTTCGGATGGCAATCTCCAGTTCCTCGCTACTGCCTCTTGGAATAACGCGGCTGACGGCTTCGACGCAGTCTGCCAGGTGCAAGATCGCTGTCTCGCGAGTCTGGGGCTTGGGGCCATTGTATCGGAAAGACGTTTCAAGCTCTTCAGTTGGCTCTTGAGTCCTGAGGGCTTTGCCGTAGAAGAAGGAAATAAGCGAGGTTCCATGGTGCTGCTCGATTCCATCGCGAATCACCTTTGGAAGCCGGTGCTTTTTGGCCAACTCGAGCCCGTCTTTGACGTGCTCGCCGATGATCTTTGCGCTGACAGCGGGCGGGAGTTCGTCGTGCAGGTTCTCACCCATTTGGTTTTCAATGAAATAGCTGGGGCGCAGAGTCTTCCCAATGTCGTGGAAATACGCCATGGCGCGGCAAAGCACCGCATTTGCGCCGATATCACGAGCCGCGGCTTCGGCGAGATTGCCAACCATTACGCTGTGCGCATAAGTCCCCGGAGCCTGCATAGTGAGATCACGGAGAAGAGGATGGTCAGGGGAGCAAAGCTCAAGGAGTGACCAGTCGCTTGTGAGACCGAAGCCCTTCTCAAGAATCAGAACGCCGAACCAGAACACGCTGGTCGCGACGATTGCCCCTAAGCAGGCCCAAGAAGCGCTTTCGAGAACGGGTCGAAACGCGGCTGTGCTCATTGCGGCGGCCGAAGCAGCGATGACCACGGAGGCAGCGCTGACAACAGCCATTGCGCGAATCAAGTCGCTTCGTTGCTTCAGTGGATTCACTGCGTGGGCACCAACTGCGCCAGCCAGCCAGCCCGCCACAATCGTGTCGATCGGTAGGGCGCCTCCGATCCCGAGGACCAAGGAAACCGTGGTTAGGGCGAACATCGAAATCGCGGGACCGATGAGGGCCGAAACGAGCATGGCTTGAGCCAGCAGCGGCGCCGCAAGAACAAAGCCGACACCAATAAGCCCACGCGGTCCGAGGGTGTGCGTGATGATTTGGACACCAAAAATGGACGCCAAGCAACCAACCCACAAAATTCGTTCGGCCGTCGAAACAGGTAGGCCATAAAGCGGTGTGTGGCGGATATGGAATCGCGTCAGGACTATTACCGCAAGGCTGAGAATTGCCATGCCGCCCGCGCTCAGCCAGTCTGGCGGCCATCCCCTGTGGAGGATGAGTGCCGCAGCCATGGTGAGAGCGCAACCAACGACCCAAGCGCTTTCCGTCAGGAATCGCAAGATTTTGCCTTTGGTGGCCTCTAGCTTCTGGAGGGGTTTAAAGCTGTCGTCCTTCATAACCTTCGACCCCTTACAGGGTCGCCAGGATGTTCAAGGGTTCAGAGTGGGCGTCGACTTCGTCGCTTAGCGCGTCGTCGCTTCTCGCTTGGCTTCTCATAATGCGCGTGCTCCTTTAGGTCGCGCAAAACACCGCTTTGCTGCACCTTCAAGTTAAATCGCTTGAGGGCGCTATCAATGGTCTCGTTAGACTGGACTGCAACGTGAATCAATTTATCGGATTTCCTCCAGAGGCGCTATTATACATTGTCGGCGACCGGATTTGAAACCCGTAGCCGTTCGAGGAGTCCCCGAGGGCATTCGTTCTCGGCTAAACTCGGACAATGCTTGACCCCCGCGTAACTCAGCTCGCCGAGCTAATGTGTAGCCACTCCACAAAGCTCGGACCCACAGATAACGTACTCATCCACGCCTTTGATCTGCCGGAAGAAGCGGTTGCAGAGTTTGTTCGCGTAGCCCAAAGTAAGGGGGCGCAAGCGGCAGTTCGCCTTGAAAGTAGCCTTGTAAAGCGTCAGCTACTAATGGGGGCTACCGACGACGGCATTCGCACGATTGCCGATAACGAATTGCATGAAATGCAGAACATGACGGCGTACATCGCCCTTCGTGGCGGCGGCAACTACGCCGAGCAAGGCGATGTTCCGAGTGAGATCATGGCGAGTTGGCAAAAGCTATACGGTCAAACCGTAGTGCAGCATCGAGTGCGGAAGACGCGTTGGGTCGTGACGCGGTGGCCGGCCCCGTCCATGGCACAACAAGCTAGCATGAGTACGCCGGCCTTTGAGGACTTCTTCTTCAGAGTGACAACCGTGAACTACGCCAAGATGGCAGAAGCATGCAAACCGCTGGAGGACCTGATGAACCGAACTGATCAGGTTCACATCACGGGTCCTGGAACCGATCTTAAGTTCAGCATTAAAGGGATTGGAGCTGTGCCTTGCACCGGTGAACGAAACATTCCGGACGGCGAGTGCTTCACGGCCCCAGTTCGCGACTCGATGCAGGGCCACGTCACCTACAACACGGTCTCCCTTTATCAAGGCACAGAGTTCAACGAGATTCATTATAAGATCAAAGACGGCAGAATATTTGAAGCTTCGGCGGGCGAGCACACCCAGAAGCTAAACGACATTCTGGATACCGATGAAGGAGCCCGCTATTTCGGAGAATGGGCTCTCGGATTCAATCCGCACATCCTCCACCCGATGAAGGACACGTTGTTCGATGAGAAGATTGGAGGTTCATTTCACTTGACGCCGGGCAATGCCTATGAGCCGCCGGGAGGCAACGGAAACACCAGCGCCATCCATTGGGACAAAGTGGTGATCCAGCGACCTGAGTACGGTGGTGGAGAGATTTGGTTCGACGGTGTACTCATTCGCAAAGACGGCATCTTCACCTTGCCTGAGTTACAGGGCCTAAATCCGGGCAATCTCGGGTAACCCCAAATTGCCTTCATGAACGATTCATGACAGTGCGTGAACGTTGTGTAAGATAGGTTCGCTTTTAGCTGGAGGTCTTGTATCGTAAGTTCAGACCCACGACAAAACGTGGGCAAGGATCGTTACAAGATGCGAAATCACATTGTTATTGCTGCAATTGCAGTTGTTGTAGAAGGGATGTCGGCATCCGCGCCGGCAGTTACCATTTATGGAATCTCGACTCGTAATGAGCTCGTGAGCTTCGACTCCTCCTCCCCGAATAACCTAATGCAGGCCACATTTGTCACTGGCCTTTCTGCAAACGAGGGCTTGCTCGGCATTGACTTTCGTCCAAATGGCGGTCAGCTCTATGCATTGGGCTCGTTCGGCAGGCTGTACACCCTAAATACTACAACCGGCGCAGCCACTTTTGTATCGTCACTTTTTAATCAGGCGAATGGCCAGCCAATTCTGCTTAGCGGTAGTGAATTTGGCGTGGACTTCAATCCGGTTCCGGATCGCCTTCGAATCACCAGTAACTTGGGTCAAAACCTGCGCGTTAATGTGTCCACTGGTTCGACAACGGTCGATGGAATGCTTAACCAACCCAATGGCGCGCCGTATATCGTTGCTTCTGCCTATACGAACAGCATTGCTGGTGCAACATCGACGACTCTCTACAACATTGATTCGCTAAGCAACATGCTGACGATTCAAAACCCGCCAAACAATGGAACACAGGTCAATGTCGGAATGCTCGGTGCGGATGTTACGGCTCTTGCCGGGATGGATATTCTTACGGTCGGCTCGACGAATACAGCTTATGCGGCGCTTCAAATCGCCGGCACCCCGGGCTCGCGCCTAGCAACGATCAACCTGGCTACTGGAGCCGCTAGTTTTGTGGGCTCAATTGGCCAAGAGCAAACAAGTGACTCAATGGCCATCCGCGACATTGCAGTAATGCCGGTTCCAGAGCCAGCCTCCATGGTCGCCCTTGGCATCGGCTTGGCCGGAGCTCTTCGACGCAAAAAGAAATAGCTTTGCCTGCCTATCTAACTGGTCATTGCCTCCGGTCCGGTCGTCATCCGGCCGGGGGCTTTTTTGGACCGGAATATGCTTAGCTAGCAACAAGCATGGATCGCCTTGGCTCACACTCTGGTGAAGTATCGGTTCGACCAAGACTTACTGGCGACGCGTCACTGGTTCTCTCGGCAATCCTGGGCGCCGTTGAATATGGTGTGCTGCTAACCGACCTAGATCATGTCGCAATCGCGGCTAACCGTCGATTCGGTGAGCTATTCGGCATCAACCCAGATGTTGTAGTCCAAAGCGAGGTGGATGCGGTTCGCCAAATGGTTGAGTCTAGGATCGGCGCCTTCGAGGATTGGCGGGATAACCTAAGCAGAGTTTACGCAGATCCGGAGAGCGTTCAAAACGACATCCTCGAACTGCGCAATCCATCAGCGACTTTGCTTCGCCACTCTGGGCCCATTCGCGATGCCACCGCCACGCCCGTAGGGCGGTTGTGGACATTCCTCGATATCACGAAGGAGAGAAAGCAAGAGAGATTTCGAGAAGCCCTCCATGAAGCGAGCTTGCACTTTGATCCAGACCCAAAGAGGGTGTACCAGAGAATAGTCGAGCAAATTGGCGATCTATATCAATCTATCGCTGTCCTGTCTATTCGCAAGGGAGATTTTATGGAGTTTCATGCGGTTGGCGGGCCTTATGCGGAAGCCCGAGCCTTGCCTGGGAATCCTGTTGAGGAAGCTTACTGCCAGTTTTGCCTTGAGTCTAACTCGGGCGTGATCGTGCAGGATGCTTCTACGAATCCGCTCGCCGCGAATTTGATGCCAGCTCGGCTTGGATTCACGAGATATGCAGGTGTGCCGCTCAACTCTCCAGACGGCACTGTCATCGGCACATTGTGCATTCTGGACACGAGGACTCATGAACTTCTCACGGAGGCAGATCTCCAGTTTTTGAGTGTGATGGCGATGCGAATCAGTAGCGAACTGGAAAGGGAAGCTCAGCTCAAGGGGCTTGAACGAGACTTGCGGGTTGCCCAAGCGCAAGTGATACAAAACGAGAAGTTGGCGACCACGGGAACTCTTTCGGCCGCGATTGCACATGATATTCGCAATATCGTGACGGCGATGTCCCTAGAGATGGAAATGGACTCCAGCTCCAGTGAAACGGTCAGAAAGGTCCAAATGCACCTGGATCGCTTTAGTGTTCTTGCACATCGGCTTCTCAGCTATGCACGGCCAAAGGAGGTAGTTCTTCAGAGGACCAATATTGCCGAGTCAATTCAACGTGTGTTGGACTTGCTTGAGCAGCATTTTCGCGTTGCCCGGATTGAATGCAAAGCAAAAATCGAGTCTGCCGACACCTGCGCATTGACGGATCCAAGTCGGCTGGACCACCTGTTTCTTAATCTCATGATGAATGCCATCCAGGCAATGAGTGCTGGCGGACGATTGGAAGTACGCACGTTTGTCGAGGGCAGCAATGTTGTAATAGAAGTCGAGGACAGCGGCTCGGGAATGACAGAAGAAATGGTTGTTCACGCCTTCGAGCCGTTTCGGACCAGCCGCCGAGGTGGATTCGGCCTCGGACTTTATAGTTGCAAGCAGATCGTAGAGGACTGTAAGGGATCAATCACATTGCGGTCGTCTCAAGGGCAAGGCACAACCTTTCGAGTGGAGATCCCCACTGCATGACCGGAAGAATTCAGATTATCGACGACGACCAATTCCTGACCCAGAGTTTGGCAAGACTCCTGGTGGGGCAGGGCAATCAAGTTTCATGGGCACATACGGTGGAAGAGGGTCGGGCCATGATTGATCAACAGCCGCCGGACCTCTTGATATTGGATCTGAGCTTGCCGGATGGCGACGGCTTAGCGTTGTGTCGCCACCTTCGAGATCGATATAGCTTTCCAATCATGATGCTTACCTCGAGTGGCGATTCGATCGACAAGGTCGTTGGCCTTGAGGCTGGAGCCGACGACTACTTAGCAAAGCCGTTCGATGTGCACGAACTTACGGCAAGGATCAAGGCTATTCTTCGCCGCAATAATCAATATGGTCTGGGAAGGGCAAGCGGGAACCAGATCATACGATTCGGAGAGTTTGCGTTGAACCAGGATTCTCGAACCGTCGAGGTCGGTGGCATGCCCGTGCCATTGACACAAACTGAATACGACTTACTCCTTTACTTCGTGAATCGCCCAGGATTGGCATTGGAGCGAGACAAAATCTTTCAAGCGGTTTGGGGATTTAACTCGGAGTTTGCAAGCAATTCACTTGATGTACTTGTGTATCGATTGAGGGCGAAGCTAAAGCAGGCCGGTATCGACGACGCGCTGACGACAATTCGAGGCTTCGGGTTCAAATTCCAGCCGCCCAGCTAGTCAGGATCGGAGAACTCGACCTTGACGGGACCATCACGAAGTTGAGCGGGGAGAAGCCAGAAAACGACTAGACTTGCAATCAGCAGGAGTAGCGGAACAATCCAGCGGTTTCTCATCGGCATGAGATTACCGAATGGCGTACAATAAGGCTGAACTTTCAGAATCTTCTGAAACTTGCCTGCGAATGAACTTGGCGAAGCCGACCGAAAGCAAGAAACCATGGCTCACCCAAGGTGAGGAGAAAAGGCAGGCCGTTCAGGAGATGTTCGGCAATATCGCGCCCTCATATGATCGCATGAACCGGCTGATGACAGCCAACCTTGATCGGGCTTGGCGGCGGACTGCGGTAAGAACCATTGGTGTGGAGCCCGGGGAGGTTGCTCTCGATCTTTGCTGCGGCACGGGCGACTTCATTTCCATTCTGGAGTTAGCCGGAGCGAGAGTAGTTGGTATCGATTTTTGTTTGCCCATGCTCGCCATTGCCAAGGGCAAGTCTCAGTCGCCCCTGTCGCTTGGAGATGCCTGCCAATTGCCATTAGCAACCGCGAGTTTTGATGTCGTGACCGTCGGATGGGGAATTCGAAATGTTCCGGATATCGACCGCGCTCATCGCGAGATCGCACGAGTATTGAAGCCAGGGGGCCGGTTCGTCAGTATCGACATGGCTATTCCTCGGCAACCATGGATTCGGGCAGCCTGCGGAGTCTTCACCGGCAAAGTACTGCCGAAGGTTGGAGCGCTCCTCAGCAACCGCGAGGCCTATGAATACTTGCCTGAAAGCGCTCAACGATTTATGTCCCGCGAGGACCTTAGGGCGAGCATGGAAGCGGCTGGCTTCAAAGCAGTCAAATTCAGAGATTTCGCATTTGGCAATGTCTGCATGCATTGGGGGGTTAAAGAATGAAAGCCGGGCTCTTCGAAGCGGCGGGTGTCGCTAGCGCGAGCCTGGTTCAAATCGCGCAGGACGTTGCAGCAATTGAGAAGCAGCTACAAGCACAGAGTGAATCTCGAGTAGAAACGGTACAGAAAGTTTTGCGCCACACGCTGGACGCGGGTGGCAAACGGTTGCGCCCGGTCTTCCTGATTCTTAGCGCGAAGGCAACCGGCCTCGACTATGACCCGCAACGAACGCTGGAACTAGGGGCGTGCATGGAGATGATCCATATGGCGACGCTCATTCACGACGACGTGATCGACGAGAGCGCCACACGTCGGGGCCGACCAACGGCTTCATCAGTCTACGGGAATACGGCGAGCATCCTGAGTGGGGACTACTTCCTGGCCAAGGCAATGACAATTCTGGCCGCGGATGGCGATATCGAGATCATCCGAATCGCAAGCCAAATGGTGGTTGAAATGGCAGAGGGCGAGGCACGCGAGGTTGAAGTTCGCGGCCAGTTTGATTTGTCAATCGACGACCACCTGCGAATTCTCGGAATGAAAACGGCGGCATTTGTGGAGTGCTGTTGCACCCTTGGTGGCTTGGTTGCTAAGGCTGATCGAACCACAACCGACTCCCTTGCAGTCTATGGAAGGCACCTAGGTCTTGCATTTCAGATTGCCGATGACGTGCTCGATTTCCGCGGTGCCGCAAAGCAGACCGGCAAGCCTCGTGGGACGGATTTTCGAGAGGGATGCGTCACTCTTCCACTCATTGAATTGCTAAAGGAACTCGAGCCTAGCGAGACGCGATTTGTTCGAGCTGCCTTCGAAGGGAATCCGACCGACGGCGAATTGGAGACCATCGTTCGATGGATGGCAGAGCGAGGGGCGTTTGCTCGGGCCCTTGGTCTTGCGGAGCAACACCTTACGCTGGCTTTGAGTGCACTCGATCGTCTTCCGAACTCGCCGCATCGTGAGTTGCTACGGGTTGCGGGACGGTACGTGATCGAGCGGCAAGCATGATTCGGCTGGTCATTTTTGACCTTGATGGCACTCTGTGGCGTGGGAATGAGCCCATCCAGGGAGCTGCCGAGAGCCTCAGTGAGTTGCGGCGCAAGTCGGTTCAAATCAGATTTCTCACGAACAACTCTTCGATCTCTTCAGAAGAAGTTGCAAGAAAGCTGACGGGAATGGGCTTTGAAGCCAACCGCCACGAAGTGATGGGCAGTGGTCCGTTTTCAGCTCAAGTCTGCCAGTCGCGGGGAATGAGGTCCGTGTATGTTGTCGGCGGCCCGGCCTTAGAAAGGGAGTTTTCATCCTTTGATAAGGCGGGGGCCGACGCGGATGCGGTCGTTGTCGGAATAGATCGTGGCTTTACTTACGATAAGTGCAGCCGCGCCCTCCAGCTCATTCGCAGGGGGGCGAGATTTATTGCGACGAACCGAGATGCGACTTACCCCTTGGAGGGCGGTCGGGTTGAACCCGGAGCGGGGGCCATCGTGGCCGCAATCGAGGCGGCAAGTGGAGTCGCACCCGAGGTGCTCGGCAAGCCCAATCCCGCAATGATCAACCAGCTGCTGGACGAGGCGGGGGTTGAGCCTGGCGATTGCCTTGTCGTCGGCGATCGGATGGAAACGGACATTGCCGCTGGTCAGGCGGCTGGATGTCAAACGGCCTTGGTACTTACCGGAGCAACCATAGATCCAGTGTCAGGTGTTCGGGTCGCTGTCAGCGTGCCCGATCTCCTCAGTACTCCTTTCGACTAGAGGCGTTCGCGAAGTGATTCGCCGTCGCTCAACTCGGTCTCGGCCGCACGCACTTCGTGGAGCCCTCGAAGGACGGCGTCGATCGAAGCCACGGCGCCCGACCCATCGCCTTGAAAGGTCTTCATATTTTCTATCGCCATCTGGTCGATCTCGCCGCTCAAGCGCTTGAGCTTCTCGGCCAGGTTTCGAGAAGAGTCAAAGATCTCTGGCAGGTGCTCACTCTGGATCCCTTTCTTCATGATTGGGCTGGCGCGCAGACTATCGAGAATCTTCTCCACGTCGATTCCGAGCGTGTCTTCGAGAACCTCGCGCAAGTCCGTGCCCTTGTTGTGGCCAGGCATCGCAAGGCAGCGGGCGCAGAGCGCCATTTGTTCTCGCATCGCTTCAGTAGCGGCCTGCATTGTTTGCAGACGAATCGCCCGCAAGTGGGCTGGCGTGGCGTCACTGTTCCACGCGGGAGTGTTTAGGTGGTTGACAATTCGCACCCAATAATAAGCGCTAGCTTCCAGGAGCTGGGCAGCAGTGTAATCGAGCTCGCGATGCAGTCGCCGCCGATTCATGCTTAAAGCATATTTGGTCGCAATGGCATCGAGTTCTAAGTAGTAACGCTCGTCGGTCGATCTCGGCTTCTTCAGCCACAAATCAACTTGGTTGAGGATGAAACTCGTGCTCACCATGAAGGTGGGCAAAGCGACCCAGAGGGGCCATCCAAGCCGCTGGCTGAAGAATGCCGCCCCAGCCGCACCGATGAATCCGAGGCCGGCTATGCCAAATTTCCAAGCGGTTCGGGTCCGCTTCTTGGCTTCCGCCAACTCAGTCGCGAGGTACTGGCTGAAATTGGGCAGCTTCTTGGAGGGCGTTAACTCCATAAGTCCTTTGAATTATACGTTTTGAGCGGTCGCGAACTTGTTTGCTCGGTCCGTCCGTCCCTTTCGATTGACGCTTTCATGCAACAAGTCCCGATTCCCATAGTGGTGACCGATGGTGCAGACCTGCCCGAATATGCAACGCCGGGTGCGGCTGGAATGGACTTGCGCGCCAGCGCATCAGTGGTGGTTTCGAGCATGGGGAGAGCCATGGTGCCAACTGGCTTACGGATATCGGTCCCAGAAGGATTCGAGGCCCAGGTACGGCCGCGGAGTGGCTTGTCGATCAAGCATGGCCTCACCCTGATTAATCCGCCCGGAACCATCGACAGTGATTTTCGGGGCGAAATCAACGTCCTAGTTGTTAACTTTGGAGAAGAAAGCTATACAATCGAAATAGGCGATCGGATCGCCCAATTGGTGATTTGTCCGGTAGCTCGCGCGGAATGGCAAGTGGTCGGCGCGCTACCGGATTCGGAGCGAGGAGAAGGTGGCTTTGGAAGTACCGGTCGGCAATAAGGGTCTGGCTCAGCTTGAGGCAGATTTGGCTCGCATCAACGTGATGCGATTGCGAGGTGACATCCAAACGGCCAAGCACCTTTGTGCAGAGTTGCTCGCACAAAAGCCGGACTTTGCCCAGGCTCAGGCGCTAATGGGAGACCTTTGTATGGACTCCGGGGACTTCATGAAGGCCGCGGACTGGTTCGATATGGCAGCGGCCAACTCAGAAGAGTCGCCGATTTTGCATGAACGAGCCGAATTGGCAAGACGCCGAGTTCAAGAGGTGGAAGCCTTAGCGGCCACGAAGCGACTAGGCATTCCGACTTCACGGAATAAACTGAACGTTTGGGCTGGCCTCTTCCTTGGAATAGTGGCGGCGGTATGTTTGCTTGCGTTTTATTTGGGTGGACAATTCGGAAAGCAAGAGCCAGCGAAGACAATTAAGGCTCCGTTAGAGTTGTCGCCCGCACCGGGCACTACTCAAAAGCCCCAAGATGTTCCCAAGCCATCCTTTTCTCTTCCAGCAAGCGACGAACGAGTACTTAATCTGCTGAAGGGGTCGATCTTGGGAAGCCGGGTGTTACTGGCATATCGCGATCCCCGGGGACCGTCCTTGGTTGTGACCTTGGAGGCGCCCGCAGGAGAGTTCACAGTCACAGCGCTGGGCCTCGATGCCGCACAGATTTTGAGAGATGACCAGGAATCAGCCCGGGTCACGATTCGGTACATGCGCAATGGTGAAAATTTAGCGATGGCGACCATGACGCGGCAAAATTATGATGCTGCCGTAGCATCGAATAAAGACCTTGGAACGGCTTTGGAGGAGGTTTGGCCCTCACTATCGTCGACGCCGACTTCTGAACAAGAGCAGAACTCGCCACCTAGTCCGGATCCACGCGAGCCTGAAACAGAAACCCCTGCTGGACCGTAAGTCTTAATACTATGAAGCTCAACAAGCGAGTAGCTTTGATTGCCGCAGGGTTGTTTGCCCTGACTGCGTTCGCAACGCCTCAATTTCGACAAGCGATAAAGATTATTGGCGTTGGAGCCGCGGTTCAGAAGTTCGGCCCAGACATGAACAAGGCCCTAAATCGACTCACGAAGCACACGGACACTGATGCGCGATACACAAAGGTCGTTCCCATCCTTTCTGTTGGCATCGGTCGTTCCAGCGCAATTGGGGCCGCGCAAGTCATGGGTCCTCGCTACCTTGTCGACAAGGTTAAGGCGGTTGCCTCTCCCGAAGCTGAGCTCTTTGGCAAAGAGATTCGTCTGCGAGCATTGATTCCAACGTCCAACAAGACCATCTCGGACACGTTCGAGACTGTCGACGGCGTAGGCGTCAGCGGCATCGTCGACCTTAAGATCTAACTCGAAGGTCAAAGGCGACGATGGCGGCGCTCACATGCACGTTGAGTGACCGACCCTTTCCAAACATCGGGATGTAGACCGCGGCATCCCGATGTTTCATGACCGACCCATAAACGCCGTTCACTTCGTTTCCCAAGATTAGGCAAACCTTGTCGGGCCATTCAAACTCGATGTAGGGTACGGCGCCTTCGGCAATTTCGATGGCAACAAGGCTATAGCCTTCTTGCTTAAGCCAAACCGCCGCGTCCTCGTGGACTGAAAAGTGGCGATGCGCAATGCGGCGATGGTGTCCCATGCTCGTCACATGAATCTGAGGATGAGGCGGCACCGGGGTCTTTCCCGTGGTGACGATTAGCTTTGCGCCGCAGCCATCGGCCACGCGAAACATGCCGCCGACATTGTAAGGGTCATCGAGGTCCTGCAAGAGGAAAGCCACTTCGATCTCGCGAGCTTTGCCGATAAACTCCTTGTGCAGTTGCCGTACTCCGGTCTTACTGTGAATGGTCTTTTTGCTCGTGCCCTCGGCCATGTGACATGATTGTATTGCGATGAACGGGCTGAGCGCGTCGGGGTGGGTGTTTGCCGGTGCTGGCTTGGGTGCCGTCTGCCGCTATTGGCTTGGGACGCTCATCGCTAACCGAAGCTTTCCATGGAGCACACTGTGCGTCAATCTGCTCGGAGGACTGCTAATCGGAATTGTGGCTTCTTCGATGGAGGCCGACTCCCCATCGCGAAACTTCTGGATGGTTGGAGTCTTGGGGGGATTCACCACATTTAGCGCCTTTTCAATCGAGCTCGTTTCATTGTTCAATTCCAAGGCGTATGGCGCTGCCTTCAGCTACTTCTTGGCAACAAACGTTGGTGCCATCGGATTCTGTGCCTTGGGTTACTGGTTAAGGGCTACATTCGCTCGATGAGCTACGAGAAACTCCTTCGTCCCTGGCTCTTCCGCTTGGACCCGGAGGTTGCCCACAATGCTGCGCTGTGGGCCATCGCAAAGGGGATCGTGAAGGGAAAGATCCTGGCGGATCCAAGGTTGCGAGTTTCCGCATGCGGCCTAGAGTTCCCAAACCCGCTGGGGCTCGCGGCCGGGGTCGACAAGAATGGCATTGCTATCGACCGTTGGGCGCAAATGGGGTTCGGATCGGCCGAAATTGGGACGGTAACAGCGATTCCACAGTCGGGGAATGTGCGCCCCCGCCTGTTTCGGTTTCCGGAGCAGCGTGCCGTTATCAACCGCATGGGTTTCAACAACCACGGTGCGCGCGATTTGTCACTCGCGCTTGCTCAGCGAAAGTGCACGCAGATTCCAGTCGGCGTAAACATTGGCAAGTCAAAGGTCACGCCCCTTGCGGAGGCCCCTCAGGATTATCTCTTCAGCTATCGCCACCTAGCTAAGTTCGCTGATTATGTGGTTGTTAACGTGTCTTCTCCAAACACGCCAGGGCTCCGAGATCTCCAAGGGGCCTCCGCGCTTCGTGAGATTCTATTGCCTCTGTTGGCGGAGCCCGTGCAGCGCCCTCTGTTTGTCAAGATCGCTCCCGACCTGCATTTCGATGACATTGCCGAGATTGCGATGTTGGCCAAACAGATCGGCCTCGCAGGTATCGTCGCGACCAATACGACTCTCGACCATTCGTCGATCCCATCGGTGATGAATCAGTCCGGCGGGCTCTCTGGCGCGCCACTCTTCGAAAAGTCAAACGCGGTGATTCGGCATATCAAATCGCTCGCTCCGGAACTCACGATCGTTGGGGTAGGGGGCGTCTTCAGCGGGGCGGACTTGAAGGCCAAACTCGACGCTGGTGCTTCGTGGGTGCAGGTGTACACAGGCTGGGTTTACGGCGGCCCAATGATGCCCTTCCGTACCCTGATCGAGTACTTGGCACTTTTAGATGAGAGTGATCGCTAGAAACCCAAGAATCACGCCATTGTGAAGGGTGTGATAGAAGGTGCTCTCTCGGATTCCACCTACGAAGTACCGCCACGAGAAGAACATTCCTGCGATCCAAAGCGCTAGTGCCGCGCCAAGTGGGACGCCAACTACCATGTGGATTAACCCAAATTTCAGCGAGCGAAATGTCGCGTCTTGCCAATCTTTGGTACCGCGCCGAAACATCTCTTCCTCTCGCCTTGCCAGCCGTGGAAGGTTCAGCGCAAGCAGGCCAACGAAGATGATTCCGAACCATGGAATCTGAGCTGGCGCGACCATGAGGTTGGCACCTTCTTGGCCCTTTGCCAGTAGGCTCAACCAAGAGAACCTCATCGGCGTCGGTCCAAACTGCATGATGGTGAAGATGGCCAGACAGACAACGGTAACTTCGAGGGTGGCCAATGCCAGTGCTTTTGTCCAGTCGGCGACCGAACGGCGAACAAAGATCGTCAAGTGACGTTTCGCCTGTCCCGAGCGCGCGTAGAGGATGAAATTCGCCGTTACAAGTAACGTGAAGAGGGCCTTAACGACATCTAAGATGGTCACAGCGGGCAAGAGGAGCGCGGCTTGCGCCGAACCGCTGGGATCGCAATCTCGCGCGTCCCGTTAAGCCAATCGGAGGTTCCGCCGGATTTCCTTAGGAACGTTGACAGGGTCCCTTCATTCACGACTTCGCCGCCGTGCTCGCCCGCCCCTGGCCCAAGGTCGATCAGCCAATCAGCAGCCAGCATGGTCTCTTCATCGTGCTCCACGACAATAACGGTGTTTCCAAGGTCGCGCAAACGCTCCAACGTGGAGATGAGTTTCCGATTATCTCGTTGGTGGAGCCCGATCGATGGTTCGTCGAGGACATAGAGACAACCCATAAGGCCGCTACCGATCTGAGTCGCGAGCCGAATACGCTGGGCTTCGCCACCGGCAAGAGTTCGTGCATTTCGGTCGAGAGCCAAATAGGACAGGCCCACATTGTTGAGGAACCTCAGCCGCTCTTGAATCTCCTTTACGGCTCGTTCGGCGATTGCCAATTGACGTTTTGTGAGCTTGGATGGCAGGCGTTCAAAGAACCGGTCGGCATCTTCAACAGCCATGCAGGTGATGTCGGCGACGCTCTTGCCGTCGAGCTTGACACTTAAGCTCTCTGGCTTAAGCCTCTGCCCACTGCAGGCGGGACAGGGCTTGGTCGTCATGTACTGCTCTAAGTCTCGCTTCACCCACTCGCTTTCGGTTTGCTCGTACTTTTTGCGAAGGATTCCAAATACTCCCTCCCAGTTCGCGTTGAACTTGCGTTCCCCGCTGCCGAACTTCATCTTCACGACGACTTGCTCCTTCAGGCCATGCCAGATGACCTCAAGTTGCTCCTCGGTGAGATTGGAGATCGGCTGATATGCATCGAATCCCATCTTTTCGCCCACGGCAGTCAAAACATCGGGCCACCATTCTCTCGTTTCGCCGCTCTTGTACACAAATGGTGCGATGGCGCCATGCCTAACGGGTCGGGTCCAATCCGGGACGAGAAGATCCTTGTCAAACTCAGTCTTGGTGCCAAGACCCGTACAATCAGGGCAAGCCCCATAAGGCGAGTTAAAGGAAAAGATTCGGGGTTCGGGTTCGGGCATATTGAAGCCGCATTCAGCACACGAGTAAGACTCCGAGAACTGCTCGTCCTGCCAAGTCTCGCCCTCAGTCGTCTGGTGGGAAATGCAAACGCTGCCGCTTCCCATCTTGAGGGCGCTTTCCACCGAGTCGGCGAGCCGCCGATCGAGGCCCTCCTTTTTTACCAAACGATCGACCACGACTTCAATCGTATGCTGCTTGTAGCGGTCCATTGGGATGTCGTCGGTGACCTCGTACATCTCACCGTCGACGCGGACTCGAACATAGCCAGCCTTTGCTGCCTCGGCAATCTCCTTCTTGTACTCGCCCTTTCGCCCACGAACAATCGGGGCGAGAACTTGTAGCCGCGCTCCGTCGGGTAGCTCCATTACGCGGTCCACGATTTGGTCTGTGCTTTGTCGTTCGATTGCGCCGTGGCCGTTCGGGCAAAAGGGAGTACCCGCCCGCGCGTAAAGAATCCTCAGGTAGTCGTAGATTTCGGTGACCGTGCCGACCGTCGAGCGCGGATTCTTACTCGCACTCTTCTGATCGATGCTTACCGCAGGGCTGAGTCCCTCGATGTGATCGACATCAGGTTTGTCCATTTGCCCCAAAAACTGCCGGGCGTAAGCACTCAGCGATTCCACATATCGTCGCTGCCCTTCGGCATAGATGGTGTCAAAAGCTAGGCTCGATTTGCCAGATCCCGAAAGCCCAGTAATGACCACCAACTTATCTCTAGGAATCTCGACCGTGATGTTCTTGAGGTTATTTTCACGTGCGCCGACAACGACGATCTTATCGAGACCCATAGGTAGACGATTGTACTCCCTTTTACCAAAACAAATCCCTGCAAAGTCAAAGGTGACTCGCAGGGAAGGTGGAGAGATTTGCCTAAGTTACTTAGCGCTTCGTCGCCGCCGGATCATTCCGGCCAAGCCAAGACCAAGTGCCGCCATCGAGACTGGCTCAGGAACGCACTCAACAGTCAGCTGATTTTGGGCGTGGTTGCCCTGACCTGCGTAGTGGCGAACCAAAGTGGTCGGAGGAAGTTGTTGGCTCGCCGACTGGTAGTACATCTCGGCAAGGCTCAACGACTGCGAATTGGCGCCAGTGACTTTGAAGTTCGTGCCGTTCGCGTTGAACGCTGCGCCATTGTCGTACAAAGCAGACCAAACAGCGAGTTGAAGTCCGGCTTGTTGATTCGCGGTGTTGGCGTCGTTGAAGTGAGCTCCAACGATTCGTCCTGCCTTAGCAAGCCCGTCAAGACCCGTAGTGTCCACCGTGCTGGATGAGTAGTTGTTCCAGCTGTAATTCAAGAACCGTAGCGCGTCAGCGCAGTAGGTGGCAAACGTCCGTGAGCCGTCAGTAAATACCAATCGACCAGCCTTAACGCTCACTGCATTACTACCGTTGACTCTAATCGAAACCGTGTGAGGATTGTCAAGATCAGTGCCGGTGAACTTGAGGCTCTCTGCCTGCGAAGCTGCGACAAGGCAAAACGCGCCCAACATAACCAAGGAAAAATTTCTCTTCATAAGAACTCACTGTAATCAAGAGCTCAGCCAAGTTAGGTCTAAGCCCACCCTTCACGGGTACGCAATTATCCAACCTAAACCTCGAGAAGTGGTAGTGCAGATCGCAAAAACCGGCAACCTCGCTGTGCGAGAAATACTAGAGTCCACAACAAAAGCCCCAAAAAAACCGCTTTCAGGCCTCGCCCGTCTTATGGGTATGAGTTTGCTAACAACGTTGCTCGCCCTTACTGCCGCCCAGGCATCCGATGTCAAGTCTCCTCAAATCATCGATGCCGCGCTCTATAAAAATGGCTATAGCGCCCTGGTTCGAAGAGTGGAGCTGGACGCCGATGGCGATACGATGATCGGCGACATCCGACCGTCGATGATGGGGACATTTTGGATTTACGGGTCGCCGGGCCTAAAGCTCGACTCAATCGTGAATACAACCGTCACGAACAAGACCGAGGTGGTAGCCAGTTCCGTGCCCGAAGTTCTCAGGCTCAATAAGGGCGCCCAAGTTACGTTGCATTTGAAGGATACGTCGCTCAAAGGCAAACTCGTCCAGATCACCAGTATCGCCATGCTCGAAACAGCAGATGGAACCATCGCGGTCAACGTAAATGACGTTGTTCGGGTGACGGTCCACGGCGTGGCGAAGCTCTCATCGGAAACGAGTGTTCCGTCCGGCGGCTTGCGAGTTAAGGCGAATGGAAAAGGGACTCTTTATTTACTGAGCGTCGAAACTGGACTGGATTGGCATCCTCAGTACTGGTTCGACATCTTGGACAATAGCCATCTAAAGTTCACGATGCGAACCACGGTCGAAAATGAGATTGGTAACCTCGCCGGGGCAGATCTCAGCTTTGTTGCTGGTTCGCCAAACCTTCCAATGGTGGGTCAGTTCGATCCATTTACCTTGTTTGGGGCCGCCTATCGGCCACCGATGGGCGGGTCTGGAGGAGGGCGACCTTCGCAGATGCAGAATGCCGCTCCGGCCATGAGCGGCGGGTTTGAGATGGGAGATGTTTTTGACCCAGGTGACGCGTCGGGCGAGAGCATGGGTGAGCTCTTTTATTACAAACGCCAGAAGGTGAATCTTGCCAAAGATGAAAAGGGGTACTACGTGCTCTTCGAAGCGGCAACGACGTACAGCACACTTTACACGACCGACTTCTCGGCAGACGTTGCCGATGATGCGCCGCTTGAGACATGGCAATCGATCAAGTTCAAGAACACTAGCGGCGTACCGTTGACCACGGCCGTAGCGACGGCCTATCGCGAGAGCAAGCTCATCGGCCAAGATATCCTCAAGTACACGCCTTCCGGTTCAGAGGGCACGCTAAAGCTTGCTCGGGCAGTCGATATTTCTAGTGTCTATAACTCATCAGAGACCTCGGGAGGCACTCTAACCATCAATGATCGGACCCATCAGGTTGCGATTCGTACTGGCACGGTGACGATTCACAACACCAAGCCAGAAGAGGTAGTGATCGAGGTTCAAGCGATCGCCCAGGGGGAAGTTCAGTCGGCCGATAGCGGCGGAGAGATTAGGCGCCTCGCAGAACGACTGACCGAACTTAATCCCATGTCACGCATCAAATGGACTCTTCGACTGAAGGCCAACGAGAAGCGACAGTTGAAGTTCGCTTACAAGCGCGTACTCTAAGCTCACCTCACGAGGTCGGCGATCGTCTGCTTCTCATCGGCGCTGAGTTTGGCTGCGCTACTGAGAAGCGCTACCGCCGCTGCGCCACGGGAGCCCTTAAAAAAGCTGTTTACAATGGCGGCCAAAGCAGCTTCGGCGGCTTCGTCTCGGTCAAAAACGGGAGCGAAGTAGAACTTGCCGAGGATGACTTCGTGCCGGACAAGTCCCTTCTTTTCGAGGATTCGAAGTTGAGTTCTGATTGTCGAGTTGTGAACCTGTTTTGGCATCTTCTCGAGCACTTCATTTGCCGTGAGTCGGTCGTGTCGGTAAAGAGCCTCCAATATCTGTTGCTCTCGTTTTGATAGGTATGCGTTGGGAACCCTCATTGTCTAATTCGCTCGCCATAATGGGCAGGTGAGAAATCGTCCAGTCGTGCTCTTACTCAGCGGCGGTGTCGATTCGACGACTACCGGAGCGATTCTGCGTGAAGCTGGGTACGACCTCTATGCCCTGTCGTTTGACTATGGTCAGAGGCATCGAATAGAGCTAAGGTCCTGCTATGAGTCCGCAAAAATGTTAAGAGCTGCCCAGCACAAGGTTGTTGAGATTGACCTGCGGGCCTTCGGTGGCTCGGCTCTGACCGATGAAATCGATGTTCCCAAGGGTCGTGAGATTGCGGAGGACATCCCGATCACTTACGTTCCGGCGAGGAACACTTTGTTTTTGAGCTTTGCCCTTGCGTGGGCAGAAGTCTTGGGTGCGCGAGACCTTGCCATTGGGGTTAATGCGGTTGACTACAGTGGTTACCCAGACTGCCGTCCTGAGTTCATCGAGGCATTCGAGCGCACCGCGAATTTGGGCACAAAGGCGGGCATCGAGGGCACCCGGTTTGCGATTCACACCCCTCTCGTGAACATGACGAAGACGGAAATCCTTCGCGAGGGGCTTCGGCTTGACGTGGACTTCGGCAAAACTCACTCATGTTACGATCCTGCACCGGATGGGGCGCCCTGTGGTGAGTGTGACAGTTGCGTAATCCGGGCCCGTGCGTTCGCGGAACTAGGGATACCCGATCCAGCCATTACCGCTATCTCATAAGCGTAAAGTCTCCGACCGATTGTCGGACCCTTCGCGGTTCCTTTCCATCGATTCCTATCACCGTGACGGAAGCAGCCTTTGCTTGTTGCCAAAGGCGGTAGTTAATGGCCTGTTTGTACAAAGCATGCCCCGACCCAGCCAAGATGACCATGATTCGCCTTGGATTCTCCGGCCATCGGTGCATCGCCTTTAAGGCAGAGTCAGCCATGGCCGTGTCCCAGAGGGTTTGCGCTGCATAGACCCGATCGAGATTGGCTCCAGCAGGGTGCCCACCCATCAGGGTGTCAAACACCAGCCGATGTTGACGATTGCTCGTGTCCAAAGGTGGCAGTTGTGCTTTGATTTCTGGGGCAAGAGCCTCCCAACCTTGGCGAGAAACCGTCCGAACCCAGTCGCGCGGCGCGTTCAGGGCGACCATCGGAATTCTCAGAGCCTTAACGGCATCAAAAGTAGGCTTGTAAATCGAGTAGTCGAACCCCCACTCTTCCTTCCACCGCGCCTCCCGTTGAAATTGCTCTTCGCTCCAATAACCCATCGTCCAAGGCGCAAGATTGGGTTGGTTTGGACGGGTAAACATCTCCAAGCCCAAGACCACCGCACGTCCGTCAGCATCGAGGGCCCTGAGGATCTCGGCAACCGCCTCTTTGTGGGGTTTGCTATCGTGACTCTCGCCAAAAATCAGGTACTGGACTCCTCGAGACGCTTTAGCAATCTCTACCGGGCTCGATGGCTTCCCGCTCTTAATGTCAGTGTATTCAGGTCCAACTTGGACAGTTCCCAATGGCTCGATGGGGAGCATCAGGACGTCGGCAACTTGGAGTAATGCGGCGAGAATCACTCAGTAAGGTTACCGCCGGTAAGGGTACGGGTTTTGGTGGCAAAACCTAACAATCAACTTGAATGCGGCGTTCCTGGGAACCTGAGATAGCCAAAAAATGGCCCTGCATGAAGTGCCGTTTATGCCAACACTCCTTTTTGAGAATGGGATTTTCGGATCCTATGGAGGTTCAAGAGGCAGGATGCCGCATTTTCAATACACTGCAATGGACGCTGGCGGTAGGACCGTCAAGTCAATCGTCGAGGCCGAAAACCAGCAGGCCTTGATCAATCGCCTTCGAGAGGGGGGACTTCATGTGCTTGACGTTGTTGAAGCGAAGGGCCCAAAGGCAGGCATTCGCAGCAAGGGCAAGATGAAGCCGAAGGCCTTGGTTGTGTTCTCGCGCCAATTCGCCACGATGATTGATGCCGGTATCCCAATGCTTCGTTGCCTTGAAATCTTAGGCAGCAGTTGCAAGGACCCCGTCCTCAAGGTGGCGATTGAGGCCATCACGTTGGATGTCAAGGGAGGATCGGCACTCAATGAGGCCCTAGTCAAGCACCCGCACGTATTCAGCAAGCTCTACATTAACATGGTTCGAGCGGCCGAATTGGGCGGTATTTTGGACATCATCCTTGACCGACTTAGCGGATTCCTTGAGTACGAAATGGAAGTTCGCGGCAAGATCAAGGGCGCAATGATGTACCCGGTGATGGTGCTGTGCTTCAGCGTCCTCATGCTCTTCGTTTTGTTCAGTTTCGTCCTTCCGAAGTTCAAAGAGATCTTCACCGATATGGATGCCAAGCTTCCGCCCCTCACGAACACCTTGTTCAATTTCGGCGACTTCATGGCTGCCACTTGGTGGATGCAATTGCTCTTTTGGGCTTCGCTGTTCGCCGGATTCAAGTGGTACGGGCGATCTGAGAAGGGCCGTTACAACATCGACTTCATGAAGTTGCGATTCCCGATCATCGGTGATCTCGTGCTCAAGATGTCGGTGGCACGATTTACGCGCACCTTTGGCACATTGATCAATTCAGGCGTGCCAATGATGCGCAGTTTGGAGATTGTCGGCGAGACATTGAACAATTCGGTGCTCACGCTGGCCGTCGATAACACACGCCTCAGCATTCGCGAAGGAAATCGACTGAGCGCTCCGCTTTCGGCGAGCGGCCTCTTCCCACAGATGGTCACGCAAATGATCGACATCGGCGAAGAGTCGGGTCGCCTCAGCGAAATGCTAGTCAAGATTGGCGACTTCTACGACGAAGAAGTGGCCCAAACCGTGAAGGGTCTCACCTCGATGATCGAGCCGATGCTGATCATCTTCATGGGTGTGATTGTTGGCTTCATCGCCATCTCAGTCATGAGCCCGATCTTCACGATCGTCAACGAAATTAAATAGCGAGCTTTTGGCTGGCTCCTCCTCACTCATTGGGGGCAGGGAGGAGCTAGTCAGTGGAGTGATTCCAGGATGGAACCACAAGCCCACAAAGTCATGGAGTGACGCAACAATGGGAGAACTACAAAAGGCAATTACAGACCCGGAGATGTTGGTGCAGCGATATTTCGCCAATCCACGCCCCGAACTGAAGGATATGATCTTGGTCCAATTTGGGCCAACTGTTGAGAGAGTCGCACGCCGATTCGCCGGCATCGAGACTTTCGAAGACCTGGTGCAGGTGGGTTACATCGGGCTATTGAACGCGATCAAGCGCTTTGATCCTGAGTCGGGCGTTCGGTTCAACACTTATGCCACGCACTTGATCGCTGGTGAGATTAAGCACCACCTTCGAGACAAGTCACAAGTGATTCGTCACCCCGCGTGGCTGCAGGAACTTCGCCACAAAGCGTCCAAGGCCGCAACTCGACTACAGTCGGAACTCGGTAGAGTGCCAACAAATGCCGAGATTGCTCGCGACATTGGCGTCAGCGAATCGTCGATCGACGAAGTCCAGGCTACTGCTGACCTGCTAAAGGTGAGTTCGTTCGACAATGTTCTGCCCGGCGATGACGAGAGCAGTGAGATCGACAACATGCCGGCATACACGACCGAAAGCCTCGGTGTTGAAGAGCGGCTATTGCTGGAAAGCGCAATGGGTCAATTACGTGACCTTGAGCGAGAGGTCCTGATGGCATTCCACTTCGAGAGCCTCAGCCAAACGGAAATCGCCAATCGCCTTAGTATTTCATGCAATTACGTCAGCCATATTCTTCGCCAGTCCTTGGGCAAGTTGCGCCGAATTCTGACCAACGAAGATGTCAGCGATCGAGTGCTCAAGAAGGCGCAAGAGAATCTTGAGCCCGAGGTGCTCGACTCCGTGACGGGTCTGTACAGCCAGGACTACTTCTTGGCGCGGCTGGAAGAAGAGGTGCACCGGGCCAATGCCGAGCGTTCGCCGATGAGCATCGTACTCATCAAGTTTGAAAACTTGGAATCGCTGAAGGGTTACTACGGTGGGGCTTGCGTGTCTGACTTTATGGCCGATGCAGCCGAGTTCTGCAAAGAGAACATTCGTCGACTGGATGTGACCTGCTGCTACGGGCCAGATGGATTTGGCATCATCCTTCCATCTACCGGTGCAACCGCAGCAGTCGTGACAGCGAGACTTCAGGCGAAGTTTGCCCCGTGGCTACTTCAGCGCAGAGTTCCATCTGGCGCGGTTGCCGTGGTCGCCGGTTACGCCTATGTCGATGGGCAAGCCAAGACCTCGTCCCAACTCCTCTCGGAAGCCGAAGGGATGTTTGGCGAAGAAGGCCAAGCCAGGGCCGCTTAGAACAGCAAGAATCGTTACAACAAGCAGCCCGTCGGCGGCGGCGGTGGCGGGCTGGATTGCGACATCACATAGATGGCGGGCAAGTTTGTCGTGCCTCCAATGTTGATACCCGTTAGCGGCGCGCGACAATCGGATGCCAAGGTGAACCAATCTCCCTGGTAGCTGAACATTCGATAGTAGCCGGTTAGCGATGACGACTGAACTGACACGCGCGCAGGAACGCTGGTCAACTGCACTGCGTACTGCCCGGTGCACGAAGTTCGTGCCCGCTTGATGAGGGTTCCGCCAGAAGTGTAGAACTCGACTTGGGCGTTGGGAACGTTAGTAAGGTTTTGATCGCGAACGACGCCTTGAACGATCGTTCCGGTGCCGTCGCCAATATCGCTGGTGTCAGCTAAGCAGCCCCCACCACCTCCGCCCCCACCACCACCTCCGCCCCCACCACAGCCGAATAGGGCGACATAGGTCAAAGGCAGGATGAGCCAAGGAATGAGGTTTCGCGATTTCATTGGAATTTGAAAGATGATGGTAGCAGTTCACCGACAGTGAAGTGTTGTTCAGAACCTTCGCCTATGCACACGACTGGCGCATTGGGTCCAGAGAACTCGGCGAGCACTTGTCGGCAAGCGCCACAAGGCGTTCCAGCGTCGCTCGTTACAACAACCACAGCCCGCGCCGAAGTGCAACCCGCGGCGACCATGGCCGCAATGGCGTTTCGCTCAGCGCAGATGGTTAGGCCGAAACTTGCGTTCTCCACATTGCACCCCTTGTAGATTTCACCATCAGATCCGAGAACGGCAGCTCCCACCGCATAGTTGCTGTAAGGGGCATAGGCTCGCGTTCTTGACGCGCGAGCAGCCAGGACCAGTTCATCGAAGTTCTGCAATTGTCGCTCCCTGACCACCTTCTTCAGCTTGTCCGTCGCGGAACGACTTGATGCCTTTGTGCGATTTCAATACTTGCCGTGTGATGCTACGAAGTATGCCCTCTCCTTTTCCATGGACGATTCTCACACTCTCCATTCCGGCCAGAACACTATCATCAAGAAACCGTTCCAGCTCATGTTCAGCCTGTTCAGCTCGGAAACCAACAATGTTGAGCTCGACCCGGGCGGTTTGAGCCTTTTCAAGCTGATGGCTCTTGCGGGCCTTCATCTTGGTCGGATCGGGTTTGTGCTGAGGCTCAAGTTCGCTGGTTTTCAAAGACATTTTTAGCGCCCCTAGTTGAACGTTGACCTTACCATCGCGCGGAGTATCAAGAACAGTGCCCGACTGGGAGGTACCTCTTAGCTTGACAGACATCCCCTTTGTGATCTCAAAGCTCACTTGACTTGGTCGATTCTTAGCCACGATCTCGGCCCCCTGAGCATTCAGAGCTTTAAGGAGTTCACGAGCTTCGTCTGCCTTACCTCTCTTGATCATCTCCATGGCCTCTGCAGCATCGAGACGTATCCTTCGCATTTCCTCTTCCACGGCGTCGGCTGCCTTCTGTCGGGCGGCCCGACGGATTTGGTCAGCCTCTTGGAGCTTTCGCTCCGCCTCAGCCTCGACTTCTTTCAACCGGTGAGTCAGGCGATCGCTTTCGCCTTGTGCTTTTTGTGCGCGCTTCTGAGCGATCTCCAATTGCTCTAGCATCCGCGCAACATCTTGTTCTTCAACACCTTGGTCCGCCTTCGCTTCCTCGACTACGTTCTTTGGCAGGCCATAGCGCTCCGCAATACGAAGTGCGTGACTGCTACCCGGCGTCCCGGTCAGGAGGCGATAGGTTGGTCGTAGTGTCTTCACGTCGAACTCCATCGAACTGTTGATGAACCCTTCCGCATTCGTTGCAAACAGCTTCAGTTCGCCGTAGTGAGTGCTCGCGATCACCTTGGCTTTCTTTCTTTGGATTTCGCGTAAGACGGCTTTGGCCAGGGCGGCGCCTTCAGCGGGGTCGGTACCGGCGCCGATTTCGTCGAGAATGACGAGGTCGCCAGCCTGCAACTGAGTCAGGGCTTCCGCAATGTTCTTGATGTGGGCCGAGAAAGTCGACAGCGATTGTTGCATGCTTTGTTCGTCTCCAATATCGGCCCATATTCCGCTGAAGTGACCAATTCTGGCGCGACGGGCTGGCAACATCATTCCACTTTGGGCCATGGCCACGAATAAGCCTACTGACTTGAGGGCCACGGTCTTACCTCCGGTATTGGGCCCCGTGATCAGAACGCCATCCAAGGGTCCACCTAACTCGATATCTAGCGGGACCGCATAAGTAGGATCAAGCAAAGGGTGGCGACCCAACTCGATTAGGAGGTGGGCGGGGAGGCTCGCCTCCGGTACGCACCCGCGTAACTCGTAGCCATAGCGGGCCTTGGCAAGGATCAAGTCCGTTGCCCCGGCTACCTCCAGGCTTTCAACCAGCGCCGCCCCGAAACTTCCAACGCGCGACGACAGCGCCGCCAATACACGGGCGACTTCTGCAACTTCGGCAGCCTCTGCTTCTCGCAAGGAGTTTGCGATTTCCACGACATCCGAAGGCTCAATAAATATGGTTTGACCGCTGGCGCTAGTGTCGTGCACGATGCCCTTGATCTTCGAGCGATGCTCAGATCTTACGGGCACCACAAACCGTCCATTGCGCTGGGTCACGATGGGGTCACTTAAGTGGTCCCGGTGTGATCCGGTTGTGTAGCTATGGACCTTATCGGTAAGTCGCTGAGCTGCATTCCGTTTGGCACGGCGGAGTCGACCAAGCTCGGGACTAGCTGCATCGAGCACCTCGCCCCCAGAATCAATGCTGCGCGCGAGGGCTTCTTCGGTTTTGGGTTCTTCGACCCAAGACTCGGCGAGCCGCCAAAGTCCGACGTATTCGGTTCGCTTTGCCGATAAAACCCCACGAAATTCGCGCATCGCCGACAGGGCCTCACCGATTTGGAACAGCGTAACACCATCCAAAACGCCGCCCTTGGCCGCGACTTCGGCGGGTCGGCGAAGGTCGCGTATTGCCCCGAGCTGCGGCAGCTTTTCCGAAGCCAAAAGGCGAAAAGCCTCGTCGGTTAAGGCCAAGCGACGTTTGACCGCGTCCTCATCGAACGATGGCCGAAGGTCTTTGGCCAAAGCATGACCGAGCGACGACTGGCAATGATCTGCAAGTCGCTCCAAAACACGCTCAAACTCCAGGACGCGAAGGGCGTGCGTAATAGGCTCGGCTGGGCTTGTCAAGACGAACCAAGTGTATCCCTCTTAACATTGTCTTAACAGTTCGCCGACAAACTTCCTAGTGTCATGAGTTGGAAAGGAGTGACGTTCGCCGCGCTGAGTTGCGCCCTTATCATTGCCGGTTGCGGCCCCAGTGAACCTGCCAAAGCACATGAGGACACTAGCGGCAAGAAAACCGAGGGTGGTCGAATCACTATCGACGGTTCGAGCACGGTTTTTGTGGTCACGAACCAAGTTGCTGAGGGTTATATGGACCTTCATCCAGAGACCAGCATCAACGTGAGCTTCTCGGGAACCGGAAACGGCTTCAAGAAATTTGCCGCCGGCGAAACGGATATTTCAAATGCTTCAAGGCCGATTGAGGAGAAGGAAATCAAGGCTTTGGAAGAAGCGAAGATTGACTTCATCGAGGTGCCGGTTGCATATGATGGCCTGACCGTCGTTGTCAGCAAAGAGAACACTTGGGTGGACAAGCTGACCGTTGACGAACTCAAGAAAATGTGGGAGCCGGAGGCTCAAGGAAAGGTCATGAAGTGGAGCGACGTCAGGGCTGGATGGCCTGCTACTCCTCTAAAGCTCTACGGACCGGGCACAGGCTCGGGCACCTTTGACTATTTCACGAAGGTGATTGTTGGAAAAGAAAAGTCCAGTCGGGCAGACTACACTCCAAGCGAAGACGATAACCAACTCGTAGTTGGGGTCGCTGGTGACAAGGGCGCGCTCGGCTACTTTGGCTATGCCTACTATTTGGAGAACACGGACAAGCTGAAGGCGGTCCCGATCGATTCAGGCAAAGGGCCGGTTGCACCGAGTCCCGAGACGATTGAGAACCGTAGCTATGAGCCGCTCAGCCGACCGGAGTTCATCTACATCAAGAAGTCCGCGATGGACAAGCCTTATGTTGCGGCTTTCGTCGAGTTCTACTTGAGCCCAGAAGGGCAGGAACTGATCAAAGAGTCGGGATACATTCCCTTTAGCACGACGGTCTATGAGATGATCACGACCCATGTGAAGTCTGGAAAGACCGGAACGCTTTTCGCGGGCAAAATGGGCGAACCTGTTGAAGCGGTCTTCAAGTGATCTCTGAACGCACAGCCAGTAAGTTCCAGTTAAAGGCCTCTTCCCGAGTCTTTCGTGAATGGTGCCTAACCAACATATGCTTGCTGGCTGGGCTCTTGTCGATCTTTACCACGATTGCGATCATTTTCGTCCTCTTCAACGAGGCGCGCAAGTTCTTCGCTGTTGTATCGCCAAGTGAGTTCTATCTTGGTAGAGAATGGCAACCTCTGTTTGCCGAACCAAAGTTTGGGTCTTTACCGCTGATTCTCGGCACATTTCAGATTGCGGTGGGTTCCGCGCTCATCGCGCTACCAGTCGGACTACTTATTGCAATCTTCTTGAGCGAATATGCAAGTCCGCGAACGCGTAGCATCGTCAAGCCAGCACTGGAAATTCTCGCTGGGATTCCAACTGTGGTTTATGGCTTTCTTGGGCTGACTTTCATCACGCCAATCTTGAAATCTTGGGGTCTTCCGATCGATACCTTTAATGCGCTTAGTGGCTCGATTGTCGTCGGAATCATGATCATTCCGTTGGTTACTTCGCTATCGGAAGACGCAATTTCTGCGGTCCCAAAGGCGACTCGTGAGGCCGCATATGGTCTCGGTGCGAGCAAGGCTGAAGTCATTGGTAGCGTCGTCCTGAAATCCGCCAGTAGCGGGATTGCCGCAAGTTTCATCTTAGCCATTTCTCGAGCCGTCGGCGAAACGATGGCGGTAACGTTAGCCGCAGGCGCGAAGCCGAATTTCACTCTTAGTCCCTTTGAGCAAGTGCAGACGATGACTGCTTACATTGCCGCCACAGTCAAGGGCGACGTGCCGTACGGATCCACGGGTTACCAGACTCTCTTTGCTGTTGGCTTTACTCTGTTTGTCCTAACGCTGGCCCTCAACCTTCTCTCAATCAAGCTCGTAAAGCGGCTCAAGAGGCACCATGCCTGATCACTTCACAATAGGCTCCGGCCAAATTTCGACAGGTCGGCGAAATAAGGACCGCATTTTCCAATCCCTCTGTTACGGGGCCGCGGCCATTGGAGTCTTGCTACTCGCCATTGTCCTTTGGGGCGCTGTTCGAGAAGGGTTCTCGTCGCTTACGCCTAAATTCTTTAACGGATTCCCCACAGCGAGTATGTCTCGAGCCGGCATCAAGCCCGCGCTGATCGGCACGGTGTGGATCGTTTTGCTCACGCTTGCCATCTCACTACCGGTTGGAATTGCGGCGGCCATTTACTTGGAGGAGATCGCGAAGAAGACACGGCTCAACGCCCTCATTCAGGCCAATATCGCGAATCTCGCTGGTGTGCCTAGCATCATCTACGGAATATTGGGCTTGGCGGCGTTTGTTCGGTTCTTTGGTATGGGTAACTCGATCCTTGCCGCGGGTTGTACCATGAGCCTTCTCGTCTTGCCAACAGTGATTCTGACCACTCAAGAAGCGCTACGAACGGTCCCGAAGTCGTACCGCGAGGGCTCGCTGGCATGCGGTGCAACTCAGTGGCAAACCATTCTTCGCATGACACTTCCGTGTGCCGTCGCACCTATCCTCACTGGTGTCATTCTTGCGGCAAGTCGGGCCATCGGTGAAACGGCCCCGCTACTCGTGGTCGGCGCAGTTGCCTCGACAAGAGAGATTCCCAGCCGGCTGAGCGACCCATATACTGTTCTCCCGATCCAAATCTTCAACTGGTCGGGTATGCCGCAACAGGGTTGGCACGAGAAAGCAGCGGGGGCCATTATTGTGCTCTTGGTGATGCTTTTGGCGCTAAATGCAATCGCGATTATCTTACGAAACAAAGCGCGCCGCGTTTAGCGTATTCTCCAGGTTAGAGGGGATATGTTTCGGTTTACTCGCACACTCGTCGTGCTGGCTTCCTTGGCGACAGTTGCGCACGCTCAAGACCAAGGAGTCGCGCTCACTAATTGCCGCATTGAGGGGATGCAGGGCCCCGCCATAGACAAAGGCACCATCGCTTTTAGGGAAGGAAAGATTACATACGTTGGAACAGGCGGTGCCCCAAACGGATTCAAAGTGGTCGACCTCAAAGGAGCTTGGGTTTATCCCGGCTTGATCGATGGCGCGATGACCCGAGGACTTAAGTTACCAGAGCCACCGGTCAACGAAGTTCGAGATGATTCAACAACAGTACCAACCCGATTGCGTCCGCTCAATCGAAAGGGTGTCCGCCCAGACATCAGCGCTGCCGATTGCCTTGACTTGGGTCCAGCTCTACCCGCCCAATATAGTGCCGGATTCACCTCAGCATTTATTGTCCCCGGCGTTGGTTCATTTCGTGGTCAAGGCGCGGTCGTTAGCTTAAGCGAAGCGAGGGGGTCGGTTCTCAAGGCGGGGCTTGGTCAGGCTATGGGGCTTACGCCCGGCGTCGGGCAAGGCTTTCCGAGCACCAAGTTTGGGGTTATGGCGCTAATCCGCCAAACGATGCTCGATGCCCAACGGTATGCACAGTTTCCACCGAGCCAGCGATCCAAGGATCTTGAGCCCCTTAATCCCCTGCTCGCAGTCTTGCAGAGGAAGCAGCCATTGGTTTGGTTTGCTGACTCCGATCTCGACATAACACGTGTAATCGACCTCTCCTACGAATTTGGAGCGATTCCCTGGATCATCGGTGGCCGAGATGCCTATCGGTTATCCAATCAGATAAAGGAGCGAAATATTCCTTTGATCGCTGGCGTCGCCATAGGTCCGGAGCCCGAGCAATCGGAGGACAATCCACAACCTGCGGGTTATTTGAAGCAGCGTAAGGACCAATGGAAGCTGTCGGCGATGAACTTGGTCCAATTGGAGAAGCAAGGTGTTGAGTTTGTTCTTACTTCCCTTGGTGATGTTTCAAATAATTTCTGGCCAAATCTGCGCAAGGTCGTCGAATTCGGACTTTCGAAAGAGGGTGCGATACAAGCATTAACGATTCGTCCAGCGAGGCTGTTAGGTGTGCAAGACCAACTTGGCTCGATCTCTGATGGAAAGCGAGCCTGCCTTACCGTGTTTTCCGGCGACCCCTTTGCGAAGAGTACGGATGTTCAATTCGTAGTCGTCGATGGCGCCTTTTCGGAGGAAAAGCAGTGAGTCAATTGAAAACAAGCACACTGGCTTGCCTTGCCTTGCTCGCGACGTGCGGTCACGCCCAATATAAGCTCCCTTACGAAACTGAGGCTGATCGCAAACCCAAGATTGTAACGAGGGGCGATTGCTTCATCAAGGCGGGCCGGATCATTACCGTGACCGGAGCGACAATTAAGAACGGACAGATCATCGTACGGAAGGGCAGGATCGCTGCGATCGGAACGAATCTTAAGGCACCCGCCGGAATGACGGTGATCGATGCTGAAGATCAGGTCGTGATGCCTGGAATCATTGATGCCCACGTTCACCGAGGCATCGAGTCGACGAACGAGGGTGCAGAATCCATCAGCGCAGAAGTTCGCGTTGCTGACGTTCTGAATCCTAGCAGCCTCACCTGGTGGCAGGCGGCTGCCAGCGGTGAGACCACGGCGTTGTTTCTGCACGGCTCATCCAATGCCATCGGCGGTCAAAGTGTTGTCGCGAAGTACCGATTTGGGAAGACGACCAAGGAGGCCCTATTCGACGGTGCGCCTCGAATGGTCAAGTTCGCCCTTGGCGAGAATGTGACGAGGATGAACGGCGGGGGTGGGGCTACAACTCAACCCGTTCGGTTCCCTATGTCGCGCATGGGGCAGGAAGCGGTCTACCGTCGTGCCTTTAGCGATGCCAAACAGTACATGGCGGAATGGGATCGATGGAATAAGAGCGATCGCACTCAGCCGCCGCCTCGTAAGGACCTGAGACTGGAAGCTCTGGCCGATATTCTCCGAGGGCGCATCTGGGTGAATTGCCACGGTTATCGGGCCGACGAGCTGCTCATGATGGCAAAGCTCAGCAAGGAGCTTGGGTTCAAGATTGCAACGCTCACCCATGCCTTGGAGGCCTACAAGATTGCCCCCGAACTGGCGGAACTTGGCGTTGGTGTCAGCATGTTTGCTGATCACTGGTCATTCAAACTCGAAGGGTATGAGGCAATTCCCAGCGGACCAGTCATCTGCGTTCGCGCAGGTGTGCTTACGAGCATCAACACCGATGGCACCAATGGCACAACGGCACTCATTTTTGACGCTGCAAGGTCCACAAGGGAAGGACTGAACGAAAACGAAGCGTTGCGCCTTGTAACGATGAGTCCCGCCAAGCAATTGGGAATTAGCAACCGGGTTGGCAGCATTGAAGTTGGCAAAGATGCCGACCTTGCTTTCTATGACGGCCACCCTTTCAATGTAACAAGCAAGAACACGATGACACTCATCGACGGTGAGGTCATCTTTGAGCGCCGAGACGCCTTTAAGGTTGGCAAGAGCCCTCTGCGATCGCTGGACCTCGTTTCCATTTCTGGGCCCTCGGTGATACCCTTGCCCAAGCCCGCAAAGGTCTATTCAATTCAAGGGGCAACCGTCTATCCCGTCTCTGGGGAGCCGATTGCCAATGGCGAGGTCGTGCTTAGCAACGGCAGAATCGCCTACGTTGGTCGCCGATTGAGTCGGCCCTTTGCACCGAACGCGGTGACAGTTAATGCGACTGGTCTAAGAGTCTATCCTGGTTTCATCGATGCAGGCGCTGCGTTTGGCCTAAGTGAAATCCCTACCATTCGCCAGATGCAAGACACGAGTGAGCAGGGTGAGTTTCAGGCCGACCTGATGAGTGCAACAGCCGTCCAGGGGTCGAGTGGGCACTTCGGGCCGGCGCTATGCAACGGCCTTCTCACTCTCGTGACCCGCCCAGGCGGTGGGATGATTTCTGGCCAAGCGGCGCTACTGAAAAGTTGGGCTTGGAATAGCGTGGGGATGGCGCTCGATCGGCACCTAGCGATGCAAGTGAACATGCCGACGACGGGCCGAAACTTCGGCGGTGGTCATGTTCATGATGACTCGGAAATCCAAGATGAGGACATGCAAGGGCGTCAAGGCAATCAGCCCGAGCAAGCACCAGTCAGTGGCCGAATGCGCGTTCTTGAAAGTTTTTTTGATGGCGCAATTGCATACGCCAAGAATCGAAAGGAAAAGCCGCTCCAGACCCCCATCGACCTGCGACAGGAAGCAATGATCCCTGTGATCGAAGGCAAGATGTCGGTATTCCTGCGCGTCCGAAATGTTGAGTCAATTCGAAGTTCAATTCAGCTTGCGAAGAAATACAAGTTGAAGGCAATCTTGGTTGGGGCCAACGAAGCGTGGCGCATCGCCGATGAGGTCAAAAAGGCGGGCTATCCAATTATCATTACACCGGCAGGCGCGGTCGAGCTCGATGCAAACCGACCCACTCAAGCTTTCGATCCGTATGATACGCCCTACGTAGTCCCAACATTGCTTTCTCGCGCAGGGATCAAGTTCTGCTTCATGAGTGATGATAATGCGATGTCGATGAATCTGCCGAGCAAGGTCGGCATGAGTCAAGCTTATGGCCTCGATAATGGTCAAGCGCTACGAGCCCTGACGCTCTCAACGGCAGAAATTCTCGGATGGCAGAAGGAGCTTGGCTCCATAGAGGTAGGGAAGCGAGGAACACTTATTATCACCGACGGAGACGCCCTAAGCGCAACTGGTCGGGTGAAAATGGCATTTATCGACGGGCGACCGATCGAATTGAGCAGTATCCACACCATGGCTCGCGACAAATACATGAGACGACTTGACGCTAGTGAAGCTATGTACGCCAAGTAATGCCTAGAGATCGCATCGAAAGAGCCTTCGCGCGGCTCGCCGAGCGCGAGGGCTTCGTGTTGCGAGAAAACCAGATCCAACTTGCCCACATCCTGGGCGACATGATGGCGGATGGGAAGAGCGCGTTAGTCGAGGCTCCAACGGGCCTCGGTAAGAGCCTCGCTGCCCTCATACCGGCAATCGCTCATGGCGTCGACGGCAAGCGTACGGTCATCAGCACCTATACCAATGTATTGGCAGAGCAATATTGGCAGAAGGATTTGCCCCTTGCATTGAGTCTGTTTGACTTCTCTGAAGAGGAAGCGTCGCGGCTCAAAACGGCGTTCATCATTGGACGCCAGCGCTATGTTTGCCTCATGGCGATGGATGAAATCATGGATGACGGCGGCAGGGCGTTTCGCTCGGTTGCCGAGAATGGCACGGAAAACGAGTTTCGTAAGATTGCCATGGGCAGCGCGCGACTTTGGTCATCGGTATCTGTCCCCGCAGCGTGCGCCGGCCGCGGTTGCCCGCTTTATCAGGATTGCTATTTCTACGAGGCGCGACGACGTGCAGAAAAGGCACATGTCGTCATCACCAATCATAATGTGCTGCTTCAAGATGCCCTGAACGGACTTGGCGGCGATGGTGATGGGTTCCTTGGCAAGCTTGATTACGCGATCATTGATGAGGCCCATGATCTCTACTCATCAGCACAGAATGCGCTCGAGTTCGAGCTCAGTCCGAACAAAATCACGTCGCTTCAATCGCTAAGCACTCGTCTCGAACGAGAACTGCTGTCGGTGGCGAGCCCGAACGAAACCACTTGGCGGCAGGTTTGCGAGGACTATCGCCGAGATATGGACTCGGCGAAGAAAGAGCTCATGGCTTATGGTCTGGTCAATAATCGAGCTGGGATTCTTGCAGTGTCGCCAAGCGAAGTGAGTGAGCATCCGAATGTCAAGCAAATGGAGACTCCGAGCATTGGAGTCGAAAAGGTCACTGACCTCGTGGTGGATGCTAGCCGACTCTACTCCGCTCGAACGCGTCAATTACTGGAGAGTTGGGAGGCACCAAAGCTCACCCAAGATACGGCTAGGAACTACTTGCAAGTGATCGAGGATGCTGGCCTTCACGCTGACGCAATGCTCTCGCCGAACGGTGTGTCGGTGAGTTATCAGGGACGCACAGGTAATGATCCAATGCTGCGAGTTGATACAGTTGGCATTGCCGAACCACTTCGCGAGCTGCTTTGGGATCGCTTGCCCACCGCCTGCCTCAGCGCGACTCTAGCCCTCGATGGACGATTCGAGTTCTTCCGGCGCACCGTTGGCTGCGATCCTGACTATGAAGAAATCTTGCCCTCACCATTTGATTACGCTAAGGACGCGGCCCTCTATCTGCCGCCGGCAAATGCGATTCCAGATCCCTCGCTCAGCAGAAAGCAGGGGATGGAAGAAGACTACTTTCAGGCTGTAGCCCGCGAGGTTAGTCAGATTATTGAGGCCATGAATGGGCGGACGCTGGCCCTATTCCATTCCCGGCGAGAAATGGAAGCGGTTTATGAACGATTGCGCGTTCGCGAAGACCTCCCGGTGTACATTCAAGGAAAGTCAGGAGCTGGCGCAGTTGGCGATCGATTTCGGCGGGAACCCGAATCTTCGCTACTTGCTTTGCGAAGCTACTGGACTGGATTTGATGCCCCGGGCGAAACCCTGAGTTGCGTTATCATTGTTCGTGTCCCGTTTGAGGTGCCCGTGGAACCGCCCGCTGTGGTTCGGATGGCACACTTGATCGGTCAGGGCTTCGATCCATTTCAAGCCCATACCTTGGCGATGGCCAAGATGATGGTGCGACAGGGGTCTGGCCGCTTAATCCGAAGAGATGGAGACAAAGGGATTATCGCCCTCCTCGATCCTAGGCTAAGGACGAAACGGTATGGAGAGGAAATACTGGCCAATCTACCGCCCGATATGCGCCAATTCGATGACATCCTCGAAGCTGTGGCTTGGACTGGCGTGTAAACTCAAGGCGTGATCCGGGGCATTGGCGTAGATATTGTGAGCGTTGCCCGAATCGAAGTTGCGATGAGGAGAAACGGTTTCCTCGAGCGAATTCTGACTCCCGACGAGCTCGACCTTGACCTCGTTCCGATGCGGGTGGCGAGCCGTTGGGCCTGCAAGGAAGCCATTTACAAAGCACTTGGCGGCGGGATCAAGTGGCAGGATCTAAGTATTGTTAACGACACCATTCGGGCGCCAATGATCATTTGGCATCGAGATATCAGTGACTTTGGGCCGGTTAAGATTCACATCACGCTGAGCCATGAACGTGAGAACGCGGTCGCCGTCGCCGTTGTTGAATCGCTTGAATGAGACTCGAGTGGGTCCCTAATATCGATCGGTTTGTACCTGAGTGGCGGGCGCTGCACCGGGATTATCCAAGCGCTCATCCATTTCATTCACCGGAATGGGTCACCGCTTGGTACGAAACCTCGGGCCGGCTCTTCTGGCCCAGAATCCTTGCCGGATACGAGGGGCAAGATCTCGTCATGGTCTGGCCCTTCGCCAGTACGCTTCGAACTTGGTACATCGCGGGGTCGGGCGTATCGGATTACCTCGAGCCTCTTTCGAGGGCAAAGATCGAGATAGAGGCTATTGCAGACTTTATCGGCGAGTTGCGTCCCACACTTGTCGATTGGCACCAACTCAACGGAGAGATGCCGGTATGGCCAGGCGCCCAACGGTTCAATCAAGCAACTTGCCTGCAGAAGCATCTTCCTGGGTCATATGAAGAGCTTCTCTCTGGCCTTCGGCCGAGCCTTTTCAAGGACATTCAACGGGCCGAGCGCAGGGCCGAACTTACGTTTGAGTGGATCGATGACGAGACGTTCCTTCCCATTTTTTTCGAACTCCATCGGCAGCGCTGGATGAGCAAGAGACTCCCGGGGGCGTTCGCGTTCGCGGGCAGGCGTCGCTTTCACGAGGCATTCGCTCGTCGAGGCGGTCGGATTCTGAGAGCAGGCGTATTACAGCACCAGGGACAACCCATCGGCGCGATTTACGGCCTCATCTCTGGTAACCGAGCGTTCTTCTACCAAACGGGATTTAGTCCATCTCGTTCTTCACTTAGTCCAGGCACGGTGATGATTGCCGAATTCATGAAACGGAGCATAGATGAGGGCCTTGAGTGGTTCGACTTTCTTCGTGGTGAAGAGGCTTACAAACTTCGGTGGCAACCTGACCGCCGAGTTCTCAACTACCGGCAGATTTGGCCTGCGGATGCCTCGCCCGTCGCGAAGGCGGCAATCATGCACCACCGCATCGATCAGTGGTTTCGCGATAAGCTTGAAACGTAAATAGCCGATAATCATAGAGATGAAGCGGATTTTCGCGTTAGTTGCACTAGGTATTGCTGGTGGTTGCCAAAAGGGGACAGCGCCGGCGGTGCAGCTCTACGACGAAGTGGAGCCGATTAAGCTGGAGATTCCAGAGCAGGAACCAACCGTTGAGTCGAGCCGCGTCATGGTCGTGTGCAATATCAACAGTAGCGATAGCATCAAGCTCACTGAATACTACGCAAGAAAACGTAGGATTCCAACCGAGAACATTGTACAAATCCAGACTCCTACCATTGAAGAAGTGGTCCGGAGCATCTATGATAAGGACATCGAAAGGCCCATTCGCAAGGCCCTTCGAGAGAGCAAGAATCGCATTGACTACATCGTTCTAACCAAGGGTGTTCCTTTTCGTGTCGAAAACTCTTGGGGCTATTCTGTAGATAGCCTACTGGTAGGAATCAACAAGTCATTTGAATTGCAGCCAGCGAACTTGCCGCCCCAGTATGAGGCAGCAATGCGACATGCGAATCCCTACTTTGAATCAGAGGAGCCATTTGCCTCTGGCCGATTTGGAATTTATCTCGTGACTCGCCTTGATGGATTCACGCTCGAAGATGCCAAGCGTTTGGTGGAGAGGTCGATCAAAGCGAAGCCTCGAAAGGGGCTCTTTCTCTTTGACCTGGCGCCGAACCGGTTCGATAAGCCCTCGGAGAACGAGAGCTCCGGGTGGCATAGCCTAAAGATGGAAACAGCAAAGCGCCGGTTGCTTCGCGACGGATTCAAGACCCAAATCGAGGACTCGAATCGGGTTCAAGAGCAGGACGAGAACCTTAACTATCGCGACGAGTTCTTGGCTGCGAAGGAGCCACTGATGGGATATGTGACCTGGGGTTCAAATGACGCATCGTTTGATGCGTCGGTTTATGAGAATCAGCCATTTCTAGCCGGTTCGATTGCCGAAACTTTTGTTTCGACCAGCGCCCGTACATTCATTCCAACCGATCAGGGCCAGAGTCTCATTGGGAGACTCATCGAAGATGGTGTAACCGGAGTCAAGGGGTATGTGAGTGAGCCTTGGACGGTTGCACTCTGTCGGGTCGATACATTGCTCTTGCGATACACGCAGGGTTATAACCTCGCCGAGTCCTTCTATGCTTCCACGCCTCTGATCAAGTGGAAAGACATGGTGATTGGTGACCCGCTTTGCCGCCCCTACGGCGAATTCGTCGACGGCGACCGCCCAAAGAGAATTCGACCATGAGGCTATTACTCAGTGCCCTTCTTAAGGGTTGAATCCGACATTTCGGCTGATTCGGGCTTTGGGGGTTCCTTGGTGCCGGCATCTTTCGGCGATGAGCAACCAGCGATGATCAAAGCGGCAATCGAGATTAAGATGATTGACTTCATGGGCATAAGATTACTGCCCAAACGGGTTTCCCGTGGGGGCCGTTACTTCGACAATCTTCCACCTTGGTGTCGGAAAAACTCCGTACTTGAGGGCGGACTCCTTGTGGAGCACGATCCGCACTCCCTCGACCCGGTTTGAAGCTCCAATATTGCCAACTCCAAACTTGATCTCCACCGGAGAGACAATCTCGGCGACCTCGCCGCGAATCACCGGGTTTGGTTCCAGGACTGTGACTTCAGGTCTTTGGCTCTTGATGAACTCGCTAATGTCGGCGCCAGAGGGCTCGTAGTCGCCTACCTTGAAGCTGCCGCTCAGGTAGTCATGCACGCCCCCCGGCTTGCCCTCTTTGCCATTTCGGGTGGCTTCTCTCAACGTTTCTCGAATCAACTCCTGGTCTGAAGGAGTGTCGAGCCAGACCTTGGCAAAGAAGCCGCCAAGCAAGCCAACGATGCAGAAAATGATGATCAGCGTTTTTGGCTTCATGTTTAGCTTGTAGACGCCAAATGAGTTGCCGTTAGTTTAGAATCTGGACATGGAATCCCGGCCTCCGATCCATCCCTCAGTCCGAATTGGTCATGTTCACTTGCGTGTCGCCGATCTGGATCGCTCGCTCGCCTTTTATCAAGGCATTCTCGGATTTCAGCCGACTCAATCAGTGCGCGGGGCAGTCTTCTTGTCCGCAGGCGGCTACCACCATCACATCGCCATTAACACATGGCAGAGTCTTGGCGGCGCCTCACCTCCTCCTGGCTCGACGGGGCTGTTTCATCTTGCGATTCTGTATCCGACCTTGGCGGAGTTGGGGGATGCGTTAAGGCGTCTCATCGCGGCAGGTTGGCCGCTCGACGGAGCAGCTGACCATGGAGTCAGCATTGCCCTCTACCTGAGAGACCCTGATCAGAATGGAGTTGAACTCACTTGGGACAAACCAGAAAGTCAATGGCCCCGAGTTGCTGACGGGACGCTGGCGATGGGAAGCGAGCCTGTGGATTTGGAGGCGCTTTCGAGAGAAGGTCTCGACTAAGCCTCCTGGGTCTCCGGCGCTTCCTCATCGACGGCGTCATTAGGGAGTTCTGCTTCTTCGCTAATGCGAAAAACAAATCGCGCGTTGCCAAGGGCAAACTCGGTTTCGTTTTCGAGCGCAGACTCCTCAACCTTTTCGAAATCGTCGCGCAAAACAAATGTTCCGTTTGAGCTTCCCATGTCGACCAAGGTCCAAACTCCATCTTCGAATGTGATCTTGGCGTGCTTTCTTGAGACATAGGCCCCTTCGGGAAGTGGCCCAAGGTCGACGTCTATCGGTCCGACAGCAGGATCAAACCTCCCGATCACGGATGGTGGATTTAGTTCGAAGATTTCGCTCGTTTCCTCGCCATTACGCTTAACGGTGATTGTTGCCTTCATTTGCGCTTAGGCTACCCAAGCCAAACACCGCGAGGGAGACGATCAACCCGGGAATCAATGTGCCGACGCTGAAATCTTGACCCTGCCAATGATAGACCAAGTAAGGATTACCGTTTCTCATGCCATTGATCCAAAGAGCCAAGGAGGAGGCCGCCGAGAAACACATCGCTAAGAGGGCTGTTCGCGGCGCTGCAAATCGGGGTGCCAAGTATGAGGTGAGCACCGGAATAAGTAATGCTCCCGTTACAATTCCACCCCATGAGTACCAAATCTGCACAACGCTCTGAGTAACCGCACCAATGCCGATCGCAAGGAGAACGCCAAAGGCAATTCCAGCCCTCGTTGCGAGCTTGACTTGTCCCTCGGTCAGCCCGGGCTTTAGCTGTGCGATAATCTCGCGCCCAAAAGTGGCCCCACTAATTAACGCATAGCCGACCATAGCGCAGAGCACGGTGCCGAGGATCCCGCACAGGAACATCGCCTTCAATCCGGGTGGCAAAACGAGGTTTGCCAGTGACGGATACATGAGGAGGGCATTAGTTGGAGGCTGCTTGAGAAGGGCTACAGCACAAAGCCCTGCCGTGATCGAGAGAAGGTCAAAAATGACCCAGAAAGCGACGCACCACAAAAGCCCCGTTCGCCCCGTCTCAGGCGATGCCGCCGATGCGACCCGCTGATGGAAGCCGGGATCGACCAGGGTCCACGCACCTAGAATGAAGAAACTGAGGATCATCGTCCAGCTCTGACCGCCCGTTGGTGTTCCAAGTGGCTGGCCCTGAAATGCATGTAGGGTACTGCTGTGGTCCTTCAGGCATATCGCGACAATGACCGCGAATCCAGCGTACATCATCACGAAAGCCAGCATACTGGCGCGAACATCTGCCAACAGACCACCTCGGTAGAGAAACAGCGAGCCGCCAATCGCGGCAAAAATGGTGGCAGGAAGCAATGGCCAATTCGTGATCGCTTGTACAAGAGTGCCCAACATTAATACGTGGGCGCTCGGGACTGCGAGTAGAAACAGGAGGCCGGCGCCTACCAGCCCTACGGGCCTCCCATAGGTGAGCGCAAGGCGTTCGGGAATGGAGATCTCTTCGGCACTGCGGACCTTCTTTACTAAGAAGAGAGCGTAGAGCGTGCCAAAAACATAGTACGGGACCCCGAGCATCAGCAAGGTTCCAAAGCCGTAGTAGCTTACCGACTCACCCATCCCGAGAATGCCTCCGTACCACGTGCACACAAGCGTGGTCACAAACATTGGAACGGTCAAGTTTCTACCGGCCATCAGGTACTGAATGAGCGATGAATCTCGAAGCCGGGCTGAAAACCCAAGCCCCAAAAGGCATGCGACGAAGAGGGCGATTATGGCCGCGTCCGCTGCGCCCAGGGTTACCACGGAGGCACCTCTTGGGGCGGATGTTCGACCATCAATACAAGGTGCCCGCCATAGACCTGCAGAGAAATCGCATCCCTGACCGATTCGTTAGAAAGGCTCCAATGCCGCCCAACTTGAAGCACAGCGGAATTCAAATCCCATTTAAGGCCCTCGGTCGAAGTAAGGCACTCCCCATCGAGCGGAAGTAAGGAGATTATTTTAGCAACCCCTGTGGAAAACACGCCCGCAAATCCTGGTCGAATAAGGACTGCATGTTCGTGGGGCAGGATCCATCGAATCGACATATCTGTTGCAATCGCCGCCGAAAAACTTGCAAGAAAGTGGTCTAAACGGCGGCCATGTACGCAGGACAGGACAACTTCATTGGCTTGGTATCTCTTTGCCAGCGCCAGGAGCTTTTGCAGGTCGCTCCGGTCCTCATCTTGATCTAAATATACAATATCAGGATCATAATCTCGAACAGAAACAGCGGAATCCAAGTCTCCGACGATCAAGTCTGGTTCCAGGCGAGCCTCTTCAAGATAGTGAATTCCGGAATCGACGGCAATGACCATGTCGCTTGCCTTTGCCCAGGCACGGATGGTCTCAGCGCCAATGCCTTCACCCCCCAAGACGCCCAAAACCCTCAACGGTCACCACCCACAGTGCTTCGTGGAGAACTTGTGGAAAACGTTGAAAAATCACGAAAATAGATGATAATCATAGGACTGTGATCGTAAGTGGTGTCGAAAATGGATGATATCTGGGATTTCTCAAGGTCGTACTTCTTGGTGCCCGGTGAAAACCCCAGGCATAATTCTAATCCCCTTGGGCCAACCAAAGGGGCTTTGTTTCATTGACGTGCTATGTACGACCAGTTGACTTTCGAGACCCGTGAGGAGGATCTAAGACTAAGAGGATGTTGGGAGGGTGTACTTACCAAAGTGTCTTCGATGATGGCGCCAAAAATGGCGGAGCGATTCTTGAGCCGAATTCGGCCAGCAGGGCTCCACGATGGTGTCGCCGTCTTGGAAGTCCCGAATTCGTTTAATGGCGAGTGGATTCGGTCTCGGTGCCTATCGGATTTGCAGGAGGCGATCAGCGAAGAGTTGGGTGAGACCGTACTTGTTGAGCTTCGAGTGAACGCAGCCGCGCGCCGCCCCGAAATTACGGCGATGGCAGAGGTGAAGGCGCAGCCGGTCGTGGTGGAGCGAAGCACGAACGGGTTTAGCCCCAGTGATAAGTACCGCTTCGACAATTTTGTGACGGGGCAAAGCAACCGGCTCGCCTTCGCGGGCGCCAAAGCGATTGCCGCCGAGCCAGGAAAGAAGTACAACCCGCTCTTTATCTATGGGCCAAGCGGCCTTGGAAAGACCCACTTGTTACATTCGATCGCACGCGAAATCCTGTTGCGCGATCCTAGCTTCCCTGTGGTCTACATCAGTGCGCAGCAGTTTGCCGAAGAACTCATTTCCAGTCTGCAACAAGGAAAGATCGAGCCCTTCCGCCGAGCACAGCGCAATGTTGGAATTTGGCTCGTCGATGACATTCAATTCATTGCCGGTAAGGACCGAACGCAAGAAGAACTGTTCTACATGTTTAACCACTTGCACCAAACCGGAAAGCAAATTGTGCTGTGCTCGGATCGCCCTCCGCGTGAACTGCATTTGATGGATGAGCGCTTGCGGTCTCGCTTCGAAAGCGGCCTCGTTGCCGACATTCAATGGCCCGACACGGAGACGCGTAGCGCGATCCTGCTAAGCAAAGCCCACGAGGAAGGGGTTCCCCTTACGACTCAGGTGGCACTGTATCTTGCAGAGCACGTGCCTGGCAACATTCGTAACCTCGAGGGCGCAATGACCAAGCTAGCCGTCCAATCGAGCCTCAACGACCACGAAATCAGCATGGATTTGGCCCGTGAAATGGTGGAGTTGCACTACAGCCAAGCCGCTCTAGCCAAGCCTAGCTTCACACAGATTCTCGACGTGGTCAGCAAGTTTTATCGCATCCCGGTCGAGGAAATTCGAGGCACAAGCCGAAAAGCTCCAATTGCCTTGGCGCGGCACGTTGCCGTCTATCTCACGCGAGAGGTTACGCAAGGTAGCTGGAAGCACATTGGTCACCAATTCGGCGACCGAGACCACACCAGCATGATGCACGCCTACGAGAAGATCAGCAAGATGGCCGGCGGCGATCGTGACTTCGCGAATGTCGTTCGATCACTCCTACGCAACCTCAACCCGGACGGTCAATGAAGCTCGCCGAAATGACTTGGCCCGAGGTCGGAGCCCTTGACCGCGAGATGGTTGTGATCATTCCAACCGGTTCGAACGAGCAGCATGGACCTCACCTGCCGGTCTTTACCGATTCGATCTTGGCGACGGCAGTTTCGGAAGCTGTCGAAGCCAAGATCGGGAATAAGCTACTCCTCACACCCACCCTCTGGTTGGGCGCGAGTGGGCATCACCTCGCGTTTCCTGGATCACTATCGAACACGATGGCGGGCTACAACGAAGCCCTCAAAGCTGTCGTCGAGAGCCTTGATCGCCACGGCTTTTGGAAGTTCTATGTAGTCAATGGGCACGGTGGAAACACTTCTCTGAATGACATCGCGCTTCGAGAGATCAAGGAACTCCACCCCAATCTCCTTTTGGGTCACAGCGGCTACTTCACTTACTGCGCCGATCTTTGTGCCGAGGTCCTTGAGGGGCCTGTGAAGATGATTCAGCATTCCTGCGAGGCCGAAGTCTCGCTCATGATGCACGTGAGGCCCGACCTAGTTCGCAAAGACAAGCTTCGTGATGACGGCCTCTCGATGCCCGTGGCAGGCATGGTGCACTTCTTCGATGAAGTCACCGAAGAAGGCTCTCGCGGCTTCGCAACCTTGGCTACAGCCGAGAAGGGAAAACGCCTGTTTGACAAGGCGGTCGACGGTCTAGTCGAAGCTTTGACTCTTTTGCATTCAGGTTATCGATTAGGTAATTCGTAATTCCAAACTCCTAATTCATAATTGATTCATACCCCGCTTCTGGATCACCATCCACCACCGCAACTACTACAATCCCGCGACCGAAGACGCCGCGATGCACGCCGACATCGACGCGCTCAACGATGAGATGGTCGAGAAAGGTGTCCGGGTATTCGTGGGCGGGTTGCACCACGCTCAGACGGCGACCTCGATTAGCGTCGAAGGCTGTGAGACTCAAGGCGCATATCTAAAGACCGACGAGAATGTTGGCGGCTTTTGGGTTCTCGAATGCGACGACGAAGCCACAGCCATCGAGTGGGGCAAGAAGGCGGCAAAAGCTTGTCGCGCCCCCGTCGAAGTCCGCAAATTTCATTAGCGAATCAACGTCGCTCGCCGATCTGAGTCTTGAACAAGTGCTCGTATACGCCCGCTCGCTCAAAGATGAGCTTGCCCGAGTTCACATGCCACTGGTTGTCGTCATCGAGGCTGTTGTGAAAGTCAAACAGAACGTGAGCCCCAGGCTTTAATTGCCAATCAACCGGTGCACCCAAATCAATCAAGACTCGATTCACCTCTGCCGGGGCAAGGAACGAGATCTTGGTTAGCATCACCGTGTTGTATGCCGGGGGGAACTTCTGCCAATCCCAGCGCAGATCGGGTTTCGAGTAGCCGTCATCGTCGAGCTCCAAAACCAAGTGGTTAAAGTCCTTTAGCGTGATGTTATGTGCCGTTGGCGAGCCCTTGCTCTTGGGACCAAGCGTATCGTCGAAGCTGGTTTCTGGGTTCTTGACCATCTGCACGAAGTCGTCGTAGGAGATCCCAAAAGCTTCGGTGCAGACTTGATTTAGGAAGTCCTTCTCCATTTGCGCGATCGCGTCGCGCTGGGGCTTTGTCAGCAGAGCTAGGCTCAGAGCTTCGGCAAACTTCCGAACTTGACCAGCCGCATCGGGCAAGCCGAGCATCGAAAGGAGGTAATCGTCCATGAAGGCCTTGACTTCGGCATCGGCAGCGGGCTTATCCATCCCCTTTGGGTTGAACATCAGGTGTGACGCCAGGCGCATGCTGAATCCGGGCCAGGCGTCAAGGCCTCGGTCGATGTCTTTGACCCAAGCGCGCAAATACTGTATCCGGCCCGGATACGACACGTTGTAGGAAGCCTGTTGGGCTGGCGACCTCCTGTCGTAAGCGGCAATCTCGTCGGTCAGATCCTTACGAAGATTTGCGAAAAAGGCAGGCGGCGACTTCTCGGCGCCTGGGCCGACTAGGAGTTTGGATAGCTCCGAGTCAGGCTTCATGTGGCACAGGTTTTTCGCAATGTACTTCTCCACGCCGTCGATCGAAGCATCGTAGTCCGCCACATCGACAGCCCGCTTTCCAATATAGCTCTCTAGAACGATATGCCTAGCCGCGTTGGTGCCCGGTTCGAACTCACCGCCCGCGTAGTGGTTCACAAAGGTGTGCGCGAAGAGGTCGCCCGCCGCATGGGTCATGAACCCAGCGACCCATGCTTGAACCTGCGGCGACTCGCCTCGGCTAGTTCGATAGAGGTACTTCAACCATGCATCGGAGCCCTCGCCGGGGTCATTGCCCTCGGTTCCGCCAGTCTTTGGATCGTCGCCAGGGTGAATAGCCGACTGGCCGGTCGCGATATCTGGGAAGGCATCCGGCCCAAGAACGCCGGCCCGGTACTGCGCGCGCGACTTTTGAAGCGCTGCCAGCAAAGCTGGCTCCACCTCATAATCCCCAAGCTTTGTCGCCTCGCCAGTCGTCTTGTTGAGCCTCATGAGGGTGACTTTGCCGTCGTCTGCCGCGTCCGCATAGGCGATGTCCGCGAGCAAAACGTGAGTGGTTGGCTTCCAAGCCACAGCATATGGCGCCAGAGCCATTGCCGCGCCTAGTGTCGCAAGAATCCGGGCTTTCACAGTGTTAGTATAGTGGTTTCATTGGCAAACGGAAGAGGCGCCTTGATCCGTCATCTTCGTATGACTTCGATGCTTTTCGGCATCCTCGCAACGACCGAGCCACTGCACCTGCTCTTCCTTGGCAATAGCCACACGAGCATGAACAACCTGCCCGCGATGGTGAAGTCGCTCGCCGAGAGCGATGGCTCGGGCCGCAAGGTCATGGTGCAAATGCGCACGTCGGGTTTCCTCGAAGAATTCGCGGCGCAGGAGCCGGTCAAAGACCTCATCGCCTCGCGGCGATGGCACGGCATCATCTTGCAAGGGCTCAAGCTCAGCAGTTCGCACAAGTATCAGTACGACCACACCGGTGCGGTCGAGATCGGCCAGCTCGCCAAGAAGCACAGCGAGCACCCGCGATTCTTCGCCGAATGGCCCCGCAAAGGATGGGATGAGGCCGACTGGATCGCCGGCCAATACGGCCCGACCGCACAAAAGGCCGCCGTCCCCATCGCCAAAATCAGCCTCTCCTGGCCTCCGGTGCTCAAGGAATTCCCCGGCCTCGCCCTCTGGCAAAGTGACGGCAACCACGCCACGCCAACCGGCACCTACCTCGCCGCCTGCGGCATTTACTTCTCAGTTTTTGGTGACAGGAATATGCCGACCTGGCAGCCGGCCTCGATCAAGGAAGACCTGGCGAGGCGGTTGCGCCAACACGCGAAAGCCGCCACAGGAGGATAGGCTTTAGCCTGTCAATTGGCCCTGAGACTTCAGCCCTCCGTTACTTCGCTACCCGGAAGCCCTGGTTGCTAAACGACGCCCCGATATCCACGCCGCCGATATCCATCGACGTGAAGTAATTGCACGCGTTCTTACTGCACCACCATGAGCCGCCGCGGGCGTGGACGGTGCGCGGCGACTTATCGCGCGGCAGGCGGCCCGAGCAGAACTCGAATACATTGCCATACGTGTCGAAAAGGCCCCAACTGTTGGGGCGGAAGCTGCCGACCGGAGCCGTCACCAAGAACCCATCGGAATGATCCGCCGTCAGGTGATTCCGGCCGTGCCAGATATTCCCAAACGCCGCCATGTTCGACTTATCCGAGCCGAAGAAATAATCCGTATTCGTGCCTGCGCGGCAGGCGACTTCCCATTCGTCCAGGGTCGGCAGGCGGACCTTTGCCCATTTGCAATAGGCCAGCGCGTCACGGTAGCTGATCGTGGTTACCGGATGGTTCACGCGGTCCGAAATGTCGTCGCGCGATTTGCCGTTCGGAAACCGCCAAAAGGCGGTCCGGTCTTGAATCCACTGAAACTCCTTCAGGCCGGGCTCGAAAACCATCGCGTTGTGGATCTTCTCTGCGTCGGTCACATAGCCTGTCGCCTGCACAAAGCGCGCGAATTCCGCGTTCGTGGTCTCGTGGGCGGCGATGCGAAAGGCCTTCAGTCGCACCTTGCGCACGGGGTTGTTCAGGTAGCCCGCCTTGCCCACCTGATACGTGCCTGCCTTCACCTCGACCCACACCGGATCGGGCGTCAGGGCTATCACTAAGGCAAGGATCACTGCTTCTTCCAGGTGACGAACCGCGCGCCGCGCTGCATGATCAGATCCTGATTCGCCGTGTTCGCGCTAATGAAAGCCTGATAGTTCGAGTCCGGCCCATAGAGCTTCGCCCAAGTGGTCGACGCAAGGAACTCGGGGAACCTGTTGTTGTCCATCAGCACCATCATCGTGGTCAGCAGGTCGTGGTCCTTGCGGTCGCGCTTGTAGAGGGTGGCTAGGTCGGGCACGAACTCCCAGCCATTGATCTCTTGAATCGTGCCCTTGATGTTCGCTCCCAGCCGCTTTTGCGAAGTGATCATCTGCCGAATCAGCCCCACGATCGCGACCCGATTGTTCGCCAAATAGGTGCGCTGGCGCAGGCTCCAGCCGCGCTCGTTGGTGAAGACCGGCGGCGTGTAGGCAAAGATCTTCAGGTTCTCGTCGATGATCGGCGGGCTGGCGTCGCAATTCTGGTTCTCGTCCTCGCCGTGAATCATCGTGTAGGTAAACCGCTCGGCTACCGTCAGGGCGTTCCACTGCGCGCTCGTCACGGCCATGCCGCCGTCCTGGTCGTGTTTCAGCGTCTTGATCAGCGCCTGCACCTTGCTCAGGCCAAAGGTCGGCGTGGTATTGGTGTTGCGATACTCGTTGTAGGCAATGCTCGCCGCACTGGGCTTTGGCCAGTCGTCCTGAGCGAACGCGGTTGTGGTGAGAAGAGCAGAAAGGGCAAGCCAGTGCTTCATGGTTTTCATTATAGTGACGTTCAATTCCACTTCGTCAACTCGGTGAGTTTGCCACCTGATCTCGCTCAATCCAATCATAGAGCGCCGGAAGCACCAGAAGCGTCAACGCGGTTGCGGACAGTATGCCACCAATGACAACCGTGGCCAAGGGCCGCTGAACCTCGGCGCCGATGCCGGTGTTGATCGCCATCGGGATGAATCCGAGGGCGGCGACGAGGGCGGTCATGAGCACCGGACGGAGGCGTTGGATGGCGCCTTCTCGGACAGCGTCATGAACCGACATTCCGTTCTCGCGGAGGCGGTTGATGGCAGAGACCATCACCACTCCATTCAGCACCGCCACGCCGGAGAGCGCGATGAACCCAACGCCAGCGGTAATGCTAAACGGCATCCCGCGAAAGGCGAGGGCGAGCACGCCGCCTGTGATCGCGAGGGGGACGCCGGTGAAGATCAGGATGGCCTGCTTCAGCGATCCGAACGTCGTGAAGAGGAGCATGAAGATCAGCGCAAGCGCGATGGGGACCACGAGCGTTAGCCTCTGCGAGGCTTGCTGCAGGTTCTCGAACTGTCCCCCCCAGGTGAGGTAGTAACCTTCGTTCAACTGCACTTTCGACTTGATCGCCTCTTGCGCCTTGGCGACGAATGTGCCGAGGTCCGCGCCGCGGACATTGAGCTGGACGACTACGCGGCGCTTGCCCATCTCGCGGGAGATTTGGGCAGGCGCGGGGACGTCGTCGATGCGGGCCACGCTGGACAGTGGCACACCGCCGCCTGGGGTCTCGACAAGCAGGTTGCGAATTTCATCCACGTCGTTCCGCGTAGCGTCGGGGAGTTGGACGGTGAGCGCGAAACGCTTGTCGCCTTCGATGATCTGCCCGATTGGCTCGCGCCCGAGGGCCACCGAGATGAGCTCCTGAATGCTAGCGACATCGATACCGAGGCGCGCGATGGCTTCTCGATCGATCTCGATCTGGAGCACGGGAACTTCGTCCACCTGCTCCACCTCGACATCCTGCGCGCCGGGAATCTCTCGCACGACATCGGCGATAGAATCGGCCTTCGCCTTTAGCTCGGTAAGGTCGTCACCGAATACCTTAATGCCGATGTCGGCCTTGACGCCGGAGACGAGTTCCGCGAACCGCATCTGGATGGGTTGGCTGAAGTTGTAGCCTTGCCCCGGGACCTCCGCGACTTTGGCTTCTAGCTCGGCGATCAGCTTCTCTTTAGTCATGCCGCGCCGCCACTGGTGGTGGGGCTTGAGCATGATGAAGGAGTCGGTGAGACTGAGCGGCATGGGGTCCGTGGCTACCTCGGGCGTCCCGCTTCGCGAGAACACCGTGGTCACTTCTGGCACTTCTAAGACCTTCTTTTCGAAGGCCGTGACGAGGATGATGGTTTGGTCGACGTCCACCGTGCGCGGGCGAACGGGTTGGATGACTAGGGAGCCTTCGTCCAGTTGGGGGACAAACTCCGAACCCAGGCGAGTGAAGACGAATCCCGTGAGCAAAAGCAGGCCAATGGCACCCCCCACAACGACCGTCCGCTGCCGAAGCGCAAACGCGAGGGCGGCGCGGTAAAGCCGGTCGAAGAAGCCCATGACGGGGTTCTTGCCCTCCTTGGTATCGCCCGAAAGGACCATGCTCGCGAGGGCGGGGACCAGGGTCATCGTCAAGATTAGTGCTCCGATAAGCGCGAAGACCACAGTGAATGCCATCGGCTTGAACATCTTGCCTTCGGTTCCTTCGAGGGCGAGAATGGGCAGATAAACGACCGTGATGATACTGACGGCGAAGGCGGTTGGCTTCGCGATTTCGCGAGCGGACTGCCAAACGGATTGGCGGATCTCTTCGCGAGTAAGAATGGTGCCCTTGTGGTGGCGCGCCTCTGCAACGCGCCGCACGGCGTTCTCGATCATGACAACGGCTCCATCCACAATGAGGCCGAAGTCAATCGCGCCAAGACTCATGAGGTTGCCCGAAATTCCAAAGCGGTTCATGCCGATGATCGCGCAGAGCATGCTGAGTGGAATCGCGAGCGCGACGACCATTGCGCCTCTGAAGTTGCCGAGTAGCAACACGAGCACGATGATGACTAGCGCAGCCCCTTCAAGCAGGCTCTTTTCGACCGTGTGCAGAACCTCCTTCACGAGGTGAGCGCGGTTGTAGGTCGGGGTGAGCGTGACGTCGCTGGGCAGCTGCGCCTTGATCTCGTTGATGCGCTTGTCGACGGCGTCGGCGACGACCTGGCCGTTCGCGCCCTTCAGCATCATTACGGTGGCCATCATGGTTTCATGGCCATCCTTGGTAGAGATACCGGTCAGGATTGGGATCCCGAGGCGGACTTCCGCGACATCGCTAACGAGGATGGGAATGCCGTCTTCGGTCTTAATGACGATGCGTTCGAGATCGTCCGTGGTGGTCGCCATACCGACCGAGCGAATGAGTACACGTTGCCCGTTCTGCTCTAACACCCCGCCGCCCGCGTTCTGGTTATTGCGCTGGAGAGCAGTAACGACCTCATCCACCGCGATGCCCCTGGCGAGCATGGCTCGAGGGTTGACGACTACTTGGTATTGCTTTTCACTGCCGTCGGCGGCATTGACTTCAGCCACGCCGGGAACGGTCTTGAGCTGAGGTGCAACGAACCAATCCTGCAAGGATCGGAGTTCCATTGGGTTGCGCTCTTTGCTCTCTAACGCATACATGTAAATGTCGCCGAGGCCGGTCGAAATAGGTCCCATTTGAGGGGCTTCCAGACCCTCAGGGAGTTGTTCCTTGACATTGTTAAGCCGCTCATTGACGACTTGGCGGGCAAAGTAGGTGTCCACGTCGTCCCGGAACGTGACCGTAACTTGAGACAGGCCGAATTGGCTCAGGCTGCGCACCTGGACGACCCCTGGGAGGCCGCCCATGGCAGTCTCGATAGGAAAGGTGACGAGCTTCTCGACTTCCTCCGGCCCCATTCCTCCGGTTTCGGTATTGATGGCAACCTGGTTGGTAGTGATGTCGGGGACAGCATCTAAGTTGAGCTGCCGCCACGAGACCACGCCGTACGCAACCATGAGGCAGGTCGCGGCGATAACAAGGAACCTCTGGGCGAGGCTGAAGCGCAAAATGCGTTCTAACATTAGTGCTCGTGTCCCTTTAGCTCGCCCTTTTTCAGTTCACTGGCGAGAACGAAGCCGCCTTTGGTAACAAGGGTTTCGCCTTCAACAAGGCCTTTGCTTACGGCGACTAGGTTGCCGGCACGCGCACCAAGGGTGACCTCGCGCTTTGCAAATCCATGGTCATCCTTGACGAAAACGAATGACTTGCCGGCTTCCTGTACGAGTGCCGATCGAGGGATCGCAATAGAGTTGGAGGACTCTCCATAGCCAATGTGGACGGTGCCGAACATGTCAGGCTTCAGCCGCCCACCGGAGTTGGTGACGAGGCATTCGACCGGGATAGCGCGAGTTTTGGGATCGACGCGGCTACTGACCACTTGCACGATGCCTTGAAACTCTGCATTGGGAACCGCACCGATCGTGATCTCAACGCGAGCACCTTTGCGAACCTTGCTTGAATCTCGCTCAGGCACGTTTGCCGTGACCCATACCGAGGTGAGATTCTCGATCTCGAAAAGCGTCTGCGTGCGGTCAACCGCTTGGCCATTGGTGACATCAAGCCGTGTGATCGTGCCCGAAATGGGGGCGACTAACGAGGCGCGTGAGCCATTACCTCCACCACCACCAGCGAAAGCTCGGTAAGTTGCTTGTGCATTACTGATCGCTCGGTTCGCATTTCGCAAAGCGGCTTCTGCGGAGCTTACTGTGATGCGGGTTCGGACGAGCTCAAGCTGACTCGTCTTTACGTCGGTTTCCGCGGTCTGAATTTCGCGAGCATTGGCGAGGCCCCGTTGGACCAAAGTCTTCTCTCTCTCGAAGACCGATTTAGCGAGGTCAATTTTGGCGCGGGCGCGGGCGAGCCGAATTTCATCTTGCTGAAGCTCCAGCTTGGCGGCATCGAGCTCCGCGCGCGAGACGATACCTTCGGCGAATAGGGCTTCGAGTCGCCGTACGACTTCGGCATGGCCGGCCTGCTCACGCTGAGCGCTTTGGAGGTCGCCTTGTGCATCGTTGAGCTCGGCCTGAGCCGCCTGCAGCGCAGGCTGATCGAAGGCACCAGAGGCTGCAAACTGCTTTTGGCGAGCAAGATTTGCCAGCGCCGAACTCAGCTTGGCCTGAGCAATCTGGACTTGCGACTTCGACTCCTTTAAGAATGAAACCGCGGAGTCCTTTGCCCTTTGGGCATCGGCGACACTGGCAGCCGCTTGGGCAAGTTCAGTCGATTCGATGACCGCGAGGACTTGGCCTTGGCGTACCTGTTGTCCAATATGCGCATTGAGGCTAACAATGCGACCAGCAGCCGGCGGAGTGACAATAGCGCGGCCGTGGGTCGTGGATCTCACCGCGCCAGGGACATTCAGGTTTGCTTGGATGCTCTGCGTCCGAACAGTCTCGGTTTGAATTCCTGCTAGCTTCTGTTGCTCGGCATCCAGCGAGATTTCGCTTTCTTCATGAGCCTCTTCTTTCCGAGCATGCTCATCACCTCTAGCCCTTGGCTCGCAGCCGGCAAGCAACGTTGCGAAGGCGAGCCCGAGTATCCAGAAACTCCTCATATCACTTCACCAAGTGGATCGCGTTTGCCGGTGTCATTTCGCAAAGAGTCGCGGATGTTCAGCATCTCAAAGGACCATTTTCTGCAGCCGCGCGCGAGACGGCGCGGTTGATCAGAGTTCGGTCGAGCCACACGAATGGCCAGGGGGTTTAGGTTGTACGAGGTGAGGGCCTCTTGAAATGATAAAGTCTGGCCCCAGGCTTGGGCCGAGGCCGCCGCCATGGAAAGCATGGAGTTCTGTTCTGTCATGAAGTTCAGCGAGAGATCGGGGTGCCAGCGATTAGAGGCATGGGCACACGTGGACGATCAAGCTGAGAAGGGAGGTGCGCGGGCAGAAGTTAGGCTCGGTGGTCCGGTTGGAGGGGCGGCAAATTGCCAAATCTGGACTGGCCTAGCAACGGCGAAAGCAGGCAGCAAGACCAAGATGGGTTCGGGCAAGATCGCTAAATCAATAGACTGAAGTCCGGTCGGCGCGAGCAAAGTCTTGGGCAGTTTCGGATCTTCGCATGCCGCGATGGTGCAGCAGTCGTGGCAGTCGTTATGCTGCGCTGAAAGTTGCAGGCCGTGACTGTGCGAAGCCTCTTCGTGCTGCAAGGTGGGGCAAACCGCGCATTTCGCGCCCGAAGGCAATTCATACGCCGATTGGCACATGTGAAACTGCCCAAGCAGAAAGAACACGGCAAACGCCGCCGCGCCCATCTTCCTTATGGATATCCACATCGTCACCATCGCCGAGATTACTTCGTTTCTACAACAGATGGTTGGCTTCTCGCGTTCCGAAGTGCAGGCCATGGAGTAGAGGAACGCTTCACAAGACGATTTTGTTTATAATAACGGGTATGCGAAAGCTAAGCATCGTGATCATGGTGGTTGCAATGCTCGCGCTTGTGCTCGGGGCAGTTCCGACAAGCGCGATAGCTTCGCAGGACATGCCCAAATGCGACATGGCGTGTTGCCAAGTCGAGGTGCAACCCGAACCTGAGAGCGATTCCTGTGAATCGACCTGCGCTGAAAAAAGCAAGCCAAAAGCTCCCAGGATTGGCGAGAAGTCGCAGGACGACTGCAACTGCACGATGTCCAATTCACCGCGAGAAGATTCTCCGGTCGTTCTCAACAAGATAATCGACACAAGCGTGAAGCCAGTCGCTCACGCAACATTGCCTCTGGGCCCCATCACGCTGGCTTCAAGCGCACCGCAAGCTGAGGCGATCGTCTTTGGAAGTGATTCCAGTCCTCCCAGTTCCCCGGACCATAGCCCGTCTTTGGGTCGCGCACCTCCTGTGCGATTTGCCTAACGTCCTGCCTGCCTAGCAGCCGCAGGGTCATCTCTCGTTAACGCAAGTCAATTCAGCTCAGGAAATCCTTATGATTCAAACCTTACTCGCCTTCGTGGCGATGGCCAGTGGCCAAACTACCGACCTCCGTTGCCCTGTGATGGGCAGTCCCGTCAACGCCAACTCCCCAAGCCTAGAATACGCGGGCTCAAAATTCAGCTTCTGCTGCGCTGGCTGCGATGCGAACTTCACCAAGACTCCCGAGGTCTTCCTCGCGAAACGACGCGAGGCGAAGCAAACCGTCGGCACCTTCTTGTTCGATCCCGTTTCGCGTCAGCGGCTCAACATCGACAAGGCTGTGGCAACCGCCGACTTCGACTCCATCCGCTACCCATTTATCAGCGAAGCGAACAAGCAAGCCTTTCTCGCATCGCCCGCAAAATACGCGACGGTCCCACCAAAGGAGTCCCTCTATTGCCCAATCGGTAAAGAAGAAATCCCGACCCATTCGATGGCCAGTGACTACATGGACCACAATGGCGTGCGCTGGTTCATGTGTTGCTCGAACTGCGTAGGAGTGTTTGAGCGAGGGCCCAAGGATTCATTGGTGGCCGGTCTTGAGAGCCACGTTCATCCGATCAAGGTTGTCGCCCAGGCTCACGACCACGGGCATCAAGCCGAGCCAGAAACAAAGTCAACTACCAAGGTCAAGTTCGGCAAGTATGAAGCGGTCCTCCGCATCCCCGAAGGCGGCCTCTACGCTCAGAAGGAAATCGACGTCGAGTTTCGCGTGACCGACACAACCGCTAAGGATCCGGTCGAGGAAGGATTCAAAGGTGTGGGTGGAATCGAAGCCACCGCGATCGTTACCATGCCGAGCATGCACGGTATGCCGCCAGCAAAGCCGAAGGTTCATCGCGAAGGTGTCCCCGGCGATTACGGCATCGAGCTCTTCTTCCCTCATGGAGGCGAGTACAAGATTGATCTCACACTAAAAATGCCCGGACAGGCTCCGCAGAAGGTGGCCTTCGTCGTCGACGTAAAAGACGAGAAGCCCGCCACGACGCCAGCGGCCCAACCCTATACGCTCAAAGTCGTTGATTGGCCAAAGCAGGCTTTAGCCGGCCGGGCAATCCCGCTGAAGATGCGCGTGGTCGATTCGAAGTCCGGCGCAACCCAGAAGTCATTCGACCTCGCCCACGAGAAGCGCTTCCACCTTCTCATCGCCAGCAAGGACCTCAATTGGTTCATCCACGAGCACCCGGTCATGGCTAAGGACGGCACGTGGTCGATTCCGATCAAATTCCCGGCGGGCGGCGATTATTGGGTCTATGGCGACGTCGCGCCAGCTGGCAAAGGCTCGCGAGTTCTCATCGCAAAGGTTGCCGTCCAAGGTCCTAAGCCGACCTGGAACACCAAGCTAATTCCTTCGACACAAGCAACCTCAGGCGGTCTGCAAGGAACTCTCAAGACTCACGGAATTGAGATCGGCAAAATGGCAACGCTCACCGTGGAGCTCAAGGACGCCAAGACCGGCAAGCCAGCCGGCGATACCGTCAAGTGGCTCGGCGCCGCTGGGCACATGATGATCTTCCATCAAGATGGCAAGACCGTCGTCCACAGCCATCCCAACGAGACCGCTGCGTCAACCGCCCAAGTCAAGCAAGGCAAGGTCAGCTTCACTGGCCGCTTCCCCAAGCCCGGCCTTTACAAGGTCTACGCCCAGTTCTCCTGGCGAGGCGCCATCCGCACCCTCGGATTCGCCCTTGAGGTCAAGTAACCCATGAAAATTCTCACAACAATTCTGATTCTCTCCACCCTCTCGTTCGCTGCAATCGGTTCTGCCCACGAGGCCGACTGCCCATACTGCAAGATAAAGGTCGTTCAAAACACCAAGGAGCAAGATAACGAAGTCGTGCTAAAGGTTGGCAATAAGCGCATCGAGTATCGGTGCCTGTATTGCGTGATCAAAGATCAAGGACGATACAAAGGCGACCTCGTCGTATACGCGCCGAGCGAAAAGGTCGGCGAGCCGGTGATCCTCAAGCGAACCGAAGGCAAGTGGACAGGCCCCAAGGATGCGGTCTACCTCAACACCTTCAAAGCCCACAAGGATTGCGCCGCGCTCTCAAGGGCCTTCACAACGAAAGAAGCCTTCGCAAAGTACGCCAAAGCCCACGGCCAAACCGAAGCCAAGCCGCTCACCTTGGAGCAGTTCATCACGGCGATCACCAAGCCCGCTAAGGCCGCAAGTTAGGAGCGCAAAGTGAAAACTCTTTCGCTACCCCTAGCTCTAGCGGTGGCCGCTTTAGCAGGTGCGCAGGGGGGCATGCCAATGCCTCCCAACGACCTGCCGAAGTGGCTTGATGCCAATGGTGCGGATCACCTTTTCTACAAGCCCGCGCCCTACAACTGGGCGATCGACCGCATTCCCGCCTTCGCCAAAGACATGTACGCCACCGGCGTCGGCCATGCTATGGCCTACGAGGCCCTTGTTCGAGGCGAATCGCCTCAACTGGAGACCAAGGTCTACGACCAAATCCATTGGGTCCTGAAGCACCAACCGACCAAGCCCGTGGACGAAGGCGCGATCTCGCCGACCTTCCAAAGACAATACGGCGCGCTGGAGAAGGTCTTCGATTGGGCCCACACGCTCCACTTTCAGACCATCGACGTGCTCGCCCATCCCGGCTGGACCGACGAGCGCCGCGAGCAGGAAATCGAGGCCCTTTGGAAGTTCTACACCACCCAACCCTACGCGATCACTGGCGCGCCGATGAACATGGTATTTCTCGACAGCTTCCCGTATTCGGGCAAGTTCCGGGCGCAATTCCCAAAGGTCAACGGCCTGTTTTGGGGCTATCACTGGCTGCAAACGGTCAACTACGACATGCTGTTCCGCGTGCCGGTCAAAGACCAGGCACCCCAATACGCGGTGATCGGCGAGCGCTATCACGATGCCGAGCTTTACAAAACCGACCGCGATTTCATGCCGATGACCGCCGAGCTCAGCCCGAGGTTTGCCAAGCGATTCCCGATGATCGCGAACGCGTTCGACAACCTACACATGCTGCACGACAACGTGAATGACATCCTCGTCGAGCCCAGCCTCAATGAGCGCGAAAAGCAAGAGCAAGTCAAGATCGCCATCTATCGCGTTCTGGCAAGCACTCATCAGAACGAAGACTGGGAGGACACCGAAGGCAAGGAGAACACCTTGCACGACCATCGCCACCCGATGAGCATGCCCGGCATGGGCTGGATGAAGGGCACCGACGGCGACCTCATGTGGATGTCGGGCATGGGCTGGATGGATATGAGCGTTTGCGCGCATTGCCAGATTCCGTTCCCCGATGGCCCGGTTTGGGGAGCGACCGTCAGCGCCAATGGCTGGACGATGACCGTGCGTTGCATGATGTGCGCGCGCGACATGGCCAGCGAAACGCCCGGCAAGGCGATCATCCGCGCCGCGACCGAGGATCCCGCTCGCCTCCTCGTGCTCATCTCCGATGAAGAGGGCAATTGGACCTCAAACATCCCCGGCGTGGTCTTCCTGGAGAAGGCCGGCGATCATCCCGAATGCTCCGATTGGTCGCGCGCCTTCACGAGTCAAGCCGCCTTCGACAAGTTCATCGCCGAGACGCCCGAGCTCAAAGGCACCGCGTCATTGAGCCTGACCGAGTGGGCCCAGCTCAACAACGGCACGCCCGACACGTTCCGCCGGATCGACAAGCCCAACCCCTACAAGCCATGAAAGTCTTGATGGTTCTTCCGTTGGCCCTCGCCGGTGCGTTCGCCCATGCCAGCGACCACAACAATATCGAAGCCGGTCGTCCGCTTTCCTTCGATGATGCCTATTCGATCGCCTATGGCGAGCGCGCTCTCGAGCTTGGTTTCTCGATCGACACGTTCCGCCGTCGCGGACCCGACTACGGCCTCAAGGCCGAATACAAGGTCGGGTTCGCCAAGAATCAAGACCTCGCGATCGCCTTTCATCCGCATTCTTCTGGGGGTCGAGGCGACTTTGGCGATGTCGAGATTGGTTATTTCCATGGCGTTCGCCGCGAGGTCGGCAATGCGCCCGCGCTTGGCTACCGAGTCGATGTCGCGTTGCCGACCGGCCGCGATAGTCGCGGCGTCGATGTGCACCTGCGCGGTGTCGCGACCAAAGCGCTGCGCCAATACGACAAGGTCCATCTGAACCTCGACCTCAGCGTCCCTACCGACCCCGCCCCCGGCGAGCGCAGCCTCGCCCTCGGCGCGGTCCTCGGCTACTCGACCCCACTGGGTTACCCGAGAAGCTTCGACCAAACTCTGGTCGCCGAGTTCGCCCTGAACCAGAGCCCCACGAAAGGCGAGGGCCCGATGGGCTCAATCGGACTCGGACTCAGGAAGCAAATGTCCCCGCGCGCGGTCTTCGATGTCGGCCTCTCCACCGACCTCTTCGGCCCCGACCGCACCGCCCTCCGCTTCGCCGCCGGCTACTCGGTGAGCTTCTAAAGCTCCCCTCTCCCAACCGAAGGGTGGACTTCAGTCCGCCACCCGGCGCGAGGAATTCCATTCTGACCCCAAAAACAAAACCGCCCCCTCTTCGCAGAGGAGGCGGGCTGGGCGGCCGGGGTGAGTTTCGCATAGCACCTACGTTGGGTGGCACTGGTGAAAGGTCGCAACCACCCTTCCTCCTGCGCCAACTGATCTCGACCTTACACCAGTGTCAAAACACCGCATGATTTCATCTTACAGCAGTTTTCAGT
>JAEURP010000025.1 GCA_016788585.1 Chthonomonas sp. | reverse complement strand
GGCTGCATCTCGCTAGAGCATGAACCCTGAATAGCCACGTTTGCACGTCCCCGGAGAGGTCGCAGAGTGGTCTAGCAGCCGCACTCATGCTTCGGAATCTTGCGTACATCTTGCGTACGTTTGAGTCTGGGAGACCGTGGTAAATTGGATTTGAACCTGGTTTCAGACCCAAATCAAAGAAGTGGCGGAGAGGGTGGGATTCGAACCCACGGTATCTTGCGATACACCGCATTTCGAGTGCGGCGCACTAGACCAACTATGCGACCTCTCCGGCCAGAGAAATTATAGCTGGCGCCCGCCCCCGCCTGCTACTCTTTGATTCCGAACGCCGCCGCGACAGAATCGACGCTCGGAAACTGAACCTTCTTTCCGCCGATCATAACGTCAATCTCAGCATCGCCTTGATTCGGAAGAGCAATGACAAACTCGCAAGGCAACCTCTGTTGCACTTGCCGGCTTAGGTCGGCAGAGCCGCGTCCACGGACAACAATGAACCGATCATCACGCACCATAGAAGCTGCGCGAAAGTAACCAGACAACCCTATCTGAATTTCGTTTGCCATGGAAGCAAAGTGCGAAACAGCCGTTCGGGCAAAGGTTCTTAAACCTGTCTGATCGGACCTATGAACCACCTCGAAGTACCAAGAGTATTGCTTCGCTAGCCGGATCGCCAACGCCGTTGTACTCTCCAATTCATTGTCTATGATCTGGGGAATAACGGTTTCTGGTGGCAAGTCCCTCGAACTCTCCGGACTCGCGTAGCTTAGAACCCCTGGGCCCAAGCTGAAGAAGTCCAACGCTCGATTAAGCACGGCAAGGCCATCTTTAGCATGGTCTGGATTGTTGTTTAGCAAAGCGCTTTCGAGGGCGGCATCGGCGTAAGCAAGGTAGTCAGCTAGACACGCGGGCTCTGAGTCGAAGCTTCGCCGACGAAGAACATCGTTTTCTCCCGTTCGAAAGGCCGCGAGTTTTGAGAACAGTTCGTTTGCCTTCTGCGTGTACTCCCCACCCAGGATTCTTGCGCTAGCGAGAAGCCGTGCCGTTACATAACCATGAACACTGGCTGTAATTTGACTGGAGAATCTCTCATCGACGTCTTGCTTCGATCGACGAAGGTCCTCTAGGAGGCTCAAGAGCTCAGCTTGGTTTTCTCGATAGAATTGGCTGCTAGCCACTTTTGGAAGGGCGGCGGGCCACTGGCGTGAATCGAGTCGGAAGAGCTTTGTCGCGCGGTCGCGCTTTGCTTCGTCAAAGTGATCTAGTAGGAAGCGCGGCGAAAAACTCGATTTCGCGCTCCGGTTCGCCTTTCCGTCGCCGAATCGGTGAGTTCGGACAAAGCCGTCCTCGCAAAAGTCTGAAACCAGAGAGTCGAAGGCAAGGCAACCGATTTCTCGGTAAAGCGGGTTCTGTCCAGCTTGTACATACACTTCGACCAGTGCGGCGTTAACCAAAGCGCTCTTTTCGAAATCAGGATTGCGCCATTCCGGCTGCCGAGCCAAGGAAAAGAATCCGCCGTTAATCCAGTCCACCATACCGCTTGTGGCCAGCTTCTCAAGGGCAGACTCAGCATCACGTGGCGAGTGCTTCATTAAGAAGGCCAGCGGCAACGCCTGCACACGAGTGCCAAATCGACCGGGCCAGCCGCCAGAGAGTGGCTCTTGCACCTGCCTTAGTGCTTCAAGGTGGCTCTCAATTGCTGGTGTCGCCAACCCGGCTTGAAGCAGAGCTGCCACTTGAAGACGCTGTGACTCTCCGGCGGTCGTGTCTCGGGTTCGAGCTCTGTAATCCGAGTTGTATGCGATCGAGCTTGCTAGACTTCTAAAGACCGTTGATGGATCCGTGCTTTGCGAAAGCAAAGAGCCATATTGGTTTCCGTCTGGCGACAGGTACCAGATTTGTAGGGTCGGATCCCAACCATCGCGCGATCGCCTCACAGGATCGTAGGCAGCTGCGAGGTACGGCTGGGAAACGGCGTCGACCCGGATGGGTATGAAGCTTCGCCGAATATTGTCCGCAATCTCTGAATCTGTGAATCCAAAGCCGTCGAGGATTTGTCCGGTGAGACTTGTCGACTGACCAATGACCAAAAGGATCGGCTTCCCTTCTCTCCGTGCCTCGGCCAGGGCTTCCTTGCTTAGCAGTCGCCAGGAAATTGGTTGACTTGCCGCGGCCTTTAAGAACGGATCCGCCTCGTGCTCCAAGTCATTTAGTGGGGGACGCGGGATGAATCGCCGAAGGGTCGAGCCAGCGAGCGCCATCATGCCCACCAAAATTACGGACCAAGTGACCGCAGAGTAGTAGCGCTTTTCGCGGCGTCGTGGCATGCCTACTTCAAGTATGGCGAAAATGCAGTCTCAGGACAGGATGAATTGCAGACAGGCCGCGGACTATACTTAGCATCTAATGAGTATCTCCTTGGATGAAGTACGCCACGTGGCGAAACTGGCCCGGCTCGAAATGGGCGAAGCCGACTTGGTCGCGCTGCAAAGCGAGCTCAATGCGCTCCTTGGACATTTTCAAGATATTAATGCAATCGACGTCACGGGTTGCCAGCCAAAGCCGCATGCTGTCCCAAGACAAAACGTTTGGGCCGATGATGAACCCGTATTCGGGTTGCCACGAGAAGCCGCGCTTCAAAATGCCGCTGCCGCTAAAGCTGGCCTTTTCTTGGTCCCAACTATCATCGAAGACTGATGTCGAGTCTTACCGAGTTATCAGCAACTGAGATCGGGGCACTATTGCGCTCCAGAGGGGCCTCGGTGATCGAGGTGGCTCAAGCCTTTGCTTCGAAAGAAGACACTGTCGGGGCGTTTATCACTCGCTCAGCTCCAGACAGTGAGGCTTGCGCTCGGGCCCAGGTAATGATCGATGCAGGCGAGGGTTCGGCATTGACCGGAGTCCCCATTGCTCTCAAGGACAATATCAGCACTCGCGGCTTACTGACCACATGCGCAAGCCGGATTCTCTCCAACTACATACCGCCCTATAACGCAATGGTTGTGGACAAGCTGGAGTCCCAAGGATTGATCAGTCTCGGTAAGACGAATCTTGACGAATTCGCGTTCGGAGCCTCGACGGAAACAAGTGCCTATCATGTCACCCGAAACCCGTGGGACCTGGAAAGGTCGCCGGGCGGATCGAGCGGTGGGTCTGCCGCGGCAGTAGCAGCACACTTGAGCCCCGTTGCACTCGGTTCGGACACGGGAGGCTCCATCAGACAGCCTGCTTCTTTGTGCGGCATTGTCGGATACAAACCTACCTATGGTCGGGTCTCTAGGTACGGCCTCGTCGCTTTTGCCTCGTCACTCGATCAGATCGGTCCTTTTGGGCGATCTGTTGAGGACTGCGCCCATCTTGCCGCCGTCATCAGTGGGCACGACCACCACGACGCGACCTCGCTACCTACCGATCCAATCTCGGCCCGAGACCTTAAGACAGGATCACTAAAAGGCAAAAGGATCGCCATTCCAAGCGAGCTTTTTGACGACTCAGCCGAGCCAGGAGTACTCGCCTCCGTCGATTCTGCTATCCAAGCCCTCAAGGGTGAAGGAGTAGAGTTCGTACCCGTTAGTATTCCTGAGATAACAGTAGGAGTTACTACTTACTATATCATTGCCCCTGCGGAGGCCAGTAGTAATCTTGCACGCTTTGATGGGGTTCGGTTTGGTCCTCGCGAATCTGGAGATGGCCACGTTAATGTTGTTGCAGAAACTCGCGGCAAGCTTTTTGGAAAGGAAGTCCGAACGCGAATTGTAGTCGGAACTTATGTCTTGAGCGCAGGTTACTATGATGCTTACTATTTGCGGGCTCAGCAAGTACGCGGAAAGATGGCGGCTAAGTTTGAGCAAGTCCTTTCGACATGCGATGCCATTCTATCGCCGACTTCTCCTTGCGTCGCGTTCAAGATCGGTGAACTCGAAGGCGATCCTCTCGCTCTCAAGCTGCTCGATTACTGCACCATTCCCGCCAACATGGGTGGCTTTCCGGCGATTTCCTTGCCATGTGGACTGAGCGATGGACTTCCGGTTGGTTTGCAGCTTCTTGGCGGGATTAGCCGCGACGAAGACTTGCTTCAGCTCGCCTATTCGGTCGAGCAGTGCTTGGGAGTAAAGATCACTCCACCAAAGATGTAGGATGCGAGCAGAACGAAGCCACCGCCGCGAGCTCTTCTTGGCCGAGCTGAGGTCACCAAAGTCACTGGCACTGTCTATTGGAGCTTTGGTCATTTTGGGCTGGTTTGGCCTCCAAAGGATCCCGATTTGGCCCTGGCTCATTCTTGGTTTAGCCGTGGCCGCTGGTTGGATCGGAATGCGAGCTCACCAATCGCTCGACGAAAGGCAGTTCATGAGCCGGCACTACCGTGGCCTTTGGAAGAGCGTTCGAGATCGGCTAGCCAGGTTTGATTCAGCCTACTCGGCGCTGAAGAATGCGTGGGACGAAGAACTCCCCGTCCTTCGCGAGCGAGTTCAGTACACGGCCGATGTCGTCTATGAAGCCTTACGGCGCGCTGACGTGATGCAAGCGGAAGTGAGCAAGAGCGAGGGCCACATGGCATCCACCGACACCTCGAACCTACGCCCGTCCTCGACGCCCACCGACAAGAAAGCACAAGAGCTCTATCAACTTGCCGACCGCAATGTCGCCGAGTACCGCCAACGCCTCGCCGCCGTCACCGCCGGCATCCATCGCTGCGAGGCCCAAACTACGGTCTTCATCACGACGCTCGACTCTCTCCGCGTGCGGCTCCTTGGCTACCGGCTCATGGGCAAATCCCCTGAGGCCGAGCACCAAGCCTTCCTCGAAACGATTGGCGATGCTAAATCCCAGCTTGACGCCGTGGATAAAGCCCTCGAAGAGATTAGCTTTGACCGCCTCGTTGCCCAAATCGAGCTAGAGGGCGTTCCGCCCCCGGTTCCGGAGAACGCTCAGACTGAGGAACACCTTTAAGGGAGAAGCGTGGAGATGAGCGTCTTCGTTCCTTGCCCAGCTAAGATCAATACGTTCCTCAGCGTGGGACCGCCGGGTGTTGGTGGATACCATCCCATTCGCACGTACCTTCAGGCCATAAGCCTGTGTGACCTCCTCTTCGTAGAAGTATCGGACGAGAACCACATTGATTGCGATATCGCGCTTCCCGACTCGAATACGCTATCTAATACGCTAAGACTGTTGAGAGACTTGGTCGAACTTCCTCCCCTGAGAGTCACCCTCAAGAAAATCATCCCATCTGAGGCTGGACTTGGTGGTGGGAGCAGCGATGCCGCAGGCCTAATCCGAGGCATTTCTTTTCTAACGGGCCTGCCAATTGATCAACATGTTTTAGACGTCGCTTCGGCGGTTGGCAAGGATGTACCCTTCTTTCTGATGGGAGGTCGGGCAATCGGTGAGGGACTCGGAGACAAATTAACACCGTTGGATGACGAGGAACCCAGCTGGATCGTGGTCGGAAAACCTATCGTCGGCGTCAGCACCAAATCGGCCTATCACGCTCTAGACGAGAATGAACGGCCGTTCGAGGAATTGCCCACGAATTTTTGGACAGGACACAACGACTTTGCCATGATTGCCCCCAGGCCGTGCCGTGATCTCGAAGACCGGCTCAAGGGCCTTGGGGCTCAGTCCGCGGGTCTCAGTGGGTCCGGCTCGGCCGTGTGGGGTCGATTCCTCGATGCAAATCTCGCCATCGAAGCTAGGCGACAGTTGGCTCAACTGACATGGGCTGAGGGCTTCATTGCTGCAACTTGCACTCGCGCACAGTCCCTCGAACTGCAGGAGAGGCCATAACCATGAAAGCCGTCATCCTCGCCGGGGGCCGCCTCGATCCCGATCTCGCCAAGGAAACCGGCCTCACCTGGCGTTCCGAACTTCCCTACCAAAATCAAACCTTTCTCGACATCGTGATCGAAGCCATGCCCGGAGAAGTCGCCATAGTCGGCGGCCCGAGGCGCGACGATCACGACTGGCGTGAAGGCGGCGAGCGCTTCATCCAAAGCTTTGCCCGAGGCATAGAAGCCGGTGGCAAGGGTCGCTTCCTCATGGCCAGCGCCGATCTGCCTTTCCTAACCAAGGAAACCATCAAAACCCTGCTCAATCAAGACGACGGCGTCTCCACTATCCAATATCCGATCGTCGAGATGAGTCGCATGAACGCCGCCTTCCCAAACATGCCCAGAACCAAACTCAAGCTCAAAGAGGGCGAGTTCACCGGTGGAAATGTCTTCATTGTCGACGGCAAAGGCATGGAAACTCTGCTGCCCATCATGCAACAGGCTTACGACGCCCGCAAAAACGTTCTTAAACTCGGAAAGATTCTCGGCTTCCCTACATTGCTCGCCCTCGTGAGAGCCAAGCTCATCCCAGGGTCGGTCGCAATCCCGGAATTAGAAGCTAAAGTGGGCCGGGCACTCAAGACCAAGGTCCGCGCCATCATCTCCGAATCTCCAGAGTTGGCCGCCGACGTCGACACCCTAGAACATTTCTTGTGGCTGAAGACCCTCTAGCTGTGGCACAAACTTGCCGATACCAACCGTATGGGCCAAGTAGTCGTTACTCCACGGAAAACCGATCCCAAGGTAACCGAGAAGTACTTAATGAACCTCGTCGGTGTTGTCGACGCGTCGGTTTACTGGTCCAAAGGCGACCTTAATGCTCACGTTACGGTGCTCGGCGATGCGCCATTGACAGCGCATGACTTTCAACGATGTTGTATGGAGGACCTTGGCTTGCACCAAACCCCAAGAAATGTGGTGATCGACCTTCGGGTGCCTAGAGCGGCTTAATCCTCGTCTTCGTCGTCTAAATCCGGCTCATCCATTCCCAAAGCATCGGAAGCAGCCTTTTCTTCGGCCGCCGCCTTGGCCGCAGCAGCCTGCTGCTCGGCGTGAAGCTGCGAAATCGGCTTAACCTGCCGGTTCGGGCAGTTGTTGCAAACGAAATCTACTTTGACCGTCGCCAACCACGACGGAATCTTCTCAATCACTCGACCGCAATCACACTTAACCATTGTTATCTAGTCCTTCCTGTTCATTGTAAAGCTGCACAGTGTGACGATGGCCTAGGATGCCATTGATCAACATTACTACCGCGCCGCCCAAATAGATCAATGCGAGCCCATTTTCATCAATCTGCCCCGGATCTCGAATGGCATCTTGGCCCTTCAAGAATCCTACTATCCCCAGAATAAACAAGAGGCCAGCGATCCAAAAATAGGTGTTCAAGGCCGCCACTGGCTTCTTGAGGGGTTTCTTGCTCACGGGGTAATGATACCCTTTGAGGCTCGATAGACTCTATGGTCTATGGTCTACGGTCTATGGCTAAGAGATGTTGAACCATTAGCCATCAGCCCTTAGCTATCAGCCATCAGCCATCAACAGCGTATGTCCAAATTCTGCCCTTTCCCTTCGGCCATCTTCATCAAGGTTTCGGCCTGCTCTTGCTGCGCCTGAAGGGAGCGCCTGAGCATATTGGCTTGCAAACGCTGCATCAGCGCTTCCTGACTCATCGTCGGGTTGAGCGCGTTAAGGGTGGCGTCGATCGCGGTGCGCGTGGACACATCCATGGCTATTGCCATTATCGGCACGTTTAGAACTCTTCTGCAGAGAACATTCCGCGCCGAACCAAGGCGTCGCGCAAAAGCTTGCGTCCGCGGTGGATTCGTGACCGCACCGTGCCGACCGTCGTGCTCTGATCCTCGGCGATTTCGCTGTAGCTCATTCGCTCAAGGTCGCACAGCCGAATAGCATCGCGGTAGACGTCGGGCAACTCTTCCAGAGCCGCCAGAATCTCAGCGCCCAGCTCAGACTTCTCGAGTTCGTCTGCCGGATTGGCACGCTCGTCGGGAATCGGAATCTCCTGCACTTCGCCGTCGCTCGGGCTCAACATCGAGTTCAGCGATTCGGCCTTCCGTACCGGGTTATCGCGTCGTCGAAAATCGAGGTAAGCGCGCTGCATGATCCTCAGAATCCAGTTCAAGAACGGGCGTCCGGGGAGGTAGGAATCGAACGCCCGCCATGCCTTGATGTAGGTTTCCTGAACGAGGTCTTCCGCTTCGCTTGGGTTGCGCGTCAGTTGGAGCGCCATGCTGTAAGCTCGGCGGCGGGTTTCCGCGGCCATGTTTTCAAATTCGCTTTGCTTGAGATTGAGAGCTGATGTTACTGTCATGGTTTCCTCCTTTTCGTACAACTTACACAAGTCAAACAAATTGGACGTCAAATGGTTCCGCAATCTTTACAAGGTCCTAGACGTCGTATAGGACATTAGATTATGAATTTTGTGCTTGTTACCAAAGATCAGGCGATCATCGATGCCGCGAAGAATGCCTATGGCACCCACTACGGGCTCAAAGTCTTCGAAACCTGGGCTCCGGCGCTCGAGAATCTGCAGGGCGTTGACCTCATGTTCGTGGACATTCTAGCCACGCTAACCGAGGCTGGTCGCATCGAAGGCTACGAGGCCTTTGCCGCCGCCAAAATGGCCCACGAAACCGCTGGCCCAGTGCCTCTCGTCGTCATCGCCGCTCCCTCCGATTACGAAATGGACGCCATGGTCGGCTGGCCCGGTTTCATCTTCGCCATGGTCAGAAGGCCCGTGACTGAGAAACTGTTTAGACAAGCGAGCGGCTGGGTGTAGGCTTCATCAGCTTGCGACAGGTCCATAGGCAAGGTAAAAACTGGCCATGTGCTATTTCCTCTGCATCGCGCTCGCTCCGAAAGGATCGGCGGCTGAGGTGGTGAAAACGATGGGCTCGCATGAGATTGACCTGTGCGAGATTGCCGAGAATGTGAATGCGCATCATTTTGAGGCGGGCACACACTTTCTAGTAACAAAGTACCACTGCGATTGCGGTCATCCGTTAGGCGACGGTCGGAGAGGACACGGAAAGTGGCCCAAGCCAAAAGCCGACCCAAGGTGGAGCGAGGCCAGGAAGGCACGCTGGCAACAGGAAATCGACTCGCATACGCGGGATGACACGGGGAAGGATCATCGAGCTCTCGCCCGTTGGCGGCTCGCGCTCTGTGAATCGCTGGTAGCGGCGAAAGCAGAATGGATCGGCGTTTACGGAGCGTTTTACAGCGGCTATGTGACCAACGAGCCTCTGAAGCTAACGTTCCATCGGATCCGCCAACCCGAGGAACTTACGGTTAAGTTAATGAACCAGCTTCCTCATTGCACCGTATTGCAGATCGGGCGGTACCAAGCAGAACACTTTGTGGGACAGGAAGGCTCAAGCCACCAACCCACCACATAACGTAGACTAAAGTGCTCTGCTTTCCGACCACCTCCAAGACCAACTCAAGCGACTGCCGGCCAAGCCGGGGTGCTATATCTATCGTGATGAGAAGGGCGAGGTTTTGTACGTCGGCAAGGCCATTTCGCTCAAATCCCGCGTGCGGTCGTACTTTCAGGCCAGCACCCGCCACGGCCTGCGCATCGCCCGCCTCGTCAGCAAAATCCGCGACATCGAGATCATGGTCGTTGACTCGGAACTCGAGGCCCTCGTCCTCGAATGCAACCTCATCAAACAGCACCGGCCGCCCTACAATGTCCGGCTACGCGACGACAAGAGCTACCCGTTCATCACGATCACCAATGAGCCCTTCCCGCGCGTGCTCTTCACCCGCCAGGTGCGCAAGAACGGCTCGAAGTACTTCGGCCCCTACACCGGTGCCTATGCCGTTCGCGATACGCTCAGACTCTTGCATAAGACCTTCCCGCTTATTCCCTGCGGCAAGAGTTGGAGCGGCAAGGATGAGCAACGCCCTTGCCTCTACTATCACATCGGGCAATGTATGGCCCCCTGCGCGGGGCTGAGCGACCGCGAAGTCTATGGCGAAGTCCTGAATAAAGTCGAGCGCGTGCTCAGCGGGCGAGATGAAGGCTTGATTGAAGACCTTGTCGAAGCCATGGAGCGCGACGCCGAGGAACTCAACTTCGAGGCCGCAGCGCAAAAGCGAGATCAAATCAAGGGTCTGCAAGGCATGCTCGAAAAGCAAAAGGTGCTGACCACCGACAAGGAGGACCGCGATGTCCTCGCTGTCGTGAAGGACAGCCGAGGCGCGGCCGTGCAAATTCTCTACATCCGGCATGGCAAGCTCATCGGTCAGCGCCAGTACATCCTGGATGGCTCATCCGAAAGCAGCCCCGGCGAGGCTGTGCAGGAGTTTGTAAAGCAGTACTACTCAGAAGCCGCCGAGATTCCGCGCGAGATCATCCTGCCGGTCGAGATCGAAGAGCGCAACATCGTGCAAAGCTGGCTGCGTCAGCAAAAGGGCCGCACGGTCTCGATCGAAGTGCCCCATGCCGGCGAGAAGATGCGGCTGATCGACCTGGCCGCCCAAAACGCCGAACAGGCGCTCAAGGCGTTTCGCGACCAGGCCGCGAATGCCGAAGAATGGGCCGCTGCAGCCTCGCAGCAGCTTCAAGAGGTAGCAAGTTTGGCTGAACCGCCCGTGCGAATCGAGGGCTACGACATTTCGAATATCCAGGGCACCGCGCCCGTGGGCTCGATGGTGGTGACCGAAAACGGCGCCCCGGCGAAGGATGAGTATCGCCGATTCCGGGTGAAGTTCCACCCCGAAAGTCCGAACGACTTCGCGATGATGCACGAGGTGATCACCCGGCGCCTGCGCGCATTCATCGCCGGCGACCCCAAGTTCACGAAGCTACCCGACCTCATCATGATCGACGGCGGCCGCGGACAGTTGGCGGCGGCTTTGAAGGCACGCGATCAACTTGGGCTAACGGTACCGATGGTTGGCCTCGCCAAGCGCCACGAACTGGTCGTGGTGCCGACGAAGGTGCGCGAGGTTGAACTGAGTGAAATGGCGAAAGATCGCCACGGTCGCTACGTGTACGACGAGGCTCAAGACGCGGGCTATTCCTATGAGGAAGTCGAGCTGGCTCTGGCGTCGCCGGGGCTACTGCTGCTAACTCGCCTCCGCGATGAGGCTCACCGCTTTGCGCTGTCGTTCCATCGTAAGATTCGCGACAAGCGCGCCCAGGGCTCGGTGCTCGATGAGATTCCCGGCGTCGGCCCAAGGCGACGGCGGCTACTTCTGCGGAACTTCGGCTCAATCGAGGCGATTCGAAGGGCGACAGTCGAAGAGATCGCCGCCGTACCGACGATGACCAAGACCCTGGCGCAGCAGATCAAGAATTATGTGGAAGGGGAGTAGGACGATTGCTTGGAATAGCTGGGGGTTGCGGGGTATGGCTTTGTGTTGCGGACAATCACCCAGCTATACCCAGGAATTGCCCAGCCACACCCAGTTAAACCTTGAGAGTAAAGCTCGTCCCGCAACCGCAAGAACGATCAGCGTTCGGATTATCGAACTGAAAGCCACCACCGATGAGGTTCCCGGTCCACTCAAGTGTCGCACCGACGAGGAACTTGGCCGACTTCTCGTCGCAAACGATCTCGATGTCGTCCATAACGAGCGACTGATCGATCGGGAGCCGCTTGGTTTCAAGCTTGACCACGTACTCAAAACCCGAACAACCGCCGCCTTTGACCCCAATTCGAATAAAGGCTCCTTCTTCGCCCTTCCGCTCAAGAATCCGCCTGAGGTGAACCAGGGCCTCGGCCGAGATCGTAACCGGGAAGTTCATCGCTCGCCTCGAACCAAACTCTCGCGGCTGATCAACTGTGGCTCAAGCAACGACTGCAGGGTCATTTGCCCGACGACGGAGTCAACCGCATCTTGGACCTTGCCCCACATGCCGCGAAGATTGCAATCCGACTCGTGGATGCAGCGCTCCAAAACACCGCTATGCCGTTCGCAGAAGTTGTCGTAATAGAGCTTGCCTCCCAGGGCATTCAGAATATCGCCGAGTGCAATCTCGTTGGGTTTGCGGGTTAGAGCATAGCCGCCAACTTGACCGCGAGTGCTACTCACAAAACCTGCGGTCCGAAGCACGGACATCAGCTTACCGACATGCGGCTGCGAGAGACCTTCAGTTTGAGCCAACTCAGGAATAGTCATGCTACCGCCCGCGCCCTTTCGGGCGATTGCGGCGAGGCACCGTAGTCCGTATTCTTCCTGCGAGCTGAATTTCAAAACAGTCCTAAGTCTAGTTTAATATGATCCGGTATCCGATCAATGGAGAATGGCGGATCCCATACCAAATTGACCGTTGCAGTTGCAACTCCCGGCACTCGTGCCACTCTCATTTCTACGTCGACCGGCAAAGACTCGGCAACTGGGCATGCGGGCGAGGTCAGCGTCATGGTCACCACCACATCGGCTTGATCGCTGATTTCAACCCCATAAATGAGGCCAAGATCATAGATATTGACCGGGATTTCCGGGTCGTAAATCTCGCGGATGCCCTCGATGACCTCGTTTTCCAGCATGCTCTTCTGAATCGAATTCAGAGGCTGTTTTGGAGGCAGGGGAATCGGCTCAGGCATGCTCGTCCGCTAACCCAATTATACGGGAATCTAGACTAGAGTGTCAAGAATTAGCCGACCTTGGCTTTTTCTCGATCCCTAGCTGGGACGACTGCCGTTTCCGGCAAGGACGATGGACGAATCTCCGCCTTGCCTCGATCGATTGTGGTCATCACCTTGGCAACCACCGATTCAAGCTGATTTAGGACATTGTAAGCGTAATCTTCGGAGCCGCGGCGCAGAGCCGAAGACTCGCGGTCCGCGGATGTCCTGATCTCGTCTGCTTGCGCTTTGGCCAGCTTCAGAATCTCATTCTCGGAAAGCATTCGCTCCTGCTGAAGTCTTGCTTCGTGAGCGATCCTTTCGGCTTCCTTCTGGGCCTCGGCAATCAGTCGCTCGCCTTCTTTCTTCGATCCCTCAAGGATCTTTTCTGCTTCTTCCTTCGCTTGATTCACGTGCCTTTCTGCTTCGCGAGTAAGCGTTTGGGCCTGCTTGACTTCGCCTGGCAGACTAGCCCTCACCTTGGCAATCTGCATCTGAATCTCGTCTTTGTTTACGCCCCAGCTTATCGGGCCGATTTGCTTTGGCCGATCAACGGCAAGCTCTTCCAAATCCTCCAACATTCGCAAAATGTCCAACGTTAAATCACCTTTACCGTAGGGACGGTAATGCTCATCATTCTGGCACTCTTGGAACTGGATTTGTCGCGCAATTTTAGCGAGCTCGATTCTTTAGGACCATTTGGATAACTGGTAAGACTTCTTCCGGTACGAATTTGGTGAGGTCCCCTCCAAGCTGAGCCACTTCTCGGACCAAGGTACTTGAGATAAATCCGAACTCCCACTTGGTCATCAAGAGCACGGTGTCGATTCCCGGCTCCAGTTGGCGATTGGTTATCGACATTTGGAATTCAGTGTCAAAGTCTGTAACGGCACGCAAGCCTCGGACGATGAACTCCGCCCCGCGCTCGCGGCAATACTCAACCAACAGGCCATTGAAGCTCGCAATCTCAACGGTCGCCATGCCGCTGGTCGCGGCACGCAAGGCCTCTTCCCGCTCCGTAACCGAAAGGAATCCACCTTTTGACGTGTTGTTACCGACTGCCACGATGACTTTGTCGAAAAGGGTTGTTGCTCGCTTTACAATGTCGAGATGCCCAAAAGTGGGCGGGTCAAACGATCCAGGATAAATGGCTATCCTCATAAGCCTAGCTTAGCGAATCTAACAATTCTTGGGCTCGTCGGCCCAGTTCCGACTCCGGATCGACCAAGAGGCGAGCTTCCACCAACTGCTCTCGGGCCTCCGATCTACGACCGACCCGGTCGAGGCAGATTGCCGCGTTTAGCCTTGCGGCTGCTTCATTGCTGCGCAAACGCGCTCCTCGGTCTGGATCATCGGCGAGCAGATTGATGGCTTGGCGAGTGCTGTCCGCGCTTCGAATCCAAAGGGCTGCCGCCTCATCCATCCCTGCCGCCCTATCTGCCAGTGCTCCGTAATACTCGCCCAACTGAACGAAGTAGCCCGGCTGGTACGGATCAATTTGAACTGCGTAACCAGCGCTCTGAATGGCACGCAAATAATCGCCTTGGCGTGCTTGTTGATCAGCCACTTGAGACCAGCGCACGGCATCCGAACGCTCGGCTTGCGGGGCTGCCGAACCTGCGGCTCTGACCTGTCCACGGGCCGCTCGATCCGCGGCCCCGAGCATCGACTGCACTCCAACCACGATGACCGCCAAAATCAGACCCAGCGAGACCACAATGCCCATAAATCTCCAAATGGCCAACTTAGTCTCTGGCTTGAAGAGCGGTGGCCTTCGAACGGGTGGCATGAAAATGTGGCCGGGTGGCACATTCAGTGGAGGCCCCTGCGGGGGCTGATAGCCATAGCTGTACGGCTGATGAGCCTGTTGAGGGGGCGGGTATGGAGCCTGTTGCGTGACGACTGGCGGTGGAGCCGGATTTGCGATGCCAGACTTGGATTCGGCTAGCGCCTGTTGAGCGCTTGACAAAGCCGCGACCGCGCTTGGAGTGCGCAATGTGACCGTCTTTGCGAGAAGGTTGCGGACGAGTTCCTGGACCGAATATGGCGCCGAAGGTGGCATCGCGGGTTCGGTGTTCATGATCGCGTAGCTGATGCTTACGACGCTGTCGCCGGGAAAGGCCTTTTGCCCGGTCAACATCTCAAAGAGAACAGAGCCAACACTAAACAGATCGCTTCTTGCGTCGATCTCCTTGCCGACAACCTGCTCGGGCGACATGTAGCTCGGCGTTCCAAACACTTGCCCGTCGATAGTTATGTTAGGTTCAAAGGTTAAGCGAGCAATTCCAAAGTCGGTGAGCTTAACTCTTCCAGAAGACAGCAACTGAATGTTCTCGGGCTTGATATCACGATGGATGACGCCGCTTTGGTGGGCAAACGCGAGCGCATCTAGCACCGCAATCACGATCTCTAAAGCTCGGTCCGTTGGCAAGAGACCGGTGGTGTCGAGTTCATTACGCAGGGTCTTACCATCGAGGTACTCCATCGCCATGAAGTGGCGGCCCTGGTCTTCTTCAACTTCATAAATCGTGACAATTCCAGGATGTGCGAGGGATCCTGCCGCTTTGACTTCCCGCTTGAAGCGGCGGATTCGCTCTTGCCTCTGTGTGTCGTTGGAACCACCTGGAATATTGAGTTCCTTGATGGCCACCCGCCGATTCATGACGGGGTCATAAGCCTCGTACACGATGTCGTTTGACCTTGCAATCTCACGGATAATTTGATACTTCCCGAGAGTCTTTGGGGCGCTAGCGCTCATGCCTTAATCCAATTAGCGAGTTGATTATCGGTTTAAGTTCGGCCTGAACTTAACGCTAACTCATGCGCCTGGCCCGTCAGGCAATTCGGCTGGAGGTTCCTCGGGGTTTGGCGGGGCTGAATCTTCAGGCGGTTGTTCTTCGGACTGATCAGGGGTAGCCGGCTCAGTATTGTCCTCTGAGACTTTCTCAGGCTCTACTACCTTCTGACCTGACTGCTTGGAAAGTTCCCGATCCTCAACGCGGTTGCCGTTCAGTCGTCTAAGTTCCACTTCGACCTTTGGCTCGGGCCACTCCTTGCCTGACCCTTCGGGTTGTTTCACGTTCGTGGTCGTCTGAGGAGTCAAATCAACTGTCTTGCCATTGCTTGCAAGACTCTTGAGATTGGAAGGGGGATTGCGACCAATGTGTGGCCCAATAAACGCATATCCAATGAATGCCAGCGACACCGGCACCAACAACCACTTGAATATCACCGCGAAAACCTTCTTCGCCATTTCGCCCTATCCTACCTGGGGGTACGCTTCTTAGCCTAGATGGGTTGCGAAATCATCTCTGATACGCTCGACCTTGAGATGGAATCGCTTGAAGCCATCTTGCCCGACCCGTCCAAACCAGAGACGATTGGCCAGGGCTTTCCGTTCCCGATGCTGAGACGTTCGGGCCAAGTGCGGCAGATGTCTCTGCGCACGATCACGTTACGGAACGACTTTGTTGAGGCGGTCTTTTGCGTGGACTTGGGTGGACGCTTTTTGAGTCTACGCGACATTCAAAATGGGTTTGAGGCTCTTCCCTCCGGACTGACTCTTGTTGACGATTCCAAGCGGGGCGTTACTCTCAATGGTGGCCTCGAACTCCTGTTGAACGGGACACGGTTGGGCGCGATGGCGGCAGTGGATTTTGCCACGCATGAAGACGAAAGCGCCGAATTGGTGATGTTCGAGCTTGGTCATGGATCGGGTCTTGCTTGGACGCTTCGCGCTGAATTAGAGCCTGACTCGGTTGGAATCAACTGCTCGCTTTCTTTGCAAAATCGCGGTGGGGCGAGGCAAGAAGTCAAAGTTGGCTGGCGAGGATTAGGCGATAGGGTCGGGGTGATTTCGGACTCCCCCCTAGCCCCCCTCACAAGTGCGGGGGGGATTGTCGGTCTTGAACCCCATCAGGTGATCTCATTCAGCTTTGGCCTCGTTCCGCTTACTTTTCCTGCCCTTGCCTGCAATGGGAGGGGTGCAGTTGGGTTAACGGATGGTGCCGCACACCTACAAGTCTTCGGCGAGGCACCGGCTGCCAAACTCGTCGTTCAAACGGAAAAGGGTCCGTTGGAGGCTCAAGTCGAACTGACCGCAAACAAACCTGAGAAAATCGACCTGAGTTCGATCTCCGGAGAAATCAAGGGACTCGCGTTGTTTAGCCAGGGCGAGCCGCTCATCCAATGGCCCGCTGTTCCGACCAAGGAATACGAGGAGGAAGCTGGCACACGTCACTTCGCCCACTGGCAGCGAGCCCTGGATGCCATTCGCAACAAGGACTTCGTGAAGGCAGACCATCACCTCGAAACCTCGCTCCTCTACAACGGCGACGACCCTATGGCTTGGTGGCTGAAGGCGGTTGTGCAGCGGCACTTGGGCGTCGATGGCGAGCGGCCCGAACTTCTCAATGCGCACTTCCTGAGCCCGCTCGATCCGGCTCTTCGAGCCGAGAGCTTCCTGACCCAGAACGAGCATGTCAAGGAGCCGTCTCCACTCATCGTGCCGCTCGCACGCGACCCGGATTCGCTCACCGAGGTGGTTTGCTTGCTCATCGACTGCCACCTGATCGAGGATGCGACCCGGCTGATTGACGAGGGCCTACGCCACGGCGAGCATCGCATGCTTCGCTACCTGATGGCGTACCTACACTTGCAACACTCGAACATGGAATTTGAGGCGGCAACACACGTGAAGGCAGCTGAGGCGATTCCCATTGGCCCGCCCTACCCATGGCGTGCGACCGAGCGCGAGGCACTGAAGTTGCTTCACGAGCGGTTCCCTAACCTGCCTCACTTAGCTCACTTCGCGGCCCTAGCCGATTCCTAACCCGAATCTTCAGGTAAACCAGCCCCATGCACGCCCTCCTTCTTCTCGCCCTCATCGCAAGCCCGATGGACGGAGTTAAGACCATTGCTGCACCGGGGTCGCCGGGCAATGTGGTCATGTGGAAGCCGGGACAGCCGCTCGTGGTGGATAAGGACGGGCGCGTGATGGTCGGCGCGGTCGAGACTGGTGCAGGGCGGATCATCGCCATCGGGCACAACGGATTTCTGGGGTCGTACAAGACCGGTGACTCCGGCAAGTTTCTTCAGCAGAGCGTGGACTGGCTGGCTTTTGGCAAAGCGAGCAAGGTGATTTGTTCTCACGGAGAACTCGCCGGAATCTTGAAGGGCCAAAGCGGCTGGCCCGATTGGAAGGGCGGTCGCGGCGAGGTCGCGGTTGTGGACGCCCACCAAGTAAAGCCCAAGGACGTGCCAGCAATTCAGAGCTATGTTCGCGGTGGCGGCGGTTTGCTGATCGCGGCGACCGGCTGGGGTTGGCAACAAGGCAGCGGACTCAGCATGGACCAGTTTGAGGCCAACAAGGCGCTTGCGCCGTTTGGGATTGGCTTCGGCGATGGGTTCTTGGAAAAGGACGCAGGTGGGTTAGATGCGACGCGCAAAGCAAAGCCAGAATCTGGCGGCGACTTTGCGATGAAGGTTCTGAACGGTGCGCCCGGAGACGGGCCCTTGGCGGTTCAAACGCTTACCGACATCATGGGTGTGTTGCCAGCGAACGACTCATGGTTAGGCAACGCAACGAAAGGGGAGCAGGCGATGATCTCGGCCAAGGATCCCGTTCGGAAACAGCAGTTTCGAGAGCGATTTGCGGCAGCGCACTTACAACATCAGATTCGAACCGGCAAGTGGAAGGGGGAAGCCGCGAGTGCAAGAATGTTCCCCGGGCTGATCGACACGGCAAAGCGACCCTCGTCGGCAGAGTTCACCATCCGCGCGGGAGAAACGCGATGGCAGAGCACAGGCTTGTACGCGCCCGCTGGCGGAACGATCAAGATAACTCTGCCGGCTGGCATGAAGGCGAACCTCAGGATCGGAGCCCACAAAGACAAGCTTTGGCACCTCGATAGGTGGGAGCGTTTTCCGGAGATCACTCAAGAATGGCCCATCGCCGGCACCGGAGAGTTTGCAAACCCATTTGGGGGCCTGATCTACCTCGTGATCGATCAACCGTTGACTACATCTCAGCGCGTAAAAATTGAAGGTGCGTATCCGGCTCTCCATTACGTACTCGGTAGGACTACAACCAGCGACTGGCAGCGACAACTTCTCATGAACCCTGCCCCGTGGGCTGAGATAGAGAGCGACCACATCGTCGTCACCGTTCCTCGAGCCTCGGCCGAGAAAATCACAGACCCGACCTCTGCCGCCAAGTTCTGGGACAAGATGGCAAACGCCGTCGCCGACCTCGCCCAAGTCCCGCACTGGCGTGGCTTCAAAGAACGGTTCGTTGCTGATCAGCAAATCTCAGCTGGCTACATGCACTCGGGCTACCCAATGATGACCTGGCTCGATGTCGCCGACCTCGTCGTAGACGGCGAGAGGCTCCAGAAAGAAGGTAGCTGGGGCCACTATCATGAGATCGGGCACAACCATCAGAAGGGCGATTGGACCTTCGACGGCACCGGCGAGGTCACAAACAACCTCTTCACGCTCTACTGCTTCGACAAGCTCAACGGCTTCCGCCCAAAAGATCGGCAATTCACGCCCGACGATTGCCTGAAGCGCTACCGCGAGTTTGCCAAGGCGCCAAGCTTCGATAAGTGGAAGAACGACCCATTCCTGGCGCTCACCATGTACGCGCAACTCCAAAATGAGTTCGGATGGGACGCTTACAAGCGTGTTTTCAAGACCTATCACACGCTAAAGGCACGCCCCAAAAATGACGCCGAAAAGCGCGACATTTGGATGGTGACTTTCTCGCAGGCGGTCGGCAAAGACCTTGGCCAGTTCTTCGATAAGTGGCATGTTCCTGTGTCGGCAAAGGCTAAATCTGAGATTGCCAGCTTGCCCGATTGGATGCCGGAGGGCATGTGAGCAAAGACAATGATCGGCTGATAACCAAGCGCATCATTGCCCTATTCGGGCCGCATCGTCGCGACGTCATTCTGACGATCCTCGCGGTTTTGGTTGGCACCGGCCTCGGCATCGTGCCGCCCTTCCTTTACGAGGTTATCATTGATGAACTTGTCGGCCAGAAGCGGCTCGACGTAATCGGTTGGTACAGCGGATTCACGCTCCTCGCAGTGCTGCTTGGCGCGGCGTTCACCTTGCTTTATGGCTACATGAGCGTGGTCGTGGGGCAGCGCATCATGTGCGACCTGCGCGATCAGCTCTACACACATTTGCAAAGCATGAGCCTCAAGTTCTTCACGAACGCGAGGACGGGCGACATTCAAACGCGGCTCATCAGTGACGTCGGCGGCGTGCAAAACGTGGTCAGCAACACGATTACCGATCAGCTTTCGAACATCGCAATTGTCACCAGCACAGTGATCGCGATGGCGCTCCTCGATTGGCGACTTGCCTTGCTGAGTATCGCCCTCGTGCCTTTCTTTGCCTGGGTCGGCAAAGGCGTTGGTGAATACGCGCGCAACGTTCGGAAAGGCACGCAGGAGCAGACCAGCGAAATCAACTCGATGATGCAGGAGACGCTGTCGGTCTCGGGCATTTTGCTCAGCAAGACCGCCGGTAATCAGAAGGTTCTGAGCGAGAAATTCGCCGCCGAGAACAAAGTCTTGGCGGGCTGGATGATCAAGAGTTCGGTCCTACAATACATGTTTTTTGGCATGGTGCGGCTGATCACGCAGTTCGCGCCGACCTTGGTGTACTGGCTCGCAGGCTGGCTGATTATCGCGCAAGGCGATACGTCGCTGACTCTCGGCAAAATCGTTGCGTTTACCGGCCTGCAGGCGAGATTGTTCTTCCCTATGACTGGGTTGCTCTCGGCGCAGGTTGAGATCATGTCGTCGTTCGCTCTGTTCGAACGCATCTTTGAGTACCTAGACATGAAGCGCGATATCAGCGATTCGCCGAACGCGGTCATCGTCACGCCAGATCAGGTTACCGGGCAATTGCGCTTCGATGACGTCTCATTCAAATACGAAGACGATCAGCCGAATTGGACGCTCAGCAACATCAGCTTTACCGCCGAAGCTGGGCAATTGGTGGCATTGGTCGGCCCGAGCGGTGCAGGGAAAACGACGCTGACATACTTGATTCCTCGTCTTTATGACCCGGACCTCGGAACCGTGTCGCTGGACGGACGCGACCTAAAGGAGATGCGACTGGACTCGCTCGGCGCCATCGTCGGCGCGGTGACGCAGGAAACCTATCTTATGCACACGACCGTGAAGGAGAATCTCCGCGTAGCGAAGCCGGGCGCCACGGATGAAGAGTTGATCGAGGCGTGCAAAGCAGCGGCGATTCACAACCATATCGCTAGCCTGCCCGAAGGCTATGACACCGTAGTAGGCGAGCGCGGATACAAACTCAGCGGCGGCGAGAAGCAACGCATCTCAATCGCCCGCGCGATCTTGAAGAATCCGCGCATCTTGATCTTGGATGAAGCGACATCCGCGCTGGACACCCAGAGCGAGCGCTTGATCCAAGAATCGCTCAATTCTCTGATGGTTGGGCGCACCACTTTTGCGATCGCCCACCGTCTGTCAACTGTTCTGTCAGCGGACCTCATCCTCGTCATGGACCAGGGAAGAATTGTGGAATCGGGACGGCATCAATGTCTTCTTGCCAAAGAGGGCCTTTACCGTCGACTCTACGATGAGCAGTTCAAGGGTGAGAACGCACCCGCTAGGTAACCTAATCAATCGGCATGGAGGCAAGTTGCGATATCTTGATCGTCGGCGGTGGCACGGGTGGCTGCGCGGCTGCGATGGCAGCCTGCAGCCTGGGTTACCGCGTGGTCATGACCGAGGAAACCGACTGGGTCGGCGGACAACTCACGAGTCAAGCTGTCCCTCCCGACGAACACCAGTGGGTTGAAACGCACGGATGTACTTTGCGCTATCGCCAGTTCCGCGAAGCGGTTCGCAAGTACTATCGAGACCACTTTCCGCTGACCGATCAGGCCCGGAACAATAAACTTTTGAACCCCGGCAATGGCTGGGTGAGCCGGCTCTGCTTTTCGCCTCGAGTTGGCTTGGCGGTCTTAACCGGGATGCTGGCTCGGTATCGGGCGACTGGGCAATTGCAGATTTGGCACCAGTGCGTTCCTATTTCGGCGACAGTGGATGGCGACCGCGTGACCTCGGTGCGAGTCATAGACACCGACACCGGACTCGAAACCGACGTCACTTTTGGCTTTGTTCTCGATGCCACGGAGATTGGAGATTTGCTTCCGATGACCGGCACCGAGTACCGTGTTGGTGCGGAGAGCCAAGCTGAGTTTGGCGAAATGGACGCGCCCGAGGTTGCCAATCCGCGCGATATTCAGGCGTTTACTTGGTGCCTTTGCGTTGGCTTCGACCCCGCAGGCGGCCGTGCCCCAATCGAGAAGCCTCAGCAATACGATTATTGGAAGTCATTTGAGCCGGTCATGGAACCGCGCTGGACCGGCAAACTATTTTCTTGGACATTTTTTGACGCGATTAGCAATTCGGATAAGAGAATTAAATTCCTTGGCAAGACCGGAATGTTTTCCTATCGAAGAATCATTGACAGCAGCATTTTCGAGACTTTTTCTCACGATTATTCGATGATTAATTGGGTTCAAAACGACCACTTTGACGCCGTGATCGATGAGCCGGAAGATCGAACCGCCGTAGTTTATGAGAATGCTCGGCAGCAGTCTTTATCAATTCTCTACTGGTTGCAAACGGAGGCTGAACGTGACGACGGCGGCATTGGCTACAGCGAGCTTTACGCTGCGGGCGACCCAGTCGGCACGCGCGATGGCCTCGCTATGGCGCCATATCATCGCGAATCGCGAAGGATCAAGGCGCGGTTTACGATGACCGAGGCGCACGTTGGAAAGGACATGCGGCCGGACGGGGCCGTCGAGTTTTGGGACAGCATCGGCATCGGTTCTTATCGGATGGATTTACACCCGTCGGCGAGCGGTCGAAATGGCATTGATAATGACGCTTGGCCCTACCAAGTTCCTCTTGGTAGTTTGGTTCCTGAACGAATGACTAACCTATTGCCGGCCTGTAAAAACATCGGCGTAACGCATATCGCCAATGGCTGTACGCGCTTGCATCCAACGGAGTGGAACATCGGCGAAGCCGCCGGGCTGCTGGCTGCGTATTGCCTCGGTGATGAGATCACGCCGCAAGGGGTTTACGAAGACCGGAACCGCGTCGTCGAGTTCCAAAACCTCTGCGTCGCGCAAGGGATCGAGATCGAATGGCCGTCCTAAACTGGCGCGAAGTTACGGACGAAGAGTACGGTGTGATCGGGAATCCGATCGCACATTCTTGGTCGCCTAGGTTGTTTAAGGCGGCATTTGAGGCGGCGGGACTGCCCTATCGGTATGTTGCGATTCACTGTGACGACGAGGAGTTCGAGGAGGCGATTGCTTTTCTGAGCACGCGGATGCAGGGGCTTAACGTGACCGCACCATTCAAGATGCGGGTAGAGGAATCGCTTGGACAAAATTTTTTGCAGCCTTGCAATGTCATTTATTTCCCTACCCTGACAGCTGACAATACGGACTGTCGAGGGCTTGCCCTCGCCCTCGGAAGGCTTGGGCTAGGGGGGCGAACCCTGGTACTTGGGGCGGGCGGTGCCGCTAGATCAGCCATCCAAGGTGTTTCGCCAATGCCCGTTTTCAACTGGAACCGAAAGGGAGTTGTCTTTGACGATGCGCCACCTGTTCCTCCATGTACCGGCGGATTTCACCTCGTTATCAACGCGACTGGATCCGTCCCTGATCTGATATGGGAAGGTACTGGCGTAGCCATGGACCTGTCTTATGGATTCGTGCCTACGCCCTTCATGCATACTGCTCGTCAAAATGGATGGTCTGCAGTCGATGGTCGTGAAATGCTACTTTTTCAAGCAGGCCTAAGTTATGCATTCTGGCTCTCAACCTGTCCGCCCTTTGACGTGATGCGCGAGGCGCTACCTTGAACCCCACGCCCAAGAACATCGCCGCCTGTTCGGAGGCGCTGCTCCGAGGCGAGTTGGTTGTAGTCCCGACGGAAACCGTCTACGGCCTCGCCGCCAATGCTCTCGATAGCAATGCCGTTCAGAAGATCTTCGCGGCCAAGGGCCGGCCAGAGTGGAACCCCGTTATCGTCCATGTTAGTGGCATTGATCAAGCCAAAGAAATGGTCGAATGGAACGACCTCGCGACCGCCCTAGCAAATGCCTTCTGGCCCGGCCCGCTTACGTTGGTTCTCCCCGACAAAGGCAAGGTCGCAAAAGAAATCCTCGCCGGAGGAACAACCCTCGGTGTGCGCTGTCCTAATCATTCAGTTTTCGAAACACTTCTACTCAATAGTCAGCTTCCCCTTGCAGCACCGAGCGCCAATCGCTTCACCCAACTTTCACCGACTCGATACGAAGACATTGACCCAGAAATCCTCAAACATTGCTTAGGCGCGCTCGATGGCGGCCCGAGCGATGTCGGCATCGAGTCCACCGTTGTCGCCATCAACGACAACCAAATCACCATCCTAAGGCAAGGAGCAGTCACGCAAGAGCAACTCAGCCAATTCGCGCCAACAATAATCGCCGAAAAAGCCGCGAAAAATGCGTCTCCCGGGCAGCACCATCGGCATTACTCCCCCAAAAACCCGGTCAAGCTGGTCGAGCCCGGCACGTCAACAGATAGAACTATCCGGCTAACAACAGACCCAAAAGAATACGCCCAACAGCTCTACGCCAAGCTCGCCGAACTTGACCGAACGCCCGGCACGATTAACGTGGAGCGGCCACCGGAGTCGCCGGAATGGGCGGCAATTTGGGATCGATTACGGCGGGCCGCTTCGGATTCGCCTTAAAGAAATCCCAAATCGTCTTTGCGCCATTGATCGGTGAACGTTGACTAACTGGCCAATCGTGACTCCAGCCTGTTAACGATAGGAGCTTCACCGTCGTCGAGCCATTGCTATAGGTCAGAGAATCATAGCCTTTGAGCTTTTCTTCGACCCCTTTGGATTCGATTCCTGTCTGGCTTGCCCACCACTTAACGGCATCCTTGGCACCAACCCCGGACAGAAGAGCAGCAGCCGAAGTCGAATAGCCCACGATTTGGTCGTTGGTCCCGTGAATATGCAAAACCGACACCGGGCCCTTTGGCTCCGCCATGAGCTTTGGATTGGTCTTGCCGACGCCAATTACGCCAGCCACGCACGCGATTGCCGCGATCTTATCCGGACGGAGGCCACCAAGTACGTTCGCCATCATTGCGCCGTTTGAGTGTCCTGCGACATAGATTCTGCTCGGGTCTACGGGAAGGTCGGCTGACACTTTATCCATCAATTTGCTTAAGAAAGAAACGTCATCCGTTCCTGCCTTACCGAGATTTATGAATCCGCAGTTCCAACCTGCTGGCCGACCAAGGCCCTGCGGCGCGACCAAGATAAACCCCTCAGTATCATTCATGCCACCAAAGCCACTGTACGCTTCGATCGCCTCTGCGGAGCCCGAAAACCCGTGCAACAACATCACGAGCGGCAACTTAGCATCGGGCTTCTCGACCGCCTTGGGAAGCTTCACAATGTAACTTCGATCCGCCCATGATTCGGTCGTCCGGCCCGCTTTCCACGGGCTACCAGCCCCAACAACACCGTGAGCCAGAACTGCCAAGGCAACGATTGGAATACTCATGTGCGCCAGTTTACATTACGCTTCATCAGACTCAGCGTTACCGCTCCAAAGACTCCAAGCCGCAACCATTTTTTCTTGCGGCGTCGCCCTTATTGACTTGCGAAAGACGTCGTAACCATTTTCGTCGATTTTATCGAGCATTTTTTCGTACACGTCGCGCGCTAATGCCACGCCAAACTTCATGTCCTCGCGCAGCAACGGAATCCCGGCGTCGCTCTCGCGATAAAGCCCGCGCACGCGACTGATCTGCAACCGCAGCAAGTCCACAAAGCCTTTCGAAACTCGCCCCTGCTCAAGATCATCCAGCGTCACGCCGAACCGCGCCATTTCATCCTGCGGCAAGGTGGATCGACCTACCATCGCATCTGAACCAATATTTCTCAGGTTGTTGGTTAGCTTCATGGCGATCGCAAGAGACTGGCCCGCTCGTTGAAGAACAGCCCGGTCGCCTTCGCCTAAAACCTGCAACATCATCGTTGCAATCGAGCCGGCTTCATTTCGCAGGTGACGAAACAAGTCATCGTAGGTAGCGAATTCGTTTGGCTCCAGCTCCAGCGCATCGAGAAAGCGAATGGGCTCGTCCAGCGCCAAGCGCGATTCGTTCATCACATCGGCAAAGGCACGAAGAACCGCCGATGACGGTCGAATCCCATAGGTTGCCGCGATAAGTTCCTGCCGCACGCTGCGTAAAGTACTGGGTTCCGATCGCACGAAAGCATATATGGCATCGACGCTTTTCCGCTTTTCGACAGGCAAACGTCGAGACGCAAAGAAAAAGGTCGTTCCTAATCGCCGATGAATTCTGCTGCACTCCGCATAATCAGCCGGACTTGCAAACCCACCCGTGATACTCTGAGAACTCACAACACCATCATAACGGAAACCCGCCCAAACCCGCGAGCGGCGGTATAGTCTGAACTGCCGCCAATGGTCCAGGACCTCACCGCTTTCGTAGAGCAATTGCGCGCGCTTGCCGCGTCGCAAAGCCGCGAGCGTGTGACCGAGGAACTCGCCGACATTCTCCCTGAAGACCTTGCCGAAGGTGTCGTGCGGCTCGATACCGAAGAGGCCGTCGATCTACTCAAACTCCTTGGTCATGAGCTCGCCGCGAATGTCCTCATCGAGCTGCCCACAGCGACAACCCGCAGCATCCTTCAAGAGCTACCCGACTACACCGTCGCGCACTTCCTCGACGTTCTCCCCATGGACGACGCGCTCGATCTGCGCGAAGAACTCGGCGCCGAGCGATTTAATGACCTTCTAGAAGTCATTCCCGACGAAGACGCGCAAGAAATCCGCCGTCTGATGACTTACCCCGAGGATTCGGTCGGTCGGCTCATGACCGAGCGTTTCTTCGAGGTCGCGCCCGAGACCACGATGGCGGCGCTGCTTGACGACATTCGCAAGGCCAGCGACGAGAAGTACGAGACGGTTAACGACGTTTATGTCCTCGACCCCGAGCGCAAGATGCTCGGCATTTTCAGCCTGCGCCGCGCCCTCCGCGCCAAGCCGAGCACCAAAGCCGGCGACATCATGCGCGACGAGGTCATCACCGTGCAAGCGACCGACGACGCCGAAGAGGCCGCCCGCCGCATGTCGCGCTATGGCTTTTATGGCCTGCCCGTGCTCGATGCCAATGGCCGCATGGTCGGCCTGTTCACCGGCGACGACGCGCAAGAGATTCTCGAAGAGGCGACCACCGCCGACCTCGAAAGCCTCGGCGCGGTTTCGGGCCCGGTCGAGGCGTATCTCTCGCTCAGCGTGTGGAAGCTCGCGTGGAAGCGCATCCCGTGGCTCCTCGGCCTGTTCGTCGCCGAGATGCTCACCGGCCTCGTCATGCGGCATTACGCCAATGTCGCGCCCGAGCTCAAAATCACCGCGCTCATGTTCTTCGTGCCGCTGCTCATCGGCGCGGGCGGCAATTCCGGCTCGCAGGTCACGACGATGGTCACGCGCGCGCTCGCCGTCGGCGAAGTCCGCCCCCGCGATTGGCTCACCATCGTCTCGCGCGAGTTCCTGACGGCCTGCCTCGTTGGTCTTACGCTTGGCGTTGCCGGCTACGCACGCGCCATCTTCTGGGGCGCCGACCCGAAGCTCTGCCTGCTCGTCGGCATCGCGTTGCCGTGCATCGTGATTTGGTCAACGGTCGTCGGCAGCGTCCTGCCTCTCGGGGCCAAAAGAGCCGGCATCGACCCCGCCGTCATGTCCGCGCCGTTCATCTCGACTTTTGTTGACGCGACGGGCTTGATCATCTACTTCCAGCTCGCGCTGGCGATGAAAGTGGTCGGCTAAACTCCCTCCCCCAGGCTTGCCTGGGGGAGGGCCGGGGAGGGGGAAGCGCATGCGAAAGCCTTTCCGTGTTTCCCATCCCCACCCCCGGCCCCTCACCCTTCCCAGGAAGGGGAGGGGAGAAACGAAGCTCCCCGCGGGAAGGATAGGGCGCAAACAAAAACTCCCCTCCCAAGCTTGGGAGGGGATGAGGGAGGGTTGGCGGTGTGCCGCACGTTTTCAACCCTCACCCGGCCTCTCCCGATCTCGGGAGAGGAGAAACGAGAACTACGCTGCGAGCTGCAGCGTTTCGCCTTCGCCTTCCGAATAAATCGAGAAGGTCGGCGTTGGGGCGCTGCTGACTTGGCCCTTCACCGCGCGAATGCGGAAGATTGCAGGCACGCCGGGCGTAAAGCCGCTCATGTGCGCTTTCGTACCGGTTCCAGCGAAAACGCCGCTCCAGGTCGAGCCCATTTGGCGCTCGATGATGAAAGTCGTTTGCGCGGAATTGCCATTTCGCTTCCACTTCGCATCCACCGTGCCGTTCGCGTTAGGGGTTACAACCACATCGGTCGGCGTCACCGGTGCGGTGATGCTGCCCGGGCCTTGGCGGACCGGAAGCTGCATCTTCGTGCGGATGGATTCCGTCACGAGCGAACTCAGTTGCCACTCGTTGTTGTAAGGTCCCACCAAGCCGAGCCAAGCAGCCTTGGCTTCATTCTTGGCCACGGTCGCGTTCTTGGCGGCGGCTTCCGCGTCCAATTGGGCGGCCTTGGCGGCGATAAATGCATTGCCTGCTTCCTCAAATGCTTCGAGTTCGGCGGCTCCGCCCGCACCGGGGAAGAGTTCTGCCGTGTAAGTGCCAGCCATTTCGGTGGCGTTGGATGACCAGTTAACGAGTTCAGCCTCGTTCATTGCGTAAAAAGGTTTCATTTTCGTTCTTAACCTCGAAAGCCTTGTGGGCTCGGTTAAAAAATCGGCTATCTGGCGCAATTTGTATAGGTTTCGGAAATGATTTTCTAATTGTTTTGCGATTTCCGGCTGGCTTGCAGCCATTTCCGGCTTGCCTTTTGCCGCCACGATATAGCCTATAGCGGTTTCCGGCTTGCATGGAGCAACAAAACCCCGACACGGCGTCGCAAAACCATGGCCCGGCAAAGCAAATCGATGGCGCGAAGTTTCCGAAGGAACCGGGGTGAATGGCCCCATGCTATAGAATTGTTTCATGAGAAACCAGCCAGCTTTGCGCGTGGCCCTGGCCATTTGCTCCATCGGACTTGTGACTGTTGGAGCGGATCGGCTTTGGAGGCATCCTAGTGGCCTTCTGTTGACGATCCTAGGAGGCATGCAGTACCTGATCGTTGTCTATCGGAGTAACGATCCTGACTTGAGCGAAGATGCCTTTGAGCTACCTTCGGAAGGAACTCTTTTCAGGGCGGCGAGCGGTGCTCTTGGCCTCCTCGCCATCTCAATGGCCTGCCAACTGGATTATTCGAAATGGCTCGATACGCGGGAGTTATATGGGGCACTACTCTTGCTTCTCGGAGGCCTGGGCGTGGCGGCATCTAATATCAGGTCGCTCATGAATATCGAGGAGCCTTCCACGAATGTATTCCGTCGCGCAGCGTGCCATCTGGGGCTGGGTGCCACAGGCGGCCTCGTAATGGCTGGCTACATGTTGTCCGATAGGAAACTGCACGCCCCATTGCCTTTCCTGAGGAGCCTGCCATTGGATCAGGAGATTGCGATTCTTGTGCTTGCAGCAATTCTTAGTGCTGGTTCGCTTTGGCTTGGGTCGATAAAGCTACCGAGCAGGGCGGAGTTAGCGGAAGCTGAGAGGCTTATGGTTGAAACGGACACAGAGTAGGGCATGGTCCGTGGCTAATATGAAAGTCTTACACACCGGGAGCCGAATCTATCCACCTTGAGCCCACGAACGACCGGCTGTCTTCGCCATCGTGATTCGTTGCGATCAAGAAGTGGCATTCGCCAAGGATTTTGAAATACCAAAGGGTTACTCCCTCGTCTGTGTAAATGGGGACTTTATAGTGAAAATTAGGCCCAACCTCTAATGTCTCCATTGGCGCCACGTCCCAAGTTTTCTTCGCTAGATCACGGTTCTTTTGATAGTCGTTAACGATCCAAAATGAAGATCGTGGCGAAAGTCTTCGTTCGGTCTCGTAATAGTGAAGACCCAACGTAATCCAGGCCAAAGACCGCGCCAGCCGTTCATTGTCAACTGGGAAGCAAAGCAGACTGGCTAACGTGCCACAAGGCCATACGACGTCTCGATGTTTTAGTCCGGCAAGCAATGCGGAGACAGGGCCATGCCTTCCTTCATCGGCACCTCGCTTCACGGAACGGAGGACGGCGCCCCGGATAGCACGGAAACCCTGATGACCAGCCCCACGTCCTGCGAATCCTAAGAAGTCCCTTAGGAACTCGTCGTCCCAAGATTTCTTCCTATTACAACTTTTGCAGCTTGGAACAAGGACCGGCTGGGTTCCTCGGAGAAGCAAGCACTCGGGTACAGCGTGCTCCTTCTCAACTTCGTGTTTTCCGAGGGGTCTACCACAATAACAGCAATGGGTGGCACGGCTAATTCTGTCAAATCGTTCGCCAGTATTTAGCAAGTTCATGTCTACCTTCTCCTCCCTCTATTTACTCGGTCTAAACGCATACAACCGCTGGCCCGTGAAGTTCCAGATCGCGACGAATGCCGTCGCGACGAGCGTGGCGATGCGGGCGGAGACCTTGGGATCGCCTTGAACCAAATGGTTAACCGAGGCGCTGATGAGGACATTTAAGACCAGTCCGCCGACTGAAACCACGACGAAGCGGCCGAACTGCGCGCCGGCTTCCTCGCGGGTGCGGATGCGGAACGTCCAGAGGCGGTTCCAGATGAAGCTGTTGACGATGGCGAACGCCGCGCCCGCCGCCGCCGCGACCGGGAAGAAGGCATCGGCGGGGGTCATGCCGCTCATGAAGGGCACGTGCTGCACGAGCCAACGCCCGCCCTTTTCGCTGAGCAATTCGCCGCCCGACTGCGCCTGGAATTGCAGCGTCATGCGGATGTTGTAGTCCACCGCGAAGCTGGTGAGGCCGACGATGCAGAACTTGGCGAACTGCCGCACGATGCGGCGATGGAAGAACCCGGTCGGCTCGACGATGGGCAGGTCGTCGAGCTCCTCCTCCATGGCCTCGCGCAGCTTGCGCCAGATGAGCTTCTCGCCGAGGCGGCTGACGAGGCGCGTGCCGATGAACTCGTTTTTGTGCATCTGGCGCACGAGGATGGCGTCGATGCCCGAGCGATTCGCGCCGAGGACGTCGGTGAAAATCTGGTCGCCGATCATGACGGCCTGCTCGGGCTTCATTTGGAACTTCTCGAGCGCGTGGTCGTACATCTCGCGGCTTGGCTTGAACTTGCCGACGGCGAACGGAATGTCCATCGCCTTGCTGAGCCGCTCGAGCCGCGCCTTGTTGCGCGTGTTGCTGATGAGGCAGAGCTTGAGCCCCGCCGCGCGCGCCTTGTCTAACCAAATGGTTACTTCTTCGGCAATCTCCTCGGTGCGCCAAGGCAGGAGCGTGTTGTCGGCGTCGAGGAGGATGAGATTCTTGCCGCTTGCAATGAGTTCGTTGGGATCAAGATCGAGCACGCGATCAACCGTGCGAATGGGCATGAACCGGTGGTAGCGGCGATGAACGCCCTCCTTTGCCACCCGTCCTGCGCGAAAGCTCATCTAGTTTGCGCTCGGTTTCATCGCCCGCGCGGTGCGAATGTTCTTGAGGTGGTCGGCATAAGTGATCGCGAAAAGGTGCTCACCCGAGCCATCGCCCTTCGCGACATAGAAGAAATAGGGATGCTCGTCGGGATCGAGCGCGGCCCGAATGCTCGCGACGCCGGGCGACCCAATTGGCCCCGGCGGCAGACCGGCATTCAGGTACGTGTTGTACGGCGAAATGACCTTGCGCACCTGGCCCGGGCCGAGGACTTTCCACTCCTGCAGGCCATAAAGCACGGTCGCGTCGAGCTCGAGGCGCATGTTCTTGGCGATGCGATTCTCAATGACGCCGGCGACCATGGGGCGCTCGTTGTCTTTCTGGGCTTCGAGCTCGACCATTGAACCAATCGTGACCGCGCGCTTGAGTTCTTCTGGCGTGAGATTCTCTGGCTCAACGCGCTTCTCAAACGCTCTTAGCTGCTGATCGATGACGGCTCGCGCTCCGATGGTCGGGGGGAGGTCGTAGGTGTCGGGATAGAGAAAACCTTCGAGCGTGGCGATGCCTTCGGGAAGCCACTTATGCTTGCCGCGGAACTCATCGGGCTTGCTCGCCAGTGCCACGTATTCCTCTTTGGTGCAAACATTCTTGCCCTCAAGAATCTCGCCAACCCAAGCAATCCATCGCCCCTCGGGAATTCTAACCATTTGCTTAAGGGGCCCCTGGAGCGTATCGAGGATCTGATACGAGTACATCCCGGGCTTGAAGAGATAGATGCCGTCGGGCACCATGTCGGGCGATTTCTTGTATCGCGCGTAGATTTCAAGCGCGTCGCTGCTGCGAATGACGCCTTCTCGTTCGAGGCGGTTAAGCACGATTCTGCGACCGGTATTGCCTTCGATGTGGATGTACTTCTTGGCCGTGAGCGGAGAGGGTCGCAGACCCGACTTGAGCCACGAATAGCCGGCAAAGCCGCCGCCTACGACACCCAAAAGCAGCGTCCCCAAGATGATTTTTGTTGCCTTACCCGCCATGTTCGTTGAAAAATCTCAGCAGAATTCGCACTGCCGACTCGCTATCCACCTTTTGCCGCCGCTCCGCCGCCTTCATGCCCTGGTCGATCATGTCTTGATTCGATTGGGCAGAGGTGAGGCTTTCGTCGACCGTCACAACTTCTACGTTCAATTCTCGTAAACGCTCGACGAATTGCAAACATACCCGCGCTTGACGGTCATTGGTCTCATGGTAGGGCACGCCGACGACGGCGAGCGTTGCCTTTTCCTTAACCATTTGGTCTTTAATGAGGACTGCGTCTTTGGCGAGCGTGCCCGTCGCAGTGATGAGTTGGCGAGGGCTCGCGATGCCAAACTCGGACTCGCCTACGGCGATGCCAATGCGCGCCCCGCCCCAATCTACGCCAAGAACCCTCACGCGAAGGCTCCAACCACTTGGTCAAAAAGCGCTGTATTACACGAAATCGCCTCGTGAAAGATTCCTTCTTCGCCCTTGAAGTTAGTAAACCGCCCACCCGCTTCCGTGACAATGAGGCTGACGGATGAGAGATCATGATAAGCAACCTTAGGGTCGATCATCGCCTCGGTGCGGCCCGTCGCGACGAGGCAGTGTCCATAAGCATCCCCCCATGTACGTGCACCGCGTGCTTGCCGAGCGAGCTTCATAAACCCTTCCATCCGTCCGGCATCTTCCATTGAAGTCGGCGATCCCGAGCACAGTGTCGCGTGACTCAACTCACCAACTGGTGAAACTTGTATTGGCTTGCCATTTAAGAATGCGCCGCCACCTTTCGTCGCCCAAACGGTCTCGCCGAGCGCCGGGAAATGGCTGATTCCAACTACCGGAACACCATCGCGCTCGTAACTCAGAAGCACCCCATAAAGCGGCACTCCACAGATAAAGCTCTTGGTGCCATCGATCGGATCGATCACCCACCGCTCGCTTTGGTCGCCGGTCGTGCCTTCTTCCTCGCCAAGAAACCCATGGCCCGGAAACTTCGCCGAGATCGCTTCACGAAGATAGCGCTCAGCCTCGCGGTCGGCGATTGTCACTGGGCTATCGTCACTCTTCAGGTCGATCGAAAGTTCTTGCCGGAAGTACTTCAGTGTGATCTTCCCTGCCTCTTCAGCCGCGTTCAATGCGAAAGTCAGAAGATCGCTCATATAGGGATCCCAAAGTGCTCGGCATACCGATTGAACAAATGGTGCGCGGAGGCATAACTCGAGTGTGGCGACATGAAGTGCGGAAACTCAAACGTTATCAATTTCTCCGCCTTCCGGCTCGCCGTTTCCATCTTGTAGCGCAAATATCGCCAGTCAGCAGGAGGGAATTTGATCGGCATGTCGCGGTCGAAGGACTCGATATTTGACCAAATGGTGATGCCATGCTTCTTGCCCAGTTCGGCAATGCCAGCGCTGAATTCTGGCAGTTGATCGTAATGCAATTGCCCATCCTGGAACGCGCAAATGTTCACCACTTGGCTGGCTTCGGCGAAGACTCTGTCCCAATGGTTAAAACTCTCAGCGAGGCTCAGCGCATCCTCGCCCATCTGCTTTGTGCCTTGCGGATAGGGGCTAATCAGGACCGGAAGCTCTTTCAGCGATCGGCAATGCGCGCCAATCTGCTGCATGATCGCGACGATGTTCGGCGAGTGCTTGCCGGTCTCGTGCGTCAGATACCAACCAGCGAATGACTTGTGGTGCCCATACCGCTCCCACGCCTCGTCGAGAAATCGCTTGTTAACGTCGATCTCGCCCTTCGAATCGTTCTTAAGCCAAAAATGTCCGCTGTCGTAAGTCCCGAAGAAAACCTTTAGCCCAAAATCATCCGCATGGTCAAAAAAGATCTCGCCGACATCGTCGTAGATCGGAAGCAAACCAGGCAAGGACTTCGCCGGAAAAATGCACTTGTTCTTGTAGCCAGCACGAATGATGATGACTGTATCTAAGCCAATCCGCGAGTAAAGTTCGAACTCGCGACGCCACTCGTCCCGGCCCCAATTCTGCGAGGGAATATCGTGCGTGATCTCGTCGAGGAACGTGCCGGTAATCGGAAGCATCAATCTTCCTTGACGACTTCAACGCGTATTCCGATGGTCGCAATTATCTCGGCGACGCGCATGCACTCTTGCTCTGTCGCATTGTGGACGACTGATTTACCCAAATGGTGAATCTCCCACGTCTCCATCTCCGCCTCATTGGGCGGACAGCCAGTGGCAAGCATGATGATGAAAGTGACTTCATCGAAGCTGTTGAAGTCGTTATCGAAGACGACTACAATGTAGTCGCGCCCGGCCTGAACCTGTGATTCGGAATCTAACTGCGGCTTCTCGATCGCACTTGAGCCGAGAACCGAACACTGAACACCGAAAACTAATCCTTCCATTCCGGCTCGACCTCGGTGCGAATTCCGAAGCTCGTGATGACCGCTGCTACTCCTTCGCAAGTGGTTCGCGAGTCGAAGTGCACGGGTGCCTTTCCGTACGTATGCGCTTCCCAAGTCTCGATTTGAGCTTCTTCGAGTTCACAATCGGTGGCGACCATCAGGGCCTCGATGACCCGATCAAATGGGGTCACGTCATTATTGTAAATGACTGCCATCCATCGACCGACGGCGACAGATTGGTTTGACTGAACTGGCAGAGAGGCGGGGGTACTCACTCTTCGCCCATTTTACGCCTTCTGCACATGGAATGCAAGGTTTCGCCATGCCATACTGGGACGTGGACCCCGCTGAGTTCGACCGCCCAAAGGAAGAATGTGGCGTGTTTGGAGCTTATGTTCCGAACGATGAAGCGGCGCGCCTTACGTTTTTCGGGCTTTTCGCCCTTCAACATCGGGGTCAAGAATCCGCCGGAATCGCGGTAAGCGACGGAAATGTCGTGCGCATGCACAAAGACATGGGCCTCGTTAGCCAGATCTTCAACGAGGACGTTCTCCAAACCCTGCCCGGGCACATCAGCATCGGTCATACGCGCTATAGCACCACCGGCGCAAGCGTTTTGCGCAACGCTCAACCCATTTTCTGCCAAAGCCAGGTCGGCGAAATCGCTGTCGCACACAACGGAAACTTGATTAACACCCGCGAGCTTCGCGAGCGCATGGAGCTCGAGGGCGAGCATTTCGATACCACCGGCGACAGCGAAGTAATGGCTCGGCTGTTGGTTCGGCACATGCCTCTGGGAATCGAAGAAGCCGTTCGCCGCACGATGGCCGAGATCAAGGGCGCTTATTCGGTTTGCGTCTTGACGCCCCATGCCTTGGTCGCTTTTCGCGACCCCTCCGGTGTCCGCCCGCTCGTCTTTGGCGCGATTCGCGATGGCTGGATGGTCGCCAGCGAGACCTGCGCGTTTTCACCAATTGGTGGAAATCCAGCTCGGGAGCTTGAAGCCGGCGAAGCAGTTCTGATTGACAAAGATGGCCCTCGCTTCTTTCAAGGAGCCGCCAGCGATGGCGAGGCAATGTGCCTTTTTGAGTTCATTTACTTCGCCCGTCCGGACAGCGAGATGTATCACACATCGCTCTATGAGGCGCGCGAGCGGATGGGGCGATTGCTCGCCGATGAGCACCCCGTCGAGGCTGATATCGTCGTGCCCGTGCCCGATAGTGGCATCCCCGCCGCGCTCGGCTTTGCGCGAGCGACCGGCATTCCCTACCGCGAAGGCATGGTCAAATCGCGCTACATTCATCGCACATTCATCCAGCCCGACCAACGCATTCGCGAGCTCGGTGTTCGCATGAAACTCACCCCTCTACGCGCCGCAATCGAAGGCCAGCGCGTGGTCTTAGTAGATGACTCGATTGTCCGCGGCACGACCACAAAGCAGATCGTCAAGCTCATGCGCGACGCTGGAGCCGCCGAGGTCCACGTCCGAATCACCGCTCCCCCAATCGCCCATCCGTGCTTCTACGGCATCGATATGGCCTCAAAGGGCGAGCTCATCGCCTCCCGCGAGAGCATCGCAGAAATTTGCGAGACCATCGGCGCAGACACTCTCGGCTACCTGAGCGTCGAGAACGCGATCAAAGCCGCCGGCCCCGGCGCAAAGGGCTTTTGCACGGCTTGCTTCACTGGCAAGTACCCAATTCCGGTGCCCCAGAACATCAAGAAAATGGCCTTCGAAGCTCCACCGGATGTCGGCCAATTGGCCACCGTCGCATCTGGTCAGCCAGCGCTGTTCGAGTAGAAGAACTTGGTGGAGGCGGAGAGAATTGAACTCTCTTCCAAAACCGCAGACCCACAGTCACCACGAGCGTCTCCTCTGTACTTTTCTTGGCGAGGGCCTCTCCCGAGGTCGGCTGGCTTCCCGCCCAGTTCGATTGGTTTAGACGGTCAGGCTACGAACAGAAGCCCAAACCGCCGATCCGAATTTGATTACACCGGATACTGACCTTATCGGCTCAAGTCAGTCCGACGACGCGCTTAATTAAGCAGCGTAGGCGAAGTTGTTATTCGCTTTTACTTTTTTTGCCGCTTTTTACGAGGCCAACGGCACCTCGGCTCGCAACTCTGAATCGAACCGATCCTGTCGAACCCGTTCGCCCCCAGTTGTACATAAGTATATAACGACAGGCGAGCCCTGAGTAAGTTGAAATTGGGACTATTGCAGGACCAATGCCGTAATCCTCATCGTGACAGAACTTGCTTTCGAGTCCATAGTGGACTGTAATCCTGAGGAATTATGGGAGTTTCATTCGGACGTCAGAGCTCTCAAACAGCTGGCCCCGAAGGGTACTAAGATCGCGATCTTGGGCCAGATCACCAAAGTTGAAGAGGGAGCACTCCACAAGATCAAGATATCTCGATTTGGTATCTCTATGAGGTGGGATGCTCGAATTACTGAGGTGGAGCCTCCCCATGGGTTTACCGACATCGCAGAACGCTCACCGTTCACATACTGGAGACACCGCCATGAATTCAAGGCTCTAGGAACTGGGACGCAGTTGCGCGACAGAGTAAATTATGCTGTACCGTTTGGGCTTATTGGAAAACTGCTAGATCGACTCCTTATTCGGGGAGCCATTAAGTCGATGTTCCGCAAGCGCCACAAGTCGACCGTTGAACACTTTTCCAAGTAGGGTCTAAGATCAACGGCGCGTCGCTTTCGTCCCTTTCATCAGCGCCCGCGCTTTGGCGGCAATCCCAACCTCATCCAGTCCCAAATCGCCGCGAATCAACGGCTGCGCCCCGTGCTCGATGAACTTGTCGGGTAGGGCCATGACGTCTGATTTCACCGCCGAGACGGCGGGGTTACTGAGCATCTCATCCCTCACCATTTGGCCAAAACCGCCCACGCGCGCGTTTTCCTCGACCAACAGCAGCCGTCCGGTACGCAAGGCGTCGGCGAAGATGGTGTCGAAGTCGATCGGCTTGATCCACCGCGCGTTGATGACCGTGCAATCGATTCCTTCCGCCTCCAAAGCCAGCGCGGCTTGCCAGGCTGGCGAGACCATCGAGCCCACGGCGACGATGGTGAGGTCCTTCCCTGTTCGCAGGGTCTCGGCCTTGCCAAAGCTGATCGGCGTGCGAGACTCGGGCAGGCGGTCGTCGCTCGTGCCTCGGGGATAGCGGATCGCGGTCGGGCCCGTGTCGTGGCCCGCCATCCAGCGCGACATCTCGGCGAGCTCGGTCGTATCGCGCGGGGCGAGGAGGACCATGTTCGGGATGCACGCCAGGTACGAAGTGTCGAACGCGCCGTGGTGCGTCGGGCCGTCGTCGCCGACCAAGCCCGCGCGGTCCATGAAGAACCGGACCGGCAGATTCTGGATGCAAACATCGTGCAAGACCTGATCGAAGCCGCGCTGGAGGAACGTCGAATAGATCGCGCAAAGAGGGCGCATTCCCCCTGCCGCGAGCCCCGCCGCGAAGGTCACCGCGTGCTGCTCGGCGATGCCCGTGTCGTAGTAACGCGCCGGGATTTCCTTGGCGAATCGGTTCAAACCTGTGCCGTCCGGCATCGCCGCCGTGATCGCCACAACCTTCGGATCGGCCTGCGCGATCTCGACCGCGACATCGCCGAAAGCCTGCGTGTACGACACCGCACCGGCGGATTTCACGAGCTCATGCGCCGCCAAATCGAACGGCGCGACACCGTGCCACTTGCGGCTGTCCTCCTCGGCAACCTCGTAGCCCTTTCCCTTCACCGTGATCGCGTGAACGAAAACCGGGCCGGGCAATTGGCGAACATTGCGGAAGATATCGAGCATCACATCGAGGTTGTGGCCATCCACCGGGCCGATGTATTCCCAGCCCATTTCCTCGAAAATCGTGCCAGTCTCCTCGGGCGCGAAGTAGTGGGTCAGGCCATGGCGCAAGCCCGCCGCCACGCGCTCGGCCGGACCGCCGATTCGCTGAATCATGGTCTTCGCCCGCTGCGCGGCGTCCTGCAAATCCGGCCTCGCGCGCAGGCGCGTGAAGTATTGCGTCATCGCGCCCACATTCGGCGCGATGCTCATGCGATTATCGTTCAAAACGACCGTCATGTCGGTCTTGAGCTCGCCACCATGGTTCAGCGCTTCCCAGCACATGCCACTGCAAATCGCCGCGTCGCCGGTGACCGCCACCACCTTTTCACCAGTACCTGCCTGATCGCGAGCAACGGCAAATCCAACCGCTGCAGAAATCGCCGTTCCGGCATGGCCCGCACCAAAAACGTCATGCACATTCTCCTCGCGCTTCAAGAATCCGCTCAGTCCCTTGTGCTTGCGAAGGGTCTCCATTCGCGGCAAACGCCCGGTCAAAAGCTTGTGGGCATAGGCTTGGTGACCCGTATCCCAAACAACTTTATCCGGCGGAATCGAGTACGCGGCATAAAGCGCAACCGTCAATTCGACGGTTCCGAGATTGCTGCTGAGGTGCCCGCCGGTCTGGCTGACCTTGTCCAGAATCGCCTGGCGCACCTCCTTCGCCACCTCGTGGAGCTCTTTGTCCGAGAATTTGTGCAGATCGGTCGGATCCACGATTTGGCAGAGGTGTGGGTAGGCGTCCATTGGTCCCTTAGTCTTCTTACGTTGCAACGGCGGAACACGGTGCAACGTGCCTTTCGTAGGAAGTAGCTGGGACTAGAGGGGTATTGCTTGGAGTAGCTGGGTATAGCTCAGAAAGCAATACCCAGCAAAACCAAGCCATTCCCAGCTACACCCAGCACCATCCAACCATTCCCAGGTACCACTAACCCTATGATCCGCCACCTCCAAAGCCTCGCCCTCCTTTGTATCGCCTCGGGGGCAATGGCGGCGGAGATAACCCTTGATGAAGCCTTGCGTCTCGCCAAAGAGCGCAACGGAACCGTGGTCGCGGCTTATCTCGACGTCCTAAGCGCGCAGAGTTCGGTCCGCCTAGCCCGCGGCGCATTCCTCCCAAGCGCCACTCCGCGATTCTCGTGGAGCGATGATCGGCTCGATATCTACTCCGGCCCCGGTGTCTCTACTCGGTCCAGCGGCTCCAATCTCGATATCGCCGCGACCTGGCGCATTCTCGATAGCGGCCAGCGCCAATTCAGCCTAGCTAGCGCACAAGCCAGCGCCCTCGGTGAAGAAGCCAGCGCCTTGCTTACCCTTCGCAACCAGCTGTTTCTAGTTACGCAGAATTTCTACGACAGCCTCCGCGCCGAGGAACTTCTGAAGGTTCAGCAAGCGCAGTTTGACCGTGCGACTCTGATCCTCAACCAAACCAAGGCCCGGGCCGAGGTTGGCGACATCGCTCGAAAGGACATCCTTCAAGCCGAAGCCGATCAACTCAATGCTCAAGTGAGCCTCCTCGGCGCACAAAACGACGTTAAGACCACCCTTACCGCGCTAAAGACCAATATCGGCTGGACCTCCGCCGACGGCACACTCGAGCTTAAAGAAGAAGAGACGCCAGCCATGACTGCCTTCGAAGGCAACCTTGACGACCTCATCACGCAGGCTCTGGCCAATCGCCCCGACCTCATTGCCGCTCGCCGCGGTCTCGACTCTCAGCGCTACGCCGTGAGAATCGCTAAAGCCGACGCTGGCCTCGACCTCTCCGTAGATGCCAGCTACAACCACTCTCTCTACCGTCACAACACGGGCCGCTCCGGACTCGGCCTCGTGGTCAGCTTCCCGCTATTCGATGGAGGAATCAGCCGAGAAAACGTGCGCCAACGCGAGCTTGCCTATGAAGCCGCGCGGGTACGCCTCAACCAAAGCGAACTAAACGTCCGAGGCGATGTCGAAGAAGCCTATTACACCTACGACACCAATGTTGCCCGCCTCGCCGCCTCTCAAAAAGCCCTCGAAGCCGCTCGCAAGAACTTCGAAGCCGCCTCGCGCTCGCAAGCACTGGGGGCATCGAGCTTGATCGAAGTCCAGCTCGCGCAAACCAGCCTGGTCACCGCCGAAGTCAACGCAGTCCAAGCCGTCTTCGACGCCCTCATCTCCGAAGTCCGCCTCCGCCTCGCCATCGGCGCCCCACTACCGGGCGAATAAGGCTAGTACACTAACTTTGTGGCTGTCTCGCCGAACCCGACGGGTTTGCTGACCTTCCTCATGACCGATGTGGAGGGGAGCACCCGCTTGTGGGAGGACGCCGCCAAAGAAATGGGCGAGTCCATGCGCCTCCATGATGCGCTCAGCCAAGAAATCGTCGAAGCTCACGAGGGCCGCGTGATCAAAGAGCGCGGCGAAGGCGATGCCCTGTTCTGCGTTTTCAAAAGCGCCACCCAAGCCGTAAAGGCCTCCATCGCCCTACAGCTTGCATTGGCAAGCACCGATTGGCCCACGCCACGACCGATTCGCGTGCGGATGGCCCTCCATGTGGGAGAAGCCGAAGAACGCGGCGGGGACTACTACGGTCCGGTAATAAACCGTTGCGCACGACTACGCGGCATCTGCTACGGACAGCAAATCATCGTGTCCGAGGCCGTCTCCCAAACAGCCCGAGGGACTAACTTGCTCGATCTCGGTTCGCATAGGCTGAAAGACCTTAGTACGCCCGAGCATGTTTTTCAGGTACTCGCCGACGGTCTGCTCGCCGATTTCCCACCGCTCCTTTCGCTTGGAAACTCGCCAAACAACTTGCCCGAGCATGCCTCAAGCTTCATTGGCCGAGAGAAAGAGAGCAAAGAGCTGGCTGAACAAATGGCAACGCACCGGCTAGTGACTCTGGTCGGCCCAGGCGGCACCGGCAAGACCCGCTTGGCCCAACACATCGCAGAGTCCTCCATCGAGTCATTCCCCGATGGCGTTTGGCTGATCGAACTTGACCGCCTTTCGACCTCCGATGAAATCCTGACCGAGGTTGCTCACGTCCTGCGCGCGCCGGATGTGCCTGGGGCTTCCGACGCCGAGAGAATCACCCAGTTCCTGTCCACTCGCAAGGTCCTGTTGCTTCTCGATAACTGCGAGCACGTGCGTAGCGACGTCGCACAGCTCGCCGCCCAGTGGCTCCGTTCAGCCGAGAATCTCCAAATCATGGCGACCTCACGCGAACCGCTTGCCATCGCAGGCGAGGGTCTGTACCGTGTGCCATCGTTGGGCATCCCATCGGCCGACAACGAGAGCCCGCTCTCTCTCATGGGCTACGAATCGGTGCAGCTCTTCATCGAACGAGGTAAGTCCGTACGCGCCGATCTACAGCTCACTGAGGCGAACTGCGCCGCGGTCAGCCGAATTGTAAGACAACTTGACGGCATACCTTTCGCTCTTGAACTGGCTGCCGCCCGGGCTCGCGCGATGTCGGTCGAACAAATCGCCGAACGCATTGACGACCGTTTTCGCATCCTAGGTAAAGGTGACACGAGCCGCCCCAACCGCCAGCACACCCTGCGCGCGCTCATTGATTGGAGTTATGAGTCGCTTTCCGAAGACGAGCGCACATTGCTAAATCGCTTAAGCGCTTTCTCCGGAGGCTGGACACTCGAAGCAGCCGAGAAAGTCGTCGGCTTCGACCCTCTTGATGAGTTCGACGTCCTCGATTTACTAGTGAGCCTTGTTGATAAGTCGCTCGTGGTTTACGATACCGATCATCAGCGCTATCGCCTCCTAGAAACGATCAGGCAATATGCAACCGAGCGGCTCGATGAAGCCGAAGAGACAGCCCTCGCCCAGTCAAAGCATAGCGAGTACTTTTTGCATGAAGCCGAGCGAATTGCAAAGGGCCTTTCGGGCCGTGATCCAAACGTTTGGATGGACAGGGTCGATCCCGATCTCGACAACTTTCGGCAGGCCATTCGCAATTCAAAGACCAAAGAACCCAACACCGCATCGCGGATCGTGGTTGGACTTTACCGCTACTTTGATGCTCAAACCATCTTTTCAGAGCCGCGCGAATTACTGGAAGAGTTGATCAAATCACCGCTTTCCGACGAAGTCAGAGGCCCAGCTCTCCATTCTCTCGGCATATTCTGCCGACGCCAGGGTGACTTCCATGCCGCAAAAACCTACCTAACGGAGGCCATCACATTACAAGAAGCCTCCGGCGACCCAACGAGCCTGGCCTCACCTTCCATTGGCCTGGCAACCATTGAACTCTTCCTGGGCAATCCAACTGAAGCGATCACCATTGCTGAGCGCGCCCTAGTTTGGTGTGAGTCTCTTGCCGATTTTCGCAACATAGCAACCCTACGCCTAATTCTAGGTAATGCCCGTTCATTATTGGGTGAGAACGTAACAGCCAGCGAGCAATTTGAACTCGCCATGGTCGTCGCCCGCGAGAACAAGATTCCCGACCTGCAGGTCTACGCTCAAGTGAACCTGGGGCTCAACTTATCCAAGCAAGGCGAATTTGATCGCGCGTCCAATGAACTCCGCCAGGTCCTTGAATTGGCCCAAGCAATGGGCGTTCGCGCAGTCGTCTTGGACTGCCTCCGTTTCCTCGCCCAAGCCGAGACGGGCTTGAACCACTGGCCTATTGCCGCGACGCTCTATGGTTTCGAAGAGTCGATGCGAGCAAAAGCGGGCGTCAAGCTAAGTGAAAGCGACCAATGGGAGCGCGACGCCGATATCGCCACACTCACATCCGCGCTCGGTGAAGCCGAGTTTGAAAAAACAACGAAACACCACCGCGAATCGAGCATTGATGACGTTCTGGCGTGGTTGCAATCCGGAGCTCCGTAATCAAGGTGCCCTCTCAGTTATCAACTATCAGCCACTAGCCCCTCTGCCCTCAGCCATTAGCCCAGTAGCCATCGACCATCAGCCATCAGCTCACAACCACGAAACTATTGAGCCCGCAACTAACGTAGTTCTAGCTTGGGCAAAGAATGTTGAAGTACAAAAACCCGGTGTATGGAGTCGCTACCCTCGCATTGATTACATCATTGGTCGGCTGCAATCCAGGAGCGGAAGGCGACATCGAATACAGATACGGCACGGTGAGCCGCGGTGAACTCGTCCGCAGCATTACTTCAACCGGGCAGCTCATTGCCCTCACCAGCGTCGACATTCGAAGCAAAGCAGGGGGACGAGTCGATCAAATCTTGGTCGAAGAGGGCGACAACGTGACGAAGGGGCAACTCCTGGCGCGAATCGATCCCTCCGATACTCGCACCACGGTCGAGCAGGCTCAAGCCGACGTGCAAAGCGCGCAGGCTCGTGCAGATGCCGCCAAGATCAACTACTCGCTTGAAATCAAAAATCGGCGCAACGCCGTCGAGGATGCAAAGAATGCCGTCAAGATCGCCCAAGTTCGCTACGATCGCGCCGAAACGACCGCGGCAACCCAACCGGAACTGACATCAAGCAGCCTCCGCCAGGCCAGAGCCGAGTTGGCCACCCAAGAACAAGCGCAGATTCAGCTCAATACCGTCGAAATTCCCCAACTAAGAGCCGATGCCCGAGGCGGCCTCGCCCGCGCCAAAGCCGACCTCGACTCCGCGAAAGCCGAATACGAGCGACAACAAGAACTTTTCCGGCAAGACTATGTCAGCAAGTCCGCCGTTGACCGCGCCCAAGCCGCCCTCGCCAGCGCTCAATCCGCCTTCGACTCTGCGAACCAAAAGCTCGCCACGGTAGAAAAGGACATTGACGTCCGAATCCGTCAGCAAAAAGCTCGTCTAGAACAAGCCCAAGCTTCGGTCAGGTCATCCGTCGCCAACCAGAGCCGCGACACCAATGTCGGGCGAGACCTTGCCGAAGCTAGGGCCAACTTGACCCAAGCAAAGCTCAATCTACAACAAGCCCAAGACGACTTACTGAACATTCAAGCTCGCGCCGCCGATAGCCGAAGCGCTGCCGCCAGCACGGTACGAAGCCGCGTTACCTTGGAGAATGCGCAGGTGCAATTGGCGAGCACAACGGTTCTTTCGCCTAGAGAAGGTGTGGTCACCAAGAAGTACCTCGAAGCCGGAACAATCATCCCGCCCGGGACAAGTACCTTTAGTGAAGGCACTGCCATCCTCCAGATTAGCGATACGACCCGGATGTTCGTCGAGTGCGCTGTGGATGAAGCCGACATTGCCAGCGTAAAGACTGGGCAAGATGTTCGGATCACCGTCGAGGCATTTCCGAGGACTCAACTCAACGGCAAAGTAACGCGCATCAACCCGAGCGCCGAGACTACAAACAACATTACCGCGATTCGGGTCCGAGTTGAAATCGAACAAGATAGCAAGGTCGCCGCGAAGCCGGGAATGAACGCGACTTGCGAGTTTCTGACTCTGAATCGACCAAACGTCTTGATCGTTCCTGCGCAAGCCGTTTCACGGGAAGGGGACAAGACCTTTGTCAAGATCAAGGGGCCGGACGGCAAGCCAAAACAGATCGAAGTCAAGCTTGGCCAATCGGGTAACGAAGGCTTCGAGGTACTTAGCGGTCTAAAAGAAGGGCAAGAGGTAGTTGTCGCCGAAATCAACCGTGCTGAAATGCGCGAGATCCAGCAGCGCATGCAAGAGGCGCAACAAGGCGGCGGCCTTACCGGCGGCAATCGTCCTCCTGGCGGTGCCGCGCGACCAACCACCACAGGCGGCGGAAGAAGCGGGGGCCGATAAAAAAGTGGGCTGGCATCCATGAAGCCAGCCCAATGGAGTTGATGCTTTTTAGCTGGATTTACTGATCAACTGCACCAAAGTTGGCGATAGCGACATCGATGTCTGACGCATCGACTTCGTCGCTACCATCAAGGTCAACGTCGGCGTTCCAACCTGATGAGCTTGGAGTTTCACCAAAGTGAAGAATGACAAGGTCGATATCCGCGGCATCGACTTCGCCCGAATAGTCAGGATCGCCATTGACCATCGCGAAGTTCACGTTGTTCTTTGTGGCGTAGCTAAACGTAGCCGTATTCTTCAAGAATTGCCCGCCATCAGCTTGCACCTTCCAAGTACCGGTACTGATATCAGTTTTTACGATCCAAACCCAGCGCCCTTGATCATCTAGCTTGCCGCTGAGTGTTTCAACCGCATTGTTTGAGTTGTCAAGTAGCGTCCAACTCATCGTCTTCGACATCTTGTTACCGACAAAGTCGTTGAGAGTCATTGTTCCGCGAACTGGCGTACCCAAATGGACCAGTGCAAGGGTACTAGCGACATTAGCTGTATTGAAGGAGAACGTCGTGCAACTGGCCCAGTCGCCATCTGGCGACATTGCAATATTGCCAAAGTTGTTGATGTGCAAGTCCGGGTGACGCAAGCCTGGCCATTGTGCATCCATGAATTGATCCATGGTCTGCATTCCGCTTGTTGGCGTCCAAAGGAACCCGGTGAAGACGTCGACATAAAGACTTGCAAAGGTCTGGAAGACTCCGTAGACGATGTCACCATACGAGGAAATCCCGCTCACATTGCCCCGCCAAGCAACGCCCAGGGTTGGAGGTGGTGGTGGAGGGGCTTCAATTGCGGTGGCCTTGCCGGTGACAGTGTCAAGCACGTAAGGCAATTGATCTGGGGAAACAAAGATACCGCCTCCAGCGAAGTACCTTCCAGTTGCGTCGCATGCCGTTGGTGCGCCAAGGCTTATGGCTGCACTGGTTCCCACGGTGCCTGTAACAACGGTACCTGTGTCCCAGACGCCGGCGACCTTTCGCCAAATCCTCGCGTCACCGGAACCAACCGCGTAGCCACCAGCTGCCGTGCCATCAAAGTTAATGCACTGCACTCGGCCATTGTTGTTGGTCGTTGGGATCAAGCTCTGAATCGCACTGCTAGTAGCGATCGTCGGAATGACGTTAGTTGCCGTCGAAGCCGTACCGCTGTTGGCCAGCTTCCAATAGGCTTGTCCACCGACTGTATTGCCATCACCAGACATCGTATATCCCGATGCCGCCAAAAATGGCGCACTGGAAGTGTAGTAGCCCAGATTCCCGAAGGGGGTAACGAGGTCACTTGTATAATCGTAAGTGGCCAAGCTGGGGCGCACGCTGCCATCCAAGGTTTGCAAAAGCATGCCAACGCTGACCTTGTTGCCATCCCATGAAATGGACTGGCTTTGAGAGTAGCTTGTCGACGTGTTGATCCCGATGGAGTTGAGCCCCTTCACGTAGCTTCGCGAAGTCAGATCAGTACCAATCGTGCGGAAGGTTCCAACCGGTCCACTGTAACCCGTAGCCGTTGCATTTCCACCGAGAACGATTGGCACACCGTTGACAGAGGCGAGGTCGTAGATCGAGAGGCTCGCCACCGAGCTGACTACCGTCGTTCCAGAGAGAACGGAATTGGGATACCACTGGGCCGCTGCGAAGCTGCAAGCTGCCGTTGCCATTGCGAGAAGAGAAATTCGAGTTGAGTTCATTGGTTTGTGTCCTTTAGGTCGCTCGCCTGGTCGGGGAAGACCAGGCGATTTCGGAATCAGGTGTTAGTCGTTGGCGCCTCCGAAGTTGGCGATGATGATATCGAGATCGGCTGCGTCCACTTCGCCGCTGACGTCAACATCTGCATCGCTGTTTCCGTCGCCGCCTGGCCATGTGGCACCGAAGTTAAAGATAACTTCGTCGATGTCAGCGGCATCCACTTCGCCATTGTTGTCGACGTCACCGTTCTGCATCGTGATCTGCCCCAGTTCTTGGTTGGATCCCGTGAGATTAGCGATTGACTTTCGGCTTAGGAAGGATGAGCCGTCCCAAGTGATCTCGACAGCTCCAGTTATGTGGCTCGGAATGGTGATTCCGAAATCACTGTTTGGACCTTCAGCGGTTACCATGCCGCCCGCAACCACTTGACCATCTTGTCGGACCGTGTAGTGGATGTATCGCTCAAGCGACGAACCAAAGGTGCCCGTGTCGCTCAAGACAAGTGAACCGCTCAGCGATTGGCTAGCCATCAATGGAGCCGGCAGATTACTGATCACGTTGAGCTTCACGCCACCAGCGAACGAGACGTTCGAGCCGCTGGTGAATGCAAAAGCGTCGGCGTAAGTTCCACCGATGTGGTAGGGAGCAACCGCGATCCAATAGGTGCCAGCAGCCAATCCATGGCCGTCCTTTCCGCTGAATGATTCCTCACCCACGAACTGGTTAACGGCCCAAGGAGTAGCCGCACCAGGCGCACCGATCGTCAAGGAACTAAACAAGCCCGCTCCACTGTCGTCGTCAAAGGCAAGGTGTCGGCCCGTATTGTCGTAGAGACTCATGACCGAATCCGTCACCGAATTCGCGCCCGCCGACGAAGCCCAAAGGTTTAAGTAAGAACCTGCCGTGCCGTCAACCGTCGTTGGAACGGTCAGCTTAAACCACTGAACTGCTCCCGAGGTGATGGCGGGCGAGGTGCCCGTCAATGCTGTTGCAAAACTTGAGTTTGCATTGCTGATCGTACCGAGGTCAGTAAATGTAGCTGGCGTGGAGCCTGATGTGGCGGCAGTACCAGACTGGAACCGAATGCGAACATTGGACCAAGTGGCATCAGCCCCAGCACCATTGTCATTGTTGTCCCAGAATTCGGCTGTGAACGTCGAACCTGAAGCCATCGACATCCCGCGAAGGGTGTTCTGCATGCGGTTGAAGTAGACCTCTCGCGGCGACGGAGTTGTCACCTGGAAGTCACTCACATTCACGACTCCACCGACAAAGCTTGCTGGCGTCGGCTGGAAGTCAAGGGAGAGCGTTGGATACGCGGAGTTTCGAATGCGAACCCGCAGTTCGGAAGCAACTGTCGAGGAATGAACCTTGGTTGCCGTCCCGTGGAAGACGACGGTCGAGCCCATGATGAAGGTCGCACCAACTGCAGGAAGAGTTACGGTCGAGTTATCAGCCGAGCCGAGCGCTCCACCCGCATTGTGTGTTCCTGCGATCACGCCTGAATCATAAGTTGACGAGAATGTCGTTCCAGTGATTGAGAAGCTGAGATTCTCAACACCAAAGTCCGCTACTCCGTCTGCTCCAGCATCGCTACCGTCATAAACGTACCACGTCCAATTGGAACCTGGATTAATGACCCCTCCAGCAAGAGTTCCTGTCGCGTTTCCACCAATTCCAGCGAATGACCGAGTGACATTCTCACCCATCAAGTAGCCGCCAGCGGAGTTCCAAGGTGTAATGGTGAGATAGAGCCCGGGGTAGGCGCTATTTTCGCCGGAGAACTTCAGATCACCACCTTGATTCGATGAATGCACATTATGAATGGTTAAGCTATTCACCAAGGTCTGCGCTCCAAGGATGTATTGCGATCCGCTTGCCGCCGCCGTAAATTGGCTCCCGCTTGTGAGCGAGCCAGTGTTTACTGAGGCATAGAGTCCCGAGTAAGCAAATGTCGCAACGACAGTTGAAGTAAATGTTGCCGAGTTCAGCGTGAAGCCGATATTGGTTCCCAATACTTCGCGTTGACCGTCTACTTGTGCGCCATTCGACAAGCTATTGTAAGCCTCGAAGCTCATCGTGGAGCCTCCTGGCAGAGCAGTGTTTACCAACGGGCCAGCAGCTGATCGGGTCGCCGCTGTAATGTTTGCCGTGTAAGTAATGCTCCAAGCTTGATTCGAGAGTGAAAAGTCGGCCCAGTTGCCGGGAAAGGCACTGTTCGAAATTCGGAATCCGCAGGTCGTGGTGGTGGTGAAGTTGTCCCAATCCTGGTCCAGCGTGCCTCCAGCCAATTGATTGACGGAAGAAGACATCGTAAACCCGCTTCCGACCGTCGCAGTGTAAATCTGGTTGTTCGGATTGTTCGAGCCGGGGGTCGGCAATTGGGTTGTTGCGTCATTGAAGTCGACCGATGGAAGGTTGACCGTGAGTTGTGCCTGCGCAACATTCGAGAGGGCGAATGCCGACATAGCAACGAAGAGGAGCGATTGGGGTCGTCGAATCATGATTTCTACCTAACTTGTTTGCAAAATGCGCGTCACCAGGCCAATTTCGGAATAACGTTACAGCACTGGAATAACGTTATGATAAATCAAAATTGTCAAAAAAGATACCAAACAAAGGAATTTTTCTGAATTACAGTAAAAATACTAGGCCCAGGGTGGGTGGGCAGTTTGACGAACCCAAAAGCTAACTTCCGCGCGAAGAGTCTCGCTCTATCAAGTGCATGGGAAACGACGTGCTTCGCGAGTCCACGGGACTATTCTCCATGCGGTCAACCAACCAAGTCCACGCGGTGCTTACGATCTCTTCGACCGGCACTCGGACTGACGAGATCGGAACTCGGAAGTCCTCTGATTCCGGATAATCGGCGAATCCCCAAATCAGACAATCATCAGGAACCCTTAAACCCTCGGCCAGAAGGGCTCTGGCAAAGCCAATCGCGACGGAATCAGTAAATCCGAAGACACCTTCCGGCGCGCCGTTCTCTTGAATCCACTCGCGCGCCTTTGCCTCGACCTCTCGGCTCGACTCGCCTTCGAGGGCGACTAGCCTTGGCTCAAGGCCGGCTGCTTCCATGGCTTCGGAGTAACCGCGCCTGCGTTGCTCACGCGGATAATCTGCAATGACCCATGGCAATGTAGCATGAATGACCTTCTTGGCTCCTTGCGAAAGCATGTTTTCAGTTGCCGCCCTTGCCGCACCCATCACGTCCCAGCCGACCGCATCCCCGTTGGCGTAGACCTCGTGGCCCAAAACAACGACCGGGGTCAAGTCGTTTGCCGGATTCTCGCGAAACTTACGCATGGCGCGACCAGCGTCGGCGCCAAGCACACCGTCGACGGGCCATTGGAAAGGTGTTCTCCCCTCCGCTGAATAGGCGAAGTTGGAGTCAAGTCCCACGATCATCGTGTCGTAGCCGTCCTTTTGGCTGTGCTTAGTGATCTCCTTAAGCATCCGAAGGTAGGTCATTACCATTCGGTCGACGGGCATCCAAACCGAGACCATATGCGTCTTGCCCATTCGCATCGCTTGTGCAATGCGGTTAGGCTGGTAACCGACCTTCACCGCGGCCTGACGGACTCGCTCCCTCGTTGCCTCAGGAAGGCGAACATTCATGTTCCCGCTCATCACATGTGATGCCGTCTGGACGGACACGCCTGCCTCGCCCGCGACATCAGCGAGAGTAATTCGGCGTTGGCGATTGACAGACGGCGACATAGGAATCAGGGACGATTATAACGACTAGTCAAGAATTGTTGACATCAGATGGACGAACAAACTGTCAGATTAGCTCTCAATGCTGGGCCCCAAAGGCCCCGAAGACGCTTCGTGACTCTTGCCTAAAATTGATCCTACTGGTAGGAGAGTCTCTTCTTCAAGAATCGCGTTTGGAAAATAACTGGTAAATGGCGCAGGGGGAGAAAGTACTGCTTGTTGATAAATAACGAGCTGATACTCCTCATTGGGGCCAGCCACCCAATCTGGCGGATGATCAGGGTTCAAGTAAAAGACCGGACAGACCCGCATCCAACCCTGATCGGTGTAATGCTCCACCCAACCAGACACATAAAGGGCGCCTTTGTACTCCTCGACCAGCCTGTTATACGGAGTCAGCAGCCAGCAAACGCTTTGGCATGCCTCCTCGGGATCGTTGAAATGGGTATGCCAACGCAGGGCCGCTACCATGCATTCATCGCCCTCGTCGTAAACTGTAATCGGAAAGGTCTCTGGGTATCCAACTGGAAGGTTGGGAGTGATCACCAAGGAAGTGGCACGCCGGTTAAGAAAAAGTGTTGGCGCCTGGCGCAGCCGATCTTCAATGAGGTCCAAGCACGCCTTTCCAATCACTTTCCAAGGACCTGCTTCACATGGCTTCTCAGAGCGGGAAGGAACTCGTAAAGTGCCTTTCCTGGGCAGTCTGTCTGTTTGCTGTAATCCTTGTGGCTCTCGATCTTGTCGCTAGTTAATCGCCAGCGCCAGATGCAGTAGGTGGTTAATTGTTTGAGCGAGCTGAGTTCCTCGGGCGTCGGTTCTTCCTGCCCAAACTCTCCCTCAACCACGATCAACAAATGCCCGGTAGGGTTGTACTCTGTGTTCGTATCACCGGCAAAGTACCACTCGCGCCCCTCGCCGATGCGCCCATCGATCGAGATGTAGAAGTGATAGGGGACGTCAACCCATGCTGGCTTGGTCTTTCCGTTCGCCAGTTTGTCTTCACGCTGGCTGAAGAGTTGCAGGCCACGGAGTTTGTCCTCGAGGCTTCGAGATTTGTTACTCAGAACACCCGTATGATGAATCGTGAGTCGCTCGATGGTATGGGGAATCGCACCAGGCAAATGCGCTTTGGCACCCCATTGGTCTCGGCTGACGATTGTTGGTTCCACAGGCCCGACCAACAAAGTTGCAGCAAGGGCCAAGGTGGTCATCACACCGTTCTACCCTATCGTGGGTCTGCCACTGACAAGAGAACGGCTAGAGCGAAAACCTCGCTCTAGCCGCCCATCCAAAACACGCGATTTAGAACTTGACCGTTACTTGGCTAAAGAGCATGTGCCCCCGATAGTTCTCCTCGCGGCCACGTGTTGCGATATAGCCGAAGGGAGAAGTCGTGTGGTCACCGTATTGGTAAAGCAATTTGAAGAGCCCGTCCCGTCCAACTGCTTTGCTCGCACCAAGCATGTACCAACGCTGCCTCAGATCATCAGAACCATAGTCAACCGAGAATTGCTCCAATCCGACGATTCCTGTCCAGCCGCCGCCGAAGCCCATCGAGAGGTCGGCCTTTGCGCTCCAGTAATCCGGGCCACCGTCTTGACCTTCTCCAAAGATGCCTTCCAAAGTTAGGCTCTTGCCCGATCCAAGGGCAAAGTTCGCGCTTGCCGTGAAGTCTGCAATCCCTCGTGGATTGTAGAAGGTTCCAATACGCTGCCACGCCCCTGGGGCAATAAACGCTGAATCGATGCTCCTGTAACTCACATCGACTCCAAAGCTGTCGCCCGCGTATGACAACCCTGCCCAATAGGCATTGTTATCTTCATCAGCGAGGTCGGCCTCTGCCCAACCGCCCCTAAGAGCCACATTGTCCGTTAGCTGATAGTCGAGGGCCGCACCATATACGATCAGTCGGTCTTCGCCGAAACCCGAAAGATAGCTCTCACCCAACCAGTTCAGGCCATGATAGTTGTAGGTTAGGGCCACACCACCACGTTCACCGATACCAAATCGCAGTTCAGTTAAGATTGAACTCTGTACCATCGGAATCGCGTCAAATGGGCCGCCATAAGGAAGGATGTTCAGCGGATTAAGTTCGATACCATTAACCGACATTCGGTCGTCGTTACGTCCACCAGTGACCGAGAGACTTGATCCTTGGCCAAACTCCCAACCGAGTTGGATGCCGTCCATGATGTACTTGCCATCATCCCATCGGCCGTTCTCAAAATATGGACTGTTATCTGGTCGTTGGAACAGGTATGGGTTGGCAGACTTCACACCAAATCGGCCCACGACGGCATGGAACGGCAAAGTGTCGCTCAGGTCGACCTGAAGGCGGCTAATGTACATGTCGGCTGGCCCCTCTTCGAAAGTACTCCCAACAAAGTGACCCGACAAGTTGCCGTAGCCTTGCGCCTCAAAAACTCCAAGCCGATTGGGTTGTAACTCATATGTACCCAACAGGTTGGTGTAAACGAGGGTTGCTCCCCACTTGACACCACCACTTGGGTTGCCATCGATGTTCATGGCAATCTCGTGGTACACATTCATGTCGCCAAGAATGCTGTTGGTGGTTTCGCCTCGATCGGAGTCGTATCCTAGCCAGCGACCATCGATGCCATAGATCGGATAGCTATCTTCGCCAACACCGGCGTGCATGACGAGGTTGGCATCACCCGAGATTCGGATGGAGGGTTCTACAACGCCCATCTTCTTCATCGCATCGATGTCCTTCTTCATCTGCTCGACGTCGACACCGAGGCTAGCCAGTTCCTTCTGGAACTCACCGGCCATGCGCTTCATCGCCGCCATGTCATCAGCAAGACCACTCATGCCGCGAAGCTGAGCTTCAACAGCAGCAAGACGATCAGCAAGACCACCATCGACATTGCCACCCGAGTTGCGTCGCAATTCAGCGATTTGCTCGGCAAGGCCGTCGGTGATGTTCTTGAGTCGCTGGTAAGCAGCGTTCAAGGCAACTGCCATTTCGTAGCGAGTTGCGGCGCGGGGGCCCTTGTAGGTGCCATCGGGGTATCCAACGAGGATGCCTTCGCGCTTGAGATTTTCGAGAGCCTCGTACGCCCAGTGATTTTCTGGAACGTCGGGGAAGTTATCTTGCGCCATTGCAGGTACGGCAACGAATGCCATAGCCGTAGCAAGAGCAAGAGTAAGCATGCGCTT
>JAEURP010000014.1 GCA_016788585.1 Chthonomonas sp. | reverse complement strand
GGCCGGGGTGAGTTTCGCATAGCACCTACGTTGGGTGGCACTGGTGAAAGGTCGCAACCACCCTTCCTCCTGCGCCAACTGATCTCGACCTTACACCAGTGTCAAAACACCGCATGATTTCATCTTACAGCAGTTTTCAGTCAAGCCAATCGACCGAAATTGGTGGCTCGCCTTCCTCATCGCAATAGGCGAGAGCGCTAGAAAACTCCCACTGATGAATGAAGGTGCAGAGCCCTCGCCGAATGGGATTGCAATGGATGTAGTCCAGCGAGTAGCGCAGCACCGCGTCGGACACGACGTTGCGATCATGCCCTCCGCCGGCTTGCCAAAACCGGTGGCTCTCCTTGCCGTCGGCTGAGATCATGAGGAATCGCTGCGAATAGGTTGGCCGCGTTTCTTTGAGGTAGCGCAGAATCCGGTTCGAAGCGGGCTGCTTGATGGCCCTCAGAATCTGCGCCACCCTGCAACCGGGCTTGGGCTGTAGAAGCAAATGGACGTGCTCGGGCATCACCACATAGGCGAGCAGCTTGAAACCCAATTCTTCGCGCGCTCGGGCAAGTGATTCCACGAAAAGCTGAGCGCATCTGCGGTCCTCCAACGCGGCAACTCGGCGGTAAACGGTGAAGGTGAGCAGATGCAGATGCCCATCAATGTCGATCGCCTTGCGCTTTTTCAGCTTCACAACCTCATTTTGGGGTCTTCTTTGGCATGCTGTAAGATGGAAGGATGTGGTGCTTAGTCACTGGTGTAAGGTCGAGGTCAGTTGGCGCAGGAGAGAGGTTCACGCGACCTTTCACCAGTGCCACCCATCATTGGGCAGTGTTCCAAGGAGTCATCCAGGCCACCCAGCCGCCCGCCGCTAGGCGCCGATTCCCTTCAATGACGATCGAGCCCAATTCCCTTTCGATTTCGATGAATAGCGGCTCGTGATTGAAGTACCCGTTGTAAGCGATCGACATCGCAAGCTCCTTCACTGCAAACTCATCCCAGAGGACCTGAAGGAGCTCGTCCTGCGAGCAGTCCTCGTCTATTCCGTACTCAATGAGCCGAGGATTCTTCGGGTCAAGCAGTAGGTCGGCCGTCGGGAGCCGCGGGTAAACGGGAGTATTATCCTCACGAGGTGCAGGCGTTGGCATCCTACTAATAGTAGCATTGGGAGCCCGCTTTGGGTGGCGCAATGCTAGTTATGCAAGCGTTGGCGCACGGGCAGGCGTTGCGGGAAACTCTAGGAGGCTCTCACTCCATAGTGAACCCAAGCTTCGCGCCCTCCTCGAAAAACTTCGGTAGCTCCTCCGGGGCGTTCTCAAGCGTTTCCGAGATCGATTTTTCAATCGTAATTGCTTTTTGCAGGTCGCCCGCCCTTGCGGCTTCAAGCTTCTTTTCAACGCCACCCTGGAGATCTTCGAAAAGCTTGATGAGGAGCCCGTGAGGTTTAGAGTAGTCCTTGGGCTCACTCATTGCGCTAAGATCCTGAATGAGGCTAGCGAGGAAGTCAGTCGACGTGCCAGCCCACTCCTTTAGTTCGGACCGAGCAGCTTCCTCGCCTTTTTCTTTGAGCAACCCTCCTAGGTCCCCTTCAAGCGCAGCAAATGGCGAGTCGCCTCTTGAAAAGAGACACTTTATGAGGTCCCAGTACTGCTGTTTTGTAAGGATCCCCATTGGCCCCGGCGGCTCCTTGCGTAGGGCCGCTACTCTCTCCGAAATTGCGGGGTGGGTTGACAGGAAGCCGCCGCCAGCTCCGCCCTCTTTCTCAAGAGCGCCAAGGGTTTCGCACATAACGTCTGTCGCTCGGGCTGGGTATCCGGCCATCCGGAGTAGTTCAACCGCCTTCCGATCTGCCTCTAGTTCCTGATTTCGACTGTAGGGGGAAAACACCATTGCCACGGCCCAAGACTTGGCTTCCTGGCTGGCTCCGTCGTCGTGCCCAAGGAGTGCCCCCGCAATACTCGTTACTGTCTCGATACCCTTAACCATTCCCCCGCCCTTTCTACTGTGGTCCAGGATAGCGTGGGCAACTTCATGCGCGACGACCGCCTCGATCTGGGCGTCGGTCAGTTTAGTAAGCCCTTCAAAGAAAACAAAGGTGTCCGATCCCATGGTCAGGGCGTTGACACGCTGGTCCCTCGCCATCGCCACTTTGATCTTGTCCAAATCCATGCCGGCCATGGTCGCAACGCGCCCCAAAGGCAGCAGGATGCGCATATCGGCTGTGGAATCGGTCGCCTGCCGAAATTCGACAGGCTTCTCTGGCTTGCCCCAGAGGCCCGTCCACCCCAGGAGGCCCTTTACGTCGCTGCTGCAGCTGGCGAGGGTAAAGAAACCGATAACGAGAAGAAACGCAACTTGGAAAGCGCACGACAGGGCGTTGCCAAAAAACTGTCCAACTCGTCGGCCTAGCGTCGGTTTTTGTTGAAGACTCACAGGCCAATATTACACAAAAATTGCCTCACTTTCGCTATATTGGAAGTAATGACACTTCTTCTTCAGAGGCTTCTTTGTCTTACGGTGTTCGCGATTTGCCTCGTTGGGGACGCCCAGGCTCAGGTTATTGCGACGCTCGGGTTGACGCAGCACGTTACAGCGAAGTACTCCGACCCGGAATGCACAGTGATTGTTGAAGAACTTTCGGCTAGCCATAAGCTCGTGATTCTCGCAAAGAACTCGGAGTACGTGACCGTTCTCAATACGGACGGCGCCGAACTCTACGTTCCCACCTTCGCCGTTGTCTTTCGAGAGAAAGTCACACTCAAACAAGCTCTGGAGAAAGTAGATTACTTTGAACGGGAGCGCCAAAGATATCCTGATCGAGGTACATACTTCGACATTCAGGCTGGCCCGTGGGTGGCGTTGGTTGCTCGTCACCTTGGCAGCCAGAAAGACGCAGGTACGTTGCCGGATGTTACGGGCACGCGGGCGCGCGACTATGTCGCGCCAAAGCTTACTGTCAAGAACAGCACGCAATATTCGCTAAGGGTCTATTTGGTCGGCCCTACAACTGTGACGCGGACGATCCGAGCCGGTGCATCGCTGGGTGAGAGGTTTCCAGCTGGAAGTTACCGCGCAGTCGTTCAGGCGCTATCCGGCAGCGTCCGTCCGCTTAAGACGACTTGGAAGCTCGACACTGGGTACGAGCATCAAATCACTCTTGTAATCAAAACAGTCCGTGTACCTCGTTGAACATGGAATGCCTCCTCGGTGGTTACCAAAGTGCGCTGAGCCGCGACCGAGATGATTTAGGTCGAAGGAAACCTTAGATTTGTCGAACGAAAGCTGTATTCGTTCGTGACCGAGATGACATTTATCGAACGAAAAGTCTTCTCGGTCGAATGAAACCTGAGCTTGGTCGCGACCAATTAGGAATTAGGGGTGTTCCGTTCTTTCCGCCACGACTAAACCAGACCCGTTCCTAGCTACGGTCGCTGGAGTCTCCTTAGAGCTTGTTTGACTAGCCACCGAATACTTGACTCTATTCAGCTTGTCTAGGATATACGTTTGTGACCTCGGTGTTTTCGGCTTACTAAACCACCTCGGACGGACTCTCTCTCGTGCCATTTTGTACTCGAATGTTTGGAGTTCCTCAACGCCACTTTGGATGAGTTCGAGCATCATTGAGACATGCCTGTTCAACTGTATGGGCAATGTCAAGTCCATAGTCAAGAAGCCCGCACGATTTGCAACGAATGCAGTCGCGGATATCCATTCCTGAACTGTCCAGTCCTCAACCGCATTGCCGTAGGCTCTAGCCGAATCGTCTAGGTAGTCGAACAATCTCTCTCCGTCTTCGACGAGCTTCTCATACTCTTCAATGGCTTCTAGGGCGTCTTCACTTTGAATCTCTACTTCTATCAGTCCACGAATCGAGTGCCGATTACTTATGCATTCGGACAGGCGCGCACTTATTGTGCCTAGCAACTCTCGTCGCCTCAGATGCTCGTCTCTATCGAACTTCCTCTGCTCTGCGCGTCTGTCGAACCATTCTCGCCCAATGAGCGCAAGGACTCCGCCGGTGAGACCGCTGAGGCCTAGTTTGAGCCACTCGGCTTGGGAAATTAAGTCAGGACTTGGTGCCATTTGGATGCGCGTTTTGCAAGAGTGCGTCTATCATGGTCGATATGTCTAGACCCCTCACGTCGACTTGCTCGAATGAAATTGAATCGTCGAACTTCTCTATGTAGGGTAGCTCCCCCGGTTTGAATGCAAGCCTGTTTGCACATTCGGTTTCCATGGTGGCAAGTGCACGAAGGTCAACCGTAAATGCCTGTGAATGCCGCCAAGCATCGTCTTGGCGATTAGAGTCTCTAACTATCAAGTCCATGAATTTGTAGTAGAAGAAGCACTGGACGCAATCAATTAGGTGTCGCGACTTGAGCTTCTTCATATTCTTGTGGGTCGGTATATCGCCGTACAACTCTGCTTCAACCAAGCATGTAGATAGGATGCCATTTAGACGCTTTCGGTACTCGTGCGCCAAGTCGTAGGATTTGAGGGCAATTGCGTCGCGCCGAGGGTCAGCCTCTCCTGGCTGAAAACTAGGCGGAAACAAGAGTCGGTTATCGGCTTCTATGTGCGCTTCGCGCGCCTCTGGAGCAATAGCTCGATACTCGATGATTCCCGCAATGATTTTGGATAGATGCTCTGCGCGCTTCAAGTGAAAGGCGCGGCGAGCTGCCCGACGCTCAGCCGCCTTGTCGAACATAGGCTTGATGAACAGACCTAGGCCTACACCAAGCAGTCCGACTAGTGCCGCCGCGATTGGAAGCGGAATTTGGAACTCCCCAATTTGAAGGTCAGTTGTGGGAATTGGAGGTGTCATGCTGAATCTCTGCTCCGTAGGCGTCGCCTTGACCTTTATCGTTTGACCGTGCTCGCGCCAGGAATCTGTAAGAACGCATAATCGAGATTGGCCGGGTCTAGCGTTCTCTTCTTGAAGGCATACGCCATCCTGCTCAAATAGGGCAGTTCAGGCGTCAGATATTTAGCCTTCTCAGGAAGCTCGATAGCATCACTAGCCAGGGACTGTTCCGCCGCCATTAGGCTTCTCAAGTCCTGAATCAAACACTGAATGTGTTGCCAGCAGTCGGCAATATCGTGAGGATTTGAGTTGACAGACAGGAGATTGTCGATTCTGCCATACACAACGGCATAGACATAACGGCTCAAGTCACGAACTTCAAACTTGATTCCATAAGGCAACTCACCGTACTGTTCTGCTTCCGCTAACATCTTCGACTTGAGTGCCTTAGCTTCCCAAAAGGACTGAGAATGCAACTGGAACATCATTGTCTTGTTTGGATTCGCACTCCTCATATTCACAACGTCATGAGAATTCATCAAGCTATGTTCATTCCCAACATCCCTTGTGCGTTGAGCCACGGCTTCAAACTCGAGCAAGTAGGCGATGAGCCTGCCCAAGTGTGTCTGACGTGCAATGCAGCGTTCAGCCCGGAGCTTCTTCTTTGCCGCCTCCCTATCTGTAGCTTCCTTGCGGAGCGTCAGTCTCCATTGAATGCCGAAGGCAAGAGCAGCACCAAGGAAGCCAGCCAGTAGAGTTTGGAGCAAATCAGACTGATTCATTTGTCACGTCATGGAGATTTGAACAACGGAAGCCCAAGGCATAACTGTCACAGTACCAATCACATCCCCACTCGTGATGAAGACATCATCGAACTTAGCCTCGCGTCGAGTATCGACAACAATCTCGCCTCTGATTCCGACTATCTGTAACACCTTCCCCGATGGCACTGTTATCTTGCCATTGAACACTTTGGCTCCGAGTAAGCGCATTTGATTGCGCCACTCACTTATGCTTGGTGGATTGCCTGATTCATTCACTTCTTTGCCTCTTGCATCACTGCGACCAACTCAATCCTATCCCACGCCATATAGTACGTTCGCCTCTCGCTGAGAAGTCCACCGAACTTGCACACTACAAAATCATCGTCAAAAGAGATGGAATGTCCCTTGGTACAGGGTTCGTGATTGGAACTCGCAAACGTGATGTAAATGGAAGGGCGGTGGCATAATCTGGTTCCCTTGCACTGCACCAATCTCGCGCAGTTTATTGAGCCAACGTTCTTTGTCTGCCATCCTTCTAATTCCCCTCGCTTAGCCCCCAATGCGCCATGCATGACCATTCTGACCAAGCTCTCCTCCGGAATGTTAGCCACTGCCGTTGCTCTAGCGCTTATGGTTTCCTAGTAGCTAACCTAGATTAGAAACGATTTGCTCTACGGCGCTTGTACCCTGCTCAAGGAGTTCATCTCGTCTAGCTGAAACTAGTAGAACATCTCGGTTCTTCAAGTCAACGAATGCAAGCACTGCATGGCTCACCTTGGGATTTGCTTGAAGGGTTGCCTGCAGTTGCGAGACGGCCTTGGTTCTGAACCTCATGAAGGGGGCCTTCCCGTTGAAAGATGCTTTCGCCTCAACGCACGCGAGCGAGCCGTCACTGAGCTCCAAGACGATGTCGTCACTAGCAACACCTCGGGGCCGGACTAAAAGTCCCTCGTCTACGGCGTCCCAGAACGCGATTGTCCTTGCGACTGAGGTCGAGCCGAACAGTAGGCGCCAGCATAGCTTCTGTAGGACGACCTCCTCAGCGGCTCGCCCAGCTGCTGCCGAAGGAGACAGTGATGACAGGATGAACCCCTTTCGGGGCGGCTTTTCTGGGTTGTTTAATCTGTCCCACTCTTCCTGGATGAACCTAGTAAGGTCGTAGTGTGTAATGCTGACCTTGAGACCATGAAGCTCAGGCTGATTTGAGCGGACTGAAAACTCACCGAGGCAATCAAGCAGTCTCTCGTGGGCTTCATCAAATCCCGAAGGGATGATTTCCGGTCCGTGGTCGTCGTAAAAGGGGCCCAGTTGTTGGTCGAAGAGTTCTTCGTCTTCCATTCTTTTCAAAAGCGCCCGACCACATTGGCCGGGCGACTTAGTACGTACTGTGATTACAAGTTTGAGTCAGGCACTTTGCCGACTCTGGTTACTTTTTCTTTTGTCTTTGACTAAGTGCTGAGCCTGCGACAGACTTATCAGCCTTGTTCGAGCTCTTGCTCTGCAGGACCTTGCTGGCTGTCTTGGCCACCTTAGGCGAAGTTTTCTTACATCCCATAGTGAGTTTGTAGTTCCTTCATCTTTATTTTGGTGCTACCATCCTTGAATGCGGTCATCGACCAAACCTACGGTAGCACTCTATAAGGACGAGTGCTAATCTGTGGGAAGATTCCACTTTTTCAAACCAAGCCTGAACATTGTCACTTCTCCTAAGGGTTCGGCAAACTCCAGTTGCCGCAGTTGAGCCACAAGAATGGGCTCACCAAAGGTCTTTGACCACTGGCTACCGTGCGATATGCTCAATGCTGCAGCAGACTGCTCGACAGTAGTTACGCCAGCTTTAGGGGGTGCTCTTCAAACCTTCCAAGCACTAGGTGTTATCGCGTGAACTGAGATTCCGAGTTCTTTACTGACGTGGGTTGAAAACCTCGGTACTGTCCACGCGAGCCGCCCAAGAATTTCCTCGACGGACTTTCTTCGGTCCTGAGCCAGTCTGTGAAGCTTGTCTGCTACGATTCCACGGTCATGCTCAAAGAGAGTAATCAGATATTTGTCAGGATGCACGGCAATGATTCCCCAGGGGTCTAGAGCGTCAGCTTGAAAGTGCTTCAAGTTCATGGTGACGATGGTCTCAACTTTCTCATGAATGGCCGCTGCGAGAACATGACGGTCTTTTTCATCATTCTTGCAAAACTCAGTCAGATGCTCGTAGCCCGTGACTAGGGCTTCTTCAAAGTTGGTAGTCGCGGCTAACCTCCTTCGCTTAGTCAAATCCGGGTCCCATCCTAGTTTGCCAATGCAGGTCCTATCAACCTCATCCCAGATGAGGTCGGTCCACTTTGGGAGAAGCAACCTAGGTTCCTCCGAGAGGCGCAGATAGAAGTCCGCTACAGACGCCTCAACTAGGACGCACGCGTCGAGTACTACGGCGAAGTCTGCGCGGACTGGCACTTAGTCTTCGAGCTCCAGGCGCCGGTCGTAAACACCTGCTTCGTCTAGCATCCTGGTCATTTCGCTGAGCGCCTCTCGTCTCTCCTTGTTTCTAGCGTCTTGAAACACTAGCAGGTCTCGAAACACGATGCGGCGATGCGTGCCTACTCTATGAAATGGGATTCTTCCATTGGCCAGGAGTTTAAGCAAAAAGGGCCTTGAAACGCCAAGAAAGTTTGCGGCAGCCTGCGTAGTAAATGCCTCATCCTCAGGCATCATAAAAATAGTTTGGCGCCGCTTCATTGAGTCTACAATGAAGACCAGCAGCTCGTTTAACGCTATAGGCAAGTCGATTCGCTCACCATCACGCCCGACGAGACTGGCTCCACCTGTGTGAATCAGGCCGTCCAGTTGCTTTAGAATCTCAGGTGAAATTTCTGACGGCTCTATTCTCCTGTCCGTGCGCTTGCTCATATAAGGATTATACGCATAAATGTAATAATCGGAACTGATATTTATACTGGCATTAAGGCAACCTCGTATCAAAGCAAAGAGGGGCGTACCGTTGACCTTCGGTATCCTCACTTAGTAGGTCTCGCTCGCTTGTTGGAACGAGACTCTACATTAACTCCGCTTGAGGCCAATTCTCGGGAAAACTTCATCCACTCAGTAACAAAGTCCACTAAGTCGATTTCAATAGCCTCCAGATAGTCGTCCAAATCACGAATGTCCACCCTCAATCGACAGTTTTCCCAGCGAGATATTTGAGATTCTGTGCAGCCAATCCGGGCCGCCACTTCCGCTTGAGTGACATTGCTCCCCGCCCTAGCGTCTCTAAGCATCCGAATCAAGAGCCGGTACCGGTCCGTGTAGATGGATTTCTTGCGCATGAGTTGAACGCAACGAGAATGCTTGCCGGAACTGCAACTTGCAAAAATAGCAAGTTATGTGATAGGGTGTTACTACGATGCCTTTCACCCTAGGTCATGGTATGGCGGTCCTACTTCTTGGTGCTGGGCTTGTAACATCTGGCTGCCAGTCACTAAGGCGTTCAGTACAAAATGTCAGCTTGTCAGAGAAGTTGGCGGGCAGCTATCTTGGCCCCGGCGACTTCTATCTGCGCCTAGACATGGACGGAACGTACTTCACTAGGCTTATGGGGAACTCGGCATCCGGGCAGTGGAGCTACGACAAGCCGTTCTTGGTATTGGTCAGCGCTAGCGGGCAGACTAGGCCCACGCTTGAGTACGACCTTTCAACCGACCCTCCTAGTTGGATTGAACTGACCGGCCCTGAAGGCAGATACCGGCTAAACCGAGTTCGGCCTCAACCAGCACTGCGGCAGCAATCAGCACCAACATCGCCCATTCGGCCCGGCACATGGGCGCCATCTGCAGATGACGTTAGGTCATGTATTAGTTGCAGTGGGTCTGGACGGTCGAGCTGCTCATATTGCTCTGGGACTGGTAGGGTGCCACGGTTGCTCGGAGCCAATTCTCAAAATGACCCCGCGGGTAATTACCCCGAGACCGTATGCACGAACTGCTACGGCGCGGGATATGCGACCTGCTCAACCTGCAATGGGCGTGGCAAGTTCTAACAGGCACTGCACCAATATGCTCCCATAGCAAGTCCTTACTAAAGGCCCAGCTCTCCAAGAGCTCACAACGCTATAATCGCTCCTAATGCCTCCCCAAACCGACATTCAGCATAATCCAACGTGCTTGCTGTTGCCGGGCATCGTGCCTTCGTACCGCACTGAGCTTGGCATGATGGTTCAAGGCAAGTCGGAGGAGGTCATACAGACGGCCGAGTTCGAGAAACTCAGGGGCAAGGTTCAGTTGATTTTCACCTCGCCTCCCTTTCCTCTAAACCGCAAAAAGAAGTACGGGAACCTTCAAGGCGAAGAGTACTTGAATTGGATAGCTAGTTTTGCGCCGAAATGGAAAGAGCTACTCACGCCGACTGGTTCAATTGTCATTGAACTCGGGAACGCCTGGGAGCAAGGCTCACCAGTCATGTCGACCCTCGCACTGGAGACGCTCATCAAATTCAAGCAAAAGGGCCGCTTAAAGCTCTGTCAACAGTTCATCGCTTACAATCCCGCGCGCCTGCCTTCACCAGCGGAGTGGGTGACCGTCCAACGCATTCGAGTCAAGGATTCCTACACCAACGTCTGGTGGATGTCGCCAACCGCCAAGCCAAAGGCTAACAACCGGAACGTACTTACGGAGTATAGCGACGCGATGAAACACTTGCTGAAGACGGGGGCCTATAATTCTGGAAAGCGTCCCTCCGAGTTTGCGATAAATGAAACGTCCTTTCTCAACGACAATGGGGGTGCCATTCCGGGCAACGTCCTGAGAGTGGCGAATACAAGGGGGACAGACGAGTATCTGCGCTATTGCGCGGAACATAACTTACCTCTGCATCCTGCCCGGATGGCCTATGAGTTGCCGGAATTCTTCATCAAGTTTCTCACGGACCCCGGTGATTTGGTGCTAGACCCATTTGGAGGCAGTAACACGACCGGGGCCACTGCTGAGCGTCTAGGACGCCAATGGATTAGCGTTGAGCTAGACGAGGATTACATTGCTGGCTCAATGGGAAGATTTAGTGATAAGCTTGTAGAAATTGACGACAGCAGAACTACTTCTTGCGCTCTTATCGGCGCGGTCACTCGATGAAGCAACGGCCGCGGTAACAGCCTTCGAAAACTCGAACGAGATTGTCTGGCACCCATTTGGTCGACGCAACAATCGAGGCACTATCGAGGCGTCTGGCGATACTGGACGCTCCCTAGTGGAGAGGGCTACCAATGGCATAGATGCAATCCTCGAGTTGGAGCACTCTAATCATGGTGGGATGCCAGATTGCTCTTCGCCCAAGGAGGCAGGGCTTGCTTGGCTAGGTATCCCTACTAATGGTCTGAGCGCTATGTCTGCAACCCAGCGCCGAGTCCTTGCACAGAGGGTAACCCTTGTTTTGGAAGAGGGTGAGGGGCGCGAGTCACGCCTTGTTAGTGTCAGGGACTATGGTTCGGGAATTGAGCCTGGAAATATGCCCAACACCATCCTGAGCCTAAGCGAGGATAACAAACTGCAAAAGCATTACCTTGCTGGCACGTTTGGACAGGGCGGTTCGAGCACGCTTGCTGCAAGCAAACTCTGTCTCATCGCAAGCAGAAGCGACGATAATGGACCAGTTGGCTTTACTGTGGCTAAGTATCTCGACCTTCCTCCAGAAGAGTTTAAGACTGGACACTATGTTTATCTCGGGACTCTGCAGGGTGTCCTAGAAGCGAGTATTCCCACCGAGAACTTTTCGCAAGGGACGCTTTGTAGGCACTTTGGTTATGACCTCGATGCCTACAATTCGCCGATTGGTCCTAACTCTATTTACGGGCTCCTAAACATGGTTCTTTTCGACCCTGTGATGCCCGTGTGGCTTGAAAACAAGCTGCACGGATGGAACCGCGTAATCAAAGGCAGTAGGAACGCCCTAAATGGCGCTGTTGATGAGGGCGACGAATCAAGTCGGGGTCCATCACTCGACCACAACATGCCGATGTTCTATGCAGACCTAGGCGCGTTTGGTCGAGTAGGTATTGAATACTGGGTGCTTCCGTCACCTAGCAAGGAGAATAAGCGACCGTCAGCATCCTTTGTTAGCGATAGGCGACCAATCATCCTTACTAGTAACGGGCAGAATCATGCCGAGTTCAGCGTCCAGGTTATTCGAAAAGATGCAGAGCTACCATTTTTAGCTTCTCGCCTAATCTGCCATATCGACTGCGATGGTCTCACGCCTGGGGCCAAGAGGGCGCTGTTTGTTTCGAATCGTGAAGAAGCCCGACGTGGCGCCGTGCGCAATTTGCTTCTTCAAGAACTTGTGTCAGTGCTAAAAAGCGACCCTGAGTTGGAGCGACTAAACCGAGAGGCGAAGGATGATTCTCGTCGCGAGCAAGATGAATCCGCCCTGGCAAGAATGCGCGATGAAGTCGCCAAGTTACTAAGGCTCCAGGGCCTTGACGTAGCTCGAGCAGGAGGGACGGTGTCCGAAGAAGATGGTAACGCCAGACCGACGGTCGAACGTCGTCCTCGGCCTCCACGTCCCCCCTTGCCGCCAATTGAGATTGCTGAACCCCCAACCTTCCTACGATTTGCCATCGAGGAAGACCCTGTGACATTTTACGCCGGACAGCGACGATATCTACGTATCGAAACTGATGCGAATGATAATTACTACAGCGCAGACCCCAGCCGGTCGAGAATTCAAGTAATGACCCTTGGACCAGGAATCCGTGTGGTGGGCCAAACCGCGCTACGTGGTGGGCGCATGAGAGTGGGATTCCTATGTGAAGAGGGAACTGCACAGGGTGAGACGGGAGACTTACGAGTCGAGTTGCAGCGGACGGGCCATCCAAGTTTGTCTGCTAGCAAAAGCTACGAAGTTGTAGCTCAACCTCAAGCGCGCGGTTCTGACCGTCGAGTGAACCTCCCCCCATTTGAGCCTGTGCCAGTATTTAGCCAAGACGAAAACTGGATTCGATTGGGATGGCCCGAAGACCCATCGGTTGTGGCGTCAGTTGCTGAGGTCAGTGATGGAACACTGATGATTTACTACAACGCCGACTTTCCCCCGTACTCGGCAAAAGTATTCGGTCTGGAAACTAGAGACACGAGTCTCGCATCGTCCTTCACTAGCCGCTACGAGATATGGCTTTGCATGCATAGCCTCTTAATGTATCAGGACCAGCAGCAAGCGGGAGCTGAACAGGACGAAACGTCGGAGCATGATGAACAGGTTAGCGAGGATGCCGAGCGGGAGGAAAGGAAGCGAATAGCAAATCTCTCGGTTATGATTGCTGCTCGGGAAGTCGCGCTGATGTCAACTGTGGAATCTGAAAGCTAGTGCCAAATGAGAAGGTAACGGGTCGCTTCCCAAATCAGCTCAAAGTAGCGCGCATGAGCGCCTGCCTGTCTCGGCGAGAACTCTGCGAAATGACCAGCCGCCTTGCCCTCACGGACACTAGACACTTCAGCGATGTTTCCGAGGCCACTATTAAGTCCCTTGAACTTGGCTGGTCGCGGCCAAGACCCAAGACCGCCCGCACCTTGGCTTCCGCCTTGAACAAGGACCCGCACGCCGTCTTCACGTCCGGAATCGACGACTCTGACCGGAAGAGCACAAGAGAAACCCAGTAAAGCTCTCTGTTGTTTTGACAAAAAGGCCGCGTATCTTATATCGGGGCCTTGGATGGGCCTTAGATAGTCAAGGAGTGACGTATGAGCCCTTTCATCGTGGTATCCCGCAGCGCGGCCGGTCGATTCCGGTCGGCGAGTTGCGATAACTATAGTGGGAGACACGCGTGAACGCTGAGGCAGAGTTCGCTCTCGACCTGGTCGAGCGAGTTCTCAAAGTTGAGGTGGCGGTTAGGACCGCAGGGCTTGAACTCCAAGGAGCACAGGAAATTGAATACATGTGGCACGACATCGCGTGGGAACAGGATGGCCAGGAGGCACACATCCAGTTCGCACTTCAAATCGACGGCGAGGAAGAGTGGTCTAGGAGGAATCAGGTGAGGTACGCGATTGACGCCTTACCGTTTGCCCAGAAATGCATAGGTTTTCCGGAGCCTAATGGCAAAGTCACTTACGAGTTCAAGGCGGACTTATCCGACCTAAAAGCTATACGCGACTGGATTGACAGCCGAGCGTTCGCCGCTCGCTGCCCGCTCTGCGAGAGGGGGCCGGCGTGGTAGCCGCTGTGTTTCAGAGCCTGCCGAGGACGGAGCCAGAGTTCCACGAGAGGTTTGGAAGCGAAGAGGCTTGCCGCGAATACCTCATCTCTCTAAAGTGGCCAAGGGGTTTCGTATGCCCCGCATGCGGAGGTACTCAGTCATGGCGCCGCTCAAACAGAGACGAATGGGTCTGCTCGAACCGAAACTGCCGCAGGGAGACTTCGCTTCGTGCCGGAACGCTCTTTCACAACTCGAGGAAGCCTTTGAAAGACTGGTTTCTGACTATGTTTCACATGGTGACGTCAAAACAGGGCGTCAGCGCGCTAGAGATGCAGAGACGCCTCGGATATGGGAGCAACAGAACTACTCTTCGCTGGCTTCGCGAACTTCGACGAGTTATGGGAGCGGCGATAGATTCGCGACCACGACTTAGCGGCAAGATTGAATGCGACGAGATGTTAATTGGCGGTCGCAAAGAGGGTTCTGGCCTTAGAGGATGGGGTGACCCTGGCAAAGTCGTGATAGTCGGCGCAGTAGAATGCCGCGGAGCCGGGAGTGGTAGAGCACGGCTAAGAGTGCTGCCAAGCAACAAAGGAAAGCACATCAAGTCGTTCGTAAGCGCGATGATAGAGCCGGGCTCAATGGTTTTCGCTGATGGCGCCATGGTCTACCGCAAACTGCCTGGATTGATGAGCGACCCGATTCCGACTACGAACACCAGAGGAAAGGCCCTCAAAGGCAAAGGTGGGAAGAAGATTGTTGAGATTCACTTGCCGCGCATACACCGAGTATTCAGCCTTGTAAAGCGAATCGTTAATGGCTGCCACCAAGGGTCTTTCAGCCATGAGCATATTCAGGGCTATCTCGATGAGTATTGCTACCGCTTCGACGGCAGACAAAACGCCGGAAACCTGAAGATGCTGTGGGCCTTGGCTGCCAGAACTGTCCATCAAAGAAGCAAGACTTACTGGGAGTCTTCAGGCAGGTCGACACCGGACATTCCGACACGGGTTAGACCAAAGGACTTCCTGGAAGTCGCTCAAGTCTTGGAGGCTATGCATGGGCCACTGCAAGAAGATTAGTTGGAGTTGGTCGCGCCAACGGGTACTGGAGAGGTGTCCACGGCAGTTCTTCTACGCCTACTATCTGTGGGGCGAGCCCAAGCAGAACTTGTACGCGTTCTTCAAAAGGGCGCGAACTATCCCGCTGCTCATCGGAGACACTGTCCACTATTTCGTTGGGCTAGCGCTCAGACATTACCAAGAGAATGGACGAGACATTGGCGATTTGACTCCTCATGCCATCCGTCATTGGGACGAGCAGATGGAGACAAGCCTGCGGTTAGCTGACCGAGTACGAAAGGGGCTGTCGCCGGATAACCACGAGTCAGTGATGATGCATCATTTGGAAGGCGGTTCAAGTGAGGTTCCAGAAAGCGCTGGCAAGGCTACTATGCTCGAAGGCATTGAGGCGTTCTGGGAATCAGAGGCGCTGAAGTTTCTGAAAACTACCAGTCGGCACGATTGGCTGCCCATCGCTAACAGCGCACAGGACCCCGTGCACGTCACTGCGAGCGTAGACCTTGGATTCGCCCCTGCCACGAAGGGCCTCCAGGTCTATACACCATACGATGTAGCTTTGAAGCACGGCAAGACTTGGTACATCATCGACTGGAAGACGGGCAAGAAAACTGCGAGGTCTGTCCACGAGGGGATTAAGCAAATCGGTGCGTACTCCATGGCTTTGCCAGTTGCAAAGGGTGATGATGTCGCCGTCCAACCCTTCTTCCTCAAGCCTGGAGAGGATTGGGCACCGAACTTAGTGACCCAGGAGGAAATTGACGAGGTCAAGAGGGGAGTAGACGAGCACTACTTGAAAGAGACTTCGCTACTTACCAAGGAGAAAATAGGCGAAGGCAACTGGAAGAGAAATGTTTGGAAAGCAGACCGCGAGGACTTCCCGCCAAAACCGGTGAAAGTATTCTGCGCCATGTGCAACTTCCGATTCGTTTGCAAGGCGGGAAGGGACACACTGATGGAGGCAAATGGCAAGCAGTTTGAGTCCGGTTTGGATTGAGGTGGGGAATGGCAATCCCAAGACACCACTGCCCTAGCTAAATCTAACGCTGTTTGATGAAGAACCAAGCGATGAGGCTAAGGCCAACAACGGCCAGCGTTAACAGGAATTGCTTGCGGTTAATGCGAGAAGAGAAGGAAGTGCGAGTCCCTGCTTCGGGTACACCACTTTCAATCTGTTTAGAGGGACTTTCATTGCTGACAGGTTCAGCCACTGGCTGGATGGGAGCGGGTTCCATGATTGCAATGGCTTCCACATCCTCCAGCCTGACGAGCATGCTACTAAGATGAGGAAGCTCGCGCCAACCATCGTCGAGGTACATGAGATGAACAAGAATCAAGTAGATGGGATGGGCCGGTTCGGAAGACGAGTCATGCGCTACAACGCATCCGCAGTAAGTCTTTCCGGATTTAAGAGTAACCCTGACCCGCGTCGCCCCATCAACAGATTTAAGAAATCCGATTGCGCATTGTTCTTTCGCCCTAAAGTGGAGCTCTGAATCGAGAATTGGACATAGCCATTTCCACCAACTTTTCTTCGCCCACTTCTTAAGGTTGCTCTTCCTATCTTCTAGAAAACCGAACGTGCTCGGGCGCAAGAGTGCCCAAACAAAACCGACTAGGGCTGCGTAAAGAATGAGGCTAGCCAGTTCAACTGGAGTCTGATACTCGGATGTAACCCATGAAGGTTGGGGCCGCGACACCACAGGTAGCGCCGCCGACAAAACGATGCTCCAGACTACTGCCATGATGGCAGTGCGTATTTCTTCTTCCTTTGGTGCGCCCCGTACGCCACGCTCGACAGACCGGAAGACAAAGCCTAATAGAAAGAACAGGGCAAAAGCCCGGATGTTTTCCGGCTTAAGGTCTGCCAGGAAGTCGGGCATTTATTTTTCGTCGGCGGAATCTTGAGGTGGCGGCGGAGGTGTCAATGGCACATCATTGATGTGAACTGTCTTCTCGCTAAAACGGTCGAGCCCGGGGAAAACTGCGGGCTCCGAAGGTGGAGATGGTTCGGGCGGACAGGAATTATTGTCTTTTGGCTCTGTTGATTCGGACATTGTCGCAATATTGACAGATATCCTTCGGCCAACGCAAGAGAATTCAAACTTCATTCGAAGCTTGTACAAAATGGAGGAATGTAGGGAACACCCCTAATTAGGAATTGGGAGTTAGGAATTAGGAATTGTTCTAAACCAATTTGGAATTAGGAATTAGGAATGAGGAATTCTTCGGACGAAAACTCGGCTAATCCCCGCTCTTTTTGCCTTGATCCAAGTGCACAACCGTGCCCATCAGGGTCTTTTGGGCGGCGGAGGTGTCGCCGCCTTGCAGGGCGCGCATCGCGATGGTGACTTCTTGGGCGTCTTGGGTGCGGCCTTCGGAGAGAAGGAGCATTTGCGTCTTTTGGAGTTCGCCTAGGGCTTGCGTCGTCGAAAATTGGCCGGTGCGCAGGCCCATGATCGTCTTTTCGACTTCGCGGGAGGCGGCGGCGACTTGGGCCACTTGAGTGACGACCGGGTTCGCGGGCACGGAATAGCGCGCGGAATCGGCCGTGAACTCCATCTCGAAATCAATTTCGGTGGTGACGAGGGTGCCGGTCATGGCATCGGTGTAAGAAAGGCGGCCGCCCATGACGCGGTAATGGCCCAGGGGATGGTTGGGGAACTCGACATCGAAGACGGTTTGAATGACTTCGCCGCGCTCGAGGTCGGCCAGGGACATCGTGAACTCGGGGCCGCTGGGGAGGGGCGTGAGGCCGGTGGCGCCGCGCAATGAGGCCCATCGGGCGAGCTTCATGTCGAGCTGGAGGTTGGTCGCGGCGACGTTCATCATGCGGTCCACCTCAAGGCGGAAGACCTCGGGGATGAGTTCGGGCCGGGGGATATAGGCGTAATTGCCGCCGCTCTTGCGGGCCATTCCGGCGAGGAGTTCTTCGTTGTAATCGGGGCCGAATCCGAGGAAGGTGATGGTGACTCCGCGCGCCTTGATATCGCCTGCGAAGGAGACGAGGGAATGATGGTCCTTGATGCCGGAGGTGGGGTCGCCGTCGCTGAGGACGACCATGCGGGTGGCGCGTCCGGGGTCTTGGGTTTGGGTGATTTGGGCAAGGGCCATCGCCATGCCGTCGTACAGGTTGGTGGTGTTGCCGACGGTGAGGCGGTTGATTCCGGCCTTGATTTCCTCTTTGCTGGTGACCCTTTGCGGGGGCATGAGGAGGTCAACGACCTCTTCAAAAGTGACGATGCTGAGGACGTCGTTTGGCCCGAGGAGATCAACGACGTAGGCGCAGGCCTGCTTGGCATACTCGAGGGGCGCGCCTTCCATGCTGCCGCTGCGGTCGAGGACGAGGCAAAGGTTGAGCGGCGTGCGCGGGGCGTTGGCTGCGATTCCCGGGAGCGGGGCTTCGGTGCCGGCTGCCTTGATTTCGAGGAGGAATTGCTCTCGCGAGGGGCCGTTTGCCATGCTCGCGGTGCGGGATGGAATGACTTCGGCGACGACTCCGGGCGGGATGACGAGGCCGGTGATGGCGGCGGTTCGGTTTGGGTCGAAGCCGGGGCCGGCGGGCATGGCCTGGGTGCGGTTCATGTCCGCTGGTGTGACCATGGTTCGGTTGGGATCAAACGCGGCCGTCTTGTTGGGATCGAATGCTGACATGAGGATTGGGCTTTGCCTATTGTTACATGGTCTGCGGTCGATGGTCTATGGCTGATGGTCGATGGCTGATGGGCGAGAGGGCCCTAGCTTTGCCACATCCAGCTTTGAACCAGTCTTTGGTTCTCATCAAACTCGATTGCTAGAAAATCGGAGTCAATCTTCATCCCGGACCAATTGCCGATCAAATAGTTGACGATCGAGTGGTTATTTCTTGGTTTTGGCCCAGAGCTTGGGTTCGCAGGCCCAAGGATTTTGACGACCTCGCGCTTGGACATGCCGGCCTTCAAGTAACGATCCTGCAGGTTGTAAACCATCTTCCCACGAACGCAGCCAACCTGACAATCGGTCGCCGCAGTCCAGGCATCACTGTTGAAAGGTTCGTCGTCGTATGGAGTGAGGGGCGTCGTCAACTTGAACCAAAGAATGGGCAAGCCCAGTACCACCGCCCAAATGGCAGCCTTCATCCACTTCTTCCTCATTTCCCAATTCTAACAAGCATTCGGAGCCCTGTCGCACGGCCCATAGGTCAGCCACGCATTTGAATTCTACGTTGCCATGCTCATTAAGAGCGACGCGATGGCTCCGCCGGCGAGCGCGGTGAGGACGATTATCCACTTGTTTTCGTGGTCGTATTCGAAGATTGCGTAGTAAAGCCAGTACAACCCGCACAGCAGCCCCACGAGGCCCTTCCAAATCTCATCCTGGAACATGTCGATCAAAACGAGGATCGTGCACCAGAGCGATGCGATGCCAACCACAATCGCGAGAATCATCAGCAGAATGTTCATGCCATTCAACGGGACGGATTTAGCGCTCGATGGGTTGCAGTTGGGTGATTACGGAACCGTAGTCGGTTCTTTTTTCAGTCTGGCGACTTCTCGATCAAACGCTGATTGAATCTCGGATCGCACGGCTAATGGCAAGCTGCCCAGCTTTACGGGGGCCAACTTGAAGGGCGATTCGACAAAGGAAGACGATGCAATGCCAGTAGGAAAGTGGAGATCAATTGTGATCTGAGCCGGATCCCCAACGCTGACCTCAAGGTCGCTCAGCAGGGCAAAGTTGTCGATGCGGAGTTCCTTCCACATGATTTCGGCAAGCGTTAGGCCAAAGGACTTTGGTGAACTGGGCGAACTGCGATACGTAAAGGGAAGTCTCTCGTTCCCACCGATGAACGCAATCTTTGAGCTCGTGGCTCTGCTGATCTCCACTAATTGAAGGCTTGAGGGAGCGTGTAGAGCACAGACACTAGAGCCGATGACTGCTTTTCCGCTGGAATTTTTCGTACTCGCGGCGACGAGCATGAAGGTGTTCAGTAGCCCGGAATTTTGTAGCAACGCCTGAGCACCATGCCGCCCGATTTGACCTTTGTACAGTGCGAGCACCCGCATGGTAGAAGCCGATCTTCGCTGAGTCGAGAAGCCTCTGGAGAGGCCCTCCAACGCCATTACCGGTTCGACGAATTGATCCACAAAATCTGACTCTGCAGTCAATTGCGCCATCTCGCCTCGAACCGTGGGTGAAAGCACGCCGGGCTCCCTCTCGAGGCTCAGTGCTCTCAGGACGTTGAGTTCGGCCCGCCAGCCTGTGTTCATGGCACGGAGCAATGTTCCAGTTGGAGACTGCCGCAGTTCTGGTTGGAGGCTCCAAGGCACTTTTGGTGCCGATTCGACCAATCGGAGGGCCTCGATTGGCGAAAGGCTCGCAATGCTCTTTGGGCCAAGCGTCTTGCAGAACTCGGTTTGCCAATTGGAATAGTCGGTCGCAAGAGAAGCCCTAATCTCCGTGGTTTGGGCCATCTCTAAATCGCTATCTTGCTCGAAGAGCCGAATCAGTCGGCCTTCATCCTTAAGGCTTTGCCAGAAGTTTGCTTGACGAAGTGGCTCCAACCTTTTCAACCACAAGAGTTCGGCTGCACTTTTCGGGGCATTAAAAGCAGGCAACGAAACACTCCGCCGCTGGGGCGATCCATCGCTGATCAGGCTCACGCTTAGCTCCAGCGCTGCGGGCAGAAGTCGGATTGAGCCATACATTTTGCCGATTAGTTGATTGTCCGTAAATGTCAGACCGGCCCTCTGAATCGAAGAAGCCTCCTCGTCATTATAGGTAATCCAAAGCGAATCTCCTATGGCGTTCAGTTGACCGAAAATGCGCCCCTTCTGGAGAGCAAGTTGAGCCCACGCTGGCGTGTCGGGTGGTGGCTCTGCGTTCAGCGACTTGAACCAATCTGGCCATTCATCTCCTTGCTGGGTAAGGGGCTTTGTCTGACGGATTGGAACCAGTAACTTGTCGTCACTGATCTTTGTCGGATAGAGCCATCTCAAGGTGGGTTGGTCTATCGCGGGGAAGTCGTTGCTCAACGCTGGGGCCGCGAGGATATCTGGGTGAACACCAATCTCCTCTTCTGCCGGGAGGTACTCCGAAATCATTCGCAATGGCTTATCTCCGTATGCGAACTGAGCCAAAACCATGGCTAATGATGATTCAATGAACTTCATACTTCGGAGTACCTCTCGTACGGCAACCTAGCCTGGGTCGTTGTCTGCGACGCATGCGCAGGCACTGTTGCAATGGCTGGTAGTCGGCGGACAGGCAAACTTGTCCCGGTGGCAATAGGTCTGTCCTTGCTCATTAGTGTTCCAGAAACATCCGCCCGTCTCAGATGCAGACGCCTGTTGGCTCAACATGGTAACGGCAACAACAGCGCCCAAAAGCGCGAGTGCTGACAGTGAACTAGAGATATATTTATGTTTCATTTCATTTTTCCTATTTCTGTATGGTTGCTTCCCATACAAACTGTAACACGCTGAGCCGCAACGGCATCCCATTGGTAACGCGTATGATCGTGGGCGTCTCCTTGAGCCCAAGCGCAAGAAATGCGTCGCGGCTCTGGGCTAGTTCTTTAGCTGAATAGCCAGCCTTCACGAGCATGTCGCGCTCTTCAGCTTTCCTGGATAGCGGCACAGTCAACACCTGAATGGTATCGACACCCTTTGTGGTCATCGTCGAAACATGCTTGAGGATCGGCTTACAACCACCGCAATTAGGGTTGGAAAAGATGAGAGTGTCACCCTCGTTCCACTGCATTCGATTCGCTAGCTGGCCGAAGTCTGCAGAAGTAATAGCGATTGGCTCGGGTCGGGTGTTGAAAAGAAAGTTTCTTCCAGCAAATGCAAACCCTGACAGAAATAGAACGGTAGCGACGCTGACCGTCGGTATACGCCAAAACCCACCGTCTTTAAGCCCACCCTTAAAACTAGCGAAGGCGAAAACAAAAACGGTAACAGCATGCCATGCGCAAAAGAAGCAGAGTGTCTTGAGTTCGAGGTGGCTGTAGGCGAGGAGCCACACCGTCCCAATGAACCCGGCTAAAGTTAGCGCGAACTGGCTATTCGAAGCTCCAGCACGAGGATTCGATAGTAACCCTACTTGGAGAATCCAGAAGAAGACACCTAGCGCACTTATAGGCACACCGAAAAGTGGCTGCCTGGAGCAGTAAAGGTTCTCTGGCATTGCCCACTAGAGCACATTGGCAAAAACGGCACGTAGTAGTTGAATGTGACCGCCATTGCTATGGCAAGGCCGAGGCCCAATGCAATTGCGGCGATAACCTTCATAAAACCTACTATAACAGGAAATTTGCTGTGTGGGTCGTCAGATTTTGACTTTCTTAAGGTTAGTTATTAAGCTCTGGATGACTTCGGCCCCGACTCGTAAATCGACGGCGCAGTAAGGGTTGCACATGCGAGCTTGGGCCTCTACTCAACCCGAAAAATCGTGTGACCGATGGTGATGGTCTCGCCGGTTTTTGCGATTTGGCTTTGTATGGGGACGCCGTTGACTTGGGTTCCGTTCGTGGAGCCGAGGTCGGTGACTTGGATGCCTTGCGGCGTGGCCTCGATGCGGGCGTGGCGGCGGGAGACTTGAGCGTCGAAGCCGAGCGGGATGGGGCCGGACTCTCGGCCGACCTCGATCGCGCCGTGGATCGGGAATGATTGGCCGGCGAGGGGGCCGGAGGTGGCGACCAATTGGGGTGTGGGGGATGGGGTGTGGGGTATTGGGGCTTGTTGGACGGTGGGGTTTGGGGTGGCTGATTGGGGTGCGGGGTTTGGGGTGTAGGGTGCGGCAATTGGAGATGGCGCGCCTTTGAGCATAAATTGCAATGTGTACGTGCCGATCTGGAACGTGTCGCCATGATTGAGAGTGGCTTGGCGGGTTGGTTGGCCGTTGACCGCGATGCCGATGGGCGTTTGCATGTCGTAGATCATCCAGCCTGGGCCCTCCTTGCGGATGCAGGCGTGGAAGGGCGCCACGTTCATGTCGCCGCGCAAGGGGACGTGGGCATCTTCGGCGCGGCCGAGAAAGGTCTGGGCGGCGTCGATGGGCCAATCTTTGCCTTCATTACGACCGAGAACAAGGCGGACCCAAGCCTTGCGGGCGATCGCTTCGACGACACCAATGAGGAGACCGATGCCAAGACCGGTCACGCTGAACCCAATCGCGCGGGGGATCGTGCCGATTTCGGCCTGCTCGGCGCGCTGCATCGAGACCAACGTGGGGCCGAAAAGGGTGCCGACGACATCGAAGAGAAAGCCTCCTAACGCACCGCCGAGAATCCCACCGATGAGGCCGTAGTAGGCGCGCTTCCAGCTCATGCCCACCGCGCCCTCGGCGAGGCCGATGACGCCGCCCATGATCGCCCACCCCAGGAAGCGGATGCCGGTGATGCCGTAAAGGACATTGCCGAATCCGATGCCGACCGAGCCCGCCGCGGCACCAATCATGCCGCCAAGCAGGGCGCCCTTCGTCATGTGCTTCGTCGAGCCTTGAAAGTAACCCGAAACGAGACCAAGAAAGAGCCCGATCAGCGCGCCAAGGGCGAGGCCGGTAAACGTTTCCCATGACCGGTAACTGACGAAATCCGAGAGCGGCGGGACGAACGGCTCGCGGATGAAGAAAGCAAGCGCGCCACCGGCGAGGCCGGCGATGGCCAGCACCATGGCGCGATACAACTAGATTCCCTCCACGACAAACTGGACGTCGCCGAACTGAACTCGGTCGCCGTTTTTGAGGGTCGTGTCGGCGGTGATTCGCTCGCCGTTCACAAATGTGCCGTTGGTGCTGCCAAGGTCGCGCAGGATGATCAAGTTTTGGTTTCTAATGAGCTCGGCGTGTTTGCGGCTGACGGTTGTGGAGGCGATGTAGAGCCCATCGGATTCTTCTCGAGTGAGGAGTGAGGTGCCTTCGGGGATTTCGAGCCTTCCGGCAGGGCCAACTAGAGTGGGCTCCGAAATGCTGTGGACCGGAGCCGGGGCCGGAGCGCTATTGTCGAGAATGATCTGCTCTACCGGAGCTGGCGCGGGGGCCGGAGCGGCGGGCGGATCGGGGTCCACGGGCTGATCTTCGGGGATTTGAACGCCAAGTTTGCCGAGTTGTTCATCGATCTTGGGCTTCGCGCCGGGAAGGAACTTCCAAACCAAATAGACGATGGCCGCGATGGCACCAAGTCCGAGCAGCATCTGTAGGATGCGGAAGAACGGCGTGGTGACTTCGCCGGGTTTTGGCGCGGTTGGTTCTTTGGTGGTGGCTGCCGCCGTAACCGTGTCGACGTCTTCGGCGACGGCGATTCGAAAAACCGGCTCCTTCTGCTCTCGGGTCAGATTGAGGTCGAAGACTTGCTTGGGGATGCTCACAGGTTTGCCGTCTTTAGAAGTGGAAACGGTGATTTCGATGGGCCCTGCGACTACGTTCTTGAAGTTGAGTCTTCCTTTTTGTGAGGGCGTAAGGAGAATCTGTTGAGTACGGGCTTTGCTCTTTAGGCTGACATTGGCGGCCGCGACTGGTGCTCCTTTATGGGTGACCTCGACATAGATCGAGGCAACCGACTTGAATTCACCCGTGGTCACTCGCCAAACGTCGTCGATGTCATCGAGCTTCTTGCTTGCCTGATTGCCTGTCGAGCCGTCATAGGCGTTCACCAAGTCCTCGTTGTTGGTACCAGCGAGGGGCAATTGAACGGTCTCGCCTTTCGATTTGAATGTGGATTTTCCGCCGGGTGAGCCGGGGCCGATCCACGCTTCCCATTCACCAACTCCGGGAAAGGCGACCTTTACCTGGGCAAGGGCTACGAAGCTGAATAGGAACAGGGAAAGGGCAAGGATCGCACGCGCGAACGGGCTTCGCATGACGACGTTAGCTTAGCACGGGCCGCCGGTAACGAGTCGGCGACATCGGAGGCGAGATAGCCGACTTGGCCGATGACCTCTTGACAAATATCGGCGGCAAGGCCATGCCAATAAATCGCCGCCATCGCTCCGCAATAAGGCGGAAGATCCTGGGCGAGCATGGTGCCGATGAGTCCGCTGAGGACGTCGCCCATACCAGCCGACGCCATGCCGCTATTTCCGGTTGGGTTGACGCTGAGTGGCTTGCCAAGCAAGCCGACAATCGTGTGCGGGCCTTTGAGGACGACGGTCGCCCCGAACTTTTCGGCGGCCTCGGAGACTGTTCGGAAACGGTCGCTTTGAATCTCGGCGACGCTACATCCGAGGAGTCGCCCCATCTCGCCGGGGTGCGGAGTCATCACGCACGGCGATTTGGGAGGAGCGACGCCAGCGGCGATAGCGTTTAGGGCATCAGCATCCACGCAACTGGGAATGTTCCAAGTGGCAAAGAGCTCGGACAGGAATTCTCGGACGGGTTCTGCTTGGCCCAATCCGGGCCCAATGACTGCGCCGTCTGCTTCGACGCCGCGCAGAGCGATAGCGGCATCTCGATTCAGAAATCCGTCGGTGTCGGGCAGTGGTATCCGGATGATCTCGGGAAGCTGAGAGCTAACGATGTCGCAAGTGCTTTGGACCGAGGCCAGCGTCACGAGGCCAGCACCGGATCGCAAGGCTCCCCGGCAGGCGAGAGCCGCGGCACCGGGCATCGTATGGCTTCCGGCAATGATGAGGACGTGCCCGTTGTCTCTCTTGTGCCCGGTTCGCATTCGCGCTGGAATCACGTCGGCGACCCAATCTTCATCGATGAGTCGAGCATCGGTCGGCGTTTGAAGGACGGCCGATGGGTAGCCAATATCGGCGACTGTCCAGTACCCCGCATGCTCCATTCCAATGCCCTGAAAGAGAAATGGTTTTGGCACCCCGAAAGTGATCGTGCGCAGTGCCCAAACGCTTTCCCCCAAGTCTTCGCCGGTGTCGGTTTCGATGCCGCTGGGTATGTCGACGCTGATGGCGGGCACGCCGCTTCGATTAATGGCTTGAATCGCTTCTGCAATATGTCCCGCGATTTCTCCGCGGGCGCCCGTCCCCAAAAGTGCGTCGACCACGAGGTCAAAGGCGCCGAGGCAGTCGAGTCGCCGGTGCCAGCATGGATCGTCGACGAATGTCGGCTGCACACCCTGCGCGCGGCTGATTGCGAGTTGAGTGCGTGCATCTTCGCGAAGCTCCAATTCGCGAGCGGCGACCAGGACTTCGATTTCGTAACCAGCCTCGTGAGCTAGTCGAGCAACGACGAAGCCATCGCCGCCGTTATTCCCTCTCCCACAAAGAACAAAGATGCGGCCTGGACAAGGCAGCATCTCTTTGATCGCTTCGAAAACCGCGATACCCGCGCGTTCCATGAGAACCATCGCCGGAACGCCGTACTCGTTGGACGCAATTTGGTCCATTTCACGGCACCGTTCCGCTGAGGCTATCCACACAACGAAATGTTCTACGTCATGAATTGTTCATAGTTTTGCTTAGGCGGCTTGTACTTCAACAAATTGAATCAAGCCACCGCAATTGATATGGGCGTACTTGCGACGCCTGGGAAGGCGGCGGTGACGGGAAATGTGCTCGCCGCATCGCAGGCACTTGTAGATCACTACCTGCCTCTTTTGGTTGCGCTGGGCGGAGTAACAGTGTCGAACGTCGGGCGTCTGCCCCATCTCTTGCATGACCGAGCGCCACGCAGGCCCATGTCCGCGACCATGCTTGGGGCCGTATCGCGCAAAGGTCAAGAGGTGAGCATATTCGTGGCGGAGCGTAGAGTCGAGTTTGGCTTCGTCGTCTAGGACGACAGCGCTGAGGTTGATTGTCCAAGTGTTGTAGTCGGCGGTTCCAGCGGTGGTGCGGTAGCGCCGCCAGACGATGGCTGGTGGTTTAGGAAGTGGGTAGTCGCGAAGGAGCTCGGCGAGAATGGCATATGCCAGTTGATCCAGAGCCGAGTTGAATCTCACAGACCCATCATCCCGCCGCCGCCAATGTCTCTGGCGATGCTGAACCACTTGGGCGTTTCGTACTTGCGGCAAATTTCCGCGACTAGCGCGTCTGTCTCGCCGCCTGCCTGATCAATAGGCGCACTCTTGCCTTTCATTGCCGTGAGTTCCGAAACCACTTGCTTCATCTCCTCGGGGTCGCTGCTGCTCATAGCGCGATCGAGGGCATTCATGAGATCCATCATCATGCCGCTCGTTTCCCGAAGGGCGACCTCATACTTAGCCCGGATTGGAACGCATTCAGTGGGCGGAGGTTTGGCCTCAAACTGTTCTCGCAGGTTACGCCAAGCAGTTCGAGCTTCTTCCACCTCTCCATGCACCTTGTCGGCGCTCGATGGCTTTTGGTCGCCTTCAATCTCGCTCGCATCGCCCATGAGGTCGCCGAGTACATCTTGAATTCCGGCCACTTGAAGGGTCGCCATGGTCGCCATGAACGAGCCGATCTGCCTGAGGGAAAGATCGCGCCGTTGCTTCTCAGTTCGTTCTAGGTGCTCGAGCCACTCGCGAATCTCAAGCGGCATGCCCTTCTGGCCACGCTGAAGCACCCCCGAGGGAGCGTCCTTGCGAATCTCTAGCAGGGACGGCGGCGGCGCATCGGCGCGCTTTGCCGTTACTCCAGAAGGAGGCGCCTTGCTCCACGACTGGAAGAGTCCGCTTGCGCCGATGGCGAGGCCAGCGACGAGAAGCGCCGTAGCAAGCAAGCCAAAGATCAATGTCCTTTGGGTCGAATTTGGCGGCTGGATAACGGTGGCCCCAGGTGCGACGGGACTGGGTAATGCGGTACCGCACTTAAAGCAGAACTTCGCTTCATCGGGATTCTGGGTTTGGCACCGGTTGCATCGGATCATTGCTGGCTTCAATAGTTTGACGCTTCTGTCTGGGAATTGGTCCCAATCGAACATCACCAAACTACCACCGAACCCGTCTAAAACACGGAACAACAGCTAATAGAGGTCCCAAATTGCCGTCTTTGAACGAATTCTTTGCCGAGATTGTCCGCCGAGAGGTTCCCGGAGTCGATCCGGTTGTCGAAGCGTACATCACCGATCTGCTCATCCGATTCATGCGGACCGACCAACTATTCGCTTTGCGCGATTCGGCCGGGGTTCGTCTGCAAACGCTGAATGAAATGCTTCCTGAGGGCGATGTTGCGCAGAACGCCCAGTCATTTGAGCGCGAGCGCCAAGTCCATCGGCACATCGGGGACTTTCTACTTTTCTGGAGCGGATTGTTTCCTGAGTACATCGCGAAAGAGGTCGATGAGCCTGCCCGGCAAGGAAAGGAGTCCTACCATCTGGTCAGCCTCTTCGATATGCCGCCCCACGACCGAGAAGCTCCCATTTTTCGTGAGTTGAGCGACGACTTCGAGGAGTACGCTTTCGCGCTTCGCGGTATTCGCCGAGAAATTGGCGGCTCCTTCGGGTGGGCCTAGGCCGCCTTTCGATCTTCTGTCAACAGGAACGAGCCGGAGCGGCTTTCACCTAGTTCCAGAGGAAGCGCCGTGAAGTCATGACCATAGCGCCGAACGACCTGGGCGGCTTTGCGACCGGCTTCGGCCGAGATATCTCGACCTTGCACCATAACCGTAATCGTGCCTAGGGCACTATCCGACTCGATCAAGAACGATCCATCACGTTCCCGTCTGACACGTGCCGCTCGGCGTGCGCGCTCGAACGTGGTCAGTCGCTCTGCCGTAAAGAAATCCGCCCCGGATTGCCGCAGTAGCGAAGCCCAACGTTTTAGCTCCGAAAACCCAGTTTCATCCTGCACGGTCGACAGGCGAATAATGCTGTGCAAGATTCCGTGGCGGTGCTTCGCTGGCTCGATCACGCGCTCGTCGCGATGCCCGTCAAAGGTTTGGTATGGGATTTCCACCACTGGAGTCGGCTTTGCCACGAAGGGATGCGAGGTGCCAAACAAAAAGCCGGAGGTTCCGCGCTCGGTCCCACCTTTGCTGAGAACAGTATGGACGCCGCACTGTGCCAGGGCCTCATAGGGCTGCATTAGGCCATTCCAAGCTCCATCGGCAAGGCTTGCCGTGAATACTTGGCCGCCGGCGATCCGGGTGAGACTGGTAATCGCGACCTTCGCCTTCTCGGTCCTCCATGATTCGTGAAAGCTCAGCCCGACCTCATGGCCCATTTGCCGCAACCAAGCATAAACTTCCGGTGGCAGGCACGCACCTCGTGAGAGGACGGTCGTTTTCGCGCCAGTCATCGATAGCGCGGCGTGGATTTGAAAAAGCACCGATGGGTTGCTAACATCACAATCCAAGGAGATGATTCCACCGTGGGTGGCAGTTCCGGGCAAGTGCCAAAGAATGGCTGTCCGCTTCCCAGTTGAGCCGATCGCTGCCAAAACCGTGCGTATCCAGAGTTCTCGAATGATGTCGGCGTGGGGGGTAAGGAACAGACTGTCTTCCCGCTCACTGAATTCTAACCGCGTGCCAAATTCAGCCCGCAGTGGACCTGAATCCCAGCTCGCTGAGCCATCGGTTGGGCCGATAGCGTGGGTCTCGACTGACGTGCCGAGTTGAAAGAAGGCCAATGTTTGACCAACGTGGGGGCTCACGAACCAAGCTGATCCATGCTGGCTGACGCCGACAAGCCCCTCGGCCGTTGTGATCAGGGTCTTGGCGGCCCCGGCCCTAGTACGCGTGCCGCCGGTAAACAGCGCACTTCTTTCGCCTTCCGGCCACAAAGGCGAAGACTCGGCTCGAACTTCACCTTTGGTAAAGCGCGAATTGGTGGCCTGAAGCCCTAGCAGTTTCTCGAGTCCCCAAGAACCACCGCTCACGACGAGTGTACGCCGACCCTCATCGAGCCAGCGGTGGAGCATCTCGGTGTCATCGAATTTCCCGTGACCGCACAAGAGAACAGCGTCGTACTTCAGGAGATTGTCGTACGAAAAGTCGGTAATCGGTTCGAACAAGAGGCCGGTGTGAGCCAGTGCCTCGCCATACCACGACGAGTACGGATCTTCTGAGGCAAACACAACGCCGATTCGAGCCAGGTGCACGATTAATCTATCGGCATAAATTGGTTCAACTTTGAGGCGAAAATCTCAATACAGTGCGGCCGCTAACAGGAAATTTGCGAAGTAAATCAGCACCATCGCAATTACGACGGAATTCGTAGTGGCTCGGCCCACACCAACTGCCCCATCTCGGCACCGGAGGCCCTGCTGGCAGGCTACTACCGACACGATGACGCCAAAAACTAGAGTCTTGATCATGCCGCCAATGAAATCCCATGGTTGCACAAACTGCCGCAACGAGTTCATGAATGACTCCTGGGGAACCCCGCTGAACGAACTTACCCAGAGCCCTCCGAGTATGCCCGCGTAGCAGCCGACAAGGCACAGTATAGGTAGGCCAAGAACGCAAGCCACAAACCGCGGAATGACCAAGTAATTGATCGGGTTTACGTTTAGAGAGGTTAATGCATCCACTTGCTCAGTGACTGCCATCTGGCCGATTTGGGCGGCCATCGAACTGCCGCATCGAGCTGCCACCATAATGCCGGCGAGGACTGGCGCAATCTCTCGAGTTACGGCAAGGCCAACCAAAGAACCGGTGAGTGAGCCCGCCCCGTACAACTGCAAGACGTCGCTCGCGTACAGAGCCAGTACCGCCCCAGAAAAGAGCGTAGTCATGACTACGATCGGGATGCTATTCACCCCTACAAACGACATCTGCCCGATCCACTCGCCAGACTCGAGGGGGCGCGAGAAGAGACGCATCAATGTGCGCTGCACGATGATCGCGCATTCGCCGATGAACTCAATTGTGGCGACAATGGGTTGCAATGCCTGAATTATGATCGCAAGGTAGCATGAGCGCGTGCGGTTCAGTCCAACGATGTTCTTGGCCGAAGAGGCAACGCGGCATGAATTCATGCACCAAGGCCCCGTGGCGAAAGGGGTTTTCTACCTCCTCGTTGTACTCAGCACGGGCTATCTGATCTGGGCGATTGCCGGTCGGGCACGACTTTGGATGAAGGGCCAGCCGATCAAGTGGAAGCCTTCAGTTGGGGACTGGGTTCGAAACATTCTCGTCTATGTTGTCGGCCAGAAGAAAGTGCGATCGAGCCGCCCCAAATCGGGTGCACCGATGCACCTGCTCATCTTTTATGGGTTCCTGTCGCTTTTTCTCGCGACTTCGTTGCTGGCAATCGCCACTTATTCGCCACTGATTGGGCTGCCCAACTTCCACAAGGGCAACTACTATTTGATCTACGAAGCGACCTTCGACGCCCTCGGCGTGCTCTTTGTTGTCGGTATCTCGTGGGCGATGGGTCGCCGCTGGGGCTTCCGACTCCACCAAATGGCGCACGACTGGCGCGATTCCTGGGCACTCGTTTTGCTTTGGCTGTTAGGTGTCGGTGGGTACGTCCTCGCCGCCGCTCGCATTAAGAACTCGCCAACCGCGTTCGATCATTGGTCGTTCGTTTCGAATGTCGTCGCCAAGGTCTTGCCTCCGGTCTCAAACGAAGCATACGTGGCGATCTGGTGGGCGCACGTCGTACTCTTCTTCACGTTCTGGGCGATGCTGCCTCACATGCGGCTGAAGCACATCGTGCTCGCCATCCTGACCGCCGCCGGTCGGCCCGAGCAGCCGATGGGCGAGCTCAAGCCGGTGACGATGGAGGAGGTCGAAGCGACCGAGCGCGTAGGCGTTTCGCTCGCCGAACATTACTCGCGCTGGCACCTCATGTCGCTCGATGCTTGCATGGGCTGCGGTCGCTGTACCGAGGTCTGCCCGGCCAACGGCGTGGGCAAGGTCTTGAACCCGCAGAAGGTTGTGGCTGATATCCATGGTGCTCTCAAGACCGGCGCTACTGTCGCCGAGGCCGTCAGTGAAGAAGCGCTCTGGGCATGCACGACTTGTAACGCCTGCGTCGAGGCGTGCCCAGTCCTCATCCGTCACGTTGATCTGATCGTAGATGCCCGACGTAATCTTGTCGGCGAAGGCGCGCTTTCCGGCGGCCCCGCGGTGATGCTAAGGCAGACTCAGTCCACGGCTAACGCCTGGGGACAAGCGGCTAATACCCGCGAGGATTGGATGGCTGGACTCGGTGTTCCTCTAGCTAGAGAGAACCCTGAATTCGACATCCTCTTTTGGGTTGGCTGTGCGGGCGCGACCGACCCGGGCGCGGTCAAGACCACCAAAGCCATGGCGCAACTTCTGACTAAGGCGGGCGTGAAGTACGCCTGTTTAGGTCAGGAAGAGGCTTGCACGGGCGACCCGGCTCGACGCACCGGCGACGAGTTCACCTTCCAAGACATGGTGGGCCGCAACCAGTCGGTTTTCGAGCGGTACAAGGTCAAGAAAGTCGTCACCGCGTGCCCGCACTGCTTCAACACCCTCGCGAACGAGTACCACCAATTCGGCCCCCAAATGGAGGTCTTGCACCACACCCAGCTCCTGCAAAAACTGGTGGCTTCAGGCAAGTTGAATGGGATCGATTTAGAAGATAGCAAGACCGTTTTTCACGACCCGTGCTACTTGGGCCGCGTCAATGATGAGAGCGAAGCTCCCCGCTCCCTCATCCGCAAAGGCGCCCTTCTAGAACCCACGAGGCGCGGCAAAAAAACTCTCTGTTGCGGCGCGGGCGGTGGACGTATGTGGATGGAAGAGCCGCCTGATCAACGCCCCGGTAACCGCCGCGCCGAGGAGCTTCTCGCCACTGGCGCCGACACTGTCGCCATCGGCTGCCCCTTCTGCCGCATCATGCTCGACGCCAGCATCAAGCAGGTCACGGATAAGGAGATAGACATTGTCGATATGGCGGAGATGCTTCAGCGGGCGAATGCGTAACAGTTGAGGGACATCGAGGGACATGGCGGGACGTAGAATAAAAGCATGACCCAAATCCTCGACTCGCCCCTCATGGCGTCGCTGCTCGAATCGGACTTTCCCGAGGAAGTCTTCCTCGTCGAGCTAGACCGCAAGCCCAGCATGCACATGGCGGTTCGTGCGGAAAACGTGCCCGGTTATGATGTCGTCCACGGCCTTGGTTGCGCTAAAACCGCCGCCGAAGCAGCCCAAATGGCAACCTACTATGGCTTTCCCGGCCAACCTGTGAGCCTGACCTTCGAGCAAGCCCGCACCCTTGCCAAATCCAAACCCGACCCCATCGTTGGCCTGCTCCTCGAGGATGGCAACGGCCACTGCATCGCGTTTCATTTTGTTAAGTGACGAATTTGTCTGGGTTTGTTAGGATTGGTTCGGTTAGTTCGGTTTGCTTTGGACTATTCACAACAGTTGCCTTTCAACCCACTCAGACTCTCAAAACCTAACAACCCGAACAAATCCTAACCACCCTAACAAAATGACCGATCTACTCCTCCTCGACACCCTCCGCCAGCAAGCGCTGGGTTGCACAGCCTGTGCGCTGAGCGAGCGGCGGAGGAATGTCGTTTTCGGCGAGGGGAATCCGAATTCACCGCTCGTCCTCGTGGGCGAGGGGCCAGGGGACAAGGAAGACGAAACGGGCCGTCCTTTCGTGGGCAAGGCGGGCAACATGCTTGATCGCGCCCTCGCCGACAACAACCTCAGCCGCGAGGATGTCTACATTTGCAACACGGTCAAGTGCCGCGCCTGCGATTGGAGCACGGGCAAACCTGTGAACCGCCCACCGGCCGAGGAGGAAGTCACCGCCTGCCGCCAATGGCTAGAGCCCCAACTCGGCATCCTCGCGCCCAAGGTCATCCTTTGCATCGGCGCCCCCAGCGCGCGGAACCTCATCAAGAAGGATTTCAAGATCACGGTCGAGCGGGGCAAGTACTTCCCCTGCCGCTACGCCAAAACCGCCATCGCCACCCTCCACCCGGCCTATATCCTGCGCCAGTCCACCCAGACCAACGACGGCGGCTACTCCCTCCTCGTGGCGGATATTGGTAGGGCTTGGGCCGCCGCTCAGCGACTGATGCTAGGTCACTCAGCAAAGGCGTAGCTGACGCCGGTCGCGTTTTTCGCGGAAGCAACACGCACGAGGCCATTTTTTGGGTCTACTTTCATAAGGTAAAGGATCTTCAGGTTGGCTTCTCCAAGCTTCCTGTAGTAGCTATGGTCGGTTAGCACGTACATAGTCTGGCCCCTCATTGTCGTGGCCAATAGTGGGCTCCCAAAATACTTGGTCAGGATAACGCGGCCATCTGGATAGACAATCGCAGAACCCTCAGTCTCTTGATCATGGTCGGTGTAGAAAGGGTCGACAAGCCGTGACACCACGTATGCTGGGTCTTGCGGAAATCCTGGCCGGGAAACTGGGTTTGAGAAGAATGGGCCAGCTCCGAAGCGGTCGAATGCCGCCCTAGCTGCCGGCCACAGTAATTTTCGGAACTGCGCAGAAGTTAGAGTTACTGACTTGCCTGTCGTGCGGTTGACTATCCAAGCATTTGTAAGCTTCGATGACTTATACAAGGGATGGCCAACAAATCCTCCTAGAAACACTTCATCAGGGGTCCGGCCCTGCACCCATTGGTGAGCCCCTTTGATCGTCAGCCATTTTCCCTGCTCGGTCGAAGCAAGGATTACTAACCCATCCGGCTTCGTGTTTCCCTTAAGTTGCCCCCGCACCGCGACTGGATCACCTTGAGTCGGTGCAGTAGATTTAGTAAGTCCAGCCAAGTAGTCCGAAGGAAATGAATGGTGACTGGTGCGTTTGCCTTCAAAACTGTATGTCGTTTTTGTAAAGGGCTCGTTGTCCGTACTTGGAAAACCCCAAACCCAAATGGTTCCGTTCGAGTTAACACCTGAATACACACCGCCAACGCCGCTTATGCTCTTGCTTGTAGCTAGGAGCCTGCCTGATGGCGAATAGCGCTTGCTCGAAACCGTCCACTGTTTGCCGTTTTGAACCATCTGCAGTGCCCAAAAGTCGGGTGGATTGGTCTGCGCAAGCAGAATCAACGATAAGAGAGAAGTAATCACAACTCGCCATCCCGATGGTCAATCGAAACTATTGAGTCTAGCAAAGGATTTGCAGCGGCACGGCTGGGTGGCCGGGATGAACCCTTGAACACTGCCCAATGATGGGTGGCACTGGTGAAAGGTCGCGCGAACCTCTCTCCTGCGCAAACTGGCCTCGGCCTTGCACCAGTGTCAACACACCACATTCTTTCATCTTACAGCAATCCTGCGCTGAGATTGGTCGTAAGCAAGTCACTGGTGCTGTGGCAACGGGAGACAGCATTTCGTTGAGGGGCTCGCGCGCCACATCAGCAGTGCCACCCAAGCTTGGGCACTATTCAAACTTCATCCTGGCCACCCAGCCCGGGCGTAAGATGAATCAACGTACGCGGCGAAGGGTAGCTTCCAAAGCCATGCTGAAAAATTAGGATCAGAAGACTGGCTTGATGCCCCTTCGTAGATACGGCTTGGAAAGAAGAGGTTGATGTCTACCTTTGGTGGGTGTCTAAGTATCATTCGGCGAAGGCATAGCTGACGCCCGTTGCGTTCTTCACGGATGCAACGCGCACGAGGCCATGCTTTGGGTCGACTTTCATGAGGTGCAGAACCTCACGTTCGTTCCAGCCCATGGCATTGTAATAGCTGTCATCGGTTAGTACTTACATGGTGTTGCCTCGCACGGTGGTTGCGATGAGCGGGCTACCGTGGTAGTACTTTTCAATCATCTTTCCATTAGGAAAGAAAACTGCGGACTTGCCCGCGGTCATATCTTCTTCGTCTGTATACTGCCCTAGTCCAGACATCACATATGCAGGATCAGTGGGGAATCCGGGCCAAGATACCGGATTGATAAAGAACGCAACAGCTCCCCAGAGATCAAATGCTGCCTTCGCAGACGGCCACAGGACACTTCGAAACTCTCCTCCAGATACGATCCGTTGACTGCCAGTCTTCCGATCTACGATAGCGACCTTCGCCAATTTCCCTGCTCCAGACAATGTGCCGCCTTCAATAAATCCGATGAAGAGCTCATTCGGATGGCGGCCCGATATCGCCTTCGTTGCGTTCTGAAATTTATTCCAATGACCCTTAGCGTCCATGACTAGGAGCGACCGCTGAAACGCGGATAGCTTCGCATCATAGTACGATGCTTCAAGCACGGGCGGCCACAATTGTTCGCCCCTGAAGGCATGCTTTCCTCCATCAAAGGGCTTCGGCATTGATACAGCCTTGACCCTCTTGCCGCTCGGGCCGATTAGGTGGATCTGTCCTGCCTTGGATCGATCCGGCGCCTCTCGTGAATAAAACGCGACAATTTGACCATCCGACATGGAACCATAGTGAGCCCAGTCGAGGGATGCCTTTACCGGCTCATTGGATACTACCTGCGACCTTTGAAAGGAGGCCCTCAGTTGCTGAACTGGCTTGCCGCGCTCTAGCTTTAGTATCCAAGCGTCCGGATAAGCTGGCAAGGCTTGCGAAGCAGCGATGAGCAACGAGATGATCATTGCGAACTCCTGTGATCAATAGCAAGAAAACTGTCGAGAAACGGATTAGGTGAGACATACTTCGCTCCGAACGGCTCATTGTTTGCCCCTAAGTCATGGCGAGCAGTTCGCACATAGGGGCCTTGATCAAATTCTTCAGATGCGAAGCCTTGGGGAGACCAATTCCCTCCATAGCCCAGACACTTCCAGCCTATGAGGCGCATAGCACTAGCCGCCCGGAACTTACTCTGCAAAGGCATAACTTCGCCCCTTCGGTGCGGGGACGGAGACAATGCGAGAAAGGCCCTGTTTAGCATCAACCTTCATTAGATGAAGGACGTCCTTCTCAGTCCATCCAACTTTGTTATAGTAACTGTCGTCCGTGAGCACATACATCGTCCTACCGACCTTCTTCGCCGCAATCAGAGGCGTGCCGTGATACGGCTTAATAACCACCTTCCCACTTGGGAATACGATCGCCGATTTGCCAGCGTCCACATTTTCGGTGTCTGTGTAAGGGAATAGGCTAGTAATCACATAGGCCGGATCGCTTGGATATCCCGGGTCTGCAACGGGGTTCATGAAAAAGAAGAATGAGCCCCAGCGGTCGTACGCAATCCTTGCGGCGGGCCAAAGGAGCTTTCGGAACTCAATCGGATTTACCGGTTTGCCGAGGCCGGTTTTTCGACTTACAATCCAAGCTTTCTCCAGCTTCGAGGCACGAAAGATAGATGCCCACTTGAGTTTTGCAACAAAAATCTCGTCGCGGGTGCGCCCGTAAGTCCATAGGCTTGCGCCCGGGTAGCTGTGCCAACGCCTTTGAGAGTCAAGAACTTGGATTGAGACCCGCTCATCCGGCGTCTTGGCTTCCCGATAGCCAGCAAATGCAAACGGCAATTTTTCTCCCGAAACCCAATCGGAAACCGTTGGTTTGGCTGGCCCGAGTCCATATGCGCTCGGTATTTTGACGGAGTATAAGAGGTTCTTCGTGGCGGAATAGACCTGAAAGGTGCGGATGTCAGACTGTTTCGGAGCCTGGTCTGCCCATCCCTTGTAGAACTCGCCTCGCGAACCAACTCCTTCCAGTGAGCCGCTTCTTCTTTCAAACTTCCAGACCCATTTGACGGTCTTGGTTCGCTTATTGAAGTCAACGTAATACCCATGATAGGTACCCCCAGGAGAGTGCTCCATCATCCAGACATTTGGTAAGCCACTCGCCTGCAGGAGGCTTGCAAGTAAGGCAGCCGTCATGGCGACACCGTATGATCGATTGAAATGATGGAATCCAAAAGAGGGTGGAAGCCATGATAGATGCAACCTAAGGGTGTACTCCCTGTGTCATGCCGTGCGAACCTTAAATAGTTTCCGGTGTCGAGTTCATCCGTGTCAAATGGATTTTCCAGCCAAGTTCCGGAATACCCCATACATTCCCAGCCTTGCATCTTTACTTCTCTCGCGTAAGATGAATCAACATACGCGGCGAAGGGTAGCCTCCAAAGCCATGGTGAAGTACCAGGGTTGGCTGGCGAGATAGAGGCTCCTTCATATATTTTCAACGCACGTGCATCGCCCGCATGGTCGTTCTGGGCAACGCTAACCACTCGGCGAGAAGTCATGCGGTCATCGAACGAAAATGGCTTTTGGTTTTCAAGGTCCTGACCGCCCATATTATTTTCCGGCTCGTAAAATGGCCCACTCGACGGAGCCGCAAGTACCGGGAACGGTGCCGAAGTGGGGTATTTACCCGTTCCGTTGGAATTGCAAGTTCCCCAGACGGTTTGGAACAAAATGAGTTTGCTATCGGCAAGATAAGCGACGCGAATGGTAGCGAACAGCCATCCCGTCGGTGAGTACGCCTCTAAATATCGCTTGGACGGATAAACGGTGCTATTGTTGAGTTGGGGCGAGGTGAAAATAACTTCCTTACCGTTGCTCACTCTAATGAAGGGGTTGTAGCGCGGCGGAAGACCTTCACCCGGATTGCCAGGGTTAACTTGACGGGGAGTTCCACTATTGTCTGATGCTGGATAATACTGTAGACCAATATCGGCAGTAATGGTCCTTTTGGAAGGCTCAGGGCCAACCGGAATTGGCGGGGCCCAACCTACATACATGTTCAGTGAATTTGCGGGCTTACCGCCGTCTGGCGTGACACCATGACATAGGAAGTATAGAGGATTGTCAAACGAGGGAAAGATGAACGTGCCAGCGAAGCCGATAAAATCATCATGCGGCGCATCTCGCCTCGTGTAAGCACCTTCTGCCTGCACCTTGGATCCAGACGGAAACAGGGGTAGATCAGAAGGGTGAATAGGATCGCCATTGGTTTTGGCCTGCAAGCCGTCACCCAAAAACGGGGACACCATGCCGCCGGAAGTAATCATTTCGCGATCCTCATCGACTCGCCCCGCAGGATTCCCTGTCAAGGTTGGCTCGACGGAATCCTGATACTCGCCCATAGGCATTGCGAGTGCCGCATTTCCATTGATGGGGAATAAGTAGGGGAAGGAAAGATTGTCTAGTTCATCCACAACATCTTGGGGAGTTTGATCCCACGGTAAGGCGTTTGGATTCGCGTAATGACAGTCTTCGTCACTGGGTTGGGACTGGTAGCCATCGACAACCGCCGTTACGCGGTAGTACCGCATCGAGTAGCTCGGCAAACCAGTATCCACCCACTTAAGGATGGGTTGATTCAGATTGGTATTGATGACGGCGACCGGGGAGCCCCAATTGTATTGCCCTAAATTGCTAGCGCGGTAAACCTTGTAAGCCGTTGCACCTTGCACCCTTGACCAATACACAGCGATACTAGAACTTGAAACGGCAAAGACGCCAACTTGTTCTGGACCATCTGGCTTTGTGTGAAACTGCGCCATTGCGTACTCGGTTTGTCCGCTCGCCGCGAAGGAACTCAGGCGAAGGGTGTAGTCGGAATTAGGAACGAGTTCCTGAAGATCAATCTGAACAGGCTCATCATTGGCTGGCACAAATTGCTCGGCCGTCGTCCAAGCACCCGTTCCCTTTTGGATTTCCAACTTTGCATAGGAGGGCTGATATGCGGCTGAAGCGGAGAAACTTTGACGGATTCGTTTGTAAGGTCGGCCAACGACAAGGACTGGGAATCGACAACTTGTGCGAGGACACTTGCCCAACCTCCAGATTCATCCCAGGCCCATATTTCGTAGGTTTCTAGCTTAATTGGGTACGGGCTCTCTACGATAATCTTGTACCGACCGGGGGCCGTGTTTACGATGTCAATGTCCCAATCGTTTGGCTCTGCATCGTAGGCGATCATGTTCGACTCGTCGTCGAATACGGCCCAATACTTGGCGGTGGGAATGGAGCCACCCACGTCGACCATGACCTGCGACCGGGCACCCTGCGGAATAGTTAGCTCAAACTCGCTTTGACCAAGCACCAATGCTGAGAGAAGGGACAGGAATGCAAATAGTATGACGCGTAAGCGGCTCACAAACCTAGTATAAAGACATCCCTTTAAAGTTGCAAGTATGAACCCAATTTTGATTCAGATTTCTGAATTTGAAACCACTTAATCAATCGACATGAGTGGTTGACAACCTACCCAGCCGCGCCCTAAATGATGAAGGTATGAAACCAGTTGAAATCAACGAAACGTGGAGTGAGAAAATCCGTAATTTCGTCGGTTTCGTCATTTCGTCAACTTATCAAAACCCAAGTGAACCTGGAACCCGAGAACCGAGACCTAGGACTCCACACACAGAACAACATGTGAATTGTGAATCGTGAATCCTTATCCATCAGCCACATCCCGCCATGTCCCGCCACCGTCCCTCGACGTCCAGCCACGTCCCAAACCCGCCACAATAGAGTATCTCCACCGTTAGCCGCCTCGATAACCTCCGCACGCTCCGTGTCGCCAACATCGACAGCGCGCTCGCGGCGGCGTTTGGGTCGCTGGTTAGCGGCGCGTACATCGTCAAGTTCATCCAGCTCCTTGGAGGCTCCGATGCGTGGATCGGCATCTTCACCGCGATCCCCAGTCTGATCGGGCTGCTGCAAATCCCCGGCGCGATTTGGGGACGGCGATATCCTTTCTACAAGCGGTTCGTCCTTCCCGGCGGGTGGACATGGCGGCTCATGTATGTGCCGCTCATCTTCGCGCCGTTCTTGCCGATTCCGGCGACGGTCAACCTGTTCCTGGTCTTAGGTTGCATCTGCGTCGGGTCGGCGGCGATTCAGATCGTCTCGCCGATTTACAACGACTGGCTCGCCGAGATGATCCCGGCGAACTCGCGCGGCTGGTTCTTCAGCCGCCGTAACGCGATGCAGGCCGGGGTCGGTGCGATCGCGTCGTTCGCGGGTGGGTTCATCCTCGACAGCTTTTCGCAAGCCGGGCGCGATCGCGAAGGATTCGCTGTGATCTTCGGGCTCGGCGTGGTCTTTGCCATCATCAGCCAGTTCTACTTCAACCGGATGACCGAGATGGAGCGCGAGAATCCGATTCGCACGAACCTCCGCGAGGGCATTCGGGCGATGGGCACGCCGTTCCGCGACCGCGAGTTCCGGCGCACGCTGACATTCCTGTTCGTATTCGTCTTCGCCTCGGGCTTCGCTGGCAATCTCTTCGGCGCCTATGCCTTCGAGTCGCTGAAGATGAGCATGACCGCGCTACAGTTCACGGCGATCTGCCACGCCGTCGGAAACATCGCCTCGATCCGGCTCTGGGGGTTTTTGGGAGACAAATACGGCAACAAGCCGGTTTTGGCGATCCTCACTGTTGGCATCGCGACCACGCCGCTGCCCTGGATTTTCTGCCGACCCGGCGACGACTTGTTCAACGCCGCGATCTTGGGCATCGGCCATATCTTGGCCGGCATCTGTTGGGGTGGCATCTCGGTTTGTCAGTTCAACATTCTGCTTGCCACCGCCAAGGACGACGACCGGGCCAACTACATCGGCGCAGGCATGGCTCTGCAAGCCTTCGTCGGCGCGCTATCGCCCTTGCTTGGCGCGATCTTAATGTCGGCGCTCCGCCCGATGGTTGGCGTGATGCCCGCCTACCATTGGATTTTCATCGTGACCATGGTCATACGCGCCCTCACTCTGCTGTTCCTGCAGCCGGTGAAAGAGCATGGCTCGACGAGCATCCGGGGCACGTTGCATGAGCTCTCGCGCATCTCACCGAGCGGCATCAAGGCGATGCGGACGATGACGCGCACTGACGACGAGTTCCAGCGCGAGGAGGCCATCGCGACGGCAGGACATTCGAGATTTGACATTGCTCGCGACGAGGTGATCAAGGCTCTGCACGACCCTTCGCCCCGTGTTCGACGGCAGGCGTCGGCGTCGCTCGCGAACCTCGGCGGCGCTGGCGCAGTTGAGGGGCTGTTGCACATCCTTCGCGAGCACCCAGACTTGGTCGAGGAGGAAGCCATCGAGGCCCTGGGTCGGCTCGGGGACGAATCAGCGGTTTCGGTTTTGGGCAAGTATTTAAAGAGCCCGCGCCCACTGGCTCGCCGAGCCGCCGCCCGCGCGATTGGCCAGATCGGCGGCATCGAAGGAGCCGAACTCCTGCGTCATGCTGCGGCGGCCAAGGACGATCCTGACCTGCGCCGCGCGGCATTGCAAGGCTTGCGATTCCAGGAATACCGCGAGGCTTCGGCAGAGATCGCGGACGCCTTGCTCGACCCCTTGCCGAGTGTCCGGGTCGCGGCTGCCGAGGCCGTGTCCGAAATGGAGCTCGATGGTGCCGCGCCGTACTTAAGAAGGGGGCTTGAACTCTATTACGACGAGGCGGGAAGTGAACTCGCCTACGCCCTCGGTTGCGTGGGGAATGAGAGCGACATTCCCCTGATTCTCGCCGAGGCCCAACGCGGCGTGAGTATGATCACGCGGCGTCGTTGCCTCCTCGGCGTGGCGCGGCTCTTGGATGTTGAACACGAGGTGTATCGCCTATTGCTCCTTGAAGGAATGGCGAGGGACACGGCGATGATGCAGATGTTCGGTGCAAAGCTACGTCGCGACAGGAAGCTCCGCGAGGCGGTGGAAGCCCATGCCCGAGACGACGATGCGAAGGCGCTGGGAATGCTGAAAGATCGCAGCCCAGAATTCGCGATGATGGCGGCGGGTCCGTGCAACGAACTGTTCATTGTTGCGGCGTGTGCGGCGATCAAGAAGTGAACCCGGCTTACGAACTAAAATAGGGGCATGCCCCTCACCATTTCGGTCGCACATGACTACATTTGCCCGTGGTGTTGGATTGCCGTCAGCCAGATGAGGCGTTTAAGGGCCGAGTTTGATGTAGAGTTCGAGTGGCGAGGGTACGAACTCTATCCGGAAGGCATGGAGTGGCCGCCACGGAAAGTGCATGAAGCCACCGATCGGCCGCCGACCCCGACCCGAACGCAGTTGGCCTTTGCCGTCGAAGGCTTAGAGCCTGCGAAGGGGCCGCCCGGCATGCGCACCTTCAGAGCTCATCAAGCCGCTGAATACGCGCGCGAAAAGGGGGTTGGTCAGGAGTTCAACGAAAGGCTGTATGAGGCCTATTGGAATCAGGGCCTTAGGATCAATGACCTTCCCGTGTTGCGCTTCCTGGCGAACGGTTTGATCTCTGACTTGGACGACTTCGAGGCCGCCATTGAGGAACAGCGATATCGTGATCGGGTGATTGTCTATGATGAACCCGCCTATGCTTCCGGTGTTTACTATGTGCCAACCCTCTTCATTGACGGTAAAGCGTATGCCGAGCAGCCGTACTCGGTGTTGCGTAAGGCCGTGATCGAGGCTCTCGGCGAGCCTGAGGTTCGGCCCGTTTACGACGGTTTGGACTTCCAGGGCGCGAAGGACCGCCCGCTTGTGTTCATCAACATGGTAACGACCCTCGACGGCAAGATCATTACCGGCGACCGCGATGAGCCCGTGATGGACCTTGGCAGCAAGACCGACCATGCGACCCTGCGCCACCTGGAATCTTGCGCGGATGCGGTAATGATCGGGGCCGGGACTATGCGCGCAACGCCGAAGATCCGGTTTGATGAGCGGCTCTGGCGGATTGTGGTCAGCGAGTCGGGCGAACTTGATCCTTCGCACGCCTTCTTCAAGGCACCGCGGGTGATCTTAGTTGGCAAGGGCCAGGTGGACAGGGTAGACAAAGTGGAGTTGAGTGATTGGTCATCGACCTTGGTCGAGCTTCGTGAACGGTTTGGAATCCAGCGAATAGTATGCGAGGGTGGTAGCGAGTTGAACGCGAGCTTACTGAAGGCAGGATGCGTGGACGAGGTCTTTATCACCCAAACTTCGAAGCTTAAGCTGGGCAAAGATTCGCCCACGATCGCTGGAGGGCAACCATTTTCGCGAGAAGAGGTCGAGAGTTGGACTCTTGTTTCTAGCAGGCAGGTCGGCGATGAGGTGTTTCTAAGATACCGACGATGAACCCACTCGGAACCCTCGTCTACCTTCGACGCAACGCGAGCCGGACGCTCCCGTTGATGGGGGTCATCGTGCTTGCCGTGCTCTTGATCTGCGCAATCGTGTCGTTGATAAACTCAATCCCGCTGAGCGTCAAGACGATCTATAAGTACACGAGCTTGATGATGGGAGTTTCGCCGCGCGGCGATGCGAGCCGCACTCCTGAGATTCGCAAGTACATCGAAGAGAATTGCCCGGTTCCAATTGGACACATCGCGCTTTGCCGGGCGAGCGGTACAGAGGTGAAGAGCATCGTTGGGCGCTGGGAGTTTGTCGTGATCGCCTTCGAGCCAGCCGACCTGCAGGTGTTTTTGAAGCGCATGGCCGTGACCAAGATCGAGGGGCGAGTACCGGAAGAAGGGCAGCCCGAGGCGATCATAAGCGAGCCTGTAAGCCGAAACTTGCAACTTAAGATTGGCGATGACCTGCTGAGCCCGGAGAAAGCAGACGCGTATTCGCCTAAGAAAGTGAAGGTTGTCGGGATCGCGCAAACCAAGAACTGGTTCATGTTCGGCGACAAGGCGTACTACCAAGCGAATCACTTCCCGCCGATCGATTTCATCATCGTCACCGCGAAGAATCCGGCCGATCAGCCTGCTATGGATCGTTGGACATTGCATCGCTTCAAAGGCAATCGCGCTCAAGTCATTAGCTATCTCGAAATTGAGCGCCAGGCCAATGAAATGTTCAAGACCCTATACAAAATCTTGGATGTTGTTATTGGGATTCTGGTGATTGTCATCACGACGATGATGGGAATGCTGATTAATATCTACTTGGGTCAGCGGACACAGGAGTTTGCCTTGTTGCAGGCCCTTGGATATAGTCGCCGAGCGCTGATGTCGAGAGTCATCAAGGAGACAGCTTGGGTTGTGATCGGCGGTTGGATACTCGGCGTGCTTACGTCGGTTGGCATGCTGATGCTGGTTGATCGCCTGCTGATGCATCCGAATGCTTATGCGCTCGACCTCGCCGATAAGACGGCGCTGATGTACACGATTCCTGTACCGATCGCGATTTTCACGGCGGCAATCCTTACGCTGTGGGCACGATTCCGAAAGTTTGATCCGGTCAGCGTGGTGGAAAGGAGGCTTGTTTGATTCGCGCCCAAAACGCCAGCTTGGTTTATCGCGATCATGGGCGTGAGCTTTTCGCGTGCCGCGAGGTGAACCTTGAGGTTCGAGAAGGGGAGTTCTTGGGGATTTTGGGGCCGAGTGGGAGTGGCAAGAGCTCACTTTTGTACTTGATGAGTGGCTTGAAGACGCCGTCCTCGGGAGTGATTGACTACGCAGGGCAAGACTTAAATGCGCTGGACGATGCCCAAAGAGCGGAGACTCGGCTGAAGGACTTTGGGTTTGTGTTTCAATATCCGTATTTACTGGGGTACCTCAGTGCCTTTGAGAATGTTCAGATCGCAAGGCCGGACCAAGATTTGCGAACCGAGGCAGGCGAATTGTTGAGTTCGCTGGGACTTGGGGAGAAGAAGCAGCGATTGCCGCACGAGCTCTCGGGCGGTGAGAGGCAACGAGTTTGCGTCGCAAGGGCACTTCTCGGTAAGCCAAAGGTGATCTTTGCCGACGAGCCGACGGCGAACCTTGATCATACGAATGGGCTTCAAGTGGTCGAGCTATTGAACCGACATCGAGGTGGTGGAGCCCTCGTGATGGTGACCCATGACCCCAGCATGTTGGGTGAAGCAGACCGAATTGTTAGACTCGAAGATGGCGAACTGAAGTAACAAAGGTCCCACTCGCCCATCTTGGTAAGCGTCAAATACTTGGATAGACCTGGGGAAAAGGCGGTAAGTGAACCCATTTACTTGACATGTCACATTCCGATAGGTACAATTCCATCTCGCATCTGAGGGGGTCCGTGGGTTTCCGAAAGAAAGACCTGGCGAACTGGGGATGCAAGTTTCTGGAGAACATGACTTAGCAATAAATGGAAAAGCTACAACTGGGTACTGACGCGGGTAAGGCCGCGGGGCTGGTTACGAATCTGGCGGTTTATACCAAGAAGATGCGGCTTTTCCACAACACTAATTTGTTCAATAGGACTAGCCACGCTCGAACCCAGATGGGTCGGGCCTTTTCTTTTGTTGGGAAACAGCATTGGCCACATTAATCCTCCTCAGCTGCATCGCTGCGATTGGTTTCGCAGCCCTCGTTCCTTCATCGAAGTCGGGTTCATCCTGGCTCCGTCGCCTCTTTTCATACCGTGAGTCGGGCTCGGCGGCGACCGTTTACGCTCCGCCTAGAATTAACACACAAGACGGCTGGACTCTGATCCAGTGCGACGACGCTAATTCTTTTCTAGATTGGCTCGGTCGTGACCAGGAAGGTTTGCCCTTTAAGCCGGGCGAGTCGCCTTCTTTGGGTTCGCACGTTCTTATCGAGCTTTTTGACTGTGATGGCGAAGAGCTTAAGTACGAACTCGGCGTCGGTGATGCAATGCGTGACGCAGCGGTGGAGTCGAAGGCGACCGTCGTTGCAGAGAGCTTCCACGAGTTCAAGCCATGGGGCGTTTCTGGCGCGGTCGTGATTCAAGAGTCGCATTACACCATTCACACCTGGCCAGAGCATGGCTACGCAGCAGTAGATTTGTTCTATTGCGGCGGCACCGTTGACGTGCATAAGGCGGTTGACGTGCTCATGGAGCGCTTCAAGCCGGGTCGGATCAAGTTCTTGGTCGTCCGCCGTGGACGTCAAGACGAAGTTGACCGACGCTAGGCGGGCATTAGAACCAGGAGGCAGCCGCAGAGATTTCTGCGGCTGTTTTGCTTTAGCTGACGAGGTTGAGTCGATTGGCCAACATTCGATGGAACTGGTGTGTGCCTTGCTCCTTCGTGGGCGAGAAGCGGCCCCGGCTGTAGAAGCGAGAGTGGATGCCGCGCTGGACGAGTTCGACAACTTGTTCGTCTTCTCGTTCCACGCGGTCGAGTTCAGCTCCGGCTCCATGGGCGACCTTGCTAGCGTCCCAAACGAATCGGATGAACGACACCTTGGTGAGCGCGGGGCCGAGGGGGCGGATTACGTTTATCGAGAGGCCCCACGGGTAGAAGTTGAGCATCAGGTTGGGGAATATCCAATAGTAATAGGCCGAGATTTGCTTGCCGAAGTCTGGCGAGCTTGAAGGCAAGTCAAATGCGCCCTCGCCGCCCTTGGTTTCGGCAAGCTGGAGGTTGCCCCATTCAAACATTTCGGTTTTGTAGGTGTCGTAGTCGATGACCTCGTTTAGCCCGGCGTGAATGAAGGGGATATGGAAGCCTTCGAGGTAGTTGTCCACATAAAGCGCCCAATGGCAGCGCACCATGTAGTCGCGGGAGTTGGCATGATCAGGGACGAACTCATCGAGAGGTAGCCATGAAAGGCGTTCGATGACGGGGCCAAAGACATCTTCAAACGGCGCGGCTGGGTTCGCGGAGGCAAACAAGAATGGGCCGAGTTTGGCAAAGGGGACCTTTGCAAGGTTGTCGGCTTCGGTCGGGAAGTCCTGCACTTGATCGAACTCAGGCATGGATTGGAACTTGCCATCGAGACCAAAGCGACGCCCGTGGTAGCGACAGCGGAGGAAGCGCTCGTTGCCAGGACCTTCGCAGAGTTTCATGCCGCGATGGGTGCAAACATTGCTCATGCAGTGGACTTGGTCGGTTGTGTCCCGCGTGAGGAGTAGTGGCTCGTCGAGGAGGCCGGGCAGGAGGTCAACGGGGGCGACTTGGCCAGCGACCTTTACCAAGTCGGAATGGCCGATAAATTGCCAACTGGAAGCAAAGTAGCGTTCCTTTCCGCGTTCAAACGCCGCGGCATCCGAATAATAGGACCCAGGCAAAGTGCTTGCTTTAGAGATGTCCGGATCGACAGAGTAGGCACACATCGTTAAGACTAGCTTAGTACAAAAAAGGGCCCCGACATGGTCGGGGCCAAAAGATTGCAAATCCAGCTAAAAATCGTACTGTAACAAACTCCTCACAAAAACGCCCCGGCGGAAAATGTCGCCTAAGCTAAATCATGATACGTCGCCGATTCGTTACAAAGGCGTTATTTACAATGGCAATTTCCATGCTAAGATGTTAACCAAATGGTGCTGACCATTCATTGCGGAGGGCAATTTCAGGCCTTGTGGCAAGGCGAAGACTTGGGCCCACCTCCAACTCAAGTAACTGGGGCCATGCTTTTGTTCTTGGCTCGAACGCCCGGATCATGGGTTCTGCGTTCCGAATTGGGTCGCCGTTTCTTTGCTTCCGGTTTGGAATCAGCCCGACTCAACTCCGTTCGGCAAACGATTTTTCGATTGCGGAAGTGGTTGCCGGAAGGCACGATCGAGACGAGTTTTTCTCAAGTTAGACTCAAGTGTCGTTGCCAGATAATCCTCAAGCTTCCGAATGGTGAACAGGCAACGGGGCCCCAAATTGCGCCAATGCTCGATCATCCTTGGGTCGATGAGTTTCGGGCCTCGTGGTCTATCTCCCCAGGAATGCCGGCCCCCCATCCCATCCAGAAGTTTGGAGAGCTGGTGAACTCCCTTGCGGACTTCGATGCTGAAACCGCGAGGCAGGCACTTGCGAGCATGCCGCTATTAGCAAACGGGTTGCCAACCGACGTTCTTTCAGGCTTGCTGGGTAAAGCCAGGCCAAAACGCTTGGGGGATTCATTCTCGTGCGAATACGAAGAACTGAGAGGCGCCGCGGCCTTTCGGGCTGGCCAAGTGCGCTTAGCGCGAGATCATTATCTTCGGGCATTTAAGATTGCAAAACGGTTACGTGACCCAGAAGCCATGGCAAGAACAAGTTCCCAAGTCATGTTTCACTTGCTGGAGCTGGGCGACATCGATCAGGCTACTGAGTGGCTGTCTATTCTCAGTTCCAGCGACCGAGCTGATTCGATGCGCCTGCTCGTTCTAAACGCAAAGGCGACATTTTTTTGGAACAACGGGGGTCTCAGCGAGGGCCTCGCCACGATGCGATCAGCCGAGGCCCATTTGAGAAAGGCAACTCGCGTTGATAGGATCCACTTCTTGGCAAACTACTCAGTGCTCTTGGCGGAGGCTAATGAGCTTGACGGGTCGCAAGAAGTGATTGATCGAGCTCGATCAGAGGGTCACCCGGCAATCGACCTTGCTGCTTTTTTCGTGCTACAGATGGCTGAGGCAGAGAGTCTCATTCGAAGTCGGGAAGCAGTTCGTGCCCAAGAACTCTTGAGATCGGCCCTGATCAATGCCAAGGCAACACAGCACACGGTAGCCCAGTGGTATTTGCGAGAGGCACTATCCGAGGCCATTTCGCAGCAAGACCCCATCCAGGGTCAGCGGTTATGGTTGCAGGTTGAAAAGGAGCGCCTGGCAGAGTGCTACCGTTTGACGCCAAGAGTCTTGATGAGGCGGCGGCGCGTGATGGGCTCCGCTTAAGGTGCCATAATCGTCCCCCGGGACCACATGTCAAGCGACGCTACAGGAATGTTCATTACCGAGACGCACACCGATGCCGCACTTTGGCAATTTCGGGTGAGCAAGATGCTACTTGAGGGCAAGACGCAGTATCAGACCTATCAGATCTGCGAAGTGCCCAGATTTGGTAAGAGCCTCTTCCTGGATTACAACATTCAAACCAGCTTGCTAGACGAGTACATCTTTCACGAGTGCATGAGCCAGCCGGCGATGACGGTGCACCCCAACCCGCAGCGGGTCGTTGTCTGTGGCGGTGGGGAAGGGGCCACCTTGCGGGAAGCGCTAAAGCACAACACGGTGAAGCAGGCAACAATGGTCGACATCGACGAGGAACTGGTCGACATGGTGAAAGTTCACATGCCGGAATGGCATCAAGGTGCCTTCGAAGATCCGCGAACCACCCTTCTTCACACCGATGCCCGGGCATGGCTTGATGCAGAGAAGGGCAACAATTGGGATGTTATTCTGAGTGACCTGCCAAACCCGCACGAAGAGGGGCCTGGACAAATGCTCTTTACCAAGGAGTACTTTGAGATTTGTCGTGATGCGCTGAGCGATGATGGCGTCTTGGCTATGCAAGCGGGTTCAGCCAGTGAGAACTACCCCGAGTGCTTTGCATGCTGCGTGAAGTCGCTGCAAGAGTCGTTCCCCTACGTGGCTGGGTACTACGGGATGGTAAACACCTTCTTCCAGCCCTGGGCATTTGTTTTGGCTAGCAAGAAGCATGATCCACTCGCTTTGACTCAAGAGGAGATCAGCCAACGATTTGCGGCCCGCGGGGTGAAAAATCGTTACTATACGCCGCGATTCCACCATGCCTGTTTTACATTGCCAGAGTATTTGCTTGAGGCGATTGGCAAGGCGCGTGTGCTTACCGATAATGATCCATTTGTTTGGTCTGCTTAAAGTTCGCACCGGCAAGAATAGAGGGCTCAGTGATATTGGCCCTTGCAGGAGCATTCTCCCTGCGCTAAACTAGCGCCGGAACAATGCAGTTTCGAAGAATCTATTGGGTCGTTGAAGAAACACGCCAAGGCGACCGAAGTGTACGTGGCGTTTTTACATCAGTTAGCGATCTCCTCGATCGATATTTGGACGTCCTGGGTGCAGAAAAGCCCGACTCCCTTCGCCTTTCTTTGGTCAAGTTAGACCAAGTTGGCGACCCACTAGGGGTTTGGGAATCGGGCCAGTTTTCGAATCTCAAGCAAGAACTTCAGCAGTTCATCGAATCGGGTGAGTTTTCGATCGATGAGTGCGAAAGGCTTAGCGGCCGCCTGTCGAGCCTGTAGCCTCGGAGCCTGGTTTTTCGTTCACGGGCGAGGATTCATCGGTGGGCGACTTCACACGGTTTTGGTCTTCGGTTTGGTTCTTAAGTGCCTCGACGGCCGCTTCCCATGGCTTCTTGAGTTCGCGCATTGAGATGGTGATCTTGGCGTTCTGCAACTTGTCGCGCAGTCGCTTTTCGAGATCATTCGCGATGCGGCCCCGTTCGGCGGCCATGCGCCGCTTGATGAGGACGCGATCCGTATCGGTTACCTCCTTCTTGCTTGAAGGGGTTCTGGATTGAATGAAGAACTTGGCCCAGCCGTCTTGGAGTTGAACCCAAGCGCTTTCCTTGCCTGCTGGAACCGTCTTCAGAATATCTTGTATTTCCTTTGCGGGGACTAGCTCAGGAACCCGCTGAGGGAATTGGCCGCCATTAGTTTTGGCCTGAGGGGCCTCGCTGTATCGTGAGGCCACTGTTTCGAAGTTTCCACCGGCTTGCAGGGCGCGGTCCACGTCTCTTCGGCCTCGATCGTCCTTCACGAAGATCCAAAGGGAATCCACGGTCATCGGTACGACAAACGCTTCGGGGTTGTTCTTAATCCAATCGGAAACTTCTTGATCGGTCACCTTAATCGAGTGGGTCAAAAGGTTCTCGCGAGCAAGATCAACCTTGATGCTTGCCTTGATGGCTTGCAGGGACAAGCCACGATCTAGAAGCCTCGTTACGTACTGGGAGTCTCGCTTCTTCTGGAAGGTGACTTCGTTCTCAATGTCCTTGGCGGTAGGCTCAACCTTCATATCCTTAGCAAGTTGCAGGATCATCCGCTGATTAATGAGGTCCTGCATTGCTTGGAAGGCCAAAGTTTCAGCGACGCGAGCCCCGCCGACATTGCCATTGTTGTCGACAACCAAGACCTCGGGCTTCACTTTTAGGTGCTGTACGAAGTCATCCATCGTGATGGCCTCGCCATTGACGATCGCGACACTTTCGGCCGGCTTGTTGCAACCGGTGATGAGCACGGATGCCAAAGCTGCCATTGCAAAAATTGTGAGGTTCTTCATAGTCCTAGTATTATTACGAGCCAATGCCTGGTTGAAGGGCACGAATAGGAAACGCAACTATCATGCCGAAAGTGCCAGCGCAACGCATTTGTACCCGTTCAGGCCGCGCTAACGGATGTCTGGTCCTTCATAAAATTTCGCAATCGCCCCATGGCTTGGGTGTGGAGTTGATATACGCGGGACTCACTGACACCAAGGAGTTTGCCAATTTCCCTAAAGGTGAGCCCCTCGAAGTAGTAAAGTGCAACAACCATGCGTTCTCGCTCGGGTAGCCGGTCGATGCCCGATGCGAGGATTCTTCGAATCTCTCGGCCCTCGACCTCACCACTTGTACTGGCATTTTCGTCGACAATCATCTCAACAAAGTGAACACTGTCGTCGGAGTCGCCATGACCACTGCCCAAAATGTCATCGAGCGAGTAGATATTGGTGCGCCCCATGCGAACCATTAGCTCGCTGATCTCCATTTCGCTTACCCCAAGTGTTTCCGCAAGCTCTCTTTCGGTTGGAGGGCGGCCAAATTGGCCCTCAAGTGCAAGCTGGGCACGGTCCAACGCTTTGAGTTTCTCTCGGATTGATCGTGGCACCCAATCGTCATCGCGCAACATCTCAAGGATGGCGCCGCGAATGAGCGCAATCGCGTAAGTTTCGAACTTGACATCCCGGGTTGGATCAAATTGATCGACGCTCTTGACGAGCCCGATTACACCGGCGCCAATAAGGTCTTCTTTGTCCATACCGCCGGGAATGCTAGTAACGAGACGACCGCTAGTGATCTTTACTAGGTAGCTATAGTGATTGATCAAGTCGACGCGTGCTTCGGCGTCTTTGTAGACCTTGAAATCGACCCAGGCGGTTTTAAGTTGTTCGGCGGATAGTGGCATTGGTCCCCTCAACCTCATTCAGGACGATTACGCAGCTAGCTTGGATTCGGGTTCTTCTGGGCTCGCCTGTGCCTGGTTGGTTCCAGAAGCGGTGGACTCAAGAATGAGTCGAACCGGCGTTGGCTTGCTAAAGAACAGGTTCCACATTGCTCCGGCGGCTGACCCAATAATCCATGCAATTGCTCCTCGGATGAGGCACTGGATGGGGTCGACGCCGTTGAATAGGCTCGCCGATAGTGCGGCGATTGCCAAAAGGCCTCCGATGATTTTCGGCAGCTCCGTCATGTCCTGGTTGGCTTATTGGTATTTCTGTCAGGATCTTTAGGGCAACTTGTGAAGTTTTTTACTTCGAGAAGCTGTTAATCCTTGTAAGGTCAGTTTGTCGTTTCCCTTTGGATCCGGTTTCGAGGGCGGGTACCCTGAACGTAATGCCCAATATTTCTCGCCGAGCCGAAGCCACGCCGGAGTCGCCAATCCGCAGACTGGCCCCATATGCTGACGCCGCCAAGGCACGGGGGACACAGGTTTATCACCTCAACATTGGACAACCTGATGTCGAGGCGCCGAAAGAGTTTTGGGATTCCATTAAGGGGATTAAAGATCCAATTGTCGCTTATACAAATTCGGCTGGAAACATTGGCTTGCGGCAGGCTGCAGTTGAACATTACAAGGAAAAGGGAATCGATATTACGGTCGATCAAATCTTCGTAACAACCGCCGGTAGCGAGGCAATCATCTTCGCGATGCTCGCTTGCCTCAATGAAGGTGATGAGGTGATTGTGCCCGAGCCGATGTACGCAAATTACATCGGGTTTGCTGCGATCGCGGGCATTAAGTGCGTCCCGATCACGACCAAGATCGAAGACAATTACGCGTTGCCATCAGTTGCCGAGTTCGCGAAGAGAATTACACCAAAGACCAAAGCGATCCTCATCTGCAACCCGAACAACCCCACGGGGACGGTTTACGGCCGGGGCCAATTAGAAGGGTTACGTGAGCTGGCCCTGAAACACGACTTGTTCATCTTCGCGGACGAGGTCTATCACGAATTCAACTACACGGGAGTACCAGTGCCTTCAGTCTTGAACTTGCAAGGCCTAGAAAGCAACGTCGTCGCGATCGACTCAGTTAGCAAGAAGTTCAGCCTCTGTGGCGCCCGGGTCGGGTTCTTCATGTGCCGCAATCCCGAGGTCTTTCATTCTGCAGTCAAGTTCGCACAAGCAAGGCTTTCGCCTCCGGCAATCGAGCAGGTCGGCGTTGAAGCTGCCTTACGTCACACTCCGCGCGCTTACTTCGAATCCATGAAGAGTGAATACATGGATCGCCGTGACCTCTTGGTCAGAAAACTGAGGCAATTGAATGGGGTTGTCGTTCCTGAGGTGAATGGCGCCTTCTACGCCATGGTTCGGCTGCCGATCGATGATTGTGATCGCTTCTGCAAGTGGCTCCTCGAGGAGTTCAGCTTTGAAGGAAAAACGGTGATGCTGGCACCGGGTACCGGATTCTATGAGACCGATGGCTTGGGCAAAGATGAAGTTCGGATCGCCTATGTCTATCGTTGTGAGGAGTTGGCGAAAGCGCTAGACGTGCTTGCACAGGGGCTTTCCGTGTACCCAGGTCGGACTTGCGAGCAAGCCTTGCCTCTCCACAATTAGCCGGTGATTGGAGCCCAAAAGGTATCCTTTCACCTCGTGAACGAAACAACTCTCGTGTTGATCAAGCCCGGCGGAGTGAGCCGCGGTCTCATTGGCGAAGTCACTCGCCGCGTTGAAGCTCGTGGCCTTGTCATTTCTGGCATGAAGCTCATGAATGCCCCTCGCGAAACGGTGGAAACGCACTATGCCGAGCACCGAGAACGACCATTCTTCAAAGATGTTTGCGATTACCTCACTAGCGGGCCAATCGTAGCCATGGCAGTTAGTGGGCCGAATGCGATCAAAGCAATTCGCACCATGATGGGCGCGACCAACCCAATCGAAGCAACGCCGGGCACGGTTCGCGGCGACTTGGCATTGACCATCGACGATAACCTCACGCATAGTTCCGACGGTGAGGAATCGGCAGCTCGTGAACTTGGTCTGTGGTTCTCTGAAGGTTTAGTTAAGTAAACGCGTCTAACTCAAGATGACCGCCGCACTGCTCGCCGCCTCTTTGATTGCTGCCCCCCCGGGGCCGGCCATCAACCCCGGCACAAACGAGTGGTTTCAGCGCGGCATGGTCTCGGTGATGCGCGATCTCGAGGCGGGCAAGTTTCCTCAAGCGGTCGCGAAAGCGGCCCGCTTACCCGATGCCTCGATTTCGATGAAGTGGGACGAGACGGGCCTGAGTGCGGTCCAGAAGACCGAATTCCGGGCGGCTCGTGACCGGGCCGTCGAGGCTTGGAGAGTCGTGATTCCGGAGCTCAAAGTGAGCTTCCAGGGATTCAATGTTCCTGAAGTAAACGTGAGTTTTGCTACCACATTGCCGCCGAATCCGGACTCAGCCGGACCGGCTGGCGCGGTCTTCCTGACCTCTATCGAGCCGAGCGACCCAGCGATCGACGCGGTCATCGCCCTTCAGCGTGGGCCAACCAAGGCGAGGTCGGTAGGTATGGATGTTTACAATGAAGTCGCCTACGCGATCGGGTCGGCACTTGGGCTGGCACGCTTTCCGCAGACCGGGGCCGCGATGTATCGGACGGAAGGCTCGTACAACGATCACTATCCGCCCCTCCGCGGCTACCTCACTCTAATCAACGAGAACTTTAAGAGCGTTCAGACTCTGCGAACGGCAGCAGCCAAGAAGCAGCGGTTGAGCCCGGCAATACCAGAGTTGGCCATCCAGCCCGCGAGATTTGATGCCAAGCCGACGATCCAGGGCGCACCGCTTAGTTTCAGCATCACGCTGACCAACAAAGGAAAGGCCCCGCTTCAGTACCGAATCGTTCCGGACTGTGGTTGCTTCACAATCCGACAGGGCACGGTTGTTCCCCCGGGTGAAACCACTGGAATTGGCGTTGCGATCAATACGATGGACTTTCCTGGTAAGCACGCCAAGGTCATTTACATCTACTCAAATGATCCTGAGAATCCGGTTCGGATCTTTCCGGTGACCTTCGAGGCAAAGCCACGTTACAGATTTCTTTGGGAAGAAGCTACCGATGTCCTTCAGGTGAGCGATTCGGGCCGGACGGCTACCGTCTACTTGGCGCTTGAGGGCGACACAAAGGTGTTAGGGGCTTCGATCACGGGTGGCGCGACCGGAATGGTGGACTTTGAGCCTTGGCAAGGAACCTTGCCCGATTCAAAGTACAGCGAAGGCCCAATGGCCCGAAAGGGCTACAGATTTGACCTCATTTTTGGTCCGAATATCGGCGCAGGCCGACGCACTGTGGGGCTTATGGTCGATACCGATGATCCGGTGTTCAACCAATTGACCTTTCCGTTTTACTTGCAGAAGGGCATTGTCGCACTCCCTCAACGGGTCTATCTTGGCGAAGTGCGCGTAGGGCAAGCGGCTCAGGCATCGACGCGAATCAGTCGCCCCGGCAAGCCGTTCAAAGTCCTTCGGGTAGAACCGGTCTCGACCGCATTGTCGGCCACGTTCGAACCGTTTGGCACTAAGGGCGAGTATCGGATCAACATCACTTTTAAGGGAGTCACCGATACCGGTAACTACACAGGAAAGATTCGCGTGCACACCGATGATCCAGAGCAGCCAGTGATCGAAGTCGATGTCGCTGCCGTGGTTCGATGAAACTTGGGCTCCTTGGTTTTGCGGCAATTCCCCTTCTAGCGGCGACGTGGTCGCCAAAGCCGCCGCCAATAACCCTCGTTATCGGCGGAGAATTCCGTGGCTACCTAAGTCCTTGCGGTTGCTCTGAGCCAATGCAGGGCGGCGTCGGTCGGTTTGGTGGCCTTGTTGCCGCATCACGTCAGTCAGGGAAGACCATAGCCCTCTTGAATGGCTCGATCACAAACAGCCTGGGACGCCAAAGTGAAATGAAGGCGGAGACCGTTGCGGAACTCGTCCGGACGATCGGTTGCTCCGGTTACAATTTGACAAGCAATGACGCTCGGCTTGGAGTGGGGACCGTATCTGCGATGCAGAGCTTGAGTGGCGGCAAGTTGGTCTCGACGGCGATGCCCGATCAGGTTGGCCGTGTGGCGGGCCCCTTTTGGATTACGGGTTACTCGACCCGGCAACCGGAGATTGTCGCCGCGCTGGAAACCGAGCCGGCGACCCTGGAAAGCTCGCTTAGGCGTTCAGGGGGGCGACCTGTGATTTTGCTACTGGAGGGCGATCTCCTCTCTGCTCGCCGGATTGCGGCTCAGCACAGCCAAGTGCGTCTGATCGTTTACACCTCCCCTGGCAAGTCTCCCACAACCCCACAAAAGGAGGGCAAGACTTGGCTTGTCCACCCTGGCGAGCGCGGGACATCGGCCCTTCGCTTGACCTGGAGCGGCGGAGAGTGGACTTCGTACCAAGTAGCCCCGTTGGGACCGGAAGTTTCTGGTGACGCGGCTGCATCGAGGGTTTTCCACAATTACTTGAAGAGAGTTACTGATGAGGATCTCGTCTCTCAAATGCCCCGCTCAGGGGGGCCAGATTACGCAGGAAGCGCTTTATGTATCAGTTGTCACTCGAAAGCTGGTGATATTTGGCGAAATTCAAAGCATGCCGCCGCATTGGCGACCTTGGAGCGTGAGGGCCACGGTCGCGACCCAGACTGTATAAGTTGTCATGTGGTGGATATTCACAAATCAACTGGCTTTCGAACTCGCACTGAGACACCAACATTGACCGATGTAGGATGTGAGAGTTGCCATGGTCCAGGAAAGGCACACGCAATGCGACCCTTGGTTGACAAAATGCATAAGATTGACGGTGAATCATGTATGAAATGCCACACCGCAAACAATAGCCCTCGATTCAATTTCGACGCCTACTGGAAAAAGATCGCCCACTGATGACGCTGGTGGGAAACCTGTTGATAAGTCGGGATTCGATTTGATGAAAAATCGCGATAGTGTGCCAATACGTGTCGAATTCAGTCGATATTTTGCGATTTGTAGCTCTTAGCTGCACCTCTTGCCAGTTGACGCCGATTCTTTGGATTTGTCACGCTATCAGTATGAGGGTGAAGAGGGCCTATGGGGCACCGTCTACGGTAGCGCATGCCTTAGTGCGCGCCAAGGCCCTGCCTCGGGCATTGCGCCCCGAGTATGAGGGATTCGTGCCTCTTCCTTCGAACATCCTTGGCCTAGAGGCCGCGCTCATGTTAGGGTCCGGGGTCAGCCCATTTGTGGCTGTTGTTGGCCCAACCGGATGGGGCAAGTCCCATCTGATGCGGGTGGCGGCAGAGCAATTTCAATGGGATTTTGGCGTTCGGCCTAAGGTCCGTCGCGGCGGTCACTTGTTAAATCGTGGAAGGTGGGATCATCCTGCCCCTTTACTACTCGACGACGTACAACAGTGCCTAGGACGCCCGAGGGAGCAGCAGGCACTTCGTAATGCGTTGGAGCTCCGGGTTCGGCTGGCCCGCCCCACCATGATTGGATTTACAGGGGGGCAAGCCATCGAGGTCAATCAGATTCTGCCTCAACTGGAGATGTGGTCGATCGCAGAAGTCCCTACTCCCCACCCGGTGGAGCGGCAATCGATCTTGCGCCAGATGGCCGAGCAGGAAGGACTCGTCCTATCGGATCGGCTCGTTTGTCTTTTGGCAAAGTTGGTCGATCGAAGTGGCGATGCCCTCCTTGGATTGGTAAAGCGGCTAGGGCTCATCCAGCGCGAGTGGATGACATTTGAAGATGAGATGCTGGCATTGGGTGTTGCAAGGCCACACATGAGTGATCCAAATCGCGTTTTGAAGTGGGTTACGAGCCAGTTGCAGACGATCATTGAACCACTGGGGCTAGATCAGCACGAAGATCTTGCCCGTAGTCTTGCTATCTATTACCTGCGAAAAGTCCTGGGAATTGGGGAATCTGATGTATCCCAGTACTACCGAATCGAGCCAGGAGACGTCTTCTCCTATGAGCACGCTTTTGAGGCGGCTCGGCTCGACCCCCGGGTGCAGCGATTAGAGCGCGTTTGCCAACAGGATTTGAACCGAGCGCTCGATCTCTTCTGAGTTTCGGGCAGAGTCCAGCATGTTTGCCGTAGCAACCGCGTGCGCTATGGCCTACAGTTAGAGCGCGGCTATAAGTATTTGAAAAGCCTAGAAGATTTGCGTCTGGTGCCCGTCTGGGTGAACCCGAACCACACGGTGGAGTCGGCCCTCATCCTGATGAAGGGCCACGGGCTACGTGCCATCGCTGTGATGGAACGTGGCGTCTTGTTGGGCGTCCTCACCATGGATCTCTCGGCAGCGTCAGCTTCCGATGCCTTGGTCGGAGATGTCATGCGCAAGAAGCCGACCGTTCTTGAACCCGATGAGGCAGTCGTTAAGGTTGCGCAACAGTTCGTAGAAGAAGACGCCGACGTGGGTGTCGTGATGGACGAGACGCGATTTTACGGGGTCGTGACCTCGAACATGTTGCTTCGCGAACTGCGCCGTTCATGGGACACTCTCACCGGGCTGGGGTTCAGCGATCGCTTGCGCGAGTGGGGGATTGAGCAGTTAACCGCCGGCCGTGAGATCACTATTCTCTTCATCGATCTCGACTCGTTTGGCGAATACAACAAAAAATACGGTCACCCGGTGGGCGATCGCGTTCTTAAGCGGGTTGCCAAGTTATTGAAGGACTCCGTCGGAGAATCCGACATCTTGGTGCGTTATGGCGGAGACGAGTTCGCCATCGGAACATTGCGGGCAAGGGCAGAAGCGGAGGATTTGGCAGCGTCGATTAGGGAAGGCAGTTCATCGCTCTTCATAGAGGGTGACTACCATCCGGTCGCCTTCACCATCGGTATTGCAGGGGGACGCCGATCGGTGACTCGGCCTGATATCCACGTTGCGGCCACCTTGGACTGGTTAATTACTGCGGCCAGTCGGGATGCGATGGCGAAAAAGCCGCGAAAGGACAAGGCGCCGCCTGCGTAGAATGCAGGTATGAACCCCAATCCGGAGAGCCGAGCCCGCAGAATTCTCTCGAAGCTGGTGGACTTCGCCCCGAGTGACGCCACGACCAGCAATCTGCTGAGTGAATTGGATGCTGAATTGGTCCGTATTGAAGGCGACCAAGCGACCCAAGCCGAGCAACTCGAGCAGCTCGCACAGGCTTATCAGAAGCTGACCGCTCCGGCCAATCGGATAGGGGTTTTTTTGGAAGCCAAAGAAGACGGCAAGGCGCTGATTGCACTTGGTGAGACCGAGTTCCTAGCCCTTATCGATCCGAAGCTTGAAGGAAGCGAAGACTTGCAGCTCGGATCACGGGTGATGCTGAATGACGCCTATGCGATAGTCGGGTTTTTACCACCGCATGATGGGGGGGAGGTTCTGAAGGTCGCGGATGTTTTGGAGAGCGGGCATTTGCGCGTCAGTACGGACACCCAAGGCACCGGAAACCGCTTTGTTTGGCGCGCGGCCGCATTAGCGGACGCCACGATCAAAAAGGGAGACGAGGTCAGAGTGGAACCACTAGGGCAGGTTGCCGTCGAGCACATGCCCCACCAGAACACTCGCGACTACTTTATGGAGGAAGTGCCTCCGATCGAGTGGGCTCAGGTTGGCGGGCAAGAGCAGGCGATCAAGCTGATTCGAGACACCATCGAGCAGCCTCTTCTCTATCCCGAGCTCTTCAAGAGATTCGACAAGAAGCCGATCAAGGGCATCCTCCTTTACGGTCCTCCCGGCTGCGGCAAGACGCTACTCGGCAAGGCCACTGCCTACAACCTTGCAAAGGAGTACAGCGAGAAGCAAGGGCGTGAAGTCAAAGAGTGTTTTCTGACGATTAGTGGGCCAAAGATCCTTAACATGTGGCTCGGCGAGACCGAGCGCATGGTGCGCGAGGTGTTCGAAGTGGCGAGATCGCGTGCAAGCGAGGGGCAACTTGTCGTTATCTTTATCGACGAAGCCGAGTCCATTCTTCGGACCCGGAGCAGTGGACGTTGGATGAACATCAGCAATACTGTCGTTCCGCAGTTTTGTGCCGAGATGGACGGCGTGATGGGCCTCGACAATGTGATCGTGATTCTGACCAGCAACCGGCCAGACTACATCGATCCTGCCATCTTGCGTCCTGAGCGCATCGACCGGAAAGTCAAGGTGAGCCGCCCTGATCTCGCGGCGGTCAAGCAGATTTTGGGAATACATCTTCAGGAAAGCGTGCCTGCTGATCCGGCCCTTGTGGCCGAGTTCGATGGTGAGCCAAGCTGCGCGCGAAAGGAGTTAATCGAGAGCGCGGCTGCGTTTCTGTGGCGCCAGTCGAAAGACACCGAGTTTCTCAAGATCTCTAAGCGGAACGGGTCCACCGAGACCCTGTACTTCAAAGATCTGGTGAGCGGCGCCCTTCTAAAGTCGGTTGTCGATCGAGCCAAGGACTTGGCAATTCAGAGGTCGATCGACGAGAAGATCCAAGATGCCGGTGTTCGCCGCGGGGACTTGCAGCAAGCCATCACGGCAGAATACGGCGAAAACGAGATCTTTCCGAAGAGCGATGTCGTGGACGACTGGCTGAAGCTCCTCGACTACGGGGCAGAGAATGTGGTCTCGGTCCGACCAGTTGGCACCAGCAAGGGCGAGACGTTCGTTCAGAAGAACATCCTATAACTGAGTGGCAGCAGCCATCGGGCAAGGTTTGTCCGCGATGAGCTTCATCTATAGAGCAGGGCGCTTGGCCCACTCGTGAGTTATTCGCTGAACGGCATCTCCCAAGGCGCATACCGTGGCTTCGTCAAAGAGCCTTCCGACAATGGACATTCCAACTGGTCTCGCCCCATCCATTCCGATAGGTAAGTACATCTGCGGATGTCCAGTGAGATTTGTGATCAAGAGCAATTGCGCTCCACGATCGGGGCCCAAGATCAAATCAAAGTCCGCAAACTCACGGTCGAAACGTTGCATCGCCAAGGTTCGTTGTCTCAAGCTCTGCACGTATTCCACCGCGGTGAAATAGCGGTGTGCCCGGAATATCTGAGGCCAAAGCGAGTATTTCATCTCATTGACCGCACCCGTTCGTGTGATCGAATCGAATGCCGCCGCGGCTTCTACGCTAAGTCCAATCAGCGTTGCTGGTTCCGGGGCCGTGATTTTGACCTTGGTGGTTTTGAGGCCCAATTCATTGATGGCGCTTAACCACTTCGCGCTATTGGAGTCGCTCTCATCCAGAGGTTTTCCGTCATCCAGAATCCCAATCTTCAAAGATTTGAGGTCAATTTTGCGCCGCTGAACCAGTGGCCGATCTTCAGCGCTTAGATCACCCGGATCAGCGCCGCAGATCGCCGCCAGCACGAGAAGACAGTCCTCAGCGGTGCGGCAAATTGGACCAGCTTTGTCCATCGTCCAACTTAGGGCCATCGCTCCGTCGCGACTGACCCGCCCGAAAGTGGGACGAAGACCTGTAACGCGGCAGCGCTGACTTGGGGAAACAATGCTCCCGAGAGTTTCTGTCCCGATTGTAAATCCGCAGAGTCCGGCCGCCAGAGCACTAGCCGGACCAGCGGAACTTCCGCTGCTTCCTTGGTCAAGGTTCCATGGGTTCTTGGTCTGCCCACCAAACCACTTGTCATCCATGGCGAGCGCGCCCAGACTCAGCTTGGCGATTAGGATCGCCCCGGCATCGGCCAGCTTTCGCACCACCGTCGCGTCGTGATCGATGAGCTGATCTTTGAAGGTCTCGGCGCCCCAAGTCGTCTTCATTGCCTTCGTGCTGAAGAGGTCCTTGATGCCGTAAGGAATTCCATGCAAAGGCCCTCGGTAGCGCCCGGCAGCGATCTCATCTGTTGCCTTCCGAGCCGCCTCCATCGCCCCCGTCTCGTCCATCGAAACAACGCAATTCAGTCGAGCATTTAGCCTGTTCATCCGCTCGAGGTAAATCGACGTGAGTTCTGTCGGCGTGAGCTGCTTGCTCTTGATCAGACTGGCGAGCTCGGAGACTGACAGAAAGGCGATATCCTCGTCCGTTGCGGGCCTCTTTTTGATGGAGCGGGTTGGTCGAACGTCGATCTTGCTCCCTATTGTAGGGCGGGGGCCAGTGGGAATCAGTGCGGTTGCAGGCGAGGTGGCATATGGAATCGCGAGGTCCCGCATGGCTGCGAAATTTTCCTTTACGTCGGCAAGACATGCCTTCCTCTCGGCGTCAGTAAAGTTCAGGCCCAACGCCTTCTCGAAGATGGCGAGGTCTTGCTCGGTGATCTCAAACGTTTTGGAGGTCTGGATTGCCCTGGCAGCCGGTGCGAGCCACCCCAACACAGAGACACTCGCCAATCCCTTCAGAAGGTCGGCGCGGGTGAGTGTGGTGTCGAATCCCATAAACGCGAGGTTTACCTCGTCGAGAAGTTCGCTCGAGTCAATTGTCGACCAAGCCGAAGTTGGCCACGACAATGTCGATATCATCCGAGTCCACTTCGCCACTCACATCGCAATCGGTGTCGTTAACTGCCGTGCTACCGAAGTCCGCGATCACCGCATCGATGTCAGCAGCGTCCACTTCGCCAGAGTAATCGACATCGCCGTTCACGCAGGCGATTGTTCCGACCGAAACGGTTAAGCCACCAAGCGTGACATTTGTTGTCTTTTGCAGGAAGGACGAGCCATTGAAAATGAGTTGGGCTGGACCAGTGGCGGACGTGGGAACACCTATGGAGATCGGAGAAAGCGTGGCGGGGCAAGTGACTGAACCGCTCGTGATCGTTACAGTGCCTTGCATCACGACATAGGGAATGACTCGGTTAGCGGCAAATGTGCCAAATGTGTCTTGCAGATCGAGGACTCCGACGATGGTGGGCAGTGGTACAACGATGACGCGGTCGACCAGAGCCCCTTGGTTGCCAATATTGTTTGATCGGAAGCCGATCGAAGTCGTGGCGGTGGTGGCCGTGAAGGTCCAGCCATAGTCCACCCAGTTCCCCTGCGGTGCAGTAGTTATGGTGAAGAGAAGGGGCCCGTTTAGGAAGACCTCCATTTGTGTCGACGAGCCATTGCTAGATCCTGACCAGCCATAAAAGTACTGCTGTGAAACGGTGGTGGCGAAGGACTGCTCGATCTTGCCAGGACCGGGCGCGCCAGCGAGGTCGACGAACTGTAGGCCGTCTCGTGCCGGATAGCCAGGGTTGGCTACTTGAGTCGCGAGGTCGATGCTGGTACCGGTGATCGTCCATCCGGTAAGCGACGGGTTGCCAGCAGGCAGGGTGAGGAAGGGCGTGCCTATTGGGGGTTGCTCGAAGCTGCCGTTCGTGACAAGGTTAGCGGTAGCATGCGCCGCCATCGACGCGAGGATGGCAAGCGAGAGGTGCTTCATAGAGTTAGTATATAGCCGTTCCCGCGGTAGTGTTTGCTTTTCTGGGTGTCCGGTCACTCAAGGAGGTCACGAGATCCCGAGCAAATCTTTGGAGCTATCGTCGAGCGGCGACGAGCATATTGCGCCACTTAGCGTTGCGCAAGTCGTCTGTAGCGACGCCACGGTTATTCACGCTCGAATGCACAAAGTATCCATTGCCAAGATACAGGCCGGTGTGGCCGATCTTGCCGCGCTTACTATCCCAGAAATATAGTCGATCGCCTGCCTGCAAATCCTCGAGGCGTTCTATCTTCAGTCCTACCTTGGCCTGCTCGGCGGCAGTGCGAGGTAGTTTCTCGCCGATCTTGCCAAAGAGTTGCTGAACAAAGCCACTGCAGTCGATGCCCGATTCCAGGTTATTGCCGCCCCACTTGTACGGTGTGCCCGTGTACCGGAGGCCGTATTGCGCGATCTGCGCCTTGGCGTCACCATTGGATGAGTAAGTCGGTGTCGATCCGCTCCGCGAAGTCGCACTACCGGTCGGTCGAGAAGACGCAGGAACAGTCGCCGCAGAGGTGACATTGTAAGGCAGTACTGCGACCTTTGCTGTCCTGATGTAACCCAATCTGCCATTCTCCATGACCACGGGAGTATAGGAGCCGGAAGCGGTCGTGCGAACGATCAGATACTCGTAAGCCTTGGCTCGGTGGTAAACGCGGCTGTTCGAGCTCGCACGCGAGTAAATCGGGGTCGGCTCCAGCGCCTGGCCAAGGCGTCCAAGAACCTTATCCTCAGCATGAGTAAAGGCCGGGAGAGTAGCCATCGAGATGGCGACAAAGCGTACGATCGAGTTCACAGACAGCGTCATTCTATCACGCCCTTCAAGGGTTATAGACATTTTCGGGTGATCAAAGGGTTCGGATTAGGTTTTGACGAGTTCTAATGCCCGCAAAATCACCAAACCATCCGAATTCCCAAGCCGCGGGTTCGCCGCCCGCTCGGGATGCGGCATCATGCCCATCACATTGCCCTTAGGACTGACCACGCCAGCGATCGAGTTCATTGAGCCATTGACATTTTCAACATATCGAAAAGCCACCTGCCCTTCTCCTTCCACCTTCGCGAGAGTTTCGGCATCGGCAATATAGCGACCTTCGCCATGAGCGATGGGGATTCGAAGGGTCTTGCCGCGAGCCTCGCGCGTCCAAACTGAGTCGCTGTCGGTCGTGAGTTGGACATCCTGGCAAATGAACTTTTCGTCGGCGTTTTGGAGCAAGGCGCCGGGCAAGAGACCAGCCTCGGTGAGCACCTGGAATCCATTGCAAACGCCAATGACGGGATGCCCGGCTCCAGCAAGCCGAATGACTTCGCTCATGATCCGCGACCGCGCCGCCATCGCTCCGCACCTCAGATAGTCGCCATACGAAAAGCCGCCCGGAACGAAGACCGACTCAAAACCATCAAGGCTGCCTGCGTCATGCCAAACGTACTCGGCGCGGAGGCCCATGTCGTTCAGGGCATGAAAGGCGTCCTGATCGCAATTGCTGCCCGGGAACCGTACGACGGCTACTTTCAAGCGACGACCTCGTAGCGATAGTCCTCGATGACCGGATTCGCGAGGAGTTTGTCGCACATCTCCTTGATGCGCTGCTCGCTGGCATCCTCGACTTTCATCTCGATCATCTTGCCAATGCGAACTTCGTCCACTTCGTTGTAGCCGAGCTTCTGTAGCGATCCGGCGACTGTCCGTCCAGCCGAGTCAAGGAGCGAAGGCTTGAGGGTCACGAATATGCGGACAGTGGCCATGCCTTTAGTTTGACAGAGGCAACCCCCAAATCGCCAATCGCGTAAGCTCTTGCTGTGAAATATCGAGTCGCGCTCACCGTGTCGTTTTGTCTAGCACTCGGTGCTCTCGCCCATGCTAAGTCTGAGTTCGTCACGGACATCTCCTTTGGTGGAACACCGGTCGGCACAAACACGACGACCTTTGAGGACAACGGCGCCTTTGTCAGCAAGAGCGAGATGCATCTGGGTGGCAGGACCTTTACCGAAGAGGTCACCACGACCTTCATTCGAGGGAAGTTTGGGGCCATCGAGAGTGTGATACATCAGGGTGAGCGTGTCGTTAAGATTTCGGTCAAGGGCAAGCAAGTGACGATTGACGATGGTCAGTCCAAAAAGACGCAATCATTGGCTTCCGAGCCAAAGGCCATCTTCGCGAACTTCCATCCACAACTCTGTCGGACCATGAGCGATGGCCTTTCGGCTCAGGGCAAAGGCGAAACCGACGTTTTCATTTTGGACTCGGGCACGATGATCAAAGGAGACTTCTCCTACCGGACGAGCAGAATCGTTAAGCTCGATGGGACGCCTTTCAGCGCCGACTTTTATGACCTTAAGATGTTTGGCCTCCAGATAGAGGTCGGTATTGATCCGCGCAATGGCTGGGTTCTGGGTCTCAATATCCCGGCCCAGAATGGCCTCTACTTGCGAAAGGGAGTCGTCGACCTCTTCGTCGATCCGCTTAGCAAGTATCCGGAGCTGAGCCAAAAGACGACAACGCCAGTCACCGATCCTCTGGAGGTCGCACTGATGCGTGACGGTACTCCCCTCTCCGCTACTATCGTAAGGCCGAAAGAACCGGGTAAGTACCCGGCAATCCTAATTCGTACGCCATACGGCCGAGCGGGCATGGCAAGCTACTACGGATCCTTGTTCGCCCCCCGCGGGTACGTGGTCGTCTCACAGGACGTTCGAGGCATGGGCGGTTCTTACGGCGAATGGGACCCATTTATGAATGAGCGCAAGGACGGCTACGACACCGTTCAGTGGGTCGCTAAGCAACCCTGGTGCAATGGCAATGTCGGCATGATCGGTGGTAGCTATCTGGGCCTAGTCCAGTGGCAAGCCGCGGTCGAGCAGCCGCCAGCTCTCAAGTGCATCATTCCTCAGGTCTCTCCGCCGGATCCGTTCTATAACATTCCTTACGATCACGGGGCATTCTTCTTGTTCCCCAATGCCTGGTGGTCGAAGATCGTTTCGCGAAAGGACGCGGACATGTCCGCAGTTTCGGAGACCAGCCCAAACCCGGCACCCTTCGCCACTCTTCCGCTCGGCGAGGTCGACACCGCATTTCTTGGCAAAGACTTGCCGTTCTGGAACAAGTGGATCGAACGCGACACCGCGGCCAAGTGGGTGGGTGCCAATTATCAAGCTGACCTAAAGGACGTGAAAATCCCAGCTCTGCTCATCAGTGGGTGGTGGGATGGCGATCTGTCCGGCACGACCATGAACTGGAGACTTTTGCGCAACGCTGGTCACGACAAGCGATGGCTCATCGTCGGACCATGGGGACACGCGTTCAATACGACCAACAAACTCGCCGATGAGGACTATGGCTCAGAGGCTCTCTTGGAGCTCGATTCCGTCTATGTGCGCTTCTTTGACACCTACTTGAAAGGCAAGAGTGTCAAGTTCGAAGACCGTTCGCGTGCTCAGGTCTTTTTGACCGGCTCGAACCAATGGCGCAGCATGAGCGACTATCCACATCGACAATCGACGGTTAAGAATCTCTACCTTTCTAGCGCGAAAGGCGCTCGAAACTCGAAGAGCGACGGCACTCTAGGTGACACCGTCGGTGTTGGACAAAGCGCGATCTCCTATGACCCGAGCAAAGCTGGTAACCCAGGCAGCGGACCGGGCAATGAAACCTTTGATTTTAATTTTGGCGATCTCGTCGGTGATGAACTGTTCTTTAAGTCGGCAGCGATGAGCCAGCCGCTCGATGTTTCAGGCCCAATCGATCTAGAGTTCTCTTTCAAATCTTCTGCCAACGACTGCGACTTCTTCGCATTTTTGATGGATGTCACCCCTAGTGGCAAAACTCGACTCATCCAACAAGGCGGCAAAATTAGGGCGAGCTACATCAAAAGTATGGATGTCCGCACGCCGCTAGTTCCGGGGGACATTTACAAGGCGAAGATTTCGCTGTGGGACGTCGCTCATACCTTCAAGCCGGGCCATCGGATTGGCCTAGTGATTAGCTGCAATCTATTCCCCACGTTTGATCGGAACCTGGGTTATGCCGAGCCGCCCGCAACCGCAACTCGCATGAGGTCGAGCAAGCAGACCATCTTCCACAACAAGGAACACCCTGCCGTGCTCTCGTTCCAAGTGATGCCGCCGCTCGAATAGGTACCCTCTGGGAACTGTATGAGCCACGCTGTTGTCCTCTCTCGCGATTCTAATCAGGCCCTCGGGATTGGGCAATTTGCCATCGACTTTGTCGGTGGCAAATTCGCTGGCCCAAGCCCTTCAGTTTTGGAGCGAACCAGGCTCTTCCATACGGATTCCGTTCTCTGCGGCCTGAGTGCCTTGGCCTTGATGACAAACGCGCCAACTCTACTGCGTGAGGAAGCGCTTGGCTATCCATCGGCAGACCCCGAAACGAGCGCGTTTGTCTTTGGTAGTAACCAGCAGGTCATGCCTGAGAAAGCGGTGGTAGCAAACTCTGCTGCTGTTCGCGAATGGGACAGCAATGGCACCAACTTTGGCTACAACCCGACGCTTGGGCACCTCGCTGGCGAGTTCGGACATAACGACTTTTATCCGGTTGTCATTGCAGCTTGCCAGCAGAAGGGTCTAGATGGAGCGACCGCCCTTCGAGCGATGGTTTGTCTCGACGAAATTCGCGGCCGACTCGCCGAAGTCTTTTCGCTCAAGACCTATAAGCTAGACCACGTCGTGCATGGCGCGATCGGTAGCGCGGCGGTTTATGGCGCGTTGCTTGGCGCGAGTGCTGAAGAGATCGAGAGCGCGATCGGTATGTTTTGCGCCCACTACATTCCCTGGAGGGCGATTCGCGCCGGAAAGCAACTCAGCGACAGCAAGGGCGCGAGCGCGGCGATTAGCACCGAGGCGGCGGTCCTCTGCATGCGCCGTTCGATGCGCGGCTTCATCGGGCCGAAAGACATTTTCCGTAATCCCGAGGCCATTTGGCGGTTCTTCGAGCCCACGACTCAGGGGGCGGAGCGCTGGAAGGAGAGCGGCGATTCGCCGTTCGATTTGCATCTCAGCCATTCCGGCGATGACTTCGCTGTCATGGGCATGCACTTCAAGCTTGGCCTCTATGAGCACCAGTCGGCCGGCGCCTTACAGGGCCTCATCACACTCCTGCGCGAGAACCCTGAATTGCTCACAGGTGGATCGATCGACAAGATCGTAATCAAGGCTTATGAACCTGCCTTCGGCATTATTGGCAACCCGATGAAGCGCGATCCCAAGACCCGCCAGAGCGCCGACCACTCAATGGTCTACATTGTCAGCACCCTCCTTCGCAAAGCGATCGAAAATCCCGGCTCCGTTACCAACGCTGCGAGTGAGAACGACATTTGGAAGTGGCTTATGCTTATGCCCGCCGACTATCACGCCGACGCAATCTTTAACCCCGCAACCCGAGCACTCATGGAGAAGTTCGAATTCGAGCACGGTGGCGCCGAGTATGACGCCAAGTACCCGGACGGGATTCCGACGTCCATGGTCATTCACGCGAGTGGCAAGACCTTTGACAGCGGCCTCGTCATGTACCCCGCTGGTCACGCCAGGAACACCGCTCACGATCTCAATGGCATTCTGCGAACGAAATTCGAGCGGCTTGGCGCCATTGCTTTCCCCGATGACGCAAATGTTCCCGAGCTTATCGCCAGCCTCGAAGGAATCGAAGAAGTAACCGCCTTTGACATGCCGGGCTATTATGATTTGCCAATCGCCAACCGGCCTGGATACGAATGATGTTATCAACACTTACTCTCGCTCTCATTACTCAAAGCCCATTTGTGGGTGAACCTGTTGTCATCAAAACGGGCTATGGCTTTACAGAAGGGCCGGCCTGGACGGGTTCGCAGTTTGTGTTTTGCGACATGGCGAACGATACGGTGCTCGCATGGAAGCCAGGCGATGCCGAGCCGAAGGAGATTCGCAAACCATCCGGCAAGGCCGTTGGCTCCGCGTCTGACGGAAAGGGCTTGATCTACCAGGTCGATACCACCAATCGGCAAATCGTATCTTGGAAAGAGAGCGCACCCAGCGAAGCCAAAGTTTTTGGGAAGTCCTATGAGGGCAAGAACCTCGGCGGTATGAACGATCTTGCGTTGCATTCCAACGGCTCGGTTTACGTGACCCACGCTAATTGGTTTGTTTCACCGGATTCGCTTGAGTTCGAGCACTCCGGCGTGATTCGGGTCGAGCCGAGCGGCAAGGTTTCGCTCCTCGCTGCCGGTCTCGCTCGCCCGAACGGCATCGCCCTTCACAAGAATCGGGCGTATGTCACCGAGTATTCAGCGGGCCGCATCATGACCTTCGAGCTTGGTAAGGATGGGGGTCAGGTCGGTGAGGTCAAGCTCTTTGTCGATCTCAATGCGATGGCGAAGGACAAGGGCATCGCCGGGCAGGGCGGCGCCGATGGCATCCGGTGCGACAAGGATGGCAACATCTACTCGACCGGTCCCGGTGGTGTTTGGGCTTTGAATTCGAAGGGCGAGTTCCGAGGGCACTTGCCGTTTCGGGCGACCAACATTGAACTTGGCGGGAAGGATGGCAAGACCATGCTCCTCACCACCGGTCGCGGCGTAGCAACGATTGGGTTGAAGTAGACTCTACCTTCAGCTGGTCGCCGGGGTCATAAATGTAGCGGTATTCCGTAGCGTTGTGGAAGTGCTTCTTCCGATTGCCATTACCGTCGTACTCATACTCCCTGTCCCAGGTGAGCCAGGGCTTCTCTTCCCGAATCAGCTGCCCCGCATCGTCATAGGTGTACTCCGTGGTGTTCGAACCCACCGTGTGCTCACGAACAAAGCTCGCTTTGTCATAGACATAGCTCTGCGATCGCATCACGCTATGCCCCGCAGTCTTGAGCGTGCTGGTTTCAAATCTCCCGCGACTGTCGAACGTGTTCAGTTCGTAGTGACCCGGATCGAAAGTCTTCTTCTCCAGACGACCGTGATCGTCATATTCGAACACCGTCTCTTCACTGAAGCGGTTCTCGCTAAGGCAGGCTCCAGTGATGCTCGGGAGCAGCATCGCAACAAGTACACTAAACTTATTCTCTCGCTTCATCTTGTGAGCCTTCGAAACTGCTAATCGGGACATTGAATTTGTGGGGAAGCTGACCAATAAGCATGTAGTTTGACGATTCGACCCTGATCAAGTGTAGTTGTGCCACCAACACTTCCCGTTGGTAGGCATTGAGGTCAATAGAATCGAAGTCACAGATCACTTCGATATCGACTTTGGGCCACCCGCGGCTGACAGCTGAGCTAAAGAGACATTCCAATAGATACACTGCCCCTTTGCAGACCGATCTACGGTCACCAGATAAGATTAACCCACCTCGTGACCCAAATTCCGTTTCCAGATTCCCATCTAGGACTCTGATTGACTTGGATAGTTTGGATAAAACTGACTCAGATAGGGCGGTCATTGACCAGCCTCGAACTCGGCAGAAAACACGTTTTGATCGCTAAAACCACCGCGCCGTGAATACCAACCTTCCACTCCCTCGCGCCACTCCTCATCATTCTCATCGCAGTAATCCGCAGCCGCCAATCCCAAGGTGATCGGATCCCTTGTTAAGATGGCAAAGATAACAGTAAGGGTAAAGAAGGTATGACCGTCAACCACATTATTCTGATAATGCCGCATGGGTCTTACGTTTTTCATTCCGTTTCGGCGGTATGGATGTGGCCCATCGGGATAGCTTGTACCGCCACTCACCGAGTTGTCTAGGTCTTTGGCAGCATTTTCTGCGCCCTGCCCCGAAACTTTGATGCTGCCTCCGCGCTTCCGCACCTGGCGCGCCCCCCTCTTTGTAACGTCTCGAACTGGCTTTAGGTGACTTGCACCATTCTTTATGACCTCTTTCAGGACTTGATATCTTAGTCCATTTCGATCTGATCGTCCAACTGGCTCACTGTCACAATACGCGTACCAATTCCTGCCGTCTTGAACTGGATCCTTGGTGATAAACCTTCCAATCGTCGGGTCATACCAACGATGCCCAAGGAGCTGAAGTGACGATGAATCCGACTGATACCCGTACGCTCCGCCATAGCCAAACAGTCCGCCCGTCGAGAACGGGCTCAAGGCATCCCCAAAAGCATCGAACTCAGAGTCCGCCGTCACCGACGGAGTCATGCTCGTCTCGTACTGCGTGTTCTTCAGGCCGTAGTGCTGGAACTTAGTATTGCCGCCAGATCGGTAAGAGATATTCGGCGTGTAAGCTGTTCCCGCCGAGTCCCGCATCAATGGCGAAGTCACACCAACTCCATCTCTCGTAAAGGTCGTTGCCCCGGTTGCTGTTCGCGAAATTCGGGTGTTCAGCCCATTGTAAGCATTGTAAGAGTTCCCAGCCGTCGCCGTGAGCCCGGTCAGTCGCCCCTCATGATCCCACGTGAACCCGCGGTTACCTTCGGTATCGGTCGCCATCCGGCCCGCCGCGTCATAGGTGAACTCCCGAATGGAATACCAATTGCCCATGATGTCCGACTCCTGAATCTCCTTCAGCCGGTCGCCGGGGTCATAGATGTAGCGGTACTCCGTACTGTTATGGATGTGCTTCTTCCGGTTGCCATTGCCGTCGTACTCATACTCCCTGTCCCAGGTGAGCCAGGGCTTCTCTTCACGAATCAGCTGCCCAGCATCGTCATAGGTGTACTCGGTGGTGTTTGAGCCTACGGTGTGCTCCTTCACAAAGCTCGCTTTGTCATAGACATAGCTCTGCGACCGCATCACACTGTGACCCGCGGTCTTGAGGGTGCTGGCTGAGAGGCGCCCCCGACTGTCGAACGTGTTCAGCTCGTAATGGCCCGGATCGAAGGTCTTCTTCTCCAGACGACCGTGGTCGTCGTACTCAAACACCGTCTCTTCGCTGAACCGATTCTCCCTAAAGCAAGCTAGTGTGATACTGGGAAGTAGCATCGCAAAGGCGATAAGAACTGAGAGAAACCGCCTCGCTGTCATTGCCTTGAATTCTCTCGGCTTGCTGTTGCCTCGGCGGGGGTGCTGGAAGTGGGCCATCCTCGTACACCTCGTATTCCGCTAACGACATGCCGATAGGTCTTGAAATAGTGAGCGACGTATCTAAGTGCCAACAGAGGACGCATGCGTACCCGTTTGAAAACAAACCTCATTATTCGAAAGTCTTGCAGTGAATTGGATAGTGCTAACATTAGTAAGCCGTCCAGATCCCTGTTTTCGGCATGTCGTATCAGCGCCAAGATAGCTTCATTTGATGGGAACTCCGCCTTAGGCAATTTTGTTGGAAGTGGTTCAAGTCTAAGGGCAGCGACTAGCCACAACCGCTCGTAATCGGGGTCTCCGAACGAACTCTGCAACATTAGCTTCCGTGTCTGCTTGCTCTGAATGCGCTGAGACAATTGGAAGAGCTGGATGAGCCTTGCGGGGCCGCTCTCTTCTTCAATAACTGGCAAGGTCTCACTGTTTTCTTCGCCCTTTTGAAGCAGAATCTTTGCAAGTCGATCGCCGCCTGAGGCAGCCATTGAAAGCTCTGCTTCCCAAACGGTTCGAACTTCAACCAGATAACCTTGAAGAGCATACGAAACCAGTTGTCGCTGAGCAATCTCAGAGGCATCGAAGGAGTCAAATCGATTGGTAACGAGGTGCTCGTCTCGAGCTAACTCCAATATCCATGGCTGCCAATCTATGGGTCGCAACCCTCCCACTTGGTACCAAGGCCGTCAGCCTGTTGGTCATCGATTTGATCAATGTAATCCCCATATCGCCTTCGGGCGGTTATTACGACCCCTGCTCCCTGGGCGAAAGCTCCTGCACCGGTTGCAATTGCGACAATTCCTCCCAGCGCTCCTCCGCTGGATCGAACACCCCCGCCGCCGATCGGTAGGCGTCTCATTGGTCGTAATGGTCTTACGGTTCCGTCGGCCGTAGGTGTCGTAAATTTGGGCCCGCTCCCACTTGCTGCAACAGTTCTTAAGGCAACCCTCTCTGTTTTGAGTCTCTTGGGAGACCCATTGAGGGTAAATGGTTTGTCGTCTGGTCCTCCACCTAGAAACTGAATGAAACGGAGTGCAGCAATGGCAATGATCTTCCACTTTTTACCCTCAGCATCTGTTCTTGATATTGGGTTGTTGCCGCAATATGCATACCAGTTAGCTCCATCATGAGAAGAATCCTTAGAGACAAACCGTCCAATTGTTGGGTCGTACCACCGTTCCCCCAAGAGGAGTAGTCCAGAGTCATCTGCTTGGTAACCGTGCCCTCCGCCAAACCCAAACATTGATCCTGTCGAGAACATACTTAGTGGTTCGCCAAATCCATCAAAAGAGGAATCTGCGGTTACAGCAGGTACTGAATCTGTCTCGTACTCCGCGTTCTTCAAACCGAAATGGTGGAAGGTAGTATCCGCCCCAGTACGGTAACTGATCCCTGGCGTGTACGCCGTTCCCGCTGAATCTCGCATCAATGGCGAAGTCACACCGACCCCGTCTCTCGTAAAGGTCGTCGTACCACCCGAGGCTTTGGCAACTCTTGCGTTCAACCCATTGTAAGAGTTGGTCGAAGACCCCATCCCCGTCGTAACCGAGGTCAGGCGTCCTTCATGATCCCAAACCATCGTTGCGCCATCCGAGTCCAGCATCCGCCCAGCAGCGTCATACGTAAACTCCCGGATCGGGTACCAGGTGTTGAAGATGTCCGACTCCTGAATCTCCTTCAGCCGGTCGCCGGGGTCATAGATGTAGCGGTACTCCGTACTGTTATGGATGTGCTTCTTCCGGTTGCCATTGCCGTCGTACTCATACTCCCTGTCCCAGGTGAGCCATGGCTTCTCTTCCCGAATCAGCTGCCCCGCATCGTCATAGGTGTACTCGGTGGTGTTCGAACCCACCGTGTGCTCCCTCACGAAGCTGGCTTTGTCATAGACATAGCTCTGCGATCGCATCACGCTGTGACCTGCGGTCTTGAGCGTACTTGTTGAGAGGCGGCCTCTGGAGTCGAACGTGTTCAGCTCGTAGTGGCCGGGGTCGAAGGTCTTCTTGCTGACTTTGGCTGGCGGTCTACTTTGAGCCGTATTGGCGTCGGTAGCCCCTGCGATGCTCGGAAGGAGCATTGCAATACTTACAATCAAGCTAACGATGAGTCGAATGGACGCTTTCAATTGTCTGTTCCAAGAATCATGATACAGGGATTTGAAGCTGGACATGGTCAGAGTTTCGAGCACGGGTGGTGACGTGTTTGAGGAAGGGGCGCTACGCGATCGCCACCTATGGCACGAAGCTCTGGCGAAGGAAATCACCCGGGCCACGAACTTGGGCACCCCATAGCTTCATGATTCGACTGATCATGGGATCATCATTTGTCCAATAGCTTACACCCGCGCTGCACTAGCAACTCATCGAATGCTTTTGACTCAATGTCGAGTTTGTCCAGAGCTTTGTCCAAGCCCGGATCATCTTTTGGATGCATGCCATGCGCCAGGCTCGCTCTTAGCACTTCGATTCGCTTGGTAGCAATTTCTTCGAGCAGATCGATACTAAGCAAAAACTTCTTGTCAAGGGTCTCATCGCCACTTCCTTGCGACAGGTGTCGAGTACGCACCTTCTTAATTTCTCGCAGGCTCTTCCTCTCCTCCTCCATTAGCATTTGAATACGTTTATCTTGCTGAGATTCAGACCGAATCGCCGCGATTTCTTGCGGTTCAAGGGCAGTCGCGCTGGTGCGAAGATCATTGGCCATGCTGACAAAGTAGCTGCAATTAGTACGGTAACTAATGCAGCTTGCAGTCAATGTACTACCCAATGGCAGCAGAAACAGGGCAATCAGTTGCTTTCGGTTGCATCCCCAAGCCAATACAAAACTCCTCCAATTAGGCACATCACTCCCCCAGCCGCAAGCCAAAGCATGCCAGCCTTATGTGCTTCTTTACCTACCAGATCTGGGCCATCTCTTCCTTTCGTTAAATTCTTGCCCGACACTTCGCCGGTTGCAAATGCCCGAATTCCAACAACTAGAGGGAATACTGAAATGATCCAGCACAGAACAGCAATATTCTTCATCATTGACGTCCAGACCATTGATTCAGGCCCCGCTTCCTTTCAACACTGCCACTCGTGTCGCCATCTTGGTCGAATGCGTCAGCGTGACCAGGATTGTTTGCTGCCGGATCACCTTGTGCAGTGTCCTCGATCAGGTCATCCCATACGAGTTTTTCCGCCTTCTTGATTTCGGCTATGCCATTTATTGGAGCTGCTGCCTGGGCAGCACCAGCAAGTTCTCCACCAGGTGAAGGCACGATGTAACCTGCCACGTTTGTACCTGCGTTGGTCGCTGCGTTACCAGGAGAGTTGCCGTTTTTGATTTCCCAGACTGCCCATGCAACGGCAACGACTGCAAAACCAATAACAATTGGCCAAGAAATCAGCCCCTTAGGATCCGCGCGACCAATTGGGTTGTTATCACAGTATGCATACCAATTGCCTCCATCGTGCTGCGGATCCTTGCTGATAAACCTACCGATTGTCGGGTCGTACCAGCGGTGCCCAAGTAGCTGCAGGCCAGACGAATCCGACTGATACCCGTAAGCTCCGCCATAGCCAAACAGTCCGCCCGTCGAGAACGGACTCAAGGCATCGCCAAAGGCATCAAACTCAGAGTCCGCCGTTACCGCCGGAGTCGTGCTCGTCTCGTACTGCGTGTTCTTCAGGCCGTAGTGCTGGAACTTCGTGTTGCCGCCAGATCGGTAACTCACATTCGGCGTGTACGCCGTCCCCGCTGAATCTCGCATCAAGGGCGAGGTCACACCAACCCCGTCTCTCGTAAAGGTCGTCGTCCCAGTCGCTGTATGCGAAATGCGTGTGTTCAGCCCGTTGTAGGAATTGTAAGAGTTCCCAGCCGTCGCCGTGAGCCCAGTCAGCCGCCCCTCGTGATCCCACGTGAACCCGCGGTTACCTTCGGTATCGGTCGCCATCCGGCCCGCCGCGTCATAGGTGAACTCCCGTATCGGAGTCCAAACATTGTAGATGTCCGACTCCTGTATTTCCTTCAGCCGGTCGCCGGGGTCATAGATGTTGCGGTATTCCGCAGCGTTGTGGAAGTGCTTCTTCCGGTTGCCATTACCGTCGTACTCATACTCCCTGTCCCAGGAGAGCCAGGGCTTCTCTTCCCGAATCAGCTGCCCCGCATCGTCATAGGTGTACTCCGTGGTGTTCGAACCCACCGTGTGCTCTTTCACAAAGCTCGCTTTGTCATAGACATAGCTCTTCTGCATTGGCCCCGACCACCAGCCACGAGTTTCAAGATTTCGCCCAGGCGTCCCAGGGAGTTGTCGTTGCCTTGGTTCGCGGTCAAATTGCGGGGGTCGATAACCGGTCTTGAGGCCACTCCGCTCCTGCAACTCCTTGACTGCCTCAGCGATGGAAGTAGCCGCTGGAGCAATGCTAGGAAGAAGCATTGCAAAGACTGTCAGTGTGCTGATTAAGAAGTGTGTTCGCAAAGTTCTCAAGGCCCCTCGGTAAAACTACTATACGGGAGTATGTACTTTTTCGGATCAAACGTTGGACTCGAATCATGCCCGAGGGTCAAACCTAGGGGACTACTTAAGCTGATTCTTAAGGTAATCCGCCAGCCGGTAACCCGCAAGGATCGCTTGCGATTTGCTGGTCGCGCCCATCTTGGTGAGGTACTCGGGAGACGGGGCGTCGCCCATCTTGATTCCTTGGTAGGCCACGCTGATCGCGAGGTCGCGGCCCTCGACGACCCAGCGCATTGGGTCTTGCTTTTCGACCTGGGCGATGCGCGGTTGCTCGTCGGATTTGGCGATCCACTTGCCTGCGAGTTCGATTGCGAAATTGGTGTTTGAGCCTTTGCGTTCGATGCCGCCATCGCGGAGGGCCTGCTCGATGCCGCTATCCCAAATGCGGTGAAGATTGGAGTTGCCCTTGAGCGTGAACAGGTTGCCGCCCGCGTCGCCGAGCTTGGGGAATTGGGTGCCGTAAAGCGAGACGCAGTGTAGCGGCTGGTGCAGGTCGCCGACGATGTGGTTGGCGAAGAACAGATATACCGCGCGCTTATCGGGGGTTGTTTTGCCGTCGTTGGGGATCGGGGTGAGGCGCGGCTTGACCACTTCGTTCATCGCCGACACGGCGCTCGATGGCGAATAGGGATATTGCTCGATCTTGCCTTCGGTGATCGTGCCATCGGCATTGAGCACGATCGGCAGGTCAAGGTAGTGCCAAGACTTGCAGCGTGTCTTCTCGGTCTCGCCTATGTGGTCGTGCGGGAAGATGCTGTTGAGTTCGTCTATGAACGTGTCGAAGTTGTGGCTCTTGCCGCGCTTGATCTCGTCCGGCCAGGTCGAGCTTTGCACGAAGACCAGCTGGACGAACTCATCCAGGAACTGAGTAGTGAGCAGAGATTCCGGGATGGTAGGGACGACGAGCTTCTGAGTGTAGGTTTCGTTGTTGCGCTGTCCGTCTACCGAGTCGCCGCGCATGAGAATCTGCGCGATCTTGACCTTTGTGGCTTGATCCATCCGCCGCCAGGCAATGGCGGAAACGGTCTGGTGGCCGAGGTCGCCCCAAGCCCAAGCTTGTGCTGAGGCCAAAACAAGGAGGCCGATGATCCCTACGCGTCGCATGCTCACAAGTATACGAGACGGCCCAGTTAAAATTGGGTTATGCATGCCAACTTATTTGTTTACGCAAACGTATGTAGTTCTTGTTATGAAGTCGTTACCCTTCGCACTCATTCTTGTGGCTGGATTAGCCAATGCCCAAGCCCTTAACTTTAAAGTCGTTGGCGACAAGCTGACCTATCGCAATGTCGCAACGGTCGAGAGCAACACTGAATTCGAAACCTTCACCGGACGCACTAGCAATGTCTCGGGCAACCTGGTTTTCAACCCCAAGGCGAAGACCGGCAGTGGCAAGATCGTCGTTGATCTGAAGTCGATCGACACCGGCATTGCCGCGCGCAATGACCACATGAATAGTGAAGGCTGGCTGAACACGGCGAAGTATCCGACCGCGACTTTTCAGACAACGAGTGTCAAGTTCGTGAAGGACGACAGTTACCGCGCGACTGGCAAGTTCACGCTACACGGCGTAACGAAGACGATCACCGTGCCAGTGACCGTGAAGTACCGTGCGGAGAGCGCGGCGACCAAGCAAGCCGGATTCGCCGGGCACGTGTTGCAGACCGTCGCGCGGTTCGATATCAAGCTGAGCGACTACGGAATCAAGATTCCTTCGATGGCGGCGGGCAAGGTGGCGAACACCGTTCAGCTAGTCGTTAGCAGCTACGCCACTACGAAGTAATCATGCGCTGGATCAAGTTAGTCTCTTGGATTGTTCTTGTCGTCGCGGTTGGCGTATTGATTGGCTCCGTGCCGATTGAGAAGAGTTATGAATCGAAAGCGAGCTTGGTTCAGCGTATTCAGGTTGACGAGGCCGCCTCGCTGTTCGGCGAGGCGGGCACCCCGATTGGCTCGCCGCAGATGCTGATCATTGAAGACTCGGGTGCGTTTTTGGAGGGCAAGAGTAAGGAAGGCGCGAGGCTGGTGAGCGAGGGCTACCTTTCGGACAAGAAGATCTATCCTTTGCAGTTGCAGACTGTGCATGTGGTCGCTCGGTACACGCGGATTGGTGCCGGAGTGGCGGCTTTGCTTGCTGCCATCGTGCTGGCTCTTATCAAGAAGGGCCCTAAGCACGAGGTCTACTTGCACTGACAAAAGGCAACTGATCGCCGTCCACAAATCGCCAAGGCAGTTCGTCGCCTTTGCCGGGCGCGATGCCGATTCTTCTTCCTTCGAGGATGTTATGGACGGGCTCGCCGGGTTCGAGTCTTAGCGGCGCTGTTGGGTCGAGGAGGTCTAGGCCGTAGTGATCTTGATTGAGGGCGAAGGCTTGGGCGATTTTGCCGGGGCCGCTGATGAGGTCAGTTTCTTTCCTGGCTTTTGGACGGCGAAGCGCCATAGTTTCTTGACCGGCTAATGGTCGGGCAGCGCGGATGAGGATCGCACCCGCCAAGCCTTGAGGCCGAGCCGTCACATTCAGCATCCAGTGATTGCCGTAGGTGAAGTACACATAGGCGAAGCCCGGTGGGCCGAACATCACTTTTGTGCGCGGAGTTTCCCCTCGATGAGCATGGCTGCCGGGGTCGTCGCTGTAAGCTTCGGCTTCGACAATCCGAGCCCTCAGTTCGCCATATATGAGATCGACGCCGAGCACCGCTTGAGCCGCGACGAGAATGTCTCCCGCCAAAGTCTCGCGCATCTCGTCGTGCCACACGGGTTACACTGTAGCCCATGAATGCAGCGTTGCAGGATTGGCTTGGCGGCCAACTTCAGACCCTTCGAGATCAGAACCTTTATAAGAAACCCCGGATTCTGGAGTCGCCCGCCGGTGGTCGCGTGAAGATGGACGGCAAAGAGGTCGTCAACCTGTCATCGAATAACTATCTGGGCTTGGCAAACCATCCTAAGGTTCGGCAAGCGGCTCTGGAGGCGATCGAGAAATGGGGCGTCGGCGCCGGGGCCGTGCGCTGGATCGGCGGCACGATGTCGGTGCACGATGAGCTTGAAGAGCGCATTGCTAAGTTCAAGAGAGTCGAGTCGGTGCTCGTGTTTACTGGCGGATTTACAGCCAATTCAGGTTGCATTCCGGCGGTTGTGTCGGATAAGGACGTCATCATCAGCGACGAGTTGAACCACGCGTCGATCATTGATGGCGTGCGGCTTTCGCCGGCGAAGTACAAGAAGTCGGAAGGGTTTGTTTATGGTCACAAGGACATGGGCCAGCTTGAAGAGATTCTGACCCGGACGCAGAACTTCGAGAAGCGAATGATCATCACGGACGGCGTGTTCAGCATGGACGGCGATATCGCGCCATTGCCCGCGATTGTCGAACTCGCTGAGAAGTACAACGCCTTCGTGATGGTGGATGATGCCCACGCGAGTGGCGTGCTCGGCAAGAACGGAGCGGGCACTGCGTCGCACTTTGATCTCTACGGTCGAGTGGATATTCAGCTGGGAACGTTGTCGAAGGCGCTCGGTGTCGTTGGCGGCTACATCGCAGGTTCGAAGAACCTGAAAGAATGGCTGATCAATCGCGGTCGGCCCTATCTGTTTAGTACTGCTCAACCGCCGATGGTCGCCGCCGCTCTCATCGCCGCGCTCGACGTCATGGAGAACGACCCGGAGCCGATGCAGCGGCTTTGGGACAACACGCGGTGGTGGAAGAATGCATTGAATGAAGCGGGCTTCGACACGATGGGCAGCGAAACGCCGATCACGCCGGTGTATGTGGGCGACGAAGGCGAGGCACAGGCCATGGAGCGCATGCTTTGGGACGAGGGCGTTTATGCGCTTTCGATCGTGTTTCCGACCGTTGGTCGAGGCAAGGCGCGTATTCGCACCATGCCAAGCGCTGCCCACACGCAGGAAGATTTGGAGTTTGCCCTCAATGCCTTTAAGCGAGTCCGAGACCGGCTTTCCCACCCTGTGGCCTGACGAGGCGCTTGCCCTCGCGCAGGAGCATTTGAAGCGGCTAGTTCGTGATTGGGACTTGGTGCTTGGGCCGCGCTTCACGCAGGTGTATTGTTCGCTGGTCTACGAGACCAATCGCGGCATTCTGAAGGTGCCCGTGATTGGCGAAGAGCTGACGACCGGGTATCAAGCCGCTTTGGCTTATGATGGTCATGGTGGCGTTCCGGTGTTGCAAAAGGATGATGAGGCGAGTGCCCTCCTTATGCCTCGGCTTGGGGAGAATCTCGAGTTGGTGCCAGAAGCGGATGCTGTCGAGATCGCGGCAGAGGCGATCCAGCGGCTTTGGTCAGCGCCGTCTTTTTCGACTACGCCTTTGGTTGAGTGGTATTCCGATACCGTTTTTGAAGGCTCGGATCAGGTGCTTTATGAGCATCTCTTGGGCACGATGAAGCTCCGCCCCCTGCACGGTGATCTGCATCACTTTAACCTCTTGCGATCGGGCGATGAGTGGCTCGCGATTGATCCAAAGGGGATGCTCGGCGACCCAGCCTGGGAGTGCGCCGCGTTCTTGCGTAATCCGGCGGGCAAGCTTCCTTCCGGGCCAGAATTGGGCAGGCTGTTAAGGCGTCGGGTCGAGATGTTCTCGGCCCTGCTGTTGCTGCCGCCGAATCGAATCGCCGCTTGGGGTTATCTCGACGCCGTTTCGTGTGATATGCCCGAGAGTGCGGCAGTGCTGAATGCAATGGTCTGATTGGGGCAGAATTGAAATGGAATGGCAATTTACGATAAGCCAACTTGGCAACTCATGCGAGACATGGCGGCAGAATTGTTGCCTGATCCGACGAGCATTCTAACCAAGGCGGAGGCTCACGCTTGGTTTGCCGCCCACTATCCCAAGATTAACGCAGGCACGATAGGTGCGCATTTAGCGAAGATGTCAACGAATCACCATTCGCGCATTCACTATAACGTTAAGCCAGGGACTGATGACCTGCTGTTCAAGATTGATCAACATCGTTATCGCCGATATTCCCCGGAATCCGATCCGCAGCCAATCTATGTTGCCGGGACAGCTGCTGCCGCCCTCGAATCAGATGAGGAAGGTGCAATTGAGGGTGCTGAAACTGAGTTTGCCTATGAGACCGATTTGAGGGACTATTTGGCGCGTAACCTGACGCTGATTGAACCTGGGCTTCGCCTCTATCAAGACGAGGACATCAAGGGAATCGAATATCCTGTTGGCGGTCGATTCATCGACATCCTCGCCATTGACAAAGATGGGGGTTTCGTAGTGATCGAACTCAAAGTCTCGCGAGGCTACGACCGGGTGATTGGGAAGTTGTTTCGTTATGTCGGCTGGATCAGGCAGAACCTGGCCGAGCCTGGGCAACAGGTTCGTGGCGTGATCGTAGCGCGCGAGATTTCAACAAGACCTGAAACTGGCTTGCGCCGAAGCAGGGAATGTTGGACTCTTTGAGTACAAGCTTTCGATAACTCTTAACCGGCTGTAAGATTGTTGGGCTGATAAAGTCGGGCCCGCCAGAATCCCGAAGGGATGGCGTAACTTAGCGAAGGACGAAGTCCTGGCGAATGGAATTTGTTTGAGCTGAGTCCCGAAGGGACGACGTAGCTGGGCATTGCCATCCCCTTGGGATTCAGGGTTCTCGGGCGGCCCAATCCGGGACTTCGTCCTTCGCTAAGTTATGCCATCCCTTCGATTCAACTGTTGCGCTCCGGCTCGGGGCTACTCTTGCGTGCTACTGTTAAAGGTTCACTTTAGACCGCTTCTCGTCGAAGCTCTGGTCGCGGTAGATTTCGCTGCCGCATAGCGTCCAGACCGCCTTACCCTTCAGCTTCTCTCCGTGGAAGGGAGTGTTCTTGCCTTTGCTAAAGGTCTTGTTCACATCGAAAGTCCACTCAAGTTCGGGATCGATCAAGGTCACCTGTGCGACTGGCGTCTCGCCAGGGCTGAGCGTCCCAGCCTCAAGACGCAGAATCTGTGCCGGGGCGGTACTGAGTTTGCGAACGGTTTCGAGAGGTGTCAGGTGGCCCGGGTGGGTTAGGAAGGTCAAGGTGACGCCAACGCACGACTCAAGCCCGACCATGCCAAACGGTGCTTCCTCAAACGGAACTTGTACTTCGTAATCGGCGTGCGGCGAGTGGTCGCTAGCGATCACGTCGATAGTGCCGTCGGCGAGGGCCTGGGCGATTAAGTCTACATCGGTAGGCGTGCGCAGAGGCGGGGTGGTTTTGTAATTCGGGTCGAAGTCGTTCATCGACTCATCCGTGAGCGCGAAGTACTGCGGGCAGGTTTCGCAGGTCACGCGTGCACCGAGGTACTTGGCTTGACGCACCATTTCGACGGCGCCCCAAGTGCTCACGCGCATGATGTGGACGTGGCAATCGGTGTGCAAGGCGAGGAGACAGTTGCGCATCACCATGATCTCTTCTGCGCTCCGCGGCATGGGCTTTAGGCCAAGGAGCGACGAGACCGGGCCTTCGTTCATGCAGCCGCCTTCGCTCAGGCTGGCTTCTTCGCAGTGGGCCATGATCGGCAGGTCGAGTTGCTGGCAGAACTCCATCGCGCGAGTCATAACGAGCGCGTTTTGGGTGGGGCAACCTTCGTCGCTAACGGCGACGATCCCGGCCTTCTTCAGAGCAGCGATATCGGCGACCTTCTCGCCTAGGTTCTTAACTGTAAGCGCGCCGACTGGAGCGACGAAAACTCCACCTGCGCCAGGGGCGGAAGCTTTGTCGAGGATGTAGTCAATCAGTGTCGGCGTGTCGAGCGGAGGCGTGGTGTTTGGCATGCACGCGATGGTCGTGAAGCCACCGGCGGCCGCGGCTTGGGTGCCGGTCTCGATGGTCTCCTTGTGGTCTTCACCAGGCTCGCGGAGGTGCGTATGCATGTCCACGAGGCCTGGGGTGATCCAAAGGCCCGTGCAGTCGATGATCTCATCGGCGTCCTCTTCGATCTCGACATCGTCGCCGATCTCGGCGATCTGCTCGTCCTCGATAATCACGTTACCGATCACATCGAGGTCGGTCGAGGGGTCAAGAATACGGCCGTTCTTTAGAATGATCTTCATGCCTTTGCTCCTTTGGCTTTTGGCTTCGCTGCCTTGGGTTTTGCCTTGTCGGTGAACACCCAGCTTAGGGCGGCCATGCGGACGAAAATTCCATTTTCGATCTGCTTCTGAATCACACTTTGCGGACCGTCGGCGGCCCAATCGTCTACTTCAACGCCGCGATTGATCGGCCCAGGGTGCATCACGAGGCAATCCGGCGCGGCGATCTTCAGGGTTTCCTTATTGATTTGGTAGAGCCTTCTGTATTGACCGATTGAGCTCAGCAGGCCATCGGCCATTCGCTCTTTCTGGAGCCTCAGGCACATCACGACGTCGCAGTCTTGGATGCCGGGAAGGAGGTCGTTGTAGATCATTCCCGGCAGAAGCGCGTTGCTCGCGGGCATGAGAATCTTGGGGCCAACGAACCTGACTTCTGCGCCGAGTTTGCTAAGTAGCCAAGCGTTTGATCGCGCGACTCGGCTATGCAGGACATCGCCGACAATCGCCACCTTGAGCCCCTTTATTGACTTTCTTTTCTCGAGAATCGTTAGGGCGTCACCGAGCGCTTGAGTCGGATGCTCGTGCTCGCCGTCACCAGCATTCACGATCGGGCCGCCGAAGAAACGTGCGGCGAGTTGCGGAGAGCCGCTCGATTTGTGTCGGATGACGAGCGCTTCGAGGCGTTCACCTTTGAGGGTGAGGACGGTGTCCTTGAGGGTCTCGCCTTTGCTGAGCGAGCTGGATTGCGCGGCGAAGACGCTGACGTTGTAGCCAAGATAGTTGGCGGCTTGCTCGAAGCTCACGCGGGTGCGGGTCGACGCTTCGAAGAATAGTAGGCCGACCGTGCGCTTGGGCACATTTGCGATGGGCTTGCCAGCCTCGATCTGCTTCTTGTAGGTTCCGGCCACGTTCAACAAATCGTTGATGTCGTCGGCTTTCAGGTGGCGGATGCTCAGCAGGTTTCGGCTCATTTGCGCTCCTCGGCGGGGACCAGCATCACGGCGTCCCCATCGTGGGTGTCGGTTAGCCGCACATCGATCAGGTCGCCTGGTTCAGTCGACACTTGTTTACCGCAAAAGTCGGGTTGGATGGGAAGCTCACGGTGGCCACGGTCGATGATGACGGCGAGTTGAACCTTTGCCGGGCGACCGTGCTTCATCAGGGCGTCCATGGCGGCGCGGATGGTGCGACCGGTGTAGATCACTTCGTCCACGAGGACGACGTTCTTGCCTTCGATGCTGAAGGGGATTTCTGTATCGTCCTCGCTGGACTTCTGGTCGTCTCGGCTCGGGCGGATGTCGAGTTTGCCGTGCGGGATGGCAGCGTCTTCGATCTGGGCCATCATGAAAGCGACGCGCTTTGCGGCGGGCCAGCCTCGGCGGAGGATTCCAACGACGCAGACGTCCTTTGCGCCGCCATTGCTTTCCAGGATTTCGTGGGCAAGCCTCCCCAGCGTGCGCTTGATTCCGGCTGCATCCAGCACGATTTGGCTCATGGTTGGATTATGACGGAGTGAGCGAGAGCCGGTTTAGGCGAGTGCGAGAGCGACTTCGCTGCAGAAATGCTTGCCTTCAGGCGTGAGGTGGAGGCGGTCGGACGACACGTTTAGCCAACCTCGTTTGGTCAAAGCGCTTATGGCTTGAGCATCCAGGCCTGTCCTGTCCAACCCTTCGCTTAAGCGGATGCCGAGCATGACTCTTTCGAGCCTTAAGGCTTCGTCATCCAACGCCTCGCGCTCGCACCAGAGTTTTTCGCCGGCATTGACCGCGGAAACATATAAGTTCGGATGCTTGAGATTAGTCGTTCTGGTCGCACCAACGCGACCGACCGCACCTGGGCCATAACCGATGTACTCTTCGCACCGCCAGTAACATAGGTTGTGCCTTGACTGCATGTTTGGCTTTGAAAAATTGGAAATTTCGTAGTGATCGAGCCCGGCTTCTGCTGTCTTCGAGCAGGCCATTTCGTACATTTCGACCTGTTGATCGTCGTCCGGCAGGTCGAGCATTCCCTTGAGATGGAGCTTGTAATAGCGAGTATTTGGCTCGATAGTTAAACAATACAAACTGAGGTGATCGGTCTTTAGGGCGAGGGCGGCGTCGAGATTCTGCTCCCAGACCCTCATACTTTGTCCCGGAAGAGCGAACATGAGGTCGATGTTTACGTTGTCGAAGCCCGCATCGCGGGCTGCATGGACGGCGCGGCCGATCTCACTTGGCCCATGAATGCGCCCAAGACGGGTGAGTTCTTCCGGCACGAAACTCTGCGCGCCGAGGCTGATCCGGTTAAACCCGCCCGCCCGCATCGCACCAAATTTGGTGGCATCAACCGTGCCGGGGTTGGCTTCGCTTGTGATTTCGCAATCTTCGATTGGTGGATGCGCTTCGACCACGGCGTCGAGGATGGAAAGGAGCTGGTCGGAGGTTAGGAAGGTTGGCGTTCCGCCACCGAAAAAGATCGTTTTGGCTGGCCGCCCTCGCCAAGGCGAGTTCTGAATCTCTTTGATCATCGCGGCGACGGTTTCGTCCACGATGGAGCCAGTCATCGCGTAGGAGTTAAAGTCGCAATAGCCGCACTTTGAAGGGCAGAAAGGGGTGTGAACGTAGACCGCGATCGGGGTCATTTGCGCCCGAAGCAGGCGATCGCCATGCCAATCAGAGTGCCGACGATGATCGGGGTCGAAGACTTATCGCAGCTATAGCAAACGGTTGCACTATTCACGACATAGGTGTGATATCCGAACCCCAACAGGCCCCCGACCAGCCCGCCAATCATGCCTCTAAACAAATAGTCTTTCATTTACGGAATAAAATTCCTCGCGCCAGGCGGCGGACTGAGGTCCACCCTCCATTTGACAGACTAAAGTCTATCCTCCGGTGGCTACATGGCCTCGGGGGCGGAGACGCCCAACAGTTTCAACGTGGTTTGCAAGGCAATCTGCGTCACCTGGCATAAAGCCAAGCGAGATTGCGAGGTCGGGATATCCTCCATGTTGATCACGCGGCATTCGTTGTAGAAGTGATGGTAGGCCCGCGCGAGCTCGATTGAGTACGTCACGAGGCGGTGTACGCCGTAGTCCTCGGCGCAGCGACTGATCTCGTTGGGCAGGTCGACGACCTTCTTAATGAGTTCGAGTTCCGGGCGTTCGGTGTACTGCCCAGCTATAGGCTCCATCTCGGCTTTTTTGAGGATCGAGCAAATCCTGGCGTGGGCGTATTGCACATAGAAGACTGGGTTCTCGTCGCTCTTGGTTTCGGCCAGATTGAGGTCGAAATCAAAGGTCGTGTCGTGCGAGCGCATGAGATAAAAGAACCGCGCAACGTCGGATCCGGCTTGCTGCTTCTCTTCCGGCGTGCCTTCGGGGCGCATCTTCTCGCCAATCTCGGTGATCAGGTCGATGAGCGCAAAAATATTGCCATCGCGCTTGCGCATCGGCGCAGGTTTGCCGTCCTTCAGGAAGCGCACGAGTTGGAAGATTTGAACGTCGAGTTTTTCTTGGGCTTGCTTTATGGCGGCGAGGCAGAGATTTCGCTCTTCCATGCTGGCGTAAAGCTTGGCTTCTGTCTCGCTGAGGGGCTCGTCGTTGCTGACGGGATTGACTTGACCTTCAGCGATAAGCATCGCCGCGACGACCGCCTGAAGGCGCCCGATGTAGCCGTGGTGGTCGGGCCCTAGGACCGTAATCAGTTTGTCGGTGTCGGCGGGACGGTTGAACTTGTCTTTGTGATAGGCGACGTCGCTGGCGATGTAGGTGAGGCGGCCGTCGCGGCGGCGTAGCACGCGATCCATGTCGTCGCCGAACTTGGTTGAGCGTAGCCAAAGGGTGTCGCCTTCGTCCTGGGGCTCGACCTCGACGTCTTCGATCTTGCCGCCTTTGGCAAGTTTCAGCTTGGTGCGGACAGGCTTCTCGTCTGCGACATTACTCGCGAGCAGTGCCGCGACTTCAGCGTCTACTTCGCCGGCATCATGCAGAGACTGTTCGCTAAACCAGGTGTCGAAGTTCACACCAAAAGCTGCCAAGTCGAGGCGTTGCTTTTCGATCATGAGCAGCTCAGCTTGAAGCTTGAGCTCATTGAGATCGGCGTCTGCAGGTACAGAGCCGCGAAGAGCATCCGCCACACCTTGAACGTAGTCGCCCTTGTAACCGTTCTCTGGCACCTCTCGCCCTTCGAGCAGGGCCTTCACCGACTCTGCAAACAACCTCATCTGCTCACTGTTCACGCCGTCGTTCACGTAGTATTCGCGATGCACTTCGTTGCCTGCGGCTTCGAGAACATTGCAAAGCGTCGAGCCATAAGCCGCGCCGCGCCCGGAGCCGATCGTGATCGGGCCGTTTGGGTTTACCGACACGAACTCGACATTAATCTTCTTTGGGTTTGAAGCCGTCGGAAGTAGAGAGACGCATGACACAAGCGTGACAAACCGCGAAACATAAGCTTGAGTCAAACGAAAATTGATGAAGCCGGGCCCAGCGACATCGACCGCTTCAAAAGCATCGTCAGACGATAACTCGGTCGCCAGCATCTCGCCCAGGGCTCGGGGATTCATGCCCGCCAGCTTCGAACCCGTCATCGCGACGTTGCAAGCGTAGTCGCCATGCTCGGGCTGTTTGGTGTCGGCGATCTCGACCGTGCCCAGGCTCGCGACGGGCAGCGTGCCCGCCTTATGCAGGGCTACAATCGCGCTCGTCACCTTTTGGGCCAGGGCTTCTCGAATCATCCCCCTATTATGAGTTGAGGCACAATGTTCTCGTGGACGCCGCCCGCGAACTGTTTGGACTCGCTTGGCGCATCCCTGCCCGATTACTCGTGAAGTTGTGGTTCGGCGCGAGGGTCACAACCGACCCTGAAATCCATAAACTCCGAAACGTGATCATCGTCTGCAACCACCCGTCGGTGCTTGATCCCCCGCTCCTCTTCGGGCGATTCCCGCGCGGAACTTGGTACACAGGAACGCAAAAGGTGATGCTCCGCTACCCGATCTTGCGGATTCTTAAGGCACTGCCCATAGTGTTTTTCCCGGCCGAAGGCTTGCGAAAGCACGAGATGATTCGCCTCAACCAGATCGCCGGAAAGGGGCGCAACATTGTCATCTTCCCGCAGGCTGATTGTGTTCACCCGGACGCCGAATTTGCCTGCTACCCCGGCTTTTGGCGGGTTGCGCGGAGGGCCAAGGTAGAAATGGTTTATGTGGGCATCGATGGCACGCATCGCATCTTCGACTGGGAGAATGACCGCAAGATCAAGCGTGGCCGCACTGTAGCGTTGAAGCTTTTCGGACGGCTCGGGCCCGACTGCACCGAGGAGGAAGCCATTGAGATGTTCCGGCAGATGATCGACTCTCTCAGAACGAAATGAAGCTCCGCATCGCCGAAATCTTTGAGAGCATCCAGGGCGAAGGCTTCTGGACGGGCCGCCCGAGCATCTTCATTCGCATCAGCGGCTGCAACCTACGCTGCGTTTGGTGCGACACGCCCTACGCAAGTTGGGAACCCGAGGGGCCGATCCGAGAAGTTGAAGACATTCTTGAAGAGGTCACCAATAGTCCGATCAAGGATGTCGTCGTTACGGGAGGCGAACCGATGCTCTTCGATGGCGTCGTCCCCTTGTGCGAGGGTTTGAAAAGAGCAGGAAAGACGATCACGATTGAAACCGCTGGCACGATCCGCCGCGACCTGCCATGCGATCTCATGTCCATCTCACCAAAACTGCGCCACTCGACCCCAATGGGCACCGATTGGGAGGATCGCCATGAAGAGCTTCGCCTCAATCTCCCGGTCATCAACGAATTGACAAAAGCATACAATCACCAGCTCAAGTTTGTGGTGAACCCAGAACACCCAGAAACCGGAATTGACGAAATCAACCAGCTTCTGACCGACCTAGATGCCGACCCAAGCAAAGTCATCCTCATGCCGGAGGGCACCGACTCCGAGACCTTGCATCGACGAGCCCGCCTCCTCGCCCCGATCTGCATGGAACGTGCCTTCGCGCTCGGCCAACGGCTCCACATTGACCTCTACGGAAATACTAAGGGAACTTAGACGCAAACGTCCCACCCGTGCGTTGAACCTGAAACTCAAGAAGTTTGAACGTCCGTGTATAATTCCGCAGGGTTAACCAACAAAGATGGGACGATTTTTTCGATGGCTTAAGGCGCTGTTCAACCGAGGCATGGACAAGCTGGAAGATCCAGAAATCATGCTGGATCAGGCGCGCCGCGACATGCAGGCCGCTTTCTCGGCAAACCGAGAAAAGGCCGTGCAGGCTATCACGCAGCGCAACCGCTTGCAAAGCATGTTCGACGAGCAGACCGCCAAGAGCGCACAGCTCGAGAGTCAAGCCACGATGGCCCTGAAGCAGGGTAATCGCGAACTCGCTCGCGGCATCATGCGCGAAAAACAGACCGTCGACGGCGGCCTCGAATCACTGAAAGCCAGCCTCGCTGCCGCAACCGAAACGGTCGAGCAGGTAAAGGTTGCGATCAAGCGCCAGGAAGAAGAAATTCGGCGCAAGACTAGCGAAGCACTCGCCCTCAAGGCGCAATGGAAGCAGAGCCAAATTCAGTCAGCGATCACCAAGTCGCTCGATGGCCTGAACTTCGACCACGAATTCGATAGCTCCTTCGGCGCCGCCCGAGAGCGAATCAAGGAGAGTCAAGCGGAGGCCCAGGCTCGCCAAGAGATGTTTGGCACCAGCATTGCCGGCAAGACCATGCAAATGGAAGATATGGCGATGGATGCGCAAGCCGAGGAGGAACTCACCAAGTTGGAGGAGCGACTGGGCCTTGCCACCAAGCCAGCCGAAACCACCGTAGAACCCACTGTCGCCGACGATGTCGACTCGCAACTCGCCGAACTAGAGAAGCGGATCGAACAGTCGCCTGGCTAGACCGCCTCTGGATCGGCTCATCGAGACCATCATGAGCCAACACAGAATCTTAATCGCAGACGATGATCCAATCATTCGATTGGATCTCAAACAGATGCTTGAACGCCTCGAATACGAGGTGGTCGCGGAGGCGGGCGACGGTCAATCCGCCGTTGACCTTGCCAAAGAGCACCAGCCCGAGGTCTGCGTCCTGGACGTAAAGATGCCGCAAATGGACGGCATTGAAGCCGCCAAGCTGATCGCCGAGGACGGCATCGCGCCGGTCATTCTGCTCACCGCGTTTAGCGACAGGGAGTTGGTTGAGCGGGCTCGCGAGTCCGGGGTTTTTGGCTACCTGGTTAAGCCTTTCAAGCCAAGCGATCTCATGCCGGCGATAGAGGTCGCGCGCAGTCGTTTTGAAGAGAATAAGGCGCTGAGCAACGAGGCGACGGATGCCAAGGAGAAGCTCGAAGTGCGAAAGCTTCTCGATAAGGCGAAGGGGATTCTGATGGAGACGCTGAGCGTTTCGGAAGCTGAGGCTTATCGCCGCATTCAGCAGCAGAGCATGAACAACCGTAAGTCCATGCGCGAAGTCGCGGAAGCGATCATCCTGGCCCAGTCCGTGTAAGCTGACGTAATGGAGAGAGTTTGGGCGCCTTGGCGCATGAAATACATTCGCCACGAAAGCGATGGCGACAAGGACGGTTGTATCTTCGTCGACCTGCCCGCTCAAGAAAACGACCGGGAGAACCTCATTCTCTTCCGCGGAGAGACGGCTTTTGTCATCCTAAATCGGTATCCGTACACTTCCGGGCATCTCATGGTGGCTCCTTACCGACATACCGCCGACCTAGGTGAGCTATCTGATCCGGAGCTTTTGGAGATCAACCAATTAGTCGTGAAATGCACCCGGTGGATCACGGAATGCTACCGCCCTCAGGGGTTCAATATCGGGGTCAATCTTGGTTCAGCAGGCGGGGCAGGCATTCCCGATCATGTTCATTGGCATATCGTCCCAAGGTGGTCCGGGGATACGAACTTCATGACGACCGTTGGTGAGGCGAGGGTCTTGCCCGAAGACCTGCTCGATTCGTATGATCGGCTGCTCTTGGCGATTCAATAGCGCGGCAAGGCAGGAGCATCGCGCAGCAACGTTGCGACCTGATCCTTCACGCTGAGTTGCGGATCCGCCGTCTTCCAGGTCACCCCAATCTCAGGGTCGTCGAAGCGGATCGCGCGGTCATTTTCGGGCTGATAGCTGTCCGTGACGAGATAGGCAAACAGCGCGGTTTCGCTGAGCACCTCGAAGCCATGCGCGAACCCAGGCGGGACCCAAAGTTGGTGGTGATTCTCGTCGGTCAGGTCGGCTCCCCACCACTGGCCAAAGGTCGGCGAGCCAACCCGAATGTCCACCGCGACATCAAACACCGCGCCATGCAACGCCATCACGAGCTTGCCTTGTGGATTCGGCTCCTGAAAATGCAGCCCACGCAGCACGCCTTTGGCAGATCGACTGACATTAAATTGCATGAAGTCAAGCTCGATGCCAGCGTCGCGATAGCGATCCTTCTTCCAACCCTCCATAAACCAGCCCCGAGTATCGCCAAAAGCTTGAGGTTCGAAGAGGAGGACACCGGCCCTTCCAAGGGGAGTTACATTCATGCGTTTTTCAGAATGGCATTGAGCGCTTTGCCGTAATCGGCTCGGGCTAGCGGTGCCGCGAGTTCTTGGAGCTGCTCAGCCGAAATCCAACCCTGACGGTAAGCAATCTCTTCTGGCGACGCAACGAGCAGGCCTTGCCGCTTCTCGACCGTCTCCACAAAGAGGGAAGCCTGAATAAGCGATTCGTGTGTGCCTGTATCGAGCCACGCCACGCCACGGCCCATGATCTCCACATTGAGTTGGCCCTTTTGCAGATAGGCATCATTGACCGCTGTTATCTCAAGCTCTCCGCGTCCTGACGGCTTTATTGACTTAGCAATATCGACGATTTGCTGATCATAAAAATAAAGTCCAGTTACCGCGTAATTGGACCTTGGAGCAGCAGGCTTCTCCTCAATGCTCACTGCCCGCCCCTGTGCATCAAACTCAACCACACCGTAGGCACCCGGATCATTCACGTGGTAGGCAAAAACGGTCGCCCCTTGGTCGCGCCCCGCCGCCGCCTGCAATTGCTGCGAGAGGTGACTGCCGTAGAAAATGTTATCACCGAGCACCATCGAGCATGAGCCGCCATTGATAAACTGTTCGCCGATCAGAAAGGCTTGCGCGAGTCCCTCGGGCTTGGGCTGGACGGCGTAAGTGATGTTGATCCCCCATTGCGAGCCATCTTCGAGTAGCCGGACGAACATCTCCTGCTCGTGCGGCGTCGTGATGATCAAAATGTCCTTGATCCCCGCTAGCATCAAGGTGGTCAGCGGGTGGTAGATCATCGGCTTGTTGTAAATCGGCAAAAGCTGCTTGCTTACGGCCCGAGTTATCGGCCAAAGCCGCGTTCCGCTGCCACCCGCCAGAACGATGCCCTTGCTAATCAATGGGCAACTCCGTAATGTGAGTCAATCCAATTCTGGTATTCACCAGTTCGAACCTGCCGTACCCACTCTTCGTTGCTCATGTACCAATCTATCGTGAGCGCAAGGCCCTCTTCAAAGGTGCAGCTCGGCTGCCATCCAAGCTCATTTTTGATCTTTGATGTGTCGATCGCGTATCGGAAGTCGTGGCCTGGGCGGTCCTTGACGAAGGTAATGAGATGATCGAGCGAATCCAAGCCGCGCCGCTCTGCCATGAGCTTCGTGATGCCCTTAACGATTTCGATATTCGGCACATCGTGCCCTCCGCCGATGCAATAGGTCTCGCCCAGTTTGCCTCGCTCAGCGACTTGCCAAAGCGCTTCGCAATGGTCGTCCACAAAGAGCCAATCGCGAACGTTTAGCCCTTCTCCGTAAACCGGCAAGGGCTTGTCTTCCATCGCGTTGAGAATCATTAGCGGAATGAGCTTCTCAGGGAACTGGCGCGGGCCGTAATTGTTGCTGCAGTTCGTGATCTTGACGGGTAGCCCAAAAGTGTCGTGATAAGCTCGGCAGAAGTGATCGGCACTGGCTTTACTCGCTGAATAGGGGCTGTGTGGATCGTACGGAGTCATCTCCGAGAACGCACCCGAATCACCGAGCGATCCAAAGACCTCGTCGGTGCTCACGCTTAGGAACACGGGCGATTGGTCGCCATCCCAAAACTGGCGGCAGGCTTCGAGAAGGTTAACCGTTCCGAGCACGTTTGATTGAACAAACTCGAGCGGCATGCGAATCGAACGATCCACGTGAGTCTCAGCTGCAAAGTGAAAAACCCGATCTGGAGCAAACTTTTTAAGAGCCCTTTGAACCGAAGCAAAGTGAGCAAGGTCGACGCGCTCAAAGCAGTAATTTGGCAGTTGTTCGAGTGCCTGGGTGTTTAACGGGTGGGCTGCGTAGCTTAGCTTGTCGATGTTCAGGAATTCATGGTGCGGATTTTCAGGAACGAACCGGCTCAAAAAGGCTGACCCGATGAACCCTGAACCTCCCGTTACTAAGATACGCATTCCCAATTCAACCAGCAACCCATTGTATCGGTTTCCAACAGATCACTTGCATGCCTGACTAACTGATAGCATAACTACTGGCTTAATACCCAAAACGTAGCCATTTTGATCTTGCAAGCGATACTCTATGCGCATGCGATCTACGCTTGCCTTGGCCCTTCTCGCTGCGTGCAGTGCTGCATTCTCCGTTCCAACCTCGCTCTACTCCACAGTTGCAACTTCAAGTTCGAGCCTCGTGCCGGGCTCATCCATCCGACGCTACACGGCCATCCAAAGGCCAGCGTCCAATCCAAACGGCACCTACCTTGGATTTAATGCCCTTACGAGCGACGGCACGAGCGCACAGGCCTACACGTTTGGCACATACGGCTCGCCAAGCTCCTTTACATTTCCTCTAATGGTTGGGGGCCCGTGGCCGCTGAACACTTCACTTAATGCCAGCGGCAGCAACCGCGGCGCGATGGGCGTCAACGACTCAGGCGTTTTTGCCATCACGGGTGGTCAGAATGCTGGTGGTGCCGCGACAGACGAGCATGTGCTCACCTATAATGGCTCGACATTCTCAATTATCATTCAGGAGGGCCAGATCGAACCCAATCTCGGAGGCGCCTATGCGACAGCGATCACCGCGCCCCACATCCTCGCCGATGGCACGGTCTGTTTCCAGACTGGCGGCACAACTACCGTAAACATTGGAGCGCTTATGAAGGGCACCACAGTCTTGGCAAAGCGCACAGAAACAATTCCGGCTGGCCAACTCACCGTCACGCCGCAGACGATCCAGCGATTCACGAACGACGGGTTCCGAATGGGTGGAGTTGACATGTCTTACATCTATCAATGCTGGCTCGGCACCGACACTACAACACGTAATTCGGTTGTCGTGGATGGCACGGTGGTGGCCCAGCAAGGATTTTCACTCCCAGGCTCCGATGTGACGACCGCGGTCGATGTCCTCCCCACATCCAACGCAGTTAGTATGAGCTCGATGAGTACGCGTAATCGTCATTACGCGTTCCGAGGAACCTTTGTCGGCGGCCAAGACTTCGCCGTATTTGGCACTGTTGGCGGCAGCAAAAGCTTTGTTTACGAAGGCGATGCCATTGCGAATGACTCAGAGATCTGGACCGTCATTGACGGTACCGGGGTGAACTCTTACAACGAGAGAATCATCACTGGAAGCACAGATAATCCAGACGCTGGTCTCGCAAGCGCCGTTGTCTTCAACAACGGTTACTTTAACCAGGTCGTGCTGCGAAGGGGAGATGGCGTGGACCTTAACGGCAATGGACTCGCCGATGATGGCTACAACTTCTACCGCGTTAATAATGACAACTGGACCTTCTGCGACAACAATCGCCTCTTTATGGCCTGCGAATTGCGCGCGACCGGAGCCACTGCTAGTGTTGGTTCTATGCTCGTGATCGACCTTCCAATAACCGGCGACGTCGATGGATCGGGCGAAGTAGATGCAGCCGATATCGACTTTGTCATCGCGCAATTTGGCTCCGCCAATCCTGCCGCCGACGTGGACGGCTCGGGCGAAGTGGACGCGGCTGACATCGACATCGTAATTGCTAATTTCGGTCGCACAAGATAGGGCACAAACTTAATACCAATTCCGCAAAAAGTTTTGTATCCTGTAAGGGTAGAGCCCATTCGGGCAGGAATCTGGTTTATGAAGAAATTTGGACTTTTGTGCGGCCTCGCGGCTGCTTCTCTTGCTGTGGCGGCCCCGCCAAAGGTAGTGCTATCAAACATCGTCGGCGATCCAACGAACGCCATTCCTGGCGGTACGTTTTGGCAAGCTGGTGACGCCGACACATTCGACACCATTCGAATCAGTGCCGATGGAAGCCGATTTGCCATCTCAGGCGAGCAGGAAAACGGCGCCACCGACCTCGATATCGTTGTTCTCGGTACGCGAGTGCCATTCGGGCTCAATGCGGTTGTCGCCCGAGAGGGCGACCCCACCGGATTCCTGGCGGAAACTTGGGTTCTCATTCGCGACGCTATTGCAGTCGGAAACGACGGCACAGTAGCCATGGCTGGAGACACGAATAATGTGGGAACTGATGACATCGTGGTCAGTTGGTTTGGCGGCCTTCCGACGCTACTTGGGCGCGAAGGAGACCCAATCCCCGCTTTAGGCGGCACCGTCTTCATGGGAGGTGCGAATAATGGCGTCAACATTCTCAACAATGGCGCCGTTCGCTGGATCAGTACGGGACTTACGGGCGCCCTCCCTGGGCAGAACCAAATGGCCTACGAAAAGAACGGCGCCAGCGATACCGTTTTGGCCCGAAGTGGAATTACCGTTCCAACAAATCAAGGGTTTGCGCCAGATCAGGGGATTAGCACCTTTAATGGAGCGGATCGCCTTCTATCAGCAGCTCAATCTGGTGATTTCTATTACCCAGTGACGTTACTCGGCCCGTCGACTTCAAATGTGGGCTACGTTCTCAATAACGCGATGACCGTTCAAGAGGGCGTGATCCCGTCTGGCTCGGGATTTGCAACTGCGCCGACAAGTATGTCGAGCGGCCCGACTCACGCTCTCTCGTCAAATGGCGCTTATCGAATCGCGCGCGGAACTCTTCTCACTTCGGCGATTGACTTCGTGATGCTTAATAACGAGGTCGTGGCTGCGACCGATCGTCCCATTTCACCCGGCAACCCGCTCTCTTGGGATGACACGGTGTACGCAGCAACCTTTCTTCACAGCACGCTCAACAACTATGGCGAATATGCGATTGGTGGCCTCGTCAATAGTGGCAATCCAGCCCAAGACGCTTTGGTGATGTTCTACGCCGCCGGCAAAGCAACACAGGTTCTCGCAGAAGGCGAGCCGATCGACGTGAATGGCGACGGTCTCGCGAATGACGATGCCTTCCTCTCCATCTTCGACGATGATACGATGACTGTTACGGACGGCAACATTGCCTACTTGGCGGTCGAGATGGTGAACAGCTCGGCGACCTACATCGGCGATGCCGTTATCGAGGTGTATCTCCCACTTACGGGCGACGTGGATAACTCGGGCGAAGTAGACGCGGCCGATATCGACTACGTGATTTCCCAATTCGGTAGCGCCGATCCAGCCGCCGATTGCGATGGATCGGGCGAAGTCGACGCCGCCGATATCGACATCGTCATCGCGAACTTCGGTCGCACGCGATAAACTCCCCACCCCCTGCCCCCTCCCCTCGCAAGCGAAGGGAGGGGGTTTTGATTTACGCGGCGATCTGTAGTTCAGGCGCAACCCAAAGCGGGGGAATTACGAATTGCGAATTAGGAATCAAGACTCGGATTGCGGGTCGCGGTTAGCGATTGCCGGAGGCATAACGCTCAAAAACGCGCACTGCAGTCGCAATTTTGCAATATAATGTCAGCTTGTTGCGAGGTTGATGATGAGAAAGCTATTTGTTTTGGCGGGCGTGGGTTGTGTGGGTGCTGCAAATGCGGGCGGGCTGATCTCGGCTGGGCTCTTTGACCCCGTCTCACTTCTCTCGAATGTGTCGGGTGGGCCGTCATTTTCCGTGCCAGGTTACGAGCCTGGTTGGGACTTCTTGAACTCCAGTGGAACGGTTTTCTCGTCTGTCGTGGTGAGCGGAAATGGCGACTATTGGGCGGCTCGCGCCTTCGTTAGTGGGTCGCAGCAGATCATCGTCTCAGGCAATCGCGCGAATCATGCTTCATATGTTGGATTTGCGCGAACGAGCGGGGGGGCTCCAGTGCCTCTTGGCACGATTAACGTTTGTAGTACGCTGGGCTCGTCGCTCGACGTGACCAACAACGGGCGCGTTGGCTTCATCTCGACCGCCATTGGCGGCACGTCGACTTACATTTCGGCCGCCTACTATCAGAGCGGCTCGTTCACGCCCATCATGACGCAAGGCAGCCCTCTTCCCGGTTACCCAACGCTGACCGTCGGATCGATTGATTCGCTGAGCTTCTTGCCAAACTTCCCCAACATTGCCGGGCGAATCACGCCAAGCGGACATACCGTGAGTGTGCTCTCTATGGCGATGTTGTTTAGAAACAACACAGTCGTCGCTACAGTGGGCGGCAGTGGCAACCACGCACCCTTTGCGAATACCACTACGCCAACGCCCTACCCCGGTGATCCGGCCTCCCCGCTTTTGATGGTCGAGCCAAACACATTCATCACGAGTAACGACGGCACTAATAATGCGTATTACGGCTACATCAACAATATTTCCGGGTTGTCTGGACCAGACAATGTCCTTGTCGTGGATGGAGATATCGTCCTTCGAGAGGGCGTCGTCATTCCGGGAGGAGGAGCCTTCAACTCGATCGCGTTGGGCCGAACGATCAGCGTCTCAAACGACCACTTTGCTTGCTACGGCAAATTTATCGACAACACCCATTTTGTCTATAGCGATAACGGCCTTTTGGCGAAATCGGGTGGACAGATCTTGCCGCACGACCCGACGCTACTTTGGGATGCCCCGGGCTCGGCGAATGACTTTACGGCGGTCGCGGCGAATAACCGTGGCGAGTACGCCATTGCCGGATTCGCAAACGCCGATGTAAGCTCGGATTGCGTGATTGTGATGCGCGGTCCGAAAAACGTGATCGCCTTCCGAGAAGGGACCCATGTGGACATGGATGGCGACGGGTTTATCAACGATCAAGACTATACGATCAGCCTGATTCACGGTGAATCCATGGTTTTGGACGACAACCTGAACCTCACCTTCTCGGCCCAGATCAGGGAGATTGCGAATCCCAATCCTTCTCGCGCCGGACTTTTTAGCATCAAGTTGCCCATTCCTGGCGATGCTGACATGAGTGGCGAGGTAGACGCGGCGGACATTGACTATGTCATTAGCATGTTCGGCGGGGCCGATCCGGAGGCGGACATCGATGGCTCGCTCGAGGTTGACGCGGCAGACATTGACCAAGTCATCGCGGCTTTTGGACGAACGCATTAGGAAAGGGCCTCTTCTGGATAACTCGTAATCCGTAATTCGCGGCGGGTATACTTTCGCCTGAACCGCCGGGCATTTTGCATCGGCGTGCTTTTTGAAAGAGGACCACCCAATCACCATGGCCAGCGCCGGAACAGTTATCCAAGTTATGGGCCCGATCGTGGACTGTCGCTTTAGCACCGACAGCCTGCCCGCTATCTACAACGCGATCACGATCAAAGATGAAAAGCGCGGGATCGACATGACCTGCGAAGTCGCCCAACACCTTGGCGACGACACCGTTCGCACTGTCGCCCTCAAGAGCACCGACGGCCTCGTGCGCGGCATGGAAGCTGTGGATACCGGCGCGCCGATCACCGTTCCGGTTGGCGATGCCACTCTTGGTCGTGTCTTTAACCTGCTGGGCCAGCCAATCGACGTTCTGGAAACCGGCCCTCATGCTGGCACAGCAGAAGAGCGGAAGGCCCTCGCCGATGGTATCGCGAAGTCGCAGCGCCTTCCGATTCACCGCCAACCCCCTGCGTTCGTAGACCAAAGCGTAAAGGTCGAACTCCTCGCCACGGGCCTCAAGGTCGTCGACCTGCTGATTCCGTTTAATAAGGGTGGAAAAATCGGCCTCTTTGGTGGTGCCGGACTGGGCAAGACGGTTCTTATTCAAGAGCTCATCCGAAACATCGCGGTGGAAGCCTCCGGTGTGTCGGTGTTCGCCGGCGTCGGCGAGCGCACCCGCGAAGGCAATGACCTCTGGCTCGAAATGTCGGAAGCCACCTACGCCGACCCGAACGGAAAGATCGAGAAGGACGGCAAGAAGTACAGCCGCGTTATCGACAAAACCGCGATGGTATTCGGTCAGATGAACGAGCCACCAGGAGCCCGACTCCGCGTCGCTCTGACCGCACTTACGATGGCCGAGTACTTCCGCGACGAAGTCGGTACCGACGTGCTTATCTTCGTGGACAACGTTTTCCGGTTCGTGCAGGCGGGTTCCGAGGTGTCGGCGCTTCTGGGCCGTATGCCATCCGCTGTGGGTTACCAGCCAACGCTGGCCACCGAGATGGGCTTCCTGCAAGAGCGAATTACCTCGACCAACAAGGGTTCGGTTACCTCGGTGCAAGCCGTGTACGTCCCTGCCGACGACCCAACCGACCCGGCTCCCGCCACCACATTTGCTCACCTTGACGCTTATGTGTATCTGGAGCGATCAATCGCCGCGAAGGGCCTCTTCCCGGCTGTGGATCCTTTGGCTTCGACCTCCAAGAACCTCGACCCGCAGATCGTGGGTGAAGAGCACTATGCGGTCGCCCGGGGCGTGCAGCAGATTCTGCAACGCTACAAGGAACTGCAAGACATTATCGCGATTCTCGGTATTGACGAACTTAGCGACGACGACAAGCAACTCGTGGCCCGCGCCCGAAAGATCGAAAGGTTCATGAGCCAGCCGTTCTTCGTTGCCGAGCAGTTCACGGGTAACAGCGGTAAGTTCGTATCGCTAGAAGACACCATCAAGGCGTTTAAAGCGATCATCGACGGCGAACTCGACGAGTTGCCAGAGCAAGCATTCCTTTACTGCGGCGGCCTCGACGACGTTTACGCCAAGGCCGAGAAGCTCAAGGTCTAGAGTCAGCATCTAAGGACAATTTGTCAGGCCTGCCGTCTTGGCGGTGGGCCTGTTTTGTAGCTTCTTGAGCGTGGCTTTCGCTTAGGACTTTACTCCGGCAATTTCGGAGTAGATCACGCGACATTGTGCTGCTACGTTTCATCGGCGAAACCCTGCAACCCAAAGTAACTTGGCTAGAGTCAAGACTCCAGGGGCCCTGGCGCCGTCCCTCCAACCAGGCCCTAATTCACTTAGGTGCGGGAAAGTTGCCTTTGCTGGTGTACCACGTGTAGTGGATCATCTTCAGGTATCCACCGCCAAGGAGCGGATCCGGCTTAGTCATTCGGTCAATCGCCGCCCGATCGGTGCCGCGGAACACGAAAAGGCCGCGGTAACGGTGGGCGGCGTCAAATGGCCCTGCCGCAACTAGATGCCCGTCGTTGTACATCTTGTTGATATTGGCCATGTGTTCGGTCTGGCGCTGTTCACGCCCCTCAGGATTATTGGGTCGGTCCGCCGGAGCATACAGGAGCGAAAACGTGAACGGTTGCAAGTCCATAAAAGCGCCCGTATGTGTAAACACGACCAGATCGGTCCACCAAGGCAATGCCACTGGCCGTAGATAGCCGTCTTTCACCATCGGATCGCCGCTTGCCCAGGCATTCGCCAAGATCGGATTATCGGTCTTCAGGATTTGCAGCCCGCGAATCGGCCCGCCGTCCTCAAGAGGCCCAATCGCCAGCGCTTTGCCCCCGTCCCAGAGACCTTGGAGATACTCGAGATGAGCCTTCATTCGGGCGGTCGCATCTCCTTCTGCCTCTTTCCCCGTTGCTTGAAGAAATACGACGTGGCACTTGGCTATCTCGGCATTGGCACCTGTGAATATGAGACCCAGGGTTGCGACGGCGATGGCGCGAATGGCAAACATGATTCCATTTTGCCCGAACTAGCCAAGCTACTTGCGACCCCCACCTACGCTAAGGTATCTTCTGAGTTCACCAAGGTCGGTTAGCTCAGTTGGTAGAGCACTACAATGACACTGTAGGGGTCACAGGTTCAAGTCCTGTACCGACCACCATTCCAATTGAACCTGGAATCCACGATTCGTCTTGGATTGGTTGAAGTACCGGCAGACTAAGTCTCTCCAATTGTCTCTCCACAGTCTCTCTTTGTGGATTTTAGAAAGTGATGGCGCGGTTTAGTCAGGGCTCAATAATCACAGCCTCGTCTCCTATGTAGAAAGCGTGCCGATCCACCATTTCAACATGGAATCCGGATCGAGCCAAAAACTTGCCTATACGGTTGAGGAAGCAGCTGATTTACTCTCGCTATCCCGCGCAAAACTTTACCGGCTCATTGACTCCTGCGAGATAGGATCGGTCACCATTGGTCGCTCCCGCCGCATCACCCACTCGCAACTAGAGGAGTTCTTACGCCGGTTAGAGGCGCGAGATATGGCTGCATCCTTGCACGTGCGGCAGCCGATTCGCCGGCTAATGCGCACGAAGGGAACATAACTGCATGAAAGGTAGAGCCGATGATAACGACGGCTCGTGCCGTGAAATCTTGACAGGACGCCATGCTGGTAAGTGGCGCGTGCAATTCCGTTACTTGGATGAGTCAGGTGTAAAGCGCCGGCTCTCAAAGCTGTTTCGAACAAAGACGGAGGGCAAGAAGTACTTACAAGCTCTTCGCCGCGGTGAGCGAGTAAAAGAAGCAGCGCTGATTCACGAACTGACGTTCGGAGAGTGGTTCGAATGGCTCGCAGTAAACGACTGGCCAGAAACGCTCGCCAGTGTTACCATCGCTCAGCGGAGAGCTCGGTTCAGGAAATATTGCTCGAAGGCATTCGGAAGCCAGCCACTTAACTGCATCGACGCATTGAAGGTCCGCGCCTTCTATCGTGGGTTGCGAGAACAGGGTGCCAGCAACTCACTCGTAGTTTCAGTGAAGAGTGACCTCGTAAGAGCCTTTAATCAAGCGATCAACCCGTATCAGCAAGTGCCGCAGTCACTCGCTAATCCGTTCCGACTATCAGTGTCGCAACCAAAGCCCAGATTGGCAATTGCCCTCTCTGCAGAGCAAGTGAAAAGTGCAGTTAATAATCCATCCTTAAACTCAAGTCAGCGGGCACTTCTTGGGCTCCTGCTCCTTGCGGGGTTACGTTTGGGGGAGGCCATGGCTATTACGAGACAGCAAATAAGGATTGATGAAAGCCTCATCGCAGTTGACCGTGCGGTCAAGGTCGAATTTGGCGGAAAGCAAAGCGTTGGACTGCCTAAGAATGACAAGACACGAAATGCTGTGATGTGCCAGACCTTGAAATCAATTCTGTCTCCGTTTATTGCAGAACTTGAGCCGGAGGACTTTCTCTGGCCGGCTGCAAGTGAGAACAAGCCTAGAATGAAGAAGCGGTTCTACGAACTTTGGAAGGCGGCCGCGGTAGCAGCTGGTCTACCTAAGGAGATGTCCCCCCACGACTGCAGGCTGACGCACATCAATCTTGTAGAGAAGCTGATGCCAAGAGTGTCCGCAACGACCCTAAAGGAGCATGTTGGACATTCGGCGGCTGGCGTTACAGAAGCTAACTACACACGTCCCATTACGGCCTCTCAAGAAATTCTCAGGTCAGAACTAGACGGGGTATTTGGGTAGTAATATGCATCTTTGAGCCCGGCAGTCCGCCGGGCTCATTTCTTTAACTCCGTACTCTATGAGATTCCTAAAAGCCCTCAGTGTGCAAGCGTAGCCACGCGTACAAGACTATTCGTAGTTCCTCGGAGCTTGGAAAGTGTAGCTTCTGTGCAAATTTCTAAAAATTTGTCGAACCATTTGCCTTACTTGCGACATATACTGGTAAGAGTTCTGTGTTTTCATCGATGGCACTGAGTCACATTAACAACCCGCGTAACGTGGGGCCGCTAGAAGGAGCGACTCACTATGGCGTTGCCGGTGTGCCAGGTGATGGTCCGTTTGTGCAGATGTGGTTCATCGTTAGTGGTGACCAGATTGAACGCGGGACTTACAAGACCTACGGATGCCCGACCTCCATCGCAAGCGCGAGCATGATCGCAGAACTAGTAGCAGGCAAGTCTGTCGAAACGGCTCTGTCCTTAACCGAAAGGGATGTGATTGGACTTCTTGCCTACGTGCCAGAGGGCAAGGGAGATTGCCCGACGCGTGCGATCACCGCCCTACAAAACGCCTTTAGCTGAGAGTGACCTATGAGAGAGATTCAACAAGATTCAGTGACTACTTGCGGAGGCGAGTATTGCCCCACAACTTATTCCGGGGGCGGAGCCTGTGTTTTTGACTCCGGATTCTCTCCGGTCGTTGGTGCTACCACCCTTATGAGCACGGCGAGCAAGTGTCCAGTCGGTTACATCCCTCGCCTCAGCGATTGGAATTCCATGTTCACTCCAACTTGCGTTCAAGGCAAGATCAATCCAGCCACGCCACCACTATGACTCGCCCTGATGCCTGGCCCTGGGAAATTGATGCCGCCTCAGCAGGCTGCAAAGTAGATCCTGTCAATAATCATCCTCACCGCCCTCTTCCAGATCCTGTAACTGGGCAGATTGTTGTCGACCCTGACATCCAGCTTCGAGCACGAGGGTTTGACGTTGAGATTAACTTCTTCTATAACTCGCAATCTGACGTTACGACTGATTGGGGGGCGAGGAGAAGCGCGAGCGTAAGCGGTCAGGTCAAGGTAGCAACATCATCGACGACGGTACTGATTCGGGCTGATGGAAGGGCCTACTATTACTCAGGAAGCTATTCCTCCGGAATCGTAACGACGCTTACTGCCAATGACACGCAATTCTCAGGCACAGAGCTTGTTTGGGACGGCGACCAGTTTGTCGAGGTCTTCGCGGACGGGAAGCGTATTGTTTACAGCCACATAATGGCAGACCCGGCTTTTGCTTGCATCGGTCGCATCCAAGACCCATCTGGTAACACCCACACCTACACCTACTCGGATGACTGGCTAGAAAAAATTACAGTCCCCGGAGGTGATGTTGTGACATTTACCCGCAATGTCGCCAACCTCGTTGAATCCATTGAAGATTGGACTGGTCGACGCTGGACAATGACTTACGACGGTGACAAAAATCTTACTGGTTATTCGATCCCATCCGGTTGCACGACGGGCTATGAGTACGACCCTGTAACCAAGAACCTTGCCGAAATCACTGATCCTCGTGGCTATACCACCGAGTACACATGGACAACTGACAATCGTGTCAAAACGATGGCATTAGGTACTGCGGTTTGGACGTACACGTACTCCGTCGTTTATGGCTCTTGGGGCGGATCAGACGTGACTTCCCCCAGTGGTGCGATAACTACATTTTTACTCGACGACGCAGCTCGGATCGGCCACAAGCTGATGCCAGAAGGATATACGGTCACCTATGGCTACGACGCCCAATACCGGCAAGTGTTGGAAACGATGCCATACGGCAATGTGCGCAATGTAACTTTGAACGCACTTAGCCAGCCAATTGCGAGTGCTGATCCATTAGGCAATATAACAAGTTTCGGCTATGACGCGAGCAACAATCTAGTTAGCCTTACCAATGCGCTCGGCGAGGTTACGACGATGACCTACGATGGAGACCGCCGCATGACAAGTCGGATGGACGCATTGGGGCGCGTGACCACAAATGTGTGGAACGCCAATGGCACATTACGAGCCCAAGTGGATGGTCGCGGCCTGCGTACGACATACGCCTATGACACTACGGGCAATTTGGTAAGCACGCTTTACTCCGACAGTTCCGTGGCGACTTATACCTACGACACCCTAGGACGCCGCAGAACGGCGAAGGACCCGTTAGGGCGTGTCACGACATACACTTACGACGTTGCCGACAACGTGGTTTCGATCATGAATGCGGCGGCCGATGTAACGACGTACATTTACGATCTGTGCCTCTTGAAAGCCGAGGTTAACCCTTTAGGGCATCGAACCTCCTATACCTACGAGCGCTACGGCAAAGTGCGGAGCGTTGAGAATGCCCTGGGGCAGATCACGACGACCAACTATGACAATATGGGATATCCCGTCACGATACAGAATGCCCTTGGCTTCGTGACGACCATTGTTTACAACGCTGCGAAGCAGCAGGTCAAAGTACAGGATGCCAATGGCAATGTCGTGACGACGTGCTACGACCTGGGGGGAAGGCCGGTGTCAATAATGAACGGGCAAGGCATCGTTACGACCACGGTCTACGATGCTCGTGGCCCGATTGCGTCCGAAGACGCGCTCGGCCGTCGCACGACGATGATCATGGATGCCTTGGGGCGACGCATTGCGACGCAAAGTCCGATGAACTTCCGCACAACAACGGTTTACGATCGAGCCGGGCAAGTGCGAGCAACCCAGGACGCGCTCGGTTACCTAACCACAAACAGTTACGACCTGGCTGGAAACCTTGTCACGGTCATGGATGCTCGAGGATTTGTGACAACGCAGGTTTACGAAACAAACTCAAATCGCCTTCTGACTAATCAAGACGCGACGGGGGCGAGAACAACCTACACCTATGACGTCGCTGGTCAAACGACTCGCGTTATGGACGCTCGGAACAATGCGACGACGTACAGCTACGACTTAGCAGGGCGGACGTCTGTAGTGCGCGATGCACTTGGAAATCGCACGACATATAGCTATGATCGGGCCGGCCAACAAATTGCCGTCAGGAATGCGAGGAGCAACACTTTCACGACCATCTATGACGCTTTGGGGCGGACGGAGGCCAGTCAAACGCCGCTGAACATCAGGACGACTAGCGTTTACGATGCGGCGGGTCAAATGACAGCTAGTCTCGATGGAGACGGTTTCCGATGGACCACGATTTATGATCCCGGCGGAAGAGCAATTGCCAGTCAGACGCCTCTGAATCATCGAACGACCACTACGTACGACAAGGCGAATCGACCCGTAGAGGTGAAGAACGCCCGCGGATTCGTAAACACAACTACCTACGATAAGGCGTCTAGAATAGTCTCCCAGCAGAATCCACTCGGCCACCTTAAGCAGTTTGGTTACGACGCCGATGGGAGAAATGTCACGATCTCTAATGCCGTTGGCGGCATCCTTACCATGGTGTATGACAGTGCTGGTCAGATGCTGGGCATTGCGAATGAGCTCAATCAGAGGACCACTTACACTTATGACCCGACTGGGAATGTCGCGACGCGCCAATTTGCTAACGCAGATGTCACAACTTATGCGTACGACCCCGTTGGTCGAGAGTCTAGGCGCCACTATGCAGACAATACGAGAGTTACGCTGACCTACGATCTAGCTGGGAACCTCGTTACCGTTTCTTCGGCACTTGGAACCGCGATCAGCTTCTTTGACGCACTGAATCGTAAGGTTGAGGATGTTGACGAGCTTGATATGGTCATCACTTCAACACTAGATCAAGTTGGTAATAGAACTGCGGTCACAGCCAACACAGTTGGAAACGCACTTCAAAACTGGAGCTATGACGCAGATAATCGACTGGTAGGCTTGGACGACGTGATCAAGCGTGCTGTGACTTTCGAGTACAACCGGCGAGGTCAGCGCACCACGCTTACGTACGCGGGTGGGCGAATTCAAGCCTATCGCTATGACGAGAGCGGACGAAACGTAGTGATAGCTGACAATGTCAACGGCGAAGTTACGCGTTTCACTTACACTTTCGACGGCAATAACAATCGCACAGGCACTGTAGACCTCAACGGATCGACCTCGGTCTACGCTTATGACCAAGCGGACCGCTTGACCGGTGACACGACCACTGGGACAGATGCGCACACATTCGCATATACCTATGACTCGCGAAACAACATCGTGACTAATAATGAGGGGGGAGTTATTGTCACAAACACATATGATGCCGCCAGCAGGTTGACTACTAGCATTGCAGGCTCTTCTGTAACGACGCACACGTACGATGCCAATGGCAATCTAACCAATGTCGATTGAACTGACGTACGATAAGGAGAACCGATTAATCCAGCATCACGATGTGGATGCGGCCCTCATTACGGACTTCTCGTACGATCCGTTCTCGCACAAGAAGCTGGAGACGGAAGATGGACGGTCTAGAGAGCTCTACTGGCTCGATGACCTCTACCTAGGCGAAGGTTTCGATGGCATGTTCGACAAAGCGTACGTCCAGGCAGATGGCTATCTCGTTGGTGAAGTCGAGGATGTTCAGGGACAGCAGAACACCAACTACTACATCGTGGATTACCTAGGCTCCGTTGTGGCTGAGAACGATGAAACAGGCTCAGTGTGGAACGAGCGTCGCTACACCCCCTATGGAGGACTCCTCTCCGGTGATGACTTTGTTCCCTTTGCTCCCAACTGGGTTGGAGCTTATGGCTACCGCTACAACGGTCTTACCTACGCCACCCAATACATGTGGCACAGGCATTGGTCTGGAGAAAGCAAACAGTGGATAACCAGAGACCCACTCTGGCCACAACAACTGCCGTACGCGTATGTAGAGGGTGGTCCACTGACGGGTAACGACCCGAGTGGGCTCATTCGGACGGGACAACCCTTACCTTCTGACGACTTACCTACGGACTGCGTAAAAGGCAAAGGCGGCTTTGTTTGTGACCACCTGCAAAGTCTGGCCTGTGACATAACATGTGCGACCAACTACGGAATTGGTACAGCACTGTGCTACAACAGGTGTCTTCAGACTTTTAGCGGCGCCGCAATATATGTAATGTGTTGCAGATGCAACCCATGTGAATTCGTGGAGTGGACAGCCACAAATCCTAATGCCGCCGTCCAACAATGTAATCCTTCAAATAAACCAATTAAATTACGAAAATGGGAGAGTGCGAAACAGTGTTGGGGTGACCACTATTCCTACACAGTGGGCAATCGATTTGTCACAGTTATATGTTGTTATTGTAGCGACAGGGCCACGGGAAAACCTAAGAGGCGGTGCCGGTGTAAAGGATGACCATTAGTTGGTCCGTTACGATCTCGGGATCCTGTACCGAAATGCAGATTCGAAACGCGCTTCGTCAAGTTCAATGCGAAGAAATCTGCTTTCATTCTGTTAGTGAGTTCCGGCAGTCTCGACGAGCATGTTTGACTGAATACACTGCCAAAGCTGTCGTTTTCTCAGAGATTGTCGATAGGCAGATTTTCAACCACCTTCTATCTCTGATAAAGCTTCGATCAAAGGACGTAATAACATTTCGAGGCTCGGTAGTGGACTTCCCTGAAAAGGTAGCAATGCACAGTGGCATCTTGCAATTCGAATCCTTAAGGCTTGTCTCACAGGGTCCTGCTGCCCCCGATGTTTCCCGTGCACGTAGGATTGTCGCGTTCGGGTGCGACTTAGATCTGAGTCTTCTCAGAAAGTGGGTAGGTTCCCTCTACCTGAGGGAATTGTGCCTACTATCATGCAATATTGTCGACTTAGGGACCGATAGCAAAGCGCTGGAGGTCGGTCCTAAATTAAAATTTGTTGATGTTTCCGGCTCAGTGATTTCGCCAGCAATATTGCAAGCTTTGAAAGCTAATAGGGTAGAAACTTGGTATTAGGGCCTCAAATCTAAAGCCATGTCGATTGAACTGTCTTACGATAAGGAGAACCGGTTAATCCAGCATCACGATGTGGATGCGGCCCTCATTACGGACTTCTCGTATGATCCGTTCTCCCACAAGAAGCTTGAGTCGAACAACGATATCGGGACAAAGGAACTCTTTTGGCTGGATGACCTCTATCTAGGTGAGGGGGCAGCAGGTGTGTTTGACAAGGCCTACATACAAGCCGATGGCTACCTCGTAGGTGAAGTCGAGGATGTTCAGGGACAGCAGAACACGAACTACTACATCGTGGACTACCTAGGCTCCGTTGTGGGCGAAAACGATGAAACAGGCTCAGTGTGGAACGAGCGTCGCTACACCCCCTATGGAGGACTCCTCTCGGGAGATGACTTTGTTCCCTTTGCTCCCAACTGGGTTGGAGCTTATAGCTACCGCTACAATGGACTCACCTATGCCACCCAATACATGTGGCACAGGCACTGGTCTGGAGAAAGCAAGCAATGGATAACCAGAGACCCAATCTGGCCAAGTGAGCTGCCGTATGCGTATGTCGACGGGAACCCGACATCCTGGAGTGATCCGACCGGATTGCAATGTGCGCCGCCAGGCAAGGATTGCTGTACCAACTCATTGGAGAAAGCGAAGGGCAAGTGTCAGAACGGAGTCTGGGGTGCATGCCCCGACAAAGGCGGGCTAGATAAGAAGTGCAACGCCATTTCCAACCTTCCGGAAGGAAGAAAGCGGATCGAGTGCAACAAGCTCTACTCCTCTTTATACGCGGCAGGCAAAAGGTGTTCGAACATGTGCTTGAAGGGCGCCGGAGGGACACCTGGTTTCTGGGATGCAATGTCCATTTGTTGCAAGAAGGAGGACGACACGTATGAGCATTGCGGCATCTATTGCTGTAGCTCGGCTCTTCCTAAGGCAAACTCGAGTGCTGCCGATCACTGCTCCATGTCATGCCTACTAACCCATGAAAAACTTCATGAGCTCCAATGTGTCGCCAGCAAGGGAGCAACGCCCTTAGAAGGCGAATGTTGCGCGTATTATTTCCAAACGTTATGTTTACTTCAGTCCTATTATAAGAATGGCTGTCATGCCTTCAAACCTCCTCCATCCAGTTTAAAAGAATGTTACAGCAAAGCAGCAAAATTTTCGTGTTCACGTGGCTTTTTGCCAGTTCCTCTGCCGCGTTTGCTTTAGAAACAAAGGCTCAATGCTGGATTCTGAAGTCTTTCGTTGAGGGAACGGCCTCCTTTGAGAGCGTCCACTTTCAGGTGAAAGTAGATAAAGGGCCCAGTTTCGCTCAATATCTGCCCGGACTCGAACGAATCGATGATTTCGTTATCAGTGATGACCAAAATTTCGTGGCAGTTCGCGGAATTTCAAGGTTCCGCGGTCAATTCGTCGCGCACTATATCGATCGTCGAAAGCAGTATTCATCAGAGGTCGAGATGCCGTCCGGGTGGCATCTTCAAGATTGGCACTTCTCTTCGGGAAATCTACGCTGCCTTCTAAGCCGCGCAGACGAAGAATTCAAAGTCATAACCTTCAACGGAAGAGTGTGGTCACAGCCGATTCAATCTACAGTGACTGGCGACTTAGGTGCAATATCGCTCTTTCCATACCTTCGAACGAGCCAAGCCGTATTCAGTGGTCTTAAAGACCATCGAATAGACTTGGGTGGCCATCGGGCCAGCCAGACCTCGAGATTGACGGTATTCGATAATAAGCCGGGTCACTACAGCGGTGCAGTTGGGGCAAGTGCAGAGAACTATGCTTTGAAGATGTTTGACGACACTGATCAGAGCGGAAACTTCTTTGTAAGCAGATTCATAAAAGGTAACTCGATTAGACTTCCCAATTCTGAGTATTCAGAGAAGATTTATGTGATTGGGCAACAAACCGTGCTCTACGCCAAGGGTCAATTCGTCGTCTTCGATCACCTTGGAAGAAATGTAAGTCAGCACACCGGACTCCTATTGAGTTGTCCAAGCAGATAAGGATCCAATCTAACCAATGTCGATTGAACTGACGTACGATAAGGAGAACCGGTTGATCCAGCATCACGATGTGGAGGCTGCCTATTTCACGGACTTCGCGTATGATCCGTTCTCGCACAAGAAGCTGGAAACTGAAGATGGACGCTCTAGAGAGCTCTACTGGCTCGATGACCTCTACATAGGCGAGGGTTACGAT
>JAEURP010000008.1 GCA_016788585.1 Chthonomonas sp. | reverse complement strand
CGCGCGATCTCGCGGGCCTTCTCTATGTCTGCCTTCGCCGGCACGGTGAGCGTGAGGATGTACTGGTTCGTCTTTACGACCTCGATCATCATGAACATCTTGAGGCGCCCCTCTTGCATCGAGAGTTCGAACGCGCCGGAGTTGGGTTTCTTGGTGAAGTTCTTGAGTTCTTTCGCCTTGGGATCCATGCGCATGACCTGCTTGCGGTTGGACTCGAGGACGTCATACAGCTTTGCGCCTGGGGCGACGATGAGGTTGAGATTGCCGTTCAGATTCTCGTGCTCGAGTTCCTTCACGAAGGCGAAGAAGCGCACGAGGCCGGCATTGCGCTGGGTCATCACGGCGTCGAACGCGGGCTCATAGCGCGTGCCTTTCAGCTTCTTCTCGATCTCGTCTTTCTTCATCTTTTTGAGGTCGAGAACGAGCCAATGGTCGGGCAGCGTGATGCGATAATCCACGCCGCTGACGACCTGCGTACCCTTTGGCGCGGGCGTTTTGTCCTCCTCAATCGGCTTGAGTACAGTAGGTGCACAACCCGCCGCCGCGAGAAGAAGGAGCCAAGAAAGATTGCGGATCGCCATGGGTTATCGGTCGAGCTCGGCAAGAATGGCCTCGGCCCAATCGCTCTCGATCGGTTTCGCGATCCAAGGGCGAATCGTGCGGAGCCAGTTCATGCGCGCTTCGGTTTCTAGGACGAGGCAAACCGTCGCGAGTGCGCCGTAATAATCGCCGATCTTCTCGTTTTCTTTGATCAAGTTGCGGCAACGTGGCATAAATTCTTCGAGCTTCGCGAGCGACTTGTCAATGAATTCGAGTCGCTGTTCGGGCGGCAGCGATGCGAGGAAAAAGCAGCGTAATCGAAGGAGGTCAGCCGTGTGCGCGACGTCCATCATCGGCACATCGGGGCCTGTCCAATCGCGGAGCGCGGCCTCGCCTTCGGGCGTGATTTGTATCAGCTCGCCTTCGATGCGCTCGATCAAACCGAGTTGTTCCAACCGCTTAGCCGCCTGATACGCCGTACCTGCGCGAGAGCGGTGATAGGTAGATTCCGACGCCGAAAGCTCCTTCATGACCGCGTAGACCGTGCACGGCCCGCGCAGCCAAGTCATGCCGAGAAAACTCATCTCGATCACTGAGGCTTTTCGCTCTTTCATGAGATTGTGGGAATCTTCTGACTATTACATTCTGTAATAGTTTCCATCATGGTGCTTTCCACAATTGTGACTTCCCTTGTTCTTGCCGCATCTGCCCAAGCTGAACTTCCGCGTCGCGGCGTTCTGGGGGCTGCTTTCTCACCCGCCACCGCCGAGATGGCAACCGAGCACAAGCTAGAAGTCGGCGTCGGCATGACCGTCACCGCAATCTCGCCAAACATGACGATCGCGAAAGCGGGTCTCCAACCCGGAGACCTGATTCTGCAGATCAACGACCGTCCAGCTCGAGTCGCCGGTCTCGGCGATTGGGTAAAGACCGTTCCTTCGGGAAGCGCGATGACTTTCAAGATCGTCCGCGCAGGCAAGACTTTGACCCTTACGACACCCTTGGTCGAGCGTCCACGCGATCCGGGCGGGCCGAATTACACCGTGCAATACAAACACGTGACCAGTAACGGCGCGCGCTACCGAACAATCATCACGACCCCCAAGAAGCCCGGCAAGCACCCCGGCTTCATGTTCATCCAAGGCCTTTCGCCAATCTCCTATGACTTCACGCTCGAAACCTCGAAGGGCGATGTCGCGACCCTCGACGGGCCGCTGCTCTTCGAAATGGCGAACTCGAACTACGTGACGATGCGCGTCGAGAAGCCCGGCACCGGCGACAGCGAAGGCGGCCCCTATCAGAACATGGACTTCAACACTGAGCTCGACATCTACCGCCAAGCGATGAAGCAGCTCATGGAGCAAAAGAGCCTCGACGCGAAGAACCTCTTCATGTTCGGCCACAGCATGGGCGGCTCGTTTGGCCCGATCATGGCGACCGAGTTTCCGGTGAAGGGCTTCGCCGTTTACGGAACCGCCGGTCGGACTTGGTTCGAGTACCTGCTCGACGTGATTCGCTACCAAGGTATCGTCGGCGGCCAGTCTTATGAAGTCGCCGAAGACGAAGTCCGCGAAGGCGCGCACCTCATGGCGCTCGCGATCCTCGAGAAGAAGTCACTCGAAGAGATCAAGACCATGCATCCGAAGCTCGCGCCAACGGTCGACGGCTACTTCCCCGGCGGCTACTTCAACGGCAAGAACCTCAGCTTCTGGCGGCAACTCAACGATACGAACTTCTCGAAGTATTGGTCGAAGTGCGCGAATGTATTGGTCGTGCGTGGCGCATCGGACTTCGTCACTTACGATGCCGACCATCAGCTCATCGCCGACATCGTGAATCGCACGTCGCCCGGCAAAGGCAAGTTCGTGAAGCTACCGAACTCCGACCACCTCTTCCACGCCTTCGCGACGGAGCAAGAGAGCATGGCGAAATTCTCGACCGGCAACTACAATGGCGACTTCGCCAAGCTCATGAAAGACTGGTTCGCCGAGCTACAAAGCAAGGGTTAGAGAGAATACGGCAAACTCAGCCCTATGATGGCGGCAGTAGTGACGGCACTTATCTCGGCGCAGGATGGCGCATTGAACCTCGATATTAATGGCAAAACTATCGAAGTGTTCAGCTACAAGCCGAAAACGTACACGGGAGAGCGAATGATTCTAGTGCTCCACGGCACGTTGCGCAATGCCGACGAGTACCGCAACGACGCGCGCGAAATGGGCGATCGCTTCGGCGCGCTCATTGTCGCGCCGAAGTTCGACTCCGAGCGCTTTCCAAGCCTCAAGTATCAACGCGGCGGCATCCTGCGCGAAGACGGCAGCGCGGCACCACACGAAGAATGGACCTACGCTTACATTCCCAAAATTTTCGATGCCATCAAGAAGATCGAAAAGAAGCCCAAGCTCAAGTATTGGATTATCGGGCACTCGGCGGGCGGGCAATTCGCCATCCGCATGGCGGGATTCCAGAAGACGGGAGCCGAGCGGCTCGTCTCCGCGAACCCAGGCTCCGACCTCTTCCCGACCCGCGACATGCCATTTGGCTATGGCTTCGGCAATCTACCCGAAGCCCTTTCGAACGACAAGGTCATCGAGAAATACCTCGCCCAACCGCTCACGATCTACCTTGGCAGCGCCGACAATGGCCCCGACGAATACTTCGACGACAGCGAGGAAGCGATGAAGCAGGGCGCGGGGCGATTCCAGCGCGGCGTCGCCAACTACGAATTCGCGATGAAACTCGCTGCCTCTCGCGGATGGAAGTTTGGCTGGACCTTGGTGAAGGCTCCGGGGGTCGGACATGACCATACGGCTATGTTTAATCACCCGGCCTGCGAGCGAGCGCTATTCAATGGGTTTTTGCACTAGAACCCTCACGGAGCCGCCAATTTCCTGTATAAATGCTCCATGAGCGATGAAGTCGTTGCGCCTCCTGCACCACCAACTCCCAAGAAATCTGGGCTACCGGCATGGGTTTGGGCCATCGTTGCCGTCGCCCTCTGTTTTCCATGCATTGCAATCTTGGCGGCAATCTTGTTCCCGGTGTTTGCGCAAGCCCGCCTTGCCGCCAAGAGAACGAACTCACTTTCCAACATTAAAGACATCGGCACGGCTTCCATCATGTACGCGGCCGATAATGACGATCGATTTCAACCGGCTGAAAGGTGGCAAGACTCGATCAGTGAACAGGTTAGCAAGACTTCCTTTACCGACCCCATGGTCGAAGCCAAGAGTGACCTTGGCTACGGAATGAACACCGCTGCCTCAACTGCGAAAGTTGAATGGATTGACGATCCAAACCAAACGGTACTGTTCTTCACTTCAAGCATGCCTGGTAGGTCAGCTTCCGGTGGCCCAGAAACGTTGCGATACACTCAGCGATACGCAATCATCTGCTTTGTCGACGGTTCGGCGAGAGTCCTCAAGGATGACAGTTCGATCCATCCAAATTGGACCATTAAGCAGCCTTCCGAGTAGTCAAGTACCGAGGCGATCGATCCGTCGCGCAAGTTCAAAGTCGTAAGCCGTCAATCCGCCGCCAGCGTCGTGCGTTACCATCGAGACGGTCACTTTTTGGTAGCCGATGAAAATGTCGGGGTGGTGATTCAGTGTATCGGCAAGGTGCCCTACCGCCACAGCGAACACCAACCCATCCTTGTACGATGGAAATTGGTACTCGCGGATCAGAACCCCATCCACTCTCCATTGGGGGACGGTCTGCGATTCGGCGGCAATTTGCTCGGTCGAAAGTTTTTCGTACGAGAGCATTAGCGTCGCAAAAGCTGCTTCAGCTCAGACACGACGCCTGCATTAATGATCGCCATGGCTTCGGTAATGATTCCAGCCTTGGCGTATCGCACGAGCGACTGATTCATTGTTTGCATGCCCCAGAATCCGCCCTCGTTCATCATCTGATAGAGGTCGTTAAAGTGGCCGTCTTCGATAGCCTTCTGTACCGTCGGCGTGACAATCAAAACTTCATTTGCAACAACGCGCCCTTGACCATCGGCTGTTGGCACGAGTTTCTGCGCAATGATCGCTCGAAGCGAATTCGCCAACCGCTGGCAAAGGTGAGCCTTTTCGTGCGGGGGAAACATGTTGATGATACGGTCGAGTGTTTCGTAAGCGGAAGCGGTGTGAACAGTGGAGAACACTAAGTGACCGGTTTCGCCTGCGGTCAGCGCAACGTGCATCGTCGTGGTGTCGCGCATTTCACCAATGAGAATGACGTCTGGCGCCTCACGGACAACCGCACGGAGGGCTGGCATAAAGTCCTCAGTATCGATGCCAACTTCGCGCTGGCTAACGTGTGCCTTCTTATCGCGGTGGGTGATTTCGAGGGGGTCTTCGACGGTAACGATGTGACAAGCCCGGTTTTCGTTGATGATATCGATGAGAGCAGCAAGGGTCGTGGTCTTACCAGATCCCGTTGGACCAGTCACGAGCACCAATCCCTGCTTATGCTTGGTGACCTCGCCAAGGACGGTTGGAAGGCCAAGTTCCTCAAGCGTACGAATCTTCATCGGAATAATTCGCATGACTGCAGCGGGGTGGGTGCGCTCGCGGTAGATATTGGTACGGACACGGCAGATGTCACCAATCTGGAATGCGAGGTCCATTTCGCTTGTTTCTTCGAAAATCCTCTTCTGCTTATCCGACATCAGGCCGGTTAGCAAGCGGTGGGTGTCTTCACCCGAGAGAACTGGCCAATCGCCGGGCACGTCCTGCATTTCGCTATTACGCTTGAATCGTGGTGGGCAATTTGCCTTGATCATAAGGTCCGAAGCCACCATTTCGTAGCCAAGTTTGATGAGTTCGTGGATTGAGACGTCAGTTGCCGCTTTCATTGCAAATCTATCGGTTAGGAGACCGCCCGACCATCAGGAAGTATACCAATGCCCCTGCGGCAATCGAAGCCAAGACGATAAGAGCGATCAAAAGGTTCGTGTTCAGGCCTGGTTCCGGCTTCGGCTTCTCGGCGGGCTTCTCTTCCGGAATGTGGCTCAGAGGAATTTCAATCTTTGTTTTGTCTTGAGTCTTAAGCTGAATGAGGTACTCGATCGTATTTGGATTGGAATTTGAAGTTCCGCTCACGACGACCCCTTCGTTTGAGTAGGTTCTCAGCGTGCGTTCTTGAGGAGTCTCTCCGTCCAGGATAACTTGAACGACATTCACCGTGTAAGGTGACGGTGCACCGGCAAACATTCGCACAACGGCTTGAAGGTTGACTTCCCCACGAACCCGATTCATGAGGCCGTTAACGGCGAATTGGGCTTTGACAATCCTCTGCGATTCACTTTCACCGTACTGCTGAGCGAATACCATGATTCCCCGTGCCGGAACCCCAACTTCAGATCCTAGATTTCCGATCTGCTGTTGAAGTAGCGACACCGGGTAATTGGGGTCGAGCATGGAAATGTTGACCAATTCCGACCCTGAGTCTTGCTTGATCACGACACTAGCATCGGGCCGCATGTCCTGACAGGATGCGACTACACATCCGGCGATTAGACCTAGAAAGCACGCGGCAAGACGAATCACCGCCCAAACATACCCATTTGACGGAACTAACATGAAACTTGTGCGTATTGGTATGGAACAGATGGGGCAAGGCGCGTTATAATGGGCCGATCCACGTCAATGATGAGGCAGGATTCGAAGCTATGAGCGAGATTGAAGACGTCACTATATCGTCCACCAGCGTGTTTCTCACGCCTGAGGGGTACAAGCGGTTGCAAGCCGAGTTAGAAGAGCTCACCACGCAAAAGCGCCAAGAAATCGCCGAACGTCTTCGAGCGAGCAAAGAGCATGGAGAGTTCAGTGAAGACAACAACGAACTCGACGAGGTCAAATTCGAGCAAGCCATCATTGAGAACCGCATTAATGATCTCAAGTTGATTTTTGCGGGCGCCCAAATTGTGGATACCGAGACTCTCGACGACAAGGAAGTAAATATCGGCAACTATGTCGAAGTTAAGAACGCGGACAACGGCGCTACTTTCGAGGTTCGCATTGTGAGCTCGATCGAAGCCGACCCAGACCACGACTACGTGAGCAATGAGTCCCCAATGGGAACAGCCCTTATTGGGGCGAAAGCGGGAGAGACGATCGAGTTCGAGGCACCCGCCGGAAAGCTCAAGTACAAGGTCATCAAAATTCGAAAGTAAGCAGCCTCGCTCTTATTTCGGTCACGCCTCATTCTTCGGAATGGGGCGTGATTCATTTGATTTGGTCGCGAAAATTGCAGTTCGGGAATTTTGATTTCGCATGATACGTTTCTGGTAAGATAGGACTTCCCCCTGGGCAACCACCCCTTAACAGAGTGCGCCCGAGCGAGGGGCGAACCAAATCGTCATGAGTGAAAAGCTGGAAAGCAAGCGCGCGGCCACCAATATTCCGTCGCCAAAGATCCGCCGAGGGCCCAAGGGCTTCCTGACCGACACACGAGCCGAGCTCAAAAAGGTCACGTGGCCATCCCGAGGCGAAACGAATCGCCTAACTGGCGTGGTGCTCGCGGTTTGCGTCATGTGCGTTCTGTTCCTATATGGCCTTTCAATGGGCTTTGGTTGGGTCCTAGAACAAGTGTTTGGATCGAGAGGTTAAGGTTTATGGCAAAGGCTTGGTACGCAGTACACACGATTTCTGGGCATGAGAACAAAGTTAAGGAAGTCTTAACTCGCCGGGCGCAGGTCGAAGGCTATTGGGATTACGACATGTACGAAATCCTAATCCCCACCGAGAAAGAGCAAAGCACTCGGTCGGGCAAGCGAGTCGTCGTCGACAAGAAACTCTTCCCCGGATACATCTTGATTCAGATGAACCTGACAGATGACGTGTTCAAGCTCATCAAGTCGACCAGTGGTGTCACTGGATTCCTTCAAAGCGGATCGCGACCCATTCCTTTGGAAGATCGCGAAGTCCAGCGGATTCTGAACAATCTTGAGGCAAGCCAAGAACAACCCAAGATCGCCTACGCTAAGAACGATATCATTCGAGTTGTCGAAGGTCCTTTCGGCGACTACACGGGCAAGATTGAAGAAGTCAACGCGGAGCGCGAGAAGATAAAGGTGATGATCAATATCTTCGGCCGAGAGACCCCGGTCGAGTTGGACTTCACCCAAGTCGAACGCGTCTAATTTTGTGAACCTGTGCTCAGTGCCCGAGCTCAAGGCCCTGTTGGAGCGCCACGGGCTCAAGCCAACAAAGCGTTGGGGACAGCACTTTCTGATTTCTGAAAAAGTAGTCAGCGCAATCTGCGCCGCAGTTCCAGATACTGTTCAAGGAATTCTCGAGGTGGGCCCGGGGCCCGGTGTCTTGACCTCTGTGCTATCCGAACGTTCGAAGCTGATCGCAGTCGAAATCGACGACGTCGCAGTTTCTGCCCTCGGCGAATCCAGCCCAAAAGCCACCGTGATCGCCGGCGATGCCTTGCGAATGGACCTGGCCGAACTCCTCATGCAAACTCCGAAGCCGCGAATGATTGTCAGCAATATGCCTTACAACATTACCGGTCCACTGCTGACGGCCTTCACTATGGTGCGGCATCATTTGGATGGTTGTGTGCTCATGATGCAAAAGGAAGTGGCCCAACGAATCATGGCTAAGCCAGGTGAACGAGAACTAGGCTCGCTGTCGGTCATGTTGCAATCTCGGTTTGTCATCGATCGAGTGATCGAAGCTCCATCTAGCGCATTTTTTCCGCCGCCAAAAGTAGATTCAACTGTATTGAAATTCACACCTCGGGAAACCGGATGGGAGTCAGACTTCGATGCGGTTCACGAGCGGGTAGTCCGGCAGGCGTTTACTCAACCTCGCAAGACGCTTGCTAACAACCTAAAGCAAGTCGGATTTGATCCGTCGAGCATGGGTTGGGCATCCACCATTCGGCCCCACCAAATCGCGATTGCCGATTGGGAAACGCTGGTGAGGCGGCTCTATGACCCCAAATGATCTTTCCAACTGGGCTCGTGACCTAGGCTTCGGCCTTGTCGGCGTTTGCTCGGCCACTGAACCCTTTCAGGGGTTTGAGTACTATAAGCAATGGCTAGACCGCGGTCACCATGCTGAAATGGGCTATTTGGCGCGTCAAGCTCACCTGAAATCAAGCCTCGAGAGTGTTTTGCCGGGGGCCAAGAGCGCGATTGTGGTCGGTATGAACTATGCCCAGCCCAATCCTGTGAGGCAAGGATTTCCTCGAATTGCCCGATACGCTCTGGGACGCGACTATCACCGTGTGATGAGGCGGCGACTAGCCACTTTGGCCAAGCAAATCGGTCAGAGCTTTCCGGAGGCAATGTTCCGCGCTTGTGTCGACTCAGCCCCCATTTTTGAAAGAGAGTTGGCCAACCGCGCCGGGCTTGGCTGGTTTGGAAAGAACTCGATGCTGATAAATTCTCGGCAAGGCTCCATGTTCCTCATTGGTGTCTTGCTCACCAGCGCGGAACTTCCCTACTCAACGCCCGCAAAGGGCGGGTGCGGCACCTGCAAGAAGTGCATCGAAGCGTGTCCCACAGGTGCAATAGTGCATACGGACGGTCGCTGGAACGTCGACAGTCGAAAATGCATCAGCTTTTGGACTATTGAAGCGAAGTCTGCGCCGCCGCCTAATATCCATAAAGCCGGGTTGGCCTTTGGCTGCGATATTTGCCAAGAGGTTTGTCCGTTTAACGAACCCAGGTCCTCCCAACCCGAGCGCGCCCGCACGACCGACGACCCGAACTTACTTCCTAGCGGCCCGGATCCTAGCTTGGATCAAATCCGGGACATGTCGGAAGCCGAATGGGACTCTTGGACTCGGGGTCGGGCAATTCGACGCTCAGGTTACGCCGGGTGGAAGCGGAATATCAGGTAGCGCGCTGGTATCCTTTTGCCTAGCAAATGAACAACGACGTCGTGATTCTTTCGGGCATGCGAACCCCCATTGGTAGCTTTCAGGGAGCCCTAGCCAGCTTCAGCGGCCCTCAGCTTGGGTCCTTCGCGATCAAGGCAGCCCTTGACTCAGCCGGTGTGACTGGCGAGCAGATCGATGAAGTGCTCATGGGATGCGTGCTGAGCGGCGGGCTCGGGCAGGCGCCAGCGCGGCAGGCATCTCTTGGGGCTGGAATTCCCAATTCGGTTCCCTGCACAACGGTCAACAAAGTATGCGGGAGCGGCATGAAGACGGTCATGATGGCCGCCCAAGCAATCAAATCGGGCGACGCGAGTGTTGTTGTCGCTGGTGGAATGGAGAGCATGTCTCAGGCCCCGTATGCCTTGCCCAAGGCCCGCGACGGCTATCGTATGGGTAATGGCGTGCTCGTGGACCTCATGATTCACGACGGACTTTGGGATCCCTATAAGAATATCCATATGGGCACTTGTGGAGACCAAACCAGTACAGAGTGCGGCTTCAGTCGCGAGCAACTCGACACATTTGCGGCTGAAAGCTACCGACGGGCCCTTGCCGCTCAAGCCGACGGCAAGCTAAGCGGTGAGATCGTGCCCGTCGAAGTGCCTCAGCGCAAGGGCGACCCAATTCAAGTCGCGCAAGATGAAGAGCCCGGCAAGGGAAATCCCTCGAAATTGCCTGATCTTCGTCCTGCTTTCGGCAAAGAAGGAGTCACCACAGCGGGCAATGCCAGCTCGATTAATGATGGAGGCGCCGCAATGGTGATTGCGAGTGCAGATTGGGCTGCCGCCAACGGCAAAACACCAATCGGCCGCGTTGTTGCCTATGCTCAGCATGCCCAAGAGCCCGAGTGGTTCACTACGGCCCCAGCCTCAGCGATCCAGAAGCTTCTCGAAAAGCAAGGGCTTTCGGTCGCAGATATCGATCTCTTCGAAGTGAACGAGGCCTTTAGCGTTGTGGCCATGGTGGTTGCCCAAAAGGTGGGAATTCCGATGGATAAGCTCAATCCAAATGGCGGTGCGGTCGCCATCGGGCACCCGATTGGAATGACCGGAACGCGGCTGGTTCTTACTGCGCTTCACGAGCTTCGACGTCGAGGAGGCAAGTACGCGGTCTGCAGCCCGTGCATAGGCGGCGGTGAGGCCACCGCAATCCTGATTGAAGCGTTTTGACTCTGATCCGCCGGTCCTAGGAAAGGTGTAACGGAATGGCGGCTTGGGCGTCCGATTGTGCAGGAATATCGGACACAATGAGCACGCTAACACTGAATCTTCAAAAAAGCATGCAAAACCCCGCCAAGACTTGGTCAAATGCGGGCGACAGTGAGACTGATGAATCTCTAGTCGTTCGGGCTAAGCAGGGCGATTGGGGTGCCTTTGAGACCTTATTCAACCGCCACCGCGTGCTGGTCTACCGATACGCCTACCAGATGGTACAACGCCGTGACGATGCTGAAGACATCGTTCAGGAAGTATTCGTCCGCGCCTACAAGAACCTCGATCGATACCGCGACGAGGCACGATTTACAACTTGGCTCCTTCGGATCGCTACAAATCTCGCTACCGATCGCGCAAGAATGAGCAATCGCCGTCAGGCTCTGGAACAGCAAGAAGCCCAAGGCGCGCTGACATGGATGACGACCAATGTGAGCGACGATCCCGTGGAGAACCTGGAATCAGAGAGAAAGGTAAAGATTCTCCGTAAGGCGCTCGCGGCCCTGCCGGAGCATCACCGCAATATGATCATTTTGAGAGACATTGAAGAGAAGGATTACAACGAAATTGCCGAGATTTGTGGTACGTCCCTCGGCGGCGCGAAACTGCGCGTACTGAGGGCCCGCCGAGCTCTACGAGATCGAATGATTCCACTACTTGGCGAGGAGAACGAATAGAAATGCGCGACGATCGAGAGCTGTTTTACGCTGCTGGCGAGATGACGGATGCCGAACTTCTGGCATTCGAGCAGTCTCTGTCGCCAGAGTCGGAGGCCCTTAAGTCAGCCTACGCCTCGTTGCGGTCACTAAATGATGGAATTCCTGAGCCTCAGATTAGCTTTGAGCGGGTGAAGCAAGCGATTGAGGCGGCTCCTGCACAACCTAGCTCCATCTGGCACAAGTGGTTTGTCTGGGCGACCCCGTTGGCCGCGATGGGTGCTATCGCAATCGTCATGATGCGAGCGGAAGCTCCTGCAACTTTTACCGAAAGCCCAACGACGGTGGTGGCCAAGGCTAGCCCATCCCAACCGACGCACGAATTGCATGCTCAACCTGAGCCTCAGCTTCCAGTCGATAATGCGGTTGTTTCAGAATCGGCTCCGGCCCGACCCACGATCTCGCAACGCAAAGTACGTCGTCCGAGGCCGGTCCTCGTTGCGACAAACGACAACTTTGGGCGGCGGTCCAGCGCCCCGCTCACGAAGTCTGCTCCAACGAACCAAGGTACGGACGCAGGTGCCCCGGCTCCGATCCGAAATGCTGACGCGATCGAATCGACGCCGACCGTTGCAGTCAGTTCTGAGCCGGTGGTGGTCGTTTCTCCTAACACCGACACAAAGACAGGCGCAAGTTCCGCAATGGAGGTAAGCAAACAGGGTGATGATGTTCTGGGCGGCTAGTGCGGCTTTGATCCTTAACTCGGCGCCTCTGCCGGGCGCAGGGCTCTCTGATGGGTTGGCTCTGCTTGGGACGAAAGAGTCACCGAGTGGAGTTGCCGTACAAATCCACAAGGAAAATTTGTTCCTCGCCGCCTCAAGCTTGGTCCCGACCGAGACCTCGTCGGCATTTTGTCCAAGTGGCTCGAGCTACACCGTAAAGGTTCTTGCCCGCGATGACATCACCCAGCTGGCACTCATAAAGGTTGAGGAGTGGCCAAATGAACTGAGCCGAGTTTTCCAAGTAGCCAGTGAAAAGGCCGTGGCGACAACCAAACTGGCAGCACAACTGCCTAGCGGCATCATTACTGGGCAATTGGTATCCACCGAGCGTACAGGTGTACTGATGGGTTCGCGGCGATATGTCCGGCTTTGGGAAATCAGGTTTGAAACGACCAACCAGAAGCTTGGCGGAGCCCCCGTCTTTACGGTCGACGGACGCCTCGCCGGCATCATGAATGCGACGCTTGAGCCGTACGGAGAAGTCACCACACAAAAGTTAAGCCTTGGCGGGCCCCAGCACTTTGGTCCAAAGGGTCTGACGATCGGCTACGCGCTTGGCCCCAAGGTCCTTTCAAGAGTCGTCGATGGATTTTTGAGTGAGGAGCGAACCCCGCTCCACCCAACTGTGGGAATCCTGTTTAAGAAGGCCGAGGGCGGGGTCGAATTGACGGCAGTGACACCAGGCTCTGCCGCTGCTAGAGCAGGGCTTCTGGTGGGCGACGTGCTATCCAAGCTCAACAACGAAACCATTAAAGACGCCTATTGGCTTGCGGCAAGGTTGTTTGAGTCCGAAATCGGAGAATCACTCAGTTTCCAGATGCGCCGCGAAACGCGCGTCAGTACAGTCAAGGTGATCGTCGAGAGCCTCTCGGACGCTCGAATCAACCGAGAGCTGGCACCGAAACGAGTTACGATTCACGAGCCAAATCGCTGATTACCCATTGAGGCCGCTCACGACCGTTCCAGCGGTTGATACTGGCCTCAAAAACGACAGAAACCCGATCGCCTTGGCGTAGGCCCTCAAGAGCCTCAGCCATATTGAATCCCAGCGCTTCAACGCTTGCCCCGCCTGGGCTTCGCAGTGTCCCTTTCACGTGCTGCGGCTTGCTTGGCATTGGGTTAAGAGACTCCAGCGTCAAATTGCGGGCTAGGAATGTCGGCTCCTGGTTGCCGGTTCCAAATGGGGCAAGTTGTTCGAGTTCATGAAGGGTGTCGAGAGAGCACTCTTCGATGGTTGTCTCCGCATCGATTCTTCGCCGGCGAACAAGTAGGTCTGGCGTGAGAACTGACGCGGCGTCTTCTTGCAAAGCGAGACGAAATGCCTCGACGTTTTCAATCTTCGTGCTGAATCCGGCCGCCGCCTCGTGGCCGCCATGAGTCTCCAAAAGGGCGGTGACACGCTTCAAAGCGTCGGCGAGGTGATAACCTGGAATGGTGCGGGCCGAGCCCTTCGCGACGCTATCGCCATAGGTCATTACAAATGCCGGGCGATAGAAACTCTCGGCAAGTCGCCCAGCAACTAGGCCAATGATGCCGGGGTGCCACTCGCTACTACCAACGACAATTGCCGTCTCTTGGTCGAGACCCTCTGCCAAGACCTTCTCCCTTGCTTCCTCAATGATCCGATCTTGCTGTTCACGACGGTCCGTGTTGATTGCCTCCAATTGCCCAGCTATCGCCGCCGATTCAGCGTCATCTTCGCTCAGCAATAGGCGAAGCGGCAACACGGCATCGTCAATTCGGCCCGCTGCGTTGAGCCGGGGGCCGAGTTGGTAGCCAATAGTCCGCGGAGTCACTTGCCCATCCCGAATTGAGATGTGCTGCATAAGAGCCTTGATGCCCGGCTTTCGGCTTTCCTGAATTCGATTGCATCCGAATGCGGTGATGATTCGATTCTCGTCCACCAGCGACATGACATCTGCGACTGTTCCAAGCGCAGCCAGGTCGAGATAGGCGCGATAGTATTGAGCAACGTCGATCTTAAGTTCTTGTGCGATTCCTGCGCAGAGCTTGAAAACAACGCCGACGCCGCTGAGACCGTCAAAGGGATAGTCGTGCCCAGAACGGTGCAAGTTTACAAATGCATCAGTGTCCGGCATATCGCCGTCATGCAACTCGTGGTGGTCGGTAACCACAATTCGCATCCCATATTCCCTAGCCCGTTGGATTTGCTGGGTTGCACCGCTGCCGCAATCACAAGTTAGAAAGACACTGGCCCCCTCCTCTTTAGCCTTTTCAACCGCCGACATATTGATGCCATAACCCTCCCTGATACGGTGCGGCACGTGGGTGATTACCTCGCAGCCAATGCGCCGAAGAAACCGACTAAAAAGGGCGGCGGACGTGATACCGTCAACGTCGTAGTCTCCGTGAATGAAGATCTTCCTGCCTTCCTCTTTTGCGCTCAAAATCTCCTTAAGAGCGGGAGCGAAATCAGGAAGGAGGCGAGGATCATGCAAGTCCTCGAGGCGTGGATTTAGGAACCGCTCGGCAGACTCGGGAGTGCGGTAGCCGCGCTGCACCAAGAGGCGCGACACAAGACCGGAAATGCCTAACTCGGTCTGTAAAACCGCAGCCACATTCTCATCAAATGGGGTGAGATCCCACTCGGAGTTAAAGATCGATCGCTCAGAAATCAAATGGGGAATGCGCTCCACGGCATTCCCCTATTCTACGCTACAAAGGTCTACTTGTTCGACCGTTCATTGAAGACGTGGATCGTGACCTTGCGCCGTCCCCAACGTCGTGCTTCGGAAAGGGTCGGAACGCAGACGTCGATCTTGTTGCCCTTGATTGCGCTGCCAATATCGGCAGCAATTGCAAAGCCATAGCCTTCGACAAAGCAAAGGGTGCCGAGCTTGATCTTCCGAGGATCGACCGCGATCACACCATACTTCGCCCGCAGACCCATCTTGGTCCGAAATGTAGGATTCTTCAAGCCGGCGCTTGGCGTATAGGCGGTGGATTCGACAACCATCACTTGGCTACGGGTAAATGAGCCCCGACTCGTAGCGTGCCCCTGCTTTCCCATTCCAATGATGGCTGGCTTCATCGGAATAGTCTCCACGTTGATTTGGCGGCGACTAATCTCCTTGCCCTGGTTGTCCTGAACGATTTCGATTGTCGTTCGCACCTCGCCGTCTTGCCCATCGTTGTTCTTTCGAACACGACCAGGCGCGAGTGTACGATCAAAATGGTATTCCACCGTGTGGGGAATCTTCTTCACAACCACTTTTGTGATGACCTTGGTTTCGGGCTTGGCTTCTGCCTTGACCTCGACCGGGACGGCCTCACTGGTTGTCTTCGCATCCTCTTGACGTGCAATGGCAGGCATCGCAAGGACGACCGCCAAGAACAACGACAAGAGTGCGGGAGCCTTGCTATTCATCATAGTAGTATCTCCTGCGCACTAAAGCGCACAAGACCCAGATGATACCTCCTTGGCTCCTGTTAGTCCGTTAACTGGGACTTTGAGGGACGGCGCAGCCCAGAGAACGGGCCGAACTACTGAGCCGTAATCCCCCAAACAGCGCAAGGGGTTCCTTCACTAGTTGTGACGAGTCTGTTGCTATCCAGCGCGTAGGTGATCGCCTCGCCCTGAACTTGAGGCGGAGTCTGAATCCTCGAACACGTCGTTTCCAAAAAGCTCTCCATTCCCTTACCCGGAATCGGAAATTCATAGGCAAACGCATAGGTTCTCATCACCAGATGCTTGCCGTCAGGAGCAACGGCCCCGCCCGTGATCACTCGCATGGGCGCCAGCCCGTCCGGGAACGAGATACTTCCTCGGCGCTCAAACTTGTATTTGCCCGACTTGCCGGGTTTGCGCAACCGATAAATGCTCCCCGAGCCCGTCTTCTTCTCCACGATCCAAATGTCGCCCGTCTTGGGGTCGACCATTAGCGTTTCCGCATTTCGCGCACCGCCCGGATACGTCACCTCGTACTTCTGGAAATTCGCAATCTCTTGATTACCGGCGCCAGTCGGCTCTTCCACCCGGTAAATGAACACCGAGCTGTACTGCGAATTGTTATCACCGATATCGCCAAAGTAAAGGTAGTTCTTGCCGTCAATCTGGGCCGAGGCCATATCCTCCCAATCCCGTGCCTGCACTCCCTTCAAAGAATAGGTGCCCCTAATGTCACCCGATGGGCCGACTCGGAAGAATCGGGCACTGTCGCCCGAGTCATTGTGCGTGTAGTATTCGCCTGGGTACCTACGACTCGGGGCGATTCCCGAACTCTCATTGATGACCTGGTTAGTGATCGTGGCCATCAGCACTGGCGCACCATAGGTTCGGCCCGTCTGAGCAACGATTAGGAGTGGGAGAGCGAGAGTCATCTGTACTTATTCTAGCGGCTTTTTAGATCGGCGTAATACACGAATAAGTGCGCATGACCGGCCCAAGGGCCAAAGACAGTTCGAAAGTGATCGCCGATCGCCTCATACTTCTTCGCCGTGAGGGTAGTGCCGCGCCAATCGGGAAAGTAGAGATCGACTGCGCCATTCCAAAGGTGAACGTCCACCGGAACGGCTTCGGTATTGTGCAATGCGTAGAGCGCAATGCAGTCGGTGAGCTTGGGGCCGACACCCGGAAAGCTGAGCAATTCCCGCTGGACTTCCTTCAATGAGGTTTGGCGCAGCTCTTGAAGATAGGCGCGCCCGCCACGTGCGATGAGGAGTTTGGCCGCCTGAGGAATCGTCGCGGCGCGATAGCCAAACCCCGCCGCACGAAGTTCAGGCTCAGTAAAGGTTGGAATACTCATCCCCCCCGCACTGGTGAGGGGGGCGTCAAGAACCCCCTCTCCCTGCAGGGGCGAGGGGGTAGGGGGTGAGGAGTCAGTCGAGTGGCTAAACAAGAACTCGACCATCTTTGCGATGCGAGAAAGGTGATTGTTCGAGGTGCAAAGAAAGCTAAAGAAACTCTCGACCGGATCGCTTGGGCGGAGTAGCCGAAAGCCCTCGATGCGCGGCAAGGCGGCGAACTTCGGGCACATCTGGGCGAGGTGCGACTGGAGATCCAGCGGCTCATCGAGGCGGAAAAAGCGATGCCAGTGGGGGTCCTCGGGCGGGCTGAAGTTAGCCGAATTGAACCTCCCACGAGTAGAGCCGTCGAAACCTTCCCAGACGTCTGGTTCGACTTCACGCCAACGAAAGACCTGTCCACTCGAAAGGCACTTAGCCAGGTCGATCAAAGAGAGACGCCCTCGGGCAGCCGAGAGAGGAAAGTCTCCTCATCGATCACCTCAACGCCAAGCTGCTCGGCCTTGGCGAGCTTGCTACCAGCTCCCGGGCCGGCGACAACGGTAGTAGTAAGTTTCGACACAGAGCCCGAGACTTTCCCACCCATGTTCTCTACCAAGGCCTCGGCGGTCTCTCGGCTGAACTTCTCCAGCTTGCCCGTGAAAACGAAAATTTGGTCCGCGAAAGCATTGCTGATGGGACCAGCGACTTCTTCCGGCTCGACCCCAGCCGCGACAAGATCATCGAGGATCGCTTGGTTGGATTCATCTTCAAACCAGGACTCGATTTCGCGGGCTGTCTTTGGCCCAATCTCAGCGATGGCCACAAGCTCATCGTAATGGCACTTCCTGAGCCTGTCGAGCGATCGAAAGGCCTTGGCGAGGTCGCCAGCCGTACGCTCACCCACTTGCCGAATACCAAGCGCGAAAATGAGGCGATCCAGTGTTCTGGTCTTGGAGAGATCGATCGCTGTCAGCAGATTGCCAACGCTTTGCTCTCCCATTCGATCGAGCTCAACCAGAGCCTGGCGATGCTGACTGAGCCGGAAGATGCTTGGGATGTCGTTCAAGTAGCCAAGCTCAAGAAAGCGTGCAATCTGCTTCTCTCCAAGGCCCTCGATATCCATCGCGTTGCGACTGGCAAAGTGGATCAGTTTTGCGTGTATCTGTGCCGGGCATTGCTTGTTTGGGCAGCGAATAGCGACGTAGCCTTGATCTTGTACGAGCGCTGTCTCGCACTCAGGGCAGGTGGTTGGTGGCTCGACTTTTGGAACTTTGCCAATGCGCTTGGCCAGAACCGGGCCAACAATCTCCGGAATGACGTCCCCGGCGCGCTGCACAATGACGGTATCCCCGGGCCGGACGTCTTTCTTGTTCAGGTCTTCGATGTTGTGCAAAGTGGCACGACCAACCGTCACACCACCCACAAAAACAGGTTCGAGCTCGGCAACCGGCGTGATGACCCCCGTACGCCCAACACTCCAGCTGACCTCCCTCAGAATTGCAAAGGCCTGCTCAGCAGCGAATTTGCAAGCGACTGCCCATCGAGGGCCATGACTCGTCGAACCTAGTTGGCGCTGAAGAGCCAGCTCATCGACCTTAACGACCATACCGTCGATTTGAAAGTCCAGTTGAGCGCGCTCGTTCTGGACCAAATGCAGGTGCGCGACGATTTCTTCGATTCCTCGACAGACCTTAGCGTCCGGGGGCCGCTTGAACCCCAATTCATTTAGGCGGGCCAGAATCCCTGATTGAGTTTCGGCAAGGACCCCGGCACCCAATCCATAGGGGAAGAATGAGAGCTTGCGCTTGGCGGTCTCCCGACTATCAAGTTGCCGAAGGCCGCCGCTGGCGGCATTTCGCGGGTTGACGAAGGCTTGGTCCCCGGCGGCAATGCGAGCCGCATTTACCGATTCAAAGTCTCGCTTGAACATGACGACTTCCCCCCGGACTTCACCTGTAAATGGCTCGCTGAGACGGTACGGAACGCCGCGACACGTCTTGACATTCGGAGTCACGACTTCCCCACGCTCACCATCGCCTCGAGTGGTCGCTCGGACCAATAGGCCTTCCTCGTAGGTCAGCGAAATCGAGGCACCATCGAACTTCAATTCGCAAAGGTAGGCAATCGCCTCGCTTGTCTCCAAATGGCGGCTAACTCGAGCACAGAAGGCACCCACTTCTTCCTCGCCAAACGCGTTGTCGAGCGAGAGCATTGGAACCTGGTGCGTATGCTGCTCGAAGTTCGACAGGGGCGCGCTTCCGACGCGCTGAGTCGGCGAGTCGGGAGTTCGAAGCTCGGGATGTGCTTCTTCAAGGGCGACAAGTTCTCGGAACAGCGCGTCAAACTCAGTGTCACTGATTTCGGGCTCATCGAGATCGTGATAGAGTTGGTTGTGGCGCCCGATTTCCTTGCGCAACCACGCCGCTCGCTCTTCCATCACTCCTCCGTCTTTGCGCTAGGGCGGGCCCGAACCTTTGCCCATTCACGAAGTTCGTTAATCTCGATCTCCATCATCTTGCTGAGCGGTACTTGAGCTTTGGCTTCGCCTTCGAGATCGGCCTGGCTGAGGTCCCTTCCAGCATCAAAAGCAACAAAGAGTGAAGCGATGACTACTTGCTCGATCTCCGCTCCGCTAAATCCCTCGGTGAGCTTTGCCAGCTTCTTCAGGTTAAAGTCCTTCGGCTCCCGCTTCCGTTTTTTGAGGTGTATCTCGAAAATCGTGGCACGCTCGCTGTCGCCGGGTAAATCAACAAAGAAGATCTCATCAAACCGACCTTTGCGCAAGAGTTCAGGCGGGAGCTTTGTCACGTCGTTCGCCGTCGCGATCATGAACACGGGCTTAGTCTTTTCTTGCATCCAACTTAAAAATGTCGCGAGCACTCTCTGAGAGGTGCCGCTGTCTCCGCTTGCGTTCATTCCACCAAAGCCCTTCTCAAGTTCATCTGCCCAAAGGATGCAAGGGGCAACACCTTCCGCGACGCGAATGGCCTTTCGCATGTTTTCCTCGCTTTGCCCAACAAGAGAACCAAAAATTCGGCCCACGTCCAGTTTCAGCAGCGGTAAGTTCCATGCTGCGCTCACGGCTTTGGCGATCAATGACTTTCCGCAACCCTGAACGCCAAGAATGAGCAAACCCTTGGGGGTCGGGATTCCAAAGCCTCTTGCCTTGTCGGTAAGGGCGCTCCGGCGTTTCAGTAGCCAGTCTTTAAGCATGTCGTGGCCGCCAACATCTTCGAGGCGGTGCTCAGCCGGATAGAATTCGAGCAGTCCGCTCTTACGAATGATTTGCTGCTTTTCTTCGATGACAACACTGATATCGAACTTCTTGTGCTCGACCAATGAGCGAGCGAAGCACGACTCGATCTCGTCCATCGTGAGACCTTGCCCCGCCTTGATGAGCCGCTCCCGCTCTTCATCACCCAGAGAGGTATCGACCTTGCAATTGTCCTTCATCGTCTGAATGACATCGTTCAACTTGGCTTCGATATCCGGCTTACCTGGAAGGGGAAACTCGATAACCGTGATGTCCTTCTCAAGCTCGACTGGCAGCTGAAGCACAGGCGCCAAAATCACAACGGTAACGGCTCGTCCGCGAAGCTTTTCCGCAAGATCACGCAGCAGGCGCACGACTGTGTTGTCTTTCAGAAAGGCATGGAAGTCTTTCAGAATCACCACCGAACCATCAGGTGCGTCGTGTATCTGGATCAAACCCTCGAGTTCAAGTCGCTGGGTGGACCCCGTCGATCCCCGGATTTCAGGCTTCATTCCTTGGGTCAAGGACCAAACGAAGAGCTTACGGTTTAATGTCTTGCAAATGCTGTCAAGTGCCTGTTCGACGCGCCTCTCCTCCCAACTGACCAGATAAAGAACGGGGTAGCGTGCCCGGATAAGCACCTCGATTTCGCCTGCAGCATCCATTTATTCAGCCTACCACGCAAAAAAAGTCGAAGAATGCACGCCGGATGGCCAATTTCACGATATAGTAAAGAGATATGGTCCTAAACCGGTCGCTAATGTTGCTTGCCCTGAGCCAACTCGCCGTTGCGTCTTGGGCGACTTTGGTGTATGTGTCAGACATCAACAATGATTCTGTTCTGAAGTTTGAGGCCGACACAGGAGAGTACAAAGGGAGCATCGGCACGGGTTTAGTTCCCAATCTGTTAAGTGTTGAGCAAAGCCCGTTCGATGACAACCTATACGTAACATGCACGTCTGGAACTGGATTCATCGTAAGGCTCAATCCATACACTGGCGAGTACCTCGGAATGATTGGCAATGGCTTTCTTGAGTTTCCCGACGATATCGCCTTCGGCCCAGACGGCACGCTGTACGTTACCGATTTGAAGTCAACAGGCGGTTGCATTCTTAAGTTTAATCCAACGACGGGCGAGTACCTTGGCATTATCGGCAACGGCTTCCTAGGCTCGGCAAATTGGGGGCATTCGATTGACGTAAATGACTCAAATGTTGTGTACGTTATCGGCGCGGGCGGCACCGCCATTCAGAAGTTTAATGGCCTCACCGGCGAGTACCTCGGAGTGATTGGATCTGGGTTCTTTAGTAATGGTCGTGGCTTGGTGCTCACCAATATTGGCGGAGAAGAGCATGTGTTGAGCGGAATCGCCTCCTCGCAAGGCTCGGTCCTCAAGTTCAAGACCAGTGATTCCTCTTACCAAGGCGTCTTGGCGAGTGGCGGATTCGTACCAAATGTTCGAGCGATCGATGTGATGCCCAATGGTTGGCTCTTGGCTCGCGGATACAGCAATCCGACCGAGTATGTCGCCCGGTTCGTTCCCGATACCGGCGAGTACAAAGGGCTCTTTGCGGCTAACTGGGGCATTTCCGGTTACGGAATTGCCGTTGAAACGCCCGCAACCGTAACCGGAACTCTTGTTTTTGGTAACTACGTTGGTAGCGGTGTTTCTCGACCGGTCACGTTCGAGTTTTACGATGGCGCAACCTTTATCGATAGCACCACCATTAACGTTACGCCGAACGGTGGCACACCCGTCGCTTACAGTGTCGATACAGATGCACGAGGCGCCTCGATTACAGTCAAGGCAAACGGCACAAGATGGCTTAAAGAAGCCGTCGTGGCCAACATTTCTGGGCCAGGCGCAACCGGCGTGAACCTGACTCTGCAGAATGGCGACCCCGATTTGACGGGCGAGGTCGATGCCGCGGATATCGATATGGTAATCCTCAACTTCGGATCGGTTTTCCCGGGCCCGGGCCCAGAAGATTCCGATATCGATGGCTCGGGTGAAGTGGATGCCGCGGATATCGACGTTGTGATCGCCAATTTCGGCGCTATCGACGACTAAGCGGGCAGGAAAACGCCGTCCAGCACGATCTCATCTGGCGCGAGGCACTCTGTCTCCGTGCAGGCTTGGTACTGCACAGTCACTTGGAACTCAGTTGGGCCCGATGGGCTGGCTTGAAACTCAATTTCGAGGTCGCCTTCGTATTGGTCGTTCGTGCCCTTTGGATAATTGATGGTTGGCGCGATGCCCTCGAAGCGCAGTTCCGTTGGAGTTAACCAGCGGGC
>JAEURP010000006.1 GCA_016788585.1 Chthonomonas sp. | reverse complement strand
TTCTCTAGGCTGAAGACCGAAGATTGTCTTGACCTGTCGGCTCGCGACTTCATTGACGACTCGCTCTGAATCACGGTCGCTCTTGGCATAGAGCATGGTGACGTTGATGTCCGAGTGTCCCATACTCACCCGAACCGCATCCGGGGAAACTTGGTCTTCCGCCAGGATGTTTGTGGCGAATAAACGCCGACCATCATGGGACGTGAACTGAACATTGCACTTCTTGGTCAGCGCCTTGAGCGCCCGAATGAAATCGTTGTAGTGCCAGTCTCCCCCCTTGGCATTCGGAATCACGAAGCGATGGGTTTCCCAGCGCTCGGTGATGGTGTTGTAAATGCTCACGGGCTTGGCAAGTGCAAGGGACGCCAGGACAACTTGAAGCTCCGATTCGTCGAGTACCATCACTCGCTCATCCCCGTTGTGCTTCAGATGCGTGAGCGCCCACAGGCTCGCCTGACCTTCACCTTTGTTCGGATGCTCGATGGTGTTCGCCTGCCTACTGACCGTAACCCTCATGCCGTCTATGCAAGCCTCTGTCAGCCCAAGAATCTCACCGATTCGTAAGTTCCTGCGGCTGAGGAGGAGCATCGCTTTGAGACGAACATCGGCAGCTTCAAACATCGCTGCAAGGTCGGAGTCCGTTGTCTTCAGGTTGGCTTTCTTCGCCTTTCGCTTGAACTTCGGAAGGTCTTCGGCGGGGTTCACGTCAATCACCTTGCGTTTCACCAGCCTTCTAAAGAGCCCGCTCAACATGTCCCGCATGAAGTGGCGGCTCTGACCCTTGTGAGTTGCGCACCAGCTTCTGAACATGGGTTCAAGGTGGTGGATTTCGATATCAGAGACCAGGTAGTCGCCGAGCTTCTTGCCGCCCTTAACGGGCTCGAAGTCGGTCGCAAATTTGATGACCGACCGATACTTCTTATAACTTGTGAACGGCTGGTCGGGATGCTGGTGGCGCTCGTTCAAAGCTTCCAGGAACGTATGGTCAGCCCGTCGAACCGGCTGCTTCTTCAGCGCCCAATCCGCATCGTGCTGGTCAGCTTTTGCCTGTGCGACGGTCTCGGCTTCCTTGGCTGTCGCCCCAGTGCCGAAGTGTCGCTTGTCGCCGTTCTCCTTCGGGTGCTTAGAATAGACGTACCCAAAGTAGAACGTCGAAACCCGACCGGACTTGAGCTTCCGCTTTCTCTTCTCAAAGTGCCCTGAGCCGTATGCTCGTGGGCGTTTGGCAGTTCGTTGTGTCGACAGAGTGGTTCACCTCGTGTTGATGTGAACCGGTCTCAGCCTCAAGTCAAAAACGTACGCAAGATGTACGCAAGATTTGGCTCCGCGATGTAGCCTTACCAGCGGACGGACAGGTCTGCCTTCGAGCACTTCGCAGGTTCAAATGAAGTGCGCCGCACTCGAAATGCGGTGAGTCGCAAGGCTCCGTGGGTTCGAATCCCACCCTCTCCGCCAGATTAGCTGACGGATCGCATCCGGTTAATCACATCGCGAGAGTGATCGAAGACCTCGGCGATAAGGGGCGACCAGTTGTAATAAAGACCGGGCAGTTCATCTTCCGAGACGAGTTTACGGCCCAAAGACTCGTCGGGACAACCAATCTCACCCAAGGAGTCCACCTCGGCCACAAAGACATCCAGCCATCGCAGTTCTTTGCGCTCAGTAACGCGATAGCACCCGATGTACTGAACTTGCCGAAGGACGGCTCCTCCTTCTTCAACGGCTTCTCGACGCACAGCCTCGCATGGCTCCTCAAATGGTTCGACTCGTCCAGATGGGATGCACCAACCTCGGTCCGCGATATCCACCAATAGAATCTGATCGTCCTTCCAACAGAAGACAAGGGCAGCAAAGGCGCGCAATGGCGATCGGAAAGGAGCCGCATAGAACTCTAATTGCTGCCTTCCGTACTTGCCAACAGGAAATTTCCTTACAGCCACCGCTTTAACACAACCTTTCCAATGATTCTGTCATAAGGGACGGGGCCGAAGCGCCGAGAGTCCTCGCTGACGTCGCGGTTATCACCCAAAACATAGAGCGATTGATTTGGGACAACATAGTCGCCGTCAGTCATGTTGTAGTCTTCCGGCACGTTCAACCAATCCACTTTTTCACCGGCTATTCTGTAAACCCGCTTGATGATCGCGCCGCCATTGTCGTCCTCTACAACGACAATGTCGCCCTTCCTTATCGGGCCGACAAGCCAGTAGGCACTCGATGCCAAGAGGTGGGTTCCATTGCTAAATGTCGGAACCATCGAGTTGCCTTGAACCTGAATGGTTCTGAAATTCTGCTGGAAGAAAGTGGCAAAGCCGAGAAGCGTCAGTAGACTGAGGCTCCCTGCCGTTACCATTTGTTGCCGTTTCTCCATCTAGTTCATTTGGGCTCCGGCTTTGCTATACTGGTGTGCACCCTTTGCGCGTGCAAGTTTGAATGGAACCACTTCTGCGCCTCGTAACGAGCCACAGCGCCACCATTACCCTAGCACTATTATTGGCTGTTGTGGTGCTGGGAATTAGTGTCGCTTATCAGACTGTTCGTCTTAACCGAGTCTCGCGGAACTGGCGAGACCTAATGCGGGGGGCCAAAGGCACTAACCTAGAAGATGTGCTGGCAGAGCATTTGGCCGAGCGACGCGTCTTACGAGAAGCCGTCGCCGCTTTAGAGCAACGGTCAGAAGTCTTGGAGAAGAAAATGATGAGCTCGCTAAGATACGTCGGAATGGTGCGCTATGACGCCTATGACGACGTCGGGGCAACTCAGAGCTGGTCGATGGCTCTCTACGACGAGCGGGGCAATGGAGCGGTGGTTTCGTGCTTGTATGGTCGAAACGACTGCCGCGTGTATAGCAAACTCTTAGATGGAGGCAAAGCCGATCGTAACTTGACTGGAGAAGAGCAAGCGGCGATTGAGGCAGCGGCCCGGGGCAACCGGACTGTCGTTCGAGCATGAGCTCTGCACAAGACGACCTGGTGCTCATCGAGCGCACGAAGGAAGGCGACCGAACTGCCTTCAACGATCTCATCTATCGTTATGAGAGGCGTGCTTACCAATATGCCTACCGGCTTACCTCAAGTTCCGAAGAGGCATCCGACATAGTCTCAGACGCCTTTCTTCGTGTTTTCAACGCGATCCACAACTTTAAAGGTCAGAGCGCATTTACCACGTGGCTTTACCGGATTATCACAAATTGCTATTTAGACTCCCGAAAGAAGGAGCGGAATCGCCCGACAATTAGCCTGGACAACGCTGTAGCTACGGATGAGGGTGAGTTTGAGCGTCAGGTCGAAGATTCGGGCGCCACTCCCGACGAGGAAGTTGAGAAGTTTGAGCGCGAAAGATTAGTTCAAAGAGCACTTTTGCGAATTCCGGACTACCAGCGAGCGATGCTTGTGATGTACCATGTTGAGAACCTGAGTTACGAGGAGATTGCTGAAGCATTGGATTTGCCCATCGGGACCGTGAAAAGTCGTTTGAACCGAGCGAGGCTAAGCCTTAGGGACCAGCTCGCCAAGGATAAGGAACTCTTTCAATTGGGTTAAAGTCCAAAGGGACGAGCAATAATGAGACTCGAAAAAGCCTACGAATACTTTTCGGCCTACTACGAAGGCAGCCTTGATGCTGCCATGCGAACGCAGTTGGACCGAATGTTTGAGGCACATTCGGTCTTGCGAAAGGACTTCGAATCATTTGCCCAAACCATGGAAGATTTGGACGGCTCCTTTGCAACCGACGTGCCCATTCCCCATGATCTCCACGACCGGATCAGCGCCCGGATCGACCGAGCCGCGTATGAAAATACGGTAGCGAATCCCCGCGGCATCCAAGCTGTCTGGCGAAAGTTCGCTTTCGGCGGATTGGCGGTTGTCCTGATCGGTGGTGCTACAGTGTCCCTATTGAACAGGAACGCCACTGGAGACACTGCCGCCAGCGTCATACCTAGCGAAATCACCCAGACCACGAACGCTGAACTGCGTGTCGAAGCCAATGCGAAGGGTGCATTCTTGAGGTTCCAGCCCAGTGCAACTGATGCCATTCAGATTATTCGTCTTCCCGACGGGAGTCTCATTCAGAGCTACAAGGTCGCCCCAAATCAGGCATTGGATATTCCTCTAAAGAACGCTGGTGAGGAGCCAGTTGCCCTTCGAGTTAAGGCCGAAATGAGCCGAAAGACTCTTCTGGTAATCGTTCCGGGGTCCAAGCAGACCAATTCCACCAGTGGAGATGGAAGCCTCCTCGACCTTGCAATGGCGTTCAGCTCAAGCCTGGGACGGCCGGTCGTCATCGAGACGCCATCCCTTTCCACTGCGGTGCGCTGGGAGCTAAACCGGGACAACATCACTCGGTCGTCGGCAACGCCGGGCGAGTTGTCGGTTGAACTCAAGGGTGAGCTGGTTAGAATCCGTTATTGACGGCGACCAGTTTTGCCGCCAATTGGGACCGATTCTGGATCAGCGATTCGATTCGCCTCGCCGCAGCCAACAAGAGCGATAGCTCGTAGTCGTTGGTCGTAAGGATCTCTGCAAATGAACCGTCTGGGCTGAGGGCGCGCACTAGCGCTTCCTTCATCCGCAATTGGTCTTGGCGAGTGCGCCCCGTTTGATTAAGGAGATTCCTGAATTCACGGCTCAGAAGTTGCTCAAAACGCTTGCGGTCTATATGGGTGAAGGTTGGCTGGGATCTCTTATCCAGGTGGGAGAGCCTCAACCACGCTGAGTTTTCGTAACTCAAAGATGCCGCCAGTGCGTTTAAGTCGCTTTCCCTGGCGATTTGAGTCATCTCAATGGCCATAAGAAACCTGTTCTTCGCGACCTCCGGCTTGTTTTCTTGGAGGGCCTCGTCGCCTACTCTAATCAAGTTGCTGATGACCAGGTTCCGCGAATTCAGGATCTGACCTTTCACACCATCGCGGGTCGTATCGCAGGTACCAACACTTGGTAAGGGCATCAAGTGATGTCTTCGATAACCTTCAAGCCAAATCTCGGCCGTCCTAAGCACGGCCTGATCACTAGCCATGGTTTTCTTGATCAGAATGTTATGCTGAGATGCACGCACCGGGACGATATAGGCCTCGATCTTTTTGCCGAGGACCGGGCCGAGTTCGGGGTTTGGATAACTGTCTGGCGATCGCCCACTTGTTGCCACGAATCCCGTTCCAGCGCAAGGCAGGATGATTGCAAGGGCCCTAATGCTTCCGATGATGGCTCCCATGGAGGGAATATCGGAAGAGTGGGCCAGCCCCTTCACGTCAGAATTACTGTTTTGTTGCCATGATCAGAAATTCTAAAACCGACCTTCAGAAAACTGATAGGTCTAATGGCGATCACTTTAATGATTCTAAAGTCCTAGCACCCTTCACAGGGACCAATTCCAGTTGTATGATTGTATTGGAGGACATTGATGAACTATCTTCGACTTTCTGATTGGGAATCTCACTTGGTGGTCCGCGCCCAGCAGGGTGACTGGCAAGCGTTTGAGCGGCTGGTGGATGCGCACCGGTCACAGCTCCGCAGCTTGGCTAGCCAGCGACTTCGCAATCCAGAAGACGCCTACGATGCCGTTCAAGACACCATGGTCAAGGCTTTCCGGGCGCTTGGTACTTTCCAGGCCGGTCGTCCCGTGCTTCCATGGCTGATGCGAATCTGCAATAACTGTTGCATCGACATCATGAGACAGCGCCGCGCTTCAGAGTCACTGGAGAAGGTGGAGTTTGCCCTAACCAGCGGGGAAGATCTGGAGCGATCCGCTGTACAAGGCGAAGATCGTAATGTGCTGATGAAAGCGATCATGCGGTTGCCCCGCCACTATCGCGAAATCGTCATGATGCGGCACTTCCGAGACATGGAGGTCAATGAGATCGCTGCCGAGCTTCAGAAGCCGGAAGGAACGATCAAGAGTTGGCTTTTCCGAGCGAGGGCGATGTTGAGGAAAGACCTTACGCCAGCTTTCGAGGCCCTTTAAGCCCCAGTAGTATCAAAGCGCATAACGCGACCGCAGAACCCCACCAGTTAAGCGGTCGCGGCTTTTCTTGCACCGAGGGCTGGCCCGGAGTATTGACCTTATAGCGATAGGCGGTACCAACCTTCCCCAGAAGACGGCTTTCCCAGCTTGGGATCGGTTCTAAGGTCCACACTTCGTCGGCGTCGGCCCTTGTCACCTGGCTGGCCTCTTTAAGGAACATCATGTTGCCGTTTTCGGGAGGGGCGGGATCAGTACCTAAGTTGAGTCTCCTCAGATGTTCGACGCGGTCACGGCTGACCAGGGAATCGTATCCGCCAACTTCTTGAATTCGGTAAAGGGCGGCCAGATTAGGTGGCATCAGGGCCCTCGGTTGCGAGAAAAGGCTCCATTCGCGATTGATGATCGCGACCCTTGCGTTGGTTGGCAAGCCTTCGGGAGCCGCAGGAACCGATCCTGTTCGAAGGGGTGAGGTCGATACGCTCATCAAGACAAAGATGAGGCCCATGGAACATGAGATGGGAACCCAGAGGTTTGGTCGGGAACGCCCAGACCAGAGTAGGGCCGCAATCGAAGCAAGGATCAGGATTGGTCCACCCGTGTGGCCGAACTCGATCCAAAAAATCCGGCTGACTTGGTCCTGAGTCAATTCCGGGAGCCACGACTTAAGCGACGGTCCGAAGTAGACAAGCGAAAGCAGCCCGAGGATCGCCACAGCGGCACCGGCAACCCAGCCAGGGATGAGGTTTCGATCGGGGGGTGGGCAAGAGGCAGCAAGCAAGCAGAGTCCTAAAACGACCAAGACACCAGCTCGGCCGGGCGAACCAGTTGCCGACCACCCAGGCAGATAGAAATAAAGTCCGCGAGCAAAGAAGGATGCCGAAGCAACGAGAAAGCCCAGTAACACCACGATTGCGAGGCTGAATGATCCCTTCTGCCGGCCCTTCAAGGAGCCCAAGGCCAGCATCAGTACAACGGTCCCAACGGCAACTGCCGACTCCGCATAATTGCCGCCGGGCTTGACAAAGCTCGGCCAGAATGTCGTGTTTTCCCCGAAAGGGCCCCACCGCTGTGGATGGCCCAAGAGGTCGCTAGCCCCCATCGAGGCCCATTCCCACCATTGGAGACCGCTCGCCTGGTAGGCCTGCCAACCTTCAATTGTAGGGGCGGTGCGGCGGTGACTTTCACGGGAGTACTCAAGAACCGCTATGAGTTGCGGAGACGCCAAAAGGGACCCTAAGATCAGACTTATGCCGGGAACGAACCCTAGCCACAGCTTTGGACGGAGTTCCCAAGCCGCGACCATCCAAAAGACAACGAGTGCCATGAGGCCGAAGGCCGCAAACTGAAGGTGCCCCGCCAGAAGCATCATTGCGATGCAAAGGGCCAATAAGACCGAACCTAGGCGAGGCTTGTCATGCTCAAGGATGCGCCAGAGCAACAGAAGGCACCAAGGTATCCATGCGACGGTCGAAATCACGCTACTCAGGCCGGTCCAGGAGGCCATAAATGGGGATAGCGCAAACGTCACGCCGCAAATGCAAGCGATCCACTCGTTGCCTCCCAATCGCCTTCCAAGAGTGAAAACTCCGATTCCAGCAAGCGACAAGTGGAACCAAGCAAGTAGGGTAACGCCCGCGGAGGTTGGGAGTTGGAGAACCCCGACTAGGACATGGGGCGGATAGAGGGCACCGCTTTGCGAATTTGCCAGCAAAGGTGCCCCGCCAAAGGAGTAAGGATTCCAAATCGGCACTTGAAAATGTCTCCATGAATCGAACACGAGGTCGCGCCAAACATAGAATTGCAGGGCCGCGTCCATTTGTAGCACGTCGAATGGGCGGCCCGGAGGAGTCTCCGACCACGGAGCGAATGCTCTAACCTCTGCCCAGGGGCCGATGGTCTCACCAAGGAAAACACAACGCCAAAGCAAGGCGAGTGGCGCGAAAATCAGAACGACGAGAGGCCAGCGTGTGCGCATGGCGCTAGGGGCAGTAGATAATTTGCCGATTGGCCTCTTCATGGCCCGGGTCTTGGTTCAGAACCTCTTTGAAGTTCGCGCAGGCCTCATCCATCATTCCGAGCATCATCTGAGTCTGAGCGAGGTCATATCTCGCCTTAATGTGATTTGGGTTGGCGTCCACTACTTCCTGGAGGGTAGCGATCGACTCATCGAACTCGCCTACAAAGCACTGAATAAGCCCGATCTGCCATTTGGCATTGGCGTGGCTAGGATTTGATCCTAGGACTTGCGAGAAAATAGCTCTGGCCTCATCATATCGGCCATCGCAACGTAGCTCGAACCCCTTCTCGTACAGTTCTTCGACCGACATCAGCACCCGAAGTCAATGCCTAGGCTGGGCCTAGGGCAGAATCAACCTACTTTACCACGACTCAAGCCGGGCCTGGTTCTAGCCTTGGGGGTTGTGCTGTAATCGGCGGTGCCACCGGCTCAACCGATGGCTCGGGAAGCTCTTCTTGCTTGTCAGCCTTGCGTACCTTGGGGTCATTGTCTGGGTCGATTCCCATGATCTTTAGGAACTCGACACGATCGATCGTTTCCTGTTGCAATAGGGCTTGCACGATCAGATCCATCTTTTCTCGATTCTCCTCAAGAAGCATCCTTGCCCGTGTGTGCTGACTATCGACAATGCTGCGAACTTCTTCGTCGATCATGCGCGCGACCTCTTCGCTGTAATCATGCTCTTCGGTGATATCACGCCCCAAGAAAGGGTTGCGATTACTTCTGCCAAGAACCAAGGTTCCCAGCCGGTCGCTCATTCCGTAATTGCACACCATTGCGCGGGCAATTCGTGTAACGCGATCTAGGTCGCTAACTGCGCCAGTCCAACGTTCGCCGTAGACCACTTCCTCAGCAACCAGACCCCCGAGGGCCATCGCGATATCGTCTAGGAGTTCGCTTCGGCTGACGTGTAGCTTCTCGGTGTCCGGTAGGGACCAAGTGATGCCGAGCGCCATACCGCGAGGCAGAATGGTGACCTTGTGAACAGGGTCGCAGTGGGGAAGAAGCTCGCCGACAATGGCGTGGCCAGCCTCGTGGTAGGCCGTAATCTCGCGATCCTTTTCCAAAATCGTTCGGCTACGCCGAGCCGCCCCAACCATAACGCGGTCGAGTGATTCTTCGACCTCGTCCATGCTGATCTTTGTCTTATTGCGACGAGCAGTCAGAAGGGCGGCTTCGTTAAGAGCGTTGGCCAAGTCAGCCCCAGTGAATCCAGGTGTTCGCTTGGCAATCGTGCTCATCTTCACATCGCCTTCGAATGGCTTGCCCTTTCCATGGATCTCGAGGATCTTCTCTCGTCCCTTGGCATCCGGAGCGTCAACCACGATCTGGCGATCAAACCGGCCAGGGCGCAAAAGCGCGGGATCGAGGACATCGGGGCGATTTGTCGCCGCGATCATGATCACGCCTTGATTAGCATCAAAGCCATCCATTTCTACCAAAAGCTGATTTAAGGTCTGCTCGCGCTCGTCGTGACCACCGCCGAGCCCGGCGCCTCTCTGCCGCCCGACTGCATCGATTTCGTCAACGAAGATCAGGCAGGGGCGATGAGCCTTAGCCGTTTCAAACAGGTCTCGGACGCGAGCCGCACCAACACCAACGAACATCTCAACAAAATCAGAGCCGCTGATGTGATAGAACGGAACGCCCGCTTCGCCCGCAACCGCACGAGCCAAGTGGGTCTTGCCTACGCCGGGAGGGCCAGTCAGCAAGATCCCCTTCGGGATCTTTGCCCCGAGCGCGACGTACTTCTTCGTGTTCTTTAGGAAGTCCACGATTTCCATTAGCTCGGTCTTAGCCTCTTCAATTCCGGCTACATCTTCAAAGGTCACCTTCGGGCCATTTTCGCCGTGCCTTCGAGCGCGACTACGCCCAAAACTCATTGCTTGGTTGCCGCCTTGCTGCGCTGGCCTGTAAAACATGAAATAGAAGAACAGGAATGGCAAGATAAGCAAGGCCAAGATAAAGAGGCCATTCTGCAATCCCGGACTTATCCAGGGGTCAGGGAAGGATACGTTGACATTCTTGGCGGCGAGCTTCTCCTGAATCTGGGACCCCAACGTGCTGTCCGGAGCAATGTTGTTGATTTTTGCTTCGTACTTCCCGCCGGTTGTTGTTGCGCCTGTAATCCGATTGCCGCTCCAGACCGCCGTTTTGATCTCACCCTTTTCCACCCGGCCCATAAACTCGGAGTAATCCAAGCTGATTGTCTTTTGGGGCGCGAACGACAATCCGCTTCCTGGCTGGCCCATCGAGTTTAGCAACGCGAAAACGCCGAGGGCGAGGAAGAGCGAAACGAGAATTGTACGTACGGACTTATTCAATAAGGGCTCCAACAAAACGGCTTGCGCCATATAGACTACGCTTCAGAAGGCGAGTCCGTTCATATATTATGGGCATGTTCACCCAAAATCGGACCGAACTTGAGCCTAACTAACTGGGTTGTTTCCTGAACCACCTTTGCTCGTTCGGCGATGGCGACCCCCGGAATCCAGACCGGCCCAACCAAATCGCAGACAATCGGCAGCCTGCGCTTTGCCAGCGCGGAGAGGTGCTTTTCTTGCAAGAGGTCGCTCACCAGTTTTGGCTCGGCAAGGCCCAAGGGTGCCATTCGTTCGCCTTCCTGTGCCGATCGGAAATATAGCGTGCCTTGAAGGGCTGCTTGATCGAGAGAGACTGTGAGGTTGGTTGTGTCCATCTCGAACTCGCCGCCGGTTAGTGACTGAGCCGAAATCTGCCAGCCAAACGCATCGGCAAGTGTCTCCCCCGGCATCGTAAGGGTGTGCCGAAATGGCTCTGTTATCTGCGTTCGCTTGAAGTGCAGATGATCGGCTGTCCATTGAACGGTGACCTCGCCCCCAGGCAGAGACTCGTTCTCACCACTCCAAATCCGCAAGGCATTTGCCCGCTCGGGCTCTGCCCCAACATAGGCCGCTGCTAGCCGAATGGCCCGAAGCCCAATGACCTTGGGGAGGCCCCGAAATTGTTCGGCATCGAACGCCACTTCATCTGAATGGGTTAGGAACTCCAATGCCCCATTGAGTGGCGAAATGATTTGCTCGAGGGCTCCAGCGGCTGCATTATTCAGGAAGTCGTCCTCTTCAGCGATGATCTCCGCCATGCGGGTTGTGGTCCGCCGAACTTCTGGGTTAATGCGTTCTAATTCTGGAACTACTCTGTGGCGAATCCGAGCTCTCGAAAACGACAAGTCTGAGTTCGAGGGATCTTCATGAGTCCAAAGTTCGTGATGGCCGCAGTAAGCAATCGTTTCTTGTCGAGAAAAAGAAAGCAAAGGGCGAAGAATGGGACCGCGAATCGCCGGAATGCCGCGCAAACCGGCCATGCCGGTGCCTCTAATCAAGTTCAAAATAATGGTTTCGACATGATCGTCGCTCGTGTGCGCGGTGACGATTTGAGAGCAACCTAGTCGCCCCGCGGCTTGCTCAAAAAAGCTATACCTGGCCCGTCGGCCTGCCTCCTCCAGACCGATTCCGAACTGCTCGGAAATCCTGGGAACGTCAGCGTTTCCTGATACAAATGGGATTCCAAGAGACTCGCACCAGGCTTCGGCGAGCTTAAGCTCGATATCTGCCTCGAGCCGTTGACCATGGTGGAGATGGGCGGCAACAAAATCTAACCCACATCGGTACATGAGGTGAACAAGGCACGTAGAATCGGGCCCTCCGCTGTATCCCACGAGCGCCCTCGATCCGGGCGGGAATAGGCCGGAAGCCACGGCCCGAAATCGCTCCAATAGCACGGTGCTAGTTTACCGACCTCGAAAAGTAGTTATTCTGCGTCTACTAGTAGCCTTCAATCGTATCAACTTGTACTGAAATGGAATTGACATCGTTGTGGATCGGAATCGCCGCGGGAGCGGCGCTAGGAGCGGGGGCCGTGGCTTGGGTTACCCTCCGTCGTTTGGGCGTGAAACAGGCCCAAGTGGCTGAGCTAGAATTGACCAAGGCGCGGATGGAGACTAGGCTTCTGCAGATGGAAGGACTGGAGCTCGACCTTGCCAATCGTTGCGAACAGATTGAGGGTCTTCAAGAGGAGATTGCCCAATTCCGTGAGGAGCGAAGCGCCCTAGAGGCTCAATTGCAAGAGCGCAATCGGGCGATCGAAGAACAGAGGCAGATGTTGGATGAAGCTAGCGTTCAACTCAAAGAAGCCTTTGCCAGCATCAGCTTGGAGGTTTTGCAGAAGAACAATCAGAGTTTTCTTGACCTTGCCAAGGAGCACTTGACCGGGCAGCAAAAGGAAGCAAAGGGAGAACTCGAGAAGAGTAAGCAAGCGATCGAAGACTTGGTAAAGCCAATCAAAGAGGGCTTAACTGAAGTTAACAAACACGTGAATGAGCTTGAGCAAAAGCGTGCGGCGGCCTATGCGTCGATGGGCGAGCAGGTGAAAAGCCTTATCGAGACGCAGGCCACACTCCAAAAAGAAACCGGCAAACTGGTCCAGGCCCTTCGGTCACCAAATCAACGAGGAAAGTGGGGCGAGATCACGTTGCGCCGCGTTGTCGAGTTGGCGGGGATGCTCGACCGCGTAGACTTTGAAGAGCAGGTCTCTTTGGAGACCGAAGAGGGCCGGTTACGGCCCGATATGGTTGTGCGACTTCCAAATGGCAACACAATCGTTGTCGATGCAAAAGCTCCAAACATTGCCTTCTTAGATGCAATGGAGTGCGAAGACGAGGACAAGCGGCGCTCGTTGCTCAGCGATCATGCCAGGCATGTTCGTCGAAGGGTTGAAGAACTTAGCAACAAGAACTACGCGCGCGAGTTCCGTCAGAACGTGGAGATGGTCGTCATGTTCATGCCAACGGAACCGATGCTGAGCGCTGCGGTGGAGCTTGATAGCTCCCTGATCGAATTCGGTGCCGAGAAGAAGGTGCTATTGGCAACGCCCCTTACGTTGATCCCAATTCTGCGCGCAATCGGGTTTGGCTGGCGAAACGAGGCTTTGGCCAAGGATGCTCAAAAGATCGCCGATGCTGGCGCAGAACTGTATGGCCGCCTGTCCAAGATGTCTGAGCACTTTGCAAGAGTAGGTAAGAATCTCGATCATGCGGTCGGCGCATACAACGACATGGTTGGCTCACTGGAAACCCGGGTCTTGCCAAGCGCTCGTGCGATACATGAACTGCAACAGACGACAGCCTTGACGGTTATCGAGGAGGCCAAGCCGCTTGAACGCAGAACTCGCAAGGTAGCAGCACCAGAAATGGCAGTGCTACCTTTCTCAGATGAGTTCTAAGTGCAACGGGAGAGCTGGGGAGCTATGGGTTAGCGCCCCAACGCTGATCAAGTGAACGCCGGTCTCCGCGACGGCTCTGACCGTGAGCAAGTTGATCCCCCCGCTGGCCTCAAAGATCACGGGCTTATCAGCATACTTTTGAACGGCCTCGGCCATATCCTTATGCGGCATGTTGTCTAGCAGTACGATATCCGCACCGGCATTAATGGCTTCGCCGACCTGGCTTAGTCGGTCGGTTTCCACTTCGATCTTGGCCGTATGAGGAATGGACTTCCGGACTTTCTCAACCGCCCTGGAGATAGATCCGCAGGCCTCAATGTGGTTATCCTTTATCATCACAGCGTCGTAGAGGCCCATGCGGTGGTTATGTCCTCCACCGCATCGAACGGCGTACTTCTGCAAGCTCCTCATGCCAGGAATTGTCTTTCGCGTGTCAACGATGCGTGCCCGCGTTCCTTGCACAGCGTCCACAAACTGCCTCGTCAACGTGGCCACGCCACTGAGGTGCATCAGGAAGTTTAGGGCGACCCGTTCGTGCGAGAGACAGCCTACCGCAGCGCCCTCGAAATTCAGCACCTGGTCGCCGGATTCAATCATGTCGCCATCCGTCACCTTAATTTCCACATCTGCGACAGCCGAGAGACACTCTGCAGCAATGCCGACGCCGCATGCGATTCCTGCGGCTTGAGCCTCGATCATCCCGCGCACTTGGAGGTCTGCTGGCAAGCATGCTGAGGTCAAGTCACCAGTGCCGATGTCTTCGACTAGCGCAAGTTCCAAGGCATCGCCGTAATCAGCTGGATAGGGATGTCGCCAGCCGGTCACTCGACCTCGACCTCGATGTCGCAACGCGCGGCAAGTTCTTCAATGAGAAGTTCGTAAGGCACCTCGACATTATTGCGCGTCCAGCCGATCGGGACTCGCACCCGACCACTGACGAGATGGGCAAATGGCTTGATCGATACCGATCCATGGATGAGTTCAAACTGCGCGCGGTCACCTTCGAGCTTGATTTTCTTGACCTCAGCGTACGTCACCCGACGATTTCCAGTGGGCCGTACGATTTCAAAGTGAGCATCTCCGAGCACATATTCACTCGCGGAAGCTTGGCGATGAGCGAGATCAGCCATAGCGGCCGAGCCAGCACCAAACAAGGCGCCAGCAACCTCGCGGACGTCTCGTCCAATGCTTCGCGCGCCTTCACGTCGAAGGACGCTTTGAGCTTTCTGGAGAGCCCCTTTTCGAATCTTTTCTGAACCAGTCTCAAGCCAGCGAATTGCCTCACCGGGCTTATAACGAACTACCTCACTTGCCATGAATGACAGTAGATACGTCAGCCCGGGTGTCGAGGCTTCAACTTGGGCTACTTGACCTGCTTAACGACGACATTGTCGATTGCGGCTTCCGTGATTGATGCGGTTGCTGTGTCGAAAGTCGTCACACGGATCTTCATTTGATTGGTTAGGGCGATGTGGTTGCCTAGGACAATAGAAGTTCGATTCCAGGAGTTGCTAGTCGGTGTTTGGATTTGGCCAAAAATGGGAATGTACGTGCTGCCATTGTCGTTTGAAATCCAAACATTTACGCAGTCATCGCCAATGCTGTTATAGAACCAATGGCTGAATTCTAGGATCGCATTGCCACCGCTCATATTGATTGTTGGTGAGTAGGCGTAGGCTGGCCCCCCGTCAACATCGGTGGTTCCGGCCGCCTCACCGACTGCTCCCTGATCTGTAAATAGGCAGAACGTGCCTGCGTCGTTCGAGTCGCTTTCGGGGTTCGAAGGAGCACCGTTAAACACGGTTCCATTGGGATCGCCGCGCTCCCATGCGCCAGTCGTAAGGCTCGTTGAGTTGGCGAACGTCCAGCCGAGATTTGTATCAAAGGTATCGGTGAAGATTGTCGTTACTTTCTTGCCAACTACCAAAGACTTGAACTCAGTTGCTGTCCCAACCGGGCCGGCGAAGTAGTTTCCTTGCTGAGTCGTCGCTTCCACAAAATAGCGCATCGACTGTCCCGGGGAAGGAGTCGGAAGACTGGCGCGGTATTGATTACCCCCAATGGGGACCATGTTCGCCGTCGAATAAGCACCTGTGCCAATTGCATATCGCAACCGCACCGCGTTGGGATTCACAGTCTCAAGGTTGTTCGTAACGTTGACAGCGAACGTCAATCGCGACTTGGTATTGAGAAGTGTGGGTGCTGGGGTAACGATTTGCGGGGGCAGAGTAGCCGCCGACATATTGAGGCGATTCACAGCGGGAGCCGTCATCCCCTTTGCATCGAATCCTGCGGCAATTTCCTCGTAGTGAGGTGTTCCATTGTTCAGGTTCGAGTCATTGTCGTCAAGCGTAAGAACATCGATCGTTATCGCACGGGAAATATAGGGTGGCTGAACCAAGATGCTATTGAGCCAAAGGGGCCGTAGAATGCTCATCGCGTTCGACGATCCTTCGCTTGCAATCAAGGCTTGAAGCGTGTTCCAAAAACTGCCCGACATGATCTGACCCTGAGTGTGAATTGGCAGACTACAGGGGTAACTAATGGTGTTGATGGCGTTTCTCAGGGGACCGGCTCCTTGGCCAGCGAAGTCGAGGCCGAGTTCGTTCGAACCGGTTAGCAGGACGCTGGTGACGTCGCCCATTCCTTCGCCGTAGCCACCCTGCGAAGTGCCAGCCACATTGACAATGTGATGACCATACTCGTGGTAAACGACGGTGCTGTAGCACATGTTCGGATAGCCTCCGCCAGCGTTGTAGAAGTTGATCGAAGTACCGTTATAGAAAGCATTGGCTTGGCCCGCGACATTGACATTGCAAGGCATTTGAATGTCAACCCCAGGGTAGGTCAAGCTAATCGACTTTACAAAGTCGTGTACAACCGTTGTGTGGATTAGGCCGTTGACCTGGGATGTGGACTGAACAGCCGGCGTTGAGTTGTAGACAAAGTTGATAGGCCCCGGCGGCGTCACTGAGTTTGAAAACGACAAAACAGTACCGGAACTGTTATTGACTTTCACCCACTGCCCTTCGAGCGTTGAAGACACTGTCACCGCCGCTGATCCTGGGTTAGTTAAGGTGAAGTTTCCAGAGGCGTTGGTATGAGTTGTTGACACCCCAGTGATCGTGAGTCTAGCTCCAAACAAATTTGTAAGCGCCGCAGGATTATTGGCTTGGTCGGGGTGGAGCCCCGGAGTAGCGTAGCCCTTCACTGAGCCAGTGACATCGACATAGCAGATCAAATCGCGCCACTCGATGATCTCGCCGGTCACGGCATCGACGAAGGCCTTGTACTTCTCAGGTTGGCTCAGCGAGGGGGATTCAGCTTCAAACTGCCAGGCGAGGCGAGGAGAGCCTTCTCCTCCATGTATCACCAATTCCGGTCGCGAGAAAAACTGGAGCCGAGGATTGGCTTTGGCGATGACCTCGAGCGCCATTTCTTCGGTCTGCAGCGGCTTGGTGATGATAGTCGGCACTCGCTCGCTGGAGTTGACCGCTAGAACGGAAGGGAAACCCCTTTCATTCTTGACGAGCAAAGTGACCCCGCCAAGATCCACTGGAACTCCCTGGACTACTTGCTTGAAATAGACAGCAGTGAACTTGCCGTTCATCACATCTTGTTCGCCTTCGAGGGTGTAAGTGGCCACTCCGCCGCCGAAGATGTTGGGGTAGCGATCGATGAATGCCTGGGCTGAATCTGCTGAAGTCTCCCCGGTTGAGAATGGAACTCCATAGATTCGTGAAATCCGCCCGCCCTCTCTTAGAATGCCGACGTCAGGAATTGCCGATTCCAAGGATTGGACTTCTAGGTCTTGTTGGCCAATCAGGTCCAATTGCGCTTGGGCAGCCGACAGGCTCGTTAAACCGAGCGACAACGCAAATGCGCTAAATAAGAGGGGTCGTGGGAAAGTCATAGCTATTCTTTTCGAATTCCGGCTTTATGAACGGTTGAGAATGATCACAAGTTCGGATTCGTTGCAATTGCGCTTTTATGTTACGCGATTTGCCTGTGAACTGCTAGGATAAGTAGAGTTGGCCCCGCAAGCGGGGCCATTTGAGGTTGTTTGGAGGAGGTTGATGAAGATCTCGCCGATCTTCAAAATGTGATAGTGCACAGCGCGTTCCAAACGCCCCGTGGTTCGTTCAAAGCCAGTAATTCTTCGGGCGCCTCAAGCTGTGAGGACATGTTCGAAGCGCGATCGCAAGGCGGCCGCCCGGTCCCGAGCAGCGGCAGACTCGTCAGGATTGTTGCGTAGCTCCAGCGTGGAGAGGATTGCGTCGATTTCGCGAATAGGCACCGAAACAAATCCGGCGGCGATCCCCCAGCGAGTCCAAGCAATCACGCGCAGAGCATCCACCTGGCTCAGTTCCTTGCTTACCACCGCGAATCGAATTGCGTCGCGCACGATTTCGTTAAGATGGTCGCGGTCCATATTGCCACGGGCAAGCCGTTCTTCCTGCATCAGGTATTCGCATGCACCGCTGAACCGGGGGAGGTTGCCTCGCGTCATGCTGACTTGGAAGAAGGCCCCGACTGCCCGGCTCGACTCCCCAAAAAGCCCGCGTGCTGTGAGGTCACTCTCGGAAAGGGCGCCGACGACTTCAGCAAGGCGCTTCGTGTGGGCCAGTCCAGCGAGGTGAAACATCGCTGAGAGCCGAATGCCCTCGCCAGTATTAAATGGGCTGGCGGTCAGAAATCCCCAACGTGGGGTCTCTGCAAATTCGATTCGACTTGAGAGCGCGCGAAGGATATCTTTCGCTTGAGCGATGGATGTGCCGATCGACCAACCGGCATGCAAGGCTTGCACCCGCAGGTGGTCTTCCTCGTTTACCATGATACTGATCGCTCGTCGCTCGTCGAGCAAAAGCAGGCGCCCCGGCTCATCAGGTTTGAACTCGGGTGACATGAGCCGGCAACCGATCATGTACTCCCTTTCGGCTTCACTCAGCTTGCGAAAGGCCTCCAGGCCGACTGCCGTACCCGCTTCTTTCACCGCCTGGGCAATTGATTTAAGTTCATTTGCGCTGGCGTGGTTAGGAAACAGATGGCCGCGAATGTTGCGCGCAAATCGGCACCGGCTCGAAATGACTACATCATTCTCGGGCGCGTCTGGAGCTAGCCAAGCAGGAGGCGGCATGGATCGAAGGACCATCTTCTTCCATCGCTCTCGCTCTGCCACGCTGCAAAGTCTAGCGCAGTTTCTTGATCGTTCGATAAACGTGGGCCAGAACTTCGGCGACCGCCGCAAAGTGGTCTCGCGGAATGAAGTCGCCAACGTCGCACTGCTTGTAAAGAGCCCGGGCCAAGGGTGGATTGGGCACGATAGGGACTTTGTGTTGCTCCGCGATTTCGCGGATCTTGAACGCGAGATAGTCTTGGCCTTTGGCCACAACCATCGGAGCGTGCATGCTCGAGCGATCGTATTGAATGGCGACGGCGAAGTGGGTTGGGTTGGTGATGATCACATCGGCAGACTTAATCATCTCCTGGGTGCGGCCCCGGCTCATCTTTCGCATCCGCTGCATTCGGGCAATCCGAATCTCGGGCGACCCCTCCATTTCCTTCATTTCGCGCTTCACTTCGTCTTTCGTCATGCGAAGTTGCTTGTTCACTTCATTCCGTTGGAAGAAATAGTCGAGAGTTGCCATAACCAACCAGGCGACCGCAACGCGAATCGCGACTGCCCAGATGAGAGCCCCTACTCGTATGGCGGCTTCGCTGGGCGAGTTCCAACTCAGGGTCAGCAAGTTCGTCCAATTGCTTCGAATGGCATCATAGGCAAGGAAGCCGAAGAGCAGACCCTTGAAGAGCGTTTTCAGACCTTCGACGACGGCGCGTTTAGAGGCAATCCTCTTGAAACCAGAAACGGGATTGATTTTCTCGAACTTCGGTTCGAGCGGAGCCGCCGATAGGTGGAATCCAACCTGAGCGAAGTTCGCCGCCAACCCTACTGCCATAGCGGTCCCGCCAATGGTGGCCAACAGTAAGAGGGAGGGCTTCAGAAGGTCGAGAACATAAGCCGAGAGATTTGATGTGCTGGCATCGGTCGGTAATGGCGTTCCATGGAGTGACGCCACGAATCCCTTACCAAAAGCCCCCAATGCGGTGGGAAGTATTGCAACCACCGCGAGTAGAGTCAGTGCCCCGGTCAGATCGGTGGACTTGGCAACTGTGCCTTGCTTTCTCGCCTCCGACTTCCTGCGAAGTGTCGGCTCCTCAGTCTTTTCACCACTGGATTGATTCTCCGCCATGAATTACCTCTGGCCAATTCGCAGGAGAGCCGCGAGTTCCACGGAAGTGTGGCCGAGGCCCGATTGAACGGCGACTACCATGAGAGGCAGGCCTAGAGCAAGGGACAAAGTGCCGAGCGCACTCTTGGCACCCAAGGTCACCATCGAGACGGGCATTTGCGGAATGGACTTGTTAATCACACCGCTGGCGGCATCGACGATGAACGAAACGGCGGCAACAGGTGCGGCAATCTGAATGGCGAGCACGCAGGCGCCGCCGAGCATTTGGATGAGCCCCGATTGAATTGTCGCGAGGTTCGAAGTGTCGAACACGATGGGCGACTCGAAACTACGTACAAATGCGGTCAGCATCATGTGGTGCCCATTCATTAGAAAGATGAGAACCAAAAAGAGAAGAAACTTGAACTGACCCAAGAGTGAAGTCATTCCTCCCAATTGAGGATTGAACATCTGCATCATTTGAAATCCCAGCTGCATATCCATGATTCCGCCAGCCATTTGGGCTGCTACGAGTAGCAATTGTGTGCACAGGCCGATGAGAAGTCCAATTCCAGCTTCTCGCGCAATGGCCGCGACCAAAGAGAACATGTCGTCTGGAGGGGCGCCTATGCTGGCCTGTACGACTGGCAGCACGCAGATCGAGAACATGAAGCAGAAGGCAACCCGAACTCGGCCTGGTACGCTTCCGCCAAAGAGCGGGGATGAAAGAAACATCGCCGACGACCGGACAAAAACGAGGAGGAGGCCATAGACCCAGCCGGCATCGGTGGTCACATTTGCACCCTTGAAGCTTGGTTGAAGCAGAGTTTCATGAATCCGACGAGCGTGCTCAACATCCAACCTCCCGACAAGGCCAAGGCAACTCCTGCGAGCATCAGCTTTGGCACATAGGTGAGGGTCATTTCTTGAACCTGCGTAACCGCCTGGAAAATGCTGACTGACAGGCCGACGAAGAGCGATACCGCGAGAATGGGCAAGGAGACCATCATTGCGACGATCATTCCCTGGCGGGTGAGCTCTAGAACGACCCCTTCGTTCATGCTATCGGTACCCCGAAAGTACGGCGGAGACAACGACTGACCAGCCATCCGCTAGAACAAAAACGAGGATCTTGGCCGGAAGAGAAACAACCACCGGCGGCATCATCATCATGCCCATGCTCATCAAGACACTGGCGACGATGAGGTCGATAATGAGGAATGGAATGAAGAGATAGAACCCAACGACAAAGGCCGTCTTGAGTTCACTAATGATAAAGGCTGGGATGAGCGATATGAGACTAACGTCATCCCTGGTTTGCGGCCGCTCTTGTTTGTAATCCAAGAAAAGCTGAAGGTCCTTCTTGTAAGTGTTCTTTAACATAAAGGCCTTAACTGGCTTTTCGGCCCGATCGACGGCCTGCTCGAAGGTGATCTTCTTCTCCATTAGCGGCATGACCGCGTCCTTGTTAACGGCCTCGTAGGTCGGTGCCATCACGAAGAAGGTGAGAAACAAACTGAGCCCGATGATGACCTGATTCGGGGGAATATTCTGCGTGCCCATCGCGGTCCGCAAGAGGCTAAAGATGATGACAATTCTAGAGAAGGCGGTGGTGAGAATTAGGAGCGCTGGCGCGATGCTGAGTACCGTCAAGAGCGCCATGAGTTGCAGGCTCGTGCTGACGTCGTTGCCCCCTTTTGCTCCGGCGGGGTTGATGCCAATATTAACGCTAGGCACCTGTACCTGCTGCGCATGGGCCACGCCAACAAGCAGGAGAAAGAAGAGGGGAAGGGCGACTTTGGCAAACTTCATGCGCCAAGCATCTCCCTTAGCCGGTCGCCAACTCGCGGCTCACCCTCGGGCGCGAGCGGCTCGACAACTGCCTGATTAAGCATTTCAAAGAATGCCGGGGGTTCTTCTGAGTCCGAGGTGAGATCGCAAAGAAGGGAAAGGCCGCCGGTCGAGCTTGCACCGATCAAAAGCGTGCGACCGCGAACTTCAATGACGTAGGCACCGCCAGTTCCTATGGTCGCGCTCTCCTCGACCTTGATCGAGCTTCCAAGGCCCGGATTCAATTTATTAGTGAACTTTAGGAGCGCCTTGGGTAGCACGAATTTGATTAACACAAACAGAACCGCAACGACGACTCCGAGATGGAGCAGGGGTGGGGCTCCCGCCGACGGCTGAGGCGTCGCCGGCGTGGTGATCACGTCTTCCTTCATGCCCGACAAGGCGTCTTGCCCTAGGGCAAGTTGAGCCAGCATGAAGATGAGCAGGGAAGCAAGACGTCGCATGTTAGGCTGCTTCGGAGAGGCGTTGGAGTCGCTCGTTCGGGCTGAGGATTTCGGTGATACGGACGCCAAAGCTGTCTTCAATAACCACAACTTCGCCCTTGGCCACTAATCGCCCATTGACAAGCACGTCGACGGGTTCGCCAGCGGCCTTGTCGATCTCGACAATCGAGCCTGCGCCGAGGTCGATGACATCGCGCACTGGCATCTTCATTCTTCCCAGCTCGACGCTAATTTCGAGCGGAATATCCATGAGGATTTCGAGACTGTTCGAGTCAGATCGTGTTGCTCCACCCGCCCAAGAACCCGCGTCGGTGATCGCACCCCCTTCGGCCGACGGGATCTCAACACCGGTGATCGAAGTGGCTGTCTCAGCGTCCATCAGCCACACGAGCGTTGCCGATAGCTCCTCGCCTGTGATGGCGATATTGGAACGGAAGATAGCTGGCTCGCCAAAATTCGCGGGCAAACTAAGAATCTGGAAGTTGATGGCAATTTCGCCAGGCTCTTGAGACGTGGCCGTGCAAAGGCCCTTTACGATGGTCTCGATTGCAGAACGGCACTCTGTGATGACGGTGTCTTCGACAGCAGTTACAGGGGTGCCTGTGATCTTCTCTGCCAAGCTCATGAAGTGGTCCTGACTGATCAGGAACAATTGAGTACGTTCTGGCGATGAAGCAAAGGCGAACTGAACAACGAGCCAAGGTTGATTCATGTCAGATTCGAGTTCGCTGATCGTCGTTGCCGAACTGAGCGGATTGCCAAAGGTAATGGTATGACCGGTCGAATCGCTTAAGGCGGTCGAAAGCGACTGGCAGATCGTTCCTTCGATTTCGGTTAGTTTAGAGAGGACTTGCTGATGGATTGGCATGGTTTTAGTCGTTGTTGATGGGGTCAGATACAGTGAAGATCATTCGCTTGCCGACAGTTGCTGGCTTTCCGAGGAACTTGGGGGTCTTGCTGACCCAAAGCTCAAGGTCGTCGTTCGAATCGCGGTTGAGGGGGATGACATCGCCGGCCTTCAGCCCCATGAAGTCTCGAAAGTTCAGCCGCGTCTGCCCGAGCATGACGGTGCAGTCCACGTTGGTATTCATGACTTGATGTGATAGTAGTCGTCGGCTCGCCGAACTTTGCTTTTTGTTCGCGGCGGCAAACCACTTCTGGGCACTGAGCTTTGCGGTGACCGGCTTTAGCACCAAATACGGAACGCACATCGACATCGCCCCACGAACATCGCCAACGCGAGTTTCGAATAGGATGGTCACAACAATGTCGTTGGGCGGGGCAATTTGAACAAACTGGCTAGTGGTCTCCATCTGATCCACGTTGGGATTGATAATGACGACTCCTTCCCAAGCGGTCTTGATTGCGGTGAATAGCCGCTCGATCATCTGCTTTACCAGCGGTCGCTCGATGTCCGTGAGCATGTTCCTAGGGATGGAGCGTCCCGGCCCACCAAGTAGCCGGTCGACCATGCTGAAAACAAGGCCAAACTCAAGCTCGAGCACTGCTTGCCCGGTAAGGGGAGGCAAGCTCATGACGGTGAAAACAGAATTCTCGATGCCGCGCAGATAGTCCTCGTAAGGGACCTGCTCGATGCTCACCAGATCTATCTGAACGGGGCTTCGCAAGTATGCCGACAGTCCGGTTGCAGCGTGGCGAGAAAAGGTCTCATGGACCATTTGGAGGGAACGGAGTTGGTCCTTACTCAACTTGTCGGGACGTCGAAAATCGTACATTTCGTATGCCACCGACGCTCTAGCTTTGGGTCCTCGAGAGCGGCTCGTTATGGTTGGAGGTTCCTTGGTGGCTACGGGCGCATTCCCGCCTCCATCCTGCAATGATTGCAAGAGGGCTTCGATTTCAGCTTGAGAGAGAATTTCCGACACGGTACTTTTGCAGGCCCATTCGGGGCTATCAGTATCGTTATCGGCACTTGCTGCCGAAACACAAGGGTGATTTAGCGAATTGTGTGCGAGACGTGCACTTTTGAACTTGGAGCCTTGATGAGAGCCCAACCCTTGTGGCTTGTTATCGCCTTCGCTCCCGACAGCTTTCCTTTGCCAATCGGCACCCAAATCTGCTTGCCGACTAGGAACGACGGGATCGCAATCGGGGTAGTAGTGAGCTCGCTCGAGGCCTCGACAATCGCATTGGCATACTCAGATGGATTCTGGCCCGTTAGCATGAGGGACCGACGAAACACAGACTCCGGCAGGAGGTTTTCGGCGTACAGTGCAAGACCAATCAGGGCATCCATGCCGGATGCATCGCGCTTTTCCAACCCAGTGTCGGGCCTTGTTGTGGCGGCATTCTGCACCTTAGGCGATATCTTGTTTCGAATGTACAGTTGCAAATCGGCGGAAGTCGCACCTAGGGTGTCGACCGGCTTCAGTCGCCCCTCTCGCAATTCACGGGCGATCCAAACCAAATAGAGATGTTCACCCAAAAATCCATTCGCCCAGCTCTCCGGAGCTTTGTAACCACCAATTGGAGGGAGAGTTGCGTGACCATACTCGTGGGCAATTTCCCGAATCATCTCCAGCGGTTTCGTGAAGGAAGGCAAATCATAAATGTAGATTTGGTTCGTGCGCTGTGGATTTCCGTATTCGTCTGTGATGCCGGGGTCTTCTCCGAAGCGTTGCTCTCCGCCTGCCTTTCCTCTATCGCAAAGGTAGACATCCACAATCCTTCGGAAATAAGAGGGGCTATGATCCAGCCGCAGCTTTCTCACATTGAATCCATATAGGTGCAAGAGCGAGCGTGTAACCAAGGGGCCGAGATCTTTCTTTTCGTCTCGGCTTTGAACATAAGTTCGGAACCGTAAAGAATAGACGTCCTCTTGGCCAGGCGTTCGGGCTAGCCCAGGGAAGACCCAACTGAATTGCCAGCGGTTCAGTGGCGAGACCTTCGGCGGCTTTCGCTGCTCGGCCGAAATCTGCACAATGAACTCGCTATTTTCGCTGCCCGGAGCCGAAAATGTCCACGGAATCGCGGCCTTTTCTTGGTTCAGTGGAGCAAGGACGATTGCAGCGAAGAGGCAGGCAAGCATGAGTCTAGTGTCCTTCGGATTCCAGGAACCGCTCGGCATCGATGGCGGCCATGCAACCCGTGCCGGCTGCGCTTACCGCTTGCCGATAGACGCTATCGGCAACATCGCCAGCGATGAATACGCCAGGAACCTTGGTGTGGGTAAAGGTTCCAACTTTTGGGATGAGATAGCCAACGTCATCCATATCTAGTTGTCGAGTAAATAAGTCCGAATTAGGCTTGTGGCCGATCGCGATGAAGACGCCATCGATGGCCATCTCGGTGGTTTCACCATTCGTGGTGTCCTTTAGCCGAACTCCTGTGACCTTCTTGTATGGCTCACTGATTCCGAGGATTTCATCGATTGCCGCATTGGTTTTGACCTCAATTTTCGGATTGTTCATGACGCGATCATGCATGATTTTGCTGGCCCTGAATTGGTCCCGACGGTGTACGAGAACAACCTTTGAGGCATGCCGTGTCAGGTAGTTCGCCTCTTCCATGGCAGTGTCGCCACCTCCAACGACGATGACCTCCTTTCCTCTGAAGAAGAACCCGTCGCACGTTGCGCAAGCACTGACACCGAAGCCGCCGTAGGTCACTTCGCTTTCCAGCCCGAGCCACTTTGCGCTCGCGCCGGTGCAGACAATGACCGTTCGGGCGCGATACTCCTTCTCTCCCACCCAGATTCCAAAAGGTCGGCTCCCAAAGTCGACCTTGGTTACATGTTCCTCGATGACTCTTGCCCCAAACCGCTCGGCTTGCTCTCGAAATAGCTTCATCATCTCCGGCCCCATGATGCCTTGCGGGAACCCAGGGTAATTCTCCACATCGGTAGTGATCATTAGTTGGCCGCCAGGTTCGGAGCCACTTAAGACGAGGGGCTTAAGGTCAGCTCGGGCAGCATAGAGGGCAGCGGTGTATCCGGCAGGGCCAGAACCGATGATGATGACGTCTTCGATGGCGACACTCATGGCAGGGGTAACTACAAGGGTACCCCTGCCGAGGAGTCAATCGTTGACTTGCCCGAACTCAGCGACCGCGATGTCGATATCTGCGGCGTCGATTTCGCTCGAACCATCGCAATCGGCTGTGACTGAGTAATTGGGGTTGCCCACGACGAAGCCAAACTTGGCGATAATGAAGTCAATATCAGCGGCATCAACCTCTCCCGATGCATCAGCATCGCCATTCGGCAACGTGACGTTTACGACAGTGTTCCACGAAAGAGCCACGTTGGTTAGCTTTCGGGTGATAAAACCTGGGCCGCTAAACTTCAGGGTGACGGGACTGCTACTGTAGGTCGTGTTGAGGCTAAATGGACTAGTTGGTGCACTCGCCAAGGTCAATAGGAACGATGGGCCTCCGCCGATGATTTCCATTGTGATTGGTCGAAGTGCGGGGTTTCCATTGTAGTATCGCCGAGTGACCGATCCACCAATAGTATTGATGAACGGCTCGCCGTAGACAGAGATGTTGTCGAGGTACACGCCGTCTTGCGTCGTTCCGGTCGTCGTATCCAAGTGGAACCCTACACGCAGTGCTGTTGAATCAGGGAGCCGAGCGGAATACGAACTCCAGTTGGTGTTTGATTTCACCCAGCGGTCCGTCATCGCATAGGAGGCGCCGTTGTTCATGCTGACACCAGCCGTGAATCGGTCCGTGGTCCGATAAGCGCTGCGCATCATGAAACCGAGCTCCGGGTCTCCGAGGTTTGGATTTGGCAGCGTCGAATTGTTACCGAGCCAGGTGTCCGAGTTCGCGGTCGAATTACCACTAGGAGAGTCTGTCCAAGAGCGAGTCGAGCTAAAGAATTGCGTTGTCGTTGTTGCCCATGCACCACCGGTCGGGGCAAAAGTATTCGCTCCTTCAACATTATCGAAGAACGATGTCGCGCCGCTGACGATAAAGATATCGTCAATGTAGGCGCCATCAAAGTTATTGCTTGTGTCTGATGTAATGCGGAATCGGAACTTAGCCGTTTGGCCAGCCCAAGGCAGAAGCGAGCAGTTGTAGGTTTGCCAATTCGGAACCCAACCTGTGAATCGCCCCACTTGAGTCCAGGTGGCACCATTATCGAGCGAGATTTCAGTCAGAAGTTCATCAAAATAGAACTCGAGGTCGAGAACGGCCTTAAATCGCAAGATAGGGTTTGCCGGGAGCACAACCGTTCCCACTTGAGTCATGGTTGTGTTCGCACTGGCGCCGTAGTTGCCCGAAGGTGAATCGGTCCAAGACTTGGTCCCGGAATATGACTTGCTGGTCGTTTGAGTCCAACCCGACCAGTTTGTGACTCCTTCGACGTCGTCGATCCAAGTGGCGGCAGGCATTGAAATTGGGCCAACTGTAGCTGGGGAAGAAACATTGCCGGCATTGTCGATTGCTCGAACCGCAATGTAGTACGAGCGCCCTGGCACGAGACCAGTGATTTGGTCGGTAATCGAAGTCCCAAACGCCTGGCCGCCGATTTGGGCAAACATCTTTTCAGCAGAGGCGAAATTGCCAGCGTTAATCGGGCTCGTACTAGATCGGAAGTCATACGAGGTCGCACCACCTGTGGTCCCGTCGTCACCAGAAGCTTGGAACTGAACTTCAATCGCGCTGTTCGATCTTCGTGCTACTTGGAAACTTGCCGGAGTGCTGGGTGCGGTACTGTCTGCCTCGAACGCATCGGGCATGTGAGCTCTTCCGCCATTGATCGCCTCGCCAAATGCAGGTAGGCGCTGCGCCGAGTACATCGCCTTGTCGATGGCCTGTCGCGCCGTCAACGCTGGGAAAAGCTGGCGAATCTGTCCGATAACGGCCGCGGCATTTGGCGCCGCCATCGACGTGCCGCTGATCGTCGCATAGGTATTGCTTGGATAGGTTGCGTAGATATCGGTGCCTGGAGCAGCAATGTCGACCTTCCAACCAAAGTTGGTGAAGGATGAGAATTGATCATTCCGCGTCGTCGAAGCAACGAAGATCACATTGTTCCAAGTGTCGCGTAGCCTTCCGCGCAAATTGTCGACATTCTCGGAGTTGTTTCCGGCCGAGTTAACATAAACGACATCGCGGGCTGCAGCTCGGCCAACTGCATCGCTAAATGTTGTGCTGTAGGAGTCGATGGTGTAGCTCACGGATATCACCTTGGCGCCATTGAGCGAGGCATAGTCCACTGCATTGGCCAAAGCGCTGTAGAAACTCACTGAACCTCCAGCGATTTGCAAAGGCATCAAGCGAACTCGTTTTGCCGTGCCTGCGCCGCCGACGCCATTGTTTCGAACCATGGCCACAATGCCCGAACAGTGCGTACCGTGAGTATTCGAGGCCGTTGGCAAAACATCTCGGTCATTGTTGGAGAAGTCCCAGCCCTTGTCGTCATCCACGAATCCATTGCCATCGTTATCAATGCTATCACCCGCTATTTCGCCAGGGTTTGTCCAGACGTTGGCGGCTAAGTCCTGATGGTTGATATCAGTGCCATTGTCGAGTACGGCGATCACGACTGGCGTCGCGGAATCTGAAATTGCTGGCCAGCCCTCAGGGCCGTCCATGTCGGCATCCACTGTGCCGCCGCTCTGCCCTGTGTTGTGGAGTCCCCATTGCGATCCGAAATTTGGATCAGTGGCGACCTGATCGGGGAACAACGCGAAATCGGGCTCGACATAGCGGAAAGCCGGGTTGCGCTGCATCAAGTTGATCTTGTCGGTGACCGTAACGCCGCGGGCAAGGTCTATTGGGTTCAGCAACGCTCGAACAAAGTGCGGATTTCGGCAATTTGGGTCAGGTTCAAGCCCGTATTGATTCAGAATCTTGGCTCTCTGAGTGACAGGAACATTGGGTCTAAACGCCAGAAGGAGCGCGTCGTGAGCAAATGACTTGAGCGCCTCGAGCGTGGAAACGCTGAATTGATCTGGGCTAAGAGGGTTAGCGGCGGCCTCACCAGCAAACCCGAAGGCGCAAACAAGCGCCCATGCAATTCGATTGTATCGAGAGTTCATGAACGCAAACATTATAAGGCAGAGGGTTCAGGAATCCAAGCGGACGGTATTCTTTTTCTAATGTCTAGTAAGCGAGTTGCTGTGATTGTTGGCAGTATCGCCTCGAATTCGCTCAATAAGCGCGTTGCGGCCGCGATGATGAGGCTCGGTCCGGTCGACGTTGAGTTTGAGGTCGTGGAAATTAGTCGGCTACCGCTTTACAGTCAGGATCAAGATTCAGATGCTCCGGAGCCAGTGGCCGAGTTCAGAAGCATAGTCCGGGCCTGTGATGCTGTGTTGTTCGTCACGCCTGAATACAATCGCTCAATTCCAGGTGTCCTAAAGAACGCTATCGACCATGGTTCACGGCCCAGCGGCCAGAGCGTCTGGGTTGGGAGGCCAGCCGGCGTGATCGGGGCCTCACCGGGCGCGGTCGGATCGGGAATTGCCCAACAGCACCTGCGGCCCATACTTGCTCACCTAGGCATGCCAACGCTTACCCAGCCCGAGGTATTCCTTCAAGTAAAAGAGGGGACTTTTAACGAGGATGGGAGCTTTGGCGAGGGTACGGCTAAGTTCCTGCAGAAATGGATGGACGCCTTTGTGGCATTCATTAAGTAACGGGCAACCAGGCATCGCCCTCATGCTTGCCCTTGAGGAGAGATCGCAATCGAATGTTTTCGGCGCTAGATAGGTCCGGGTCCGATGCGACAATCTTGAAAGCGGCTTGCTTTGCGTCCTCCAGGATTCTCAAGTCTCGGATTAGATCAGCGACGCGCAAATCGAGGTTACCGCTCTGTCGAGTGCCAAGCATGTCGCCTGGACCTCGGAGCCGGAGGTCCTCTTCCGCAATCCTGAAACCGTCTTGCGTGGCAACCATGACTTCCATGCGGTCGCGGGCTTCATCCGTCGTCGCATCAGCGATCAAGATGCAGAAGCTCTGCTGATCTCCGCGCCCCACTCGCCCGCGGATTTGGTGAAGTTGACTTAGGCCAAAACGGTTGGCGTCTTCGATCACCATTACTGTGGCATTTGGAACATCCACGCCGACCTCGATGACCACGGTGCTTACGAGAACATCGAGTTCGTGGCTTCTAAACGACTCCATCACCACTTCCTTTTCAGCCGGCTTCATCTGTCCGTGGAGTAGGCCAACTCGATAGTCCCTAAAGGCGCCTTCGGAGAGTCGGTAGTGGAGGTCTACCGCGGCTTGGGTCTGGAGCTTTTCGCTCTCGGTGATCATGGGGCAGACAAAGTACGCCTGGCGCCCTTCTTGCAGAAGCTTGCCGACGGTCTCATAGACAGCTTCGCGGGCTGAAGCCGCTTTCCAATGGGTCTTGATCGGCCTCCGGCCGGGAGGCATTTCGTCGATCACGCTCACGTCGAGGTCGCCGTAGACTGTCATGCTGAGCGTTCTCGGAATGGGCGTCGCCGTCATTACCAGGACGTCGGGAATAACGTCGCTTTTTTGCCGAAGCGCCAGGCGTTGCAATACTCCAAAGCGGTGCTGCTCGTCGATGATGGCGAGGCCGAGCTTAGCGAAGTTCACGTCTTCCTGGATGACCGCGTGGGTGCCGACGACGATCTGCGCTTGACCAGATTCAATTTGCTCGATCGCCTTTTGTTTCTCCTTAGCCTTCTGTTTACCGAGGAGGAGTTGAACTTGAAGTCCAAGCGGCTCAAAGAGGCGAGAAAGGTTCATCGCGTGCTGCTCGGCCAGAATTTCGGTCGGCGCCATAAGCGCGGCTTGATAGCCAGAACGCACGGCCGCCAGCATAGCGCACGCCGCAACGGCGGTTTTGCCCGAGCCCACATCGCCTTGAACGAGGCGATTCATCGGCGCGGTTTTTTGCATATCCGACCATATCTCCTTAACAACCCGCTGCTGGGCGCCGGTCAGTTCGAAGGGCATGATCTGCTTGATCTCGTCCTTGAGGTCCTTGGGAAGATCGAACTTGATGCCCGGCTCCTGCTGGGTTGCCGCGCGGCGCATTTGAACTAAGAGCTGTATTGCTAAGAACTCGTCAAAAGCAATGCGACGACGGGCATGTCCGACATCATCGAGATTCTCGGGGACATGCATGCGGCGCACGGCCCAAGCGAGGCCAGGAAGCTTGTTCTCCTTGCGAACGTTGAGCGGCAGGGGCTCGGAGAGGAGATCGACATAATTCTCGACGGCGTTTGCGGCTGCCCTGCGAACGGATCGTTGCATCAGACCCTCGGTTAGACCATAGACAGGAAAGATGCGCGTGAAGCCTTCGGCTTCGTCGTCGGGATCGATAACCTCGAACTCCGGCGAGTGCATCTCGAGCGCGTGGCTGCCGTCCTTAACCAATCCGTATGCAATGACCTCGCCGGTCACCTCGCGAAGCTTTTTTGCGATCCAAGGTTGGTTGAACCAAACCAGAACCATTTGACCTGATCCGTCATTGAGGATTGCCTTAACCGGCGCGGCGCGACCACGGCTCGGGCGAGATTCGACATGAACAATCCGACCGCGGACGGTCGCATGAGTCCCCGCCCGTGCTTCGCGAATAGGAGGCAGGTGCCGCCGGTCCTCATAGCGGCGAGGGAAGTGAAAGAGCAGGTCTTGGGCGGTGGTGATGCCGAGTTTGCCGTAAAGGGGGGCCATCTTCGGCCCCACGCCTTTAACGAACTGAATCTCGGTTTGCAGACTTGGCGCAATCACAGCCACGATTGGATAGACGGATGTATACCATGATTTGTGGCTGATGGCTAATGGCTAATGGCTAATGGCTAGTGGCAAATGGCTGTTGGCTAATGGACAAGGCTGGTCGCCAATGATCAAGCGTCCAACCATAAACCATTGACCATTGACCATCAGCCATTAGCCCTCGTCCATAATCTCGCCATGCCCGATCAGACCCCAGAAGAAATCGCGGCCGAGGCGCGGCGGAAGATGGATGAGGCGGATGCTGAGTTTGCCGATCGACTGAAGAATCTCGAAGATCGCGCGGCGCAGTCGAAGTCGCGTCGCGAGACCCAGGCGAAGCAAAAGGCGAAGGAAGACAAATCCAGTGCTGAAGCGGCAAAAGGACTAGGTGTTGGCCTCACTGTTGCCTATGCGATCCTCGGAATGCCAGTCGCGGGTCTTGGGATTGGCTGGCTCATCGAAAAGATGGGCGGGCCAGCAGGTTGGCAAAGTGGTTTGATTCTTGTGGGAGCTGTCCTTGGTGTCGTATTCGCCATTCTCGTAGTGAACAAAACGCAAAATACGTGAAGCGAGTTTTCAGCGATCTGAGGTTCTTTGCTGTCGCTGCACTCGTTGCAGTCGCCATCGCCTATTCAATGAGTGCCGAGAAGGGCCACGGGTTTTCATTCGGTCTCGCCACAACCGTCGTCAACTTCCTGGGCCTCTGGGCGGTCATCTGGATTCTCAAGCAGGACACCCTCAAAAAAAAGAAACTTAGGGCGTGGGGCGCGGTCCTCCTTTTCTTTGGTTCGCTGCCGCTCAGCATCTGGGGAATGATGATTTCTTATGGCATTGGAAAAGGTGCGCCGGTGTCGTTTTTGTGCGGATTGGGAATGGTATACTGCTGGGCGATCGGATGGGCCGAATCAACCAAACCAAATTAGCCCGCCGGTTTTTTTAACGTATGCTAGACCTGATCTTTCGCGGAAGCTTTATAGCGTCGGGAGCCGCTGCTGGTGGAGAGTCCCACGCGGCAGATGCCGGGCACCACGCGGTTAGCTACACCGGCGTCATGGTCTACGTAGGATTCGTGATTGCGATCCTGATTGTCTGCATGGTTCTTGCAAAGAAAGGCCTCAACAATCGATTTTTCAAGAATAAGATCACAGCTTCTTTCGAGCAGCTTTACTACTTCATCGAGAATCTCGCCGTTGGAATCATCGGCCCTCACGGTCGAAAGTACATTCCGATGCTGATGGTGTTCTGGCTCATGATTTTCGTGAGCAATCTCGTTTCGCTTTTCTTCGATACGGCGCCGACAGCTGACCTTGGATTCAACCTTGCCATGGCGCTCATGGCGATTGGCTATGTCCAGTGGGAAGGAATCAGAGCCAATGGCGTGATCGGTCACTTCAGCCACTTCGCCGGACCAAAGCTGACCGGTGCACTCATCGGCATCAACTTTCTCATCTTTCCGATCGAAATCATCTCGGAGGCGATGAAGAACCTGTCGCTGACATTGCGACTTTACGGAAATATTCACGGCGGCCACCAAGCGGTCACCGCGATGAACAAGCTTGGCGAGCCATGGGTGCCAGTCGGCGCCTTTTTGCTACCCGTCAAGCTTCTTACCTGCGTGGTGCAAGCGCTCATTTTCTGCTTGCTCCTCTGTGTCTACATTGGCCTTGTTACTCACCATGAGCACGAAGAAGGCCACGCCCACGACGACGACCATGGCCATGAAGACCATTCAGCTACTTTGGAGCCGGAGGCGTCGCCTGCATAAACAGTTTTTGCCATCGCGCAAAGAAACCAACGGAGAACTAACACTAACCTTATGAACGCACCATTCGCACTAGGACTCGCCGCTCTCGGCGTCGCGATCGGCCTCGGCATGATCGGCGCGGGAGCTATGAACGGCATGAGCCGACAACCGGAAGCCATCGGCAAACTGCAAACCGCGATGTTGATCGCGCTTGCGTTCGTCGAGCTCGTGTTCCTGTTGACGGTCTTCGTCGGCATGGGCGCGCTGCCTAAGTAATCATTTCGACAGGGCTCGTTTCCTCTCACTTCCAGAGGGGGACTAGAGGGATCAAGCCCTGTCCCTGACCTTTAGTAGATTTTCATTTCATGGCCAACGACATCGAAAAGAAGCCTTCAAGTAGCACGACAGCCTTCAAGATCATCATCGGAATCACGCTGATGCTTGCGGGCGGCTATCTCAATAGCCAGCACACTTTCAAGAGCATCGAGGAGCCCCTTGCCGCGCAAGGTATTCCCCTTACGTTCGGAAACACGATTTCTGTCATCGGCGTTTTCTTGATCTTGTTCCCAGTACTTAACTCTTTCTTCTTTGCTCCGCTCATGACGGCCATCAACGAGCGCAATCGAGAACTAGAGAACACTTTTAGCGAAGCCGAAAGCTTGCGCAAGGAAATGGGCGACATGAAGTCGGCCTACGAAAAGCGCATCAGCGACACCGAAGCCGAAGCCCGCGAGAAGATTCAAGCCCAGCTTAAAGAAGCGCAAGACCTTCGAACGCAGCTCATGGCAGATGCCGCCACGGCGAAGGAGCACATGATCGCTCAAGCTCAAGAGGAGATTTCTCGCGAGAAGGACAAGATCATGAACGAGCTTCGCGTCGAGGTGGTCAACCTCGCGCTCGGCGCAACCGAGAAGCTGATTGGTGAAAACGTGAACAACGAAACCAACAAGCGACTCGTTCAAGAATTCATCGAAAAGGCTGAGGTGCCATCTAAGTAATGGATGCCCGCGTCGCCACCCGGTACGCCCAATCTCTGTTCGACGTCGCGTCGAAGCAGAACATTGTGTCGTCGGTTAGCGACGACCTCGCTTCCATCACTGCGGCCCTCGAGCACGACCCACGCTTCAAGAGCTTTATTAACAATCCTGCGATGAATCGCGAGAGCAAGTTGAAGCTTATGGAAGGCGTATTCAGCGACCGGACAACGGCGCTCACGATGCAGCTCTTTCGGCTCCTGCTAGAAAAGCGCCGCGAGAGTCTTATTCATCTGGTGGCGCAGGAGTTCGATCGATTCCGGCGCGCCGCATCAAACACTTTGTTTGCCCAGGTGGTTAGCGCAATGCCATTAACAGAGGCAGAGCAGAAGGCCATTGTCGGCAAGTTGGAAACGAGTTCAAAGCAAAAGGTGGAGGCCACCTTCGAAGTTGACGCCAGTCTGATGAGTGGCGTGAAAGTCCACGTTGGTAACAGCGTGATGGACGGAACGGTGCGCGGTTCACTGGACCGCCTCCGAGACAAATTACTGTACGACGTATTGAAACAAGCTTAGGCTGGAATAACACACATGGCGATTCGACCCGAAGAAATCACATCAATCCTTACGCAAGAACTCCAGAAGTTTGAGCGATCCGTGGAAGTGGACCACGTTGGCACCGTTTTGCAAGTTGGCGACGGTATTGCCCGCGTCTATGGCCTTCCCGACTGCCAAATGGGCGAACTCCTCGAGTTCCCCGGCGGAGTTATGGGCCTCGCTCTAAACCTTGAAGAAGACTCGGTCGGCGCCGTGCTTATTGGCGACGACACCAAGATCAAAGAAGGTGACAAGGTTAAGGAGACGGGCAAGATCATCAGCATCCCCGTCGGCCCCGGTCTGCTTGGTCGCGTAGTGAACTCGCTCGGTCAGCCGCTCGACGGTCTTGGAGCGATCAACAGCGATGAGTGGAAGTTGATTGAAACAAACTCTCCGGGCGTTGTGGATCGACAGCCGGTTACCGAGCCGCTCCAAAGTGGCATCAAGGCTGTGGACAGCATGATTCCGGTAGGCCGCGGACAGCGAGAACTCGTGATCGGCGACCGCCAAACCGGTAAGTCCAGCGTCTGCGTCGACTTTATCATCAACCAGAAGTCCACTCACGCCCCTGGCGGCTCGCCGGTTTACTGCGTGTACGTCGCGATCGGCCAGAAGATGGCGAACGTGGCGCGCGTGGTCGAAACCCTCCGCCAGAACGATGCCCTCAAGTACACGGTTGTTGTTGTTGCTTCGGCCTCCGACTCCAACGCGATGCAGTACCTTGCGCCGTTTACGGGTGCTACGATTGGCGAGTACTTCCGTGATAAAGGTCAGCACGCGCTCGCGGTCTACGATGACCTTTCCAAGCACGCGCAGGCCTACCGCGCCCTTTCACTTCTTCTTCGCCGCCCACCGGGACGCGAAGCCTATCCAGGCGACGTTTTCTATCTCCACAGCCGCCTTTTGGAGCGCGCTGCGAAGCTGAGTGATGAGAATGGCGGCGGTTCGCTCACGGCTCTGCCAGTTATCGAAACCCAAGCGGGCGACGTGTCTGCGTACATTCCGACTAACGTGATTTCGATTACCGACGGACAGATCTACCTCGAGCCCGACCTCTTCTTTGCCGGTGTCCGACCTGCTATCAACGTGGGTATCTCGGTCAGCCGCGTGGGTGGAAACGCTCAGATCAAGGCGATGAAGCAAGTCGCCGGTAAGATCAAACTTGAAATGGCGCAGTACCGCGACGTAGCGGCCTTTGCCCAGTTCGCGAGTGACCTCGATAAGGCGACTCAGATGCAGCTCCTGCGAGGTCAGCGACTAACCGAACTCCTCAAGCAAGGCTTGGCGGTTCCGTACGACGTCATCGATCAAGTTATCGTGATTCACGCGGGTACGGCTGGCGTCTACGACCAAGTCGAGAACGATCAGGTCGCCGCGCTCGAAAAAGCCATCCTTGCTCACGTTCATGGCCAGTATCCAGATGTCGTCGAGACACTGAAGAACACTAAGGCGATGAGCGACGATATCGAAGAGAAACTCAAGAAGGCTTACGACGAAGCCTTGGCAGATTTCAAGAAGTAAATGGCGAACCTCAAGCAGATTCGGCAACGCATTAAGACGTCGAAGAATATTCGACAGATCACTCGGGCAATGAAGCTCGTCGCGGCGGCGCGTCTCAAGAAGGCGCAAGACCGCGTTACGGAAGCTCGCCCTTACAGTGAGAAGATGCGGGAATTGATGCTGAGTCTCTCTGAGGCGGGCGGTCTGCCTAGCCATCCCTTGCTCGAGAAGCGATCAGGCGGCAAGACTTGCTTGATCTTGATTACCGCTGATCGTGGTCTCGCCGGTAGCTACAACACCAACCTGCTACGTAAGAGTTCGGATTTCTTGAAGGAAATGGGTGGCGGGATCGACCTCTATTACGTTGGCAAGAAGGGCTTCCAGTTCTTCAATCGCCGCGGTGTGAACTCAGTCGGGCAATACACGGTCCCTTCAACGGGAGCCCGCGTGGAAGATGCTCAAGAGGTGACCAAGACCGCGTCCGAATTGTTTGTGAACGGGGCCTACGATAAGATTCTGGTTTGCTACAGCAAGTTCTATTCGCCGATTCGGCAAGTGCCGCAAATTGTACAGGTGCTCCCGATCGAGCCGCCAGCGGCCGATGACGGCTCGACCGGGAAGATAAGTAAGGACTACCAGTTCGAGCCAGATTCGGAAACCTTGCTCGCGACCCTCTTGCCGAAATACTTGCTAAACATCATCTTCCAAGCGATGCTCGAGTCAACGGCATCCGAGCACGGTAGTCGAATGACCGCCATGTCGAGCGCTACCGATAATGCTGGCAAGATGATCGACGAGTTGACCTTGAAGGCGAATCGAGAGCGGCAAAGCAAGATCACCACCGAGATCCTCGAAGTGGTCGGTGGCGCCGAAGCCCTCAACAACTAAGCTGCTGCAGCCGGTACCCTGAAGCGGTTCATGCTAGTACGCCCGGCCGTTGTCGATGATGCACGCGCCATTTCCGAGATTCAGATCGAGACTTGGAGGGCGGCCTACCGGGGAATCGTAGCCGACCAAACACTCGATAACCTCAACATAGACGCTATTTCGGCGACGCGCCTCCTTCAGATCGAAGGTGTCGAGCGGCAGGCATTTGTTGCGGTACATGATGGTCAAGTGCATGGCTATACCATTGCTGGGCCCAATCCGAATCCGCAAGATTCGGGCGACTTTGAGCTCAGAGCCCTCTATGTCAGGCCAAGTTTCCAGGGCCAAGGAATTGGAAGGGCCTTGATTTCAACTGCCGTTCAAGATCAGATTGGCCGAGGTAGCAGGAGCATGATCATTCGGGCCTTTGAGAAAAACTTGGCCGCTCGCCGCACTTACGAAGATCTCGGAGGCAAGTTGATTGGATCGGGCATATTCGAGCTGGATGGTAAAGGTTATCCCGATGTCGCCTATGGCTTCAGTGATCTCCCCGGTCTGCTAGATCGACTCGTGCCAGTCAAGATTCGCGAAGTTAACGAAACAGACTCGATCTCGGAGATCACCGCTCTTCTGCACCGCGCATACGATCGCAATACCAGGGCCGGCCTAAGGTTCAACGCATGCCACCAGAATGACGACCGGACGCTGTCGAGACTAAGTGATGGAGCCGGCCTCATCATGTTGAGGAATGGACGAATTGTCGGGACTCTGGCTCTCTGCTTGTTTGAGGATTTGCCGTATGGGACCTTTCATCCAGAGGGACGAGTCGCTAGTTTTGGGCAATTTGCGATTGAGCCAGAGTTCCAGGCGTTTGGCCTCGGAGACCTCTTGATTCGAAGGGCCGAAAAAATAGCCAAAGCTGCAGGGGCAGACTATTTGTCATTGGACACTGCTCAACCCGCCAAGGGCCTGATTACTTACTATCAGCAGCGTGGCTTCGAAATTGTTGGCGAAGTGGATTATCGTCCAGGCACGAACTACATCAGTTGGGTTCTGGCGAAGCGCCTAGCTTAATGTTCCTTGTCGAACTTCTCCAGGTAGTGTTGGAAAAGCTCGTCGTCTGTCATTGGCCTCTCTTGGCTCACCGGCTTTGGCTTCGGTTCTGGCGATGGGAGTTCGTGTCGTAAAGAATCAAGGGATTCCAGTCCTCGCTGGGTCAGCGGCCCTTGTTCTTGGTTGTGGCTCTCTTCGAGCACAACCAGGTCGCGCTGGATGCGTTCTCGCAGCCGACCGAACTGGGGAAAGTGCCGCTCCGCTGGAGTCACGGCAGTTATCGGAATTCGGAATAGGCCCTTCTTGATGACCAGCCAGGCGGTCGCGGGGCCGTCGCTGACTCTGATCGCATCTTTGGTCTTCGCGGAGGTCAGGGGGTAGACGAAGGCGTGAACATCGTCATGATAGGCCAACAAAACAAGGCGTGGCTTGTCTGAGAAGTGCTCCAAAGACGTGCCTGCTGGTCGAGCGTGGCAAATGGTTCCGTCTAAGAGCACCTAGCCTCCAAGTTGCCCGTCGAGTTCTGCGTCAGATGCCAACTCAAACTCAGCTCGCAATTCGGCGATGTCCTTTTGGTGGGCCTGCCGCCGCTCTCGCCGGCTCTTGGCGATCAAGAAGTTTATCTTCTCTTCGCGCGATTCGCAAATCAACCTTGGAACTTCCACTGGTTTTCCTTCGCTCATCGCCACCATGGTCACTCGCGCTGTGTTGGAAGCGCGTGTTGTTCCATTGATTAGGTTGGTAGCGACGACGTCAATGGTGATCTCCATGCTCGTCCGGCCGACAAAGCTCACATGCCCCTCCATGGCGACAAGGTTTCCGACCTCGATAGGTTCATGAAAGTCCACCCGGTCAAAGGAAGCAGTCACGGCGATATGTCCCGAGAACTTCTGAGCAGTTGCGCTCGCCGTAAGGTCGATCATTGCTAAGATGGCGCCGCCAAACACCTTTCCCAGAACATTCGCCTCGTTGGGCGTCATGATCTGGGCAAGCTTTGTCTTTGTTTCCGAGACTCGCTTTGCGTTCATGCCGAAGCCACGATTTTGGCGAACTCATTGGCATCGAGGCTCGCCCCTCCCACTAGGCCGCCGTCGATATTCGGCTGACTAAAGAGTTCTTTGGCATTGACAGACTTGACGCTACCCCCATAGAGGATTCGGATATGATCGGGCAGGTCAGGATCGCCAAACTTCGTTCTGAACCAATCGCGGATGAATTCGCAGATGCGCTCAGCCTCTTCGGTGGCACATGTCTCACCCGTGCCAATCGCCCAGACGGGCTCATAGGCTACGACAAAGAAGAACAGCTCCGCCGCGTCAAATCCGCTCAGCGCACCCTCAAGTTGCTTGGCAATGATCGCCTCCGTTTGGCCAGCCTGTCGCTCGGCGAGAGTCTCGCCTACGCAGAGTATTGGCTCGATCGAATGAAAGAACAGAGCTCTGATCTTGAGTGCAATGGTCTCTTCAGTTTCGGCAAAGAACCCAAGGGTGTTTTCGGCAGTCTCCAACTTGCCAAATCGGCCCCTGGTTTCGCTGTGCCCAACAATGCAGTGCGAAACGCCAAGGTCGGCAAGCATTTTCGGGCTCACCCTTCCCGTAAAGGCACCTTCCTCTGCCCAAAAGACATCCTGGGCGCCAAGGTGAATATGAGAGCGGCGCAACTCTTCTCGTAGCCTTCCAAGCAGTGTATAGGGTGGGCACACCACTACGTCAACGTCTTGGCGTAACTCGACCTTCTGCAGAAATGCCTCGACGAGGGCGCTTCCCGTCGATTGCAGTAGGTTCATCTTCCAATTGCCGGCCACCAACTTGGTGCGTTGCATGTTTAGCCTCGATTAATAGTAGGTTCGACGGCGATCTCGACTTTTCCTCTCACCGCGTTTGTAATGATGCAATAAGCATCTGCCTTGTGAGCGAGGTCTTCCGCAAGAGCGACATCCGCATCCGTGGAGCCCGCCGCCAATGTGATGGTCGGCCGCAAAATGACCTTCTGGAAATTGAAGGTAGCGGCGTTTGGCTGGTGAACCTGCCCGATTGCCTCGGTCTGAAGGTCCGTGTAAGCGAGCTTTCGCATGCCCGCCATGATGCCAAAGGTGATCGAGTAGCAGCTGGCTACGGCCGCGGTTAGGAGTTCCTCGGGGTTTGTGGCACCACCCGGGCCACCAAACTCTGTGGGTACCCGAAGATCTTGCGCTGAGCCATTGCCGGTCTTGAAGTTGCCTGAGCCATCTCGGGCGCCCGCCCAAACGACTTTAGCCGAATACTCATGAATATCTGCCATACGTGGCAAGTATACGAGCTACGGTACAATTGGCGTCAGGTCGGCGGCGTGCCCAAGTGGTTAAGGGGAAGGTCTGCAAAACCTTTATTCAGCGGTTCGAATCCGCTCGCCGCCTCCAATTCCCTTATAGACGTCCCTTGCTGGTCTTGTTCGCCTCATCCATATACTCGGAGATGAATGCGAGCAGTTTCTTACGCTGTTGATCCTCTGGCAATTGTTCTTTGAACGTTGGAATGAACCGGTAGAAAACGCCATCGAGGTTGCTACCCATCATTAGCTCTTCCTTCAAGAAAGCCAGCTTCAGCTTATTGGTGTCACTATAGTAGCCGCCAGGACCTTTATAGATGTAAGCCGCCAGTTGACGCCGAACGGTCTGATTGAACATCGAGATGATCGTGATCGGCATCTTCCCACGCGTCTTAGTCATGAAGGTCGTTGGCTCGCGCTTTTCGATGCTCCAGAGCTGTGCCGAGAAGCAGATATTGGGGTCATGGAACGCATCCTTGGAGCGACTGGAGAGGACCACGACATCGTAACTGTCGCCGCCATCCACAAACACTCGACAGACAGCCGATGGGTACTCGAGAACCTTGTAGGAGACATCGTCCATTCGATAGGTGGCATCGGGGCCCCCGTCGCCGCGTTCAAACTGGTTGCCACGCATGAATCGAGGGGTGATTCGCCCCAGTTCTTCCTCGGAGATGATCTTCGTTTTGTCATCCCGCGGAATCATGTGGATCGCTGCCCCGAAAAGGGCAACTAAAGCGCTACAGATATATACATTTCTCATGGATTGAAATTTCAGTCTTCCCAGCCTAGCAGCCGAGCCAGTTTGAAGAGAAGGAAGAAGCAGACGATGAGGGTGATGTAACCCGAATAGTCGTGGAAGTCGTGCCCCGCCTGTTCTCCATAGAGGTTGCCAACCACGCCAATTAGTGTGATTCTTAGACCATTGATAAAGAGGCAGAGCGGCAACACTGCAGCCACCATGATGAGGTTGCCCCACCACTTCAGCTTGGCGATCATCATAAAGAAGGAGGTGAACGCCGACACGGCAATCGCCAGCTTCAACCCTGAACAAGGTACGCCGACGTCCAGCGTGAAGTTCTTCAAGTAAATCGTCGTATTGTCCTGCTTCCAAGGCTCAAAGCCGACTAGCTGGAGCATTGAAAAGCTAATGTCGGTCGAGATGATTTGAAGTGGATTGGTGTACGTGTCGATGATTGCCGACCAAATGGGCAATCCGAACAGCAGGAAGCCAATGGGTAGAAAAGTTGCCAGCAACCATCTTCCGCCTGCGACGAACCATACGGCAGCCAGGAGCATCATGACCAGCGAGAACGAGAGAATCTGTATTTGACCAATCCTGACGCCGGCAAAAAGGAGCCATCCGGTTAGGAGGAGCGGCAGAACCGCCGGATAGAATGGCCTGACCGGGATGTCCTTGAGCTTAGGCCACCACCGATAAATGACGTATGCAGAGATGAATGGAACAAGTACGCCATGGGAGTAGTAGCCGTCGTCCTTAAACCAAAGCTTCGGCAGTTCAGCGAAGAGCTCCCAAAATGCAAAAACCAGTGCCGCGATGGCGACCAGGCCGGGAATAAAGGCCGGCGAGTTACGAATTTTGTTGAAGTCGAAGTCCGGCAGCCCAGGAAGGCCTTTCTTGGCCTTGGTCCCTGGCAAAACGTCGGTTGAATCAGCGGCTATTTCAGACAATTACATCCTCCCAGTGCAGTGCGCCCACATTGTAGCTTCTTTGCAAGTCCTGCACCAATCAACGATGGAACTAACGAATTCATTCCAAGGTTATTGGCTTTTTGGACCCATATCCTCTGGTGATGAGTCCAAAACCCCCATAATCTTACGGGAAGCTAAACGATGCGAATTGCGGTGATTGGTACTGGATATGTTGGATTGGTCACCGGAGTGGCTTTGGCTGACCTAGGAAACGAAGTCATTTGCGTAGATAATAACCCAGACAAAGTTGCCCTAATTCAGTCGGGCCGGAGCCCCATTTACGAGCCAGGAATCGAGGAGTTCATCACTCGCAACTTAGAGGAAGGCCGACTCAGCGTAACCCAAGATGCCGCCGAGGCGACCCGGCAAAGCGATATTGTCTTTATTGCCGTAGGAACGCCGCCATCAGCTGATGGCTCCCCGGATATCACCGCAGTCGTCGCCGCGGCCAAGGAAGTTGCCAAGGGAATAGGCAAATACACCCTGGTCGTGAACAAGTCGACAGTGCCTGTGGGCAGTGGCGAGATGGTTGCCGACCTCTTGCGCGATGCTGGAGTCGATGACTCCCTTTTCGATGTCGTGAGCAACCCGGAATTCTTGCGTGAAGGCTCTGCTATCTGGGACACGATGAATCCTGACCGAATCATCATCGGGGCAAAGAACCGCGAAGCTGCCTCTCGACTGATTGAACTCTATCAACCCCTCGATAAGCCAGTATTGGTCACGGACCTTCAAAGCGCCGAACTCATCAAGTACGCCAGCAACTGTTTTCTTGCCCTCAAAATCAGTTTTATCAATGCTTTGAGCCGTCTTTGCGAGGCTTGCGATGGAAATGTCGGCGATGTGGCGAAAGGCATCGGCCTCGACCATCGAATTGGCTCGGCGTTTTTGGGCGCAGGCTTAGGTTGGGGTGGATCGTGCTTACCAAAAGACACAGCGGGCATGATTCGAGTGGCAGAGGCGATGGGATACGACTTCCGCCTGCTCAAGGAGGTCGTCGCAATCAACGACGAGCAACCAAGGCACTTTATTGACCGACTCGAAGAGCGCTTGGGCGGCCTGCAAGGAAAGACCATTGCAATGCTAGGCCTCGCATTCAAGCCCAACACTGATGACATTCGCGATGCGAAATCCCTTCTGATTGCCGAAGACATCATTTCCCGTGGCGGAAAGGTCCGTGGATACGACCCGGTGGCTATGCCAAACGTTGCGTCCCTTAGAACTCAGATCGAGCTTGCAGACAACGCATACGCATGTGCTGACGGTGCCGATGCAATCCTACTGGTTACCGAGTGGAATGAGTTCAAACAGCTCGACTTTGCCAAGCTCGGAGCATTACTCAAAAACAAGGTGCTGTTCGATGGTCGCCGCATCTATTCAAAGGACATTCTCGGCAAATTGGGTTTCGAAGTTTTCACGATCGGCGCGGCTTGATCGGGGTACGAATTACGAACGACGAAGTACGAACGGCCAGCGCGTTACCGTTTCAACAGATTGCGTTGCAAGACCAAGGCGTAAGCCTTCCAAACGCGCATATCTGACATAGGGAGTCCGCCCCAACGGATGTGTTCCCAAAATGTTTTCGGGTTGCTTAGAAGGGCGTTGCGAATGCCGATGGTCCGCTTGACTGAGGCCACGTCTTGCGCCTCCATGAATTGGCACGATGCCGCTAACGCCCCAATGATCTCATCACTCCAGCTTGTATTCCGAGAGATCCCGCCCTCGCTGAGGTGATAGATCGTATTGGACTCGCTGATGCGCCAGCCTGGGCCAGCATCATGAGCGATTCGGATTAGGAAGTCCACGTCTTGGAGAGCTTTCAAAGTAGGATTAAATCCTCCAATCTTTTCCCAAGCCGCCCTTTTGGCAGAGATCCCCGATCCACTACTCCAGTTTCGATGCTGGACCATGTCACGCCAGTTCAATTCGCCATCAGGCCCCTCGCCATTGAGTCCGCGCCTCTCGCCGTTCGCGCGCACCCGGCGTGAGGGATCGATGGCGAACGAGGCATTGGGGACCTTTGCGTGGGCATCGAGATGTGTTTCAATTTTGCGTTCGAGCCATTCGTCGTCGGAATCAAGCAAGAACACGATATCGCCCTTAGAAGCTGAGAACGCTGCGTTCCGAGCAGCCGCACCGTTGGACTTTGGTTGCTCCACGATGAGCGCGCCCAGGCCCCGGGCGATTGAAATCGTATTGTCCGTGCAACCATCGCAACCCAAGATGATCTCGTCGGGAGGAATGGTCTGGTTTTGTGCGCTTTTGATGGCGCGCTCGATGGTGGTCTCCGCGTTATAGGTGGGGATCAGCACCGAAGTCTTCACGCTCATAGGCTCAAAGAGCTTACCCCTAGGCTCGATCTGTTAAGGAATTCAGAAAGAACCTGTGGAAAACTTTTGAAAATGTCCCGCCAATTCTTCACCATCACATAACAACTCCCTTCCATAATCGGGCAGTTTGGTCCAGTCATGAAGAAAGCATTCACCCTTATTGAACTCTTGGTAGTGATCGCGATTATTGCCATCCTCGCGGCCATCCTCTTCCCTGTGTTTGCTCAAGCCAGGACGGCAGCGAAGAAGACCGTGTCCATTTCAAATGCTAAGCAGCAGGGCCTCGGGTTGATCATGTACGCGGGCGACAACGACGACATGTGGCCCCGAAACGACGCGTGCGTTCCCTACAGCTCTCTTCACAGTAAGTTTAAGGCTGCCTCCTACAACGCCACCGCAACGGCCGGCTGTTATGGTCCCTATTACAACCGCGTGAACAATTACAGTTGGCAAAAGTGGATCATGCCTTACGTCAAGAATGTCGAAATCTTCGAGACACCGCTCCGATTGAAGGACCGAGCGACATGGGAAGCGGACGGAGAACTTTTCAACCAGTTCCTCTTGAATAATGGCCTCACCGGATCGCTTTACATCCCGAACTTTACTACCAATGCAATCGGCTCTCGCGGTCGCCGCAATAGTTGGCTGGGCGGCATCGTCTCTGCAGTGCCACAGCCATCCGAAGCGATGATCATTATGGAGGCCTCCTACAGTATCGGCGTCATTCCAATCGCGACCGATGACAGCCAGTGGAATCAAACGACCCAAGATATCGTGGGTTATCCCATCGCTTTCCGAGAGTATTGGAAGAACAAGTTCAACCTGACTCCCCGTGGCGAGGTGGATTGCGTGCTGAATACGGTGTCGAACGAAGTGGACATGCGTAAGTCGGTTCAGGGTGGAAACACGATTGGTTTCGTCGACGGCCATGCAAAGCACATGCGCGCGGGTGAGTTCTTAGCCAAATCTCCTCCGAAATCTGAGATGATTCCTGGAGCGAACTCGGCAGCTTACGGGTCGGGATATACGTATCAGAACGATTGCCACGGCATGCCCAATGGCAGTTGGGCGGCAGGCAACCTGGGAATACAGACTCCAAACACTAATATCAACTATCCGCTTTGGGGGCTAGGAAACTAATGAAGCAACTCATCTGCCTAGTCGGATGTATGGTCGCCATGGCCGGCTGCACCCCCGGGGCGATTGGCAAGAGTGAGACGGACGCCGCCTTTCCCAAGCAGGATCAGGCTTCGATGGAAGCCGAGCTTGCAAAGGAAGGGAAGCTAGACGAGTACAAAGCCGCGCAAGAGCGCGACAAGCAGTACGAAGCTCAGGGCCGAGCTTCAGAGGCCCAACGTGGCCAGCCAGGCGCCCCCGAAGGGCCAACTCCCCGTTAATCAGGCTTGGGCCTTTTGCTAGATTCTGCTTCTGTTCTGAGGCAGAATCTTGCTTTTGTCGTGGCGCAAAGTAAATAATCAAGAAGCAACTTTGGGCGACTGCCTGAAGTATCTGTCAGAGCCCAATGAAGCGCGCATTTACCCTTATCGAACTGCTGGTCGTGATTGCCATCATCGCGATCCTAGCGGCTATCCTTTTCCCTGTTTTCGCCCAAGCTCGAACGGCTGCGAAGAAGACCGCCGGCATCAGTAATCAGAAGCAGATCGGCCTCGCGTTCATCATGTACGCCACCGATCACGACGATCTCTATCCACGTCGCCGCGGTTGCGAATTAAATTCTTCGCTAAATCCAGCCCTTAACGTTGGGACGACCCTCCGATGCGGTGGTGCCAATGGATTTTCTCACAGCATGACTTGGCAGACTTGGCAGAAGTATGTGAAGCCTTACATCAAGTCGCACGAGATCTTCATGCACCCGCTTCGCCAATACGATCGAACTCAATGGAGCACGAATGGTCAGCTTCTCAATTCGTTTGTCGTAAACCTCGCCATGATCGGCGCGGAGACGAGCGGGTACAGCAGCATTCCTTGGTATGGTGGAAGCACTAGCGCCGTCCCCAACCCATCGGGCGCGATGTTGCTCCTCGAGCACCCGAACAGCTATGCTGCTCCCTTCCTGGCACGCGGCGACAATCAAGGCATCACGACTGGTGATGATCCGGGCAAGACAATTGAGAACGTCTATCCCCTCGCTATCCGAGAGTTCTGGGCGGCGCAGTTCTATAAGGTGACCGGCGCGAATAACTGCACCATCGTTACCCCGCAAGCCATCGATTCCGTTGGCGCAGGTCCGCACCAAGGTGTAATCACTGGCATGGCCGATGGTAGCGCTAAGTTCTACTCGGTTGACAATTTCTTGGGCCGAACCCCACGAGTTGCTGAGTACGTAACCAGTGGGACTGGGTTCCCGGCATCTGCATCACCCTACAGTACGAATTGTCGACCCACCTCGCCTTCAAACGCCTACGTCGTTCCCAATGGCACAGCCGTTAACATGGCGATTAACTATCCGCTGTGGGGGCTCGGAACTCAGTGAAGAGACTGATTGGCCTTGGCCTCGCCTGCGCCTTCATGACCCTAATCATGGGTTGCCAGTCGACCGAGGTCTCGGACGGTGACGCCAAGAGCTTCGGCAAAGAAAGCGAAGCCGACCGCGCTGCAAAGGCGGAAGGGACTTACTCGGATAGCCGAGAAGACCGATAAGGTCTGAAGAAAATAGAAGTGCCCGCCTCCGCACGGAGGCGGGCATTTTGCTAAACTATCCCCGTCGCTTCAAAGGCGAATGACGACCCATGGACTATAACCTTCACCTCGACTTTCTTCGCGTGACCGAATCCGCCGCACTCGCTTGCGCGCCGTGGGTAGGGAAGGGCGACCGCGCCTCAGCCGATGATGCCGCCTGCACAGGAATGCGCGCACGGCTCGGCGAGATGAATATTGACGGCACCATCGTGATCGGCGAAGGTGAACGCGACGAGGCACCGATGCTCTATATCGGCGAGAAGGTCGGCACCGGAACCGGCCCGGTCGTCCAGATCGCGGTAGACCCTCTTGAAGGCACCAACCTGTGCGCGAATGGCGTACCGAACGCGATCGCCGTACTTGCTGCCGCCGTCGAGGGCAAGGGCTTCCTTATGCATGCCCCCGACTGCTACATGGACAAGCTCGTTGTTGGTGCTGATTGCAAAGGCGTGGTAGACATCACGCTTCCAGTTCGAGTCAATGTGAGGCTCATGGCCAAGGCGCTCGGGAAGGATATTGATGAAATCACGATCGGCATCCTAGAGCGACCCCGACATGAGCAGATCATCAAAGATATACGCGACGTCGGAGCGCGAGTCCACTTAATCGGCGACGGCGACCTCTCGATAGCGATCGCGGCGCTCAATCCAGACTCAGGCGTGGACGCCCTCATGGGCATTGGAGGCGCACCAGAAGGCGTCATCACAGCGGCCGCCGTGCAGTGCGTCGGTGGCGAAATGCAGGCACGCCTAGTCTTCACCAACGATGAGCAACGCGCCCGAGCGGAGAGAATGGTGAAAGGTGACCTCGACCGAACTCTGACCGCCAATGACCTTGCGAGTGGCGACGTCATGTTTTCGGCCACGGGTGTAACCAGCGGTGACTTGCTTCGAGGCGTGCGATACCGCAGAGGATTGGCGTACACCGAATCGATCGTTATGACCAGCGATACGGGCACGATCCGACGGATTGAAACGCAACATCGTTCGTCGCAATCAGAAGATTAAGCACTTTCGCGAAAAAAACTGTAAGATAAGAACGTAGGAGCTTTAATTATGCGCCGCGCGTTTACGCTTATCGAACTTTTGGTCGTTATCGCGATCATCGCCATTTTGGCTGCCATCTTGTTCCCGGTCTTTGCCCAGGCGAAGCGGGCAGCAATGGTCACCGCAAGTATTAGCAACCTCAAGCAGAACGGCAATGCCTTGATGCTATACGCGAATGACTATGACGATACGCAGGTGCTAGTTGCCACGTCAGGTCGACCGGGTAGTTACTGGTCCTACAGCGGCATCCTTTATGAACCTTGGTCTTGGCTCATTCGCGATTATCATAAGAATACGGGCATGATCATGCAGGACCCCACGACGCGACCCGAATCGAACGGAAGCTGCAGTGCCGATCTAGCCAACCGGCCAGACTTGTTGAATCAAATTCGAATGGTGTGCACGCAATACGCTTACGCATACACAGTGCATAGTCCCTCGATGGCAGCATCGCCCTACTTTATTGCGAAGCCAATTACCTTAACGACGATTGCCGATCCTGCACGAACCGTACTTGTTGTCACCAAGCGCGCTCGTCTAGGGCTCCTCGACTACATTCAGCCAACGGGTGGCTTATGGATGGCGAATTTGGCTCAGCCGCCTTTCTGCAATACGTCAGGGCTGACCGGACAACCTGACCCCCACAACAGCTATTGCTTCACCTTGCACCGCTGGGGTTTGAACCCAGGCTGGGCGAGCAACGTGGCTCCGCGCACTTGGGAGGAAGGTAAGGAGACTGGCGGCACAGCACTTCGTGCTCATGGCAAGGCGATCGTGCTGATGTCGGATTCCTCCGTCAAGGCTTACCCACCTGAATTCGTCGCTAAGGGTACGAATTGGAAAAAGGGGATCGCCGCCAGTTCGGTTGCGATGACTAACCAAGAAGAGTACATGTGGGACGTTAAGTAGTCCGCATTGTTAGAGCCACTTCGATATTCTTGCCGCCGTGGAACGCCAGCCTTAACCGGTTGGGGAGACGATTGGGCTTGGCAGTCCGCCGATTGGACTGACCTCTTTCTAGACATCGAAGGCCCATCTAAGAGGGAGCCCGCTTTCGAGACTCGCGCCAAAATGCTCTGGGACGACGACTTCTTCTATGTTCACGCGTGGATGGAGGAGCCCTGCGTTTGGGCAACCCTGACCGAACACGACAGCGTGATCTTTCAAGACAATGACTTCGAAGTATTCATCGACCCTGATGGCGATGCCTTGCGTTACTTCGAGTTCGAAGTCAATGCCTTTGGTACGACTTGGGATCTATTTCTTGAGAAGCCCTACCGCGACGGAGGCTCTGCCGATAACTCATGGGAAAGCAATGCAAGGGTCGCCGTCGCAATAGATGGGGTGATCAATGATCCTACGACTATCGATCGCGGTTGGGGGGTCGATATTGCCTTTCCTTGGTCGTGCTTTGATGGGCATTCCCGGCCCACTCACGGCGAAACCTGGCGAGTGAACTTCAGCCGCGTTCAATGGGAGACCTATGTGGTTGAGGGCAAGATTGTGAAACGGAGGGGAGTTGCCGAGGGCAATTGGGTCTGGAGCCCCCAGGGCGTGATCGACATGCACCAACCCGAAATGTGGGGCTATGTCGAGTTTGTTTCAACGTGCTCTTAAACCAACTCGTACCGAGTGTTTCGCCGCGCCGGCTCATATCCCGCATCAGAGATCACGCGCTCGAACTCTTCCGTGTTCAGGATGAACTTATTGCCGGCTGCGCTCACGACGTTCTCTTCAATCATGATCGAGCCGAAGTCATTGGCCCCATAGTTCAGAGCCGCCTGAGCAATCTTTGGCCCCTGCGTCAGGATCGAAACTTGGAAGTTGTCAATGTTGTCGAGGAAGATGCGCGAAACGGCTACGGTGCGCAAGTAGTCGGCACCGCTCGCCTTGTGCGCGATGGGCAGGTTGGTGTCCTCAGGCTGAAAGTTCCAACTAATGAAGGCGCGGAACGGCGCGCACTCATCCTGCAAATCACGAATCCTACCGAGGTGTTCGATGCGATCCTCTAGCGTCTCGACGTGGCCAAACATCATGCTCGCCGTACTGCGAATGCCCAGAGAACTCGCCTCGCGCATGCAACGCAGCCACTCGTCAGTCGTGTCTTTGTAAGGCGCGATGATTTTGCGAACCCGATCAACGAGAATCTCACCGCCCGCTCCAGGGATCGAGTGCAATCCGGCCGTCTTCAGCCGGCTCAATGTATCTCGAACTGTCAGCTTACTGATGTGGGCAATGTAAATGATCTCCGCCGGGCTCAGCGCATGCAGAATCACGTTCGGATACGCCGCCATGATCTTGCTGAAAATGCCCTCGTAGTAATCGATCTTCAGCTTCGGATTCAGCCCGCCCTGAAAGAGAATCTCAATCCCGCCCTTCTCGACGGTATCGCCGACCTTGGAAAGAATCTCCTCGTCGCTGAGCAGGTAACCCTCTGCGTGATTGGGAACACGGTAAAAAGCGCAGAACTTACACCGCACCCAGCACACGTTGGTGTAGTTGAGGATGCGACCGATGATGTACGTGACCGTCCGTCCCGGAACGCGTTGTTGACGTCGGTGGTTCGCCAGCGTCGCCAGCTCCAGCAAATTCGGATGCCGGTAGAGGAAAAGGGCATCTTCTGGGCTAATTCGCTCATTGGCAAACACCTTCTCCGCGATCGTGTCGATCGTGATTTCTGGAGTCGCAATGGTTGCCATTTCGAACCTATTCTACCCAGTTTTCACTATTTTGTGAAAATTCAAATGCGCTTGGCGATTACTAACGGTTCGGGGTCGTGGGCAGTTAGGCTTACTGCCTTTCCTTCGACCACCGCAAAGCGCAGCCTAACGTGAGGAGATCCAGCGGGAGCGTAAGCATTGGCCTCTACGCGATGGAGCCGACAAAGCCTGCCCCTGCATTCAAATTGCAATGTCCCTTCCTTACTCAGGGTGATCGAAATGACGTCCTTTTCAGTTTCTCCAAAGCGATAAGATCCCAGAAAGGCCTGCTTCTCTGAATCGGTGGTCGATAGGCTGACCGGGTTTGGGTCGGCATCGCCAAGAGACTCTAGGTATTCGGCAACCTTTTCACCCCGCTCGCTGTTCTTCGCATGGTCGAGTAGTGAGATGCCATGCGGCCCTGGGGTCCTCTGAATTCCGGGTTGAGCTTTGATCGCTGCCTTCAGGGCGTCGAGGTGTCCAAGCATCGCAAAAGTAAAGATGTCTGGTCGCGCACCGTTTGCCATGAGAAACTCTGCGATCTCGGCCTGTCCGGTGTGCGAGGCTGCTCCGATTGCCGTTTCCCAATCGCCGAATCCCCAATCCCAAGCCGCATTGGCTAGGGCAGGTGATCGTCCGACGAGTTCCTTCACTTTCTCTAAGTTCCAGTGTGAGGAGCCCACGGTTTGCCGGACAAGGTCAGGATCTTGGGCGGGGAATTCGGGGTGTATGGCCATTTGTTTTGAACTCTGTGAGTGCGAAATCTGGGGCATGAGAAAGCTCGCGGGCAGGAGTCCTAGGAAGTATCGTCGCGAAATTCTAGTTCCCATAACGACAGTACTTCTCTACACAAAGATCGGTTCCCCGCAACTAGTTCGGAAACGAATCGCTGGACACCAATGTCTCGAACTTGTTGCCCGAGGGAGCATAGTAGCCCGCTTGAGTGTGCTTAGCCTTACCTTGCAGTAGCCCAATGTTAGTGGCAAACCAGTCTGGATAGGGAATGCCTGGGCTGAGCAAGGGGAATCGCTCCATCAGCCGAACCCCCTTCTTAGAGTAACCACTCATGATCACCTGCATGCGTCTCGAAGGTCCGACGTCGCCCAGTTCCGACGAGAATGTGGCGCGATCATCATTTGCGTCGATGAAAGTGTAGTTCCAGAAGTTGAATGGCGATCTTCGGGCTTCCTCGATACTTACTAAGCGCGGCGTAGCATTAGCGCGGTACCAAAGCTGCTCGAGGTGATAGCGCACGAGCCGCCAAAGGCCCGCCTCTTCCGCAATGGGCGAGTTCCATGGGCCCGCCCAAAGAACGTACTGGGAGTATGCCGCAGTCATGCCATGGCGGCTCGTATGGTCGAAGCCTTCTATAGCCCAGCCGTCATCACTCTTGGTCAAAACATCGCCGTACTTCACAATCAAGGTCTTGCCGTCTAGGGCAATTGGTCCAGTCCTGTTAATCCAGAGGCGGCTCGCATTTGTTGTTGTGACGCTCCATCCCTTGGAGTCGAGAGAAGCTTGGATTCGCGTTAACTCGAACGGAACTGTCTGCGCCAAGACATTGCCTAGCCCAAAGCTGGCATTGATATCGACGTCCATAGTTCGGAAGTCAATCTTTCGGGCTGCAACGGGGTCTGTTTTTCGGGCCGTTCGAAAAACATCGAACATTGGTTTCCAGTCCACGCTATCCGCGCCAGGAGCCGGGTCATTGTCGAACCAATGCCCTCCGCCAGGGACCTCGTTGTAGTCGACTTTTGCAAGGCCGTTTAGTTCATCTCGCATGCGACGCGCCTCGGTAACGGGCACCGTCTCGTCTGCACCACCATGATGAATATAAACCGACTTGTAGAGAGCGAAATTCTCCTTCAGCAGCAGCGGATTCGAACTGTTGTTGCCCCGTGCTAGCAGTTTTTGAACCGGATTTTCGAGGTCATAATTCGCTCCGCCAGCATAAGTGTCGAACGAAATCCAGCCTGCGCACGGGCCAACCGCGGCAAAAATGTTGGGATAGTGCGAACCCAGATGCCAAGCGCCGTGACCACCCATCGAGTGCCCCGTGAGCATGATCCGGTCACGGTCATAGTTGGCCTTCCCGGTCGCGTCTTTAAGGACCTCTATTGCATCCCGCCGACCGATTCCTTCCCAGTTGAATCCAAATGGCCTTCGATTGGTTGGGCAAATGATGTCGCAGAAATCCTTCTGGCCATATGCCTGGGCTTGCCCAATTGCCTCGACGCTTGCGCCATGAAGGGATAAAACAGCGACTCGAGGGTTTGGCTTAGAGCTTGGATTGATGGCGTAGTATTGGATGCTTCCATCCATTTGACTCATAAAAGTTCGGCGGTAGGGTTCGCCACCTGTCCGGACTTGTAACTTGAAGGTCTTGTTAGCCCAGGTCTCTTCTCCCTCACCCAAGACGACGTTGAAGTCCGAGGCATTTGGGATCGCGACTGGAACTTTGATCGTCCCCAACGGCGGGATGAGGCGAGTGACCGTTCCGAGTTTTTGTTTCGCTGGCTCCAGCACGCGCTCGGAATGAAGAGACACGGTTCGAGGCCTATCAGAGTTGTTTCGCACAACAAAGCCGCCCCAATAGCCCTGCGCCGAATTTGTTTCTGTTCGAAAGTCAGGCAAGGTGGCATCAAACCGATCAAGCTCGATCTCGGCCTCGGGCTTTCGCCAATTCAGCATGGCATCGCCGCGAAAGCCGTAAAGAAGAATGTCATTGACTCCCTCCTCCATCACGACGGGTACGAAGTAAGTGCCATAGGCATAGACATCGCCAACCCGCGGCTCGCCATTAACGTAGGCCATGGATGCACCGGACACATTGAGCTGCAATATCTGCTTCTTCGGGCTAGAGACTCTGTACCAAACGTATCCCCCTGGGGCTACCTTCCAACCATCGACGGCGCGAGATTCCCATGGCTTCTCAGGCTTCAAAGTGTCGGTGATGACCTCGTACTCGACGGGATCGACCCGTATGAGCGACCGTGTTCGAGGCGGAATCTGTCGAGCCAGAATAGCCTCGATCTTCAGGCCAAAGTCGGGTGTAACGTCAGCAAGTAGTGGAAGGATCATGGAGCCAGGGCGAGGCGCAAGACCTCGTCCACAGTTTGCACAAAGTGAACCTGTAATTGCTCTCGGACGCCCGCTGGTAGGTCGTCGAGGTCGTGAGCGTTCTCCTTAGGCAGAACAATTTCGCGAATCCCTGCTCGGTGAGCAGCCAAGAGCTTTTCGCGAACCCCACCAACAGCGAGCACCTGGCCCCTAAGCGTGATCTCGCCCGTCATCGCCAGATCGCGCCGAACTGCGCGGCCCGTAAGAGCGCTGATGATGGCGGTAAGAATCGTCACACCCGCGCTTGGGCCGTCTTTGGGCACGGCGCCTTCCGGAACGTGGATGTGCATATCATGGGCAAAGGTGGGCTCAAGGCCAAACTCCTCGGTATGTTCTCGGGCATAGGTTGCCGCCGCTAGCGCGGACTCTTTCATCACGTTTCCAAGTGAACCGGTGAGTTGCACGTTTGGTTCGGGGCCAAGCGCAGGCATTAGGCTCGCTTCGATCGTAATGATGTCACCGCCGACCTCCGTGTAGACCAGTCCGGTACTTGCCCCCACTTGGTCTTTCTCCCTGACGATGCCGTAGCGGTAACGGGGTCTCCCCAGGGACTCCTGGAGGTCTTTCGCACGAACGTGGACTCGCGCCACGCGCCCTTCCGCAATCTGGCGAGCGGTCTTTCGACACACGGTCGCAATCTCGCGTTCCAAACTTCGGACACCGCTTTCTCTTGTGTATTCACGAACCAGTCGTTGAAGAGCGGCATCTTCGATTTTGAGCTGTGTCTTCTTCAGACCGTGTTGACTTGCCATCTTGGGAACCAAGAACTTCTTGGCAATAGCCAACTTCTCTTGCTCGGTATAGCTACGAAAGTGAATGACCTCCATGCGATCTCTAAGAGCGGGAGGGATGTTCTCCATTACATTCGCCGTTGTGATGAACATCACTGCGCTTAGATCAAAGGGAGACTCGATATAGTGGTCGCTGAAGTGCTCGTTTTGTTCCGGGTCGAGCGCCTCGAGCAAGGCGGATGTTGGGTCGCCGCGAAGGTCAGAGGTCATCTTGTCGATTTCGTCGAGCATGAAGACCGGATTCTTCGTCCCGCAGTTCTTGATCCCCTGAATGAGTCGGCCTGGCATGGAACCCACATAGGTCCGCCGATGACCGCGGATTTCGGCCTCGTCACGAACCCCGCCGAGTGAGATTCGTACGAATTTCCGACCTAGCGCGTCGGCTATCGACCGTCCTAGGCTGGTTTTGCCCACGCCGGGCGGGCCGACGAAGCAGAGAATGGGGCCGCGGAGAGATCCCGAAAGCTGCCGCACCGCTAGGAAATCGAGAACCCGGTCCTTGACTTTTTCGAGCCCAAAGTGACCGCGATCCAAGATTTCGGCGGCGATTTTAACATCCAGGCGATCTTGGCTTATGGTGTTCCAGGGGAGGCTGATGAGCCAGTCCAAGTAGTTTCGGATCACCATCGCCTCAGGAGAACTGCTAGGTGCCCGTTCGAGCCGCTTCAACTCTTGAAAGGCCTTGTCCTGGGTTTCTTGAGGCATTCCAGCCTCACGAACAAGGCCGGCAAGTGCCTCGTTCTCGGGGCTAAAGGCTTCATCACCACCGCTCAACTCGCCTTGGATGATCTTGAGTTGCTCACGAAGATAGTATTCACGTTGCGTGTTTCCCAGCTCGTCTTCGACGCGCTGGCGAAGGTCGTTTTGCAGTTGAAGGACCTGGCGCTCCGAAGCGAGAATGTGGATGAGCATTTCCATTCGACGCGCCGAATCAGTCTCTTCAAGGAGCTCTTGTTTAGCTGCAGCCCGAATCGTTAGATGGTCGGCCATCAAGTCCGCCAAGTGCCCTGTATCGTCAATGCTTGGGAGAACTTCTAGGACTTCTACAGGAACTTGCTTCCCCAGTGATGCGATTTGCTGGAACTCCTCGATCGCTTCGCGCCGCAGCGCTTCGCTTCCCGGTCCAATCGCCTGCTTCTCCAGCAAAACCTCATACTCAGATGTGTAGAACCCACGCTTAAAAATGAAGCGCTCGACCCTTGCCCTACTCAATCCCCGTAAGATCACGCGCATCGTCCCATCTGGCATTGGCATGATCTGGACTACTTCGCACAGGGTGCCAATTCGGTAAAGATCGTCGGCTCGAGGTTCATCGACTGCCAAATCCCGCTGTCCAACAACCAGGACCATGCGCTCCTTTCGAATCGCGCTTTGGAGCGCTCGAAGCGATATTTCTCGGCCAATGAGGAGCGTCCCAACCAATTGGGGGAAGTGCACGTTATCACGAACGGGCAATAAGGGAACTGTCAATGGGCTTGATTTTGAGCGCGAGGCGCGGGAAGCAATCGGATTCAACTCATCACCTATTGATCATTACGACGCAACCTTGAAATCCCCTTTAGTCATTTCTACCAAACAGCTTGAGGGTTTGGTGAAAAGTCTCGTCATTTTTGAACACCTGTTCATACACTGCATCAACCATGCCAAAGATGTCCAGAAGGCCCTGCAATCTCTGCCGCAAGACCTGGGCGTCTTCGACATCATCACCGGAGGGCACTTTGTCGAGGCACTCGGAAATGACCTTATTAGTAGGGTCAAGTTCGCGGCGTTTACGCTCGCGGACGACCCGAGCCACCATTTGCCAAGGCTCCGAATCGGTCAGATAGATGTCTTTCCGGTCGCCGGGCCTTCGGAAGCGGCGAATAATCCCCCACTCCATCAGGTCGCGAAGGTTCATGCTGGCATTTCCACGGCTAATGTGTAGCCGCTCGATGATGTCATCCATGCTAAACGGCTTACCCGTGATGAAGAGCAGGGCATGGATTTGGGCCATCGTTCTGTTAATGCCCCAACTTGAGCTCATCCGCCCCCATTCCATGATGAACTGTTCTTGAACGTCATAGATCGCACGTTCTTGAGGTGAAAGCTGGTCGTATGGAGTCATTCGCAGAATCTTGTTGAGGCTACCCTTTGCGCCTCCTGAGGATTCAACAGTCTAAACCCGTGTTTAGGTTCGGTTTAGCTTTTCATGCCAGTCTTCTACAAAACATGGAACAAGCCTTTTGTCATGACGAACGGTGATTCTTTTCGCAGGTTGACGAGCGCTCGGGTGCGTTTGGTCCGCCAGAGCGATGGGGAAATTTTGAATGGTTGGCTTATCCAAATGACGGCAAGCCGCCTGAAGCTAACCCTTAATGATGCCGAGGCAGGAAAGGTTGGTGAACGCTACCTAACCGAGGTTCATGGCCCATCGGTTCGCCTCGTCCTCGATACAAAGTTGTTGTCTTCCGGAAAAGGGATCGCTGAGTTCGAGGTCGGACGAGATATCAAGTTTATGCCGGTCTCCGAGCCTGCTCGGGTCGCAGTGGATGACTTTACCGTCCGGTGCCATTGGGATCATAAGGAGTTCGTGGGCCGGGTGGCAAACATCTCCTGCGAGGGTCTTTGCATGGACCTACCCGCCGAAATCCTCGTTGGCTCACTAGTTAAACTGGAGGTGCATCATCTTGGTGATACCTATCACGTACACGGTGACGTTCGATATTGTGTCGAAACTGGCGATGGAATGGGAATACACCGGATGGGCGTTCAGCTTATTCAGCCTGACGAGCGTTGGCTCGGATTATTTGCTCAGGTCTCAGAGGCGGCTTAACCCCGAAGCTTTTCGGACATTTCCTTGTTCTTTTCAATATAGTCCTTCCAATTGGTGGGGACATCAGAATCAACAAAGATTGCCGTCACTGGGCATTCGGGTTCACAGAGGCCACAATCAATGCACTCGTCTGGGTGGATGTAGACCATTTCGTCGCCTTCGTAGATGCAGTCCACTGGGCAAACATTCATACAAGACTTGTCTTTGACTCCAATGCAAGCTTCGGTGACGACGTAGGGCATGACAAAGGGGAGTTTACCGCCCATACTGATGCCAGACATGCGCCGCATCACCGCATACATTCGACCGCATCGCACCGAAGATGTCAAAACGGCAGTCGCCGACCTCGGGGTCACTGGTATGACGGTAAGTGAAGTTCGCGGTCGGGGAAACAGCCCGGAGAGCGGAGTGGCGTTCGGCGGTCAAATGATCTTGAGCCACATGCCGCCAAAAGCGATGATCAGTGTTGTGGTCCCGGATGAACTTGAGGAAGCCGTGATCATGTCAATCATCGCACATGCCAAAACAGGAGAGCCGGGCGATGGAAAGATCTTTGTCGAGGCCGTTCAAGACGCTATTCGAATCCGAACCAAAGAGCGTGGTGAATCCGCCGTATAGAAATGGCGGCGCGAGCCGTCATAATACGGAAATCGCCCATGCGCATTCTTAATCGATTTTTACTGGCCCTTTCTGCGGCCACACTGGCCACGATGGCCCTCGCTGAGATCACAATCACGTGCTCCGTCAAGGAAGGACAGAAGATCAGCGGCCTCCAGGCCTTTCGCATCACTCTGCAATCTTCGCACACCGTAACAGAAGTCGAGTTCTACGTCAACGATGACCTTCGTTCCACAGACGAAAGCACGCCTTACGAATTCGATATCGACACCATTGCTGAAAAAGAAGGCCCCATCAAGGTGAAGATCCTTGCCTACGATAGTGAAGGAAATCAAAAGGTCCAGACTCTGAATTTAGTCGTGGATAACGAACTCGCTAAGGGGGCAAATTACTTCGTGGAGCAGGGCCTAGAGTTGCTCTCAGAAGGAAAGTGGTTGGCGGCTATCGAAAAGGGCCGAGTTGCGATGAAGGCGACGCCGAAGCATCTTGGTGCGAGAGTCCTCTTAGCGCGAGCCAACTTTGGTCGAGGCGTTTATGACGCCGCCCAGAAGTTCATCGAGGACATCTTGGCGGAGGATCCAAAGAACGCCGATGCCCTCGACCTGAGGGCCGCCATCTCATTACGTACCGCTTTCAATGCAACCGGGACTTCTCGAGAAGATACGGTTGGAATCATCGGCCGGGCACTCAAGCAAGCTGCCCAGAGTCGAGCCTCCATTTACGAAGCACGCCTCGACAACTTTGGTGCCGTGAACGACGAAAACCGTTTGAGGTTCGTTGATCTTGCTATTCGAGCAGGGCGATACAGCTTGGTCTATCGCGAGCTAGATCCACTTTTCCGAAGCAATCCTCGAAACAGCTCGGTAGCTAATCGCCTCATCTACGCGCAACTGCGGGGCGGCAAATTCCGCCAGGCGATCGACAATGCGAGTATTTACGGAAAGCGCGGCCTGCCCGATGCCGCGGGCTGGGCGCTGATCGCTATCGCTCGCCAGCGCAGCGGCGACGCAGATGGTTCAATTACCGCCGAGACGGAAGCCATCAAGAATGATTCCAGCGATGTCACGGTTCGATCGGCTCAGGCATTCCTAGCCCTGGCCCGAGGTCGGGCACAAGCATTTGGTGGATTTGTAAATGATCTTGCAAAGGACGAGGATCAGCGTTTCGAGGTCATGATCTATCGATCGGTCCTGCTCAACAGTGCGAACGACTTTGAAGGTACTCGGAACTTCTTCCAGCAAGCCGTATTGAATGAACCCACCAGCTATGACGCCTACATCGTTAGGGCGAACCAGCTGATTGGCTACTCGACGAATCAGACGGGAAGCAAAGAGGATGCCGCCTATTACCGTTCACTCGCTCGGGTGATGTTCGAGGCTGCGATCGCGGCTAAGCCGGAGTCTTTCGAGGCCCTTACCGGCCTTGCGATTTGCGATTTGATCGAGGGCAAGCCAGCCTTGGCTCACGCACAGTCCGCCGTTCAAGCGGGGGTCGAGTACGGCGCGGGTCACTATGTGCTGAGCATGGTTCAAGGAATGGAGTCACAGCGATTGCGTCAGGCTAGCAGTGTGTCCGAAGGTCGAGCCGCGGGATTCCGCGCCAATGGCCAACTCGAAGAGGCACGGAAGGCAGAAGATGACTCCAAGAAGTTCGCGGCCGAAGCCGACAAGCTTCAAGCGCAAAGCGAGGCTTCGATAAAGCTCGCTGGGCAATGCGACGTCGTGAACTTGCAGGGCAAGGGTATTCCAAATCTCTACGAGGCTTGGCGGTACTTCGCCTCCTACGGCAAGCCTGTTCTAGTCATTCAGCCGCAGTAGCCATTAGCTACCGACGGTAGAGAGGAGAAGCGATTGCTTCTCCTCTCGCTTTGTTACCCTTCCGTGTTTTCGTACTTGTCCCGTAGAGCCGCCACAACCGAGGGATCGCCTAGTGTGGTCGTATCGCCCAATTCTCGCCCTTCGGCAATGTCTCGCAAGAGACGGCGCATGATCTTGCCCGACCGCGTTTTTGGCAATTCAGCGGTAAGAATAATATCGTCGGGCCGAGCGATCGGACCAATCTTCGTCCCGACGTGATGCTTTAGATCGCCAATAAGGGTGTCCGTCACTTCAAACTCGCTCTTGATCGTTACGAATGCGCAAATGCCCTGGCCCTTGATTTCGTGAGTCTTTCCAATGACCGCCGCCTCCGCTACTGCTGGATGATCGACCAAGGCCGATTCGACTTCCATTGTCGAGATGTTGTGGCCTGCGACAAGCATAATGTCATCCACTCGACCAAGCAAGAACAGGAATCCATCCTCGTCGAGCTTGACGCCGTCGCCGGGGAAGTACTTGCCCTTGAATCGAGACCAGTAAGTGTTGATGTAGCGCTCGGGGTCTCCCCAAATACCGCGGAGCATTCCGGGCCACGGTTTGTTAACAGCTAGGATGCCTCCAATTGAGGATTCCGGCTTTTCGACATGTCCGCTCACTTCGGCGAGTGTCTCGCCCTCTTCGCTCATAATTGCAGCGCTAATGCCTGGCATTGGACGGGTAGCCGAGCCGGGCTTGGCTGTCGTGAGCCCTGGTAGCGGCGAGATCATGATATTGCCTGTTTCGGTCTGCCACCAAGTGTCTACGATCGGGCAATTCCTTCCGCCAATGAATTTGTGGTACCAGACCCAAGCCTCAGGATTAATCGGTTCGCCAACCGATCCGAGCAATCGAAGCGAACTGAGGTCGCATTGCTCGGGATAGTGGGTGCCCCACTTCATAAAGGTGCGAATTGCGGTCGGTGCGGTGTATAGAATCGTCGCTCGGTGCTTCTCAATGATTCGCCAAAACCGGTCCTTATCAGGGAAGTCCGGTGAGCCTTCATAAACGAGCAAAGTCGCTGCATTCGACATTGGACCGTAGACGATATAGCTGTGTCCGGTTACCCATCCGCAATCTGCAGTGCACCAATAAATATCGGTTGGCTTGAGATCAAAAACCCAGCGGCTGGTGGCATTTACACCAGTGAGGTAGCCCCCAGTGGTGTGCATAATGCCCTTTGGCTTGCCGGTCGATCCACTCGTGTAAAGGATGAAGAGCAGATCTTCGCTATCCATCGGCTCGCAAGGGCAATCCTCGCTCTGTGCGTTCACCAATTGCGTCCACGACACGTCGCGGCCCTCGACCCAAGTGCCGCCATTGTATTTGGCCGAGTTTCCTAGCCGCTCGAGTACGAGGACTCTTTCGATTGTTGGGCATCCTAGAGCTAGCGCCTCATCCACCATTCGCTTCAGTTCAACCACTTTGCCCCGGCGCCAGCCGCCATCGGCGGTGACGATCACTTTGGCACCGGCATCATTCACGCGCTCGGCAATGGAATCGGGGCTGAATCCACCGAAAACGACACTATGAGCGGCACCGATCCGAGCGCAGGCCAGCATCGTAAAGCAAAGTTCGGCGGTCATCGGCATGTAAACGCACACTCGATCGCCCTTCTGGACTCCGAGAGCCTTCAGTGCATTTGCAATCCGACAGACCTCAGCTAGCGCATCGTCGTAGGTATAAGTTCGATGATCGCCCGGTTCATATTCGCAAATAACGGCGGTGCGACTACCTAATCCAGCCTCCACATGCCGGTCGAGACAGTTGTAGCAAGCATTCAGCTTGCCGCCCAAGAACCACTTGAAGAAGGGAGCTTCCGACTCGTCCAGGGCTTGGCTCCATGGCTGAGACCAGCTTAGGTGACGCGCTTGCTCTTCCCAAAAGGCGATCGGGTCCTTTGCCGCATGGGCATAGATCGTCGCATCCTTGACATTGGCTTGGCTCGTGAATTCATCCGAAGGTGGATAGGTTCGCGATTCTTCGAGCAGGGTATCGATGGTATGGCTTTCGGTTGACAACGGCTTCCTCGCTTTCGTGGCATGATATTCTATCTGCTGATGGTGTTGCGTGTTGCTCCCGAGAACTTTGCCGCCGAGGTGAATGGTCGCCTCAAGGTTAAAGAGGTCTATGCGATTGCTAGTGGTCGGCATACAGTGGTGACTGCGGGAGATTCATCTGGTGGATTGATTATCGAGGCGAAGTTTCGGTCCACTTTAGCCAAGACACTTGATGCGTTAGAGAAGGCCGATCTAAAGGTTAGGCCGGGCAGCTGGTGCGCTGGCGAGAGCGATGAGACCATTGAGGTGACCCCTTATGTCGTGGCCATTGCTTATCGGAGTGAAGAACAAACGCCCGGACTATGGCTCGATGCCGATATTCATGAAATTTCTATCGCCGAAGCCCTGAAGCGCATGTATGATGAGTTTCGAGACAATGGTGAGATCAAGGAAGTCAGCTTCGACGAGTTCGTCCGAGTGATTCGCCCAAACGTGATGATCATTCCGCCGCATCAGATTCACAGTTGGGCCGATGAAAAATCCTGAAAAAACTTCTAGTTTTTGGCAAAATATTGTATAGTGGGTGTATTCCCGTCTCTGGCATTGCGCTATCCCAATGTCGTCATGTTTGCTCAGGTCACTTGCTCGATTAACTTTGATATGGTTCCCCAACCGTTGTTGGGAGGCTTTCGAACTCGCCCTCCAAGCGCACCTCCAACGACCGATGGCCAGCGGTTTGGGGACGATCATGTCGCCTTCCTTTGTGTGCGAAACAAAGTTCTTCGCTCGAATCTGGCGCTAGAGCTTCGCACGGCGGGTTATCAGGTGGTAGTGGCGGAGACCGCAGAGGACTTACTGCTGTATGCAGAGCGGGTTCCCGCAGAAGTCGTTTATTCCGACAATCTGCATGTAATCAACCGGGCGCGCCATCTCGTCGCCGAGAAGCACACGGCCTTGTGCGCCGTCATGATGACCGATGATCCCTATGGAGAAGTTGAGGCCTTTCTCATGGGGGCCACTGACATTATCTGCCGAGATTGATCAGGCCGAGTTCGCTGCGGCCCCAAGAATCATGACCAGGACCACGAGTGCGAGCACATTTAGCACGATCAAAACGACGGACAACACCTTTGCCCAGTAGGCAGTGTTGTTGCCCACCATCGCAGCCTTGTTCGCGGCAATAATCGACATCGGCAAGAAAATTACGCTACAGACGGCGAATCCGAGCGCGAAATAGATCCATGCGTTGGTGGCGTCTTGTTGCCCTGGAACTTGGGTTGGAGTGCGGATTTCGGAAGGGCGGCTAGGCTTTGGGGGCTCCTTGAACTGAGGGTGGGACGGGGATTCGGCGACGACGCTATCAAACGTAAGCCCTGCGACCGCGCGAGCCCCAATTGTGGAGCCACTTATTGCATCTTCGAGTTGAGTCTCCGGCGTCACCCGTCCTTCCCTTATCCAGACATTGAGGGTGTCTGTGTCAGCTGGCCCGTACTTTTGGCCTGAAGTTGGGTCGATGACGAAATAGCTCATGCGCTCAAATATTCTAGCTGAGCCGCCTCTTGGTTTCGGGAGCGCAATGTGTATACTAAACTGAATAGCCCACCCCAAGCAATGGATTGCAACGAGGAAACGCTAAATCAAGTCTTTGAAGAAGAGCTAGGATGGCAACAAGCGCCAAACGTACTGTAAAGAAGACCGAGCCCTCGCATCGCTCGGCCGATGTCATTGGGATCGTCATGATCGCCGCGGCGATCATCATGGCGATCGGCTTGGGCCTAGGTACGGCCGGACTGGTGGGGAATGCCCTAGGCAATGTGTTTTCATCTCTGTTTGGTCGCGGAGCATGGGCTGTGCCCGCAGCTCTCGGCGTCCTGGGGTTTGCCATTATTTTGGGGCGCCGCCAATTCGAAATCAGTCGCCTCAGTTGGGGTGTGACTTGTCTGTTCCTGACCCTCGTCGGGTCGATGGCCTCCAGCCAATTGCGCGGCGATTACTTCGATCCCGAAGCGGCCCGGCATTCAGGTGGTTATGTCGGCGCGGTGATCGGTTGGGCCTTTGAGGCCCTGCTGGGCCAGGCAAAGCCGGTCGGTTTGGGCGCGCTTGGAATGGTGGGTGTTATCCTGTGCGTCAATGCGCCCCTCCACATGATCATGGCGAGTTTGGCAAGTTCGCGCAAGAAGAAGGTGCCGCAACGAGTGTCGATGCCAGAAGCGACCCGGGCCGCCGTGCGAATGCCCGAGCCTGAAGCTGAAGTGGAAGAGAAGCCGCGACCCGCGTTCAAGAAACCCACGATTATCCATCAGGCTGAAAACCCGTTCACGATTCAGCCGACACCTAAAGACAAGGAAGGATACAAACTTCCGCCCCTCACGCTTCTGAACGCGCCTCCGACCAAGCATCGCAGAAGCGCGCAGGAAATGCAAGCCAACATCGAAACCCTTGAGCGGACGCTTGAAGAATTCGGTATCGAAGCGAATGTTACTGAAGTGGCCACTGGCCCCACGATCACCCGCTACGAAATCCAACTTGGACCGGGCGTGAATGTTCGGCGAATCACCAACCTTGGCGACAACATCGCGATGAACCTAGCAGCGGCGCACGTTAGGGTGGAAGCTCCGATCCCGGGTAAGTCAGCCGTCGGCGTGGAGGTGCCCAATAATCAACCCACGATGGTGGCGATGCGCGAAGTGTGCGAAACGAAGGAGTTCATTGAAAACCCAAGTCGCCTGATCGTGGCACTTGGTCAGGACGTGAGCGGCAATAACCGTTACACCGACCTTACAAAAATGCCTCACCTGCTGATTGGCGGTGCCACCAACAGCGGTAAGTCGATCGGCCTCGCGAGCATTATCACTTCATTACTTCTTCGAAACACGCCCAAGGACGTGAGGATGGTGATGATTGATCCAAAGCGAGTCGAGCTCACCCTCTTTGACGGAATTCCACACCTTATGTGCCCGGTCGTAAAGGACATTTCTGAAGCCCCGGGCGTGCTGAGAGCCGTTTGGCGCGAGATGGATGTGCGCTACGACCGACTAAGCGATGTCGGTGTTCGGAACATCGATGGTTACAATGCCCAAGCGAGTTTCCAAGACAAGATGCCTTACATCGTGGTCATCATCGACGAGCTCGCAGACCTGATGATCCAAGCCGCGGCGGAAGTTGAGACCAGTATTGTGCGGTTGGCCCAATTGGCTCGCGCCGTGGGTATTCACCTCGTGATCGCCACGCAGAGACCTAGCGTCGACGTCATTACGGGGACAATCAAAGCTAACATTCCAAGCCGGATGGCATTTGCGGTGTCATCTCAGATCGACTCAAGAACGATTCTCGATGGCGCAGGTGCAGAAAGGTTGGTGGGCAAGGGCGATATGCTCTTCATGCCGATTGACGCCAATAAGCCGACGCGTATGCAAGGCTGCTATGTTGGTGAGAAAGAGATTGAAGCCGTTTGCGAGTTCTGGCGCGAGCAAGAAGCTCCCCATTACGTTCTTGATCCGATCGCGGTAGCGGTCAAAGAGCGCGAGAGAGATATTGCCGATGAATCGAACGACGAATTGTGGCAAGAGGTCGTGCACTTCGTGGTTGATCGCCAAGAAGCCAGTACGAGCATGATCCAGCGTAAGTTCAGCATTGGCTTTCAAAGAGCCTCGCGTTTACTCGACCTGATGGAGTCGCGCGGCATCGTTGGGCCAAGGGTTGGTGCGCGCCCAAGAGAAGTCTTGGTGAGCCCGATGGAAGTCGAGGCTGTATTATCCGGACGATCCCTCGGCCCACCGGTCGAGATCGATCCCTTCGAGGATTGATTTTCGGTCGCTTCGAAACGCTACTCAAGGGTACACTTTGGTGTTGGACCATGAGTGCAACGACCTACCCGAATTACAGCCCCGGCCTTGAGGGCGTTATTGGCGGAATTTCGACGATAAGTGAGATCGTCAGCGAGACCAGTAGCCTGATTTACCGTGGCTATGACGTCCACGATTTGGCAAGCAAGGGAAGCTTCGAAGAAACCGCCCACCTACTGATTTACGGTCACTTGCCTAACCAGGCGGAACTTGACGCCTTGAAGAAGATCCTCGCCGATGAGCGCGAAGTTCCAGAGCAAGTTTACACGGCGATGAAGCAATTGCCGAACACGGTCCACCCGATGGACATGACCAAGGCAGGATTTGTCGCCTACGCGCCGTTCGATCCCGACTATGCGAAGCCTGCCACTGATGACGCGGCCAATGTCGCAAAGGCAATTCGGATCCTCGCCAAGGCCAGCACGATCGTCGGTAATGGCCACCGAATTCGACAAGGGCTCGAACCACTGAAGCCAAAGCCGGAGCATACGATTGCCCAGAACTTCCTCTACTTGATGTCGGGCGAGGAGCCAAACACACAGACGGCCCACGTTCTCGATAGCTCACTCACGCTCTATGCCGAGCATGGTTTCAACGCTTCGACATTCGCGTGCCGAGTAACGGTGGCAACCTTGAGCGATCTGTACTCTGGTATCGCCAGCGGCATCGGCACCCTTCGCGGTCCGCTCCATGGTGGCGCGAACGAAGAAGCCATGCGAATGCTCCAAGAGATAGGTTCGCCCGATAAGGCTGAAGCTTGGATTCGAGACGCATTGACCAACAAGAAGAAAATCATGGGCTTTGGGCACCGCGAATACAAGAAGCGAGACCCACGCGCGATCTACATGACCAAGGTTGCCAAGGAGCTTTCGGCCGAGAAGGGGCAAACGACTTGGAGCGAGATCGCTGACATTTTGGAAAATGTGATGGAAACCGAGAAGAACATTTATCCAAACGTGGATTTCCCGGCGGCTTACGCTTACTATGTCTTAGGCATACCGATTGATCTATACACGCCTATCTTCGTGATTGCCCGCGTCAGCGGCTGGTCCACGCACATGCTGGAGCAGCTTCGAAACAACCGCCTTATTCGCCCGAACTGCATCTACGAAGGACCGACCAGCGCGATCTGGGTTCCGATATCGGAGCGCTAAGGGCAGAGTCTCTTTATGTTATTGAGCGGGGTGCGGGCACCCCGCTCTTTTGCCGTGTTTTGCCTCAAAGTGCAAAAAAGCAATTTTTCCTGATCAGGCTCTGAGTTATTCCTATAAAATGTTAGCGAGAGGCCATTGCGCCTTGATGGATATCCAATCATGATTAAAAGAAATCTCTCCCCCGCTGTGGGTGTTGTGGCCCTAATGGTCGTCGCATCATCGGCATACGGGCAAATCACAATCAATGTCGGCTCGGCGACCTTCTCTTCCAATCCGGGCAACTTGACCAACACTGGTGCCGCCAGCGGAGGAACGAACTCCTTGCACACGAGCGGCGCCGAAACAGCCGCCTATTCACTAGGTGCTGACGTCACCGTGATCAGTGCCGATCTTACGTCAGTATTTGCGGGCACTTATGCTGAGGAACCTGGCTTCAAGCTTGTGAACTCTGCTTTTCCTACGCTGATCACCCACTTTCGCCTAGCTACTGGTGCCACATTCACCACAGTGAGTGTTCCAGCAAACTCAATCCGGTCCCTTGGCGCCAGCGGCCCTTATACTTGGAACAGTGCCGCTACCTTGCCCGTGCAATCTGCAATCCCAATTGGTTCCACATGGAGCTTGGAAGCATACGATTGCTACGATGACGACGTTGCAGGACCGGATGCGACTGGCGCCAACGTCGTGTTTAAGATGAACGCCTACGTTGCACCTCCTCCTCCGCCAGCTTGGCCAAACCCAATCGCTGGTCACGCGGTGCTCTACGATAATGGCAACCCGGCTAACGCGATCGGTCAGGGCGCTGGCGGTGCCAATGCTAGCGTCATCGCGACCACAGGTACTCTTTTTGGCACCGGCGTAAGCTCTGCAGCTTCTTTGTCGCTGATCGACGACTTTACGGTTCCGGCTGGTCCAGGTTGGGATGTTGCGCAGATTAGCGGTTATGGCTATCTCACGGGTTCATCCACAACGTCAACGGCAACTGGTGTCATTGTCAAGATTTGGGATGCTGACCCGGCAGGGCTTGGTGCCAATGTAGTGGCTTCGAGCACAGTAATGTCCTCTACGGGTTGGTCAGGCGTATTCCGTGTTCAAAATGCGGCCTCTATCTTGCTCACCAATCGTCCGGTCATGAATGTTCGTGCATCGTTCCCGAATGTCCACTTGGCTCCGGGTTCGTACTACGTTGAATACTCGTTAACGGGTGTTTCCTTCACGCCTCCTATCATGGATCCGGGATTCCCGACGCCAAACACCACCTTTGCTGGCAATGCTCGACAATATGACGCAGTTGCGATGACCTTTACCAACGTCCTCGATGGTTCGGTCAATATCGACGTTCCGTTCACCATCTATAGGCTGGCACCGAGTCAAAACGTTACTGGTACGTTGGCCCTTGGTGACACGGTTGCTTCGTTCGGCTACACTCGAGCGATCAGCTATCAGCTGAAGCAGGGTGTAACGACGATCGCGAGCGGCACGATTAACGCCAACTCTCCAAGCACGGCGTTTACCATCGATGCTGGTGCCGCGACTGGTTCAGCTCAGCTGATCCTGGATGGTTCTTCGTTCCTGAAGCGAATCGTTGCTGTGAACCTGACTGGTTCTAACCAAGCGATTGGTACGGCCACGATGCAGAACGGCGACGTGAACAACACGGGTGAAGTAGATGCCGCTGACATCGACCAAGTGATTGCTGACTTCTCCTCGACGAGCGACATCCCATCGGATGCCGATGCCTCTGGTGAAGTCGACGCGGCTGACATCGATATCGTCATCGCCAACTTCGGCGGCGTAGACGATATTTAAGGGTCAGCGCCCTTAACAGAAAAGTGAGTTAGGCCGTTGGGGAGAGATCCCCGACGGCCCTTTTTTTTTGGCTAGTCGGACCTGTCGAGCCAATTTTGTGGTGCGGCACCGCCGGAGAAGACACCCTCTTGGGCCCTTGCATTGAGGTTGATGATGAGCCCAACGCAGGACAGGCAAAGCCACAGCGCAGTCCCGCCGTAAGAAACAAATGGGAGCCACAGGCCAACGACCGGTCCGATGCCCAAGTTCATCGCCATATTGACGACCCAATGAAAGGCAAGGACCGAAAGGACGCCAATACAGGCCATGCGACCAAAGAGGTCACCCATTTGAAGCGATAGGAACCAGCCCCGGCCAAAGAAAAGAGCGAAAGCAAGTAGCACTAGAGCAGAGCCAAAGAATCCCCCTTCCTCGCCGATTACGGTAAAGATGAAGTCGTTATGTTGCTCGGGCACGGCACGGCGCTCCTTTTGTTCTCCCCTCAGATACCCCTGCCCTAAAGTGCCGCCAACACCGATGGCAATCATGGCTTGGTCTTGCTGATAGTGCTCCTTTTGGTTATCCTTCTGGCTCGAGAACAATGTCCTCACTCGTTCAAGCTGGTAAGGCTGAAGCATGGTCGTGCCCACAATCGACGCGCCCAGAACCAATGTAGTGAGGAGCAAGACAATGTGCTTCCAAGGAACGGTTGCGACTAGACTGATTGCGAGCCACGAAACAAAGATTGTAATGGTGGCACCAAGGTGGGGCTGGAGAAACACCAGCAGTAACGTGGGTAACACGTGCAAAAAGGACAGAAAGAAGGTGCTAAATTCACCGAGGCTCTCCCGGCGGCGGTTGAAGAACACGGATAGCGTAATGACCGTGATGATCTTGCTCATCTCACTGGGCTGAAACTGAATGGGTCCTAAATCGAGCCAGCGCTGGGCACCGCCCGCCGTCGAACCTTTTAGGATTACTCCGGTTAGCATCACGAGGTTAAGCGCATAGAGCCAGTTCACAAGCCGGTTCCAAATTGTTGCGGGGGTGAGCAGGAAGATACTGAACGGGATAGCGCCGATTGCAAGGAGCAAGAGTTGTTTCTTGAAGGCTCCAATTGCAGGCACAGCTTGGTTCACCGAGTAGATGGAGACCAGGCCTACGAGTAGCAATGTGATCGTTGCTCCGACGAAGAGGGGATCGAACCCGCTGGCCCGAAGGAGGCCGCCACGCCTCTCCGTGGCCGCCACTACTGTCCCTCGTCGGGAACGCGTGTTGACGAAGCTGCAAACTCTCGCTTGATCATGCCTTGTCCTCTCACAAACCAAAAGCTTAGCTTTCTTTCGGCTGGGTTAGGCCCTCCGCTTATCACTTTCAGGACCACGTCGACCCTCTTTGAATCGACCGGACCGGCGCGAAGATTGAGCTTGTCGTTTGAGACCACGATGTCGGCCGTGGCGGGGGTCGATGAGCCAGGGCCAGTGGAAGGTGTTCCGTCGGCCGCCAGAATCATCGTTCCTTTCCAAGACCACTTAGCCCCAGACGAAACAGGGTTTTCGAGTAGCGGAATAACTGGGTTGTACAACTCGCCACCAGCGCGCCATAAGGTAAATCGGTCTGAATCAAACTTATAAGCTTCGTGCTCAAAGGTGACCCCATGCCGCGAAACCAGATTGAAAACGACTTCACCCGGCTTTCGTTCCTCCTTCATCCCCACTTCAAGTTGGCTGCCCGCCACGACTAGTAGTGCTTTATCGTAGGGCAGTTTGTCTGCCCGAAATTCGGCAAGCGGAGCCTTCTCGGATGTCTGCATGCAACCGAACAATGCGAGAGCCGGCATACTAATCATCAGCAGATTCCCTGTCGGCGAGCATGTCATTTTTTGAGTTCTAGGATGAATGTCTGAGGCTTCTGCCCATCGAGAGTGGTAATCATCTCAGTCTTAACAGCCCCAAGGTCCTTGACAAACCAATACGTGCCTGAAAGCTTCCCGCGTCCCTGAGAGGTTTCGATTGTGCCCGAGAACAGTACTTTTCGAGCTGTAAACGAACCCGCGGCAACTTTGATCGGGGCGTCTCCAACTACCCGGTAAGTGCCCGCGTTCTTGATCGTAGCGGAGCCCGTGTCAATGGAAGAAGTGGCCGTCCAAGTTTGGCCTGCGGCGAGATTGGCTGGCAATTCTAGTGAAGGCGCCTTCAGCTTTCCAACCGAAACGCTAACGACCGTCACTCCCTTTGAGTCCAGTTTCACAACGTCGGAACCGACGGGTGCCAGAACCCCGTCTCGAGACCGCTCGTACGTGACTAATCCGCTCTCGCTGGATTTCAACACCGTCGTTTGGGACCCTTCACCATCTTCTTGCCCCGAGATCTTAACAACGAAGTTTTGGGTTCCAGGCTTGCTAAATCCGCCATAGATGTATCCGTCGTGCTGTAATGCTGCGGCAACTTCCGTAGGAGCAGGCTTTGGCGCGTCGGTAGCGGGTTGATTGGTAGTCAGAGGCTTCTCTGGTGCTGAGGCAGGCGGTGGCGCACAGCCTACGGCCGTTGCGAGCACGAGAATTGGCAAGAGTCCGCGCACTACTTCTCGGCCTTCTTGAGGGTGGTGCTCTTTAAGCGCATTGTCGAGACCGCGATCGCCTGTTCTTGAACGGCTTTTCCATTTCGCTGGACCGTCCGAACGGCAACCACCTCTTGGCGGTGCCTGGCGATGCCCACGCCTGGTGCCCACCATGTCGTTTGTGCGGCTCTTCCAGAATCCCAACTAATCACGGTTAAAATGGGGACGGTAATCATTCGTCCTGCGTCAGTGTCGACTTCTTGCCTTGCCAGTGTCTTGGACTCCATCTTGGCCTTCTTCGAGAGTCCCTCCGGAACGTACCCCACCCCTTCCCAAGTGTAGTTGTTGCCGGTCTTGACGGGGAAGCTCATGGCCGGCTGTGGAGGCGTAAAGATCTTAGGTGGATCGCCGACTGATGCTTGATAGAAGCCCTTACCCTTCTCTAGAATCCACTGTTGTCGTTCATTTACCTGACCTCGGGCAACGGCCTCCATCGTGGCGTAAGTCTTATCGCCTTGCGTGTACACGTTGGTACAGCGGAAGGTCATATCCTGCTCTTGAGCTCGTGAGGGTGTTCCTCCGACGGTAACACTTGTGCTGATGGCATAGACCCATTGGTTACCCCGAACCATGGGAAAGAAGGATTCGTCCTTTGCGGCCGCAGCATCCGCGGCATTAACGATCTTGATCTCTTCAGGCACGTAGCCTGTAGCTTGATTTTGGTTGCAGCCAGCGAGGAAGAGCAGGCTGACAAAGATGGCGGAGTTGATGAGTTTCACGTTGTTTACCTATTGTGATTGATTACGTCGGCGGTGTCTTGGGCCAGTCTTGCATCGGCAAGCTGGTTAATGGTGACTTGATGGCTAATCAGTTCGGATCGGAAGCGAGGTGCGGCAACTGGAATGCCGTCAACGGTAAGTAATACTTGAAACCCACGGTTTTCGCGGCTGTACTTCCAAAGCCGCTTCATTCCTTCGTCGTTCAGGTCGACTCGTAGGTTATGAAACCTCTGTCCATTGGATGCCTCATAAGGTTCGATTGCGGCTGACTTCATTTGTTCATTATTGAGAATCACGGTTACGGCGCCCAGTACTCGCTGGGGAGCGCGCCTAAGCTCAGCTTTGCGGGCATCTGAGAACTTTGCACGGATGGACTCAACGATATTCTCTTTGGGTTTGGTTCCGTTCAAGATCTTTTGAGCTTCGTCCAAATAGGTTCCCCGAATCGTATCTTCGGTAATCGTGGACCGGTCCTCCAGTCGCCTCATCACTTCTCGGGCGAAAGCAGTGCGGTATTCGACGAGTACCCGCGCGTGATGGACGTTCTCCTTAATCGTTACTTCGACGGGGAAGTCGACAACGATTCCCGACTCCAGCGAACTCGGCCGCACCTCATCCAGGGGCGTGCCATCGAGCTTCGCGTTCAGGTCCTTCTCGAGTTGAGCGCGCAATGCGGAATCTCCATTGAAAGCCAATTCGAGATCCTCTTGCCTCCACTTTACGGGATTAGGGGGAAGGTCATTCTCGCTGATTTTGTTCAACGACATGACGAACTGAGAAAGCGCATTGTCGTCGCCCTGGAGCGCCTGGAGCAGATCCTTCACCGGCAAGCGGCTCGCTCCCTCGGCGCTAGCCCCTCCGCTCAATTCTTCGTCCGAAAAGCCGGTCTCGTCCTGCTCCCCCCTTTGCTCTACGACTTGGGCAATCTGGTTCGCGACAATGATCCGGTAGCCAGCTTTGGGGTCAAGGGCGACGAGGTTGACCTCCGTCACGGGGAGCTCTCGCAAGACGAAGTTCTGAAGTTGGAGAAAGGCATAGCCCTGCCAAGCCCCATAGCCGGCGGCAACCAAAGCTACGAAGCCAAGAACAAAATTTCTTGATCCCCGACTGAAGCGCATCTCTTGCAAAGGAACACCGGGAAGTGCGCCCCGGTTCCATGGAGCATTCTACTCGTTTGGGTTAAAGCTGGCGAACAAATGCCCCGCTATGTTGGCCCCAACAATGGCCAATCCGATCCCAACTCCGAAGGAAGGGGCTGCCGCCGCAACGGGTGGCCACTTAGCCGCAAAGAGGAGACTCAGGTAGATCCCAATGGGGGGAACGGCGAAGATCACAAACACCAAGAGCTGAACTAACCCGCGGAGTCCCCTCTGTGAGGGGTCTTCGATGTCGGGAAACAACACGGTTGCGAGGCCGATGCAAACCGAGATTACCGTCGCGACACCTACTCCGAGTAATGCGCCACTCATTAAGTGATCCCACTCCTTGGACATGAAAAATAGCGATCCTAAGGCAATGATGATCGAGGTCAGGATGCCAGGCAACGCCTTTCCAAGCACCTCAAAGAACATGGTTTTACCTGGAGAGTAGGGAAGCGGCTTTAGCATGTCAACTCGGTTCAGCATATCGACAAATCCCGAACTTGCCGCCATGCTTGTGTTTGTAAAGGACATGAGCGAGATGATCATCACGGCAATGACACCTTTGCCTGGGCCATTGTCTTCGGCAGGGGCATTAGCAATGAGGGCGTTGAGGGTGATTCCCACTGCGGGAATCAGGAACAGCACAAAGCTGAAACCACGAAGACAATTGACGGAGTCCTTCCAAACTAGCGCGAGCGGACCAGTGACGACGAGCCGATTCAGGAATCCCCATTGTCGCACCCGCGTTTTGCCCGATCTGGCCCGCTGAGCCGTCATTGCGTAGGTATCTCCCGAGCGGGCGAAGCGTGCGGTCTGAACGGTCTGGCTCACTCTCTGCGCGGCGATCTCAAATAGCCAGCCAGCTTGGCTCATTGCCAGGGCGACGCAGACGGCGATGAAGCCAAGGAGCGTCAGAAGTCCCCCGAGGGCCGCCCAGGTGTTTCCAGTGATCGGTCCCAATGTCAGGCGAACTGCCGCATCCGGAAGGAAGAGCACGGCCCGCAGCCATGGGTTATTGAGTGTGGCGATTATCCCCTTACCTTCAAGGTCGCGGACGAGCAGAGAATAAAAGGCGTATCCAGTGCCAATGATGAGCGCCGAAAGAGTCCAGCCAATCATTCGCCGCATGCGATCGTAATGCAGCCCGGGCCGATTGCAGAAAAGGGAGACGGCATAGCCAAGAGCAACCCATCCCATTCCCATGAGACAATAACTAACAGTGACAAGGCGTAGGGAGTTAGATGCCGCTAGGGGGTCGATGTCGCGAGAGAGCTGAGCCCATGCGCCTGTGGTCGAGCGCCAAGTGAACAAGACCATAACCAGCGGCAACAAAAGACCCATCATCGAATCCCGGATCATCCGAAACGCCAATACATGCTTGGGCGATATGGGAGTGCTAAACAAAACATCAATATCAGCCGGGTGATGACCTCCTCGATAGCCGGTCAAAGTCAATAGGTAGAGCAAGCTCATGGCGCCGAATATGGCGAAAAAGACCCCGTCTAAGACTTGAATAGGCGGCACATTGAGAAACGGAGTGGTAAAGCCCCTTCCGGCCGAGCCAGCGGCTCGAAATGGCCGAAAGATCATGAGGTAATAGCCCACGATGAAGAGCACACCGATGAGGCGCCGAGGGGAGGTTAAGGCGCGCTTCAGTCCATTGACAGTCTGTCGCCAGCTAAGCCAGAGGAGGGGGTGCACCTTGGTCTCCTTCCGTAATTTGCAAGAACAATTCCTCTAACGTTGCATTCTGATTCTGGCTACGTCTACGAAGAGCTTCAAGTGTGCCTTCAAAAAGCAACCTGCCGCGGGAAACGATAAGGATGCGATCGCAGAGTCTTTCGGCAGTGTCGAGCAAGTGGGTCGAGATGACGATGCTTGCCCCATTCTTTTTGGCATTGTGAAACTCTTGCTTAATCTCGGCCACACCGGCGGGGTCAATACCGATCAGCGGTTCATCGAATAGCAAGACATTGGCGCGATGCACGAGAGCACATGCAACACTGAATTTCTGGCGCATACCTTTGCTGAGCGTCGCAATGAGTTCGCCACGCTTTTCCGTCAAGTTGTAGCGCTCGAGTAACTCGTCCTTGCGTTCTTCGTAAACGTCCAAAGTGCCGTAACACATGGCAACGAACTTGAGATGCTCGTCGACGGTGAGAAGCTCGTATAGGCTTGGAACCTCGGGGACGTATGCCAAGCCGCTCTTTGCCTTTGCCTGATCGGTGAGAATGTCGAAGCCATTAATCTTGATTTGGCCACTAGTTGGTCTCAAAATGCCCGCACAGCAGCGCAGACTGGTGGTTTTGCCAGCCCCATTAGGACCGATTAGCCCAACAATCTCGCCCGGATTGATCGTGAAGCTGAGCGAATCCACTGCCCGAAGGGCCTTGTAAGTCTTAACGAGGTTGGTGACTTCGAGCACAGAGACTTTGGTGATACCTTGACAGGGCACCCAGTTGCTGATTCAAGGGAGTTGCCGCCCGATTCGAACCCAAGCTAACAAACCTGCCAAAATAGAACGCAGGATATGGCAGGCCACTCCAAATGGAAGAATATTCGCATCCGAAAGGGTAAGCAGGATGCGATTCGAGGAAAGCTCTTCACGAAGCTAGGGCGCGAAATCATCATCGCGGCCAAGGCGGGTGGCGGGGACCCAGCCACCAACGCTCGGCTCCGAGTGGCTATTGAGCGCGCCAAGGAAGAGTCCCTTCCAAAAGAGAACATCGACCGGGCCATCAAGCGGGGAACTGGCGAAATCGAAGGGGAGCAGTTCGAGGAACTCGTCTACGAAGGGTATGGGCCAGGAGGCTCGGCTCTGATGGTCGAGGTTTACACCGAAAATCGGAATCGTACAGTGGCAGAGCTGCGCCATGCGTTTAGCAAGCATGGAGGTTCTCTTGGCGAGAATGGGTCGGTAGCATGGCAATTCAAGTATGTCGGTCAGATACTGGTTCCTTCTGATGGGCTCGACGAAGACACGGTGACGCTGAGCGCAATTGATGCTGGGGCGGAAGACGTGTCTACCGAAGATGACCACTTTGTTATAGAAACCAAAATCGAGAACCTGCACTCGACCAATGACCGACTGGAGAAGGAAGGGATTAAGGCGGCGGAGGTCAATTTGGCCCGAATTCCGACAAATTTCGCGACCCCGTCTCCTGATGAGACTCGAAAGCTCATCACGCTCATGGATGCACTCGAGGAGCTCGACGACGTGAAAGAGACCTTTGTAAATGTCGAGATCGCTGACGAGTTCTATGGGGAGGACTAAACGGGCGTCCGAACTCCCTGGCTGACGCTTGCTCTCCTGATTGTCAATCTCGTTTTGGCGGTCCAGGTGACCATGAGCGGCGGTTCTCTTGTCGAGTCCCTTGGATTTCGGGCTTCATCGCCAGCAATTGAGTCAGCTTTTGCCTCGCAGTTCTTGCACTGGAATGTCTTTCATTTGCTGGGCAACATGTTATTTGTTGTCGTTGCTGGGGCGGCCGTAGAGATTGCCTTGGGCTGGTGGCGGTACTTAGTGGTCTATCTCATGGGAGGGCTTTTTGGCACTTTGTTTCATTGGGCGTTTTTCAACTCCGCTAGCAACTCCGGGATATTGGTGGGAGCGAGTGCCTGCGTGGCGTCTTGCATCGGATTCTCGGCGATCCGGTACGCCAGAAAGAGCGTTCCATTGTCCAACAGGGTTCAGGTGCCCGTCCTTGCGGTCATCGTTGTTTGGGCGGCCCTTCAAATAGTTGGAATGTTCTTTCGACTTGGCGATAACGCCGGTGCCACCGGATTCGCCGCTCATCTGGGAGGGCTGGTTTTCGGTCTTGCGATGTCATTAGTTTTCAGAGCAACCGAGTCGGCCGAGCTTGATGCGAGTCATGAGCGACTCATGTCGGCGGAGGCCAGTGCCCCCGATGCGGCTCTAGTTGCTGCCCAGGCCATTCTTGACCAAGCACCAGAGGACCCCCTTGCAATCGCGAAAGCGGCCGATGCCGCTCAAGTGATAGGCGATCGGACAAGAGAGATTCAGTATCGACTCAAGCAGACTCCCTTGCCAGTAGAGCGACTTGCCGTCTTGGGAGCATTGAACTCAATTCCAGCCCTGGACCGAATGAAGTTGGCGTCGTCGTCCGATGCGGCAGCGAAAATCGCATTGCTAAAGAGTGTTGCGGCGGAGGCAAGTCCAGAACGGCCCAATGCAATCCTAGAGCTCATTCTGATCGAGCCCGACGGAGGGTGGAAGGAAATCCTCGCCAAAGAGTTTGCCCTCCACCCCACGATGGACATTGCCCGCTCACGAGGTTTGGTCTGATGGCAAATTGGCGGAGACTTACCCTTACAGCTCTGACCCCCTTGTTCGAATGGCTCATCTACGGCTTGGGGCGCACACTCCGCATTCGATCAGAGGGGTATGAACCGCATATGAGTCCCAGTGAGGCGAAGATCTTTGCCTCATGGCATGGCCGCCTATTTGTGTGCGCTTTCTTTCTGAGAGGGAAGGGTGTTTCGGCTTTGGTGAGTCCCAGCAGAGACGGGGACCTGCTTAGCCGCCTCTTTGATCGGCTGGGGTTGGCAACCATTCGAGGAAGTACAGGCAGGCAGGGTATCAGAGCCCTTATCGAGTCGATCTCGGCCCTGAAGGCTGGAACTTCCTTAGCCCTAACGCCAGATGGTCCGCGCGGTCCTGCGGAAGAAGTGCAAGACGGCGTTCTGGCAATGGCGAAAAAGAGTGGAGTTCCCATAGTCCCAATGTCTTCGTCAGCGCAGCGTAAGTCATTTGTTAAGAGTTGGGACCGGTTCTTAGTCCCGATGCCATTTTCTAGATGCGTGGTGGTTTTTGGCGAACCGATCATTGTCGAGGACATGGAAGTGGCGAGAGTTCAACTTAAACAGTCCATGAATGAAGTGCAACGAAGGGCCGATGAGCTGGGCAAATGATCGACACACATTGCCACCTAAATGACTTTGAGGCATTTCCAGACCCCGCCAAGGCCGTTATCGACGCAACTGAAGCGGGGGTAAACAGGCTAGTCGTCATTGGAATTGACGAAGAATGGTCCCGCAGGGCCGTGGCACTAGCAGAGCAGTTTGATTCGGTTTGGGCTGTTGTCGGCCATCACCCTAATGCAGCCTCAACTTTTTCACAGGATTCTCTCGATCTATACCGTCTGCTATGGGCTAACCCCAAGGTAATCGCGATCGGAGAGATAGGCCTTGATTTTTACCGCGATCGGGCCACCCCGAAAGAGCAACACTACGCTCTGCAGGCTCAGCTCGATCTCGCGGGCGAGTTGGGCGCCCCGTTGGTCTTTCACTGCCGCGATGCCTATGACGAGCTACTGCCCGTCTTGGAAGGTCGCCCCCGCCAGCCTTATCTGATGCACTGCTGGGCTGGCAGTATGGAGCAGGCACAAAGGGCCAATGAGATCGGCTGCTATTTCGGCGTAGATGGACCGGTAACCTATCGCAAGAACGACGAACTACGCGAAGTCCTTGCTTGGGTTCCCTTAGACCGGCTCGTCATCGAGACGGACGCCCCCTGGTTACCGCCCGAACCGCATCGCGGGCAACGAAATCACCCCAAGTTTTTGCCGTTCATTGCCTCAAAGCTTGCTGAAATACGGGGTTTGGAGAAGGACCAGATGATCAGGCAACTCAATGAAAATGCCGGGCGATTCTTTGGCCCCAAATTTACTAGTGAGCTCGGTGAAGGGTAGCGCGTGGAGCTTTCCTTGCTCCGACGTCCGTTTCCAACTCCTTGTTGATCGCGCTACACCAAAGTATGAACGGTCAAGGGCCTTAGGGCGTTCCATTGGGTCAAATGGCAGCCCGATAGTGTACGCTCGTTCAGAACATGACGAACGTCGTTGAGACCGCAGAGCGATTACGCACCGAAGTTGGCAAAGCCATAGTTGGTCAAACGACACTCATTAATCAAGTTCTGGTTGCCATCCTTGCAAATGGCCATGTTCTTCTTGAGGGCGTTCCGGGAGTGGCTAAAACTCTCTTGGTGCGGAGCATCGCGCAAGCACTCAATCTAGAGTACACGAGAATCCAATTCACACCCGACCTCATGCCGAGCGACGTGATCGGAACTAACGTTTTTGATCCTAAGACGGTTGAGTTTAAGCTGCGAAAGGGACCGATCTTCACCAATATCCTTCTTGCTGATGAAATCAATCGGACGCCACCCAAAACTCAAGCCGCCCTCCTTGAGGCGATGGAGGAAAGGCAAAGCTCTATCGATGGTGAGCGCCACGTCTTGCCCGACCCATTTCTCGTTTTTGCAACGCAGAACCCAATCGAATTCGAGGGCACTTATCCCCTGCCCGAGGCTCAGCAGGACCGGTTCTTGATGAAGGTCCTGGTCCCGTATCCGTCGCAGGAAGCGGAAAGGGAAGTACTTCAGAGATTTCATTTGGGTTTTCGATCTCAAAATCTGAGTGCGGCAGGAATCCAAGCTGTGGCAAATGCCGAACAACTCCAAGCGATGCGCGCCGAAGCCGACCGAGTTCAGGTCGAGCCCAAGATATTGGACTACGTTTTGGGAATTGTGACTGCTACCCGGGATCACCACGAGATTCATATCGGGGCGTCACCTCGAGCTGGTTTGGCTCTTCTGGCTTGTGGAAAGGCCACGGCTGCTCTGAAGGGAAGAGATTTCATGATTCCGGACGACGTTAAGGAGTTTGCCCTTCCCGTCCTCCGCCATCGTGTCATGATCCGAGCCGACGTCGATACACAAGGTATCACCATCGATGAAGTTCTCACCGATCTCATTAACGCTCGGGAGATTCCGCGGTGATGAATCCCCTATTGGGGCGACCTATTGGAAACTTGTGTCAGCCCGTCGTGCCGATCGGTGTAGAGAGCTCGCTACAACTTGCGGCGGAGCGAATGCGAGATCTTGGTCTGCCGGCACTGCCCGTGAGTGACGGAAGCCGAATTATCGGTGCCCTAGATGAGCGCGATCTCACCCAGGCACTGAGTGCTGGATTCGAACAAACCGCTAGCGTGAGTTCTTTGCCCTTAACGAAGTTGCCCATGTTGTTCGCCGGGGCCTCTGGGGCGGAGGCGCTCAGGGTCTTCGAAGACCAACGAGCCCCGTGTGTGGTCGTGGTCGACCAACAGATGAATCTCGTCGGCATGCTTACGCCATCGAGACTATTTCCCCACATCCCACGGGGCATTCGTCCGCCCCTGGTTGGCGGAATGGCAACACCGATGGGGGTCTACCTGACGAATGGTGCCCAGCAAGGCGGAGTAGGGTTTTGGGCGCTTGCGTTGACTGGTTTGTTTTTGGCTCTGGTCCATTTGGTCGCACTCAATACGTCGAACTGGGTTGGAATCGGCATGATCCGAGCGAGTGCATCGATTTCTGTCGCCGAATCGGTATCTGGCTTCCTTTCTGTGCTGCTCTTTTTGGGAGCGATCCGGCTGACACCGCTGGCTGGATACCACGCCGCTGAGCACATGGTCGTTCACGCCATCGAGAGGGGGGAAGAACTCCATCCAGAAATTGTCAAGAGGATGCCACGGGTTCACCCGCGGTGCGGTACAAACCTCGCGGCTGGAATGAGCCTCTTTTTTGGGATCGCGTTTGGAAATTGGTTTGGCGATCCGCAATTGCAGGTGCTCGTGGCAATATTGGCAACTCTGTTTTTTTGGCGTCCGCTGGGCGCCTTCATTCAGTATTGGTTTACCACCCGGCCTCCTAGTCGAAAGCAGCTTGAGGCAGGAATCTTCGCGGGCAAAGACTTGCTTGCAAAGTATGAAAACAACCCAGTTGTAGCACCGAATCCTTGGCAGCGATTCGTTTCCTCTGGCTTACCTTTTATTCTATTGGGATACCTTAGCCTAGCGTACGTCGTCAGTGAGCTGGCCCGAGTCTTGAATCTAAGGTGGTTCGTCGGAGTATAATTTTGGTGCCGTGTCGAACCAACAGATCTATAACTTCCTGCTTGGGTTAGCCATCCTCATCGCTGCCGTCTTCATCGTGCTCATTTTGGTGACGAGCAAGGGTGATGCGATGTCGGGCGGTGGAGCGGTTCGCACGACATTTAAGGGGCGTGCGACGGTAGATGACCAGATTGCCAAACTTAACATGTATTTGGCTGGCGGATTCTTGGTCGCGATGATTGCGCTGGACTATTTTGCCAATCGCGTCGGCTAGCCTTCGGCTCATCCATCTTAATGATTTGCACGGGAAGCTACGGCCCGAGCACATCCCACTAATCGTCGCCCATCGCACGGAAGTTTGCTTGGCCCTCGAAACGGGCGACGGGATAAGCGCCGGGAACCTTGCCATTCCAACTCGAGAAGAGAAGGTTTGGAGCCTACTCTCAAAAATTCCGATTGATGCTGGAACGATTGGTAACCGCGAAACTCACTTACTCTCTTCTGCATTTGAAGCCAAGCTAAAGGGGCACCAGCACCCGCTACTGTGTGCCAACTTGACCGCCAAGAGTGACGGCAGCCATCCTCTTCCCGGCTCGCTGGTCTTCGAGCGAGGTGGCTGGCGGATCGGCTTGATTGGCGTCAGTGTGCCGATGGTGACCGCTAAGATGACCGCCCGGGCGGCCAGCGCCTATCTGTGGGAGGATCCGATCCTGGCGGCACGAAGGGAGGCTGGCGCATTGCGACCCAGTGTCGACGTTGTAATCGGACTCACCCATATCGGGCTTAGCAAAGACAAAATGCTTGCCGAGGCAGTGCCCGAGTTCGATATCATCTTAGGTGGGCATTCGCACAGCGTGCTCGAACAGCCGCTAAGGCATCACGAAACATGGATTTGCCAGGGCGGATCGCATGCCCGGTTTGTTGGCGTCTACGACTTCGATCCACGAACCAAGCAACTCACAGGGCAACTTCACCCCCTGTTCACCAACTAAAAAGCGCCCATCCAGAGACTGGATGGGCGAAAAGTTGTAGAAGAGACGGAGCTTTTACTTGCTCCTTCGTCGGCGAGCCAACGCCGCGAGGCCAAGCCCAAGAGCTGCCATGGTGGCTGGCTCTGGTACGGTCTCGATGCGCTTATTCTTCGACATGATGAAGTTGCCGTTAGCAGCAATGGTTCGATCCCATTGGAATGCAAAGGTCATGTCGCCGGGGCCGCTAGGAGTGACACCGTTGGTCAGGTTTGTGGCAACGCCATCGTTTAGGTCGTTGAGGAGGCCAGGGAATGGGCCAATCTGCCATCGGTTAGCTGTAGGAACGGTTCCGACCATGCTGACGACCGGCATTTCGAACTGCGTCACGATATTGCCATCGAAGAACGCGGTGTCGCCGCCTGCCGTGCCGAGAATATCGAAATCATCGTACTCGAACAGGTGGAAGTCCAACGCCTGATTCGTAAGATTGCGAATTCGCACGACTTCGCCGATGTCGGATGTGCCGCTACCATTGGCGCCGCCGATCAGAGTGTAAGTAATGTCGATGCTGAACAGGCCCGCCGCCGTAAACTTTACGTTTGCGATGTTTGGAGCGAACTGCGTGATCACACCAGGGCCAATCGCACCCTGTCGCTGCTCAGCCGTGTTGCCGACGCGCCAGAAGTAGTCCTGATTGTAAAGGTGGTCAGTACCATCGGTGAACCAATCGTAGAGACCAATAGCGTCGTCACCATTGACTACCGAGTTACCATCGGTCAGGGTAAAGGTGGCTGCGTTCGCCACGCTCAAGACGCCCAAGGAAAGGGCCAACAAAGAAATATTTTTCATTTCACTCCTCAAACAACAAACCTGTACTGGGATTGCTCCCCGTTAGGTTTACAAGGCTCATTCTATCACGCCTTTTGCAAAAGTGTGCAGCAAACTACCTGGTAATTAAACGGTATTTGACATTGCAGTTTCAAACGCGAGCCCTGGTTATAATGCAGACATGCGAAAGCTGATGATCTCGTCGTTATTTCTTCTCCCCTTGTGGGCTATCGCGCAAGACATGCCCGCCATGACGCCCCCCAAGGAGATGGATGTCTTTAAGGGAATGATCGGAAAGTGGTCCGGCAAGATGACCTGGGAGATGCCCGATCAGCCCAAGATGGAATTCATGATGAAAATGGAGAACTCGTGGGACGGTCAGTTCATGAAGAGCGCCAATGTCATGGAGATGGAGGGCATGAAGATGACCGAGACGATGTACTTCGGTTGGGACCCCGAAAAGAAGAAGTACAAGTCCTGGTCGTTCACCAATTGGGCGCCCACCCCGCGCATCGAGTGGGGCGTCGTCGATGGCAACAAGTCCGTGTGGGACAGCGAGCCCTGGGATGGCGGCATGGGCGAGAAGACTACCACCCGCGCGACCATGACCATCAAAGACGCCAAGAACGTCCACTTCTTGCTCGAGTTCAAGATGGGCGATAAGTACGCCCCGGTCATGTCGGGCACGCTCACCAAGAGCTAAAACCCCCAACTGCGATTCGCGAATTCCCCCCTGCTCGCAGGGGGGAATTTTTATTCTTAGCGGCTCTTCCTTCTTCTCTTCAATAGCGCCGCCACGCCGACGCCAATCGCCAAGAAAGTCCCCGGCTCGGGCGCTAGAACCATGGCCGAGTCAATAATCGTGCCGTAGTTTGTGCTGCTCGTGGACCAATAGTTGCCCGAGAAATTGGCAATGCGCGCCGTAGTGAAATACATGCGCGTGTTGACGGAGTCGATGCCAATGCCCCAAATGTAGTCGCCATGCCCCTGCGTCAAAGTCGCGGTCTCGGTCACATATCCGCCAACGGCAAACGCGCTCGACATCGTCGTACCAGTGTAAGGAACGATGCGCCGATCAGCAAAGTAGGCCGAGCCAACCGCGATGGCGTTGCCCGTGGCGACCAGGGAGTGCAGGGTCTCACTCGTGTTGTCGGCGACCACCACGCTCTGAACAATCGCCCCCGAGCCGGCGGCGTGACTCGTCAAGGTGTATTTGTTACCCGAAACCGTACCCGCCTGCCGCGTCAGAACAAAGGTCACGCCGCTGCTCACGGTGATCGCGTCCACCGCAAGCGTAGTGCCGCCGGGCGTCGTGTAAGCCCGAACCAAACCACCGCCTTGGCTATAAAGCCGGGCCTGGTGCGTCCCGCCAAAGTTCCCCGCCACCAAAAGGTTGCTGCTCACGTATCGACCGCTAGAAAGTGAATTCATGGCCACACCCGTGCTGTATTCAGAAACAAATAGCCCCGTCGAGTAGTTATAGCGGCGCGCTACCAAGGTGTTGAACTGAGATTGAATGAGGTCCACTGTGCCGGGGGCCGACGTATTAAAGGCCAGGTTGGCCGTAGTCGAATTATCGAAAACCGTGAACTGACCCAAGCTCACGCGGTTCGCCGGGTCCCAACGCGTAACGTGCAGGCTATTCGGTCCGTTCGATGGTGTATAGGTCTGCAATACGAGGGCCAGCTCGAACGACGCAAAAGAACTGGCCGACGCGCTAACGGCACAAAAAAGGGCAAACTGCTTCATTGCCTCTAGTATAGATGAACCTGGCGCAACTCCCAAATAATAAATTTGGGTTGGCGTTTTTTGACCAGAGGGAGGTCAGAAATCAATCATTCATCCCGCCAAATTCTAAAATCCCCGCGCAAAACTAGTATTCCACCGCGCCAAATTGGAAAACACCCTGGTAACTCTCGAAATCCATGGCATAAAACTCGAATTCCATGGCATAAAACTCCAAATCCATGACATAAAACTCCAAATCCATGGAATGAAACTCTTAGCCGATGAGGCCAACGAGGAAAAATGACTGAGTACAAATTCGTGATACCTGCCTCCGATGCAGGGGCAAATGCCAAGTTTCAGCTGTTCATGACCGGGGCGGATGCTGAGTTGCTCAATATGGGCTACGATGGCGCCGACCTGCTGGCGATTGTGACGGCGGCCAACAATTTCGACGAAGCGTTGTTCGCGACCGAGAATGCGAGGCTGGCCTATCGAAATCAGGTGGGAGTGAAGAACGAGGCCTTGGCCGCCGCGACCGAGACGATTCGCATTTGGGCGCAGCGCGTGAAGACGAATCCGCTGGCGACTCCGGAGATTTTGGCGAAGTTCGGCATCGAGCCGAGCACGCCGGCAGCTGGCCCAGTGACGACGCCGACCGACCTGAGCGCTTCGCCTTATGCAAATGGCACCTGCAACCTAAAGTGGGGCAGCAACGGCAATGTCGGTGGTACCACCTATGTGATCGAAGTGGCGGTTGGCGCGGGGGCCTTTGGCTGGTGCGGAAACACCACGAAGAGGACCTTCATCGATGAGTTTGCGACGCCGGGCCAACAGCGCACCTACCGAGTTCGCGCCCAGCGGGCCGGGCTCACCAGCCCACCCAGCGCCGAAGCGACGATTTACTTTGGCGAAGGCGACGGCTTCGTGGAGCTCGCGGCCTAAGAAGGGAGCGGAGAGACAAAAAAAGGCTGGCGCGAAGGCGCCAGCCTTCTTTATATTAGCGGCGCTTTCTTCGCTTGAGCAAAGCCGCGACGCCTACGCCGACGGCGATAAACGTGCCCGGCTCAGGCGCAAGAACGACGGCGATTTGCCCGGCGTTCGTGACCTGCGGTGTCTTGAAGAAGTGATCGCCCCCGGCTCCGATGCCGGAGTTCATGCGAACAAGGAAGCGCTCGTTGGTGCCGCCGGTGTTGCCATACATCCAAAATCCGGTGTGCGACGGGGCGATGTCGAGAAAGCTTTGGAAGAAGGTGTTCGACCAATTAGCGTTGTTAAGGGCATAGGTGCCGGCGGCCGTCACGGTGCCGTAGTAGATGCCGGCTGTTGGGGCGGGGGCATCGCCCATGAGATAGAAGTAATTTGGGTTACCGCCATCGAATGAGACGCGACCTGTGGAGGCGGAGAGGGCAGTAGCGGTAAACGAAGTTCCAAGAACACCGCTTGAGTTGAACCCTTCAAGAAGCTTGGATGGACTGTTGTACAGCATGTAGCTGCCATTGCCGGAGAATGCGAAGTCGCTGATTGCGCTTGTCCAAGTCTTGACGAGAGTGTTGGCTCCGGTGGTTTGGTTGACTCGAAACAGTTGGGTGCCGGTAGTCCGGTAAAGCTCGCCATTGTGCATTTTGAGGGCACCGGTGTTGCCCGTACCGATCTGCCTCTTGAGGGCTCCGGTGCCGATGTTGTAGACATTCACGCCATTCATGGTGGCGACGAAGGCCTCGTTTGTGGCGCCATTGACGGCAAGGTCTTGGATAGGATTGAGGCCGGCATCAAAGTAACCGAGATAGACGCCACTGTCGCCATCATAGCGGTGCACCTTGCTGGTGACGGGGCCGGTGAAGGAGCCAGTGTTGTCGGCGACGAGGATGAGGTCGAAGCTGGCATTTGCGCCAGCGGTAAGGGCGACGGACAGAAAGGCAAGAGTCCTCATACGTTTAGTATAAGGCAGTTTTGCCAAAACTTTGTTCTAAACGCTTGGTTTTGTCATGTCCATCGGGATGACCCATTCGTCAAACTCCTCCTCGGTGAGATAACCGAGGGCGAGGGCGGCCTGCTTAAGAGTCGTGCCCTCCTTGTGCGCCTTCTTCGCGATGCTGGCCGCCTTGTCGTAGCCGATGTGGCGGTTGAGCGCGGTGACGAGCATGAGATTCTTATCCAGGTTTTCTTTGATCTTCTCAAGATTCGGCTCTATGCCAACCGCGCACTGGTCGTTGAAGCTGATCATCGCGTCGGATAGGAGCGCAATGGACTCCAAAACGTTGTGGATCATCACCGGCTTGTAGACATTGAGCTGGAAATTCCCCTGACTCGCCGCAAACGCAACCGCGGCATCATTGCCATAAACCTGCACGCAAACCATCGTGAGGGCCTCGCACTGGGTCGGGTTGACTTTGCCCGGCATGATGCTGCTTCCGGGCTCATTCTCGGGAATCGTGATCTCGCCAATGCCATTGCGCGGGCCGCTGGCGAGCCAGCGAACGTCGTTGGCCATCTTCATGAGGGCTCCGGCAAGAATTCGTAAGCCAGCGCTTGTCTCGGCAAGGCCATCATGCGACGAAAGGGCCAGAAACTTGTTGATGTGCGGCTTGATTTGTTGGCCAGTGAGCTCTGCCATGTGGTGTGCGGCCAATTCGGCAAACTTCGGATGCGTGTTCAGTCCGGTCCCCACCGCGGTTCCGCCAATTGCGACTGCGAACAATTCCCTCCAACCTCTGTGAACAGCATCCATGGCGCATGCTATTTGCATCCTCCATGCGTCGACTTCTTGCCCAAGCGTTATTGGCGTGGCATCCTGCAAGTGCGTGCGGCCTACCTTAACAATTGAGTCAAATTCCTTCGCCTTTGCACTCAAAGTGTCTTTGAGGAGCCTGGCTGCGGGGCTTAACTTCTCTTTGATATCCAAAACCGCCGCGATATACATCGCCGTCGGGAACGTGTCGTTACTGCTCTGGCCTCGATTCACGTGATCATTGGGGTGAACCGGCGTCTTGCTGCCCATCACCCCACCCGCCAACTCGATCGCGCGGTTGCTGATGACCTCGTTCGCGTTCATGTTGCTCTGCGTGCCGCTGCCCGTCTGCCAAACCACGAGGGGGAAATGGTCGTCCAGCTTGCCTTCAATAACTTCATCCGCGGCGCGAACAATCAAATCCGCAACATCGGGCGGAATCTGGCCGAGTTCTTTGTTTGCCAGGGCACACGCCTTCTTAAGAATGCCGAGAGACCGAATAATCGTTCGACCCCATATGAACCGATCGCGCCCGATTGGGAAGTTTTCGATGCTCCGCTGCGTCTGCGCGCCCCAATACTTATCGGCGGGCACCCGAATCTCGCCCATGGAATCAGTTTCGGTTCTCATTCGCTTGGAAGTTTACTTGGAACTCTTAAACCGTCCACACTTGTAGCTATGGGTATGCGATTAGTGAGATCGTTATCGGTTCTGGCGGCATTGGCGGCCAGTGTTACTTCATTTGCCAACATTACCGGCGACTTCATGGGCGTGACAGCGGAAAACCTTGTGAAGGAACTCGCCAAGCAAAGCGGTGAAGACCTTAAGGCGAGCGCCACTGTCGAAAAGGAAATCCTCTTCCTATCGGTCAACGGTAAGCCCGTCGAGGAGGTGAAGGCCCGTCTCGCCGCTGCAATGGGTGCCGAATGGAAGAAAGAAGGCGACACGTGGTACCTCACGAGAACTGGCATCCTTGCGCAACAACAGAAGAATAAGGAGATTGCGGCTCGCGCCGACCGTTTACGCGCAGAGCTTGCCAAGCAGGTCGAGGCACATGCCAAGCTCGCCGCCTTCGATAACGACGAAGCGAATCGCCTCACCAACGAATTCCAAACGGCGACCGAGGCGGCTCAGAGTGGGCGCGATCCTAATAGTTGGCGCAAGGTGATGGAACTTGCAAACCAGTTGCCCGGCGCCCGCGCGATCATCTCATTGGTTGCGAAAATGGATATGAATGCTTTGGCCTCGATTCCCGCCGGTGGCCGACAGGTATTCGCCACGAATCCCACCCAAATGCAACTGGCGTTACCAGGCGGCACGGTTCAGCTCGCGCAGAGGATGGCGGCGGATCAAGCCGTGTTTACCCAGGTTGCAGGCTCTAGATTGGGGCAAATGGGCACCATGATTACTGGTGGTGGCAACCAAGGCACAGCACCGACCGGACCCGCGACCCGTGCACTCTTGATTGCGACTCGGTTTGGAAATGGCGACGGCATCAGCATGACATTCGTCGCGATCAATGCCCAGGGGCAGGCGCTGACCACCAGTAATTTCAGTCTTGGCGCCGCTCGCGCCATGCTACGGGCGATGGCTCCCGCTACAGCGCAGGAGCCGGCGGTCGAAAGCAAACCGGTGACATTGCGGCCGGAGAGCAAAGAACTACTCTCCCTCTTACAACAAAGTCTTGGTCGAAATGGAGGCAATTTCATGTTTGCCTCGGGAGGTGGCGAGGCCGTCGCAGTATCGCGAATCGCGGTTGCCGGTGCACCCGCTGGAGCCGCCCCCACTCCGGTCAAGTTGAGTGACGGGCTACGAGCGAAGATCATGCGGCCCGATGTATACGATCCCATGTCGTTCTTTGTGGCTGACAGCCTCAAGAGCATTAGTACTGGGCACAAGCGGGACGTGTTGGCAGTCTTGCCAGATGCCGTTTTCCAAACCCTGATCATGCCACTTGGAAATGGCGAACCTAAGACCAACATGGTTTTGGATGCATTGCGCAATGGCGACATGGAGATCACCGATGAAAATGGTTGGGTCACCATTTTGCCGATGTCGCCAGTTGCTGCACGCGAGGCCGTCGACCGAGAGGCGCTGGCTCGACTTTTGGCTGTCATCAATCGCGATCCGGTCGTGAGTTTGGACGATTTGGCGAACTACTTTGCGACGGCCCCAGCGATGACAGGATTTGGCTTCTTAACCTTCGAATCCGGGTATCCGGCCATCATCGGTGGCGGTAACTCGATGCAAGGGGCGATGCAGATGTTCGGCGGCGGTCGCGATGGCCTTCGGTTTTTTGGTCGACTAAGCAGCAATCAGCGAAGCACGCTGAGGAACGGGGGCAGTCTTTCGATAGGCAGTCTCTCGCCAAAGCAACGAGAAGCGGCTCATCAGATGACTTTTTGGAGCATGGATGGCCCCCGCTTGGCTCGCCCCAACCAGCCGAGAATGATGCAAGAAATGACAATCTCCGTTGGCGGAGGTGGCTTTAGCATGTTTGGCGGCATGGATCCGGCAAGCGAGCGGACCAACCTGCTGGCATCGGGACTGCCCTCAGCGGGCGCGATCACGATGCCGGGGCGAACAGAAGAAGCTGTAGTGGTCAAGGAGCCCGGAGAGGGGCCTTCGATCAAGTCGCTCTTCCAGCTGGCAGCTGAACGATCTGGCGCCTTTGATTCCGGCTCAAGTGAATCGAAGGAAGCGCAGTATCAGCTCATGAATCAGATGAGCTACTCGCTAACGTTCACCTATGCACCCAACTACACCCTTTCTCGCCAGCTACAAGATCCGCGTAAGGACCCAAATGGCAAATTCGTAGCTTGGGATCAGTTGCCGGTGCCGTTCCGAAACCAGATTTCGAGAATGGCGCAGGAGTTTGGGCAACAAGAGGGCCCGATACGAATGCGAGAGGGGCGGGGGCCTGGCGGCGGCCCGCCTCGACCCTAGAGTAACCTCGGCTGTATGCTGGGCGCACTGCTAGGGATTGGGCTACCGCCGGTGGGCGTCGAGAATAGATTCGAGTTCTCGGCGCCTTTTCCAAATCTGCCTGCCGTCAAGTTAGACAAGATTGCAGGCGGCATCGGCGTCGCCCAGCAAATGGCGAGAAGCAAGGGCTGGCAAGCCCGAATGCTCTGGGTAGATACTACGGCCAACCTCGGCAACTACAACACTGAGGACAAGGTGATCGCCCTCGTGGACCGCGCCCATAGAATAGGCTTCAACACGGTCGTATTCGACGTTAAACCAATCATCGGCTACACGATCTATCCGAGTGCATTCACTGAGCAACTGACTCAGTGGCGCACCCACAGCATGCCCGCAGGCTACGACCCGGTCGCGATCATGCTGCGCGAGTGCCACAAGCGCGGGCTCAAGTTCTTTGTGTGCTTGAATGCACTCAGCGAGGGTCACCAGATTGCCAAGAATCAACCCGGCAAGGAGTTCGCCAACGGCAAGGGCGGGCCAGGCTACGACATGCCTGAGATGCAGAGTGTGCAGTATCGACCCGTACCGAGATTGCGCATTGGAACTTGGAGCATCAGGCTCGCACCGCAGAAGAATTCGCTGGTCGGCGGCGATGCCGGACTCTATGACACTAAGCCCCCATCGGGTCACCCGGCACTGTTGATCCAGGCTGACAAGTCTGTCGCTTCCTACCACGGCGAAGCGCTGAAGCCCGGGGAGCGAGTTTTGGTCGTGTCACCGGCGATCAAGACGATCATCCCTTCCAAGGGTCTGGCTTCGATGGTCGCTGAGCCAAGGTTTTTGAAATCAAGCGAAGAGCAGAACCAAGTGCCGCTCATGATGAACCCGCACGACCCTCGGGTTCGCAAGCGAGCGATCGGGTTCGTAAAAGAGATTCTTGGCAAGTACGCGGTTGATGGCATTCTCTACGACGACCGGCTGCGCTTCACTGGCATGGACGGCGATTTTAGCGACCTGACCCGGGCGAAGTTCGAACGCTTGGTCGGCGCCAAGCTGAACTGGCCGAAGGATGTCTTCGAGACGACCTACAACTGGGACATGGGACGCGGCGTCCGACCCGGTCGCTATTGGGATGCCTGGTGGACTTTCCGCGCTCGGGAGATGAAGCAGTGGGTTTATGAAACCTGGGCCGAAGTCAACGAACTGCGCATCCGCGACAAGCGAGAGATCGCATTTGGCATCTATGCCGGTTCTTGGTACGGCGAGTACGACAATTACGGCGCGAATTACGGTTCGCCCGAAATGACGGCAGGCTTCCCGTTCCTCACCCGGGCCTTCCGCGTTCAGGGGTTTGCCGACTATCTCGATTTGTTTATCGCCGGCTGCTACTATCCAGTCGCCACGATCTTCGATGCCATGATTTCCGGGCGACCAGAAGGTCGTACGGTCGAAGCCGCCTCGATCATGGCAAATCGGGTGATCAACGACGACGCCTGGACAATCGCCGGTGTCTCGATTGAAGCGCTAGGCTCCGATCCAGTGGCTCTGCAGAATGCTATTCAGGCCGCGGCGGCCTCGAGCCAAGGCGTCATGGTCTTCGACAACAGCCATAGGATCGAGCGTTTTGAGGCCGACTTCGCAAAAGCCTTTGCAAAGCCAGCCGTGCCGCCATATGCAAAGCGTTCCAACCTCGAAGAGGTGAAGCGATTGAAAGCAACGCGGCGCGCGCAAGGTGTTAAAGACCCCCCGATCTTCATCTACCCCGGTGCCCCGGGGGCCGGTTTCTAAGACTTACTTCTCGTCTTGCTTGCCGCTGGCAATCTCAATCGTGGTTTCGGAGTCTGCCTTCTTGCGTTGCACCACCACCACTGTCTTGGTGTTGGCATCTTCGGCACGAAAGACACTGACTGAGTCACCGCCGAAGCTTAGTTCCATCGGCTTCTCTTTTGTGAACTTCGACTTATAGAATTCGGCAACCTTTGCGTGGGCGTCCTTCGTTTTGAATGTCGCCACTTCGAGCCCCTTGCCACCCATTTCGGCGGCCAAGCCAGCGTTGTCAGACTTTGTGGCGCCGGGATAAACGGCGACGCCCATGACGGTCTCGCCCCCGGAACATCCCGCGATAACCAATAGTAGAAGCGCGAAGCGCAAGTTCTTTAGCACAACGGCATTCTACTAAACTTTTACCGCGGCGACACGGGCAGATTGTCGTGCGACCGCAAATGCATTGCCTAGATCTTCAATTAGGTCGTCCGCGTCCTCAATTCCCACACTGAGTCGAAGCAAGTTTGGATGAACGCCGCGCTCGACTCGCTCTTCTTCGGTCATGCAACCGTGCGACATCAAGGTAGGGTAGCCAATCAGTGATTCGACACCTCCGAGGGACTCGGCAAGCAGGAAGATCTTTGTGTTCATCGCGGCGGTTTTGGCCATTTCAACGGTGCCAAACTCGAATGACAACATCCCGCTGAATCCGTCCATTTGCGACTTTGCCACCTGGTGGAATGGGTTATCAGCCAATCCTGGATAGTAAACCGCCTTGACATCCTCTTGCTGGGTCAGCCATTCGGCGATTCGCATGGCATTTTGAGAATGGCGCTCCATGCGAAGCGCCAAAGTCTTGAGGCCGCGCAGACAGAGCCAGGCATCGAAGGGACTTGGGCTTGCACCCGTGTTTTTGACCCACTCAGCGGCCGCTTCGCCATAAGCAGGATTCGCCGTGATCAGTGCGCCGCCGATGACGTCGCTGTGTCCTGTGATGTACTTGGTGGTGCTGTGGATTACTATGTCGCAACCGAGGTCGAGTGGCCGCTGAAGAGCCGGGGACGCAAAGGTATTGTCGAAAACCGTGATAAGACCGTGCTTCTGGGCCTCTGCGACGACCGCTCGAATATCGCAAACACGAAGTAGGGGGTTCGTTGGGCTCTCGAACACGACCATCTTTGTTTTTGGCGTGACGGTCGCGCCGATCGATTCAGGAGAACAGGCATCGAACACGGCATAGCTGATGCCCTGCCTAGGCAAAATGTCGGCGATGTAGCGATGCGTTCCGCCATAGATATCGCTTGCAACAAGGACGTGATCGCCTGCTTCCAACAGGCTAAGCGCGGCGACCACGGCCGCCATGCCACTGCTGAAGCACGTACAATGCGTGCCGTTTTCCATGCTTGCCAGAACTTCCTCAAGGACCAAGCGGTTGGGATTATTAACCCGGCTGTAGGCGACCTTGGGCTCCTCGTCGATTTGATCCCAGGCAAAGGTCGAGGTTTGGTACAGAGGATAGGTGACGGAGCGGTGCTCACTTTCTGGGTTCTGCCCAATTCGAATGGCTTTAGTGGCGAAGCGCATAGCTAGATGATACTCTCTGGGTCTTGCGAAATCAAAATTTTAACGAATAATCGAAAGCAAAGAAATAGAATACGCTACTTTATGGCAATCAGCAGCGGATAAACACTGCGGAACTCAAACGATTATTAGTCATAGTTTGGTAGCGGTATTCTTATGTCGTGTTCCGACGCAAGCCCAAGGCACCAACACTTCCACCCGAGTGGATGATTGTCGGCCTGGGTAATCCAGGCCCGGAGTACGCAGGCACGCGTCACAACATAGGATTTGACGTTGTGGAGGCTCTGGCAGGAGCGCACAAGATCAAGTTGACCCATCGGAAGCACCGAGCCGTCTACGGGGAGGGTGTGGCAAATGGCGTCTCTATCGTGCTGGCAAGGCCGATGACGTACATGAACTTGAGTGGTCAGGCCGTTAGCGCCTTGGTGCAGAGTTATGGTTTAATGCCCGAACGAATTGTAGTTGTTGCCGATGACTTAGACCTGCCTTTGGGCCGACTACGAGTTCGAAGTGAAGGGGGGTCGGGCGGACACAACGGACATAAATCGATCATCCACTCTTTGGGTACGCAGGGCTATCCTCGAATTCGAATTGGAATTGGTAAGGAAGGCGAAACGGTCGACCACGTCTTAAACAAGTTTCATCCAGATGAGCGACAAGTCGTCGCCGAAGTGGTGACCAAGTCTGTCCGAGCGATCGAGCGGATCATTGAAGCTGGCGTTGAGCGGGCGATGGGTGACTTTAACGGAGCGTAAGCGCTTGCGTAGCTCGCTCGGTGTAGGTGTGCTGAATTCCCAGAACATGGAGTGGGCCGTGCACCTCCTCCCAAACGCATGAAGACCGATTCATGTAGGCGTGATAAACCCGTGATCCGTCGCGTGTAACTGTCCACTTTGGCTCGCCAACTCCCGTATGGAGCATGATAAATGCCCCGGGCACGACTTGTGTCTCGTCGGCAAAGAGGTGCATGGAGCCAGAAGCACATGGAAGGTCGCAGCGGCTATCTGGAATGACTGCGCAACCTCGTAGCAGTTGGCGCAATGAGCCCTGATTCTGCAACAAAATGAACTCGCGGTTCGGGTCCTGATTACGTTCGATTCCAACGATTCGGATCATGGCCGTCCTCTCAATTTCCAAGACGGCGAAAGGTCTAAGTTTAGAGCGTCTTTTCGATGTTTTCTATCGCAGCATCGAGGATGGTTGCCGCAGTACGGACATTGCTGCCGCTGATTCCCTCCAGCATCAGTTTCTCAAGGTTGCTAAGTAACTTGCGAATGTCTTTGACCTTGGAGTTCGCACTCTTCGTAAGTCGAAGAAACTTGACTCGCCGGTCCTTCTTGGAGACGACTTGCTCGAGAAGTCCCTTGCCAATATGGAGGCTCACCGTTTCGGAGAGAGTCGCTGGAGAGATGCCGAGACGACGGGCGATTTCGATCTGTGAGACTTTCTCGCCCGAGTTCTGGATTGCCATTAGAAGATGAAACGTATTGAGGCTGATTCCCAGTTTTTTGAGCTTGGGCTCAAGGTAGGACGACTGCAACTCGTAGAGGACGGCAATGCGGGGAATGAGCACGGTCTCTGCCATGCAATTAGGTTACCTAATGATCAAGAACCCTGATTACGTACGCCGTGCACAACATGGCCAGCAGCAATGTCATTCCGTAATGCGCTTTCGATGTGAGCGGCCTGATCATCAAAGAAGAAGTCGGGATTGAATGCAGCCAGCATTTCTCCTTTTTCGACGCCCCCCAAGAAAAATGCTTCGTCCACCCGTACATTCCAGTTCATTAGGGTGCGAATGGCGCGATCGTGAGCTGGAGCATTGCGGGCAGTTACGAGAGCGGTACGAATTCCAATCGATAAGTTTCCAGTTTGCAGTTCGTGCAAAGCCCTAAGGAAGGGCGCGAACGGGCCGGGCTCGAGAGGTTCCGTCTTGTGCTCCTTCTCGTGTTCATAGAAACGCTCTAGCCCCGCTTCTTGGTAAACCCTCTCGGCGGAATCGCCAAAAAGAACAGCGTCCCCATCAAAGGCGATTCGAATCTCATCCGGGTTGCCGTCCTGCTTCGATGCGCCTTCGAAGATGCTTGCCGCCGGAATACCGTTGGCGAGTGCCTGACACACGTCTTCGGCTTCTGCGCTGAGAAAGAGGCCAGCTCGAAATGGCTTCAGGTATGGCCAAGGCGATTTCCCTTGGGTGAATGCCCCTCGGGAGATATTTAGCCCATGGGCTTCAGCGCTCTTGAAGACTCTTAGACCGGAAACCGGATCGTTCCTTGACAGGACAACTACCTCGACTCGGTTTGCTCCTTCGTCATTGAGTCGCAACAACTTCTGAACGAGCGGAAAGGCTACGCCAGGCGGAGCCGGCTCGTCCAAGCGACCCAGTTGATGTTCTCGATAAGCGTCTTCGCCCTCATTTGCGAAGACCTCATGGGCGTCTTCAAACCCGAAGAGCGCCCGCGATGAAATGGCTACGACCAACTTGTCATCTAGCGAGTAAGCCATGGTCGTAGCCTCAGATTTCAGAGGTGCCGATTGATGAGGTTGGCGATGACGTCCTTGGGTTGGGCGCCAACCATACGATCAACTTCCTTACCGTCCTTGAAAACGAGGAGTGCCGGGATGCTCATGATGCCGTACCGAGCCGCCACGTCTCCTGCGGAGTCGACATCGACCTTAACGACATCGGCTTTTCCTGCAAACTCTGTTGCTAGAGCCTCTATCGAAGGGCCAATTTGCTTGCAGGGGCCACACCATTCTGCCCAAAAGTCGACGAGCACAGGCTTGTCGGAGCCCAAAACTCGAGTGTCAAAGTCGCTTGCTTCTACCGTTAAGTTAGCTGCCATGATGGTTCATACGTATACCCGGAATGGCTTGGTTCAAAATGCCGCAAAAGCCCTGTAACCGTTGCGTGGGTTTCTTCCGTCATACTGGATGAGATGTTTCGATTTCGAACTTTGATGGTTGGTGCCCTGGTCATCAGCGGCGTTCTCATCAATGCGCAGTCCTCCCGCCCGACGGCTCGGACGACCTCCGCTGAGACGGGCCTTGTTGGTATTCGTTTGTACGACACGGGAACTCGCGTGGTGAACATGTACGGCTCGCCGGACGAGATCCTGGCGATCGCCGCAGCCAACTCCGGCGGCGGTGGAACGGGTGGCGGCGGCGGCGGTGGTCGATCGAGTGGCGGTGCAGGTCAGGCTACGCAGGAGAACACAAACCTTTCGGCCACGGGTAACCCAGGATCAGCACCGAAGATCATTGGTGATCCATTTGGTACAGGTAGCACTGAATTCCGACAGCTTCGTCGTCCAGGGGACGGGGATGGTGCAGAGGGTGGTGGCCTAAGTCGCCCCGGTGGCGAAAGTGCCGGTGGTGGCGGAAACAGTGGCTCCGGTAGCGGCGGCGGCGGTGATCGTACACTCTTCACCCGATGGGTGTACAAACGAGCCAATGCTCACTATGGATTTGTTTTTGATAAGTTCAACCGAGTCGTTCAGATCGAAGCGCTTGGACTGAAAGACAGCAAGGTGCGAACTCGCAAGGGCATCACCTTCGACATGCACTTTAACGACTTGATCAAGAGGTACGGTGCGCCGGATGCTTATGAGATTAATGGCGACAATATTGTTGTCCGTTACCTCGTGAAGGACCGTGTCGCTTTCCGACTTTCTCGAACTCGCCCAAATACGCCTCACCACGTTACTGGTGTGGTCGTGGCCGCCGGAAAGGCCTAAGCGGTCGTGTCGGACGACGTTGAAAAAGTCCGTTCGCGGATCAACATCGTCAACGTCATTGAACGGCGTGTCAATCTGAAGAAAACGGGCAGAGGCTTCACTGGCCTCTGCCCCTTTCATGACGATAAGAACCCCTCGTTTAGCGTAAATCCCTCAACCGGGACATACCGCTGTTGGTCCTGTGGGGCAAAGGGCGACGTTTTCAACTTCGTCATGGAGTTGGATCGGCTCACTTTTCGAGAAGCGCTAGAAGTGCTTGCTGCCGAGGCGGGTGTGGAACTCAGCCGGCGTCCCTCCGATCCGGAAATTGCTTTGAGGCAAAGGAGGCAGGCGGCAATGAACCTTGCACAAGAGTTCTTTGTCGACCAATTCGAGCGCTCCGATCTCGCCAAGAGCTACTGCGATGGGCGCGGACTTGATTCTTCCGTGCGGAAGGAGTGGGGGCTGGGATTTGGTCCACCATCCGGGGACTTGCTGGCGAATCATTTGAAGAAAGCTGGCTACTCGCTTCAAGAATGTCAGGAGCTCTTTCTGGTGGAGAAGGATTCCAGCGGCGGGTACTTTGATCGGTTTCGAAGCCGACTCGTAATTCCAATTCTTGATGAACGGGGCCGATTGGTAGCGTTTGGCGGGCGCATTATCGGCGACGGCATTCCAAAGTACATTAACAGCAGCGATACGCCTCTCTTCTCAAAGCGCCGAACACTTTATGGAATGAACATCGCCCGAAGTGTTATGTCGGAATCTGGACGGTGCGTGTTGGTCGAGGGGTTTCTCGACGTCATCGCCTGTCACAGAGCCGGAGTGAAAGAAGCGGTGGCTTCGCTCGGCACCAGTCTCAGCGAAGAGCACGTCGCGCTCATCAAAAGATGGGCGCAGGAAGCGGTGATTCTTTATGATGCCGACAAAGCCGGTCAAGCCGCCGCCGACCGAGCGGAGAAGATGCTCACTGCGCAGGGGGTGAAAGTCAAGATCGCGCTGATGGCTGATGGTCAAGACCCTGACACCCTCTTGCGTTCAGGTGGTCCGGATGCGGTACTGGCAGCAGTTGCATCGGCCGTACCCCCAACCGAGTTTCGCATGGAGCAATTGAGGCAACGAATGAAGCCGGAGCACGATGAGTTTTGGGCCGAAGCGTTTTCCATTCTTGCCAGTGCTAAGAGCCTTTTGGAAATCGAGCGGTACTCTACAGAGCTCGCGGGGCTATATCCAGGCATTCGAGATCGGGTTGCCGCTGAAAAGCTCATTAAGCGTGAAGTACTTCGCAGAAGAAAGGCACCTGCCCGTGCGGTCGTTCAAACGGCGACCAAAGTTCCTAAGGCGGCGGTCCATGCCAGTGAAGGCCAGGTGATACGGGCTTTGCTCATGCCCGAATTGCGAAGGGCAGCCTTTCTTGCCCTCCAAGAAGACCTTTTCTTTACTGGACAAGGAGTGCAAGTGGCTTCCCTCTTGCTGGCGAAATGGTCAGATGGCCCACCATCCGGCGCAGCCAATCAATGGGTTCCGGGACTCGATCCCGAAGTGCAAGATGTTTTCGCGATGCTCGAGGCTAAGGCCATCCTTTCCATGAGTCAGGAATCACTTGCGGACGCAATCAATTGGCTCAAACAAAAGAAGGCAGAACGCGAGTTACAACGAATAAAGGGTGGGTTGGGTGAGGACGCCTCGAAGCTAGAGATCATTCAGCGGAGCCTCGAAGAACTAAAAAACAAGAAATCTTGACGCCTTTCCTCGCAGGCCGCAGTTTTTGCTTGTATAGTATGAGGCACAGTGTTCCTTCGATTGGAAGAAACCTGCTGTTAGTGCGGCAATGTTATCGGCTTCTGTAAACGGGACCTCGGGATTTGATTCCTCGCGAACCGATCCTGAAGATGGAATCGCAATCTGGTTGCGAAGGATAGGTCGGACCCCACTATTAACCAAGGATCAAGAGATTGAGCTATCTCGCTTGGCGAGCGGTGGTTGCAAGCAGGCGCGACAGTCACTCGTCGAAGCAAATCTCAGGCTAGTAGTCAGCATTGCCAAGCGCTTTACGGGCCGCGGCCTTTCGATGGGCGATTTGATCCAGGAAGGGAATGTCGGCCTAATCAAAGCTGTCGAGCGATACGATCCAGAGAAGGGATTCCGCTTCAGCACCTATGCCACCTGGTGGATTCGCCAGAGCATTTCACGAGCAATTTTCGATCAGGGGAGGACGATCCGTGTGCCCGTTCACCTTTCGGAGGCGATTGCCAAGTTGGCGAGAATCGCTGCAAGGCTCCATCAAGAACTCGGTCGCGAGGCATTGGCTGACGAACTGGCTCTTGCAATGGACTGCTCAGTTTCTCGGGTCAGGGCCCTATTAAGGGTGACCAGTGATCCAATATCTCTTGATATGCCAGCCGGAGAGGGTTTCGATGGCGCGATGTACGAATTCATCGAAGACCGCGCATCAGACCACGATGCCGAAGGGGCGATTCGCAATTTGATGCGCAAGCGGATCGAAGAAGCACTGCAAACTCTTCATCCTAAGGAACGCGAAATTATCCTGATGCGGTACGGCCTGACCGACGGTATCGCACACGCACTCGATGAAGTAGCTCAGCATTTTGGGCTAACTCGTGAGCGGATCAGGCAAATTGAACAAAAGGGGCTCAGAAAACTTAAGTCCCCAGTGATGAGCCAGCAACTGCGCCAAATCATGATGGACTAGGTACCATCTGCACTCACATGCGTCTCGCCCAGTGGGTCGCACAGCTCGATCAAACGGATCCCCTTTCTGGGGCACTCACCCCTCCGTCCATTTCAACGGAGTGGCGCTCGGTTGCGCCAGACGCTCGCCCAGCGCTTCTTGCCGCGCAATACTTGGCATCGCCGCGCAAGGTACTTCTTGTTTGTTCGACCCATGAGCGCGCCCTCGCTTGGCAAGCGAAGCTAATTCTCTGTGGAGTCCCTGAAGATTCCATCAGGCAGTTGCCGAGTGCACTCGGGGCGCTGTTTGAGGACGCGATGCCCGAATCAGTCGCTCTAAGCGACCGGATTGGTGCACTGAGATTCCTAATCGACAAAGGCGTAGGTTTTGTCATCACGACACCCCAAGCTGCTTTGGAGCGCACTCTCCCGCTCGAACTGCTGCAGCGGACCTTCCGATCCGTAAAGGTCGGTGAGACCGTAGATCCAATTGAGCTAAGGGACCTATTGGTTCGCCTTGGCTATGAACCGGCCGATCCAGTTCGTGTACCCGGGCAATTCAGTCAGAGAGGCGGCATTCTCGACATTTACGCGATGGGAATCGAGCAGCCTGCTCGCCTGGAGTTTTTTGACGATAAGGTCGAGTCTCTTCGGCTTTTCGACCCCAATTCTCAACGGTCGGTCGGCAAAGTTGATCACTTGGAGCTTGCACCCAGCCGTGAAGTTCTGTACCCGCCGGAAGCTGATCTACCTGCCTTCATTGATATTATCGAGTCGACTCTAAGAGCAGAGGCTAGCCAACTGGGTGAAATCGGGGCCGAGCGGCTGACGAGTCTGGTCGAAGGCGATATGAAAGCACTCCGGTCGCGAGCCTACTTCGATCGCCTAGAGCTCTATCGTCCGTTGTTGCATCCCGATAGCGAGTGCGCGCTGGACCTCGTCGGTGCTGGCGGGTTAGTCGTACTCGATGACCCATTTGAGTTGGAGCCCATCGCTGCAAGGGCCGAGGACGATCTTCAGCAAGCCCTCATCGCTAGAGCAGAACGGGGCGAGATACTAAAGTCTTCAGCTCATGACTTCATGCTCCCGCCAGAAAGGATGGCGACACGTGAGCCTTGGCTAGCGATGACGAATCTCGCTGAATTGCCGGATTGGCTCAAATCCAAAGAGAGCTTTGAAATCGAAGCCCTTTCGATGGAGCCATACCGCGGGCAGGCGGCCCAATTGGTCCAAGGCATTAAGAGTTGGCAAGAGCAAGCGTTTCGAATCCTTGTTGCGACCGACCAGCCGACCCGAGCAAGGGCGATGCTAGAGCAGGTTGATTTCTTTGCTTCGGATGCCCAAGCCGAGACAATCGGACAGCCAGGACTCCATATCTTGGCCGGGAATATGGCCGGTGGCTTTGTCCATACGCCGAGCAAGCAAGTCCTGATTACCGATCAGGAGTTGTTTGGAGTGGGCCGGCTAAAGCTTCCTCAGCGCAAGTTCAACGAAGGTCTGCCAATCACCACCGTTCTCGACCTCAAGGAGGGCGACTATGTGGTTCATATCAACTTCGGTATCGGGGTTTTCCAGGGGCTCACAAAGCGTACCGTTGCGGGTGTTGAAAAAGAGTACTTGTTCATCCAGTACGCGGTGCCCGACAAACTCTATGTTCCGGCCGACCAACTTGACCGGATTCAGAAATATCTGAATCCAAGTGATGCCGCGCCAAAGCTCAACCGGTTGACGGGTGGTGAATGGCAGCGTACAGTCAAAAAAGCTCGCGAGGAGGCGCGGGAATTCGCCCGAGACTTGACGAAACTCTACGCAGAGCGGAAAACTGTCGAGCGCCCCCCTTTCGGCCCGGACTCCCCTTGGCAGGGGGAGATGGAAGCGACATTTCCCTACGTGGAGACGGCGAGCCAGCTAGCCGCGATCCAGGAAGTGAAGAGGGATCTGAATAATGACTTCCCGATGGATCGCCTGGTTTGTGGCGATGTCGGCTTTGGAAAGACCGAGGTTGCGATTCGTGCGGCATTCAAGGTGGCCCAAGCAGGGAAGCAAGTCGCTGTTCTTTGCCCTACAACCATTCTGAGCGAGCAACATTTTCGAAACTTTCGAGAAAGACTGGGGGCATTCCCGCTCCAACTAGATTTGTTGAACCGGTTTCGAACTGGAGCCGAGCGAAAGCAAACCCTAGAAGCCATCGAGTCTGGCGAATGTAATTTGGTGATCGGCACCCATGCGCTCTTGAGCCAAGACATCAAATTCAAAGACCTTGGAATGGTCATCATTGACGAAGAGCAGAAGTTCGGTGTCAAGCAAAAGGAGGTGCTCAAGAAGCTGCGCGTGTCCGTCGACGTGATGGTGCTGTCGGCCACGCCAATTCCTCGCACGCTCAGCATGGCCCTCATGGACCTGCGCCAAATGTCGCTGATCACTGACCCGCCGCCGGGCCGCCTGCCGATTCGCACTTTTGTTCGTCCATTCAGCCGCGAAGTGGTGAAGGAGGCAATCCTGCGCGAGATGGCGCGAGGTGGGCAAGTCTATTACGTTTTCAATCGGGTGAGGGGCATCCATCACGTTCACGAACAACTCAAGAAAATTGTTCCGAATGCCCGAATCGTAGTTGGCCACGGGCAAATGAGCGAGCAAGAGTTGGAGCCGGTCATGATCGGGTTTATCAAGGGCGAGGCCGATGTCCTCCTGTCCACAACGATCGTGGAAAGCGGCCTCGACATACCCAATGCGAACACGCTGATTGTCGAAGATGCCGACAAAATGGGTTTGGCCCAGCTCTATCAGCTTCGTGGGAGGGTTGGGCGATCCGACCGCCAGGCCTACGCCTACCTGCTTCACTCAGGCGGTAAAGAACTCACTGAGGGTGCGCTTAATCGTCTACAAGCCTTGCAGGAATTCAGCACACTTGGCAGTGGCTACAACCTAGCCTTTCGAGATTTGCAGATTCGTGGTGCCGGTGATCTCTTGGGGGCAAAGCAGCACGGCACGATGGCATCAGTGGGTTATGACCTCTTCACCCAGCTCATTGGCGAAGAAATCAAGTTCCTCAAGGCTCACGCCGATGGAGCGGGAGCCGGCACTGCTTACCGCGATCCCCTTGAAGGTATCGAGCCGCTGCCCGCGCTCGATCTGCCCACTAAAGCACTGATTCCTGAATCTTATATAGAAGATCAGGGCCAGAGATTATATTTTTATAAAATCATGATGAGTAGCCGAACAAAGGAGGAACTCGGCAAGATCGAGGGCGAGATTCAGGATCGCTATGGTCGCGCACCCGACGAAGTAAAGCGCGCCTTCTGGATCATGCGGCTGCGTTTGCGGGCTCATCAATTGAAGATCGAAAAGGTCGACGGTAATGGCGGAAGGATTGCCGTAACCCTCAAACAGAGTGCTGATATCAACCCAAGAGTCTGGAATCTCATGAGTCGACAGAATCGCGATTGCTACTTTACTCGTGGTCAGCTCATTTGGCCCTATACAGGCGGCCCCGTCGCGGCTTGCGAGAGCATGTTGAACTTGCTGGAGTCAACCATTCAAGAAGTCGAAGAAGAGCTAGCAACCCTCGATCCCCGGTAATTCTGCTAGAAAAGCCCCTCGGGCTCAAAATGGGCAAAAAAAAGTTGTGTATACGTATTCACACTTGAAGTATTATGTCGTCGTACGCTTCTTGCGTCGTGTGTGCCAACGGATGGGCGATTGGCATGATGCTTGATGGGTTCAACGACGAAGTTTTGAGGCAACAAATACAATGAAGCAACTCTTAGCAATGGCGCTTGTTTGTGCGGTCGCTCCGGCGATGGCCGTCAAGTTTGGCGATGTAAGCGGCGACTGCAACGCGCCGATGACGACCTACGGCAATCCCAATGTGGATCTCCTTGGCCTAGAGATTTTTACTGATCTCGACCCAGCCAATGGAAATGCCCCGCGACTCAATCTCATTTTCACAACTGCTGGCCCAGATATTCAATCTCCAGGCTGGATTAAGTGCGTGATGGCAATTCGCGGCCCGGATCAAGGATTCGGTGTGAACACTGGACCGTCCACAGGTTGGCCACGCTTGTTCAACATCGCAGGCGGTTCCAACCGCTGGATTGGTGGCTGGTGTGATGGTGCTTTTGGCGGATTTGAAGCCCGAACTTGGAATGGGACTGACTTTGGTCTCGGATCTCCAGCAGGTGCAACCTGGCTCGGTACGCCAGGAATGATCTCGACGATGAGTGGTAACACGGCCACCTACCAGGTCCTGCTGTCGACGCTGGGCTTGCAACTCGGCGATTCGATCCACTTCGAGGCGACCACGACGGGTGGCGATGATGATGATGGTGCATGGGATCCTATTTCGATGTTCCAGAATCAGATCACCGCTCCTGATCAACAGATTACGACTTCGGGCAACCTTGCCTACGCCTGTCTACTGAATGTTCCCAATCAGACAATCTCCGGCAACTTGCAGCTCAACGATGTCGTAATGAACAACTCGCGAGAGATTCGTTATGCTGTGATGCTGGGCACCTCGGCGATTACTACTGGTTCAATCCTTGCGACTTCCGCAAACGCAGGGTTTAGCATCGATGTTCCAGATTACGGTGCGGTATCGGCATCGATCGTTTTCGATGGTTCATCGTTCTTGCAGAAGACTGTTCCAGTTAGCCTTACTGGCGCGAACCAAGCCATCGGCGCTGTTGCCATGCAGAACGGCGACGTGGATACCAGTGGCGAAGTCGATGCTGCTGACATCGACCAGGTGATTGCCAACTTTGGCGATGTCTGGCCAGGCGGCGTTGGGAATCCCAACAGCGACGCTGATGCTTCGGGCGAGGTTGATGCCGCTGACATCGATATCGTCATTGCCAACTTCGGCAACATTGATGGCTAATTCCTGATTAGCAGTCTAAGCAGTTGGCCCCCTCGAAGTTCGAGGGGGCTTTTCACTACGTCATAAGATCGAAGAGAATCATCAATCCCAGTATTTTTACTGCGAATACGTATTCACAAGTACTATAAAATGAATATGACTGCGGAAGCATGCTGCTACTCCAAAGCTTTCGGGGGGCGGTAAAAACGTCCCCAGCAGCTCCCAGTCAGTTGGAGACTCTAGAGTAATGAAATCTATTCTTTCTTTTGCCTTGTTGGGCAGTATGGCTACGTCGGCATGGGCGGTCGTTTACACCGACGCTCTGGGCGATTGCAATGCTCCTATGACAGGCTATGGCAATCCAAACGTCGACCTTGCGAGTGTTGAAATCACGAACACGGCCTCCGACATCACCTTCAAGTTCACGACGAACAGCCCTTCCATCACTTCACCAGATTGGATCAAGGTAAACGCGATCATTCGCGTTCAAGGAGATCCAACTACTGGCGGTAACGCTTGGAACCGACCCTACAGCCTTAATGGCGGCGCAAGCGCCTTCATTGGTGGTTGGGTTGACGGCGGCGGAAATGGGCAGGCTTGGAAGTACGATGGGATGAGTTGGGGAGGGCCGACTGGTCCGAGCAGTATGCTTATTTCTGGCCCGAGCGTCTCGTATACCTTTTCGCTCGCCAGCCTTGGAATGAGCGTCGGAGACTTATTCTTCTTCGATGCGACAACAACCGGTGGTGGCGGAAATGACAGCGCTTGGGATCCGCTCAATCAGTCAACCGGCCAAATCTCGGCTCCCGACCAACAAACGGTCTTGGAACCAGTCAGCACCTATCTTGTCGTTCCCGAACCGACGACAATGGCTGCCCTTGGATTGGGTGTAGCCGCAATGCTTCGACGCCGAAAGAAGGCATAAGAAGCTCGTCAATGCGAGTCGCCAGCAAGTGCACTGCTGGCGGCTCTTTTCATTGCCACCAACTCGATTTCTAAAGCGTCTATAAAACTGTTCATGTCTGATTCGCAGGCGGAGACGACTCCCCAGCCCCTAAACGTCCATGGCTTTCTTGCCGTGATGACCGACCAACTGGCGGCCATTGCTTGGCAAAAAATGGGATTGCAAGCCGATCCCATGACAGGTAAGGTTGAGCGAGATTTGGCTCAGGCCCGAGTGGCGATCGATGTCGCAGAGTCTGTCGCCAAGACCCTCGAGAGCGAATTAGACGAAGAAGATAAGCGACAGATGCGCAATCTGATTCGCGATCTTAAAGTGAACTACGTAGAGCAAAGCAAATGAACCACCTCACGCAACAGCAAGGCGATCTCATTCCGGCTCAAAGTACTTGGGCTTGGTTCCGGTCTATTCCAAAGCGAGTGGCAAATGTTGCGTTGGACAAGCGCAAGACCTTGGCAGACCAACGGATTCGCGTAGGTGAGATTTCGGTCCGTGAGCGGCAGGAACAATTAGCTGAGTTCTATACGAAGTATGAGGATCTCGTCGATTTGCTCTGCGATTCGGCCCAGTATGGACCGACGGCCCATCTCGAAGAGAGGTATCAGGCTATACGGGCTTGGATGCAAGGTAATTACTCTTCGCTCAGCCAGCTAGTAGTGGCTTTCTTGGATATCGAAGTTGCTGATACGCGGGCTCCGCTGGATCTCTACGGGAAGTCCACCGATGCTTTTGAAGCACTCTATGCGGCTCCCACTCTGCAAGAGCAACTCCGAAGCGACGACGGCACCATGATCGGTCGCATCATGCGAACTCGCGAGGCTCTCAATCGCTATGCCGAACAACTCCGGCGATTGGCTGCCTAGTGCTGGGCAACTGGGAGTTTCTGGACTACGATGTTTTGTTCGATCTCCACGAGCGAACGTCTCCAAATAAGTTTCGCTTAACCAAAGCGCTGTTTGAATCGCATTTGCGTCAGTCGGCCTTGCTCGATATGTCAGCGTCGAAGTGGCTCGTCTTTAATCGATCTCTTGTCGCTGCCGCGGCGATCAAGAAAGCCGCGCCATTTCAAGAGCCAACACAAGCCCATCTCAGCATTCTTTGCTTTCAGCACTTTGATGCCGTACGCGAGCTCATGGTCCCCGTTGTTGAAAGCCTGAAGGCACAAGGGGTTCAAAAGCTGTTGTTTGGACAGGATAGCCGCCATTTCTTTCCTGGGGCTCCTGAGGACTGGACGGAATTGGGTCAAATTCTCGTGGAGTTGGGGTTTCAGTTCATCAACAATCAAGTGGACTTGGAGCGAGATATCTCCACCTACGAAGCGCCAGCAGGGTCCCTCGAAGCACTTGCTGGCGATGAGTTCGTTGTTCGCCCTTGTGAAGCCAGCGATCTCATGTCTCTGTCTGCCTTTTTTGAGGGCGAGTTCCCCGGGCGGTGGAAGCACGATACGTTGGAGAAATGGAATCTGGATTCTCCAAGCACGGTCATTGGCCTCTTTCGGGGGACCGATTGCGCGGGTTTTGCTCTCGTCCAGCAGGACGGTACAGCGTTGCCGATTGGGGGTGCAGTTTGGGGTCAATCGCTGGGTGCAAGCTGGGGATCGCTGGGTCCGATCGGCATCGCCAAGGACCTCAGAGGGAGGGGACTGGGCGATGCGTTGCTGGCTTCTGCTCTCCTCGTTCTGCAAAGTCGCGGCGCCCGACAGACCATTATCGATTGGACGACACTAGTGGACTACTATGGAAAGCATGGCTTTGCCGTGACGCGCCGCTACCGGTCGCTGGTATTGGACCTCACTTAGGTTGAATCAGCACTTCGCCGGACTTCTGCTCGGGCGGTGCGTTGAAATTCCTGTCTTTCGGAACAAAGTACTGAATCGAGGCCATCAACAGCACAAAGAGGACCATGCAAAAGGCGACCATTATCGCCATGGCCACGATGGCTTTTCTCCCACTCATCGGGGGTTCGCCCGTGTAGCCCGCGTGAGCGGCAAGCGTATCGGGAACAGAAGCGGCTTGCAACCGAAGTTGGTCAAGGTCCTGCACAACCTCATCAGTCGGCACACCCATGAGTTGGGCAACTGCCTCGACCTCGATGGTTTCGCCGTGGTCAGCAGGCCAATCCGGACCAACATAGCGTCGCTGGAGATCCCGATACTCTGCCTTGGTGACGCTCATATCCCTAGTGTACTTCGCGCATGCCTCAGCATCTGTATGGTTCGCACGACTTCAGCATGAGACCACGTCAACGGGCTTACGCTCAAAGGCGCACCGGTGTCCGGGTGATACTGCTCGGCCAAGATTCCCGTTGGAGCCTGATGCTCGCGCACCCATTGCAACGCGCGTTCAGCGGCCTCCAGATTGCCTTGAAGGATTCGGGTTTGAGCGAGCCACATGGTCGTGATTACCCATGGATTACCAGCATAGCCACCGCGTTGGCGGAAGTAGTAGTCGTCCTCGTATCGCGCTAGCCCGCCTCGAACGGTAAGAACCTCCTCGATGGTGCTTGCATTCTGTACGACCATCGGATCGTCGGGAGGAAAGATACCAAACAAACCAAAAGCCAGCGTAGCTGAGTCAGCGGTGGTATCGCCGATCATACGAGTGAAACATCCGCGCTCCGCATTCCACATGCGCTCCTTGATGGCAAGCGACATTCGGTCGGCGGCCGCGAGCCAAGGAATGCCGTCCGCCTCTTTACCAAGCTGCTTGGCTAGGCTTGCACCCGCCCGTAGACCGGCAATCACCGTCGCGGCCGTGTACGCGTGAACACCGCGCCTCTCTTCCCAGAGATCCCAACTTGGTTCGGGAAGTCCAGAATCATCCACATAGGTCGCCATGAAGTCGCATGACTGACGCACCCAACGATACCAAAGCTCAATGGCATTTCGATTCACCCCTCTTGCCGCATAGCTCGCCATGGCCCAAATCGTAAGCGCGGTCGAATCTTCCTGAAAAGGAGTAATCGGCTCGCCGTTGAAAATGTAGGGATGCCAACTTGCGCCAAGAGATCCATCTGGGCTGTACTTGTGCCGGAACATCGGCGGTCGACTAGTGACCTTGGCTGAGAACTCAAAGAAATTGGTTGAGATGTCTAAGTAATGCGTCTTGTCGAGAACCGACGAAACCAAGGCTCCATCGCGCATCCAAAGGTAGCTGTACGTTGCGCGTGCGGTTTCGAGAATGTCGCTATCGTTGGCAGCCAAAATGGCACCATGGCGGTCACATTGGCTTGCGATCACGTCGAGAGACCGCTGTAGCATCTCGTCATAGCTATCGTTCTGAAGCGGCTCGCGGGCCCGCGCGGGCTCAATCTCAAAAGGAAAATGGTGGGCAAGAAGAGCGTCGACCGATGGGTGTGCCGTAATCCAATACTCGGCAAGGCTCGACTGGCCCGCCCCTATATTCGATCGAAGGCTCATGACGGAGCCCACCGAACCCTGTTCGATTGGGTTCATGTTCAGTTCACCGTCGATAGCATCATCCCAAAGGTCTTGGCCCCTTGTGGAGGCACGGTACTGAAAAATTCCTTTATCTCCCCATTTCCCCCTAAACGCGATCGCGGTGTTATTCTTGTAGTGAACGATCGATCCGCTTTGCGGATGGTAAAGCGCCGTATCGCCAATATCCGATTCGTTCAGGCGCAGATCGTGCGAAAAGAAGATTCGAATTTCTGCCGCTGGCCCTCGATTGAAAAGCGTAATCTGACGTCGAAATATCCTCTCTCGCGGAGCCATCTGCTCGACGAGCTCTAGCTCAATTGCCATACCTTCACAACGGAGGCGGGACCGCCCGACCATCGTTCCCTTCTCGTAGGCTTGCTCAATCTCCCACTCATCCGAGTCGCACCAAGAGAACTGGCCGTCTCGCCAGACTCCCATTCGGATCGAATGACCAGCTAAATGGTTGTACTGCCCAACGTGAGGAAAGAAAAGGTCTCGGATCCGGTGCCTTGCGTCCAGTTGGATCAAGAACAATCCATTTCCGAATACAAGTGGTCGAGGCATGTCGCCCTAGTGTACGCGACCCTTGGCGAAGCTAGCGTGGAGAGAACATCATGTACCCCAGCATCATTTCGTCGCTGGTTTGCTCTCCCCAAGTGACTCGGCGCGATGGGTCCGGGTTGGCCGGGTTATCGTCGCTATTGTCGTACCATGCGGTTCCAATGATGCGGGAGCCCCGGGGAATGAACTTGGGATTCTTGAGCTTGTACTCAAGCTGCCAGTTGAAGTCGTATTTTGGAATGTCGAGGAGGAGTTCTGTCTTTCCGTCTGGGTACTCAACTTCGTAACGGTATGCCTTACCGCGCACGTGCATGTGGGGCAAGAAAGAATAAAGATCGGCATCGCGCATCACGGGCAGACGTCCCACGACCTTGTGGTTCGATGCATGAGGTGGAATGCTGAGCATGAGAGTGGTTACGGCTGCAGTGCGGATCTCGCGTTTGGGCTCCTTTGCTGCAAACTTGAGCCCCATTCGGAGCTGATCTTTCGTCGCCTTTCCGTTTGGCGTGTAGTGAATTTGGAACTCAAATCGGGTACCGGCAGGCACTTTCTTCGCGTAGCCTTCAGGAAAAATCTGGGTGTCATTACCCGGCACGTAACCCGCGAAGAAACCAGCTAGGCCTCGATTGTCGCTGGCAAATTCCTGTCCTGGAGGAATTGGAAAGACCAAAACATGGTGAACAACACTACGGTCGGTTGGCAGGATTTGTGATGCCGTGATCCACTTGTCTTCGGTGAGCTTCGGGTCATAGCGGACGTACACATAGTCCATCACGCCATCCGCCTTCACTGGTATGGCTTCTGGCAATTGGATGACGAGGTCGGGTTTTCCAATTCCCCACTCCTTGGGCCACTTGCGCGGAGTTGGGGCATCTTTTGGATTGCCCTCCGGCGCTCCGGCCGCCGCCCAGTCGGCGATCGCCTTCAGGTCATCTGGCGAAAGTGAGGCATCGTTAGCCCACTTGCTTGGCCCCGACTCGGGCGCCGCTGACCAAGGTGGCATTCGCCTACTTTTTGTAATAGCGGCGATCATTCGCGCACGATCCCCAACCTGAGCATAAGTTTCAAGCTTGATCGGCGCGACTCCATCGTTGTTGTGACAACGTAAGCAGTTGTCTTGGATGATCCGGCTAATGCGGTTGTGATACGTCGGCTTGAGTTCTTGAACCTCCGTTTTCAGCGACAGCAGGCAGCCCGGCGCCTCGGTTGCCTTTATCGGGATCTCGCGACCTACTAGAGCTGCGGTGATAGCGTCATCGAGGAAGTTGCTAGTTGCCACAGGCTTTGCTGCCCCGATGCTGTACTGATCGTCGATGGCTCCTCGGTAGATTAGAGTTCGGTTGCGATCGAGAACGAAGACTTCGGTCGTGGTCTTTGCCCCCAATGTGCCAGCAATCCTTGAATCGTGAGCATATGGCAAGCCAAGGTGCTTCGCATGAGACTGAACTTCCTTTGCGGATTCTGAGGACATCGGATTGACGCAAACGAACCGTACTTTGCCTTCGTAGGTCTTCGCCAACCGCTTCGTTGTCTCGGTCAACTTTTGGCTGATCGGGCAGGTCGCACTGGTCATCGCGATTACCGTGATGCCATCGGACAGTTCCATTGTTGAGCCATCAAGCAGGTTGATAGACGAAATCGGCACAAGTTGACCAATTCCGGCCTGGCTCGCCTCGACCACATTAGGTGTCTCGTTGGGCAGTTGTTGCCTTTGTGAGGACCGCCACATTAGCCCGGACGATGCCACCAAGGCTCCAACCAAAAGTAGACCAAATTTCATCTTCTGCCGTACTGACGTTATTTTGCCGGGATCAGTTTTCCTTCGATCGTGATCGCAGTACCAGTTTTCCCAGATTTTGCATCCCCATGGGCATTGCGCTCCGTCGATTTGCTTTCAAAAATGAGCTCTGTTTCCTTGGGGAGGTCGTCTTTGTATTTCGCCTCCGCCGCATCATTCATGGCGTAGCCGTACTGAACCTGACTATTGGCAAATTCGGGGCGGTGAAGCTTTTTCTTGCCTTCGTCTTTCACAAGATCATTGGTTTGAAGGCGGTTTTCGATGGCGTCCATCCAACCGGCGGCGTAAGGGAACTGGCCCTCGCTATCGTGGTACAGCATCATCGCCGTATGTAGCCGTCGCAGGTTATCAACGGTGTCACCCGCGTACAACTTCTTCTTCTCTTTGTCAAAGAAGCCCGAGCGGTACGCAGAAAGGGCTTCGGGACCAACGAGATAGCCAATGGTGCCCAGCAAAACCAACCCAATACCGATCGTCCATTTCCAGCCCTTTTTCATTTAGCTCATTATGATGGTTGATCATCTTGGGCAACCGGGCAGGAGAGGCTCTTACTGTACATGCCAGAACGGTCGAAGCAGCATGCCCGCCGATTGCCTTTCGCGAGCTTATCGCACGCCACTAAGATGCGGTTCGCCCGCGTTTCGGCCTTCTTGCCCGACGTGATCCAGAAAATCCAATCGCGGCGTGCGGCTGGTGTAATGTCAGCCCATGTCATGCGAGCTTTGTCGGGAGCCGACGCAAGCGCGGTCGCAAAGTCGTCGGGGACCTCGGGTTCTGGCTCCTGACTCATTGGCATGATGGCAAGCGCCACCATGTCGCCAGGATTCGCGCCGGCGGCCTGGAGGAGATCAGGTTTGATTTTTAGCCAGTGTCCGCCTTGGCCATCTGGCTCTAGGGTCGCTTGAAATGGAGCGTTACCGATCGTGCCCTCGACCGAAACCATGCCTCTTGACGGCAATTCTTTGCTTGCTTCATCCGTTAGCCTGATAAAGGTCCACTCCTCCTGGGAAGCCGGACGCAAGACCTTCGCGTGGAACCGAATCATGGTCTCATTATGCCTTCCGGTACGCTACATCCATGAACCGATATAACCTGTGTTGCTTGCCAACTCCACTTCACCGGCTTGATCGGGTCAACTTAGGGATCGAGGCATGGATAAAGCGCGATGACTTAACGGGATTCGCCATGGGCGGGAACAAGGGCCGAAAGCTCGAGTTCCTTGTCGCAGACTGGCTTAGCCGCGGCGTTCGCGCGGTCGTGACGTGCGGAGCATCAGACTCAAATTTCATCCGCCAATTGGCCGTCGTTGGACGAATGGTAGGGATTGAAGTTCATGCAGCAGTGATGGATCTTCCATTTGATTCAGCGGCTGGCCGTCCCAAGGGTCACAGTACCTACCGAGGCAATGAGGTGTTGTCGATTCAGGCTGGCGCAAAACTCTACAAGGAAGCCGATGGTGACTGGGAAGACATGTATGAATCTATGGAGCAAATTAGCCGCGACCTAAACAACGAAGGAGTTTTCGCAGAAGTTGTTCCGGTTGGTGGAAGTTCGCCACAGGGTGTTCATGCATTTGTGCAAGCCAGCAAGGAACTCAACGAAACGTTTGACACTATTGTTGTGGCGAGCAGTAGCGGGAGCACTCACGTGGGGCTAGCAACCGCTTTTCACGGCACTGCGACTCGCGTGATCGGTATATCGGCCGATCCGGAGCCAACTCTTGTCGAAGACTTCGCCGTTCTCAGCCAAGCGTACGGTGAAAGGACCGGCGGTCTAGCGCTCACCAAGTTTGACCTTGACCTTCGGTTTGTCGGGCCAGGCTACGGCGTGCCGAGTGAAGGCGGACGTCGGGCACAGCAAAAATTGCTGGAATCAGAGGGGATCTATCTTGATCCGGTTTATACGGCCAAGGCATTTGATGGCTTCATGAATCTTGCCGCTGAAGGGGTGTTAGGTTCCAAGGCGCTCTTCTGGCACACCGGTGGAATGCCATCGATTTTTACCGAGTTTGCGTGATGCTATCTAGGCCACTCGGCACCGGCATCGAGACCACTCGGTAAATTCCAAAAGCAATAAAGGCTGCTGCGAATGAGCCCATCAGCCATTGAGCTGTCTTTGAATCGGTGTTGAATCGCCTCTCTTTTACGAATCCGTACAGGCAAGCCCACGCCGACAGGGTAAAAATCGGGTAACCCAAAACCCCAAACGGATTCGCACTCCATGCGGCCTTCAAATCGCCGTGGATTACTGCGGTAAAGCTCGTGGTGAGGCCGCATCCAGGGCAGAGCCTGCCAAACAAGAACACGCTGGGGCATGGGGGCAATCCCAACTGCTGGTGTGTTCCATGACCTTGTGGGTTTGGAGCGAGCCAGATGCCGCAGGCCGTCACAAACGCCCACAACAGGAACCAGGCCAATTGACCGCCTAGTTTTCTGCGCGAGGTCTTGGGATCAAAGCTCACCATTAAGAGCCTCTTGGGGGATGACGCACGTGGGTTGCAAGAACCCACCGACCACGACTTCGGCAACGCTGATCACGCGACCCTTTGGGTCTTGCAGTGCAACATACTTCTCTTCTGGAACTGGACGAACGCCAACCCGTTTCCCATTCCAGACATCTCCGGCTAATTCGCCGCTCAGCGGGATCATCGGCATTGGAGACAAGGCCTCGGCAAGCGGCATGAGGTGGTCCAAGGATACGTCTTCGAGTGCGATCGCATCTTCAACCCGAAATCGGCCGACTGCTGTTCGTCGCAACTCGGTGACATGCCCACCGCAGCCAATCATCTGGCCGAGATCATGCGCAAGTGTCCGAACATAAGTGCCGCCAGAACATGCGCAACGAAACTTACCGGTTGCTCCCTCGACCTTGACCAAGGTGAATTCCTCGATATACACGGTGCGCGACTCACGCTCGACCTCGACTCCTTGGCGTGCCAATTGATACAGCGGTTTACCCTCCCTTTTGACGGCGCTAAACATCGGCGGGATCTGTAGGACTTCCCCGGCGAAATGCGGCATCCGGTCGAGGATTTGAGTTTGTAGGTCACTTGGAACCGGTTTCTCGGCAACTACCTCGCCTTCTGAATCTTGGGAGTTCGTTTCGACCCCAAACTGCACCGTAAACTCGTAGACTTTGGGTTCGAGGGGCAGGTACTGCAGGAAGCGCGTTGCGGGTCCAACGGCGACGACTAATGCTCCGGTGGCTAGTGGATCCAAAGTTCCTGCATGCCCAACCCGACGAGTCCCCAGCGATCGCCGGACTCGATTGACCACGTCGTGCGACGTTATGCCTTGCGGCTTGTCGATGTTGAGGATGCCAAGCATTTCTTTAGTTCTACGATGAGATCGCGTTCTGCTTCCTGGATGCTACTGGTGAAAGTGCAGCCTGCGGCGTTCTTATGACCGCCTCCGTTGAAGAGTCTAGCGACCGCTGAGACATCGTACTGCTCACGCGAGCGAATCGAGGCTCGCAATTTGCGACCGGGAGGCTGGCGAATGACTGCGGCAATTTGGACGGTGTTGATCGAGAGCAATTCGTTGGTCAATCCCTCGGCATGCTCCTCACTGGCTCCGGCGCCCTCAAAGTCCGGCGAATCCAAAACCGTCCAAGCGAGTTGCCCATTTTCTTCCAAGTGCATCTTGTGCAAGCCCGTACCCAGTAAGAGGGTGCTGGCAAGCTCTTTTTTCATATAAGATTCTTGCGAAATCTTCACGATATCGGCTCCGAGTTCCGAAAGCTCGGCAGCGGCCTCCACAGCGGCCGTAGTTGTGTTTCCGTACCGGAAGCTGCCCGTATCGGTAACGATTCCCGTCAGCAGGCAGGTGGCCATTTCGGGGGTGATCTTCGCACCGATGTGCTTAAAGAGTTCAAAGAGAATGAGGCACGTGGCGGGCGAACTGGTATCGACAAGGCGTAAATCGCCTGGGCTCTGGTGGGGAACGTGGTGATCAATTAGCACCATAGTTGGCACCGTAGCGATGAATTCACTTTGCGGCATGCCAATGCGGTCGAGGTTATTTAGATCGAGCACGATTGCCACGTCGGGCTCCTCGCTGTCCCTCCATGTTTGATGAATGCGTTCAACCCCGGGCAGGAATTTCAAGGTGAATGGAGTGTGTCCATCGTGATGAACTACTTCGTGATCGATGCCTCGCCGGTCGAGGAAGAAACTCATCGCCAGAGCCGAGCCGAAGGCGTCGCCATCCGGATTCATATGGGTGGTAACAACGGCTTTTCGAGTTCGGGCGAGCACCGCTTCAAACTCCGCAGCTTGCTGGGGCGTAATGGGCATTGGGCTCCTCGAGAATACCTAGGTGAGCCCCAGATGCCGGGACTGAATGCTCTGCAGGATGTTCTCGGGATCGTACTTCTGCTTTAACTGCCGAAACTCTGCAAAGGCTCCATCGGGCAGGGAGCGCTGGTACTGATCGGCGGTAAGCGTCGAGTCCTTGGCTAAATAGAATCGCCCTCCTCCCGCTATCACGGCTTCGGCCATTTCCTGGCATAAGAGCTCTAAACCACGGGTTTTGCCAAAGTCGAGGGCGAGGGAATAGCCATAAACCGCGTAGGGAAGGACTTGGGGGCTCGCTCGGTGCTTTTTGAGTACACCCAAGGAACTTACGATCCTATGCCTAAACTGCAGATCCTGTAGTTCAACAAACACCGATTCGGCCCGTTCTGAAGGGACAAAGGCTTGAAACTGTACTAACCCATTGGCATAGGCGCGCTCCCAACCGGGCAAGGCATCAAGCAGGAAGTTGAATTCGGCAAGAGTTTGCGCATGGGCTTTGTTGCCAGCGAGAATCTTCCCGGAAAGGTACTTTGCCGCGTTCAACCCCTTCGTGAGTGCAGGGTTGTTCAAGGCTTTTAGCATGAGCCAAGCCTGATCCCTGGGCACCACACCAAAGAGGGGTGACTCCCTCGACTGTCGAGCAGTCAAGGGAGACCCTGAGTTCGAGTACTCCGCCGCATGAAATAGGCCTCGCCCCGCCCGATGATGGAGGTCGACCCAACTCACCATGTAGTCGCTCTGTGATGCAAATTCGTCGAAAAGTTGAAGGTGCTCACCCCACGTGCGTGGAGCTCGAGCCGTGACCGAGACGCTTGCCGACTCGATCCTCTGTAGGTCGAGTCTCGCGCTTACGATGGCACCGAAAAGGCCCATGCTACCAATGGCGTCCAGATCGCGGCCCTGCTGAGCGGGACTGACTAATGAGATTTCAGAAACGTGTTCGCCAATGTTGCCGAGCTTAAAAGCATTCTTGCCATGGATATTCATGGCGATTGCACCCGCAACGGTGATCTTGGAGGTACCGCTGACAACATTTGGCCAGTAGCCCAGGGGCGCAACGGCTTGCCACAGTTGGCTAAGCGTGACACCGCCGCCAACAAGAACGGAGTCATCTTCGATTGGTCCGATCGTATCAAAGTTTCGAAGAGAGATCACCAGCCCCTCCGAAGTCATCATCGGTGACCCATAGCTTCGCCTTGCCCCCGCAAACGAAACGCTTTTTCCTAGACTCCGAGCAAGTTCAAAGACCTCAAGTATCTGCTCTGGAGTCTCCGGAGCGAAAACGTAAGCATCGGCACCAGTCGATTGCCCGAATCCATGAAAGTACTCGATTTGGCTCTGCTGCGGCATCAAATGCGAATCCGCCTCATGAGCCAACCAGGAATGTGGCGGAAAACGAACCCGACCAGTGCGTGTACCGGATTCAAATAAAACTCACCCTGTCTTCCAATAAGGCGGAGGACCTTGCTCGCCGCCACCGCAGGATCCATCATCTTGCTTTGATCATGGTAGGCGGTCATGCGCGTCCTCGTTGGTCCCGGCTTGACAGTTATGACGCTCACGCCTCGACGGGCCAGTCGATTTCGAAGAGACTCAGTATAGGTATGGACGAAGGCCTTGGAGGCATTGTAGACCGGTTGCCCGGCGCGCCCGCGGTCTCCGGCAACGCTGCCGATGGCGATTAGGCACCCGTGCTGCGCTCCGTAAAACCGCGAAGCGGCTTGGTTCATCCAAGCGACGGCGCCAGAAACATTTACAGAAATGATCTCAAGATCTTTAGGAGTGTCAAATTCGCTAGGCTGCATTAGGGGCATAACGCCGGCAGAATATACGAAAAGGTCGAGACCGCCCAGCTGGTCGGTCAGGTCAAGAAATACCTGTGGAATGGCATCCGTGTCTTTGACATCGTGTAGCTTTTGGATGACGTTGAACTCGCCCAATTCGCTAAAGTCTCTGCCAACGACGGCCACTTTTGCGCCTCGATCGGTCAGTTGGCGGACGATTTCGAGTCCAATTCCAGAGGTGCCGCCAATCACGATGGCGCGAGTGGGATTCATGAGCTAAGCCTAGGACGTTTCACAACAACGTAGCGCGGCAGGGAGCAGTTCCAATACACTAATGGTTAATACGATCATGTGTGGAATTGCCGGGTATGTGGGGCCGAGGAAGGCCGTCGATGTGGTTTTTGACCAACTCAAGCGACTTGAGTATCGAGGTTATGACAGTGCGGGAGTCGCTTACCTTGAAAATGGCGACATCAATGTACTGAAGCGCGCGGGCAAACTTTCTGAGCTAACCAACCTGATGTCTGGCGGTACGCCCGACGTTCATTTAGCGATCGCTCACTCCAGATGGGCAACCCACGGCGCCCCAACCGACGAAAACGCTCATCCCCACTACGATCAGTTTGAGCAGATTTCGATTATCCACAACGGAATTATCGAGAATTATCTCGACTTGAAGTCGGAGCTTGCCGGCCATGGAAGTGATTTCAAGAGCGACACCGACACCGAGGTCGCCGCCCACGTCATTGGAAGCGAATACACCGACGGCGTGCCTCTGGAAGAGGCCGTACGACGAGCAGTAAAGCGCCTCCGCGGCGCCTATGCTCTCGTCGTGGTGAGCAAGCGTGAGCCCGAGAAGATCGTCTGCGCTCGCAATGCGTCACCCCTAGTCATTGGTTTGGGGCAAGGAGAGACCATGTTGGCGAGCGATATTCCAGCGCTTCTACCTTACACCCGAGACGTCATCGTGCTCGAAGACGATCGGATTGCGGTGCTCGTGCCCGACGGTGTTCGGGTGCTGGATTTGGATGGTCGGCAAATGGACGTAGCGCCGATGCATGTCGACTGGGACGTCGAAGCGGCTGAGAAGGGAGGCTATGAACACTTCATGCTGAAGGAGATTCACGAACAACCGGACGTCATTCGGCAGTGCTTGGCCGGTCGAGTCGACGAGAAGGGTCGAGCCAGGCTTGATCATGTTTTTGGTCAATCCGTTTGGAACAGTACCGACCGGATTGTTATCGTAGCTTGCGGAACGAGTTACCACGCTGGCCTTATGGGCAAGTACTTGTTTGAGAAGTTACTGCGGCTGCCTACCGATGTATTTCACGCCAGTGAGTTCCGGTACGGGGATCCAGTACTCTCACCCAACTCACTGGCGCTATTCATCAGTCAATCGGGCGAAACCGCTGACACCCTTGCCGCTCTGAAGCTTTGCCAAGAGCGTCGAATTCGAACGCTTGGAATTGTGAATGTCATCGGTAGCAGCATTGCTCGCGAGTGCGATCGAACGATCATCACTCAGGCTGGTCCCGAAATCAGCGTAGCCAGCACCAAGGCGTTTACGGCCCAAGTGATCGCACTCGTTCTCTTGATGCTTCACGTTGCCCAGGAGAAAGAGATGCCAGGAGTTCGGATTGAAGAGATTACGCGAGACCTTCTCGACCTACCCGAACTGGCCGAAAAGGCGATGCTGGCCGAGGGCGAGGTTATTCGCGCGGCAGAGAAGATGCGGGACGCAAAGCTAGCGTTCTTCTTGGGTCGAGGTGCAGACGCTCTGGTATCCCTGGAAGGCGCCTTGAAGCTTAAGGAAATCGCCTACGTCGCTACCCAAGAATCACCAGCTGGCGAGATGAAGCATGGTCCATTGGCACTGGTAGAGAAGGGCGTCTTCGCCGTGATGGGGGCCACAGAGTCCACCATGCGCGAGAAGCTGGCGAGCAACATCAAAGAAATGCAGGCTCGTGGAGGGCAAGTCCTGGCAATCACGACCGACGAAGACGAACTGATTCCCAAGGTCGCGGAGTTTACGGTTCGGCTGCCTCGATCTAACTTTGAGTTCCTGAATGCCTTGCTGAGCATCATCCCGATGCAATTGCTGGCCTATCACTTAGCTCGCCTCAACGGTTGCGAAATCGACCAGCCGAGGAACCTTGCCAAGTCGGTGACGGTCGAGTAAGGGCAGGCTTTGGCATGGGATTTGCCGGAACCTCACCGTGAGAGAGGCGTAGAATGGAATTACTCCGTTGCTTCATCTCGCGAGGTTTGAGGCTATGGTTAGTGCAGTTTCTATGAATCGTGTCGACAGCCCCACGACGGACATCTGCGGGTTGCCCATTTCGATGCTGTTGCCCAATGAGGTTACGGACGAGATCACTCGTCGTGTCGAGCAGGGGATTGGAACAAGAATGGTCACTCTAAATGTCGAGGGGCTTGCCCGATCGAAGAGGAACCCAGAGTACGCAGAGTGGATGCGGTCGGCCGATATGATCGTGCCCGATGGGATGCCTATCGTGTGGGCAATCAATCGTCGAAAGCTGCGAAAGATCACTCGCGTTACCGGAGTCGATCTTACGGCCGACCTGTTGCGAAGGGTCGATCCCAACCTCATTGGGATCATCGGCGGCAAAAATCCAACCCTCGCCTTAGAAAAGCTCGATGCTCCCGTTGGGTTGCGCGTTCTGGTTAATGCTGCGATCCTGACGCCTAGCGACCAAGTCTTCGACGACCTTGCCGAACAGTTCGCAGGTCGTCGGTTACTATTCATCGCCCTTGGTATCCCCAAACAGGACATTTTTGCCATGGAGCTTCAAAAGCGAATGCCCAATGCCGTCATCATCCCCAACGGAGGCACTTTCGAGATGCTCGGAGGCATGGTGAAGCGGGCGCCTATTTGGATGCAATCGGTTGGATTGGAGTGGCTCTTTCGCCTTTGCAACGAGCCAAGGCGGTTGTGGCGTCGAATTTTGGTCGACTACTGGGGTGGGATTTTCACATTAATCACGGACCGTAAGGTCTAAACCCCTTCTGAATTGGAGCAACTTGTCCGAGAAAGTTAGTGGGGAAACTCCGTCTCTAATATGAATCCAGTATCATTAGCGAGTTTTCGGGAGCATCTTTGCCCCGCCGCTTGTTGCTTCTGGCAGGCATTACGTCGATAGGAAATCTATGTTCAAGTTTCACTTCAAGCGAGGATTGATCTTTGCGGTCCTCGGGCTTCTAGCTGGCGGGGTTCTCGCCTGGTTCACTCCAAAGATCTATGAGGCCACGGCCGAACTACTTCTGGGTGGCGCCGCCGTTAGTAACGCGCAGGCGACTCTCACCCCCGACGTTCAGCGAATTCTGAATGTTGGTCAGGCAGACGATCCACAAACTGAACTTCAAGTGGTTCGCTCGAACTCGATTTTCTATCAAGCCCTTCGAAATGTCGCTCAGGCCAAGAACCAACCTGAATTGATGAATGACTTTGTGCGCTTGTACCTGATGTACGACGTGCTGACCCCAGAAACTCGGGCTACTGCAACCCTGGAGGGAAGTGTCGCCACGATTCGCGTTCATGCAAATGACCGTGACCTCGCCCAAGAAATTTGCGCCCAGGTTACCGAGGTCTATAACGACTTCCGAAAGACCAATGCGCAAAACGGTCTTCAGAACGCAATTCGATACCTTTCCGCCCAGGAGACGGCATCGAAAAAGGCTCTATCTGAAGCTGAAGAGAAGTACAAGCAGTACGCGGCTGAGCAGGCGATCGTCGACATTACAACCAGCAACGCATCAGCGACTGGCTTGGAGGCGAAGGCCTTTGAGAAGCTGCAAGAGTATCGGGCGCTCTCCGAAGCGGCTGATGCTGAAGTTGCGAGCCTCGAACAACAGTTAAATTCAATGCCAGAGAACATCGATGGCAGTTCGACCAAACAGCAGTCATCGAAAGTCGCAAGCGTTGAATCTCAGCTTACGCTGGCAAGACAGGAATTAGAGCGGTTACGAACTCGATATTTCGAAGATCATCCACGTGTCGTCGAGGCCGCTCGAAATACACGGGCTCTGATGGCGGAACTTGAAAAGGCCAAGGGCGAGGATCTGACCACAGTTGCTTCTAGCAGTTCGATCAATCCAGCCTATCAAACGCTGCAGCAGTCTTACATTACGGCGAAGGCACGCGCGGACGGATTCCGACGTCAGGTTTCTGGTGCAGAAGGTTTTCAGAACGAAGTTAACGAGCGGTTGCGAACTCTGCCAACGACCGAAGCGCAGATTCGCCAACTCACTCGTGATTTGACATTGGCCGATAGCAACTATCGCCGAGTCAAGGCGCAATTGGATGAGCTTCGAAGCCGCGAAACGAACTATGCCCGTGTCGCGACGGTAATTAACCCTGCTCGTGCATTTGAGCAACCGGTTGCACCAGACGTCTCGAAGTACCTATTTATCGGAACGATCGCCGGGCTCTGCGTAGGCTTGATCTACAGCTTTGGTGTCGAGGCCATGCGCCTGCGGGTTCATACCTCACAGCAATTGTCCGAGCTCACCGGTCTTCCAGTTGTTGCAACCATCCCTGCAATGGGCCGCGGCAAGCAAAAAGGCCTTCGGTTCTACTCGGGTGAGGGCGGTCGGCCAAGCGAGAGCTTCCGCCACATGGCCTTCACCTTCTTGGCGAAGGAGCATGCCTTGCCTCGCGTTGTGATGTTCACGGGTGTTGGCTCCGTTGCTGGTCGAACCAGCGCGGCACTGCAGTTCGCCATGGCTTTGGCCGCTGGAGGTAAGAAAGTCATTCTCGTCGACGCCGATCCGGTTCGCGCTTTGGCGACGAAGGCATTTGAAGCTGAGGGTCGCTTTGGTTTGAGTGATTTGTTCGACAAGCGCTCGCTACCCGGCGATGGAACGGAGACGATCATGGCCACTCCGCACGCCAACTTGGCCTTCCTTCCGACGGGCACCAATGCCCTGAAGTCTTTGACAGAGCGGTCAGAAGAAGAAGTGAGCGCAGTACTCGGCCAGCTTCGCACAGGTGCCGATATCATCGTCTTCGATCTCCCGCCTTGCGATATGTTTGCAGATGCGGCGAGAATGGCCGGCGACGTTGACGAGGTCTACATGGTGGTTTCTGCCAACTCAACGAACTATGCTCAGATTCCAAATGGCTATGAACTCTTGACAAGAGCCGGTGCTAAGGAAGTGAGCCTAGTCCTTACGGATGCATCAGCCAACGACGAGCCATTTGCCAACGCACAAGGTTACGCAAAAGCCACCTAATTAGCATGGAACAGGCTCCGCTTCGAGCGAAGATAGATCGGGCCGCTCAGACACCTGAGCAATTGCGTCGGCGAATGGAGGAGGGAAGGTTAGTTTCCCTCCTCCGTTCCACGCGAGTGCTTCTTTACTGGAACTTCATCAACATTGGGTTTCCATTGTTGTTCATGATGTTGCCTCCAAGCAATGTCGTGGCGTCGAGCTTGCGGTACTTGATGTTAAGCTCGATCCTATGTGCGATCATCACATGGTGGCGCCTTGGAATTCCAATCAAGCTGATTTGGCCAATTCGGTTCTTACTTCTCCTCCAAGTGTGGCTGACGGTTTGCTCCTATTTGGCCAGTTCTCAACTTGCGAGAACTAATGACTTTGAAACCTCAAATTACTTCCTGATTGCGGCGGTGATGTGTTTCATTAATGCGGCGCTGATTGGACACGTCTGGCATGAGTATCGAAAGTGGTTCTTGAATGCACTGCTGGTCCTCTTCGGCGTGTCTTGCGGTATCGGTGTTTTGCAGTTCATCAAGGTCCCGCCTGCCTTAATCCTGCAGAACATCTACAATGCCAGAATCATCGAGTTGACAGCGGACCCCAATGCCTACGGATACGGTTCGGTTAGGGCCACCGGATTGGCGAGTTGGCCAGAATGGCTCGCGTTTCAGGGAATTCTCGGTTGGGGAATTATCGGCTCGAGGCTCCTAAGACGTTCGCTCGTGCCTTGGGAGTTTGTGCTGGCATCATTTTTCCTGTTTAGTGCGTTAATTGCACAGTCTCGTGTGATGTACGTTTCGCTCGGCGTCTGCACCCTAACCTTTCTCTATATGCTTATCAAGCGCGATCCGAAATTTGGAAAGGCGTATCTGACCGCGTTTGTGGTGCTTATGGTTGGTCTGGTGATAGTGGCAGGAGAGCGACTGGGCTATGCCACCCAAACAAACTTAGCCACTGATACGACCCTACAGTATCGGCAAGAGATTGGCTGGCGGCAAGCCTATGACATTATCGAGGAACGTCCTTGGACGGGAATTGGTCCGGATGATCGCCTGGTCTGGACACTCTCACGGGTTATTCCCGATCGCTACACGCAGGGCACGATGATCGATAACGGCTTCCTTTTGCTTCTTTCGTGGGGGGGATTACCGGCGCTCGCCCTCTACTTGCCGATCATTGTGATTGGAATGCTCTCCAGCATCCAACTCCTCAGAAATCGGAAGCTGTCCTTTGAGCGTCGGCAGATGGCGTTCCTCGGAGCGCTTGCCGTCGGCCTTGTCTTAAACAACATGATGTTTAACAATGGGTTCACCCACTTTTGGATGAACTGCGTTATCGCTACCATCGGCGCCCTTGCGATGCCTAACTCGTCAGAGGTAACTCAGGAGCTCAAGTCCCGCTACCACATCTTAAGGGGCCGCCAGACCCCCGATGCGATTAGTTACGCTGCGACTACCGAGTAGTGGCAACGATTTTTTGGGCCGCTTCCTGCATAGACTGGGCTGGCACGATTTGGCTCCCCGCAAGAATTGCTCGCCCGGCCTCTGCTGCCGTGCCCTCGATGCGTGCGACCACTGGAATCGTGATCTTAAGCTCTTCAATTGCCTGTAGGATCCCCTTCGCAACTTCGTCGCAGCGAGTGATGCCGCCGAAGATATTGATGAGGATTCCTTTTACTTTGGGGTCCATCATGACCAACTCGACACAGCTCTTTACCCGTTCGGCCTGTGCGCCGCCGCCGACATCGAGGAAGTCCGCGGGTTGACCGCCCGCTGCCTTTACTTCGTCCATCGAACACATCACCAGTCCGGCTCCGTTTCCAATGATTCCTACCTCGCCGTCTAAGCGAACGTAGGCGATGCCACGGCGAGCCGCCTCAGCTTCGATCTCGTCTTCGGCGCTATCGTCGGCGGTTTCCTGATAAGCCAATTGCCGGAACAAGGCATTGTCGTCGATCGAAACCTTAGCGTCGGCAGCGATGAGCTTGCCTTCCGGAGTCAGCGCGCAAGGATTGATCTCAATCAGGTCGGCATCCGACTCAATATAGGTTTTGACCAATTTCTTAATCATAGAAATCATTTGTCCCCGGGCCACGTTGGGGATATTTGCCCTACCTACGGCCTCTCGTAACTCATAATCGCAAAGCCCCCAGGCCGGATCCACATGGACCTTGACAATAGCCTCTGGGTTCTTCTCGGCGACTTCTTCGATCTCCATTCCGCCTTCTTTGCTGATCATTACCACGAGTTTTGAAGCCGCTCGATCCATGAGGACGCTGAGGTAGTACTCCTCGGCGATGTCGATCTGCTCCGCGACTAGGACCTTCTCAACGACCATCCCGGCCGGATTCTGGATACTTACAAGCCTTTTTCCGATGAGGTCCTTGGTGAAGTCGGAGGCAGCTTGAGAGTCAGTAAACAACTTGACGCCGCCCGCTTTGCCCCGTCCTCCCATTAGGACTTGAGCCTTGACCACCACTTTGCCGCCAAATCTGTCGGCGATAGATTTTGCGTCGGCAGGATTGTCGGCCACTTCGCCGCCTGGCACCGTCACGCCGTGCTTGGCAAGGAGGTCCTTGGATTGATACTCGTGGAGCTTCATGTAACCCCCAAAGGGTACCCGCGAGGGATAATGACGCGATGGACGAAACCACGTACGAGGGCTGGCGGTGCGCCGCTCTACGCTCGGGAGATCTCACGGCTTACGTCACTCTTGACGTCGGCCCCCGGGTCATTGGTCTTGAGTTTGAGGATTCAGGAAACTTATTCTTTGTAAAACCCGAAACGCGTGGACAAACCAATCTCACCGGATACCATGGGTACGGGGGACACCGGCTTTGGACCGCTCCCGAATTGACGACCAGAACATACGAACCAGAGAATGGCAAGGTTGATACTTGGACGGGGCAGGCGCAGGATGAAAACCCATCGCTGACGACGAGTTACGGATTTCGGCCTTCATTGGGGCCGTCTATGCTCGAGAAGACCCTCTATCTCTCGCCCTTTTCTGGCGGCTTGGAATTGGCCCATCAGATCCACAACGTTTCTCCGGTGGCCCAAGAGGCGGCACCATGGGCAATCACAGTGATGAGGCCCGGCGGAGAGTGCATTATTCCCGGCCATGTCACCACCCCAATTCCGGCGGCATCAAAGCTCCCTTCGCGGCCAATCGTGGTTTGGCCCTACACTCGCTTTGATGATCCTAGGTTCACTTGGGGGAACGACGCCGTTCGTTTGCAGCAAAATCCGCTGATCGATGGCCCCACCAAGTTTGGTGCGCTGGTCGAAAAGGGTATCGCTTGCTATGCGACTGACGGATTTTTGTTCGTGAAGCGTTTTGGCGCAGACCTCCGAGGCCAATATCCGGACTACGGCTGTAACTTCGAGTCATTCACCAGGCACGATATGCTCGAGGTCGAGACACTAGGGCATCTGCGGCGCCTTGCGACTGGGGAATCAGTCCTCCACTATGAGTCTTGGTTCGTATTTCGCCGAACAGTCCCGGAAGGCGAGCTGACGGCGTGGTTCGATGACCTCCTTGAAGAAACGAACTCATTGCGATTCGCAAGAACCTAGTAAGGGAAAGATTGGTCTAACAAGGGTTCTGCGTGTACACTTACGGGTGGATTTGGCACCACCCTTGCCACCGATTTCCAATAGACCATGCGTTCCTCATTGTTTCTGATTGCCGGCCTTACAGCGAGTTCATTCGCCCAGCGGCCAAGTCCAGTGCCCGTCGATCCCTCCCTCATCGAAACGGTTGAGGCAACTGGTTGGGCACCACTTGATTTCTTTGGGAATCCAATTGGCCCCATTCAAGCATTGCCAGAACCCGCAAACGCACGGGCTGCAAGCTGGAAATATGCTTTCGACAGCATGAATTCGCAGGCCAACGCCCTGCCAGCCACGGGCACAACCCCGTCGACTTTACAGCCCCTTTGGGTGATCCCCGGCAACTATCGGGCGTATATGTGGGCTAACGACGTCACTGCGCTCAACACGGGTACCGCATATGGCTTGGCGAAGGGTGCATACATCGCGTTTCATTGGAATCCCGCAGCCACCGCCCCAGCCTCAGGAAGTCTCAACTTTGCCGCCAAGATTTACACGGCGCGAAAATTTGACAACACGGGAGACGGCCCTGCAGTATCTCAAGCTTTGGGAGGAGTGATGGTAACAATCGCCAACCTCTCAGTTGGGACGAGCCCATACAAGGCACTGCCCTTTGATCTCAGTGCAACGCCCAACTCGATCGCGCTGCCAGGCGGAATGAACACGACGACTGCAGCTTCCATCGTTGTCGAGCTTGGAACTTATTCTGGATCGACATTTGCGCCTTTTAACCCGATAGTGGTGTGCTCACCGCTCTTTGGCAATATGTTGGCCCCCGGCGAGCCGCGCTATCCGGGAACCAATGTTTCTCGTTCAACCGACCTCTACTGGGCGGATGATGCAAGCACATTTACGCCCACGCCAAGCTATACGTTTGAGGATTTCACCAACACTTCCGGATCGACTTTTCCATTCTGCGAGTTGTATACCGGGGACACAGAATCTGACCCGACTCCAGCCAATCGCCACGGCATCATCCAACCAGCGATTTCGCTTCTCGTCGACCAAAATGCGAAGGTTATCACGGGGCAGCTCACGTTTGATGACCAAGTCGATTCCTCGCGTCTGCCGAAGACCGCGACGTTTCAGGTCTTTGACGCTGCTGGCGTGACCCTTTTGAGTACGCAAACCGTTGCCCTGAGCCCAACGCAAACTTACACTATCGCCGACCCAAACCCTTCGACTGGAGGCACCTATGTCGTCCGTTACGTGCAAGGCAATGTTTGGCTTAGCAAGCGGTCTGGAGTCATAAACACGACAGGTAGCCCCTCGACGACCGCAAACCTTCTCCTGTCTAACGGCGATATCGATTTAAGTGCAGAAGTAGACGCCGCTGACATCGATCTCGTCATCGCAAACTTTGGAATGACAAATGTTGACGGGATTGGCGGCGATGCGGACCTTTCGAATGAGGTCGACGCAGCCGACATTGACGTGGTCATCGCGAATTTTGGCGCGACCGGCGAGTAGCCCTACCTGCCACAATCAATGGGAATGAAGATCCTAGTGATTGGATCGGGGCCCATCGTGATTGGCCAGGCCGCAGAGTTCGACTATGCCGGAACTCAAGCCTGCAAGTCCCTGCGTGAAGAGGGGCACGAGGTTGTGCTCATCAATTCCAACCCCGCAACAATCATGACCGACGAGGAAACTGCGGATCGTGTTTACATTGAGCCGCTAACGCCCGAGTTCTGCGAGCGTGTCATCGAGCGCGAGAAGCCAGAGGGACTCTTGCCGACTTTAGGGGGACAGACTGGTCTTAATCTGGCCTCGGCTCTAGCTCAACGGGGTGTGCTCGAAAAGCACAACGTGAAGATGCTGGGTACGCCATTATCGGCCATTCAACAGGCTGAGGATCGAGAGGCTTTTCGGGCCCTTATGCGTGAATTGAACGAACCCGTCCCCGAGAGTTGGATCGTAGAATCCGAAGAGCAACTTGAGGCAATTCTGGATGAAGTTCCATATCCATGCATCGTTCGCCCCGCATACACGCTCGGTGGTACTGGCGGCGGAATCGCGACCACGCGGGAGGACTTGAGAGCCATTGGTAGCAACGGGCTCAAGCTCTCGATGCGCTCCCAAATCATGGTAGAGCGCTCTTTGCTGGGCTGGAAGGAAGTCGAGTACGAAGTAATGCGTGACGGCGCAGGCAACTGCATTACGATCTGCAACATGGAGAACTTCGACCCGATGGGCGTTCACACTGGGGATTCCATCGTGATCGCCCCGAGCCAAACGCTCAGCGATATTGAATACCACATGTTGCGAACCGCGGCACTGAAGATTATCCGCGCACTCAAGATCGAGGGAGGATGCAATGTTCAGTTGGCCCTTTCTCCGGAGAGCTTTGACTATTACATCATCGAAGTGAACCCTAGGGTTTCCAGGTCGTCAGCTCTCGCCTCGAAGGCGACGGGCTATCCCATCGCACGAGTCGCCGCAAAGATCGCGGTTGGCAAAACCCTTGATGAAATCGAGAACCAGGTCACGGGCACGACAAAGGCCTGTTTCGAGCCAGCACTCGATTACTGCGTGGTCAAGATTCCTCGATGGCCATTTGATAAGTTTGAGTCAGGTGACCGTACTCTCTTTACCCAGATGAAGGCGACTGGCGAGGTCATGGCCATCGATAGATCGTTCGAGACAGCCTTTCTCAAAGCGATTCGAGGACTTGAGGTTCGGCAAAAGGACCTCTGGCACGAGAAATTCGCTGGACGACGTTCTGTAATGGGTGGGCCGCCTGCTGACTCACCCCTAAGCGATGAAGAACTTGAGCAGGCCATTCGTGTGCCAACAGATGAACGGCTGTGGGCTATTGCAGAAGGTCTTCGCCGCGGATGGGATATCGGCCGCATCAATCGCCTATGTCGGGTTGATACGTGGTTCTTGGAAAAGATGAAGGAGTTGGTCGCCGTGGAGCAAGCGCTACTTCACTTCGAGAGCTTTTCAACAACGCCTGAGATCATGGACAGCGTCTTGCGTCGCGCGTTTGAGCTTGGGTTTAGCTATGATCAGATTGCGAGCTACCTTGGTGTAACGGGCGAACTCGTGGCCGACATGGAGAGGCAGAAGGAAGCGCTGTCTGGCCTCGCCAATCCCGAGGCCATTCAAGCAGGGCAATTCGATCGAGGCATCGAGGCCCTTGGTGTAGCAATTGCCAGCAACCCAGTCGCAAAATCAGAGTTCGATGCCTTCTGGTCGAAATACGATGCCAATGATCCAGTGTTCTTGGCTCGGTTCTTTGCCGTTGGCAAGCTGAAGGAGCACTCCGGCGGGGCCGTGTTTAAAATGGTCGACACCTGTGCTGGCGAGTTCGAATCTCAAACTCCGTACTTCTACAGTACAACTGGGATTGAAAGTGACCTTGTGAGTCAATAAGCTCAAAAATGGTATCGTAAGGAACCTGCATTGCCCGATCGTCTAGTGGCAGGACGCCTGGTTCTGGCCCAGGTAACGGTGGTTCGAATCCATCTCGGGCAGCCACTTAGTGGGTTCTGCGTCGCCGAACGTACACATCTCCAGATCCTTTTACCGCGAAGTCGTCCGCGCTCATGATCTTGATAATGTCATCCGCTGAGAGCCATGAGTCCGATTCGAACGACATGTTTTCCGCGACGGCATAGTTGAATTCCACGTCATCCGCGTAGATGGATGACACTCTCTGCAGACATGCAATTAGGTTCGAAAGGCTTTCGGGCACCGTGTACTCAAAGGAGATCATTTCGGCTGGCTGAGTTAGTCCACTCAACACCTCGAGCTCATAACCCTCGACATCAATCTTAATGAACTTCGGAACGCCGTGCTGTTCAATCAACTTGTCGAGCGTGGTCATCTGTAACTCGACGGGGGCGCTCCATGCGGCATCGTTAGAGCGACCACTCTCCTTCATGGTCTCAATCCAATCCTCGGAAAACGAGGAAAGAACAGTGGACTCATTGGCATAAAACTTCTTCACGCCAACCTCCTTGCCTGCCCCGCCCTCAAAGAGGTGAATTCGGTCTCCGAACTCGGACCTCAAACTCATGCAGCACTTGTGTTGAGGCTCGACCGCAACGACCCTGGCTCCGAGGCGCAAGAAGATTCTAGTTCGATTTCCCATGTTAGCGCCGATGTCGAAGACCACATCGTCCCGCGAAATGAACTGCTTGTAGAAGGCAAGTCGTTCTTTGTCGCCTTCTCGTGGAACGAAGGCGCGGTAGCACTTCTTGGCCAGGTTTCTGATTGTCCAGTAGAAGTTCTCTTTGCCCATTGTCCTTGCTGAAAAGTTGCTCGGTGAGTCTACCATGGCAACCTCAATTGAACTTATCGGCTAAACCAAAGGGAATCGCCAGCCTTTCGGCTGGCGATTTGGTTATTTGCCCTTTTTGACTGGTGCTGGCTCACCTTCGGCGGGTTTTTCTTTCACAGCCTTTTCACCCGACGCATCAGGATTCTCCTTCATCCACTGGTCGAGCGACTCCTCCTTTTTGGGAGGGGCATCGCCGCATCCCGCCAAACAGCCCGCCACCAGCGCTATTGCGATAGTCCAGCGAAAGTTCATTCGAGATCCCAAATGTAGGCTTCCTTGTCGAACACGCGGCCCTGCAAGGTTCCCAACGGGTTGCAACCCATCATAGTTCGTCGTACCCAAATGGACTTCACACTACCGTCAGCAAATCCAGCGACAACGTGTCCGTCTTTCAGGCCAGGTTGCGTTCCTGTCTTTTGCTGATTGTGGAATGGCCACATGCCGCCGTATGCCAACCAGTAGTTCGCTACGGAGCAAGTATTCAGACACCAACCGCTGGTGTACTGATAGCCTGAGTTATCGCTGCCCGGGCCAACAAACATGTTTCGAGGCTTCAAAACATTGTTGTTGATGTCGCGGTCGCATGGTGCTTCGATCACCCAGTTGCCGGCACCCGAGATCTGTCCGCTCGGAAGTCGCCACCAAATGCTTGATGCCCATTGAAGAGTGGCTGATGGATTTCCAATCTCACCCAAGGAGAGTGAGTAGGAGGTCTGTCCGCCCTGAGCCTGCGGCAAATTGCGCCACGGGCTAAAGAACAGATAGTTGTATCCAACATTCGATCGCACCATCAACGCGTAAAGGCGTTGCGCTGCGGTCAAGTTGTTGACATTCCAACCCATATCAGAAGCGTGGTCACGAATGATTCTCATCTTGTCTTTGCCCCAGGGTTCTAGAGCACTGTAAAAGACATCTTCATTCTTGACGTAAGGCATCATGACGACGCCAGGGACGGTATCGGGTGGCCCGCATCCCCAACAACCGACATATCCCCCGCTGTTGGAGCGTGGCATATGGTCGTCATTATCGGTGGCATACATGTTGTGTGCCATGGTGATCTGACGCATGTTGCTAATGTCGATAGTTTTCATGGCCGCGGCCCTTGCCTGAGCAAACACGGGGAACAGAATAGCGGCCAGAATCGCGATAATCGCGATGACTACGAGAAGCTCAATAAGCGTAAACGCTTTTTTATTAGTTCTAGCTTGACGTTCAAGCATATTTCTTTATACAGGACTTTCGGACGCTTTGCACGCGAAAAATCGCTTTTGTGCAACTTTTCTTAACCTTCGTGTGGTACGGCCCAGAATTTGATCTTATACAGCGCAATTCTCGTCAATTCCTTGCAGCGAGAACGTTATGGCGGCTAATTTAGTTCTGCAAGCGCGGCACTCACGATCTTCGCGGCTCTTGCACCGATTTCGGCATCTTGCCCTTTCCCAAAGGTAAACCGGACGCATTCGCGCGCTTCCGATTCCGGTAGTCCGCAAGCAAGCAGGACGTGGCTTGGCTCGATTGAACCGCTGCTACAAGCCGCCCCACTGCTCGCACTGATTCCCATCCGGTCCAGCTTTATCAGTAGAGTTTCTGCAGAGACACTGGGGAATCGGACATGCGCGTGTCCCGCCAAGCATGGAATTTCCGCCAGCACACTCCGAACCCAATCGCAATCCAAGTTCTCGTAAAAAGCATCCCGGGCTTCAGAGACATGGGCGTCTGGACCGGAAACCTTAATTGCCTCCCCAAGGCCAACAATTGCCATCACATTCTCTGTGCCGGCTCGTTGCTCGCGCTCTTGCCCTCCCCCGACGACAATAGGAGACATCGGAGTCCCGGAGCGAACATACAGAAGCGCTGCCCCTTTTGGCCCATAGAACTTGTGCGCCGTCGCTGACAGAAGGTCGCAGCCCAATTGGTCTGCGGTGGCTGAGTCGCACCCCAGCGTCTGGATGGCATCGGTATGGAAGTACGCCCCAACTTCTCGAGTCAACCGCGAAATCTCTTCGATGGGTTGACGGGTTCCCAGTTCGTTGTTGGCCGTCATCACGCTCACCAAAAGGACGTCGTCGCGAAGGGCATCCGAAAGTGCATCGAGATCGACTCGTCCGAGCCTATCTACCGCGACCGTTTCAAGCGTGAACCCGAGTTCAGCCAGGATGGGGGCCGTATGCAGGACAGCATGGTGCTCAACTGCACTTGCCAGAATGCGCGGCCGCCCGATCCCCTTCTGTAAGGCTGCCCTAGCGCATCCGAGCAAAGCCAAATTGCATGACTCTGTTCCAGACGCCAAAAAGTGAACTTCGCCGAACAAGCAGCCTAAGCGTGAGGCGGAGATTTCGCGTGCTTCATCGATTGCGGCCCGAGCCCGTCTGCCCTCCAAACTCAAACTGGAGGGATTTCCAAACTCCGATAGCCAAGGCAACATTGCCTCGCGGACGCGTGGGTCCAACGGGGTCGTAGCGGCATGATCGAGGTAAATGCGCTCCATCAGCTCATTAGCGTCATGCTCATCAAGAACAGCATCCCGTTGTGTACCGCATGCATGACGATTGCGGGCACGATCGATCGGGTCCGGTAGGTAAGAAAGCAGCCGGTCACGCTAAGCCAGCCGAGCATCAGCCAAAGAGCTGGCCCCTGCGGATGGATGGCTGCAAAGGCAAAACTGGTCAGGAAGATCGCTAGAGGCAGGCCAAATTTGAAGCGACTTAGCGCCACGCGCAGACCCCCAAAGAGGGCACCCCGAAAAGCGATCTCTTCCCAAACTGGCGCAACGACCGCACCGGCAAAGAGGAGTGCGAATGCAGCGGCTGGCCCGCCTCCGGCGGAGAGCATTTCGTTGATCGGATGATCAGCATTGCTATTCTTGATCCAGTTTGATAGCAGGCCGATAAGAACCACGATCACTGGCAAATTGGCGGCCCAGCCGGCCAGTCCAAGGAAGACTTGCTTTCCAAGTGAAAATGGGCTTTGATTAAGCCCCGCGTATAGGGTTCGACCGCCCAGTCGAAGAACTGAGATGATGCCCAAGAGCATCAGCATAAAGATGAAAGAACTCCCAAAGACGATAATGTGCTCAGGCTGTCCTTCAAAAGCACTTGCGAACATTTCGCTATTCACCATGAACAGGCCAAAAAGGCCTGCGGCGAGAACGCCAAGAGTTGAAGCTTGGCTGTTTGTAGCGAACGAGAAAGGGTGGTCGAGTACCTTCCAAGCCTCGTGGTCTCGGTTGTTGAAGTAATAAATCCAAGCAGCGACGCCACCAACCAATCCGGCGACCATGATCATGCCGAGCCCGAACAGAATGAGGAACTTTTCCTTGGGATATGCCTGCTCGATGGCATGTTTGTCACCCCCTTTTTCCAGCGCTTGATACGCTAGTATCGAGCCAATCCCATTGACCTTGGTGACCTGATTTGCCAATTCACGGGAGCGTTTTTCGGAAAGCTTAGGCGAGGTGTAGAGTTCCAAAACTGCCTTGCCTTGCGGCGATTGTTCCTTGCTCAGTTTCTGGATGACATCGTTCGGAATAGTCTGCTTCAGTGAGGTGGCAATCGCCGCATAAAACGCCGCATTTTGAAAGCTCTTCGTGCGTTGCTTGGAGGCTGATTCAAGTGATTCGGTTAGGGCCTGCGTCGATGAACTTCGATAGCTCGCTGCCCCCTCCGGGCTGCCATTTGATTCGCTAAACCGGGCGAGGCTCTCCATCTGAAGCGCGAGTTGGACCGGCAAAAGATCGGTGGAAGAGACTCCTTCTTCGGCTTTTGCCGTTCTGCGGGCGCGTGCATCGAACGTCATCGCGATTACCAGCAGGAAAAAGGAAAGAACGAGCGCCCAGCGCCACAAGATGGCGGTTGATTGTGCGGGGTCGATGATTGGAGGCGTGGCTGCTGGCTCGTTCAATGAAGCTGATGATACTTGGGACATCGTCAGCTTCGGGAACTCTGGCGCAGAAAAGGGCGATAATGCGTAGCGAGGGATTCATGAATACTTTTACTTTGCTCATTGCACTAGCAGCTTCACCTTCGTTAATCCAAGAGGGTCCTGGCCCGCGAGGGGGGCGTGGTCAACAACCAACCGCTCCAGCCAGCGCGGAAGCAAAGGCACCCGACAACGATGCCTTTGCTACAGCTATTAAGGACTTCGAAGCCAAGAAGGGCGCGCTTGATACGTATTTAAAGGGCGAGCAACTCTACTTTGCCATCCCAAAGGATAAGTTCGGTCGCGATTTTCTTTGGTACATCGAACTTAAAGCGACGCCCAATGGGGGCTACAGCGGCAGTAGCGTTGGCGAAGGGGTCGTTCGATTTGAGAAGCGCGGCGACAAGGTGCTTCTGCGACAAATTTTCTATAACGTTCAATCGAGCGATCCGGGCAACACAAAAACTGCCGTCGAGCAGTCCAATGTGATGCCAATCATTCAGGCATTCGACCCCCGCGCGACCTCATCCGACGGAACTGTTCTTGTTGATGTTTCGCGGCTCTTCCGAAGTGGACTTCCCGAATTCCCAATGGCCGGCTCGATTGGCGGGGCAGCGTTTGACTCATCGCGCACCTTTATCGATCGAGTCGTCGCTTTCCCAGACAATGTCAATGTGGAGGTGACGGCAACGGCGAGCGGCGGCGGCGGTGCGGCCAGAAATCCTTTCGGCGGCGGCGGGGTAGGTGGGCGGCCAAGCAACACCGGCGTGCTACACCACAGCATGGTTCTATTGCCCGAAAAGCCGATGCAGGGCCGAATCAAGGACTCGCGCGTGGGCTACTTCAGCAATGGCTACGTAGACTTTGGCGCCGAGCAGAACCGAGCCAAGGAGTTCGAGTTCATCACACGGTATCGCCTCGAAAAGAAGAACCCGCGCGAAGCGCTTAGCGAACCGGTCAAGCCGATCATCTACTACATTGCCAAGGAAGTTCCGGCCAAGTGGCACCCATACGTTAAGGCCGGTGTCGAAGAGTGGAATGTCGCATTTGAAGCCGCTGGCTTCAAGAATGCAATCCGATGCGAACCCGCTCCGAACGATCCTAATTGGAGCGCGGAAGACGTTCGCTACAGCACGATTCGGTGGGCACCCCTTCAGATCGCCAACGCAATGGGCCCGCACGTCAACGACCCTCGTTCGGGCGAGATTCTCAGCGCCCACGTGATCATGTGGCACGACGTGCTTCAGCTCGCTGAAGAGTGGTACTTCGCTCAGGCTTCACCCAATGATCCGCGAGCCCAGAAGATTCCACTTCCGCTCGACGTCATTGGCCCGTGCCTTCAGTTCGTTGTGGCTCACGAGGTTGGGCACACGTTAGGATTGCCCCACAATGGCAAGTCCAGCGCGATGGTTCCGACTGAACTCCTGCGCAACAAGGAATGGACAAACACCAACGGCACGGCCGGTTCGATCATGGACTACGCCCGGTTCAACTACGTTGCCCAGCCAGGCGACGGCGCGAACCTGATTCCGATCGTTGGCCCGTACGACAAGTTCAGCATCAAGTGGGGCTACATGCCGATTGACGGCGTCTCGAACTCTTCGGATGAGAGGCCGGTGCTCGATGCGCTCGCTTCGCAAATGGTCACCAATCCGCTCCTAAGGTTCTATGACAACTTCAACGGTAGCGATCCAACGGCCCAAAGCGAAGCTCTTGGTGACGACGCTGTCATCGCCAGCACCTACGGCATGATGAACCTCGAGCGCATCATGGGCTTCTTGATGCCGGCAACGGTCAAACTCGGGGAAGAGTACGAAGACCTCAACCGCATGTATGGCGCCGTTTGGGATCAGTACAACCTGTACATCGGTCACGTTCTGACAATGGTCGGCGGCGTTGTCCAAACCAACTACCTCGGCGGCCGAGGTGGAAACGTCTATGCACCAGTACCTGCCGGACGTCAACGAGCCGCAACTCAATGGCTCATTGACCATGTCCTGGCATCGCCGGACTACCTGACGCCGACAAATGTGTTGGCCAAGATCGGCCCAGCCAGCGGCGCGAGCCGGGTCTCGGCTGCTCAACGCAGAGCCATCAATGGCTTGCTCCAAGATGGGCGCGTCGGTCGCATGATGGACAACCAACTCATGTATCGAACTGGTCCGGTCTACACGGTGCAAGAGATGTTCACTGACCTTCGCGAAGGGATATGGACAGAACTCGATGCCAACCGATTCTCGGTTGGGGCCCAGCGCCGAAACATGCAGCGATTCTGGGTGAACACGCTGATCGCGAAGCTAGGCACGGCAACTGGCAGCGAGCTTCGCGCTTACGTTCTCGCAGAGTTGCGAACGACGCAAAAGGTTCTTGATGCCAAGTCGCCAAATGCAATGGACACGGTCACTCGCCAACACATGGAAGATCTTTCGCAGATGATCGACCTTGCACTAAAATTCCCAGCACCGGCTGCGGCTCCAGCGCCCCAGCAGACCTTGGCGCAATTGCTCGGCTTGCCGATCACCGAGTCAGAGAATCGCGACTGTGGCTTTTGGACAAGGCACGAACACGCCAGTAACTAGTTAACTGTAAACAGCGAGAGGACGCAGGCGAAGGCTTGCGTCCTCTAGCTTTGACCAAGGACTCGGACTCTACCGACTTCTGTAATCGCGCCGAATTGCCCCGTCGACGGCCTCACATACCGGCAAGCGCAAACGAACCAGCCTGCCGGCAACTCCACAAACTCGGAATCCTGAAAGGAAGTAAATCCCTTGGATCGAAACTTCTCATCGTAAGTTCGATTGTTCGCGGAGGCGATTTTGTGAACTAGTAGCTCAGTCATCGTATCTTCGCTATTCGATGAACAAGACTCAAATATGACTCCGCTACGGGTTTCGCAAATGCTGATCTGCAGATTGTCGCCAAGAAACTCTTTCTTGGGTGGGAGGCGAGGAATCTTGCCTTCGGGGTTAATGAGCAAGAATCGTGCTGAAAGTTTAATAAAAACATTTACGGTTCGGAGGGCGCGCTCTTGCTCGGTTGGCAAAGACTCGACGTAAGCCTTCCATTGGGCATGCTCGTCTTGCGTCAGATCTTGGTACGCCCGACCTGCCAACCGCATAGCGTCGCGCCATGCCATTTGAGCAACGGACCTTGGGTTGCGCGCCGGGACGTGCTCTCGAAGCTGGATAATCCCATTTGGTTGAGGGACGAAGACCACATTGCCCAATCTGCCTCGAAGGTCGGTCAAGAGGGGGTTTGGCCGCACAGTTGCCATGAGATTATTTTCGGCTCTTGGTTCGTACTTCTTTAGGATTCCGCTATTGCGCCATTAGAAACTGAGTGATCATCGATAACCCACCCTCAGTCAAGATGGACTCGGGGTGAAACTGAACACTCTCGATGGGCAGGGAAACATGCTTGAGGCCCATAATTTCGCCGTCATCCACCGCTCGGGCCGTAACGACAAAATCTAGCGGGGCTGCTTCGACACTAAGAGAGTGATAACGAACGACCGTTAGCGGTGAAGGCAAGCCGACGAACATGCCGAGGCCCTCGTGCGCGACAGAACTGGTCTTACCATGGCGAACCTCCTTCGCAAATCGTATGGGAGCCCCTGCTACTTGAGCAATCACCTGATGCCCCAGGCACACTCCCAGCAGGGGGACGCACAGTTCTCCGGTTAGGCAAGCTACGGCGACAGCCAAACAAAGACCTGAATTAGAGGGACTGCCCGGTCCAGGCGAGAACACGATCTGGCTCGGATCCATTTGCTCAATCTCCTGCAGGCTTATTTGATCATTCCGCACGACCGTTACTTCCGCTCCAGCCTGGCGAATGAGTTGCGCTAGATTGAAGGTAAAGCTGTCGAAATTGTCGATCAGGAGGAGCACAGAGTTGTTTTGGCACACTGGTATGCTCGTCGGCACCATGCTGTATACCGATGCGCTTATTGATTTGATTGAAGAGGCTTACTCTGAGCTTTGGGAGAATGCGACAAAACTCGAGGGAAAACTGGATTTCAAACCTTCCGATTCGAACCGAACTCCCATGGAGATGCTGGTTGAGTGCTCTACGGTACCGGGATTCCTTGCCCCTACCATTCGAAATCGGGAGTTGGCGTCAATGGAAGGCGATCATTCCTACCCCGAGCTCAAGACCATTGAGGCTTGTAGGGCCCACTTTGAATCGGTCAAGGGTGACCTCTACGACGCGATCAAGAGTTTTCCGCAAGACAAGCTGAAAGACAAGATAGAGACGCCCTGGGGAACCTTTACCTGGATGAGCTTCATGGCTTATGCGTACTGGAATCCGATGTACCACGTGGGCCAGCTTGGGTACATCCAGTTGATGCACGGCGACACGAGTTACTAAGTGAGCGATCTCTCTCGGCGCGAATTTGTTCTTGGTGGCCTCGGAATGGTCGGTGGGCTTGCGCTGGGGAGCCAAATCCCCGCCATGACTGGCTGGGGACAGAGAGAGAGCCTCATCGTCAATGATCTGCACTCGCAAATCAATGCAACCCGCGTCAAACGCATCGAGCACCCAAAGGGTCTCGATGATCTCCTAAAAGTTCTTAGAGAAGCCACCAGGAACAACGAGCCCGTGGCCATTGCCGCTTCTCGACATGCAATGGGTGGCCAGCAGTTTGTCGATGGCGGTGTACTGATCGACACCCGAGGCATGTGCCAAGTGCTCGATTTCGATCGGCAAACCGGGCTAGTCGAGGTCGAAGCGGGTATCGAGTGGCCAGAGTTGGTGGAGTACCTGCTCGAAGTCCAAAACTACGCCAGCGACGCGTGGTCGATTCCAGTCAAGCAAACCGGAGCGGATCGCCTGAGCTTGGGTGGCGCAATATCAGCCAATGCGCACGGTCGATCCCTAACTCGCGCGCCCTTTGTCTCGAACATCGAGTCACTCAGAGTCGTGCTTGCTGACGGCGAGATCGCCACCTGCAGTCGAACCGAAAATCCAGAGCTATTCTCGCTGGTCGTGGGCGGGTACGGCCTGTTTGGGGTGATCCACTCGGTCGTTTTGAGGCTGGAACGGCGGGGGGTTATTCAGCGCAAAGTCTCTCTAATCAATAGGGAAGGTCTTGCGGAGGCCTTTCAGGAGAAGATCGACCAGGGCTTCACCCTCGGTGATTTTCAGTACGTTACGGACGAGAAATCGCCGGACTTTCTATCGCGCGGCGTGTTCTCTTGTTACAGGCCGGTCCCCGATGCGAAGGAGATTCCAAAGAAGCAAGAAACGGTCAGTATGCGGGCATGGCAGGAATTGGTGTACCTAGCCCATGTCGATAAGGCCAGAGCATTCAAACTTTACTCCGACTTCTATATGCGCACCACGGACCAGGTTTATTGGTCCGATCAATCTCAATTAGGTGCCTATGATGATGGCTATCATCGCGTTGTCGATCGCCGGACGCAGAGCGCAACGACTGGCAGCGAGATGATTACCGAAGTCAATGTGCCTCGCGAGCGACTTTCCGACTTTTTGGCGGCTTGCGCCGAGGCTCTTCGGGAAGTGAAGGCAAATGTCATTTACGGCACGGTCCGCCTGATCGAGCCTGACACCGAGACTTTTCTCAATTGGGCTAAAGGGCAGTTTGCATGCGTGATCTTCAACCTTCATATGGATCACACAGAAAAGGGAATGTCGGATGCCGCAATTGCATTCCGGAGATTGATCGACTTGGCGCTAGAGCGGCAAGGCAGCTATTATTTGACCTACCACCGCTGGGCGACGAAAGAACAAGTGCTTGGGTGCTATCCCCAATTTCCCGAGTTTCTCGCTCTGAAGCGAAAGTACGATCCTGCCGAGAGATTTGAAAGCGACTGGTATCGGCATTACAAGGTGATGTTTGAGCTAGGTACCCTCGCTCAATGACCCTTCAGGCGGGCGACACCCTCTCGTATCCCATTCGCAGCGACAAGTTCCGCTACGAAATCAAGATCAAAGAGGTGCTTCACCGCAGCCAGACCGAGTTCCAGCTGATCGAAGTGTTCGACACCGACTGCTTCGGCCGGATGCTTCTCCTAGATGGGCACATCCAGCTTGCCGAACTCGATGAGCGCGCGTACCATGAGTGCCTCGTGCATATCCCTTTGCTCAGTATTAGTGAGCCTAAGAAGGCGCTCGTGGTCGGCGGCGGCGATGGCGGCGTACTTCGCGAACTGCTGAAGCACCCCGGTCTCGAGATTGACATGGTCGAGATCGACTCCGGCGTCATCGATGCCGCCCGGGCGCAGTTACCTTTCTTGAATGAAGGTTGCTTCGAGAGCCCGCGCGTCAATCTCTATCTGCAGGATGCTTTTCCTTTCGTGAAAGACAAAACCCGCGGACCCTATGATCTCATCGTCATGGACTCGACGGACACCTATGAGGACGAGGAAGGCGAGATCAGCGCGATGCTCTTCACGCAAGAGTTCTTCCGCGACTGCGCCGGGCTCCTTTCGCCCAACGGTTTCGTCGTGACCCAGGCCGATAACCCTGTTTTCTGCCCCTATTCGCTTGAAGAAATCTCCGCGCAATATAGCAAGGTCTTCGCGAAGGTCGGGTCGTATCATGCGAATGTGCCGAGCTTTGGCGGGTCGAGCGCTTATTGCTGGGCCTCGAATGGCCCCGAGGTGAATCGAACGTGGAGCGAAAATAGTCTGGACTTGCAATACTTGAACCCGACGACGCACTCCCTCGCGTTCCAAGAATTGCCCTTCCATGCCCCTCGTTGATCTCCCCTTAGCCAAACTTTTCGAATACCAGGGCCGCAATCCGCGCCCGGCGGATTTTGATGCTTACTGGGATCGCGCGCTGGCGGAGCTCGACGCGTTCGAAAGCAAGGTCGAGTTCAAAGATCCGGGCATTCAAATTCCCGGCGCCGAGTTCCGCGAGCTCACATTTGACGGTATCGGTGGCGCGAAGCTCTACGCCAAGCTCGCGATTCCGACGTGGCGCCCCGGTCCTCATCCGTGCGTCCTTCACTTTCACGGCTACTACTGGAAGAGCACGGATTGGGCCAGCCTCGCGGCGTGGACGGCGGCGGGTTTTGCCATTCTCGCGCCCGATGTGAGGGGGCAAGGCGGGCAGAGCACCGACCCAGGCAGCGTGGTGGGGAACACCCTGCGCGGTCATATCGTGCGCGGCCTCGACGATCACCCAGACAAGCTTTTCTATCGCGCGGCGTACCTGGATACCGTCTTGCAAGCCCGACTTGCTGCCAGCTTCCCAGCGGTGGATGAGCACCGAATCTACGCCCATGGCGCGAGCCAAGGCGGAGGTTTGACGCTCGCCTGCGCGGCACTGAGCCCGCTCATCAAAAAGTGCGCGCCGGTCTATCCGTTTCTGTGCGACTACCAGCGCGTGTGGGAAATGGACCTCGCGAATGCGGCTTATGAGGAGCTCAAGCTCTTCTTCCGGATCCAAGATCCTCTGCACGAAAGAGAGCAGGAAGTGTTCGACAAACTTGGTTATATCGACTGCCAACATCTTGCCCCGCGGATCACCTGCCCAACCCTGATGGCCACAGGATTGATGGACACCACCTGCCCGCCAAGCACGCAATTCGCGGCCTACAACAAGCTGGGCGGCGAGAAGGACGTGGTGATCTATCCGGATTTCGGCCACGAGGGCCTGATTGGGATTACGGATAAGGTGATGCAGTTCTTCTTGCAGTGATTGCAAAAACCAGCACGTTTTAGCCGGGACTACATAGTTGCGCAAGCAAACATTGCCGATATTAAGGCAATGTTGACCAAGATTGACCAACTAGCATTGTTTACGGGCATTTGAGTTTGTAAGATGGTCATTGATGAAGCTCTGGCATTTCCTAACAATCTTCGTCGCTAGCGTTACTTTGGCATTCATTGCTGGGTGTGGCGGGGGCGGCGGCTCATCAAGTACTCCCGGCGAAACGGCGATCTTCCTAACCGATGATCTCGCGACCGGCTATGACCACGTTTGGATCCAGCTTTACGAGATCGAGGCTGAATTTGCCTCGGGCTCGCAGGTGATTTTCAATTCCAGCGAAGGCAAAGTCATTGATGTTCGTGCCCTAAACAACGCTGGTAACAATCTGTTTCAGTTTCTTGGCGTTGTAGACGCGCCGAGTCAGCCGATTGTCAATTTCAAGTTCACGGTTGATACCGACTTGTCGCTCATGGCAACCGGAGCAACCACGGCAACGACGGCAGCTTTTGTGCCTAGCCTTAGTGTTGGAGGCGGTAAGTCTCGGTTCGAGATTGCGGTTCCAGGCGGGATCAATCTCAGTGCCGCGGATTCCGTAACGTTTGACTTCGATCTCTCGCAATGGAATCTCAGTGGCGGGCAAGTGACACCGGTCGGCGTCATTTTCAACGGCCCTGCGGTGAACAACCTCGACAACCAACGTGGCGAAGATGTAAAGGGAACGGTCAGTGGTCTCACGGGAACGGCTCCGGATCGCTCGTTCGTCCTGACGACCTCGCGCGGCACACTTGCAGTCGTGACGAACGCAAACACGGCCATTTTTAACTCGAATGGAGCGCCATCGCCCGTTCTTGCGAATGGCGAAACCGTCGAGGTGCGAGGCAAATTCGATCCTGTCGCCGGAACCTTTGTGGCGTCCAGCGTTAAGATCGAGGACGGTCCAGGAGTTAGTCAGGAGCCCAAGGTGAAGGGTCCCGTTCAGAATGTAAATGCTGGGGCCGGCACCTTCGAGGTCCGTGCGGACTACGTACGAGGCTTTGTTCCAACAAACCTATACGTTCCCGTCACGACCAGCGCAAGCACCCGATTCTATAATCGTTTTGGCGTCGTCATCTCGTCGACCACTTTTTTCGAGAGCATCGCAGGCAGCCAGGTCGAGGTGGAAGGCACCTACAATGGCACCACGCTCGATGCGACGAAAGTTAAGCTTGAGGATGGTGACGATAACTTCTATCCCGAAGCGAGAGGCCCTGCCACGTCCTTCGACCCTGACGCTGGGCAAGTGGTCATTACCGTGCAAGAGTGGGAGGGATTTGCCGGAGCTGCCGGCCAATCGCTCACCATCGCCTCAAACGGTTCAACTCAGTATCGCAATGCCAATGGCGATAACGTCACCAAGCAAGCATTCTTCGCCGCTCTCGCTTTGGGTAACACCGTCAAGGCAGAGGGCACCTTCGAAGGTTCTGTTCTCGTTGCGAAGCGGATGGAAATTCGCTCATCTGGCGGAGGCGGAGGTGGGGGCGGCAATGATCCGCACGACGCCAACGGCACGGTTAGCAATATCAACGCAGGCGCACGCAGCTTCACGGTTACGCTCGTGAGTTGGGTGGGATTTGACGGGAGCTTCGGCGACCAAATCCAGGTGACAATGAACAGCAATGCAACGTATCGCGACGACAATGGTAACTCCCTCACAGAAGGGCAGTTCTTTGCCGCCCTTCAAAATGGCGGTCTTGTCGAGGTTGATGGCCTCGTGACTGGTTCGAGCATGGTTGGAGTTAAAGCCAAGCTCGATGACGACTAGCATTTAGGCTCTATCTCTAGTGATCGCCCGGGCAGGCTTGCCCGGGCGATTTTCTGGGTTAAGGGGCGCCTTGGATTGAAACTCCAATGCAAAACCGCTCGTAGTCTGAAATCGTGAATTGTCCGAACTGCAATACACCTCTCCATATTGCCGAACGCCTAGGCGTCGAGATCGACTTCTGCCAGACCTGCCGCGGCGTGTGGCTCGATCGAGGCGAGCTCGATAAGATCATCCAAAAGTCCGCCCAGAATGACCCTAGCCAACCCGGTTTCATTCCTCAGACCATCCCGCCCGCGCCGCGCATTGAACCGGCCCGGTACAAGGAGCCAGAGCGCTACCGCGACCGCGATGACGACGACGACGACGATCGGTACCGTAAGAAGAAGAAACGCGGCGACTTCCTGAGCGATCTGTTCGACTTCTAGCTAGGACCAAAAATCCATATCGCCCTTTCTTCCGTCGTATTCCATGTGAAGAAGTACTTCGTCGTGGATACGGCGTCAGGCCAGAAATACGGCCCGGCGGACGTTCCTACCCTTAATGCGTGGATCGCCGAAGGGCGCATGAATGCCCAGTCCACTCTTGAAGACGCCGAAACAGGTGAGCGGATTGTTGCCCACATGGTGCAGGGCCTGAGCGTGGGCCCAGCCGCACCAGCTTCGGGATCGTATGGCGAGTTTCAGTCGCCTTATCCCAGGGCTGGCGTTGGCGGTTCGGCCTTCAGTCAATATCCGCCAGGCATCTACTTCGAATTCATCACCAAGAGTTGGGACTATATCAAAGTCAACATGGGCATGTGGGCGGTGGCAACTATCGTGTTCTATGCGGCGGCGATGGCGGTCAGCATGCCCTTTTCATTCATGGCCGAGATCTTTGGACTTGGAACGACGATGGGTGGCGCGGCTGGTCAAGTCAATTGGGTGGCATACATTGGGTTCCAACTGCTGAGCTATGCGGTCCAAGGGGCCGTCGTTTTTCCCCTGTCGGCGGGAATGGTGAGCATGGCGCTGGAGCAAATCGATGGCAAACCACTGAACATCGCGACCATGTTCAAACCGTTTTCAAACTTCATTCCCAATGCGATCGCTGGAATCGCCTACATGATGGCGATCATGCTAGGATTTCTTTGCTGCATCGTGCCTGGCATCTACCTCATGGGGCGGCTTGCCTTCGTTAATGTCCTCATTACCGAGCAGAAGCTCACCGCCGGCGAGGGTCTGAACAAAAGCTGGGAAACCATGGCTCCTTTTGCTTGGGCAATGTTTGGGTTCTACTTTGTCGCCAGCATCCTCGCGAGCCTCGGCATTTTCGCATGTTGCATTGGCATCTTGGTTACTGCTCCAATTCTGCATATTTCGATTGCGCAGCAGTACCGAGTCCTCTTCCCTGAGAATGCGCCCAGCGCAACAGGCGTCTAGGTAATACTTCCCCTCCCCTTTCTTTGGTGGGGAGGGGCCAGATTCAATTGAGTTTGCGCCTTCTTCTCAAGAGAAGGGCGCCGACGCCCATGCTCATCGCCAGCCATTCGCCGGGCTCAGGGGCCAACACCATGCCGACGCTATAGTTGGACGTTTGCGCATTTCGAAGATCGAGTCCAGCTTCGGTCCAATTGTCGTAGGAGAACCCGGCTCCGTCATTGTCGTACGCAATGAACCGCCCCGTTGTGTTCACTGTGCCATCTGCCCCAATAACGTAATACCCAGCGTGAGCAGGGGCAAGTCCGACGGCATAGTTGGCGCTGAACTGAGACAGGTTTACACTGCTTGTAGTTGCCACTACGCCGCTCGGGTTTATGGTTCCTCTAATCAGTGAATGGAAAGCGCTGGCGGAGTTCTTCAGGGAGAAGGCCACGACATCCTGTCCATTACGATTGATGATACTAATCGCCGATGAATATGACGTCAGGGTAGCTCCGGTCAAAATGTTTGTGGTTGTGCTCAGTAGGCCTCCACCAGAGTTGTAGACGGCAAGGTTGATTGCACCGGAATTGAATGTGAACAGCGCAATCTTGCCGCCCGAGAGCCGCTGGGCGGACAGAACAGATCCCGTCACCGTCAACGATACGCCACCAGTTAATGTGCCGGTCGGTAAGTTCATATCGTAGAGCGTTGAGCCCGACATGATGAAAGGTTGTCCATTATTTGCCACCCCATTCGGGTAGCTGCCCAAGAACCCGAGATTGGTACCTGAGTACATGTTATAAGCATAGGGGCCGGAACTCAGCCTGACGGCCCCGTTTTGGCCGCCGCCATAGTAAACAGAAGCTGCTCCCGGGGCGACAAATCCACCGAGGCTGACCCGGTTGACGGGGTCGTAGCGCAAGACCTTCGATGTCGAAATCGAGGGAAGGTACATTAGGTCAAAAGAGGCATGAACTTGCGCACCGATGGCTAATGCCGCAAAGAGAAGAGTTGTCCGCATGACTCCATTTTACAAAAGATCCCGGCAGGTGCCAAGCAATCTTTGTTATTTATGAATTGCCATGCCGTGCGTATCTTCATACGCTTCGAGCATTGCTTCGCTCATGGTCGGGTGCGCGTGGATGGTGTCCACCATGACGTCTACGGTGGCCTCAAGCTTGATCGCGACGACCGCTTGGGCGATCATGTCGGTCACGTGGGCGCCGATCATGTGGACGCCAAGAACTTCGCCGTACTTCTTCTCGGCGACGACCTTTACAAAACCATCCTGCGTTCCGGCGGCCATGGCCTTGCCGAGCGGGCGGAAGGCGAACTTGCCGGTCATCACGTCGTAGCCCTTCTCCTTGGCTTCGCCTTCGGTCATGCCGACACTGGCGACCTCCGGATTCGTGTAGATGCAATTCGGAACGGCTCGATAGTCAGCCTCTTTCTTCTTGCCCTTCACGATGTTCTCGGCCGCGATTGCGCCCTCATAGGAAGCCACATGCGCGAGCTGAATGCGCTGAGTGACATCGCCGATCGCGTAGATGTTGTCCACGCTGGTCTGCATCTGGCCATTGACCTCGACGCCGCTGCGCTGGAGCTTGACGCCGATCTTCTCGAGGTTCATCTCGTCGGTGAACGCGCGTCGCCCAACGGCTACGAGCACGACGTCCACGGTGACTTCTTCAGTGTTGCCACCGCTCTTCATCGTGACCTTCCAGCCGTCCTTCACCTTCTCGAGTTTCTCGACGGCTGTGCCCATGTGCAACTTGACGCCCTGCTTGGTCATGAGTTTTCCGAGCTCGGTTCCGAGTTCCTCATCCATCATCGGGATGACGCGAGGGAGCATTTCGACCACGTGGACCTCCGTGCCGAGGGCATTAAAGACGTAACCGAATTCGACGCCGATCACGCCGCCGCCGATGATGAGCATCTTCTTGGGCTGGAAGGGCGCAGTGACCGCGTCATCGCTCGTCCAGATGCCTTCGTCGCGCCCGCCCTTCAGGCCAGGAATCGGAGGAACGATGATCGTGCTACCCATCGCGAGGATAAAGTTCTTAGCCTTGATGGAGCGCTTCTGACCGTCCTTTTCGACTTCGATCGTGTTCTTGTCGGTGAACTTGGCAAAGCCCTCAACGTGCTCGATCTTATTCTTCTTGAGAAGCATTCCGACGCCGCCGCGTAGTGTCGTGACGATTTTGTCTCGTCGCGCCGAGATCTTCTCGAAATCAAAACTGATCTTGCCTTCGACATTGACGCCGTAGTCGGCAAGGTGCTGCGCGTGCTGGTAGTTCTCCGCGCTTGCGATCATGGCTTTGGAGGGAATACAGCCCCAATTGAGACAGGTTCCGCCGAGATACTGCTTCTCGACGACGATGACCTTGGCTCCATATTGGGCGGCTCGGATGGCGGCAACATAGCCTCCAGGGCCGGCGCCGATCACGACGACATCTGCATCAAAGTTTTCTTGTGCCATGGGCTGTTCTTGGGGGGTGTCCGCGGTGATCGCGTTGATATCGGCAATGAGGCCGGTAATGTTGGCCTTCTGCTTCGTGGTTGGACTCATCGGACGGTTGTAGTTTACCTTCTGGGGTTTCGGGTCTCGGGTCTCGGGTCTTAGGTAGAACTAATCAATGCAGTCGTATCAGAAGTTGGATGTATGGCAAATGGGAATCGAGAATTCAGTTGGAATCTACACGCTAACCAAGCAATTGCCAAAGGAGGAACTCTTTGGATTGACGAATCAGATTCGGCGAGCCGCAAACTCGATTCCAATCAATGTCGCCGAAGGATATGGCCGAAACAATCGAAAAGAATATGTTCAGTTTGTTGGAATTGCATATGGGAGTTGCTGCGAAGTTGAGACGCTGCTCATCCTATGTGATCGCCTTTACAAACTTGATGTTACTCGGGAGATGGAGTTGACTACTAGAGTAGGTGCCATGTTATGGAAGCTCCGCGAATCCCTTCGCACCTCCTAATCGAGACCCGAGACCCCAGACCCGAGACCCGCTACGGAGGCGACACCGTCCCCACAATCAGCGCCGTGCAGTTGATCGTCAACGTCGGCCTCAGAGGGTCGTTTGTTGTAATCGTCACCGTGCCGTTGATTCGTCCCGGTGTTGCCGTGCTCGCCGTGATTTGGTGAGTCTTTGGCCCGTCATCCGCGCGGTCGGTGAAGGTGCCAGCGGGGCCGAAAAAGCTGCCAGTTGTGTTGAAAGAATAGGATAGGTCAGCCACGCCATTCATGCCCCATTTGATCGTATCGCCCGTGTTTGCGACCTGAAGAGGCAATTGGTAAGTGAATCCCGGACCGATCAGGCCAAAGTCGAGGTTCAAAACGTCGGTCGAGGCCACAGCCGGCACGCGAACATCGGCAAACAGCGGAAGGTGGCCGCTTTGGTTGCCGGTCGAAGTGACTAGCGCCTGAGCAATCGTCGGGCCGACCATCGTGTTGCCAGCGATTGTGAGCATATGGCTCGTTCCGCTATACCAAGACGAACCATCATTGCCCCATGAGCGGTAACTATGATTTGGATCGTTCCACGTGGAGGTGCTGTATGGAATGTTCGAGTTGCCCAAGTAGTGCATCCCAATGCCATCGAGCAAGCCGCCGTCCATGATGATAAAGTCGTAGCGGTCGTCAATGCCAATACCGGCGCCTATTCCATCTGAGGCGTATTGATCCTGGGTATGAACATACTTAAAACTCGCGTTGCCACTCCAATTGCCCGGTGTATTAATCGGATCAAAAAATCGGCCCGAGTTGTCGGCCTGGTTGCCGATCAACTCTTGGTACGACGATTCGCTACTACTATCGATATTGAAATCGCCCACGACCATGATCCCGGCACGCTGGGAGAGATTATTGGCATCAAGTCGGATCCGCTGGCATTCAAGCAACCGGCGCGACCGATCGCCGGAAGCATCGCCCGCCTTAAGGTGCACATTGTAAACGCTGATCGTAGTTGCACTGTTCACGTAGCCTACGGGGCAGAAGTCGTAGCGGTAGGTATTGCGCGGCGGTTCGGGCGCGGAACCACCCGCCGAAATCAGTACCGGATTCCCCATTGGCACAACCATCGAGGTGCGGTAGAGGCAGGCCGCCTGAGTATCCGGGCCGGTCAAGAATTGATACGCCGCAAAGTCCCCCGGGCTGCCGAATGCATTGTTGAATACATTGACCAACGTGTTCAGCGAGGTCTGGTTGATAATCTCGGTGAGGAAAATGATGTCCGGATTCATGCTCCGGCCCTGAAAGGTCTCAAAGACCGCAGTCTTTACGGCGTTTGACCGGACCGAATTCTGGTCAGTCTGGTTCCAATTTGTGATGTTCCAAGCCGACACGCGAAGCTGGGCGTGAGAGGAACAGGACAATCCTGCGAGGCAGAACAGAGGCAAGAGGGAACGGCGTCGCATTACAAATGGGAGAACAGCTTCATTTTGACATGCCGCCCCTAGTCAGACAACTGGTAATTGTTTGCAGTTCGCGAAAAGTCTTGGGTCTTGCGGCAATGTGCCATTGCTGGGTATCGTTCGCCCCATGACGGATCAAGAAATCCTCGCCAAGGTGACCAAGGTCACCGTTGAAGAATTGAGCGTAAAAGAAGAAGAAGTGACCGAAGCGGCTAGCTTTACCGAAGATCTCGGCGCGGATTCGCTCGATGTCGTCGAACTCGTGATGGCGTTTGAAGAAGAGTTTGGAATTGATATTCCAGACGATGATGTCGCACAACTCAAGACGGTCGGCGACGCCGTCAACTACATCAAAGCCAAGAAGTAATGGCTGCGCCTTACCGGTCGTCGGGGCGTGTTGTCGTAACGGGCATTGGTCTCGTTACCGCGCTCGGCACTGGTGTTGAAAAGACTTGGAGCGGTGTGAGAGCGGGAGGTAATCCCGTCGATCGCATCGCTTCTTTTGATGTCAGCGACTACTCGACGCAGATCGCCGCCGAAGTCAAAGACTTCAACCCCGAAGACTGGCTCGACAAAAAAGACGCGCGCAAGGTTGACCGTTTCATCGCATTTGCCCAAGCCGGTGCCTCGATGGCTCTCGAAGACAGTGGCCTTGTCGTCACCGACGACAACCGCGAGGGAATCGGTGTGCTCATCGGCGCCGGCATTGGCGGACTGCAAACGCTCGGCGAACAGCACAAGCGTCACCTCGAAAGTGGCCCGTCGCGAGTGTCGCCCTTCTTGGTTCCGTACATGATTCCCGATATGGCGAGCGGTTGGGTCTCGATTTCTTATGGCCTCAAAGGGCCGAATTCCTGCGTCGTGACGGCTTGCGCGACCGGCGCGAACTCAATCGGCGACGCCTACGAGATCATCCGCCGTGGCGACGCGATCGCAATGGTCGCTGGTGGAGCCGAGGCTCCCATCAACGAAATCGGCCTGGCTGGTTTCTGCGCCGCGCGAGCCATGACCACGCGCAACGACGATCCCAAGCGCGCCAGTCGTCCCTTCGATAAGGAGCGCGATGGCTTTGTCATTGGCGAGGGCGCCGGTGTCTTGGTCCTCGAAGACTATGATCACGCCGTCGCTCGCGGTGCGAAGATTTATGGCGAACTCGTCGGCTACGGCATGACCGCTGACGCCTTCCACATCACTCAGCCCGACCCCGACGGCGCGGGCGCAACTCGCGTGATGCGCATGGCCCTGCAAAAGGCCGACCTCAATCCCGAAGACGTGAGCTACATCAATGCTCACGGCACCTCGACGTTCTACAACGACAAGCAGGAAACCGGCGCGATCAAGCAAGCCTTCGGCGAGCACGCGTACAAGATTCCGGTGTCGTCCACCAAGTCCATGCTTGGGCACTCGCTTGGAGCAACCGGCGCAGTCGAAGCAATCTTCTGCCTCCTCGCGATTCGCGACAGCTTCGTGCCGCCGACGATCAATTACGAGAATCCCGACCCCGATTGCGACCTCGATTACGTCCCGAATGTAGGCCGTAACCAAGAAGTCAATGTCGCGCTCACCAACTCGTTCGGATTCGGAGGCCACAATGCCTGCCTCATCTTCAAGAAAGTCTGAGCTCGACGACCAGATTGACGACTTCCTGAAGTGGCTCGCCGCGACCAAATCGCCCCAAACCGTGCGAGCCTACGGTGCTGATCTACGGCAACTCTCCCAGCACGTCCAAGCCACCTCCCAGCTATCCCCAGCCACCCTCAGCAAGTACCTCCGCCAACACGGAGGCTCCTCCGTCACCCGCGCGCGTAAGCTCAGCACGCTTCGCGCTTTCACGCGCTACTTGAAGCGTGTAGGAAAGCTTGACCACGACCCTACCGAGCAGCTCGAAGCCCCCATCCGCCGCAAGAAACTCCCCAAGGTCATCAGCAAGCACCAAGCTGAAGATCTCCTTGATCAAGACCCGCCCGGCAAGACCCCGCTCCGGGATCGCGCGATCCTCGAGCTCATGTACTCCGCCGGCCTCCGCGCCGCGGAGGTCGTGAGCGTCAAGATGAACGCCCTCGACCTCGGCAATGGCCTCGTCCAGGTCGAAGGAAAGGGAAGTAAGCAGCGAGTCACGCTCTTTGGCCGCACCTGCGCGCGGGCGATCGAAAAGTACCTCCAATCCGAGCGCGAAACGCCCACGAGCCCGCGCCCCGACGACGCTCTTTTCACCAACAAGTGGGGCAAAGCCCTCACCACGCGCACGGTGCAAAACATCATCAAGCGCTGGGCCGTGAGTTCTGGTCTGCCTCCCGAGACCTCGCCCCACACCCTCCGACATTCCTTCGCGACGCACCTGCTTGATGGCGGCGCGGACCTCAAGACCGTGCAGCAACTCCTCGGCCACGAATCCCTCGCGACCACGCAGGTCTACACCCATATCAGCATCGAGAGGCTGAAGGACACGGTCGAGAAGGCACACCCGAAGAGTCGCTGAACAAATGGTGTCTAATGCAGCGTCTTGCGTCTATGAAGCCAAAGGCAAAGCGCTTCTTGAAATGGACCGGAATTTCTCTGGCCATCCTCACCCTACTTGCGATTAATGCTCGGCGAGTTTCGCGAGCCGACTCAGAGGTTATTGCCGATGCCGCGATGGCGGTTGCCTACACGAAAGGCGGCGTTTACATGGGGTTCAGCACAGAATCGGGGAGGACTCTGCGGCTAATGGATCTCAAACCAGGCGGATTTTGCCTGGTTGCTCGTAACTGGACCGAATTCAACATCGGTGTGCCATCAGCACCCAATATCATTTCGTGGAACGAGAGACCGCCCGAAGACGAATCCATGTGGGACAAGAGGTGGCAAGACCTCAAAATGAAACATCCTGATCTCGCCGGTTCGCTCTACTTCTCGCTTCCGATCTATTCGCCGAGAGGTGACATGGCATACCTCTATTACGAAGTCATCGAGGGTCCTTTGTGGGGCGGTGGCGGCTATCTTACGATGAAAAAGGAAGGCGGTCGCTGGGTGAAAGTGGCCGACGATATCACGATTCAGTATTAGTAGCCGATGCTACGTGAGCGACTGAATCTCGTCGTACGCCGACTCAAGCGCCTGGCCCTGCTGCTGAACCTGCGCAACGCGCGAGCGCAGCGTGTCCACATCGCTCTCCTCGAAGCGCGGCGCGTTGCGCATCTTGATCAAGACCTCGCGCATCGAGTCCATCGTCTGCGCCACGAGCTCCATTTGCGCGTCGAGGCGTTCGATCATCGGCTCGCTCGCGCCGAGGCGGTCGCGCCGCTTCTGGGCAATCTCCAGCGAAGTCTCCAAAGTCTTCCGCGCGACCTCGTCGCGGCTCGCCGAAACACGCTCGGTCAACCGCGCGATCTCGGCGTCCACCTTCACGCGGTAGTCCTCGGTCGCCAGGTTCTCGCTCAGGTTCTTCTTCTGCGCGCGCAGGCGCAGGTCCTCGTCGATCAGCGTGTTCAGCTGCCCCAAAATCTCCTTGCGATGCCCCTCCTCCAGCGAGGGATTGCTGTAAAGGTCAATAAACGCATCGCAATAGCTGTGGTGCAGCGGCGCCATCTCCAGCGCCGGATGCAACACCTTCAACTCGTCAATCGTGATCTGCTTGCGGTTTTCCACGTAGGCGTAAATGCCATGCCCCGTAGCCCCCAGCGCCATCACCACTGAACCCAGCGCAAACATCTTTTGGTTGCTCGCCGCCGCCACCATGATCGGCGCGGCAATCGCCGTTGACCATCCCGCCATGCCCCAAAGCAGCTTGGCCCCATAGTGCTTCCACCACGCCACCTGGTGGTCGTCGTAAACCTTCTTCTCCGAGCCCTTGTTCCACCCAGTCGTGGTCATCGAGGCGATCATGGCGTCGTGCCAAGTGTTCACGGCCTCGAAGATCACCGGATGCAGGTCGGACTTGGTGAATCGCATGTGTGTGACGCATATTATCCCTCGCGCACGCTCATAAACCCCCAAGGGGTGGCGTATCTTAGCGAAGGACGAAGTCCTAGAAGGCGGTCCGCACAATGCAAGAGTCCCGAAGGGACGGCGTAGCGAGCCCAGCGATGGGGCAAACTACATCCCATGAATGCCCCGGAGAGTGAAGAACTCATTGGGAAGATTTATCGCGAGTTCGCCGGCGTGTCACGCGAAGGGGGAGTCTCGTGGCGTCAAGCGGAAATCGATGACTTCTACGGCCAGGAGAAGTTTGTTGACTACATCGATCAGGATGAAAGGTGGGAGGACCTCATTGAGGACGATAGTTGGATTCCTGAACCAGGCACCGGAGGCTTCCACTACATGCCGAGAGCAATTCTATGGGTTCTGGTCGCCTGCGCCCTAGCCTTAGGATGCAATGCGGAGGTGCCGAAGCGGAGTCCTGTGGGTAAATGGACGATGGATATGTCAGCTCTTGCCCCGGCGCTCCAAAGAGGGGGGAGTTCAGTGCCTCTCGAACTCTTCGAAGGCGGCACATGCAAGTACCTTACGATCGCGGGCACGTGGACGCAATCAGGTCGATCCATCGCCATTCAATTGCCTGAGCAGAAGTTCTTTCGAATGCTCGACCTTCCCCCTGCAAGCGACGGAGTCGTGACTTGGTACCTCGAGTATGCCGATGACAACACCCTTATCGACTACCCAAAGAACTCAAAGAAGATGAAGTACCTTCGCGTCCCGTAACGCGGGTTACGCCGCCTTGTGAAAGAACAGCCCCGAGTAGATCGCACCTGTGTTCGAGTAACCCGACGTTCGCCCATTCACCGAGGCCGTAACCCGGAAAGTCTGCGGGACACCGGGGGTAAAGCCGTCTAGCTGGATCTTCGTGGACTTCGTGCTGCCGACAATACGCCAGTTTTCGTCGTAACCGATGGCCCAGATCGTGAAAATCGCGTGCTCGGAGTTACCATTCCGATCCCATCGCAGCGTGACCACGCCACCATCCCCTTGGGGAAGCGCAACCAAGGCGGTCGGGGCGACCGGATGGGTGCGGGTGCTGTAGTTTGGACGCACGGCGAGGCCTATGCTAACCAGCATCTCATTATCCACCGATGGGTCGGCATAGATTTTCTTCGCAACCGTATTGATCGCAAAGACCACGTCCGCGCGCGACTCATTCTTCTGTGCAACGGCGCTGCGCTTTTTGGACTCCATGACCAATGCCTTCTGAATGTCGGCACCGAATTGATCGTTCGCCTGTCGCAAAATCTCTAAGTCCGACTCTGTGAGCCCAAATTCCTCAAACCGACCTTGCAAAGCCGCCAACGTGCCTGCTACATCTTGCCGCAGGTCCGAATCCTTCTTACTCCGAAAGTCTTTCATCGCTTCCTCTCTATGATTTCGGTCAACACGGCGGGAATCTTGATGATGTGATGCGAAAAAACCCGCGGTGAACTTGAAATCCCCCGCGGCGTTGCCAATTTCACCCGCGGGAGAAATTAGTTTCGCCGCGGACAAATCGAAAACAACCGCGGGAGAAATCATTTCCTCCGCGGTGTAAAGGACTTTCCCCGCGGGCAACCCCGCACTCCCCGCGGGGGATTTGGCGTCCTTTGGGAAAGAGATGAGATTGGTGCGAGGCAAATGGATCATCGAGACGGTCGTCGTGGTCGCGATCGTCTTGGGTTGCTTCTTGCTTGGCAACAAGTACTTGGACCATGTATCTCAGGACTACGAGGCGCGGGCAAATGCAATCGTCGGCGCTTCAGAGGCCGAGCTGATCCGCGAGTTCAAGCCGCAACTCCTTTCGAAAGAGGACTACGAACGCCACCAACGCGATAACCGAACTTCGGTGAGGCTCAGCGCCCCCTACGCTCCAAAGGTGTACTTTGATGGGGAAGGCTTCGACGTCGTCTACTTCTTCGTCCGCGACGGGAAGGTGACGACGGTGTTGCTGGGGAAGACGTAGAGCCGTCACGTTCAACCCCTCGGATCCAGTGTCCCTCCATGACTTAGCGCCCATTGGTGGGCCGGGTTATCTGGCGGTGAGAGCTCGATAAGGGCTTGCTTGAATCCCGCCAGATCTTCTAAGCGCAGCGTAGTTGTAATCCACTTCTTTGGATTCAACTTCGACCAGTAATGAACGACTTGTTGAAACGAGCGGCATTGATCAATATCCTCCCACGCAATGAACCTCGATTGACCAAAGAAATTGCGCGCCTCGACGCCTTTACTGGTTACGGCAACAGGCCAGAGCCTCTTGGAAAGAAACGTCCAGCCAGACAATAGTAGGAGTGTTGCGATCATTCCATAGAGCGAGTCAACTGTTGGATTCGTAAGGTTGAAAGGTATGAGGGCGATCATGGCGAGTGCCCAGATGGCCAAAAAGACACCTACTTTGCGGTGGGTATTACGATAGAAAACTCGTCGCTCCATCTGACGCACTCACGTAAATGATAGGGGAGAATGCGGATTTATTTCAACCCTGTAGGGGTTGGATAGGTTCGGGTGCTACTTCTTTATATGCTTTAGTAACTGCCGCCTTCGCAAGGATAAAGCGCGCGGCAATGATTCCGCACACACCACCCGCCCCAATCGTAAGTGGCCATTCCATAAACATGTTCACGTAGGGTTTGTTCGACACCATTAGTCCCATAAGAATCAAGTACGTCTTTGTCCCAGCGAGCCAAGCAGGGAAGATCATCAGAATGATCAGCCATGGGTACTTCTTGGGCCTTGGCATCATGCACAACCCGAAGCCAAGTGCGGCGACGAAACCAATCAGGAACAGGTCGAGCCAAACCATTTCTTCAACAATAATACGACTAATCGGCGTCGCGGGTTGGGCCGCCCAAACTGGTACCTTCTAGGGCGGATGATCGACCGCTACACCACCCCCGCGATGGGCGCTATTTGGAGCCGAGAGGCGAAGTACCAGACCTGGCTCGATGTCGAGGTGGCGATTTGTGATGCGTATGCGGAGGCGGGGGTGATTCCGACCGAGGACGCCGAGGCGATTCGGAAGCATGCCGCCTTTACCCTCGAGCGCTGCGACGAATTGGAGCTCGAAACGCGCCACGACCTCATGGCCTTTGTGCGCTGCGTGAGCGAGAACATCACCCAAAAGGGCGGCTTTAGCCAAGAGAACACGCCCGCACGGTGGGTGCACTTCGGCGTGACGAGCTATGACTGCATCGATACCGCGCTCGGCGTGATGATGCGCGATTCTGTGCAGGTTCTGCTGGATTCTTTGGCGAAAACGAAGGGCGCGATTGAGAGTCTCTGGCGTGAGCATGGGCATCATCCGTGCATCGGTCGCACGCACGGCATTCACGCGGAGCCGATCACTTTTGGCCACAAATGTCAAGGTTGGTGGGAAGAACTTAGTCGTAGCGAAGCAAGGTTGACGGCGGCGAAGGAAGAGATCGCGGTGGGCAAGATCAGCGGCCCTGTGGGAATTCACGCGCACGTTGCCCCCGACCTCGAAGCGAAGATTTGCGCGAAGCTCGGCCTGCGGGCCGACCCGAGCAGCACCCAGATCGTCGCGCGTGACCGCCACGCTAACGTGCTGACGACGATGGCCGTCCTCGCCGGAAGCCTCGAACGCATCGCGACCGAACTGCGAAACCTGCAAAGAACCGAAATCCTAGAAGTTCAAGAGGAGTTCGCGAAGGGCCAAACCGGCAGCAGCGCGATGCCCCACAAGCGCAACCCGTGGAACAGCGAAACGGTCTGCGGCCTCTCGCGCCTGGTGCGCGCCAACGCGCACGCGATGCTGGAGAGCGTGATGACCTGGCACGAGCGCGACCTCACGAATTCCTCGCTGGAGCGCATCGTGTTGCCCGACACGTTCTACTTGGTGGACTTCATGCTGAACCGCATGACGCGCATCCTGAGCGGCCTCGTGATCATGCCCGAAAACATGCTGCGCAACATGCGCCAGATGGGCGATTTGGTCTTCAGCGAGCACGTGATGGTGGCGCTGATCCACGCCGGCATGAGCCGCGAGGCCGCCTACAAAGTCGCCCAACGCAACGCCGCGAAGACCTGGGAAGGTGCGGACTTCAAGACGAGCGTCTCGCAGGACGAAGATGTCGTGGCGAGGCTAAGCAAGGAGCAGGTGGAAGAGATTTTTGATCTGAAGCATCACCTGCGGAACGCGCCAAAGGCGCCTGCTGGACGTTGAGGGACAGTTGAGGGACGATTGCTCTTGTCAGATTCTAAACTCAGAGTTCTAAATTCTAAACTCATCAAGAATTCGTCGTAGGCAACCGTCCAGCTATGTCCCTCCACCTCCCTCCACGTCCAGCTTCGCTCCTCGCCCTCTCGGGCTTCTTGTGGTTTGTGCTCATGGGGATGTCGGTCACTATGACGGGGCCAATTTCATCGTTGATGAGCTCAGGTCTTGGGCAGCCCAGCTCGAATGAATCGCAGATTGGAGTGGCACTCTTCACCGGCTCGGCGATTATTGTTGGGCTCAATGGGTTCTTCTCGCATTGGTTCACGGGGCGATGGGTCGCGCGGTATTGTGCTGTGGCTTTCATTGCCGGCGCGACCGTGATCTGGACCGCGCAGTCTTGGACGCAATTGCTCCTTGGCTATGGGCTCATCGGGCTTGGCAATGGCGGAAACAGCTTTTGGTACAACGCCGAGATCGCACGGGTCTTTCGGGATCGCGGCGTGGGTGCTTGGCTGAGCGCGCTAAACGGCTTTTGGGCAGTTGGTGCGATGACCGGGCCGTTATTGGTTGGGCAAAGTGGCGGAGCTTGGCGCTGGCCCGTTCAGGTCATTTGGGCTCTTGGTTTGGCTTGCCTTGTGTTTGCCTGGATTGTTCCCGCCCCACCTCCTAAAGAGGCTCAAGAAGAGGCAAGAGAGGCGCTGCCAAGAAAGACCTATGGGTTGATGGTGCTCCTCGGTCTCTATGTCGGGGTTGAGATCACCACGCTCACGTTCATGTCGCGGCACCTGATGCAGGTTCACGAGATGACGCTGGCAACCGTCTCGGCGATCGCAAGCTCACTTTGGTTCGCGTTCATGATCGCACGATTTGGTAGCGGGGCCATTGCGTTGCGCGTGCATCCTTCGCGGATAGTTGCTGGCGCGGCTGTTCTCGCCGTGGTTGGAGCCTTCTTAACCTCGCACCCTGGGCTGGGGTGGATCGGATACGTAATGATCGGAGTTGCCATGGGGCCGGTGTTTCCATCGGTTATCCAGTGGGGCACGAGCATGGGGCATGCACCACACCGCTCGACCGCCATCATGGTGCTTGGGCCGTGCTTCACCGGCGTGGCATTTCCTGCGTTAGTGTCGGCAGGCATGGCCACTCGGTACGAACAATTGCCGTGGATCGTGCTCGCAGTCCACGCATGCATTGCGGTCGGGGCTCTCGCACTGGGGACTAGTCGGGCAGAACCTGCGAGCTAAAGACCTCGTCCCAATTTTCTCGTCGCTGAATCAACATTGGCTCGCCATCGAGTCCAATGAGGACACACGCGGGCCGCGGGTAGCGGTTGTAGTTGCTCGCCATGCTCGCGTTGTAGGCGCCTGTGCAAAGCACCTGAATCAGGTGTCCTTCCTTCAGGTCGCCGGGAAGGTCGATGTCAGCAAACAAGGTGTCTGTCTCGCAGTGCTTTCCGGAGATGGTGCAGGTGGCCGGTCCGCCAGCACCATTTATCGAGCGCACCTCATACTTCGCCTCGTACATCGCCGAGCGCGGATTATCGCTCAGGCCGCCATCAACGACGACATAACGCTTGCGTCCTCTCATGGTTGGCACTTCCTTGATGACTTCGACCCGATACAGAGTGACGCCGGCTTCGGCAATCATCGAGCGGCCCGGCTCCTGGGCAAGCGTCGGTCGGCGGTCGCCGAGATGGCTCAGCACGGCATCCACGATGAGTTGGCAGTACTCGTCGACTTGCATCGGCTGATAGTCAGCCAAATATCGCACGCCAAGGCCACCGCCAACATTCAACAATTCGGCAACGAAACCATGCTTCTGCTCCATCTCGATCGCAAAGGAAGCAATCTGCGCCCCGCCCGCGCGTTGCGCTTCTGGGTCGAGGAGCTGCGATCCAACATGGCAGTGAAATCCATGCAAGGGAAGCCTCTTCTCAAAGCAAATCTCAACCGCCTTTTCCGCCGAGCCATCGGCGATATTGAAGCCAAATTTGGTATCCGCTTGACCGGTACTGATTGCGCGATGCGTCTTTGGATCAACGCCCGGCGCTAGCCGCAACATCAGCTTTGTCGCGCCCAAGTTGCGGGCAGCCAACCGATCTAACTCCCGAAAATTGTCAACCAGAATCTCGCCGATGCCTTGTTCTAAGGCAAAGTCAATCTCACGCTCGGTCTTTGCGTTGCCGTGCAAATGGCAATCCGATGCTGGCACTCCGGCCAGCAGAGCCGCCCGCAACTCACCTTCGCTCGCCACATCAATATCAAACCCCTCGTCGTGGGCGATTCTTAACACAGCCAGAATCGAGTTCGCCTTACTGGCGTAGGAAAGCCGCGTTGCAGGATAAGCCGCAGAGAAAGCTTTGCGGTAGCGGCGTAGCCGAGACCGAAACGCCTCCTCACTCACGACATAGAGCGGCGTGCCGAACTCCTCGGCCAAACGGATCGCCAGCGAGTCATCTAAGACAAAGCGATCGTCGGACATCGCGCTCATTTTAGCCGCATAATCGAGAGGATGAAGCGGCTGGCGATCCTTGGGGTAACGGGAAGCATTGGCACTCAGGCCCTCGACATCGTCAGCCAGCATCCTTCGCGACTGAGCGTCACGGCGATGGCGGCCTACGCGAACGAGGCATCGCTGAATCATTTGGCCTCCCAACATGGCTCTCCGCGCACGGCACTGGCCTCGAAGGGCGTCGAGCCTCTAGTTGACATGGCACAAGCCGATGACGTAGACATGGTCGTCGTCGCCATCTCCGGAGCCGCGGCCCTGCTCCCAACCATCGCGGCGATAGAAGCCGGGAAGGAAGTCGCTCTGGCAACAAAGGAAGTCTTAGTCGCCGCTGGTGAGCTGGTCATGCCGCTCTGCCAAAAGCATGGCGTCAAATTGATCCCGATCGACTCCGAGCACAGCGCAATATTCCAATGCCTGCGCGGCTACTCGCACGATCAAATTCGAACGCTGACCCTCACCGCCAGCGGCGGTCCATTCCGTGGGCGCAAGAGCTTAGAAGGGATCACAGTCGCCGAAGCCCTAAATCACCCGACGTGGACGATGGGAGGGAAGATCACGATCGACAGCGCCACGCTAATGAACAAGGCGCTGGAGATGATCGAAGCGAAGTGGCTGTTCGACGTCACGATGGATCAGGTCAAAGTCTGCGTACATCCGCAGAGCGTATTGCACAGCCTAGTCGAGTTCCACGACGGCACGATGCTCGGTCAATTGGGCTGGCCCGACATGCGGCTCCCCATCCAAATCGCCCTGCTATGGCCGGACAAAGTCCCCAATCAGATGAAGCCCTGGAACCCAACCGAGACCCCAAACCTTTCTTTTGAGAAAGTGGACGAAAACGTGTTCCCGTCTCTGGGCATGGCGCGTGAGGCCGAGCGGCTCGGTGGTACTGCGCCGACCGCCTTCAACGCTGCCAACGAGGCGGCAGTGGCGCGGTTTCTTAAAGGTGAGGTCGGATTTACGGAAATCTACTCACTGGTGGAACGGGCCTTGAGCCGCCACGTAGTAAACTCATTAACGCTAGATTCCATTCTGGCGGCCGACGTTGAAGCGCGTCGATTTGTACATGGATAGCGTTCAAACTTTTATACAGTATGCGTGGTCAGGGCTTAACTTCCTGATTATCATCACGGTTTTGGTGTTTGTCCATGAACTTGGGCACTTCCTTGCCGCCAAAGCCATGGGGATGCATGTTGAGGCTTTTGCCGTGATGGTCGGTGGCATTCGAAAGACCGACCTCAGCTCGGGCCTTTCGAAGCAGCTGATGTCGTCGAGAATCGTTGGCATTCTTTACGGACTTGCACTTCTGATGTCTGTCTTTGCCGCCATCCAGAACCAAGCCACCTTGTACTTGATCGGTCTAGCTCTCGTTGCCTTTGTGTTCCCCATCTGGATTGCCTCACGAATTGGAACACTGTATCGACAGCGGCCCCTTCAGTGGATCAAACCTATCGGCATCGCCTACGCGGTCGCGTGGCTGATGTTAGGTGTTTCCACCAAAGGTGTTGGGTTTGGACGCCCGGCAGACTTCTTGCTGATGTCGTTTTATGCGAGCCTCGTCGGCCTTTTGGTTGTTTACTACAGTCCGCTAACAAATCGGCCCGAGGAGGGCAAGATGGGACACGGGGCGGTGATTGAAGGCGGCGAAGTGAAGGAGGTTCGGTTCCGCCCAGTTGCTTCCTTTACGACCAAAGCCGGTACTGAATTCAGTCTGCTCGCGCTCCCTCTTGGCGGATTTGCTCGCATGCGTGGCATGGAGCCCCATGCCGATGGCTCGGAAACCAAGATTGAGGGCGGCTTCTACTCGAAATCTCCCTTGGCCAGGTTGGTCGTGCTCTTCGCAGGTCCACTCTTTAGCATCCTTCTTGGATGCGTGCTCTTCTTCACCGCATTTGCCACCTATGGCGATCCAGAACTCATTGACGTTCCTGTTCTTGACTCAGTGAGCACGGGCGGACCAGCATCTCGAGCGGGCCTTATCGAAGGCGACAAGGTTGTTTCCATTGACGGAAAACCCGTAAAGACCTTCTACGATATCGTCCTGTCTGTACGAGAATCTAAGGGTAAGTCACTTTCAGTCGAGTACGTGCGAAATGGCGAAGTTCGAAAGGCGAGTGTTGTGCCGGAAATGGATTCAGAGCCAAGTATCGTTTTTGCCGCCGGAATGAAGGACTCGAAAAAGGAGCCGCAAATGCAATATAAGTTGCAGGCCGGGCCACCGAAGAAATACATCCCCGTTTCGACCCGGGAAGCCGCCCTCAGAGCCATTTCAGCTCCTGTTGCCTATGGAGCCGGTTTAGCTACGCTCTTGAGTAAGCCGCAAGAGGCGGCGGGGAGCCTCTCTGGGCCCGCCACGATCGCCAAGAAAACTCACGGGGCGTCGGAAGGCGGCCTCAATTACTTGCTCTACTTAGCGGCGATCTTGTCTACAAGCCTTGGGTTCATGAATTTGTTGCCAATTCCTCCGCTCGACGGAGGCCAGATGGTCGTCGCAATAGCCGAGATGTTTCGGCGTGGCAAGCGCCTGAGCCTCGACACTCAGGCCACCTTGACAACGGTCGGAATGGGGCTCGTGATGATGCTGATGCTATTGGTCTTCAGCCAAGATGCCGGCAAATTGCTAGGCGGTAAGTAGCGAAGCAGCTTGAACACGTTCAAATAAACTTACGTAAGCTTGCCGCTGTACCTCAGGCGCGTAAAGTTTCAAGGCAATCTTGGTTGCTTCCTCGCGGTCCGGGGGGTTGATCATCGTTTCTCGAACAGCCGCCGCCCACGCCTCGCCATTTTGGGCAGGGTCGCTCAAAAAGCGACCGTAGCCCCCCGATGTTTCTTCGATTGGGCTGTTCGAATCGGCGACGATTGGAATGCCACGCAGGACAGACTCCGCTCCTGCCAAGCCAGAGGCGTCGACCGAGATAGAAAGAACGGCGCCAACATCTTCGTACGCCCCGCCCCGATCCGTGGAAGGAGCGATGAAATCTGCCCCGTCAGCGTCCGGCCATTCATGCTTCCAGCCTTCAACTCGCACTCGCTCCCCATTCGAAAGCATTGCCAGAACGGCCGGTAAGCCGAACTCAGGTCGCGTTTGAGTTACCAGAACGGTCTTACCCAAGGGGGCTTTCTCAACACCCGAAATCGGCGGAGGAAAGCCTAACGAATTCAGACCAATTCGGTCCTTGTAATGCCGGGCCAAAAACTTCGAAATGCTAACGACCTGGTGGGCATGCATGAAGGTTTCCCGGTTCTCCCAGCCAAATTCCCATGCCGTGGCCAGAATCCGGCATGATCCGTTTCTGCCAAGCCTCACGACCTCAGCGACTCCACGCTCGCCACCCGCATAGACCAAAAGATGAGGCCGGAAATCTCGAATCAGCCGCTGCCCATGGCTCACAAAGGTGCGAATATCCGTTGCTTCGACGGAAGCACCATCGGTCACCGTACAAATGAGATTCCCCTTCACCTTACGGTCGCTGTACATCACCAGGGAACGGGAGCCCGGTCGGAATCGCCCTGCACCGGTAACACCTACGCGTCTTAGTTCTTCGGTGAAGTCGATTGGTCCACCCAGAGTGCCTCCGGAGAGGGCGGTTACCTCGTGACCGGCATCGGCCAGCCAATGCGAGAGAGTGCGCAGTCCGATCGCCGCCGGATTCGACGGGTCAAGGGAACAGGGCCAACTCACGAAGAGCGCGCGCACCCAAGAATTCTAGTTCATTTACCTGGCAATAAGCGAGTCCCGAAAGGTCGAATTAACCGCAAATTCATAGCTCAAAGAGCGGCAACATTGTAACCATTGTCGATGAAGATGATCTGTCCGGTTACACCCTTGCTCAAATCGCTCATGAGGTAGACCGCAGAACCACCTACTTCGGCTTGGCCAAAGGGCGATGCCAAGAAACCCTTTTCCTGCACGTGCTCAATCATCTTGCCGAGATCCTTGACTCCGCGAGCGGCCACCGTGTTGATCGGCCCTGGCGAAAGCGTATTTACGCGGATGTCCCGACCACCCAAGTCTTGGGCCAGGTAGCGAACGGCCGACTCTAGAGCTGCCTTGGCCACGCCCATCACATTGTAATTTCCGGCTGCTCGCGTTGATCCAAGGTAGGAAAGAGCTGTGACCGAACCACCGTCGTTCATGACTGGCTCAAGTACGCGGCAGAGCGCGACGAGTGAAAAAGCGGAAATGTCGAGTGCGGTTGCAAACCCATCGCGGGAAGTCTCGATGAATCGTCCGGCCAAGTCTTCACGGTTGGCATAGGCCGCCGAGTGAACGACAAAGTCCACCTTGCCATAGACCTTTTTGACCTGCTCAGCTAATGCCTCGAGTTGCCCGTCATCAGTGAAGTCCACAACAAATGGCGTGAAGGCAGAATTGTCGCCAATGAGTTTGTTCACTCCTTCGAGCATCCGGTCGTTTTGGGCGCCAACTCCAACTTGGGCACCATGAGCGGCTGCAGCTTCTGCTATCGCCCAACCGATACTGTTCTTATTGACAACGTTTAGAACGAGACCTTTCTTGCCTTCTAGCAGCATGAGGGGATTATGAATGATGCGCGGCCGATTTTTTGATACACCGCTGTTTGAGCTCACCCTGCAAGAATGCGGGGAGTCGGAGCTGGCGTCATTTGTGCGTAAGAACTTGACCGCGACCCTCGGGCGGATTCAAGAGATGCTGCGTCAGCTCCCGCCTGATCAGTGCAACCAACTTACCGGCGGGCGGCGTTCTGCCATCAAAACTGGTCTCACCAAACTTGCCGAGCGAGACGTCGTTTGGCAAGACCTGCTCCACGATGAAACTCGGCGTCTCCACCTGGCGGTTGGGCGCTTTTATGAGGCCGTTCTTGAAAGTGACCACCGAATACCTAAACGGCTATTGGCGCAACGGCAGCATGCTGGGAAGGCGCTGGCAGATGAGGACTTCGACTCCGCTCGGGAGTTGCTCGTCGAGCTGCTTGAGCAGCCCATCGCTCGGCGAGATGCCTACACACTTATCCTGAGCGGGTGGTTGCACCATCGCCGGGGTGAGCTTGAACAAGCGAAGAGCGCATTTTCGCAGGCCTGTTTGTACTGTGAGGGGCCTATTTTTGAAGAAGCAAGTCGGCTCCTAGCCGCGGTTCAGTTGGCTCAAGGGAATGCGAAAGGAGCATTGCAGACCATTCGAAGGGACCATTCGAACGACCCGATGCTTCGATTCGAGCAATTTCGACTTGCCATCCTAAATGGAGAAGAAGCCGATGCCCTTGCCGACATGGCAATGCTGATTCCAACTTGGCCAGTGGCAATTCTAGGACTCTACTGTGACCAAGCTGTCTTGGCAAAAGTAAGCGCTTGGCGGCCTGCTTTGGAGCAACTGGCAACCGATATGCAGTTGGCTGCGCGAGACAGTGTAATGCAATGGTCGCGGTCGCTTGAAGAGGCGAAGAGAACACTGATGCTCGTCGATTCAAGCTTGGAAATGCCGGAGGGGCGGATGCAGGAACTCGACGCAGCTCAGAGACTCTCGGCAATGGGGGATATTTTTGTAGCCCATTGGGTAATCGCCGAGTCTCAGAGAGGAATGGCTAATGTCGCCGGAGCGGCAAGGTCCGTATTGCGCGGTTCGACTCGTCGCCTGCAAGAAACGGCCCTGCGAGCCGAGCGAGACCTGCAGAGTCTTCAGGTTTGGCGCGATGAGCAGCTTCTCCAGGTAGCACCAGAGCCAATGGATGAACCACCGCCTACATTTGCGTTTGGCCTATGGATGGGTGGGATCGCCTTTGCCAGCATAAGCTCGGCTGCGCTCGCACTCTACCTTCCCCTGGCGGGAGCTCTCGCGCCACTCTTACTGGGGTTTCTGATGGCATCGATCGCATTCCAATCGCATCGCATGGCAAGGACCAACTATTCTCGGCGAAGTCGCGAGCTTGAAGCGGCTCAACTCGCTCGTGTGAACGACATAGAAGCAACATATCAAGAAGATAGTGAAGCGGTGCTCAAAATTGCAAAAGAGGCAAGAAAGCTACTTCAGCAGGCGGATGCCTCGATCGAACTCTTCAATAACTGGCCCAGCGACTTTCGAGCTGCGGCATAGCCGGTAGACTTGGACTTGTTGAAGCACCTAGTTGCAGTTTGTGGATTGAATCTCGCCATCGCCGTTGGACTCGCCGCCTTTGGAACCCATAGTTTGGCAAACCACCTGTCTTCGAGCGCGCTTGAGACTTACCGAACGGGAGGCCTCTATCATCAATTGCACGGGCTGGGGGCGCTATTGGCGGCTTTCTTCTCTGCCAAAATTGGAGTAGTCCCATCAATCCTGCTCCTAACCGGAACACTGGTTTTTGGAGGCTCGCTCTACCTGTTGGCCATAACCGGCGTACGCTGGCTAGGGGCAATCACACCGATCGGTGGCGTGTGCCTGATCTCCGGTTATATAGTTCTTGCCTACCGAGGAGGCCGAATTGCGACGCAGTAGCTTTCTGGCCCTGCTACTAGTGGCGGGATGTCGCAATGCGATTCCCGACAGGACCCCGCTCGCCCCTCCCTTCGTCCTGGAGTCTTCAGATGGGCGTGAAGTGAACCTATTGAGTCTTAGCAAGGATCGTGATGTCTTGATCGTCTTCTTTTCGCCAGAAGGAACGGTTGGTCCAATAGCGCTAAAGATCGCAAAGACTATTGAGGAACGACTCGGAAGCGATAAGGTTGTCGCTATTGCGGCTGTCTCTGAGGATCCGACCAAGATCAGGGCGTGGGCAAGCAGGTCTCCTATTCCGGTCGTGGCTGACTTGGGTGCGAGGACTGCGATGAGATACAAGGCGCAGATCAGCCCTACTTTTCAACTCGTTGGAAAGGGCGGAACTTGGGGTTCAAAGGTCGAAGGGTGCGACGCGACATCGATGAGTGAACTAGAAAGAGTTCTTAAGGTAAAGGCTGGCGAGTTTAAGGATCTGGCCTCGGCAAAGGCGTCTGACCCGCAACACATCTGGTGATTTGAGCCTAATTGACCTATAATTTGAGTGATTCCAGGCAAAATATGGAATCAAGCAAATGGGCTAGCTAGCATGAATATTGGCTCATGGATAATCTCGGCGGTCATCTTGGCGGTGGGCTTAACGCTCGGCGCACTTGATATTGCGCGCCCGAGTCGTTCCTACGAGACCTCCTCTGCTTTCCTTACGTTGACCGCAAACTTCGAGCCTGAATCATCAAACCCCAGCACAGGATTGGCAAAATACGAGCCACTCGACGGTTGCTATCTTGGCGCATATATCGATCTCGATCCCCAGTTGAAAGCCAGTTTTACGGACGAGTACGGCACGAAACGTAAGCGCCCCGAGGACTTTGAAAAGGCGATCGGCCAGAAGCACTCGATGTATTTCTTTTACATGGGCTACGGTCGTCCGGTCGCAATGGATTACCTCCGGTTTCTATCGAGCGAAGGGAAGTACGTTCAGATTGCCTTGGAGCCCAATAATGGCCTCGATAGCGTCTCCGATAACGAAACGCTTTGGCAATTGGCCGACGACTTGAGAGACTGCGGCGCAAAGGTCTTTCTGCGATTTGCCAGCGAAATGAACGGCGATTGGGTGGCTTACCATGGTGACCCGGAGAAGTACATTGAAAAGTGGCGACTCGTCACTCGCGTGATGCGCGAAAGGGCGCCGAACGTCGCGATGGTTTGGTGCCCCTATGCACTTCCCCTTGGCAATATTCAAGACTATTACCCTGGCGATGAGTGGGTGGATTGGGTTGGCGTGAACATGTATAACGTCACGTTCTTCAATCAGGACACAAACTCGCCAGCGAAGGAAGTTGGCCCCAAGGCGTTATTAGAGCCAGTCTACGAGAAGTTTGCCTGGCGAAAGCCGATCATGATTTGCGAATACGCCACGACACACTTTTCAGCTGTTGAGAAGAAGTCTGTTTCCTACTTCGCGGCGAACAACATCATGGAACTCTATGGCAGTCTGCAGAAGGAGTTCCCGCGGGTCAAAGCGATCTACTATTTCAGTAGCAACAACCTAAGCCTCGCGCATCGCCGTAACAACAATTACTCGCTGCTCGAGGATCCGGTGGTACTCGAGGCTTACAGGAAGTCCATCGCGGACAAGTACTTTATCAGCGACCCAAATGAGAGTCGCCAGGCAGAACCCGTGTCGGTTTCGCTGAAGCCATACATGAAGATCACCGACATTACGCGGATATCGGCTTGGGCCCAAGCGGATAAGACTGTAGGCATCATTCGCTTTTCAGTTAATGGCAAACCGGTGTTTACCGCGACCAATGTTCGTGATTGGAGCTTTGTCCTCGATCCAGCAGCCCACGGCACTGGTCGCTGCGTAGTCGGCGCGGAAGCCTTTAGTTCGACCGGCGAGAAGCTGGCTGAGCAGGAAGTCCCCGTGGTCATCGAGCCCGCTGTGTCAAACTAGCCCCCTGTGGGAAGTAATTTAGGCGTCACCTCGCGGGATCAAGACTATTCTGCTTGGTATAACGAACTCGTAGAAAAGGCCGGACTGGCCGAGCACTCCGCCACGCGTGGCTGCATGGTTATCAAGCCGCACGGCTATGCCATTTGGGAGCTGATGCAGCGTGCTTTGGACGATATGTTTAAGGAGACCGGACACGAGAATGCCTACTTCCCGCTTCTCGTGCCGAAGTCCTTCATGAGCCGCGAAGCCGAGCACGTCGAAGGCTTTGCCAAAGAGTGCGCCGTCGTCACGCATTACCGCCTCAAGAATGCCGAGGACGGCTCGGGTGTAACGGTTGATCCGACGGCAAAGCTGGAAGAGGAATACATCATTCGGCCGACCAGCGAGACGATCATTTGGAACACGTATAAGGGCTGGATTCAGAGCTATCGCGACCTGCCGATTCTCATCAACCAATGGGCGAACGTCATGCGCTGGGAGCGCCGCACACGGCTATTCCTGCGCACGGCTGAGTTTCTCTGGCAAGAAGGACATACCGCACACGCAACGTGGGACGAAGCCGAAGAGGAAGCGCGCACGATGCTCGACGTTTATCGCCGCTTTGCCGAAGATTTCATGGCCGTTCCGGTTCTCACTGGCACGAAGAGTGAAGGTGAAAAATTCGCCGGCGCCGAGCACACCTATTGCATCGAAGCGCTAGTTCAAGACGGCCGCGCGATTCAGGCGGGTACGTCGCACCACCTTGGCCAGAACTTTGCCAAGGCATTCGACGTGAAGTTTCAAAACAAGGAAGGCGAGTTGGAGCACGTTTACGCGACCAGTTGGGGCGTTTCTACGCGTCTGATCGGCACCGTCATCATGGCCCACTCCGACGACCGCGGCCTCGTCTTGCCGCCGCGTCTCGCGCCTGTCCAAGTCGTCATCGTGCCGATCGGTAAAGGCGAAGATCGCGACCGCGTTATCGCCGCTGCCGATGAGCTTGCCGACAAGATTAAGACCGCCGGTTGGGATGGAGTTCGGGTCCGCGTCAAGGTGGACAAGCGCGAGAAGGAATCGCCTGGCTTCAAGTTCAATGACTGGGAGCTGAAGGGTGCCTGCGTTCGTGTCGAACTCGGCCCACGCGACCTCGATTCCGGCGCATGCCCGGCCGCGATTCGCCATCGCGAAGGCAAGGAAACCGTTGCACTCGCCGACCTGCCGAGCTACGTCAATCAAGCACTTACTGGTATGCAAAGCGACCTCTACGCGGCGGCGATGGAGCGACGCGTCGCAAGCACCCAACGCGTAGATACTTGGGCAGAGTTTGAAAAGGTCTTCGAAGGCGAAGGCGGCGCGGGCTTTGTCCTCGCGCACTGGGACGGAACGACCGAGACTGAGGACGCAATCGCCGAGAAAACGAAAGCGACCATTCGTTGCATTCCTCTCAACCCGTTGGAGCCAGGCGACGATGAGCCAGGTGTTTGCGTACTGACGGGTAAACCGTCGAAGCAGCGCGTTGTGTTTGCCAGAGCCTACTAAGGGTTCAGGTTGCTGGGTTCAGGTTTCAGAATGTGATTCGAAAATGGGGTTTCAATCATTTGAAGACTTGCAAGTGTGGCAACGCTCCAAGGCAGTTGCAGTTCGCATTTACGAGCTACTAAGGACTGCCGAGACTTCGACTTCAGAAACCAAATGCAATCGGCTGCCGTCTCCATCAGTTCCAACATTGCCGAAGGATATGAATGGGGAGGCAAGGATTTTTGTCGCTTCCTCAGAATTGCTCGTGGCTCGAATGCTGAACTCCGGAGCCAACTGACCATTGCCGCAGAGGTCGGACTCATTTCCAAAACCGACGCCGATTCTCTGAAAGACGAGCTGATGCAGATTGCAAAGATGATCACAAAGCTAGATCATTCTCGTCGTAAGGCTATGGAGCAAATGTAGCTCTTACGTCCCTGAAACCTGAAACCTAAACCCTGAAAACTAAAGCCCTTCCCAGGTACACTTTGAACCTGTAATATCCGCATGGCAGACGATCCAACAATTTCCTTAGTTAATGTCGAAGACGAGATGTCGCGTAGCTATGTCAACTACGCAATGTCGGTCATCATCGCGCGCGCGCTGCCCGATGTTCGCGACGGATTGAAGCCTGTTCAGCGCCGCATTCTCTATGCCATGCGCATGCTTAACGTCACGCCGGACAGCCAGCATGTGAAGTGCGCCAAGGTCACCGGCCAAACCAGCGGTGACTACCACCCACACGGCGACCAAGTGATCTACCCAACCCTCGTCCGAATGGCTCAGCCATGGAGTCTTCGGTATCCGCTGATTGACGGACAAGGCAACTTCGGAAGCATCGACGGCGACTCTCCGGCCGCCCAACGATATACAGAATGCCGTCTCACGCCGCTGGCGATGGAAATGCTGGAGGACCTCGACAAAGAAACGGTCGACTGGCAGCCAAATTACTCGCAAACTCTGAACGAACCTACCGTTCTCCCATCCAAGTTTCCCAACCTGCTTTGCAATGGTTCGCAGGGCATCGCCGTTGGTATGGCGACCAACCTGCCGCCGCACAACCTCACTGAGGTTTGCAACGCTCTCTTGCATCGCCTCCACAATCCGGAGAGCGAAGCCGAGGAAATCATGAACATCATGCCAGGGCCGGACTTTCCGACCTACGGCATCATCATGGGCACCCAGGGCATCAAGAATGCTTACCTCACCGGTCGCGGCAGCATCATCATGCAGGCAAAGACGATGATCGAGCCCGGCGACATGGGCAAGAGCCTCATCGTCGTCACCGAGATTCCTTATCAGGTCAACAAGGAGACCTTGATCAAGTCTATCGCCTCCATTGCTAAGGATCGAAAATTCGACGGCATCCTGCGCGTTGACGACTTCAGCGACAAGCGCGGCATGCGAATCGAAATCGAGATCCGCCGCGACGTCAATCCAAACAAGGCGCTCAACTACCTCCTAAAGCACACCAATCTGCGCACAACATTCGGCGCGATCATGCTTTCGCTCGTAGAAGGCGCTCCGCGAACGGCGCCGGTCTTGCTTCTGCTCGACGAGCACCTCAAGCACCGCCGTGGCGTCATCGAGCGACGCACCAAGTTCGAACTCTATCGCGAACTCCTGAATGCCCACCTCAACGAGGGCTATCAGATCGCGCGCCGCTTCCTCGATGAAGTCATTAAGACGATCCGCGAAAGCGAGAGCCCGAATTCAGCTCGCCTGGCGTTGATCCGAAACTTCGGCATGTCGCCAATTCAGGCAGAAGCCATCCTCGCGATGCCGCTTCGCCGACTCACGCAGCTCGAACAAACCCGCCTCGAAGAAGAGTACAAGACCGCGCTTCTCAAGGTGCAAAACCTGATGGATATTCTCAGCGATCCGGTCCGCATGCAGCGCGAGATCGAAGCTGAGATCGTCTACCTCCGCGACAAGTTTGGCGACGAGCGCCGTACCAAGATCATCGCCCGCGAGGCTGGCGACTTTAGCGACGAGGACCTGATCCCCGAAGAAGAAGCGATCATCAGCATCAGCCGCGACGGCTACATCAAGCGCGTCAGCATTGATGCCTACCGCGAGCAAAAGCGCGGCGGCAAGGGTGTCAAGGATGTGCTCAAGGTCGACGATGAGCCCGCGCACCTCTTCCAGGTCAACACGCACCACTTCATCTTGTTCTTCACCGACCGCGGCCGCGTCTATCGCCTCCGCGCCTACGACATTCCGGAAACGGGTCGCTACGCCAAGGGTATGCCGGTCATCAACTACATCGCTATCGAAAGCGAAGAGAAGGTGACGGCGACCGTCAGCGTCAAGAGCATAAAGGACCCTGGCTACCTCACGATGATCACCCGCATGGGCGAGATCAAGCGAACCGAGATGGAGAAGTTCTCGAACATCCGCTCGAACGGCTTGGTCGCCTTTGACATTGAGGAAGGCGACGACCTCAAGTGGGTGCTTAAGACGACCGGCGACGACCATGTCTTGCTCGTCACCCGCGAAGGCCAGAGCATCAAGTTCCACGAAACCGAAGCCCGAGGCCGAGGCCGACAGGCTGGGGGCGTCAAGGCGATGCGGTTCAAGGAAGGCAATCCTGAAGATTGCGTGGTCTCTGCCGGCATCGCTCGCGAAGGCTCATCGCTCCTCGTGGTGGGCTCGAACGGCTTTGGCAAGCGCACTGATGTTGACGAATACCGCGTCCAAGGTCGCGGCGGTAGCGGCATCCTCACGATGAACGTTACCGACAAGACCGGCCCAATCGTTGGCGCCGAGATTGTTGACGAAGACGACCGCCTGATGGTCCTCACTGAGAAAGGCAAGTCCGTCCGCCTCGCCGTGAACACGATCCGAAAGACGGGCCGCGTCGCCCAAGGCGTCAAACTCATCACGCTCGCTGCCGGTGACCTCGTCGTCTCCCTCGCCCGCGTGGTGAAGGAAGCGGATGATGGCGAAATCGAGGTCGGCGAGACCGTCACCGACGAAGGCATCCAAGGCGCGACAGTCGAGTCCGATGTCGAGCCCGCCGAAGCGACGCTTCCCATGGAAGAAGAGAGTAACTAACGGAAGCGCAACCCAGAATCGCCTCTTCCAGAACTGGAAGGGGCGATTCTATTCTCCCGCGACCATAAACACAAACAGGACGCACCACGCCGCCTCTGCGAGCATCGAAAAGGGAAACTGCAGCGCCAACGGCAGGCTGTAAGTCAAGTACACCATCGGCACCCAGAACGCCCAACCAAGTGGCAGAGTCGGCAATACCTCGTCGCGATAGTACGCCCAGGTCAACGCGCGCTTCCAAAACGAGGATTTGAACCCCGCCTTCCACCAGCCGAACATCGCCGAAGCGAAAGGGAAGCTCAGGAAAGGCGAGAAGATGAGCATGTCCACGAGCATCTTGGTCGTCAAAGTTCCAATGTCCGTGCCGTGTCCGAACCAGTGAGCTTGAAATCGGTAGAGTAGGTCGATAAGGATACCGACGACTCCATAGACAAAGCCCACCCAGAGCAGGCGAACTCCATTGAACGTGGCACGCTTGGTGACTAGTTTCGCCGCTTCTGCAACGACAGCTCCAGCGATGAAGCCGGCGAGAAATGCCGCCGGAAGACCGCCCTTGGTTTTCGATTCTCCGATGGCTCTGGCCAAATCCTGAACATTCGCAAGGTTGTGATAAGCCCAAACCAAGAAAGCCGCCGCAACCTGAATGAGCAGCATAGGCGCTAGGTTGCGACGGATCGTGTCTAGGTTCTTTTGGAGAAGAGGAGAGATGTCCAAAGGATACCAACCGGCGGTAAGATGCAGTCCATGAAGCGAACCTGCACTCTTGGTTTCGTACTCGCTACGGCTTTCGCCCAAGCCAAGATTCATTACACCGTCGATGTCCGGCCTGACAGCAACACGTTGCATGTCACGATGCGAATTCCAAACACCACCGGTGGCGCCAAGTTACTGATTCCGAATTGGGCGCCCGGGGCCTACATATTAAGAGATAATTTCAAGTCCGTTCAGAACCTTAAAGCAACCGATCAGTCGGGCAAAGATCTTGCGATCAAGCAGGACATTACGATCGCCAGGCGCTTCTTCACTTTGCCAACTCGCCAAGACGTCGCCCTCAACGAGGTCTCTACGTGGAGCGTTGCACCGGCTAGTGAGACGGTCGTGGAGTACGACATTCCTGTCCGTTTTAGCGGAGAGGTGGTGCACTGGTCTGGTCCTAGCACCTACATGTACGAGATGAACCGGAAGGACGAAGAGACTGAGTTAGCGGTCCGGGCGCCGAGCGGTTGGAACATCTTTACCGGGCTGGACGAAAAGGCCGAAGGAGTCTTTGATTCGCCAGACTACGACACTCTAGCAGACAACCCGGTTACAGTAGGAAAGGATGTTCTCGTAGACCACTACACGTCTCATGGCAAGCCGCATACAATCGTGATGCGTGGTGCCCCAAAGAGCCAAGTCAAGCGCGACTATCTGATCAAGGCTTGCAAGCACGTGAGTGATGCCCAGGGTCACTTTTTTGGCAATGAACTGCCATTTAGCAAATACGTTTGGCACTTCGACGTCAATGGTGCGCCCGATGGAGCTGGGGGTCTAGAGCATCTTAGTAGTACTCAAATCACCCTTGCCGCTGGCGTTGGCCCTCGAGCCGTTAGCGTTCTCAGCCACGAATTCTTCCATCTATGGAATGTCAAACGAATTCGCTCGAGCGTGCTCGGACCTTTCGATTACACAAAGTTGCCGACCACAGGTGCCTTGTGGTGGCTGGAAGGAGTTACCGACTACTACGCCAGCTACCTCTTGTATCGTTACGGCTGGTCGACCGAAGGAGAATTATTCGCGGAGGTGAACAGCACTTACCAAGGCGTGAGCCGATCACAGCCGTTTAGTACCGTCTCACCCCACGAGTCATCATGGCGCATGCCCGAAACGAGCAATGGGCGAGGCAACAGTAACGGCTATCTCATCAGTTATTACACGCTTGGTTGGCTCGCGGGCATGTGTCTCGATCTCAATATTCGAAGCGCGTCAGGAGGGAAGCACAGTCTCGATGATGTAACTCGGGCCCTGTGGGTTCAAAATCGGGACGGACAGCCAGGATTCCGTGAAGACGAGATTCGAAATCAAGTGATCAAGTTTGGCGGACCGACCATGGGGCCCATCTACGATCGGATCATTCATCAGCCATCTATGCCCGTTGCAGAATCATTGGCTCTTGGAGGATTCGAGATAGGAACTATACAAGTTCCATTTGTGGATCATGGATTTTCTTGGAGTCAGCCCGGGCAGGGCGTTACCGCTCTTGTTGTCACCGAAGTCAGGAAGGGTGCCGAAGGCAAGCTCATGGCGCGGGACACATTGGTGAGCATTAATGGCAAAGAAATCAAGGGCGAAGGGCGACGCGGGCTCGCAGACGCGTTAACTACCGCCATCGCGACGACCAAGGTTGGCGAGCCGATGAAAGTCGTCGTCGAGCGCGCAGGGGCGCAGCTTACTTTTGATCTCATCCCCACTCAGGGCATGCGAGATAGTGTTGCTGTCAAGCGGAGCCCAAATGCCACGCCAAACGCAAAGCGAATTGGTGATGGCTGGCTGGGACAGATCAAGCTCTAGGCGTTAGTCGACCACGGCAATCTCGACCGCCGGCACCATACCGATATCGGCGCCCATTTTGAGCATGAGGCGGATGGCCTTCACGCCTTCGTCCTTCATATCCACGGTGCGCTCGTTCACGTACATGCCGACAAACTCGTCGCTCGTCTCGACGTCCATACCGCGCGCAAAGGTGAGCGCGTACTCGAGGGCTTTCTCGCGGTTGTCGAGTCCGCCCTGAATGCTCTCGCGCATGCATCGGCTGACCTCGTTCACGGCGTCCTCGCCCAAATCCTTGCGCACTACATTGACGCCGAGAGGTAGCGGCAGGCCAGTCTTTTCCTTCCACCACTTACCCATATTGGCAATTTCCTTCATGCCTTCGCGCTCATAGGTCAACTGGCCCTCGTGAATAATGAGGCCGGCTTTGTACTTGCTTTCTTGAATGCTTGGGATGATCTCATCAAATGGAACCACCTCGTACTTGAGCGATTCGCGCTCGCCGAATTTGTCCATCCACCATAGATTGAGCTGAAGAAAGGCACTTGTGAGAAGCCCAGGGACAGCAATGACAGTGTTCTTGAGTTCCTCGTCGGAAAGCTGACTGGCCGCGACGATCATCGGGCCGTAGTTATCGCCCCAACTGCCGCCATGGCGAAGCAAAGCGTACTTATCGGCGATATAGGCGAAGGCGTGAACGCTGACGGCGCTGGACTCGAGCTTGCCATCCATTGCCCAGTCGTTCAGGGTCTGAATGTCGCGCAGGATGTGCTCGAAATCGTAGTCGGTCTTGACATATCCCGATGCCAAACCCCAAAACATGAACGCGTCGTCGGAGTCGGGCGAGTGGCCCAAGCGAATTTTCACCATTAATTGAAAGTTTACCGGGTACAACGACTTTGGTGGACCGCAAACCGAGCCTTAGCCCCAGCAAAATCTCCACGTACCTAGCCTGCGCGGCAAAGTACAAATGGTCTTACGCGGACCTCAGGGGTCGATGGTACATCCGGTCTAAAAGCTATTTTTCTTTTGGGACTAGTTTGCACCGGGTGCTCGAACGCTTCCATGACTCGGGAGACATGGGCGTACAGACCATCGATGAGGCCGCGGCCGCGCTCGACGAAAGTTGGATCGAGGCGGGCTACGGTAGCGCTCAAGAAATGCAAGAGGCTCTCGGTGAAGGCAAGCGGATCGTCGCGACCTATATCCAACATGAGGTGATTCGAGCCAAGAATGCGAAGACGATCTTCGTTGAGAAGCTCTTTCGCCTCGATATGGGGGAATTCGACCTGATTGGTCGTATCGATCGGGTGGATGAATATGAGAATGGAACCCTGGAGATCGTCGATTACAAAACTCGACGCGCCGGGGTTACCGACGAGGAAGTGCGCGACGATATAGCAATGAGTTGCTATCAACTGCTTCTTCGCGAGGCATTCCCAGGGCGAAAGATACGCGCCGTGATCCACGCGATCCAAACGAATTCCCGTGGCACGGCAGAATTAACTGATCGCGAAGCAAAGGAGTTCAAGGAGGAACTTCGAACACTAGGGATCGAGATTCTGAACCGGGACTATGAGCACATGGCGCCGATTTATCGCGATCTTTGTCCGGCCTGCGATTTCCTGCCGCTATGCCGATCCCATGAGGACTGGAGCGAGCCCGAAGAGACTATGGATCACGATCCATAAGCTGACCAAGTAGCTTCTTGATCGCGTCCTTTAACTCATCGAGCGTCACTCGCTTGCAATCGCTCAGCAAAGACTCTGGCGTTGTGTTTTGCGTTCCCCAAAGGGTTGCGAATGCCATCCACGTCGCCCGGTGCTGAGGCGTGCCCTGATACGTCTCGAAGAAGCGAAAAGGGCTCATTGGATTGAAGCCATCGATGGCACTGCCGGCAAGGGTCTTGAAGCGCTCAAGATCGATAGTTGAGATCTTGTCTGTTGCATCCATTAGCGCTTGTACTACTTCAGTCCTGGTCGGCAATGATTCGGTGCTTTGAATCACGATCATCGGTCGCCATCCCGCTGTTTCCGGTCTCAAAAGGGCCTCTTGGCGGTAAGTCCAACCTTTACTCTCTCGCAATACTTGGTGGAGGAGTGCGCTCTTACCGCCTCCAAGCGCAACCATCGCCAGACAAGTGGCTGCTTCGCTGGTTGATGGCCGAAAGGGGCCAGCAACGAGTGCCATAGTTTTGGCATTGTCCGGCCCTCGAAAAAGAGCGCTATTCGTGACGCGAATGTCGGGGCTTACGCGCCGTGGCCTCCAATCTTGAAAGCGACCCTCCGTGGCCTTGAGGGTTCCCGCTGTGCCGACTAGAATGAGGTTCTCGGGCCGGAGCGCGCGGTCGGCGAATCTCTGAACGAACTCAGTCGGAATAGACAGGTCGCCTCGCTCTCCCATGAGCCGAGCTGACCAGTCATCGGGCAGCGGAGCGGCGAGGCGTGCGCGTAACATTTGCAGACGCTCATCATCGAGTTTCAAATTTGAGAGGAGCGATTCGACGAGGCGGGCAACCGTAGATTCACCGCCGCGAGGGGCCACAAACTGCAAGCAAAGCGCCTCATTAGACCAGCTCAGCTTTGGCGCAATTCCCGCTTGGCCGCCGAATGAAAAGATGTCTTCTTTGACAAAGACGTCGTTACCTTCCAGAATCCCGCTACAGATCAATTGCCACGCGCCGATTTCTCTTGCGTTCATGGGTTCCGGCGCGGCAATCAGCGCTTGCAGCACCTCTGTTTGGTCGGAAGTCGTGGAAATCTCTGTACGGCGAATCTGGCCATGGGTGATGGCACCCAAGCCAATCATCAGCCAGAGCGCAGCGGCTTTCACCGGAAACCCTCCACGCGGTGCGCGGTCATGGCTTCGCCGCGCGCTTGCTTCACCTCTTCAAAACCGATGGGGGCCGCCGCCAATTGGACCATTTCCAAGGTCAGTCCCGAACCCTCGCTCAACAGCGCGCCACGAAATGCCGCCAAACGTGATGGAACGCGGCCCGTATCGGCGATCCAACGTTTAAGAAGCACAGGCCCTTGAGAAAGTTGCCGGTCCGTGATGCTCTGCGTCAGGTCCCATACCCCGGGGCGTGAGGATGCCAGAGTAAGCAGTCCGGATTTCGAAGAAACTGTGTACAGCGGCTGGACCTCTGGAAAAGCCTGAGCGACGGCAAGCGCAAACGCAATACGCGCGAGCGATGGGCCGCGATCAATCCCCTCTAATTTTAGGCACACGGCGCTACCGACGGAACTGGGTGTACTCGTCTTCACGGTGTCAGTTGCTCCCGTTGGAGGCGAGAATGCAGGCAGTTCGGAGCTGGCGAGTTGCCTTGAAAGCAGTTGGCGGAATTTGGGAACGGCGACGTTTGGTTCGACGGCACCGCAAATGGTGAGCACCAGATTGTCCGCCGCCAACATCCGACGCTGAATCGCCTTTAGGGCGTCGGGAGTTGCCTGGGCAATGGCAGACAACTCGCCTACGGGGTCGGGGCGCGAGTTCTCAAAGGCCTGTGCCCAGCCGGCTCTCGAAAACCGTCGGGCGACTCCCAGCCCGGACTCTTCATGGCGAATCAGCTGCGCTTCTTTGGCAATTGCATCTCCATTTGTGTCGATAGGCTCGAAGAGCTTGGCGGCTCCTTCGAGGCACGCACTGAGCTTGTCAGCTGGCGCCTCAAACTTAAAGGACATCGCTTCACGACTGGTTTCCGCCGACAAAAAGATGCCCCGTTCGTCGGTGAATGTGTCAAGACGCTTGGCCATGAAGTGCTCGACCAGGTGCCTCCAGCCATTCGTGAGCGGTGTTTCTTCGGTTCCTTTTGCGGAAATCCAAAGCTGAACGCTTACGGAGTTAGTGCCATCAATTTGCTCGGCGAAGACCCGAGAGCCACTGGGAAGTCGCTCAAGCAACCGCACTTGAGCGTGGATTGTCGACATCAAGAGAAAGCCGAGTGTGGCGGCAAACGGTCGCACCATTAGTGGAAGTAGCTCGCTCCATTGATATCGATGACAACCCCGCTCAGGTAGTCCGCCTTGTCGCTGAGAAGAAATGCGGCGGCTGCGGCGCAGTCTTGGGGTTTTGCCATTCGACCCAGGGGGATGTCTTTCAAAATAGATTCTAGGCGGGTCTCCATACCTTCGCGCGCCATCGCGGTTTCAACCCACCCCGGCGCGATACCGAAAAGACGTACATTGGCAGGTGCAAGTTCGACGGCTAACGCTCTCGTGACATTGATGAGCGCCGCCTTACTCGCCGAGTAAAGCGCTGCGCCCGCCTCGCCGCGAAAGCCAACCCGGCTGCAGACATTTAGAATCCTTCCGCCTCCGCTTTTGGCAAAGGCCCGCGCAGCGAATCGGCATAGCCGCAAAGGCGCGTCGAAGTTGACTGCCATCGTCTTTGCATAATTGGCCTCGAATTGGGCATCGGTTGCCTCAAGCCAATTCAGGGGCATATACACGCCTGCATTATTGACAATTGCATGTATGGGTCCATCCTTTGCCGCTTTCTCCCATAGGCTTGATGCTTCGTTTGGCTTTTCCAACTCAGCCATGTACGATCCTGCGAATCGGTGACCAAGTTCCTTCACGGTCTCCTCTGCGGCGGCACGATCGCGCCCAAAGTGGATGGCGACGTCCCAGCCCTCGCGTGCCAACTCGAGGGCGATAGCCTTTCCGATTCCTCGGGACCCGCCTGTAACCAAGACTCGCTTAGAAGCCATTCCCTATTCTAGAATATCGCGGTGCGTATTCCGTTCGACAGCATATGTGTAGCGGCTTCTGTAACGGAGCTACAGGCATGGCTTGGAGCCAAGGCTCAACGGTGGGTTCAGGTTTCACCTCGGTCGATTGCGGTTCAACTTTACTGGCAAAAGCCGGGCTGGCTTTGGATTTCTTGGGATCAAGAGTTTGGACGGATCACGCTCGGTCCAACGCCTAGCGACTCGATAGAATCAACGCCGTTCCTGCTCGCCCTAAAGAAGCAGCTCGATGGTGATCGATTGGATTCAATCAAGCAGGTTGATCGCGATCGAATTGCGCGGCTCACCTTTCATTCAGGCCTGTCGCTTTTTGTCGAGATGATGGGGCGGCACGGGAATGCCATCCTCGTCGAAGCTGGTGGTAAGCAAGTGGCGGCCGCAAAGTGGGTCGGCGCGGCGCAGTCGATTCGGCCGGTTTTGCCCGGTAAAGTTTATGAGTCCCCCCCAACTGATGGGTCGCTATCGCCATTCATCAAGAAGTTCCCCGAACGATTGGCACAGGCCGAAGCAGTCTTTTCTGGTGCATTGACACCTTTTCGGTCTGCCAACGGCATCTATCCGATTGCCCTTGGACTCGTGGACGAAATCAGGGTACCGAGTTTCGCCGAGGCGGCCGGAGAGTGGTTTGCCGCAGCCGAATCGGGGCGCGCCATCGAGCATCAGCGAAGCGCTCTGCACGCCCAGCTGATCCGAATCGCAACGGCTCGCCGAGAGGCTGTTGAATCACTGACTCGTGCCGCAGATCATGCGGCCAGGGCTGCGGAATATCAGATGCTAGGCGAACTCATTCTGGCCTACGGATTTCAATCGCCAGGGGCCGCCCAGATAGATGTAACTGACTATGCTGGAGTGCACAGGACAATTGCCTTGCAACCTGACCTGACACCTCCGCAGAACGCGGAGAAGTGGTTCAGGAAGGCGCGTCGCGCAAAGGACGGCATCGGAGAGGTCCGCGACCAACTCGTGCGGCAAACGGAAGACCTCGAAGAGGTCGAACGGCTCCTCGCGAACCTGCCGAATTACGAGTCCATGCTGGAAATCGAGAAGGCGCGACAGTTCGCCGAAAGTCGCCATTGGCTGCATAAGGCAGGCACACCCCTTAAAAAGGAAGAGCGGCCATTCTCAGGATATCGGGTTAAGGAACTTGCCGCTCCTCATGGCTACACGGTTTTTTACGGCGAAAACGCTGAGGCAAATGACTACTTGACCATGCGCATGGGTAAGCCCAATGACATTTGGATGCACGTTCGCGGCAATACCAGCGCTCATGTTTTGATTCCGACCCACAATCGGCCCGACCGAGTACCGCACGACGTGTTGATGTTTGGCGCAGAGGTTTCGGCACGGCACTCGCCGCTAAAGAACTCGAGCATGGTACCGGTGGATTACACGCTCAAGAAATACGTTCGCCGCCCACGAGGTTCGGCCAAGGGGTTTGTCACGTACACAAACGAAAAGACGTTGCATGTCACATGATTCCGGAATGCCGGTCAAAATGAGGAATGGCACTTCCCGAAGTCATTAAGAATTCGCGCGGCAATTGGCAGGGTAAGTCCAAGTTGCACATCTCTTGGAAGCCAGAAGGGCAACAGGTCTTCGAATGCGACTCGACTCTTCAAATCGCTTTTGAGGATCAAGAAAAGTTTGCCAACCTTGCTTACACGTGGTCCCACGAAGGTGAGCCCCAGTTTGGCGCCATGCTCATCAATGGGGGCACGGCTGGGTGGACGGATACTTGGCACCAAGGTGGAGAAGTCATGCGGCTGCAAGGTGAGGGCACGACCCACCTAAGCGTCACGGGCGAGTATTCATGGGAAGGGTCTCCGCCATGGGGGTGGCGCATCGAACTCTCAAATCCGGCGCACGGTGAACTGATGCTGACGATGACGAACATCTCACCCGATGGCACCGAAGAATGGGCAGTTAGCGCCGTCTATCATCGGGCCTGAAACAGAGGAACCCACGCCGAAACGCAGGCCCCTGTACTCCTTGGGAGGTTTTGCTCTCTGCCTCCAACCCAAAGGCCGGAGACGAAAATTAGACGTCTTCTGGGCGGAAATGTTCGACAAATCTTGGTTCTAGGAGGATGCCGACGAATACGCCTTCATGCTCCGGACCCAGAAGAATCTCGAGGCAAAAAAGGTAGCGGCTGCCCAAGCCATTCCGCCAAGAACCCATTCCCATTGGACCGCACCAATCAACTGGCGCGAGGGAACGGTGGCCAGGAATGCGACCGGTAGTACGAATATGAAGAACCGCTGCAGTCCGGCGGAGTAAATGTCGTTGGGATATCGCGCAACCGACATGATCGTCTCGCCGAGAACCCAAAGGTTGTCCACGCGCACGAGCCAAATGCCAAGGGTCATCAGCGCGAATTGGATGCTGTAGTACAGAACCGTCGCGCAAAGGAGCAGGATGAAATATGCCAGGAATTGCAGGCCATTGGGGTGCGAGCCCGACTGCACAACGCCGACGGCGAGCATCGCGATTCCGCCGAGGCATGCCCCGATCTGGTCGAAGTTAAACCGCCGCAAGCTCACCCAGAACTGACTGTCCACCGGTTTCGTTACGACAAAGTCCAGCGTGCCTTTTCGCACAAGCTCGGGAATCTCGATCAGGCTGAAACAGAACGCCATCACGAGGTGATACATGAGGAAGCTCGTCGCGGCCAGAATGAACGCCGCGCCCTGGTTCCACCCCGCCACCGAATCGGTGTTGCTGTAGATGACAATGAGCACGAGGGCCGAGAATCCGAGCCACACAAGTGCCTGAGCGACCTTAGCCACGAAGTTCGCCCGAAACTCGAGCTCCCGGGCAAAGGAACTCGCAACGAAATGGCGGTAGATGCGCAGGTATCGCCCCACGCCATGATCGTACCGCTATACTGAGGCGGCATGGTCTGGTCGCTTGTCGCATTGCTTATCTGCCTTGGCCCCGCCATTGGCCTAGGCAGGCAGATCAGAGAGAGGTTGGAATGGCTTGATCCAAGCGAAGCGACGGCTTTTGGCGGCTGCATGTTTCTATGCTTCATTGGTTGGGGCGTTGGAGTCGCAGGTGGAGCCGGGCAATTGTATAAGGACCCGGGGATCATTCTGATTACTGGCGCCATCTTCAGCGGCAGTCTCTTCTTTAACAAACAGCCATGGGCGAAGCCCAACAGGTGGTGGGCAGTATGGGCGCTCCTACTGGCATTTCCCCTCCTCAAAGCATGGACTCCAAGTGACATGCTCGACTGGGACACGATCGCTTATCACTTCGCGGTGCCGAAAATGTGGATCGAAGCAGGAAAGATGACGCACGTCCCCTTTATCCACCAGAGCAATTTTCCTGGCATCGTCGACAATCTGTTCCTCACCTCCGTTGGCATTGAAAGTTTCGCCAAGTCCTTCACGGTCTTCTACTGGATCATGGGCGGCATGTGGGTGTTCGGCGTCGCGCGGCGCTACTTCGGCGAAACTACCGCGCCTTGGGCCGCTCTCGCGTTCCTCTCCGCTCCCCTCATCCTCTGGAGCAGCGGTTCCGGCTACGTCGACGTCGCCCATGGCCTCTTCGCCGCGATGGGGATGCTTTATGCCGCTGAGCGTAGCTATTGGCTTAGCGGATTCGGCCTCGGCGCGGCGATGGCGAGCAAGTACACCGGGCTCCAGGTCGCGCTTGCCGCATTCCTGGTCGTGGTTTTCATGACCACCCGCGAGAGGCAGTGGAAGGTCACCGCCAAGCCCCTCGCCCTCGCGGGCGCCCTCGCCATTCTGATCGCCTGCCCCTGGTACGTCCGCACCTACGCTAACACCGGCAACCCCGTCTTCCCTTTTTTCTATGAGCAACTCGGCGGACGCGGCTGGGATCAGTGGCGCGCCGACATCTATCGCAATGAGCAGCAAACCTTCGGCGTCGGTCGCACCGAAGGGAAGCGCGACCTCTCCGCGATCGGCTCCAGCATCCTCGGCCTCGCCTACCAACCCGGCCGCTACATCAACCCCGCCCCCACCGAGGGCCAGGGCGTCCCCATGGGCGCGATCGGCTTCGCCCTACTCCTCGGCCCTCTCGCTTGGTTGTGTTTCGGAAAGGAGCGTCGAGTTGCACTCGACCCGAGGGACAGTTCAACTGTCCCTCAAGCCGAGTACAACTCGGCGCTCCGGTCGCTCAATCAATGCCTGGCCATGACCGGGCTCCTGCTCGTCATGTTCTTCCTCCTTAGCCAGCAGGTTCGCTACGTCACGTCCCTCGCCCCGATCTGGGCGATCATGCTCGCGGGCATCGCCGTGCCCAAATGGCGCGAGATTTTGCGCGTCGCCGTTGCCCTCCAAGCCGCCTACACGGTCTGGCTCCTCTGGACGACGCAAGCCGAAAACCAGTTCAAGGTCGTCACCGGCATCTTCCCGCGTGAGGAGTATCAGCACGCCGTCGTCCCCTTCAGCAAGGCCGCAATCAACATCAATCAAGAGGTCGGAAAACAAGGCAAAGTCGCCCTCTACAACGAGGTCTTCGGCTACTTCCTTGATGTACCGTACATATGGGCCAATCCTGGACATAGCATGCTCCTTCCTTACGAGAAAATGGAGTCAGGGGCGGACCTTGTTCGCGGCTTACAGGACATCGGCGTGACGCATGTGTATCTAAACATCGGCGCCCTCTCGCGCGAGCACAGAGCGCTCATCATTGACCCGACCGATTTCTCTTACAACCACTACGACAACCTTGACATCAAGTGGATTTGGCTCCTGTCCGACGCGCTCGCGAAGAACGAGTTGAGGCATGTTCACAATTGGGAGCAACCTTTCGCGATACTTCTTGAGGTTCCCAAGGAGCCGGGTACCGGGGAGAATTAGCCGGGTACCCGAAGGGAAAGGAATGGTGCAATTCCGGGCAAGAATTGCACGCGTGTAATCATTGCGGGCACGGTTGGCACCCAACGAGGAACCCCTGGAGGCGTGCGAAGTGCCGATTCTCCTGAGTCATGTCCAATTGTTGGTGCGGCGCGTGCGCAATTCAGACCCTAAAGTGTCAGCGGCGGCGTGCCGACAATGACTATGGGGCCGCGTGGGATGGCTCCAAAGAGGGTGTTCTTCATGCCTTACATCACAGCCATTCAAAGCGACGTCGAGCTGAGCAACGTCCTCGGTTCATTTCTCAGCGCCGCTGCCGATAACGCCGATGCACTGGGCATGTCGCCCGAGGCCATCGAGGAACTGGGCATCAAGATAACAGATTTCAAGGCGCGAATGGCCAGCGTCAATGCCCAGCGCGCCGCTTACCATGCTTCAGTAACTGCCAAGGATGAATCTGCAGCCGACCTTCGAAAGGAACTTGGGCGGTTGTCCAAAACTTGGCGCGCCAAAGACACGATTGATGACTCTCTGCTGGCAGAGTTGCGAGTCGCTCCCCACGAGACCCCGCCAACCTTTACGGCCGTCACCACGCCCAGGGCTTTGGTTTTCCGAGCCGACGCCCAAGGCAACATCCGGCTGAAGTGGGACAGAAATGGCAATACGCGCGGCACGATCTTTCAAATTGAGGCCTCGTACGACCGCACTCGGACATGGCAGATCGTGAGAACGACAACAGCGAGCAAAGCCACTTTGCACTCAAATGTTGGCGAGCAGGTTTTGTATCGCGTTGCGGCAGTGCGCGGCGGCGTCACCTCGGTTGCGAGTTCGCCAATCGTCGTCTGGCCCTCTGCGGCTCCGGCCGAGAGCGCTCATGCTGCCTAGCTGAATCGGTCAAAATAGCTGAGTGGAGCCAACTTCCCAAATTCACGAGAC
>JAEURP010000027.1 GCA_016788585.1 Chthonomonas sp. | reverse complement strand
TTTTATGGCAATGCTGGCGATACGCCACTCGCGCGCATGGTGCAAAACGCGATTGTTGGCGCCACGGGCGGCAAGAACCGGGGGATTAAGTCGGCAAGCCAAACCCAGCACGGCGGCCTCGCGATTATGAAGTTCGGCGGGCCGTGTTGCCTGTGCGAGCTCGGCTTCATTGACAACGCCAAGGACCGGGTTTGGCTCCAGGACAAGGACACGCGAATCAAATTCGCCAAGGCGGTAGCGGCCGGGTTCGTATCGCTACGGGGTCACTGATGACATGGGCGGATATTCCGGCATGGGTTCCGGTTGCTGGTACGGCCGCGATCTTGATTGGACACATTGCGGTTTCGAAGTACAAGCTGGGCGAGCAGGAGAAGAAGATTTCCGAGTTAGAGAAGCGACAAGCGGCGCATGAAACCCATGTCGAGGCATTGGTTGCGGCTGAGCGCACTCACGCGGATGCGATCGTTAACTCAGAGCGGGCATCAGTCAACAACAAGCTAGATGCACTGATTACCGAAGTGGGAAACCTGAAGGTGGAGATGACGAAGGTGGCGACACGACTTGAGGAGAGGACAGGTAGCAGAACATGAAGAAGAAATCGACGTTTGATACTGAAGTTTGGAGCCGCACCTGGCTCATTACGAGCCTTGCGGGTGTTCTCGCGACACGTTGGGGAATCGGCTTAACCGAAACCGAGGCGGGGTTGGTTGGGGCGATTATTGGGCTGGCATATGATCTGGCCGCCTATTACATCAAGAAGCACTTTGCCAAGGAAGATTTTTAGACAGCAATAAGAAATTCGCAACATTTGATACTAGGCCCGGGGTTCGCCCTGGGTCAATTTTTGTGCGGGGTTTTCTTTTCGGTGATGAAACGTAGCCAATTCTTCATCTTTACACTCTGCGCACTCTTTGCGACCTTGATGTTGCCCATTGTGGCCCGAGCGGCTGATTGGTCCGCCAGCTACCTCGTCGAGTTTCGATCGGGACGCGCCACGCCGGTTGTGACCGCCGATATTGGCGATATTCGAAAGCCGCTTGGACTCAATTACACGCTCAAGGTATCGACATTCGCCGGATTTCGCGACGAGCGGCCGCTGGTTGGCGCTTGGGTCTCGGCACCAATACGGCTGGCTGAAAATGTCGAAGCGAGGCTTGGCCCTGGCTTCACTTACTACAATGAGCACGTTGGTACGCCTGGCATCATCGGCGCGCTCACGATTCGGTTTTAGGTCCGCGTACCCTAGACACACAACAGCTGGGGGAGAGGGTTACGAGCTCAAACCCGGCACCTCTAATTTATGGCGGTTGATCCGAAAACAAAAGCCAAGGTGCTTGCCGACTGGGCGACCGGAAATTTTTCAGAAGAAGATCTCTCAACGAAGCACAAGGTTGGCAAGGGGACCGTTGGTCGATGGATAAGGGCGATCAAGAAGGCGCAAACGGTCCAAAACGGTCTGGTGAACCCCAAAGCCGCCGCATTCGAAGATGCCCTCCACGGATTCCTAGTTTCTGGCCTCCTAATGCTCGATGGCCAGGCCAAATTGCTTCGCGACCCCGAGTACATAAAGTCGAAGCCCACTGATGAAATCATTAAGCACACCGATTTCATTTCTAGCCGGCATGACCGGGCTGTCATTCTCGCCCAGTCTCTTGGAGGCTCCCAACCTGGAACACCTTTGCCAGAGCCGGCCATCCCAAGTGCGGAAGATCAAGGCGAGCGACATGAAGTCGCCATACCTGAGTTGGTTGGAGAAGAACAAGAGAGCTGATTTCTCTTACCAAGGCCGGCACTTTCGCGCGATTGCGCTCCTCATCGATCGAGTCTTAACCGGCGAACTGCTCCGGGTTCGGATTCACATGCCGCCGCGGCATGGCAAAACGGAAAGCGTTACCAAGGCGCTCCCGATTTGGTTCTTGCAGAATCGGCCGGGCTGCCGGATCCTGATTACTGGGCACAACATGCGTTTCGCGCGCAAGTTGTCGCGCGCTATTCGGAACCGAGCAGAGGAGCTCGGCATCGAGCTTGCCAGCGACAAGTTCTCGAGCGATGAGTGGTACACGGCGGACGGCTCCATGGTCATGGCGGCGGGCGTGGGCAACGTTCCGACCGGTGAAGGTTTCGACCTCATCATTGCCGATGACCCTATTCGAGATCGTAAGCAAGCGGATTCGCTGAACTTCCGAGACGACCTTTGGGATTGGTGGACCGAGGGCCTGATGACGCGCCTGCAGCCCAAGGGAATCATGGTCGGGATTTGGACCCTGTGGCATGAGGACGACCCGGCTGGGCGCATGGATGACCTGGCGAAGTCGGACGACAAGGCGGACCAATGGACCGTTCTAAAACTGCCAGCGATTGCGGTTGAAGGCGATGCGCTCGGCCGTAAGGTTGGGCAACCTCTTTGGCCCGAAATGTGGCCTTTGGAGCGGTTAGAGAACCGGCGGGCCTCGATGATGCGCAAGGACGGTTCGCGCGCTTGGGAAGCGCTGTACCAGCAGAATCCGAAGCCGCTAGAAGGGCGCCTCTTCAAGGTTTCGATGATCAAGGTCTTAGACCTCGAGGACATTCCTGAAGGCGAGGGCAACGATGTTCGGCACTGGGATATTGCGGCAACGGCCGATGGTGGCGACTACACGGCAGGGGTGCGGTTGCGCTATGCGGGCGGCAAGTACATCGTGGTCGACGTTGTTTCGGGACAATGGGGTCCTGAAGACCTTGTTAAGGTGATGAAGGAGACGACGGCGCGGGACGGGCTGGGCGTCTTGGTCTCGCTATCTCAAGACCCGGGAGCGGCGGGCAAGATTCTGCTGAATTTCCTCGTTAAGGAGCTGCGAGGCTATGCGGTGGCGTGGGAGAAGGAATCTGGGAGCAAGGAATTCAGGGCGATGCCGTGCGCTTCGCAGGTGAACATTGGCAACTTCGCGATTGCCAGGGCTAAGTGGAACATGCTTTTCTTCGATCGATTACGCTCCTTCCCTCTTGGGCATGATGACCTCGTCGATGCCCTCTCGAATGCGTTCACGCGCGTCAATGAGCGCGCGGAAGATGCAGGAATCTTGTATCCAGATGACCCTGACTAGGTAAGGGGTTTTCTTTTCTGCGTGGACTTAATCGCTGGAATAGGCCGGATCGTTAACGCATTCAGGCAAACAAACTACACCAGCGGGTTTGCGCGCAGCAGCGATTTCTCCCTCGACCCGTGCACCGACCCGGCTTACATGAATTCGGCGGTCATGTCCCTCCTGAATTGGACGGTCAACAATGCAGGATCCGCGCGGCTGGAGACGTGGAAGCGCAGCGCAGAAGCCGATCAAGACGAGCTTGTTCCGAACTCTGATGCGGCCAAGGCCTGGCGGTTTGGGCATCCGAAACGCGGTCGCCATTTAATCGAATCGGGCATGTATTTGTCGCTCCTTATTGAGGGAACGAGCTTTTTGTATCCCCTCCGTGATCGCCACAAGCAGATTCGAGGATTTCAGTACCTTCCGCACTACGATTGCCAGTTTGAAGACTCGAAGCCGGGTGAGGAGGATATTGTCGTTTACACGCCAGGGAACGGTTACCGGTACCGAATTCCCGTTTCTCAGCTCATCATCAACACCTACGGGGTCGACCCGAGCGACCTTCGCAAAGGGTTCTCGCCACTAAAGGCGGCAATGCAAGAGGTGATGACCGACCAAGAGGCGGCTCAGTATGCGCGGGTAGTCATTCGCAATTTTGGTGTTATTGGTGGCCTGGTCAGTCCTCCAGGAGAAAAGGAGGGCGGCACCGGAAAGATTACCGACCACGAGCTCAAGAACATCCGGAGGCTCTTCAATGATGGGATCACCGGCGAGAATCGCGGCAGCCTCATTTTCAGCGGCAAGCCATTGAAGTTCCAGCAGATCACGGCCAGCGTTGAGCAACTCGCGCTTGAGAAGGTGCGCAGGATTCCGGAAGAGCGAATTTCGGCGGTGTTTAATGTGCCGGCGGTCGTTCTGGGCCTCGGCGCTGGGCTTGACAAGTCCACGTACAACAATGTGCGCGAGGCGAAGCGCGCAGCGTGGACCAATTACCTCATCCCAATGCAGGACCGCGTTGCCGAGCAGTGGGATCGCCAGTTACTGCCTCACCTTGAGAACGACCTCGACAACCTTTACCTCGGTTGGGATCGAAAGCATGTCGAAGCCTTGCGCGAGGATGAGGA
>JAEURP010000018.1 GCA_016788585.1 Chthonomonas sp. | reverse complement strand
TGTACAGCCCCAGGATGTGACGAGCCGACATCGAGGTGCCAAACCATGCCGTCGCTGTGAGCGCTCGGGCAAGATCAGCCTGTTATCCCCGGGGTAGCTTTTATCCGTTGAACCCTGGCGTGCCCACGCACCACCAGAGGGTCACTTAGACCTGCTTTCGCACCTGCTCGACTTGTAGGTCTCACAGTCAATCACACTATATACCTATACGCTCGACGCCTGATTTCCGACCAGGCTGAGTGTGACTTTGTACGCCTCCGTTACATTTTGGGAGGCGACCGCCCCAGTCAAACTACCCGCCACGGAGTGTCCCCAACCCGGATAACGGGTCAGGTTAGTCGTCCAGATGCAGAAGGGTGGTGTTCCATTGGTGCCGAAGCTCCCACCTACGCTCTACATCTACATCCAAACGACAATCCGAAGGTGTAGTAAAGCTCCACGGGGTCTTTCCGTCCTATTGCGCGTAGCCCGCATCTTCACGGGCACTACAGTTTCACCGAGCTTCTCGTTGAGACAGTTCCCAAGTCGTTACGCCTTTCATGCGGGTCGGTATTTAGCCGACAAGGAATTTCGCTACCTTAGGACCGTTAGAGTTACGGCCGCCATTCACTCGGACTTCGATTCAGTGCTTCGGGTTACCCCTAACACCTCCTGTTAATCTACGAGCATTGGGCAGGCGTCAGCCCCTATACATCCCCTTTCGGGTTAGCAGAGACCTGTGTTTTTGGTAAACAGTCGCCCGGGCTGCTTCGCTGCGGCCCCTTGCGGGGCACCCCTTCTTCCGAAGTTACGGGGTCGTTTTGCCTAGTTCCTTAACGAGAGTTCTTCCGAACGCCTTAGTCTCCTCGACTCATCTACCTGTGTCGGTTTACAGTACGGTCAGCAATAGCTGAAGCTTAGGAGTTTTTCTCGGCCCCGATCAACCCAATACGGTTCACGCCTAAGCGATCCCCTCAGAATACAATAACCTAGTTGGGCCTCACGAAACGTCATCCATCGCACTATTACTGGGGCAGGAATATCAACCTGCTGTCCATCGGCTACGCCTTCTGGCCTTGCCTTAGGTCCGCCTAACCTCCGTCTGACGAACATAGCCGGAGAAACCTTAGATTTTCGGCGGACAGGATTCTCACCTGTCTTATCGCTACTTATGCCTGCATTCTCACTCGACAACACTCCACCACTGCTCACGCTGTAGCTTCACTGCGTTGCCGACGCTCCCCTACCACTCAATAAATTGAGTCCGAAGCTTCGGTTCTAGACTTGAGCCCCCTTACATTATCCGCGCAAGTTCACATTCGGCCAGTAAGCTGTTACGCACTTTTTAAAGGATGGCTGCTTCCAAGCCAACCTCCTGGCTGTTAACGCGAACTCACATCGTTTCACACTTAGTCTAGGATTAGGGACCTTAGCTGTCGATCTGGGCTATTTCCCTTTTGACCACGGAGCTTATCCCTCGTAGTCTCACTGCTACGCTTAACATGATGGTATTCGGAGTTTGGTTGGGTTCAGTAAGCCGGTAAGCCCCCTAGCCCATTCAGTGCTCTACCCCCATCATGAAACACGTAACGCTGCACCTCAATGCATTTCGGGGAGAACCAGCTATCTCTGCGTTCGATTGGCATTTCACCGGACTAACCACAGCTCATCCCGAGATTTTTCAACATCAATGAGTTCGGTCCTCCATGTTGTGTTACCAACACTTCAACCTGGCCATGGCTAGATCACGCAGTTTCGGGTCTACTACCAGCGACTTGACGCCCTATTCGGACTTGGTTTCCCTCCGGCTCCGTGTCTTAAACACTTAACCTTGCCGCTGACAGTAACTCGCAGGCTCATTCTGCAAAAGGCACGCCGTCGCACTTGACTTACGCCATTGTGCTTCGACTGTTTGCGGATGTTGCGGTTTCAGGTTCTATTTCACTCCCCTCCCGGGGTTCTTTTCACCTTTCCCTCACGGTACTGGATGCACTATCGGTGACAGACTGTATTTAGCCTTACCCGGTGGTCCGGGCAGATTCACGCGGAATTCCTCGTGCTCCGCGCTACTTGGGAACACCCTGAATTCGAACTGACTTTTTAGAGTACGGGGCTCTCACCCTCTACGGCCAGGCGTTCCAACCTTGTTCCTTTAAGTCAATTACGAGTTCTTTTCTAAATCTCTCAAACGCAAAGACTTTCAGCCGAAGCTAAACGTCCCTCCGTTTGGGAGACTTAGTGGATGCCCCACAACCCCAGCAGGCATGCCCGCTGGTTTGGGCTCTTCCGCTTTCGCTCGCCGCTACTTACGGAATCTCTTCGATTTCTTTTCCTCCGGTTAATAAGATGTTTCAGTTCACCGGGTTCCCTTCTCAGACCCTATGTATTCAGATCTGGATGACGAGACATGACTCTCGCCGGATTTCTCCATTCGGACACCCGCGGATCATCGCTTCTGTGCAGCTCCCCGCGGCGTTTCGCCGCTTACGCGTCCTTCCTCGGCAGTTTGTCCCTAGGCATTCACCGCACACCCTACATAGCTTGCTTTGTAGCATCTAAATTTGTTTTGATGCGCGTTCCACTCGACGATATGCAGATTTCAAAGTGCTCGCCACATTGGGGATGGACCCCGACCGGCAAAGGAGAACTATACCAGGGGGCATTTCCAATGTCAACGACCCCAGGACACTTTTTTCCAGATTTCTCCACCGATCTCACACTGTGTACAGATCAAATGCACAGAAGCCTGTACATTCTTGCACTTGTGTATTTTTAGTAATCCAGGGGAATCAGCCGATCGTCAGGCCGGCCTTGTTCCAATCATCTAAAAACCGGGTAAGTCCACTATCCGTAAGCGGATGCTTGAACATCATCTCCATGATCTTGAACGGCATTGTCGCCACATGAGCGCCCGCCTCGATGGCTTGCACCACGTGTAGCGGATGCCGAACTGACGCTACCAAAACTTCACTTTGAAAGCCATAGGTGTCCACCATCGCAACCGTATTGGCGACGGCGGTCATGCCATCCGTACTTAAATCGTCAACGCGGCCCACAAAGTTCGAGATATACGTCGCTCCCGCCTTCGCGGCCATGAGCGCCTGGGATACCGTGAACACCAAGGTCACATTGGTGCGAATCCCTTTGTCGCTCAGCGTCTTTACCAATCGCACGCCCGGCTCAATCAAAGGAACCTTCACAACAACTTGAGGATGCCAGCTCGAGACCTCTAGGGCCTCCTTCAGCATCGTGTCGTAATCCGTCGCGATGACCTCTGCGCTGATAGCGCCGCCCGGCACGAGTTCGCAAATCTTGAGAACCGTCTCCTTAAAGCCCTTTCCGCCCTTCGCGATCAACGTTGGATTCGTCGTTACGCCATCCAGCACGCCCCACTCGGCGGCTTTACGGACTTCTTCAACATCACCAGTATCAACAAAGAGCTTCATCGGCTTTATTTTAGCTGGGGGTGGCTGGGGATGGCTTGGGGTCGCTTGGCAACTTAACGCGCCCAACTACCCAAGAACCGGCAAGGAATAAGAATGCCGCGATGCCAAACGCCAGCAGGTAACCCTGATGTCCACCGCTGGAGGCATTTACGCGATCAATTTGGGCCCCTAAGATGCCATTAAAAATCTGAGGCAAGGCAATCGAACTCTGCCAAATTCCCATATCCTTGGCGATGTCGTTCTGATTTGGGAGCACATCGGCCACTAGGGCCCAGTCCGCCGACGTAAACGCGCCATAACCGAATCCGAAAACGAGGGCGATGAGCAAGATCGGCGGAAAGGTCTTCATGAGAGCAAAGGGCAGAATCGCCATGAACATGATCCAGCCCGCTGTTTGAATAACCTTTTTGCGCCCCACTTTGTCGGCATATCGTCCACCGACGAGCGCTCCCACCACGCCTGTTGACGACATCAACACGATCACGACTGTTGCTGCCAGAACCGCGCCATCCTTGGGATTCTCATACCAACTGGCCGGCAAGGGCGGAAATAGCCGTACCACGTCCTTCAGATAGTTCTGGCCAAAAGCGCTGATAATATAAAACCCAAACGCCACAAGAAACCGAAGGCTCCAAACCACTCGGAAATTAGGCGACTTGAACGGCGAGAATAAGGCTGTGAGAGCCGGAGCCCGCGTTTCTGCCGTTTGCGTTTCTTCGATCTCGCCCTTATCTTTTATCGCCCCGACAACCGCGATCATGCAGACGATATGGAGAAGGGCGATCACGGCGAACATAATCGAGTGACCCACCTTCATCAGCGTGCCGCCCATCGCAAAGATGGCGGCAATAATCTGCGCGCTGTAGTTCAACATCCCCAAGATTCCGCTTGCCCTTCCCCGATTCTCGCTCGGTACGAACTCGGGAATCAAGGCAGAGTAGGGCCCGGTCGCGACGTCATCGCTTACTTGCAACAAGAAGTAGCCAAAGATTAGCATTGGCACGGTGTTCGCCGAACCCAGCACCGCGCATGCGACGCAGGTCAACAAAGCCCCGGCGACAATCCAGGGCCGACGCTTGCCCCAGCGCGTTGTCATTCTGTCGCTCAGCCACCCCATAAGCGCCGGGCCGAAGGTCGCCTCCGCGGCGCCGATCGCCAAAATCATCCCCCAGGTGCTGTTTTGCTCCCCTTGAGGCATGATGGTGTTCACTTTCGCCGGCAAAAGTAGCAAGGCGAGGAACCACTTGAAGCTAGTTGCGAACCAATAGGCCGAAATTCGGACGTACCAACCAAAGCGGTCTTCGAACACAACTCTCGTTTTACCGTTTCCCGCCAAAATACTATTTAGCACATGACCGAATCCAGCAAAGATTTCTCATCTCACTACGACTGGCGCGACAACGGCATCGGCTTTCTGCGTCTGATGTTGGCATCGCTTGTGCTTTTTGGTCATGCTCCTGGCCTTGGGGGGTACCCGGGGCTCGGCATTATGCTCACCGGCGAGGGTTTAGGACTTGGCGCGATCGCAGTCATGGGGTTCTTCACCCTTAGCGGAATGCTCATCACGCGATCTTGGGAGAGTAGCAAGGGGCTTAAAGACTACTTTACCAAGCGCATTCTGCGAATCTTTCCTGGCTACTGGATGTGCCTGATTATGTGCGCGTTCTTTTTTGGTCCGCTAGCATGGCATCTCCTTGGTCGTAATGGCGCCTATCCATTTTTTGCGGGTCCCGACAGTGCCCTTGGGTACGTGCTAAACAACTTCACGAGCAAGATGAATCAACCTTTCATCGAGGGCTTGTACTTCTCGGGAGGTCAGCCGCATGGCGTGAACTTCCCTCTGTGGACAATCATCTCTGAGTTCGGCTGCTACGTCCTGACCGGCATCGCCGGGGCGCTTGGAATCAGCAAGAAGCACCGCTGGTGGTTTGTTGGACTGATGTTGGCCTGTTCACTTATCGTTCTCAAGAGTGTCCATCAAACGACCGAAGTTGGTGGGCTTGCTAGCAGGCTTCCCCACTTATTGAGCTATCTAATCGGTGTCGTAGTCTATTACTTCCACGAGAAGATTCCGCTCAACGCCATTGCGGGTTGGGCTTGCCTAGTGCTCGCCCTTCTCAGTTCATTTAGTCCCTTCACCATCGCTCTGTTCCCATTCCTTTTCGGGTACGCGATAGTGGTCGCTGGCTTCAAGGGACGGGTCAGGAATATCGAACGCAAGGCTGATTACTCCTACGGAGTCTACATGTATGGATGGCCGGTTCAGATTATCTTGGGTCAAATCTTGCCCAAGTCGATCGGCGTCTACGGTTACCTGTTCGTCACGCTCTTGACCCTAATGCCTTTTGCCATGGCAAGTTGGCACTTCGTTGAGAAGCCCGCAACGAAGCTCAAGAAGCGCTTCATGAAGCCGCCGAATTCAAGTGCAGCCGCCAATTGAGGCAGTTAAGCCGACGCTTACACCCCGTTTCCCGCTAAACTCTGGGCAGATGCAAACCGTCACGTTCGCCGACCGAAAGGGCATTCCCCTCAAAGCCGACATCTTCCACGTATCCGACGGTGGCCCGCTCGTGGTTTTTTGCCATGGCGGCGGCTGGATCAGCGGCGGACGGGAGGATTATCACGACGAAGCTCAGTGGTGGGCCGAGCAAGGAATCAATTGCGCCTGCGTTTCCTACCGCCTCGCCCCGCTCAACCCCTTCCCCGCTGCCGTCGCCGACCTTCAAGATTTCGTCATGTTCGCCCGTAAGGAGGGTTACGAAAAGATCGTTGCCTTTGGCAACAGCGCCGGCGGCCACATCTCGGCCATGCTCGCACTTTCCGACGACTACTTTGGTCTCGAAGACGACGCCACCGGCTTCAAAGTAGACGCGGCAGTCGCCGTTTGCCCGATTACCGACGTGACCAATACGCGCGAGACGCATTTCCCCGTTAGCTGGCCCTTTCTTGAGCAGTTCGTCGGTTCGCTCGACGCCGAAGACGCCCTTCTCAAGGCCGCGTCGCCGATTTACCACGTCTCGTCAAACGACGTCCCGATGCTGCTCATCCATGGCGAGGATGACGACATCGTCCCCGCCGATCAATCGCGCCGTCTGTTCGAAGCGCTGCAAAAGGTTGGCGCCCCGACCGACCTCCACATCCTGCCTGGCGAGATGCATTCCTTCACGTGGGACGCCTGGCAAAAGATCCGCGACCTCTCGCTTGCTTGGCTACCGCAAACGGTCAAGCGCTAACTGATTTTGGAGTGCGGCGAGCAATCGCCGCTTGCGACACGGCACCATAATCAAACCATGCGCATTGCCTTGCCCGTCCTCGCCGTCGTCGCCCTCAGCGGTTGCCGCCAAACGTCTTCGATGACCGAGGTGCGCGAGAACGGCACCTTCTCGCGGTCGGTGAAGTTCGCCGCGATCGACGTTGACGAGACGAGCAAGCTCAAGATAGACGACGTTTTCGTCATCCCGAAGGGAAATGGCTGGACCTCAGTGCCCCAAACCGCGGGTAGCGCAACCGGAGGCACCACCATAGAAATGCGCAATGCCTTCCCCTTCGGCCAAGAGGTCACCGACCTCGGGCTGAAGCTCAAGGGCAAGATCGTGCTGGTGAACAAGGTCAAGGTGACCGAGCCAACGCCAGGCAATTACGAGTACCGCGAGACCTTCACTTGGAGCGGCGACGCGCCGAAGGAGGACCGCTCGGAGAAGCTCGCCGAGCTCGTCGAAGATTTCTTCAAGGGCAACGACAAAGTCACAAAAGCGCAGAAAGATGAGTTCGCCAAAGAGGGCGAGGCGCGCCTACTGACCTTCATCTTCGGCCCGCCCGAGCCGCATCTCTCGCTCGCGCTCAGCAGTCCCGAGTTCTTCATCCGCAAAGCCCGCGCGACCCTTGGGCCGAAGCTCATCGAAGCCGCCGAGCGCATCTTCGGCGACGCCCTTGACCTCGCCGGGCGTCGCAAGCTGGTCGCGCACATCATGGACCCCGACTTCGCCGCCGAAAACGCTCCGGCCCCCGCCGACCCGACCACCGAAGAAGAGTCCGACGACCAGCCCACAACCCTCACCATGGTCGTGAAAATGCCCGGCACGATCACCGAAACCAACGGCCTCATCGACCCCATCTCGGGCGAGGTCTACTGGACCATGCACCGCGAAGCCGCCGAGCGCGGCGAAGTCACCATCTTCGCGAAGAGTAAGAAGTAAGTCTCCCTCCCCCAAGCTTGCCTGGGGGAGGGCCGGGGAGGGGGAAGCGCGTACGGAAGCCTTCCGTGATTCCCTACCCCACCCCCCAACCCCTCCCCTTCATAGGAAGGGAAGGGGAGTTAGTCTCGCGGCGTGTCCATGACCTCGAACGCCATCTCGCCATCCTTCATGGTCACCGTGACGCTTGCGCCGTCGAGGATTTCGCCGCCGAGGATCTTCTGCGCCAGGGGATTGAGCACTTCCCTCTCGATCGCCCGCTTGAGTGGCCTCGCGCCGAACACCGGATCGAACCCGGCGCTGGCGAGTTGCGACATCGCCGCGTCGTCCAGGGTGAGCGTGATGCGCCGGTCGGCCAGCCGCTGCGAAACCAAGGCGAGCTGCACCGAAACGATCTGCTTGATCTCGTTTACGCCGAGCGGGCGGAACACGATGAGGTCGTCGAGCCGGTTCAGGAACTCGGGGCGGAAGAAATGCCGGACCTCTTCGAGGACCTCGCGCTTCACGCTCTCGAACTCCTCCGCGCCAAGCATCATATCGCCATAATGCGCGCTGCCGAGGTTGCTCGTCATGATGACAATCGTGTTGCGGAAGTTCACCGTGCGGCCCTGCCCGTCGGTCAGGCGGCCGTCGTCGAACACCTGGAGGAGCACATTGAAGACTTCCGGGTGGGCCTTCTCGACTTCGTCGAGCAGGATGACGCTGTACGGGTGGCGGCGCACCTGCTCGGTGAGCTGCCCGCCCTCCTCGTAGCCGACATAGCCGGGCGGCGCGCCGAGAAGCCGCGCGACGGAGTGCTTCTCGCCGTACTCGCTCATGTCGATGCGCACGAGGGCCTTTTCGTCGTTGAAAAGGAACTCAGCGAGGGCCTTTGCGGTCTCGGTTTTGCCGACGCCGGTCGGTCCGAGGAACAAAAACGCGCCGATCGGGCGGTTCGGATCACTCACGCCTGACCTGCTTCTTCTTATGGCGTCGCTGACGATGCGCAGGGCCTCGTCTTGGCCGATTACTCTGCGTCTTAGGTCGTCCTCCAGGTGGAGAAGCTTCGCCATTTCGCCCTGCATGAGCTTGCTAATCGGGATGCCCGTCCACTTGCTCACGACCTCGGCGATGTCCTCGCTGTCGACTTCCTCTCGGAGCGTCATGCCCTCGGATTGTTGGTCAAGTTGCCCCTGCAGAACCGGCATGCGGCCATATTGAATCTCGCTCGCCCGCTGCCAATCCGCATTGCGCTGGGCTTGCTCAAGCTCAGTCTTGAGCTGGTCATACTCCTCCTTGACCTGGCGCATGCTCTCGATCTTTTCTTTCTCGACCTGCCAACTCGCGGTCTTGCTGGCGAGTTCTTCATTGATTTCGGCAAGCTTCTTCTCGGTGGCTTCAAGCCGCTTCTTGCTCGCCTCGTCGGTCTCTTTGAGGAGAGCCTGGCGATCGATCTCCAGCTGCGCGGTCTGGCGTTGTAGCTCATCAATGTCAGCCGGCACGCTGTCGATCTCAATCTTGAGCTTGCTCGCGGCTTCGTCGACGAGGTCGATGGCCTTGTCGGGCAGGAACCGGTCGCTGACATAGCGATTGCTCAGCGTAGCCGCCGCGACGAGGGCCGAATCAGTAATGCGCACGCCGTGGTGGATCTCATACCGCTCTTTGAGGCCGCGCAAGATGCTGATCGTCTCATCCACCGTCGGCTCATCCACGAGCACGGTCTGGAACCGCCGCTCCAAAGCCGCGTCCTTCTCGACATATTGCCGATACTCGTTCAGCGTGGTCGCGCCGATGCACCTCAACTCGCCTCTGGCGAGCATGGGTTTCAGCATGTTGGCGGCATCGAGCGAGCCCTCGGCTTTCCCCGCCCCGACCAAGGTGTGGAGCTCATCAATGAAAAGAATGATCCGGCCTTCGGCCTTCTTGATCTCATCAAGCACAGCCTTGAGGCGATCTTCGAACTCACCGCGATACTTCGCCCCGGCAACCATAGCGCCGAGGTCAAGACTAATCACCGCCTTGTCTCTCAGTGACTCGGGTACATCACCCTTAATCACTCGCGTAGCAAGACCTTCGACAACGGCCGTCTTACCGACGCCGGGCTCGCCAATCAAGACCGGGTTGTTCTTAGTGCGCCGGCTCAGCACTTGCACCACGCGCCGAATCTCTTCATCGCGCCCAATCACCGGGTCGAGCTTCCCTTGCCGTGCCCGCTCAGTGAGGTCGATCCCGTACTTCTCCAACGCCTGATACTTGGCCTCGGCGTTCTGATCAGTAATCCGCTGCCCACCGCGAATCTCCGTGATTACCTCGCGCAGCCGATCCTCGGTCACTCCGGCTTCCCTTAGCGACTTCCCTGCCGCGCCCTTGTCTTTTAGTGTGGCCAGCATGACGTGCTCTGCAGAAACGTAGTCGTCGTCCATCTTCTCGGCGATGTTGAAGGCATCTTGGAGCACCTGCTGCAATCGACCTGTGAAGGAGGCTCCATATTGCGCTGACTGTCCGGAAACCGCAGGTCGCGATTTCAATTCAGTGACCAATGCCTGCTCGACCTTCTTTTGGTCAACGCCAAGCTTGTCGAGAATTGGCCGCATCACCCCACCATCCTGCGCCAGCATGGCGAGGAGGACGTGTTCGAGATCTACCTGCTGGTGCTGGCGATCGACCGCTACTTCCTGGGCGGACTGGACGGCTTCTAGAGTCTTCTGGGTGAGCTTGTCAAATCTCATATGAGTCTTATACGCTAAAGTAATATGAGCGCATTACATACAACGCGTTCTCGGGTGGTTTCGTTTCACTTGCCAATGCAGAAGTCTCTAAAGATTCGATCGATCATGTCCTCGCTTGCAGTGTCCCCTGTAATCTCGCCTAGCGCATGGAGCGCATCTCGCAGGTGAACCGCGGCCAAATCGTCTGGCACGGGGCTTTCGAAGACGTCTTTGGCGGCCCGTGCCGAACTCAATGCTCGCTGAACTAGCGGGGCATGTCGGCCATTGATTGTTACCGCGGCCTCTGCTTGCTCAAGAGTGAGTAGGGTGTTTGTTAAACTGGAGATGCCTTCTCCCGTGAGTGCCGAAACGGCGAAATGATCTTGATTGCTTTTCCGAGCCAAATCGCACTTGTTAGCAACAATTGTCTGGGGCTTCATCAGTCGCTCCCACTCAGATTGCTCCGCTTCTCCCCAACCAATGCTTGCGTCATACACGAACCATGTGCGGTCAGCGCCAAGCGCCGCTTCGGTAGAGCGCTCGATTCCCAGCTTTTCAGCTTCATCCGTGGCCGCTCTCAGGCCCGCGGTATCAATGAAGCGAACCAAAAGCCCATTGATTTCCGCGCTTTCCTCGATGGTATCTCGAGTGGTGCCTGCTACCGGGGTGACGATCGCGCGGTCGGCTCCCAGAAGGCGGTTTAGCAATGAGGATTTACCGGCATTGGGCGGCCCAACGATCGCAACCGCTATTCCTTGTCTCGTCAGCAAGCCTTGCTGGGCGGTCGCGGCAAGATCCTCAAGTTGACCAATGGGAAGGCGACGAATCGCCTCATCCCGATCGAGTTCTCCAATTTCTTCGCTGAAATCAACCGTTGCCTCGACCATGGCGAGCACACCAAAGAGCGCCTCACGGGCCTGGCTCACCGCTTCGCGGAGCACTCCTTGGCGCATCATGTTTGCCTGCTGGAGTTGACGGGCCGTCTGCGAATCGACGGTTTCGCGAACACCCTCCGCTTGGGACAAGTCCATTCGGCCCGTCATAAACGCGCGATAAGTGAATTCACCCGGTTCAGCCATCCTCGCCCCAAGCCCGATCAGGTGCGAAACTAATGCCCGGACCGACGCCGGCGAACCATGGATTTGGCACTCGGCTGTTTCTTCGCCGGTGAAACTGTGCCCCTTCTCGAATAGCAGAAGCAACCCATCGTCGCCATGGATGAACCGACCGTAATAGGCATAGCGAGCTGTTGGATCAGTTGGCAACCGATCAAAGACCTTCGCCGCAAACTCCCAAGCCCTGTCGCCGCTGATACGAATGCTAGCAACCGCAGCTGGCTGAGTTCCAGTTATGGGCGCTACGATCGTATCATGAAAGTTACTCATTCCGGGTTCAGCATCTTCTGTAGCTTCACCCGAGCTTCCACAAGGTCTTGGCTCGCCGCTTGGCGCGACATTCGAAGCGCATTCATGACATCAGCATCCCCAAGCGCGACCACGAGCTGACTGTTTTGCTTTGCGTCCTTCGTCTGGCAAATCATTAAGCGCGCTTGACCGACCTCCCAAAACCAATAACTCGCTAGTTCCCCAGGCACGACTTCTGCTAGCATCGGTGCCATCGCTTGCTCATAGAGTTGAAGCCGTTGGCTAATGGTATCGGCGTCGACATTTTCCAGCGTTTGCATGCCAAGGACCATTCGATTTCGCACGAGTAAAACGCCAAATCCTTCACCGTTACTCTGCCACCCCTTGGCGACATAGGTGTCTCCAGTGATCGGGGGCTCTTCGAAGAAGTCGTAGGCTCCACGCGGACGAGGAAAGGCGCGAAACACCTCTTCTTCGCTGGAATGAAGACGGAGAATCGAATCGCCATGAATTAGGTAAGGCGCGGCTTCATCCAATGACCAGCGCGTAGAGACCTGCACGGACGGCTTCTCTGGCACCATGCTTCCGGGATCAAAACCACCGGGCGCGCACCCGCTAATCAATAGCAGCGACGCGATACTTTTGCACGCCAGCAGGAGCTTCGACTTCAAATTCATCACCAACGACTTTGCCCAAGAGCCCGGCGCCAAGTGGAGACGTGATCGAAATCATGTCTTGTGCGGGATCTGCCTCAAAAGAACCGACGAGATTGACAACGAGTTCGTCGCCCCATTGCAGGTCTTTCAGCGTGACTTTGCTACCCAGATGTGCGATCGCACCTAATCCCGCAGCGCGCTCGACGATTTTGGCGCGCTCCAAAATATGTTCGAGGTCGTTGATGCGCCCTTCCATTCTGCTCTGGTTCAACTTAGCTTCGTGATATGCAGCATTCTCTTTCAGGTCCCCGTGAGATTTGGCTTCGCGAATCGCGTCGGCGATGCGCTGGCGAACGGGGCCCTTGAGTTCCTCAAGCTCCAGCTTGAGCTTCTCAAATCCTTCTTTGGTGAGCAGGATTTCCTTTGACATGAACCTCTATTCTAGCAGGCTCAAGTATCCTTGGCTTCGTGGCGGTTTCGGTCGTCGTTGTCAGTTACAACACCTGCGCGCACTTGCGCCGGTGCCTTGCCTCATTGCAGGGCGAAGCTTCTGAGGTGATCGTCGTTGATAATGCCTCGCAAGACGGCTCAGCGGACATGGTCCAGGACGAGTTTCCATGGGCGAAGCTTGTTCGACTTACCCGCAACGTCGGGTTTGGAGCGGCCAATAACTACGGACTCGACTTGGCAAGCGAGCCGCTCGTGTTGTTTCTCAACTCGGATTGCATAGCCAACAAGGGCGCGATTCATCTTCTAGCTGCGGCCTTTGATGATCACGGAGTTGTGGCTGCTGGTGGAAGGTTATTGGATGACCAAGGGAACCTTCAGAACTCCTGCTGTTCCAAGCTAACGCTTTGGAGAGTGTTTTGCGAACAGCTTTGGCTGGAAAAACTATTCAAGGGCAGCCGCCTTTTCGACACCTATTGGCTTAGCATGAAATTGGCTCCCCTTGGCCCAGGGCCTCATGAAGTCGAGCAAGTGATGGGTGCTTGCCTCATGATTCGAACGATCGAACGCTTCGACGAGGCCTTTTTTCTGTACTGTGAGGACACGGAACTTTGCCACCGGCTTAGAAGGCACGGCAAGATCTTATACGTCGATGCGACTTTTACGCATGCACTTGGAGCCAGCACGGAAAATCGGCGTGGCTGGGCAATAGCCATGTATAACCTTGGTAAGGAAAAGTACTTTCGCATTCATTCAGCGATCTGGAAGAGCTGGCTTTGCTTTTTACTTAACCGGCTTGGCGGCTTTCTTAGGCTGATTGCGGCACTATTTAAGCGCGACTTTGCCAAAGTGAGGATGTTCGACGAAGTTGTTTTTGGGCCGATTGGCGGACCCGCGCTCCCGCCCGATGCCCAAGTCCGTCCGTAATCCCAGATGCACCGAATTCACAACACCAAGACAGCCTTTGAAGCTTTCGATGCCGAACTCGAACCGGCAAACATGAGGAACCTCCAAATGTCGGGAGCAAAGTTCGAAGACTCAAATTTGGAGAAGTCTCAGTTCAGCGACACGAATCTGAGTAGCGCCGAGTTCTCTAACGTCAACTTCACATCCGCCCACTTTGAGAACTGCGATTTCAATGGCGCGACGCTAAATGGCGTACTGATTGAAGACCTGATGATCGCCTATCGGCTCCTAAAGCGACAACCAGACCGAAACTAGAGCGATTCGGTTGCTTCGCTATCGGCCTGATAGGATCTGATAACGTCATCTGGCGCACCTTCTAACCTGATCTGACCGTTTTTGAGCCAAACGCAGCGGTCGGCAACTCGTCGAATGTCATCCATTTCGTGCGAGACAAACAGAATCGTGCCTCCCTGCTCTTTGAAATCTTGGATACGCTTGTAGCACTTTTCTTCGAATGCAAAGTCGCCAACGGCCAGTACTTCATCGACGATCAGAATCTCGGCGTCGACATGGACCGCAATCGCAAATCCGAGGCGAGCTAGCATTCCGCTGGAATAGCTTCGTACGGGCGCATCGATGTGGTTGCGCAATTCGCTGAACTCAACAATGCTATCTATCCTTTCTTGTACTTGCTGCCTTGTAAGGCCGAGGATCACGCCGTTGAAAAGGATATTCTCCAAGCCAGACAAGTCTGGATGGAACCCGGCGCCAAGCTCAAGTAGCGGGGCAATCTTTCCCCTCACAACGATCTCGCCAGAGGTCGGCTTGTAGATGCGGCTCAGCAGCGAGAGCAACGTGCTCTTGCCAGCGCCATTTCGGCCCACGAGTGCAACACATTCTCCCTGCTTGATTTGAAGATCAATCCCCTTGAGCACTTCGAATTGCTCGATCCGTTTCCGTCGCCACCAAAGCAACGCGGTCTTAAAGGAACCGGAGTGGCTCAGCCGGAACTCCTTTCTCACTTGGCGAAGTTCAATCACGGCCGCTCGACGAACCCCCACTTAACGCGGTTAAAGTAAGCGTAGCCACCGACAAAGACAGAAACGCAAACAGCCGCGCAAAGGACCATCAGAGCCCAGTCGAGAGGAAGCCACGGCAAACTCTTTCCGCCCACGATTGGATCTTGCGGTGCCACAAGAATCTTTCGGAATGCAGTACAGAGCATCGCAACTGGGTTAGCGTGATAGGCAAAGTACATCCAGGTGCCATGCCTTTGACTGGCTGCCAACACCTGCTCGCTGAAGTACATGATGGGGCAAACAAAGAGTAGCAATTGCAAAAGCACTTGCACGATGTACTTCACGTCTTCGAAGAATGTGTTTAGAGCGGCGATGAAGAGTCCGGTCCCAGCTGCCAGTAAGAAGCTCAAGATGAGTGGGATTGGCAAGAGCAGCATGTTCCAACTAAACGGCGAAACCCGCGGATCGCTCAAGTAGATCACGAGCAAGAATGCAAAGAACACGCACAGTGCCAGCAGGAAGTGAACGAAGCTGCTGCAAACCACTGCTATGGGCAAAATCTCACGCGGAAAATAGACCTTCTTTACAATCGGCAGAGCCTGCAGGACGCTTTGCGCACTATCCAGTACCGCCTGTTGAAAGAACATGTAGGGCAAATACGCAGCTAGGATGTACGCGCTGAAGTTTGGAGTCTCGTTTGCCATGTAGAACTTGAAGACAAACCACATTACGGACACGGTCAGTAGCGGATTGAGAAGCGACCAAAGGAATCCGAGAATGCTGTTCTTATATCGGATTCGAAGCTCTCTCTCTACCAAAGTAAAGAGCAATTCCCTTGCCTGCCACAGTTCCGTGAGATCGTTTTTCATCCGCGAGGTTGCAGTTCTCCGGTGATCATAAACATGACCCTCTCCGCAATGTTCACGGCGTGGTCGGCGACGCGCTCGATGTCATGCAAGGCAATCAAAAGCAAACTGAGAGTGACCACATCGTCGGAGTGCCTGCGCATCAAATCATGGATTTGGTCACGGGTCTCCAAGAAGAGCCGGTCAACCTCCTCTTCGTTCGTGATCACTTCCTCGACAATTGCGGCATCCTGTCGAACATATGCCTCGATCGATTGATGGAACATAGATCGCGAAATTTCGGCAACTCGCGGCAAATCCACGACATCGGATGCGCCCAACTCCTTTTCAATTCGAATTGCCGCCCGCGCAATGTCCACCGCGAGGTCGCCTACTCGCTCAATATCCGTGATCATCTTTAGCGCTGCACCGACGACGCGCAAATCAGAGCCTTCCGGGTGCGAGGCTGAAAGGAGTTCGAGACACCGAGACTCAATTCGAAGATCGATGGCATCGACTTTATCGTCGGCGGCCATCACTTCATGGGCCATTCCCTGATCGAGTTTTGAAAGAGCATCCATCGCGCGCATGAACATTAGTTCGGCACGGGATGCCATCTCTAGGAGATCGTGTTCGATCTCTCGCGTAGCTTCGCCAAATCCGGGGGGCAGGTCTTCTAGCTCCAAGAAAATCAATGTACCAGGGGATGGAAACACGCGGCCCTCTGGGCGTCTCCGAACAGAGTCGGGAACGATTGACCGCAATCAGTCTGGGCATAGGGGCAACGGGGGCGAAACGCGCATCCTTCCATTGGCGGAATCCGGGACTCTGATTCTTCCGATTCTGGCAAGCTTCCAATATTCTCAGCGGTCAGGGCAGATTTGATGAGGAGCTCCGTATATGGATGCATCGGCCGAGAGAAGACATCCTCCGTCGGCCCTTCTTCGACAATTCGTCCGAGATACATTACGGCAATCCTATCGCTGATATAGCGGACCGTACCGAGATCGTGGGAAATGTAAAGATACGAGCAGCCAACATCACCTTGCATATCCTTGAGCAGATTCAGGATTTGAGCTTGGACGCTCAGGTCGAGCGCCGAAGTCGGCTCATCACAGATGACCAAAGGAGGTTCGAGCGACAAAGCCCGTGCGATCGCAACGCGTTGCCGCTGGCCACCGCTCATTTGATGGGGGTAGCGTCCCGCAAACTGCTCACTCAGCCCACACTTCTTCATCAGATCTGCAAGGTCGATCTGTTCTCGCGTCACGGTTGCTGGCTCCTGGATAAGATCACCGATTCGCCACCGGGGATCGAGGCTGGCAAATGGATCTTGCCAAACCACTCCAACTGACTTTGCCTGGCCAGGCCGCGGACCATCTACCCGAAAGCCGTCCAACATAATCTCACCTTCGAACGACTGGAGGCCGAGTATCGCTCGCGCCAAAGTCGTCTTTCCGCAGCCGGATTCGCCGACTAATGCGACAGTCTCACCCTTTTCTATTGCGAGGCTGACTCCGTTGAGGGCACGAAAGGACCGCTTCCCCTGGTGATAGTCGACGCTTACGTTTTTCGCTTCAAGAACAGGGCTCATCCGTCTGCTCCCGTGTGCCGAGCTCCAAGCAACCGGTCGCTGAGTTTCGTTAGAAAGTCGAACTCATCGACGCAGACAAGGTTGGTCCTGACGGAACTCCTCGTTATTCGCACATAGTCGCCGCTCAGGACAGCGAGGCGATGAGCCCCGTCGCAGCTTAAAACGGCATCTCCTCTTGTTTCTATTTGCACGTCGATAACACTGTCCGGACCAAACACCAAGCTCCTCGTGTTCAATGTGTGCGGCGTGATTGGACTCAAAATCAGCGCGTCGAGGCTCGGATCGACAATCGGGCCACCTGCCGAGAGGTTATAGGCTGTCGAGCCGGTTGGAGAGCTGATAATGATGCCATCGGCAGCATATTGGGTAATGAACTTCCCGTCCACGACGACTTCAAAATCCAAAATTCTCGTCGTGGCCGCTCGTTGAACGACCGCCTCGTTGAGAGCCCGAAGCGCGGCAACAGGCTTGCCATCACGAAAAATCTCGGCTTCAACCATCATTCTCGACTCAATCCGTGACTTTCCGTCGATGAACTGGCTTAGTGCGGCGCCGATTTCGTTGGGGTGACACTGAGTCACGAACCCGAATCGCCCATAGTAAACGCCCAATATTGGCGTGCCGGCTTCGCTACAAAGTTGGGCAGCGCGAATCAAGGTCCCGTCTCCGCCAAAGGTGACGACGAGGTCCGCATTGGGGACTTCGTTCATGGCGATCTCGGGCAGCCCTATATGGCTAGCGACATCGGGTTCAGCAAAGACCTCCACGCCCTTCGCTTGCAGCATGGCGCCAACTCTTTCGGCCGCGGTGATCGCGTCCGGGCGATGCATATGAACAAGGATGTGGATCCGCACGATCGCACCCATGATACTCAGCCAAACATGAATTGGGCCTCAGCCGTTGGCTGAGGTCCAATCTATTGCTCGTTAAAGCTTAGCCTTTGGCTTGGCTCCTAACGCGCTCCAAGTTTCGGCGCACTTCAGCGTTGTTTGGATCAATGCTAAGAGCCTTTTCAAAGAGCTTGATTGCTTCGGCGGGCTTGTTCATCTTCTCGTAAACGATACCGAGGTTGTTGTACGCTGGAACGAAATTCGGATTCGACTTGATAGCGCCACGGAACCTCTCGGCTGCTTCCGAGAATTGGGCATTGCGGTGGTACCACATGCCTACGCCGTTGAGAGCTCTTGCATTGGTCGCATCGCTCTTCAGAACGTAAGCGAAGTGATAACGGGCATTCTCATATTCGCCCAGCTGCCACTGCGCGGTCGCCAAGTCGAGGCGAACGTCGTTTCGGTTTGGTTGGGCGCGGAGGAGTTCCTTCCAAAGATCAGCCGCTTGGCGCAATTGCCCGTTGGCAAGATATGCTGCCGCCAGGTTCATCTGCGCGCCTCGATTCTGCTTATTCAAGTTGTACAGATTCGAGAAGCATCGAACTGACTCGGCATAGTTCTTTTCACCGTAATACAGCAATCCCAGATTGTTCAGGGTTGCCGCGTCGTTGGCGTCGATCTGCAGAGCGCGCTCATACGATGCGATCGCCCCTTCCTCGTCACCACTCTCCGTCTGAAGAATGCCGCGGTTGTACCAGAAAGCCTTGTCATCTCCCATCAGGCCCTCGACCTGCTTCATGAGAGCCAATGCCTCTGCCTTTCGCCCCTTACGAAGATGAATGTCGGCGAGGGCGGCCTTGGTTCGCGCGTCGGTATCGCCAGCCCCTAGGGCCCGACTGAGGTAATCGAAGGCTCGATCATCGCTTGGAATCACATAGTAAGCAAATCCTGCATTGCGCGCGAAAAGCGAGTTATCCGCCTTCAAGTCTGAGGCCTTGCCGTAGGCGGCCGCAGACTTTGCCTTTTCGCCCTGCTTGCCATAGGCGGCACCCAGGTTATTCCAAGCGAAGGCGTCGCCCGCGTTGAGGCTAACCGCCTTTTCAAGAGCAACAATCGCATGACCGGCCGCTCCAGCTTGGAGATGGAGATTACCAATGTTGTACCAAGCCTCTTCCATCTCGGGCTTCATGGCAACTACCTTGTTGTAGGCGGATAGGGCTTTGGCATTTGCACCGGTCGAAAGGTAAGCGTTGCCCAGATTTACTTGGACTTCTAAATCGTTAGGCTTTAGCTCCTGGGCCTTCTCCAATGGAGCGACCGCGTCAGATGGCTTTCCTGATCTCAACAACAGAAACCCTAGCCAAGAATATGCGTCGCCATTATTGGGGTCAGCCTGAACAGTCTGCTGCAGTAGCGCGATGGCCTCGTCAGTCTTGCCGTCATTATAGAGGTTTGCGGCGGAAATGACCTGAGCGTTAGACGCAGGTACGGCGATCGGCGGGTTTTGGGCCCAAGCGGCGCTAGCGATGAGAAGCCCAGCCACGAGTGTCGTGGAAAGTCTCTTCAACCAGTTCTTATTGCACGTAATCATGATGTTCAGTAAAAGTTCTAATCTGCGTTCGTTGACGCACGAATCCCCTTGGTCATATTATTATTCAGAAATCATCGCTGTAAGCGACTTTTCCCACAATTCCCGCAGTTCTACAAGCTTGAAATTCAGTACGGTTTGAGCAGACAGCACGATTCTCGACGAAGAAACGCCTGCATTACCCACCTGGCACCAAACCAGGCCATTGGACTCGGCGAGCCCTTGTAGATGTTCCCCATTATCGGGTGAAAATGAGACAAATGCCACCCCGGGCCACTCTCCGAAAGCTCTCGATTCTTCCGGACTGAGGTCCGGTAGAGGCAAACCTGAAAGGTCGGCATCGAACTCGACATTGCCGGCAAAGGCCATTTCTGAGAGGCATATTGCCGCGCCTCCCTCGCTAATGTCATGCGCCGCGTGAAGCAGTCTCCGCTTGGCAGCCGTTTCCAGAAATACGTGAAGCCCCTTTTCGGCTTGTGCGTTCGGAGCCTCTGGATGCCCTGACTCGATTCCTTGGACAACGGACAAAAACTGGCTGGCGCCAAGACCAAAGTGCTTTGAGTCCCTCGCCGGAATTCCGACCCAAGCGATTGAATCGCCCGTTTTCAGGGCAATCCCAATCGCATCATCTGCGTCGTCAAGAATGCCGAGCATGCCGATGAGGGCGGTCGGCAACACCTCGCCAAGCTCGCTTTGATTATAGAAACTCACGTTTCCACTGACCACTGGAGTGCCAATCGTTTCTGCGGCGTCGGCGATACCCCGGACGGCGCGGTCGAACTGCCAGTACACATGCGGCTGCTGCGGTGACCCAAAGTTCAATCCATCGGTAATTCCTGCCGGTCGCGCACCAGTGCAAGCGACATTGCGTGCCGCCTCGAGTACGGCATGCTGCCCGCCGGCATAGGGATCGAGGTACGTCCACAGCGCATTGCCGTCTACCTTTACGCTAATTCCAGCCTTCGTTAAGCGGGGGGCTAGCACTGCCGCGTCGCCGCCTCCGGGCACAATCTTGGTCTGAGTCTGCACCTGCTGGTCGTACTGGCGATAAACCCACTGCTTACTCGCAATATTTGGGCTCACGAGTAGCTTTCGAAAAGCCTCGTTCAAGTCCACCGAAGGCAACCCAAGCACGTCAAATGCTCCCGCCTCTCGGTAGTATGTCGGCTCTGCACTGTCTTGCTTGTAAACCGGGCACATGTCCGCGAGGTGATGCGGATTCACGTCGCATTCCAGATTCCCGTGCCGATACACGCGCACTCGCCCCGAGTCGGTCACTTCGCCAACCACCACCGCCGGCAAGCCCCACTTCTCAAAAACCTCGATGACTTCCCTCTCGCGGCCCTTATGCGCCACACAAAGCATCCGCTCCTGCGACTCGCTCAGCATCAGCTCATAAGCGGTCATGTCGCGCTCGCGCATCGGCACCTTGTCGAGGTTGATCTCCATTCCTACATCGCCCTTCGCGCTCATCTCAATGGTGGAGCAAGTCAAGCCCGCCGCGCCCATGTCCTGAATAGAGTGCACTGCACCCGTCTCCAAAGCTTCCAATGTCGCCTCGATCAGCAGCTTCTCCGCAAACGGATCGCCAATCTGAACATTGGGTCGCTTCGCGTCGCTATCTTCGCCCAGTTCTTCACTTGCAAAGGTCGCCCCATGAATCCCGTCCTTTCCCGTCGCGCTACCCAGGTAGATGACCGGATTGCCGATGCCACCTGCCCCCGCGGTCGTGATCTTGTCTAGCTCCACAATCCCCACCGCCATCGCATTCACGAGTGGATTGCCGCTGTATCGAGGGTGAAAACCCACTTCGCCTGCCACCGTCGGAACGCCGACGCAATTCCCATAGCCGGCAATCCCCGCGACAACATGCTCAAATAAATAGCGATTCTGCTTTGCCACCGCATCCTCGCCCGATATCGGCCCAAATCGAAGAGAGTTCAAGCAAGCGATCGGCCGCGCGCCCATCGTGAAGATGTCGCGCAAAATCCCGCCAACGCCAGTTGCTGCGCCTTGATAGGGCTCTACCGCACTCGGGTGATTGTGCGATTCGATCTTAAAAGCAACTCCCAAGCCGTCGCCGATAGGAATGATCCCGGCATTTTCGAGGCCCGTGGATTCCATCGCTTCCTTGTAGCGCTTGAAGTAAGCGAGGATCGGCCGCGAGTACTTGTACCCACAATGCTCGCTCCACATCACGGCGAACATGCCGAGTTCGGTAAAGTTCGGCTCACGGCCCATGAGTTCAACAATCAGGTCAAACTCAGAAGGAAGGACGCCCATAGTGGCGGCGAGGTCAACCGTTGCCGTGGCCATTGCCCTGATTATATCCGGCTGCTACACCGCACCCCCGAACGTCGCCGGACATTGGCAGGGGCGCCACCCCTTGCCCCCCGGTGGTGTTGCCTCCGAGCCTGTCCGTAATACCCTTGAGCGTGTGAATCTCATCATTAATGCAAATGGTAAGTACACGATGGTCTGGCGAGGTCTCGATATCGCCGGAGACTATCACGTAGCGGGCACAAAGGTGACGCTAACGCCAAAGACGGTCCGTAACCGCCCGGTGGCCGACCTCGGCGAAGGCATGCGCGAGTTTGGAGCAACTAGGCACTTGCAATCTCACGATGGCAAGCTAGTTGGAGAGTTTGAAGGCGTAAAGGTTGTCTTTACAAAAATTTGACAACCCTGAAAACGCCTTTTAGTCACCGACCGCACCAAAATTCGCGATCGTAATATCGATATCGGTCGCATCAACTTCGCCAGAGCCATCCATATCTGCGGTTGGATCCGCCGAGCCAAACCCAAGAATAACCAAATCAATATCAACTGCGTCTACTTCGCCCGATCCATCAGGATCGCCATTCGTCAGTACAGCATTCACGCCCGCGACAGGTGTTCCGGCAAGGTTGATTGTACCGACCCGTTTCTTTAGGAAGTGCAGGCTACTTATTCGTACGCTCCGAGAGCCGCTTTGCGAAGTGCTTATCGCGTAGTGGCCGTTCTCATTTAGCACAGCGGCCTTTGTATCCACTACGTTCAATTGTGAGTCAAGAATCTCAACTGTTATTGGAAGTCCGGTAAGGGGAGCGGCCCAATCAGTTAGGCTGACCGCCCCGCTGATGGTCGTCGCATCGAAATCACCGACCAGTGTGAACGCGATGTTTCCCGTCATGAAGTTAAACATGGCAGACCCTGTACTAAATCGAAAGTACGATCCATTTCCTTGACTCGAAGTTGCTATCCCCCAATCTGGAATGAGAGGCTGGTACCCCTCAACTCGTAACCAGTACGCTTTGTTTCCTTGTAGATGAAGCGGTGAAGGCAGAGTGAACGAATGGTCCTTCATTCCATTTGGTGCTGCTACCGGATTACAAAGGCTTCCGGTGACAATCTTGTAAATGTAGGGAGCATCATTTTCGCCCGGGTTACCGCAGATTGGCCAATTACCTCCCGGATATCCCTCAAACACGGCAATTGAAAAGTTAATGACTTCACCCCACATGGCGGCGTGCGTGTAGCCACCTCTCCACCGGACTTCGGTGAGGTTCGCGTCGGCAGGAAGGATAAAATCGTCGTAAGCATATAGGTCACTGTCGCTACCGTCTTCCCATACCCACGCGGAGGGTATCACTGTCGAAGACGAGGCAGTCGGGCGAGTGAAAATCACGTCACCAAACGCGCAAGACGGTAAAACTATCGCCATTGATAGAACTAATGATTGTTTCAATTGTTTCCTTTGATAGGGGCATAGTCTTAAACATCTTAATCGAATGCCCTAGTAATTCTAACAATTGCAAACCCACGAAAGTTCCAATCCGGACGGCTTGGATTTACCGATACGGCGCACACAGAGGATCGCCAATCACAATATCCTCCCAGCCGACGTAGCGCGAGGCGGCATAAAACGACTCGGCCAGGGTCCAGCCGCCCGTGTACCGATCGAAAAGCACTGTGGGTGAAGCAACTGCCGTTAATAAAGGCTCGTCACAATAACCCTTGACTCCAGTGATACGCCCGTGGACCAGATCAGCAATGAGAGATTGTCCGCCTCTTGTAGGTAAAAAGGTTCGCGCGCTGGTCGAAACCGCGGTCTCTCCAATGGCCCCTGGCTCGAATCGTAGCTTGAGGTAGTTTTCCGCGTTGAACTTTGGATCATTACTGCCCCACGAGGCATAGCCAGCAAGGTCCCCCATTCGACCAATGAAGTCCTCTGTGCGGTCGACCTGCGTAGTCAGGTGCTTGGCTTCCAAAGTGCGACCTGCGACGACCAGATCGGCATCCCAATCCTTATAGGTCATGTCGCTCATCGTATTCTGCCCCAGCTTGCCATCTGGGGTTGGCGGGATTGGGACTTGATCCAGATTGCCGAGGCCATGCCCTTGGGCAACGTCGATGAGAAACTTCCCTTTCGGTCGCGCCTTCTCGCTGGCGAGAGCGTAGGCGGTCAAAGCGCGCGCCTCATCCGCGCTGTAGGCGTCGAGGCGCGTGACAAGGTATCCGCCAAACTTAGCGTGCGAGAACCGTTCCTTAGAGTTCCAGAATCGATTTGCCCAACATTTGCCCTTGAAGTTGGGCTCATCGATGACGATCTGCGCAACATCAGTACGCTTCTCATACCCAAAGCTCGCGATGGCTGAGTCAAGCGATGGACGGTTGTTATTCACACCAAATGGGGCACCCGTCAATCGAAGAGGGATCCCCTTCGTGAGCACGATAAAATCGATCGCTTGGTTCTTCGCCAAATATGATTTAAGAGGCTTTTCGATGAATTCCTGAAACTTTGAATAGCCCAGAGTCTCATTCGCCGCGCTCAAGTTTGAGTCTTGGATGCTGACCTTTAAGAGATTCTTCACACTCCGCTTCTTCATATAATCTGTCGAAATTGCGATTGAGGCTGGGCTATCTTGGTTTTGAATAACCAAGACGCGATCGGCTGGGCTCGGCACCAACAGTAGCGCGAAGAAGAGCATGGGAGGATTATGGTCCCGCCTTGCAACCATTGGATGCACTTGAGCGTTATATACTCATGTCGTTGAGCGCGACAGTGTGACATGGCAAAGGACTTCTACAAAACTCTTGGAGTAGATCGCAAGGCAGACGACAAAACGATCAAGTCGGCTTACCGCAAGCTTGCACGTAAGTACCACCCAGACGTCAATCCGGGCGATAAGGCCGCAGAATCAAAGTTCAAGGAAATCAGCGAAGCTTATGAAGTTCTCGGTGATGCCGAGAAGCGGAAGGCATATGACCGCTACGGGGAAAATTGGGAGCAAGGCTCTAACTTCGAAGGTGTAAACATCGACTTTGGTGGCGGTTTCGGTTCGATCTTCGAGCAGATGTTTAGCCAAATGAACCATGCCGAAGGCGTTCGCCCGCGCGGCGCCGAACCCAAGGATGTTACCAAGGAAATAGAAGTTTCGCTTGAGGAAATTGCATCAGGAACGACACGATCTCTTAGCTACCAAGTGCTTGACGCCTGCAAGTCTTGCGACGGAACCGGCTATGTCCGCACTCGAAACAGCACAACGTGCGCCACTTGCGGTGGCACGGGTCAGTCGCGCAACTTCTTCGGAATGGGTAGTACCTGCCAAGCGTGCATGGGCACCGGGACGAGCAACCTCGAGAAGTGCCCAACCTGCCGAGGGCAGGCCACAGTTGTGACCAACAAAAAGGTCGAAGTGAAAATCCCCGCCGGCATTGCCGACGGGCGCAAATTACGCGTACCGGGCCGCGGATCCATTGGTGCAAATGGTCGCGCAGGCGACCTCTATGTGCTTGTGCGCGAAAAGGCTCACCCAACATTTCAGCGTAAGGGGGACGACCTCGAAGCCGAAGTATCGGTACCTTTGGTAACCGCGATTCTTGGTGGAGAGATTAAGGTCCCAACGCTAAAAGGGTCAGTGACCATGAAGATCCCGGAGTGTAGCCAAAATGGCCAGTTCTTTCGCTTAAGCGGCAAAGGCATGCCGCACTTAAGTGGCGGCGGCGCAGGAAGCCTAATGGTAAAGCTGAAGGTCACAATGCCAAAGTCTCTTTCACCAGCCGAGCGCGAGCTTTTCGAGAAGCTGAATTCGCTACAGGGGGTCAAGAATTGAGCGACAAGCGCGAGCCGCTTTACATGATTGGGGTTGCTAGCCGACTCTGCGGCATTCACCCCCAGACTCTGCGCCAATATGAGCGCCTTGGTCTTGTCATCCCCACACGCGTTGGCCAGAAGAACCGCCTCTATAGCGAAATCGATATCGAACGTGTGCGCCGGATTCAACGCCTCACGCAAGAAGTTGGAGTGAACCTGGCTGGCGTTGAGATCATTCTAAGGTTGCTTGAGGACATGGAAAGAACTCGCGAGGACATGGAGACGCAATTTGAGGCTTACCGATCGGAGGTCGAAGCACGCATTCGCAACTTGCTGGCCAATTCAAACCTGCCAATACGTAAGGAAGATCAACTCCTTCCCACGCCCAAATTCATATGGCGCAACCCCGAGCTCTAGCGGCCCGGGTAACGTAGACTGATGCTCTCGACCGCTCTCGGTTCCCTACTCATCTCCGGCGGTGGAACCACGACTCCATTGATGGCGCAGAAGTTCTTCGAGTTAATCGGAGGTAGAGACCAACCCATCTTGGTGATGGCCCAAATGCGAGAGTCACCGGAGGAATCAGGACCATCCAGCGTCGACTTTTTGAAAGAGCAGGGCGCGAGCAACGTCGTTCTGTGCGATAAGTCAACTTTCACTTTGGCCGAGAAGCGAACGCTGGCGGCCCAGGTCTTCAGCTCCAAAGGCATCTGGTTACCGGGAGGCGACCAAAATCGTGTCTTCGAGCGACTCGGAGCCGCTTGGGTTCAGAAGACATTTCAAGCTGCACGGCAAAGAGGGATCAGTTTCTTCGGCACAAGCGCAGGCGCGATGTTGATGAGTAACCCAATGATTGGCGGCAACAACGAGGATCGTTCTCCAAAACGCGCTGAAGGCTCAGGGCTTGTTCCATTTCTCGTGGATTCACACTATCGGGATCGTGACCGCCAATACAGGCTGAAGTTCGCGCTCGACAATTGGCCCGCGGCCCTCGGCGTTGGCTTGAGCGAAGGAGATTGGATCATTTGGAACGAGAGGGTCGTGGAGTCTTTCGGCAACCCTGAATGGGTTAAAGGAAAATGAAACGGGCCGCTGAGTGCAACTCAGCGGCCCGGGATTAAGCATCTGTCGATTACTCGACCGGTTGCTCTTCTCCTTCTTCCTCGGGGAGCCCAAGAACGATGTCTTCCTTCTCAGCCAGTTCAGCAAGGCTGACTTCTGGCAAGTCCAGTTCGTCCTCGAGTTCCATGTCTCCGGCTTCGACGATGGCGTTGAGCGCTTGCTGAGCCCATGAGACGCTTCGATCGACTTCGATTCCAACATCCTGGTAGTTGCGGACGCCCGTTCCGGTTGGGATCAACCGACCGATAATGACGTTCTCCTTAAGGCCAACGAGCATGTCCTGCTTGCCCCGAACCGCGGCTTCGGTCAACACTCTAGTCGTCTTTTGGAACGACGCAGCCGACAAGAACGAATCGGTAGCAAGCGACGCCTCGGTGATACCGAGAAGAATCCAGGTTGCCGTTGCTTCACGCGGATCGCGCTCGACGTCTTCGCCAGTAATCGGATCCTTGTACTTGATCTTCTTACCTTCTGCGATCATCCGCTTGACCTTTTCGGTTTCGCGCTGGAATCGGAAGCGGTCGACAATTTGGCCTGGCAGGAACGGCGTGTCGCCTGGCTCCTTGACCTTTCGCTTACGGAGCATCTGTCGAATGATGACTTCGACGTGCTTGTCGCCGATGTCCACGCCCTGGCTCTTATAAACGCGCTGCAGATTTTCGACGAAGTAGTCGTAGACCGCGGCTGCGCCAGCGAGATCGAGAACCTCGTGCGGATCGAGCGGACCTTCGGTGAGCGGGTCGCCCTTGATGACCTTCATTCCCTTGCTGACGGGCAATCGACCAAGCGGTGGTACAAGGATTGGGTACAGAACGCGAACGCTTTCCACGCCCGCCTTTCGAAGGGCGGCGATGGTTGGCGCGTTGAGCTTTGCACTAATCAATCGTTCAAGGCTCGCGTCATACCTGCCTTTGTCCCCGGTTGGCCAGGTCTGCTTATCGCTAATGTAGGCATCTCGAAGAGGGGCGCCTAGTTCGACATCGGCCTCAACCACAACCCATCTTCCGTAGCTCGACTCTTGGACCTCGACAACTGTACCGGTCACAGGGCAAATAATCGCCTTACCACGCGGTTGCTTTCGGGCTTCAAAGATTTCTTCAACGCGGACAATGCCGCTCGATTCACCCGTCCAAGTGTAGAAGAACGTCTTGCGGCTCCTGTCCCAGAGCTTTTGGCTGTCGCGATCTAGCTTCTCAAGCGCCTTGGTCGCCGCCTTAGTAACCTTCACAGGCTTCTTCGGCTCCGCGGTTTCCTCAGCGACCTCACGAGACATCAATCCCTTGATGACGCTCTCTTGATTCTCAATGAGCTTGGTTGGATCAAAGTCCTTGGCATCCGTCGAGGTTGCTGCGCTGAAGTCCTCCATGAACTGCTTAATGAACTTACCGGTCTTGTACTGGTTCGTTCCGGCGATCACCTTTGCACCCGCAACACCACCGGTGTGGAAGGTACGCATCGTCAACTGGGTACCGGGTTCGCCGATGGACTGGGCCGCGATGATTCCGACAGCCACGCCGATTTCGATGAGTTTCTTGCTCGAAAGGTCCATGCCGTAGCAGTTGGCACAAATTCCCTGCTCCAGCTCACAGGTCAGCGGTGACCGAATCTTGACACCCAATTGACCATGGTCGGTCACGATGAAGCCGAGTTTGGTGTACTTGTCGTAAACCTTCTGCTTTTTGTCATCGTCATCGAGACCATCAAGATCATTCCAGAACTCCTTCTCCAGCGCACCGATTTTTACCGAAACAGCTTCGCTAATCAGTTCGCCGTACTCGACAATCGTCTCCTTGGATTTAGGATCGATGATCGTGCTTAGCGTGCAGCGACCGTAGACACGATCTTGGAGACCCTCGATCGGCTCACCTTCATCGTAGATTCGGTGAACGACCACGCCTTCCGTCGTTTCACAGTCCTTGCGCTTGATGATCACGTCTTGTGCGACGTCGCAGAGACGGCGCGTGAGGTATCCCGCGTCGGCAGTACGAAGAGCCGTGTCGGCAAGACCCTTACGGGCACCGTGCGTGGTCACAAAGTACTCAAGCATCGAAAGACCTCGGTAGAACGAGTTTCGAACGGGCATTTCGTAAATCACCTCGTTGAACTGGTTCATCATGAGGCCGCGCATGCCACTCAGCTGCGATAGCTGCTTGACCGAACCTCGAGCACCCGAGACGGTGATAATCGAGAGCGGATTGAGCTGCTCCATACCGCTGACGAGTTCCTTACCGATGTCGTCGTATGTTTGCTGCCAGAGCTTGACCAGCTCGACCTGCATCTCGTTAAAGCCAAGCATGCCTCGTCGGAACTGCGTATCGACGCGGTTCGACTTCGCATCGGCTTCGGCAAGGATTTCCTCGCGTCGCTTTGGCGGGTCCATGTCGGTAAGCGCGATGCTCAAGCCATACTTGGTCGCCCAAGTAAAGCCTAGGTCCTTCATGTCGTCGAGTAGCTTAATCGTGCCTTCCTTGCCAACAAGCTTGTGGCAAGCGACAATGGTATCGGCGATGTTCTTCTTACCCAACTCGAGGTTCAGGAACTGATCGCTGAACTTCATTGGGAACGGTAGGATTTCGTTGAAGATCAGCTGACCCGGAGTGGCGATGAAAATCTTTGTTTCGTACTCCATCTCATAAGGGGCCAGTTCTCGGACTTCCTTACCATCCTCGTCTTTGGTCGTCTCGTAATAAAACTCTTGCCCGGTAGCAGGATCACGATATGCGACCTCATCGCTGCTCCTGAAGATTGGGCGCGTGAGGCGGACCTGCACAGGGTCGTTGATGATAAACCCTCGCTCCTTCTCGCCAACAGTATCGAAGACATAGAGAACTTCTTCGATGCTATTGAATACGCGTGGCGATGGGTTCTTCTTCGGATCCTTCTTGAAGGCGTCTAGCTGTGCTTGTAGGCGAGCTCGACCTTCTTTGTGCTCAAATGTCAGCGCGTAGCAACCCAGAACGATATCTTGGATTGGCGAGACAGTCGGCTTTCCGTCTGCCGGGCTGAACAGGTTCTGCGTCGAGAGCATTAGCACTCGGGCTTCGGCCTGAGCCTCAACGCTAAGCGGAACGTGCACAGCCATTTGGTCGCCGTCGAAGTCCGCGTTATACGCGTGGCAAACGAGCGGGTGAACTTGGATTGCCTTACCTTCAACGAGGATCGGCTCGAACGCTTGGATACCCAATCGGTGAAGGGTAGGCGCGCGGTTTAGCAGCACCGGATGCTCGGCGATCACCTCTTCGAGACCATCCCAAACTGCTGGGTGCATCCGCTCGATCATGCGCTTCGCTGTCTTGATGTTCTGCGTTATCTTCTTCTCGACAAGCGTCTTCATGACGAAGGGCTTGAAGAGTTCGAGCGCCATCTCCTTCGGCAAACCGCATTGGTGAAGCTTAAGGTGAGGTCCAACAACGATCACTGATCGTCCGGAGTAGTCCACACGCTTACCAAGTAGGTTCTTTCGGAACCGACCCTCCTTACCCTTCAGCATGTCACTCAGGGACTTGAGCGGGCGGGCGTTGGAGCCAACAACCGGCCGGCTTCGGCGACCATTATCGATCAAAGCATCAACGGCTTCTTGTAGCAATCGCTTTTCGTGATTGATGATCGACTCCGGCGCCTGGATTTCCATGATTCGCTTGAGTCGGTTGTTGCGGTTGATGATTCGGCGATAGAGATCGTTTAGGTCAGAAGTTGCAAACCGGCCGCCGTCGAGTTGAACCATCGGACGCAGCTCAGGCGAAATGACCGGGACGACCTCAAGGATCATCCACTCGGGCTTGCTCTTCGAGCTAATCAGAGCCTCGACCAATTCAAGGCGCTTGATGGCACGGGCTCGCTTTGCGGTAGTCGTAGTGACGATCTCGTGCCGCAGGTCCTTGGCGAGTTGATCTAGATCGACCCGGCGCAACAGTTCCTTGGCGGCATCAGCACCGATGTTTGCTCGGACCAAAGATGCGAGATCAGAGCGTAGCTGGCGGTCGACGGCATCGAGCATCTTGCTGATGGCGCGCCACTTGTCTTCTTCGATCAAATCGTTGCGCTGAAGCTTGGCGAGGGCATCGACAGCGATGTCGAGATCCTTCAGTCGATCATCAGCGTCACGGTACTCGGCTCGAATTCGGTCGAATGCCGACTTCATTCGTTCCTTCACGAATTGCTCGTCGAGGTACTCCTCTGGATTGTTGCGCATCTCGTTGGTGAGGCGGGTGACGCTCTCCAATTCAAGCTCGCGCATCTGCTTCATGATGTTGAGCTTTTCGTTCTCAACAGCGTCCCTGATTTGGGGCAGCTTCTCAGCTAATTGCTCAGCATCGATGTCGATGATGATGAAGCTGGCAAAGTAGATGACCTTCTCGAGATTTCGAGGGCTCAGGTCGAGAAGTAAGGCGATGGGAGACGGAACTCCCTTGAGGTACCAAATGTGGCAAACGGGTGCTGCTAGCTCAACGATGCCCATCCGCTCTCGGCGAACCTTGCTGCGCGTAACTTCGACTCCGCAGCGCTCACAGATGATGCCCTTGTACTTGATCTTCTTGTAACGACCGCAGGAGCATTCCCAGTCCTTAGAAGGCCCAAAGATTCGCTCGCAGAATAGGCCATCGCGCTCCGGCTTGAATGTTCGGTAGTTGATGGTTTCCGGCTTCTTCACTTCGTAGAAGATTTGAGCGCCGGTTGCGTCCTTACGCTTGGACCACTCCCGAATCTCTTCGGGGCTTGCGATTCCAATTCTGATTTTGTCGAAAAGTCTGACGTCTGCCATTTCGTTTTTGTAGATTTTTAGGGGTTAGTTGAAGAATCCGACGCTCTTGGAGAGGCGCACATCGTCGCCACTGGATAGTTCATCCAAGTCCTTGAGAGTGAGTTCCTTGTTGTTGGGGTCTTCAACCGCAACCTTGAGACAAAGTGAGCGGAGTTCGTTTACGAGAATCTTGAACGACTCGGGAATGCCGGGCTCGGTGATCGTGTCGCCCTTCACGATGCTTTCGTAGGCTTTGACGCGGCCCATGACATCGTCGGATTTGATCGTCAAAAGCTCCTGGAGCGTATAGGCAGCACCATAGGCTTCGAGCGCCCACACTTCCATTTCTCCGAATCGCTGACCACCAAACTGCGCCTTTCCTCCGAGAGGCTGTTGGGTCACCAGCGAGTAGGGACCTATGGATCGTGCGTGAATCTTCTCATCCGCCAAGTGCTCGAGCTTCAGGATGTACATCAAGCCGACCGTAATTGGATTGGGAAGTTCGTCGCCAGTCATGCCGTCGCGAACCCAGCTCTTAAAGCTATCTGGCTCGATGCCAGCCCGCTTCCAAGCGTTCTTCGTGATGCCATCCATGATCGCCTGATAAACCTTTTCGTCGGCCTTGTAAGCAGGTCCAGCTTGCTCCGGCAACTCTTCGGGCGTCCAGTCATCGAGGTCGAGCAGTTCGCTGACCTTCTTAACCGGAGGGGCAGCGAGGATTCTTGAGACTCGCTCAAGCCGATCGACATCGAGTTGCCGGACGGCTGCCTCGATCTTGCCAAGCATGCTTTCCAGCGCCTCGGTGCGATCAAAGTCGACGTCGAGCAAGAGTTCTCGCTTGACATAGGCCGACAGCACCTGCCGTCGCATGTCGATCGCCATTCGTTCGATTTCCGCCGTGATCTCAAGATCAGTAGCGCCTTCGAACGCTGGGCACTCGTATCGCACGCCAAAGTGGCGTCCGACCAACCCAAGGTGCATTTCAAGAAGCTGCCCGATATTCATTCGGCTTGGTACACCGAGCGGATTTAGAATCACGTCGACCGGCGTACCGTCTGCCAGGAACGGCATATCTTCGACCGGAACAATTTTCGAGATAACACCCTTGTTACCGTGCCGTCCAGCCATCTTGTCACCGACCATCAGCTTTCGCTTCTGGGCAATGTAGACCTGAACAGTCATATTGGTGCCGGCTGGCAGTTCGTCACCCGGCAGCGGAAGCAAGTTCTCTTCCGTTCTGTCGCAGATCAAGCTGTCGCGCTTCTTCGACTCCTTGTAGGTGTAGTTGATGCTGGGGCTTAGATACTTGTATCGGCTGAAGACCTTTACGTCGATAATCTGACCCTTTTCGCCGTGCGGCAATCGGAGAGAAACGTCGCGGGTCTCTTCGGCTTTCTTACCGAAAATCGCAATGATGAGTCGCTCTTCGGCAGTCATTTCGGTTTGACCCTTCGGCGCCACCTTACCAACCAAGATGTCTTCGGGCCGGACCTCGGCGCCAATGCGCACGATGCCATTCTCGTCGAGATCCTTCAACGCATCTTCGCCAACGTTCGGAATGTCGCGAGTGATTTCCTCGGGTCCAAGCTTGGTATCGACGGCTTCCGACTCGTGTCGCTCGATATGAATCGATGTGAACACGTCGTCCTTCACCATGCGCTCGCTGATCAAAATCGCGTCTTCATAGTTGTAACCGCCCCAAGGCATGAATGCGACGAGGACATTCTGGCCAAGCGAGAGTCGGCCTTCATCGCAGGTCGGGCCATCGGCCAGGGGTTGCCCCTTAAGAACGCGATCTCCTGGGAATACGACTGGTCGGTGGGTGAAGCAGGTCGATTTGTTGCTCTGCACCATGTGCATGAGCTCATAGCTATCCACGCCGCCGTCATCAGCAAGAACCTTGATCTCTTGACTGGTGACGCCTTCGACAGTGCCTGTTCGGCGAGCAACGACAGCCGAACCGGAGTCCTCGGCGGCAACTCGCTCGTAACCAGTGCCAACAACCGGCTGATCGCTCCTGAGGCAAGGCACCGCTTGGCGCTGCATGTTTGCTCCCATGAGGGCTCGGTTAGCGTCGTCATTTTCCAAGAACGGAATAAGGGCGGTTGCTACAGAGATGATCTGTTGCGGTGACACGTCCATGAACTGAACGCGATCGCGCGGAACGGTCGGGTAAGAGGCGCCTCCGAAGTCCTTGCTTCCAGCTGGGCACCTCACCTTTACGAAGTCGTCGACAATGTTGCCATCGGCGTCCAGCTTCATGTCTGCCGGAGCGATGTGGGCCGTGAAGTCTTCGTTGGCGGTCATGTAAACGATTTCGTCGCTGACCTTGCAATTCACAACCTTGCGGTATGGCGTCATCAGGAACCCGAACTCGTCGATACGAGCCAGGGTCGTCATCTGGCTAATGAGACCGATGTTCGGACCTTCCGGAGTCTCGATGGGGCAGATTCGACCGTAGTGAGATCGGTGCACGTCTCGAACTTCCAGCTTGGCGCTTGTTCGTTGAAGACCACCAGGGCCGAGGCTCGAGAGCCTTCGCTTATTCGTGATTTCGCTCAATGGATTCGTCTGATCCATGAACGTACTGAGCTGGTTCGAGCTAAAGAAGCTCTTGATGCTTGCACTGACCGGCTTAACCGAGAGAATGATGCTTGGAAGCAAGGTCTCTTGATCGGCGCTCGTCATTCGTTCGCGAGCAACCTTTTCCATCCTCACAAATCCGAGGCGGAGCTGACTTTGAAGCAATTCACCAACGCTACGAACGCGCTTGTTCTTGAGATCGTCGATATCATCTCGCTCGGCCTCGCCGTCTAGGTAGGGCTCCATCGCAAAAATGATGCCAGCGAGGTCATCACTGGTGAGGTTACGGACCGTGAGAGGAATGTCGTTGCCGAGCTTAATATTCAAGAATCGGCGACCGACCTTTCCAAGATCGTATCGCTTGATTTCGAAGAACTGATTGTAAATGAGTTGCTTGGCCGCTTCTTCGGTGGCGGCTTCGCCGGGACGCATTCTCTTGAAGATATCCACCATGGCTTCGCGCATGTTGGTGGTCTTGTCTTGATCGAGCGTCGCATTAAGCAACGGGCTCACCTTGAGGGCATCGAGTTCCTTAACTTCGAGGGATTCGATTTTCTTGGCGGTATCGGCTTCGATCTTTTCTAGTCGCTTAACGATCACTTTGCCGCCTTCCGTGACATCTTCGAGCGGTCGCACACCGATCAACTCTTCCGCTGTCGGCTTCTTGAGAGTCACTTCTTCGCCAAAGTGCCAAAGCATCTCTTCGTTTGAGCCTAAAGGCGATTCAACTTCGACAGTCTGCTTTAGGGCGTCTTTGCTGAGGTCCGCCAGCACCTTCTTCGTCAGAATCGTTCCCTTTTCGAGAATGACCTCACCAGTGCTCTTGTCGACGAGGGGCTCGACCAACTTCTTCTTACCGGCATCGCTGACCTTCATTTGGTAGCGAATGCGACCCCGAAGCTTCTCAGGATCGTTGCTATCAATAAAGGCGTGCAGAGCTTTGATCAACTGAGTGATCGGGAGCTTTTTGGTTTGAGAAATCTGTGTGAATACCGCTCGATTAGCGTCGGATTCGACTTCAAGCCACGGACCTTCATTCGGAATGATGCGCGCCGAAATGATGACGTGCATCGTCGTGTCCACACCTTCTTCGAAGTACAAACCGGGTGAACGGCTGAGCTGAGAAACAATGACCCGCTCACGACCATTGATCACGAACGTACCCTTGTCGGTCATCAATGGAAGATCGCCAAGGTACACCTCGGACTCAATCTCTTCGCGGTCCTTACCGCCAAAGCGCACGGTGGCTTTGATCGGGGTTTCGTAGGTCATGTCGCGATCGCGGCACTCCTGAAGGGAGTACTTAGGTTCGCCGAGGATAAAGTCAACAAACTCGATGTAGTTAGACTGGGTGAAGTCCCAGATGGGGCTGAACGTCTTAAACAGCTCAGGCAAGCCTTCTTCAAGGAACCATCGGTAAGAATCAAGTTGTAATTCGATCAGGTTGGGGACTTCTAGGATTCGCGGGAGACTTTTGACGGCTGGCTTAATGACTCTCAATGCATTCCTCAGAGCCACGCGTAGCTAGGGCACGAAAAACGACGGTTCATCGGGCGGTAACGCGGGGTAAATCCATTATTCACCAAGCGTTGAGGCTAAGTCAAGCCCCCCGACGGCAATTTTCTTAGTGCCGCCTTAATATCCCCGCCACGCGGGGTGCTCGATCAATTCAAGAGTTCAATCTTTGTTCTTCAGTTTCTCCAGCGATCACTCGTGGTGCGCCAAGCGCTCCAAGCCTGACCAAGTCCTTTAGTTTTTCGACGTCGAGCGCCTGCTCATTGACGCGCTCACGTAGAGCCAAAAGTTCATTTTGTAGGTGTTCTACAGCTAACGGGGGCTGCGAATTTCTCGCCCGCAGTTCCATTTCCTTCATCTTCTGACGGTGTGAAGTCACAATCGCCACGATGGGAATTCCAAAAATCAGTAAGACCGAAAAGAGGGGAATGAGCATTTCGTCCATTAGTTTTCCTTGCCTCTACGACTGAGACGATGGTGCTCGTTGCGATGAGTTGCCTTTGCCATGGCTTGTCCTAGGCCCTTAAAGATGGCTTCAGCTATATGGTGTCCGTTCTCGCCAGCAATCTGCTGAACATGCAGAGAGATCTTTGCCGCGCGCGCAAATGCAAGTAGGAATACCTCGATCGACTCAGCCGCCAGCAATCCGAGGCGCTCCCGCTTTATCGAGACTTGGTATCCAAGCGCCCCATTGCCAATGAGGTCGGTTGCTACCATGACACAGGCATCTTCGGTGACTCCGTGGGCGCTTCCAAGTCGCTCAATGGGCCCGGTATCGGTCAAGGCGAGGCAAAGGGCGGCACCGAGAGCCGTTCCGATGGCTTCAACCGTTTGTTGGTCATCGAGATGGAGATTGCCTTCGCAACTGATTCCAAGATCGAATCCCGCAAAAAACGCCCATTGAGTCAGCAGGTGATCAAGCGTGCCAATCCCCGTAGTAAGATCGCGCCTGGTACCGCCATCAAGGTCGAGTACGACTTGTACTCTCGCATGAGCGGTTTCATGCGCGATTTCGGCGTATCGGACTTCGCTGGACGATCCTGACATTTGCTTTCTTAGAGTTTATCGCGAAGATTGGCAAAGTGGTTGCATTTCAACCTGCAGGCGGGACGGAAATCCCGCCTGCAGACTCTTATCCTAAGGACCTGAAACGGTCATCATTCGGTTCTCGTACCGAGCTATCATTTTCGCTAGGTTCTTAAGGTGCGATTGAGTCGCAGCATCAATCGCCATCCGGTTTCTGAGGCGCGAGTTGATCTTGGCCGAGGCAAGGTCTACGCCATCGGCAGCGACCCGGCGAACCTCAGCCTGCAGGCCGGCTTGGGATGCTTGCTCGATCATCGACTCCAGGGCAAATGATTGCAGCTCTCGGCGCATCGAATTGATCTTTGTCGAGGTCGGTACATCGCCGAATAGCGCCGTTGCAAGCAGCCGGACATGCTCATCGATCGTGTATGCCGATGGAATATTTGGCATCTTGAACTGATTCTCTTGAATCTGATTCAATGCCTCCACGTTGAGAAGTTGCATCACGATCATCATTTGCGACATGAGTAGCGTCATGCGGATCGGCGCAGTGAACTGATTCCCCGAGCCATCCTCATAGTTCAAGGACAGGTTGTTGAGAACGGATTCCGAGAGGTTAACCGAATCCATTGCCAATGCCCCACCGCAGATCATCTTCATCGCCTGGCGTGCAGCGGCCGGATCAACCGGGCGCAGAGTTGGCTTTTCGCCTATGTCTCCCTTGAAGTTTCGGTTTCCTACGACACCTGTGATAAATGAAGTCGCGGCCATCGCAACACTCAATTGTCGCGACATCGTGCCGACGACGAGAGACGTGCGATCAGCATAGGAACTTCCGGGCATCGGCAGGTTATTGATCGCCCATGTTCGCGTGCGCTTGTATCCAACAATCTCTTTCTCAGCATAGTTTAGCGGGTCCCGAGCAAGGTCAAAGCGAACGACAAATGGGTCAACCCCATCCGCGTCTTCGTCAGACATGTAAGCTAGTCCCTGCATTCCGCTTTGCTTGGCGATTTGGCCCAGCGCGAACTTCTCCCCTTCAGGGGTTTGTGCTCCTACTGGTCGGTAACCGTAATCGATCGCAAACATATCGTAGGCACCGATACTGTTATTGAACAAGCTCTTAGGCTTGTTGTTTAGTAGTGCGACCATGTTGGTCGGCGTGTAGTCCATTACTGATGCAGCGACCTGGTGATTCTTCACCGCGGAATCATCGCCAAGTTGAGCGGTCGACAGATTCGTCGATGCGATGAAGTTATGGCGTAAGCCTAGACAGTGGCCAACTTCATGGGCCACCACGTCGGCCATGGCTTCTTCGACGAACTTATCGCTTCCAATGGCAATGTTGTTGGCCTTGCCGATGCTGTAAGCCATTGCCATATCACGCATGGCATGGGCACCGATGTTGCAGAAGAACGGGGTCCATCCCAGCCGTCGAATCTCGGGCTCGAGAGCCTTGTCGCGCAGGACATCGCGCTTCAGCATGAGGTCCTTCGGTGAAGGCAAGCCTGTCTGCGTGAGGCCTTGCTTGGCAATCTTCAGACCTGCCTGAAGCGCCACTGAGGATGGAATCGCGGAGCGTAGATACTCCTGATTCACGTAGTGAACGTAGTTTGCATCGATGTTGACACTCGCGTTCAGAATCTCGCCCGTAAATGGATCCGTGCGGAAGAGAGCAATGGCATAGCCAGCACTTTCAGTCATCGTAAAGCGGATGACATTGCGACGTGCGTCGGCATGATCGTAATCAGGATCATTCTTTGGCGCGTCGACGACCTGAATCGCATTCCGATAGCCGGCAGCCTCAAACGCCCGGTTCCATCGAAGGATGCCCTCTCTGACGGCCGGTCGATACTTCTCAGGAATCGATGGGTCAATCGTCCAAACGATGGGCTTGACAACGTCGCTTAGCTTCGCTTCGGGCGACTTCTTCACCAGGTTCCAACGATTGATATAGCGTTGGGTCCGGTCTCGCTTGTAAAACTTGTCCACTGAATAGAAGTCTTGGGTGAAATAGCCCACTCTTGGGTCCGCGATCCGAGGCATGTAGTTCGACTTCTCGGGCCGCCAATTCAGGGTCCATGTGACTTTTAGAGGCAGACTTCGCCCATCCTCAGCATGATTGACCATTCCAAACATTGCCGCAAGCGGGTTATCGCCGCCCGCGCGGGCTGCCCTGTACACATTGTTCATTCGAACAGTCGTCATGTCTGCCGACTGGATGATGCGGTCGACGCCCGACTTGTCACGTTCCAGAGAGTATTGAGATCCGCCTAGAACCGTTACCATCATGCCAAGCTGCTGCAGATCACCGCTAAGAAGCGAAGTGATATTGATCAGGACTCTCTTGGTTTCTGGATTGGTCTGTTCGATCGGAAAGTCGCTCAGGATCGCTTCTGGCATCGTTCGGCTACTCGCAAGAGCAAGCGGATCGCTTGGGTCCCAGCGATAGGTCAGATTTGGGCGGATCAACCAAACGGCGGTATCACGGCGCTCGAGTCGATAGACGTCTACGGCATTGTTCCCAATTGGCGACCCTGCCTGGGCTGGGTCCTCTGTGAAGCCATGATGAAAAGCTGCTTGAACAACGAAGAGCTTGCTCAGCTTTTCTTCAGGCAACTCGAGCAAGAGCTCTTTTTTGCGCTTGTAGAGCGTAAAAGCTCCTTCGGACTTCTCTAAGTCTTTGACTGCCTTTTCGTAGGCAACGGCCTTTTCGTCTCTCTTCGGTGGCTCGGCTTGCTTTGCTGGCTCAGCAGGTGCGGACTGGGCCAAGCTAGCGGCAGGAGCAATGCCCCATAGGGCGACACAGGCCAGCGCAGCGAGCGCGGTTTTGTTGAGTTGCATAAATCCTCTTAATCTGACTACCGCTTCACCGAAGTGGTCGGTTACCCAAGTTTAGACCTTTTCGACTCCTTTTCGGGGGGCGCGGGTAGGATTATGAAGTGATGGCTACGACGACGGAACCTCTTCGCCTAAAGGCGGAGTTGGAAACCTGGATCAAATCGGAGGTCGCCAAACAGGCCGGTGACTTCAGTGCAGTTAAACCTGGCCATTACAAGCCTTGGCGGTGGCCGATACACCCGGTCAGCTACGACTACCACATTCCCGCAAGCGAATGGCACGGAAGCGCGATCTTGGAGCACGCAGGGCAGTCATTCCCTGTTGTCGTTGCCAGAACGCCGTGGGGAGTTTTTGGACGCTGCGAAATTCTGCGCGCGGAGGCAAAAGGTGATAGCGAGGAAGACATGCTACTCACACTACTCGATACATGCGAACCGCTCTTCGGTCGGCGCAATCAAGTAGGCGAGCTACTTGGGTTAGGGGGACCCTATCAGGGTCGCATGCGCGAACTCGACGCACTGAGTCTCCTCAAACTGTTTTTTGCCGCTGATCGCTCGATCGCCCATGATGCCCAGAAGGAGCTAGAGACCAAAGGCGGGCTCGCCACGTATGGGCCGGCTCTGGTCGCAATTCTCAATGAAACAAAACATCGGCACCGAAGAACTGCTCAGTGGCTTGTCCTCGACCTTTTTGAAGATTTGACGAGTTACTGCCCGGGCCCCGAAGCCGAGGCGGAGGCGTTAGCGGCGATTCGCAACATGATGTGGAACGCTGAAGATGACTTCGCACGAACGATTTACAAGGCTGGCGTCGTGCTGGGGGGGCATGTTTGTACCCCTGATGCAGCCGAAACAATCATCGAGCTCATGTCTGCTCCAAGCCGAATCGCCCGCCGAAGCGCGATGCATGCCAGTTTTCATCTATGCGAGTGGATGCCAATACGGAAGAATCAAGTTATGGAGACTCTGAGGCGTGCTACTGAGGAAGACTCGGAGCCTCTACTTCGGGCTTACAGTGCCGGTCTGATGAAGGACATCCAAAACGAAGTTGTCGACCACATCGCCGAGCCGATCTTTGATGACGAACCATGATCGCCTACTTCTTGCCCCTTGCCTTTCAAGCTGCGACGTCGCTTAACACGTTGCTGGACACTAATCCCGTCCTAAGCGGTGCTTCGTACGGTGTCACCGTTATGAAACTGGACGGTACTGTTCTGTTTAGCCGAGACGGAAACCGCAGACTGATTCCCGCTAGCAATCAGAAGATACTGTCGACGCTCTATGGCGTACACCACCTTGGGTTGGAGTTTCGCCCCAAAACAACCGTCATCGAGTGTGCAGAAGCGGTTGGAGTGATCGCAGATGGCGACCCCAGCATGTCCACGCTTCGGTTGCAAGAAATCGGTGCGACACTCGGCGATAAGTCGCGGCCCGTTTACGTCTCGCAGGCCTATACCCCTGGTATTCCCAGTGGTTGGGAAACGGATGACCTCATAAACCGCTACGCTGCCCCGGTCTTTGCCTTTACCGTCGACCAAGGCGCCTTCCGGCTCCTTAGCGAGAACAAAGAAATACTTCCCCTCCCAAAAGAACTGGGTGTTCTTATCGAGAGAGGTCGCAACACTGGGCCTGTCAAGGTGAGCTACTCGCTCGATCAGCAGCGTGTCCGGGTCGATGGCGACCTCGCTGGCGAGCGACAGACGCTTGAGACGCTGGCCCTTAAGTACCCCGACCGGTCTGCGGCTCGTTTCCTGGGGCGTGGCTTTATCCCAGGCCCATTACCATCTTGGTACAAGCCAACGCGCGAAACCGAGTACTTTGGCGACCCCATGCCAAAGCTCTTAGCAGACTGTTTACAGCCTAGCGACAATAATTACGCAGAGCACTTTCTACTCATGACGGCATCTCAAAAGGGCGTCATAGATAACCCAGCTAGTCCGTACACTTCGGCAAACGCAGACCTTAAGAAGTTCTTCGAGGAGATCGTGAAGGTGCCGGCGAATGATTTACGTCCTATGGATGGAAGCGGATTAGCTCGCCAAAATCTCGTAACCACACGAGCCCTTGGCTCCGCGCTGTCCTGGGCGAGTAAACAGCCATGGTTTTCGGTCTACAAGGAAGCTCTAGCTGCTCCAGGCAAAGGTACGCTTCGAACACGGCTCGCTGGAAGTAGCTTCAAGGGCAAGACCGGCACCCTCACCTCAGTTGTTGGGCTGAGTGGTTATGTTAATTCAGCCATCGGTGAACCGCTCATTGTTGCGATCGTGATCAACAATTCCGTCGATTCGCCTACCAAAGTACGAGATTCAGCTGACGAAATTGTGCGTTGGGTTGAAAAGGGACCAGAGTTTGGCCCATTGCTTGCGCTCCGACTGGGATATGACGCAAGCCCCACGCTTCAGTCAGTACTTTCCAACCAAAGCCCTGTTCTATCTTCTTCTCATCGGAACGGTGGACCTCATCGTGACAGCAGTCCTTTACTCCCATGGCTTGATCGTTGAGCTAAACCCCTTGATGAAGCCAGTTATCGAAACTGGCGTTTGGTTGTTTGTATTGATCAAAGGCATGACCTTGGCTCTAGCCTACTGCTGCATGATTCGGTTTGCAAAGACTCATCTCGAATTCATCAAGAAGTCATGTATGGTCGGTTCTTGGCTCTACTTGTCGATTTGGACAATCTGGTTTCTGGCTGGATCCCGCGGCTAACCCACGCATATCTTTCCTCGACCGCAAGGTACAATGTGCCTCTGGCTGGCCCGTTGGTCTAGCGGTTAGGACGCCTCCCTTTCACGGAGGAGACCACGGGTTCGATTCCCGTACGGGTCACCACTCAGCCAATTATCACCAACTTCGACCATTTGCTCCTTGTTCGCTGGCAAGGCACTTCCAGTTCATGGTTGGAAGTAACTCCGATAGCCGGCTACTCAAGGCCTCCATCCCAGGGTGTTCTGTGGCGTAGTGCCCAGCTTCAATCGTTGCGATTCCCTTTTGCGTCGCCTCGACTAATTCGTGGTGCTTGATTTCACCAGTCAGGAAGACATCAGCTCCGGCTCGATGAGCGGCCCGGAACTCGTCACCAGCTGCCCCACCGACAATGGCAACTCTCTTGATTTCTTGGTCCGGACGACCAGTGACCTGTGACCTTGTCTCCAAATGCGCATCTGCAAGATCTCGAAACTCAAGAAGTGGCATAGGGCGAGGAAGGGAGCCGATACGACCCAGAGATTGACTAGCAGAATCACGAAGTACAGCGACATCTATCGCAGGCTCCTCATACGGATGGGCCCTCCGAATGGCAGCTTCGACCTTGGCCAGAAGATGGGCGGCTACCTTGAACTCAAGCTTAGTTTCAGCAATCGCTTCGAACCGCTCTGCCTGACCGATCGAGGGGTTTGTCTTACTGGAGCCCAAAAACGTGCCCTGCCCTTCGGTGCGAAACGAGCAGCGGCTGTATTCCCCGATGACGCCCGCTCCGCAATTGCATGCAGCTTCAAAGACGGCTTCAACTGAGTCAGAAGGAAGGAATGTGCTGACCTTGAACTGTTTCTGCGGACTCGAAGATCCAAATGTTCGAACATCTGTCAGCCCAAGCCTCGCGGCAAGCGTGTCATTGATGCCTCCGCTGGCAGCATCCCAGTTGGTGTGTGCAGCGATGAAAGCGCACTCCTTGCGAATCAGTTCCGCAATGACCGCACCATTTAGGTGGTCGGTGCGAATTTCTGGAAGCGGATTCCAAATCAACGGGTGGTGAGCCACGACCACCGACTTTGAAGCAAGGGACTGAGCCTTGTCTAGGGTCAAGTCGAGGCACGTCACCCCTTGCGTTACTTCAGCGTCTGGTGCCCCAACCTGGAGGCCAACGTGGTCCCAATCGAAGGCCAAATGTGCGGGCGCGATGCTCTCGATTGCAGACAGAACCTCGGCAACGATCATCGAAGGTTCTTCTCCAAAGAAGTAGCGAGCGATTTGCAGAGGTCCACTGGGTCTTCTAATCCGCAGTACAGCCTTATCACCCAGTCGGATGGCTCATCGCCTGGCTTCAATGGAATGGGAAGCGCCAAGCTCTCAAACCCGCCCCAACTGACGCCAATCTGAAAGATCTCAAGGTCGTGGACAAACTGCTTCAGTCGTTCAAAATCCTGAACCTTTGGCCGAAAGCTGAGCAATGATGAGGTTCCGGACATCTGCCTGTCTCGAAGCTCCTTCTGGTCGTAATCGCTGTCCCCGACATGCAGGACGTGCTCGACTTCGGGGCGTTGTTTTAGAAAGTCACAAACAGCATTGCCCGTTTCTTGAGCGGCTTTCATCCTGATCGAAAGGGTTCTTAGACCCCGTAGCAGGAGCCACGCGGGAAATGGCGGGAGAAGCGTTCCCAGCCATTGGCCCTCTTGCTCCATGATCTTGGTCATCCGAGCCCTTGTGCCAGCGACCACCCCGGCTACAACATCACTATGGCCCGCTAGGTACTTCGTTGCCGAATGAACGACGAAATCCACACCCATGGCCGCGGGCTGCTGGAAAAGTGGTGAAGCATAGGAATTGTCGAGAAGCGTCGCAATTCCCTTCTCTTTCGCGAAGCAGCAAATCGCGCTAACGTCTTGGAGACGAAAGACGATGCTCGACGGACTCTCCAAGTAAATGAGTTGGGTCTCGGGCCGGCATGCGGCTATCACGGCCTCGGCATCGCGCCCATCTACAGCAGTAGATGTCATTCCGAATCGTGGCAGCCACTCCTCAATGAAGTGTTTGCTCGGGCCATAAATGGTGTCCACGTACACGACATGCCCACCTTGCGACAAGACCGATAGCATGGCCGAAGTGATCGCGGACATGCCGCTATTGAACAGCAGCGCGCTCTCTGTGTGCTCCAGAGCCGCAATCTTCTTGGCGGCGACGTCTAGCGTGGGGTTTCCAACCCGGCTGTAGATGTAGCGCTCCTTGTCGCTGTCGGGGTCAAACATCGTGCCCCAGAAGGAATCTAAGTCAGGATAAACAAAAAGCGAGGTCTGAACGATCGGCGGCACCACGGGGCTTGGGCCTTTCTTTTCCTCGCCGAGGTGCTGAATGATCGTGTCGCGTTCCACCCTCCGATTATGATTGAGGTCGCTCGTATTTCGGCTGATAGAGCATGATGTCCTTGGCTCCAGGAAGCTTGATGTACGTCACGTAACCCCAACCATGGTCCTCGGTTTCGCAGGAGAACTCCACTCCCTTAGCTTCGAGTTCGGATCGCGTGGCGTAGATATCGTCGCAGTTGAATGACACCTCGTGTTTGCCTCCTTCACCGTCAATGGGATGGATGCCAAGGTCTGCATTGGCATTTGGGAACATCAGCCAACCACCACCCGTGTCGTAGCAGGACAATTCGAGCTTGTCCCGCAGAAAAGCCCGTAATTCTTCGGGCTGGGAACTGTAAATGAGGCTATGAAGTCCGAGTTTCACGAGCCTCATCTTAGCCTAAAATGAGAGCGGCCCCGATAGTCGGAGCCGCGGTTTATGATTGCTTATTGGACTTTTCAGAGGGTGTGATCCGACCCGCTTGCGCGGCGGCCACTCTCCGATCCCAGGCGAACCCGGGACTTGCAGTATCCGGCCAGCTTGCGCATGGCCTGCTCGGCGGTCGCGTCGAGCTTCTCGGGGCTTGTCATACACAAGCCGAGCAGAGCGAACGCTTCCTCCTCTGTGAGATCCAACTCCTTTGATTTCACGTTAGTCACCTTCATGGTATTCCGTATTTCACGGGACAGTTGATGAGACGAGTTCTTCGCTCATGCTGTTCAACCACTACGGACCAATGGGGACTAAATGTGGCAAGAATAGTGGGATTAGGACCTTTTCGGGGCACTTCCGCATCAAGTACACTCTCGCGGTGCCAAAAGGCGAGTATCTGCAGTACGGCGGCCAGGCGATCATCGAAGGGGTAATGATGCGCACGCCGCGCTTCTTCTCGATCGCTTGCCGTGCCCCCAATGGAACCATTGTTCGGATCACCGAACCCCTTGAAAAGACCTGGATTGGTCGCCAGAAGTGGTTGATGAAGCCGTTTTTGCGAGGCACCTTTGCTCTGCTCGACGGGATGACCCTTGGCTTGAGAGCAATGCGGTTTGCTTCGGATGTCCAGATGGACACCAAGTACTCCACCGAAGAGCAAATCAAGGCACAAGGCAAGCCTGTCAACGAGAAAGTGCAAAATGCCGCCGTTCTTGGAGCAATCATCTTTAGCCTAGCGGTTGGCATTCTGATTTTCAACGTTATGCCAAATGCTCTAGCGGAGATGCTTCGAACGAGAGGGGTGACCAATGGGACGATCATCAACTACACCAGTGAAGTCATTAAGCTAGTAGTTTTTATTGGCTACCTTTGGATGATCAGCAAGCTTCCAGACGTACGGGAAGTGTTTCGTTACCATGGTGCTGAGCACAAGGCGATCAATGCCCTTGAGCACGACCAGCCGCTCGATATCGCGACGTGCCAAGCCCAAACCCGCCTTCACCCTCGCTGTGGAACATCTTTCGCCGTAATTGTCTTCATCATTGGCTTCCTATTCCTGCCGTTGGTGCCGCGGTACCCAATTACTGGGCAGCAAGGCAATCCGTTCCAGGATGTCCCAGTCCGAATTCTGATGGAGTTGATGCTGTTGCCTATCATCGCAGGTCTCAGCTATGAGGCCCTGCGCCTTGCTGGGAGACTGAGGGACGAGAAGTGGGTGAATGTCGCATTCAAGCCGGGGCTCTGGACACAATTGATCACTACCCAGGAACCTGCAGAGAAGCACGTGGAAGTTGCTTTGGCGGCGCTCCAGGCCGTGGTCGACGCCGAAGACAAAGGCGAAGTTGCCGTCACCGGCATCGAAGTGCTTGAATCGAAATATACAGAAACCTCAAGCGAGGTGCCTGCCTAGTGTCGCTGAACGTCTGCGAGCATCCTCTGGCCCGCCACCTCCTCACCCAACTGAGGAATGTTGAAACGACACCTGATCGCTTTCGGCATGCCGCACGGCAATTGTCCGAGATTCTCTTGCTGGATGCGACCGCCGATTTGCGACTTCGCGAGGTAGAAGTTCAAACTCCGGTCGAGCCTTGTACGGATGCGGCTCTTGACCAAGGGCTGGCCGTCGTTCCCGTTCTTCGTGCGGGTTTAAGCATGCTCGAATCCGCCCTCCAGCTCTTTCCTGATGTGGCTGTTGGCTACATCGGGCTCGAGCGAAACGAAAACACGGCTATTGCCCACAGCTATTATTGCAAGTTGCCCAAGCTTCCCGGACGCATGACCCTTTGCTTGGATCCCATGCTGGCAACGGGCGGGAGTGCTGTCCAGGCTATTCACGTCCTCAAAGCCAATGGCGCGGATCAAATCAAGATGGTGAGTGTGATCGCTGCGCCAGAGGGGGTCGCCGCCCTGCAAGAGGCTCACCCTGAAGTTCCTATTTTCACCGCATCATTAGACCGCGAACTGAATGATAAGAAGTACATCATGCCGGGCCTTGGTGATTTTGGCGACCGGCTTTTTGGCACCCTGTAGTAGACTCGGCTTGCCTTATGGACAACTATCTGCGAGCAGACCTGACCGGCGCTTTGATCTCCATGGAATTCGGCCCGGGCGGCAGAATTGTTCAACTTTGGGCTTCTGATCCTTCCCTTCCCGAGGAGGGTGAGGAGTTTCAGTTTATTCTGCCCCCGCTTCCGTTTGGCGAAGAAAACGCTGAAGACTTGTACCCAGGCACCATTCTCATCGGTGCCCGGACGAGTCCGGAAGAGCCCTGGGTTTTTGCACGAAATGTCTCGGTCAGAAGTAATGAACCCGAAGAGGAATTCGATCCTTTCGAAGAGCGATCGGAAATCACATTCGAATATGACCTTCCGCTGATTCCGGAGATTCAGGCAACCGGTCGCTTCTTTGAACTTGCCGGTCCATTCCCCACCATTGTCTGGGAGATCGAGATTCGGAACAAAGGCAAGCAGACCGTCGAAGTTGGTGAATTGGGGTTCCCGCTGGCCCTCAACACCTTTTATGATGGCTTCGGGTGGAGTGACGAGCAACTAAAGAAGCTTTGGAATTCAAGACTGTATGTACATAAGCACATTGGTGGTGCGGCAAGTTATGTCTTTGCCCAGCGAATGACCAGCGAGCCACCTGGGCTCCTGATCTTCCCGGGTGATAGCCGCGGCTGGGAGTTCTTTAGCTCAGTTCCAGCAAGCCTCTCAACCCCGCACCAGTGGGAGGGAATTCCTGTTGTTTACGCCTACAGTCGTGCAACGATTGAACGCGAAGGTTGGCGTGGCTGGTGGAATGAACACACGTCCCTCATTCTTGAACCAGGTGACTCTCGCAAGTTTGAACTGCGGTTTGTCCCAGCTGACCGAGATCGAAGCGATGGTGTTTTGGGGATTCTTGCCGCCTGCGAACGCCCTGCCATCCGACTTCTTCCCGGCGCCGTGGCGCCAGTTGATGTTGGCATCGCCATCGAAGTCACGGGGACGGTTCCGACGAAGTGGTTTGTCGACCACCAAGCAGAAATTCAAACGGACTCTGACGAGACTGGGGGCTTCTGTTTCATTCGGCCCAAGGAACCTGGTCGAATGCGGGTCAGCTTTGAGGACAAGGCTGGAAGGCTCAGTCACGTGCACCTCATGTTCACCGACCCAATCGACACTCTGATCAAGCGTCGCGCGAAGTACATTGTCGAGCACCAACGATTGGTCGACCCAGAGTCACCACTGCATCATGCTTTCCTTCTCACTAATTGCGTTACCGGAGAAAAGGTCACCAATGGGGATGAATATGCAGGCTCGAGCGGGATCGAATGCGCATTGGCTGATTCGTTATATTTAGCGGAGAAGAACTGTATATTTCCTGAGCGAAATGAAATTAAAGCGCTTGACTCATTTGTTCAAGATTTCTTGCTTGATGATTTACAAAACCCCTCCGACATGAGCGTCGGTAGCGTCCTCAGCGAAGGTTGGGCCGTCGGATCATATGCCGGTCGACCCCTAACCTATCCCAGCGTATTCAACCTTTACCACGCGATGTACCGCATCGCACATAGCTATGGCGAGACGGCATCGAAACCCGACATTTACTTGCGAAGGGCTGCCGCAACCGCCAAGGCAATGTTCACATTTGGTTGGCGGCACTACGTCAGAACCGTCGGGATTCTCGGCTATGCCAGGATTTATGACATCGTCGACGATCTTAGGCGAGAAGGGCTACACGATCTCGCTGATGAACTCGAACCTTTTATTTCGGCAAAGGCCGAAGAACTTGTCAAATTACAATATCCGTATGCCGGAGAATCCGTGCTCGACACAGGCGGATTCGAAGAGGTCTTTTCTGCGGCGCTTGAGCTGAATGATGATGAGCACTTAGAGCGAACGATGCGGTGCGCCTTTGCCGCGCGGAGCCTCGCCCCGAGTTGGTGGTGGTATGGAAGTGACAAGCGAAGCTGGGACGGAGCCGACTCGACTCCACTCAATTCGCTTCAAGATCGCGGCGAGGCCTGCCTAGCGCACACCACCATTCCCAACGCCCTCATGTTCTTTGAGGCGCTCGACCGGGATTACCTAGCCCTGCCGGACGTATACATGCGCCTCGCCTTCGGGGGCATGCTTGGGCCATGGGCTCTGGTTCGCAACGATGGAGCGGCCAGCATGACGTACTGCCCCGACTTGAGCAGTAAACACTTCGGCTACAACGCCTATACTGGCGCATCCGGCCTCGGCTACTACCACTACCTACGGGGCGTCGGAGCCTATGTACTTCCTTCAGGAGAACTGGGGACTTACACCTTTGGATGCCATTTTGAAAGCCAAGACGGTCTGTATCGGGTGCGCCCATGGGAGGGTGTTGGACGGCGAGTGGTCCTACGCCAAGTCGGCGCCTCGTTTGAGCTTTCCTTTGGTCGAGTTATCGAGGTCGAACTCGATCACCGAAAGCGGTACTTTAACCTAAAGGTCGAGAATCCCAGTGACAAGTCCATTACGGCGCGGTTACGCGTTCGAGGAATGTGGGGCACCCAGGTGGCCATCGCGGGCAAGCACTGCGAGGCGAAAGATGGCGTGATCGAAGCCGCGCTCGCACTCCCCGCCAATCAGACAATCACCGTGACGGGTAAGGTGACAGGATGAACGCGCCGGAGTGGTGGTATCTAGTTTCGGGACTATTTTTTGGCCTCGGCACTGTCTTTTTCATCGCGCTCATCATCCTTGCAATCATCTTGATCCAGAAGCAAAAAGGGATTCTCGATCGCGTTAATGCACTGATCACGAAAGTGGACGGCATCACAACGAAAGTGGATGGACTTGTTACCAAGGCTAATAGCCTCACGGAAAGAGTCGGAGAGCAGGCAACGGGGGCAGCCGGAAACATCAACGCCTTCACCAGTGCAATTACGCAGCGAGCGGAATGGGTTTCGTTGGCGTTTATTGTCCTTGGGGCGCTTCGCGGATTCCTCGCCGGACGCAAGGCACAAGACAAGAGCTCAAAGCGCTAGTTCTCAACCGGCACTTGTGATGCCATGTCTTGTAGTTGCAGGCTTACTCGTGAAGCCCGGTCGGAAGGTAATGCGGCCAACAATTGAGATGCCTTACCCGAATCCATGTTGAACATAACTCGGGCGAGTTCCGTATCGTTCCAATCAGAGACAATTAGTGCCAATCGCCCGGTGTCGACCCCGTTCCAAACCTCCGCTACCGCTGCGGCACCCTTGTCGGCGTCTACAGTGAATTCGGGCTTAGGTTCGGGGGTTTCGACAGGTTCCGAAACGGATTTGCGTGTCTTCTTGGCAACGGGTTTGGTCTCAGCTGGCTTCTTTGCTACGGCCTTTGGAGCCGGAGTGAGTCCGGGGACCTTGATCACTCCGGTTTTAGCGGCTCCGACAAATCCTCCAGCGAGAATGACGGCGCCTACGATAGCAATGATTGGCTTCATTGGATTCCTCCTCTAGCAATGAGTCCGTACCTCTCTTGGACTCGGCGAACGTAATTCTGTGTCTCACGAAACGGCGGAATTCCCTGGTAGCGATCGACAGATCCAGGCCCTGCGTTATAGGCGGCTAGCGCCTTACTCAAGTCGCCATACTTGCCCAGCATTTGGCGAAGGTACTTGGCTCCACCTCGCAAGTTTTGAACAGGATCGAACGGATCTTGAACGCCCAAAGCTCGAGCCGTGCCGGGCATTAACTGCGTCAGTCCTTGCGCGCCGCTCTTGGAAACAGCTCCTGGATTAAAGTTGCTTTCCACGCTGACCAAAGCTTCCAGTAATGCGGGTTCTACACCCTCGGCATTAGCTGCTTCAACAATCAATGACCGAATCTCCCCGCCGGGTTCAGGAGCGAACATTCCCGGCGCCATCGGAAGAAGGCCGCCCTCTTGATCGCCGATCTTGCCCTCCATGACCGCGCCAAAGTCGCTCTTTGGTGGCTCAAAGATCTTACGAGGGTACGTCCTTGCCCCAGAAATCTGGGCCATTCGAGCCTGAATCTCCGCCATTCTTTGAGCACATCCATCGGGGCCTCTTAACTCGTGCTTCATGCTTTTCTCCTCATCACTGCCCATTCGTCGAGATCAGCCTGCTCTCGGCGGATCACTTCAAGATCGAATTCCTGCTTGTGGCGCTCTCGGAGCTTCTCAAGGGCATCTGAAGCTTGCTGGCGCTTATGCCAAATCTCGCGACAGGCCTCTTCTTCATTGAGCAAGATGCACAGGGCTGCTTCGGCTTGGTGCTGCTGAAGATCGAGAGCGTCCATCCAGTGCTGCAGCGTCACGCGATCCCCAAAATTCTTCGCTTTAGACTCTTTCATCGACTCTCTGCGCCGAGCGGTTAGCTCAGAAATTTGGCCCTCCATTTCGATCCGCTCCCGCTGAGCCTGCAAGAGGGCAACCTTGGCATCTTCAGCCTCCTGAGCTCGGACCATCCGCAGGGTTTCTAGACGAAACTTAAACTTAGCCATGCGCGATCTCCTTTAGGTTTTGCACACTTGAAATGAAATCGACACCAGCCGACTTGTCCTGCCGTAAGAAGTCATTGATCGCGGTCCACTTGGAAATGGCTTCGTCGCTGACTGGCTTGCTCCCTTCTTTATAGGCACCCAGGGCAACAAGGTCTTCCACTTCGGCGTAGGCCGCGAGCAGTTCCCTCATGCGATTCGCCGCCACGACTTGCTCAGACTGCACGACCATTGGCATGACACGGCTCAAGGATTGAATCACGTCGATGGGTGGATAGTGCCCCCGACTGGTTAGCTTGCGGCTGAGCACAATGTGACCATCGAGAATGGATCTCGCCGCATCGGCAATCGGCTCGTTATTGTCGTCACCATCGACGAGCACCGTGTAGATGGCGGTAATCGAGCCTTTCTTTCCGCATCCGGTTCGTTCCATCAGTCGCGGCAACATCGCGAACACGCTTGGCGTATAGCCCTTCGCGCTTGGTGGCTCGCCGATGGCGAGTCCCACTTCCCTTTGCGCCATCGCAAAACGCGTTACCGAGTCCATCATGAGCATCACGTCCAGCCCCTGATCTCGGAAAGACTCGGCGATGGCCGTTGCGGCGAATGCCGCCTTCACCCGCATCAAGGCTGGTTCGTCGCTGGTCGCGCAAACGACAACGCTCTTTTCCAAAGCATCGCTAAGGTCGTGCTCCATGAATTCGCGCACTTCCCTGCCTCGCTCACCAACCAGGCAAATCACATTGACGTCCGCCGTGCTGTGGCGAGCGATCATGCCCAAAAGAGTGCTCTTACCGACGCCCGAACCGGCAAAGATCCCCATTCGCTGCCCAACTCCCATCGTTAGCACGCCATCTATCGCCTTCACTCCCGTGCCAAATGGGCGATGAATCATCGTTCGTTCCATCGCGTTGGGCGCGTCGCCCTCTAATGGGTAGAAGGTCTCGGCGCAAATAGCTGGCCCCGAATCCATTGGCTCGGCGATGCCATTGACCACGCGTCCAAGAAGTCCTTCACCGGATGGAACACTAATTTGGCGACCCGTCGAACGTACAATGCAACCGGCCCGGACACCCTCCATTTTGCCAAGGGGCATGAGGAGCGTTCGGTGATCCCGAAAGCCAACAGCCTCGGCGGGGATTCGTTCCGAAACACCGGTCTCGATCCAGCAAAGATCACCGACTCGGCAACTCGGTCCATTGGCTTCCACCACCAACCCAACGACTTGCACAACCACTCCCGACGACTCCCTTAAAGGCGTGGACTTGAGTCGGCGAAATTCGCGAATGAGGTTCGGCTTTCGCCTCGGAATAATCGCGCTCATGCCGCCTCCCCTTCGATAAGTCGCAGAGTGGCGTTCAGCGTTGCATCAACCGAACCGTGGCTGCCTTCGACAATGCAGCCGTGAGTGATGTCAGGATCAGAGATGAACTCCAATGACTTGATGCTTGAAAACGCGCGGAGTAGCGATTCCCTGTTTGCCTCCAGCAACGGCTTGTGGGCCGTGTTTAGGCGAACGACCACCTCCCTACTTTGCGCCACTTCACTAATCGCTGCGCGAACGATTCCGATGATCGCGTCCTCCGTAATGTTGAGCTCGGCATCGAGGACACGCGCGACGACATCCTTGGCCACCGCGGCAAGTTGCTTCTCCGCATCCAGATAAAAGCTCTCAACGGCAGATGTGAGTTGGTCGAATGTTGCCTGGATCTCCTTGGTGATTTGTTCAAGTTCAACTTCCAACTCCGCCGTGAACCGAGCCACAGCCTCTTGGCGGCCGGTTTCAAACCCTTCCGCGTACCCAGCAACTTGCCCCAGCTCGAATGCCTCGGCATAGGCCGATTGCTTGGCCTCTTCTCGCGCGGCGTCGAGAGCTCGCGAACGAGTCGTCGAACGCGATCGAGCCGCTCGAAGCTTGTCTTCTGTAACCGTTTCAAAAATCCCGGTGTTTCGAACCGCAGGATCAGACAAGCACATCCTCCTCACCACGTCCGATCTGAATCTCGCCCGCTTCTTCTAGCCTTCGGATCACTGCTACGAACTTCTGCTGAGCCTCTTCGACCACGCGCAACTTGACTGGTCCCATGAACTCCATGTCTTCCTTCAGCATGTTCACGGCTCTCTCAGACATGTTCTTGTAGATCTTTTCTTGGACCTCCTCTGGCGTACCCTTCAATGCGGTTGCAAGGTCTCGTACGTCGATCTCCTTCAACACAGACTGGATGGCACGATCATCGAGCGTGACAATGTCTTCAAACACGAACATCATGTTCTTGATCTGGTCGGCCAGTTCAGGGTTGGTTTCGCTAAGGTTTTCGATAATGATTCGTTCGGTGGAACGATCCACTCGGTTGAGCAAGTCCACGAGCATCTTTGGACCGCCGGCTTTGGTCATGTCGGTGTTGATAAGGCTCGCGACCTTTCGCTCCAGAACTTGCTCGACCCTGCGAATCACCTCTGGTGGCGTCTGCTCCATCATCGCAATTCGTTCCGCAACATCGGCGCGGAGCTCTGGAGTGAGCTTGGTAAGAATCGAAGCCGACTGATTCATCGGCATATAAGAGAGGATCAGGGCGATCGTCTGGGGATGCTCATCTTGGATGAAGCTCAAGACCTGGGTCGGGTCGGCTCGCTTCAGAAAGTCGAACGGCACCACTTGCATCGCATTAGTGATCTTTCGAACGACCACGTCGGCGCGCTCTTGACCCAGTGCACCTTCGAGCATCTTTCTCGCCTGATCGACACCGCCTTCAGAAATAAACGCTTGGGCGGTCGCCATTCCATGAAACTCATTGATGACCTGCTCGCGAACATCGACGGGCACTTTGTCCAATCGGGCAACCTCCAGCGCGAGAAACTCGATTTCTTCCTCGTTAAGCTGAGAGATCACATTGGCAGCAGGTTCGGCACCAAGCAAAGTCAGAAGGATGGCAGCTTTCTGGCGAGGCCCAACTTCAACTGTGGTCTTCCTCATCGCGTCTCCTCCAACATCCAGGTCTTAAGCAAGCTTGCTACAGTCTCGGGGCGAGTGCTGGCCATCTTCTTAATTTGCTCGAGAGGAACGTTCACCTTGTCAGGAATATCTTCGATCGGAACCGGAGGTTCGCTGTTCTGAACGGCCCTGGTATTCAAGGCATTGGCAATATCAGCACCTTCGAGGGCAATGAGCTGATTGGGATCACCGTTCAGAGCCCCAGGTGGTAGCGAGAGGGTTCCGCCACCCGGAAGAGCGACTGCTGTCGCTTGTCCGGGGCGTGGTGTGGCCTTGCTGATTGCTTTGGTAATCAAGAACCCAACCAGGATCAGTGCAGCGATTGGTAGAATCGCCATCAACTGCTGGGTGATGTTGCGTGATGCGGCGCCGGACTGGGCGGCCTTCATTCCTTCGGTCGCCGTCTTGTCGAAGGCCGTGCTCGTGACGCTCGCCTTAAACTTGTCGGTCTGCTGTGAAAGGGGGCCAAGATAGTTCTGGATGTACTCCTCGACCGGGGCTGTATCGGTGATGTTGGCGCTGTTTACCAAGACACTCAGCGTCATTCCTTCAAGAACACCGGCGCTTCGCTCAATGCTCTTTTCGGTGACGTTCATGTCATAAGTCGCGCTCTTGGTTGTACCGGAGTACGATTTCTTGTCCGTGCTCGATCCTTCGGCCGGTGCCTGTAAGTTCGAAGTTGTGCCTGCAGCGCCCATCGCTGAAGAACCATTAGCGTCCGCCATGGTTTCCTCGGTCGTATCAATGCTTACCGGCTTTGGCGTGGGTTGCTTGATGACGCTGTTTTCATGAATCTTATCGAAGTTCAAGTTGATCATCGGAATCGAAACGATTGTGTTGCCGACGCCGAAAGCGGCATCGAGCTTGGCCTGCAATTCCTGCTCACGACGTCGCGCCTCGGCAATTTCCGCCTGCACTTTCTTGTCGGCACTTGCATTGATGCCTGTGGCTTCGGCTCCATCGTAGAGCCGCTGACCACGGTCGTTCATCACCACGATTCGCTCAGCTCCAAGCCCAGAAACACCAAACTGCACCAAGCGAACAATCGCCTGCGCTTGCTCAGCACTCAAAGACACGCCTCCGTCTTGCGTCACAACAATGCTGGCACCGGCCGGCTTTTGTTCGGCAGCAAAGGGCGTATTGTCAGGAAGAGTTAAGGTGACCTTGGCCGCGGAAATCCCACTCATCATCTGAATCGAATTCGCGAGATCGCCTTCCATAGCGGCTTTGATCTTCACTTTTTCTACTTCGGGCGAGACCATCATGGAATTCATGTTGTCCAGAGCCCCGTAGCCGAGATTGCCGCCCTGAGGGAGCTTTTTGGCTACCGCGAGCTTTGCTCTCGCTTCGGAGACCTTATTGCCGGGGACCAGAACATTGCCGTTTGTGTCGTACTCGGCGGAGATCCCCATCTTGTTAAGTTCTTGAACTACCATTCCCTGGTCGGCAGGGCTCAGGCCACCGAAGAGCAGACTCATACTTGGTCGGCTACTGAGCATGAAGGCGACGACGAGTAGGGCGGTCAAGAGACCTCCGCCAAGAATCCAAATCGGACGTTGCGTCCGATCGAGTCCGAGCCACCAAGCTTTGATTTGTTCTAGAAAAGAGACCATTGTTCGCGCATCATTCCTTTGATGTCGCCGTTAGGTTAGATTTGGGTTCTCATGACTTCTTGGTAGGCCTCTAAGACCTTATTGCGCACTTGCATCGTGAGTTGCATCGCGACGCTCGCTCGCTCCATCGAGATCATCAGATCATCTACATCCACCGGCTGACCCGCCATGAGTGCTTCTTGCTTCTCGCGGCTTTGTAGCTGCGAAGAGTTGACTTCCTTCAGGGCGTCCATCAGCGCCTCGCCAAAGTTCTCAGTGGATGCCTCTTGCTTCTTGGCAAGATGCTCGCTGAGCTTCAGGTTAGCTGTTGCATTATCAATGCGCATGGTGAATTACTCTTATGCCTTGCCAATACTTAGCGCGGCATTCATCATCTGCTTTGCGGTGTTGAAGGCGGCAAGATTGGCCTCGTAGGCGCGGCTTGCCCCAATCATGTCCACCATCTCGAAAACTGGGTTAATGTTGGTATAGGTCACCCAACCGTTAATGGCGTTGGGGTTCCCTGGGTCGTACTCGCGGCGAAGCGGCGTCTGGTCAGGGGCGATATCCTCAATGGCTACGCCTTCTCTAGCCTGTCGCAACACGACACTTTGGCGCCGCACTTCAGGTTGGCCCGGCTTCTGGACCGTGTTCGCATTGGCAATGTTGCCGCTGATGACGTCCATCCGGAATCGCTCTGCTGTCATGCCGCTCGCACTAACGCGCATGGTGCTTCCGATGCTCATCTACTTACCTTCCCTCCCGGATCACGCTTTTCAGGCCGGTAAAGTATCGATTGGTCATATCGGTCAGCAGCCGATACCTAAATTCGGTCTCGGCCATGTTTGCTACTTCAGACTCGAGGTCAACGCTGTTGCCATCGCGACGAAGGCCGCCGTCACTCTTTTTGATCATGGCGCCATGCCTCTTATCGATCATTCTTGAGCTTGCCTTCTCGAGTTCGATACCAAAGTCTATGTCCTTTCGCTTGTAGCCCGGCGTGTTTACATTGGCCAAGTTTTCACTTAGCAAGTTGTGCCGCAGGCTCGCCTGCTTCATTGACCGCGAAAGGTTGTTCACGTGCGGTCCAAAAATTCCATCTAATAGCGCCACGGTAGTTTCTCCGTCTGCGCATCCCTGCTCTTGAGGCTAACCATCCTGGCTTGCCTGGATCGAAGGTGTACTCCGCTCCAATTGGTGTATTGGCAGAATTACGGGGTTCTGTAGGGTTAAACAAGAAAGGGGCACGAGAATCTCGTGCCCCAAGTTCAAAGCCAGCCTATGATTATCGCTTCATGTTAATGAGATCTTGCAGCATTTCGTCTACTGTCGAAACCACTTTCGTGTTGGCTTGGAAGCCTCGCTGCGTAACGATCAAGTCAGTGAACTCGTTGGAGATATCGACGTTCGACTGCTCCAAGAAGCCAGCGTTAATGCTTCCACGACCGCCGGAACGAGGTGCACCAGTGAGCGGGATGCCTGAGTTGTCCGTCTGTCGCCAAAGGTTGTTACCGGTGCGCTCAAGACCCGCCGGATTACTGAACACCGCCATGGCGATTTGACCCAACGACCGCGTCAGACCATTTGTGAACAATCCCGTCACGACGCCATCTGGTCCAATGCTGTAGCCCTGGAGTGATCCTGGTGGATAACCATTTTGGCTACTTGGCGTCACGTTGCTTTCGGCCTTCAGTTGACTGATCCCAGAGAAGTCGAGCGAAATGGCCTGCGCCATGGCGCCACCAGCAGCTGGAAGAGTGATTCCCCCCATTATCGTCGAATTCAGCCTGGCACCATTAGCATCAAAATAGAGAGGTTCGTTACCTGCGGTTGCACTTGAGCCAATTGAGGTAGTGCCTTCAAAGGCTTCCCACTCCCAGCTGGCGGTTGCGCCAGCAGGGGCGCCAGCGGCCGGAGGAGCGAGGCGGTTCTTGAACTGAACCCGGATATCGTGGCTACCGCCTAGCGAATCGTAAACCGTCATCACAACATCCCAAGTATCCGTACCAGTTGCTTCAGCATTGAGGTTTCCAGTTACAGTGGCTCGGGTTGTCGCTTGAACTGCATTCAACGAACCAAGAGGGATCGAGATGTAGCTGGTCGGGCTGAGTGGATTCTGAGTGTTCACTCCACCGTCGTCATCTGCAGCCCAACCGACTAGGCGCTCGCCGGTAGATCGCTGAACCAGAATGCCCTCGGCATCAAGGTCGAACGCACCGTCCCGGGTGTACCCAATTCGGGAGCTATTACTTACCAAGAAAAAGCCATTGCCTTGGATGGCAAGGTCGCTCGGTCGGTTCGTGGCCGCCAACGAGCCCTGCTCGTTGTTGACGTCCGTACCGGCAACCAAAACGCCCAATCCGTACTGAATGGGGTTCGTACCACCACTGTATTCGGTCGGGCGGCTGGCACCACGAATGGTCTGGGCGATCATATCTTGGAAAGTCACACGACCTCCCTTGAACGCAGTAGTGTTGACGTTGGCAAGGTTGTTGCCGATGATGTTCATTCGGGTTTGCTGAGCTTTAATACTCGCAACGCCGGCTAGCATAGCTTGTAGCATAAGTTCTTACTCGACTAGGTTAGGGAGAACTTCGCATACGGAGTGTGCAGTTCAGCATTCGGCTGGCCCGCTCGCTTTCGCACAATGCCTTGTGCGATCCGGCTTTTGCTCTGTTTTGCTTGTTCTCGGACGACGAATCCGATAGTTTTATCGGGCCTTTTCTGAACATCATTAGAGTTCAAAATTGGCAATCTGCTTTAGGTTTCAGACAACGATCGCGCTGTCAATATTGGTGAAGACGTTATCCTTTAATCGCGCCTGATCCACTGCCGTAATGACCGTTTTGTTTTTCACGGATACAACCAGAGCGACGTCATCGACGAGCACCAAACTTTCTTTCGCTCCTTTCTGAGCCGCTCGCTCGACGCCCCCAATCACGCGCTCCCAGGCCCCCTTATCGAGTTGCAGGTCGCGACTCTGGAGTCTGGTCTGTGCGTGACCCGAAACCTTGAGGCGATTCGCCAGAATCTCATCAAAGGCAGGGCCCCCGCCCACTTGGGGCTTAATCTGGGGCGTCGTCTGCTGTGTCTGCAGCAGCTCGGCAATTCGGTAGTTTTGAATAGGGGAGCTCATTGGGTTGGTACAACGGATCGAATCTGATCATAGGCGACTTGGTAGATCGTTCCATCCTCGCCATGAACGGTCACAGTTGGAACGCCATTGACAAGCGACGCACCCCAAACTTGACCCGTAATAGTAGAGTCGCCGTTCTTAGCCGTAACGGTGCGCCCAATTAAGGAAGTCGCGTCCGCCAAAGTCGGCATCGGAGGATATTGGACCTGAATGTCGGTCATGCTGAGGATGTTCTCAAATCTGACATCGACAAGACCGCCGTCGGCCTCTTGGACCTTCAAGATTTGCTCACCATTCTTGACGTCCATACCAATGACTCGACCGAATGTCTCCTCGGATGGAGCTCCGTCAGAACGAGTAATCGTGGCCCGAATGGTTTTACCAATGAAGCTCGCCGCCTGCATGGTTTTGAGCTGATTGGTCATGTTCTCACTTCCCTGCACTTGACCCAATTGGGCCATCTGGGCAAAGAAGTCACGGTCGTTCATAGGCTCCAGCGGGTTTTGATTGGCCAACTGGATTGTGAGCAACCGAATAAAGGTCGCCATGTTCAGCTCTGACTTCGGCTTAGCCGGCGTCATGCCAAAAAAGGACGATGCAACGGAGGAGATTTCTGCCATGTTAGATCACCAGATTAAGGTTGTCCGAACCGCTGATGGTGTGATTCGGGCTGTTGGTCGGGGGCACATCTTGCTCAGAAGATGACGCCATGGGACGAGGAGTTTCGGTGTGCGGAGCCTCTTGATGGCTCCGGTCATTGAATTGGAAAGTGAGAGATGAGAGGCTAAATCCCTTAGCCTCGATGGTTTGCTGAAGCTTCGGTTGCTCCACTTGGAGAGCTTGGGCGACGCGTGGGTCGGTTGCCTCGACTGTTGCCTCAGAACGCGAACCGACACTCTTGACGGTAAGCGTAATCTCACCGAGTTCCTTTGGCATGAGCCGAATAACCATTTGGCTCAGCGGACGGTGAATCGCCATGCGATCCAGTCGCTCGATCGTCTGCTCAAGGACTTGACGCTGTTCGACGGGCGCGAGCCCAGAAGGCCGACTTGCCTTCGTCTCGGCTAATCTCTCTTGCGGTTGGTGCAGTGTCGCAACTGATGACGTGGCCGCTTTCGGCTCCTCTGCTGGACGGGTCTTTACGTCAAGAACTTCCGGGCCTTCTTCGTCGATTGGCTCGTGGGCCAATTCGATACTAGTTGGCTCCTCCTTTTCGATCAACATGGGGGCCGCTGGTTCATCTGGAAGGTCAGTCAAGATTTCCTTTCCAATCGCTTCTTTTTCGGCTCTTGGCTCAGCCTTCACCGCTACCACGTCAGTTTTAGGTGGGCTTGCCACAACCTGTTGGACTCGAGTGCCTTCGACCCTCTTCCCCTCAATGAGCTGAGTGAAGGTCGCCAAAGCCTGATCCTGAACCGGGTTCTTCACTGGATTGGCCTGATCGGCGGTAACGCTGCGGCTAGGAGTGGGAAGCTCCGTTTCGACGGGTACTTCGGGAGGAGTGTTAGCGGGAATCGCTTCTTCAGCAAAGCCGCTACCCTCCATTGCGACAACGCCAAGAGTCTCGATCATCTTGGGATCGAGCGTCACCGAAGCCGGCTCGTTTCGAACCAATCCAGAAATCGCCACCGCCGGCGACTCCTGAGGAACAACCTTTGGCCGATCAAAGCCCATGAAATTACCAATTTGGGGGCCGAAGGGTTGTGAGAAGTCAATCGTTGGAATCTCAGGTCGTGGATTCGGATTGATGATCTCAAAACTCGGCATGACGCCGGCTTGGGGAATCGCAACCGCCCATGAAGTGAATGCCGGGATACTGATCTGGTTCCGAGTCTGCGACCGAGGAGTAAGCTCTGGCACTTGCCAGTTCGAAGGTAGGGAGTTGCTAGTGCTTGGGCTCCACGCAGGAATCACCTGGCGAGTTGTCTTGATCGGCGTTGCGAATTCCGGATTTGGAGATGCCTCCGATGACAAAACCACGATGGGAGCGCCGGCGAACATTTGGCAGGCCAACTGTGCATCCGCTGTGCTCGGGCTCTTCGAGTCGGGGTCCAGTTCAGTTTCTCTAGCATTCGGCTGTATTGAGAGTTCTTTCCCGTTCTCGTTGGTGGTGGCTGCCGTGGGTATGGCCTTGGCAATCCCCGGCGGCCAATTGGGCGGAGAGGCTGCCTGAAGAAACTCGGCAAAACCTCCCGGCACCTCGGGTTTGGCCCCCAAGGGAATGCCCGGGACCGTTCCAAATAGTTGTAGCAAGTTGATTTCCATGCTCTCCCTGCATATTTGGCAGTTTCAAGCAGTTTCCTTAGGCGCGACTTCGTAATTCGCGATCTGCCATAATCATCTGAACTCATGAACCAACCGGTTTACGCTCCAGCGTGGGTCGTTCATGAAAAAGTTTTACGCAGGCATTTCCTGCCCATCTTTCACTCTCCATTTCCATGTCGAGCCAACAATCAACCCCCACCGGCACGTTTTTCGGGAATGCCAGTCAATTTTCATCTCTGAACAATGTTATTCAAATCATCCAAAGTCACCCAGCCCACTCGAAAAGTCGACACTGAAAACCTCGTCGAAGAAGCGGCCCCCAAGAAACCCCGCGGGCGCCCCAAGAAAGCGCCCGTTGAAGTCGATCCGAATGCGCCAAAGCGAGGTCGAGGACGCCCAAGAAAGGAACCTGTAGCCGAAGCAAGCGACGCGCCAAAGCGAGGGCGCGGTCGGCCAAGGAAGGAGGTCTCGCCTGAGGAGGCCCAGGCTCCCAAGCGACCAAGAGGACGACCAAAGAAGGGCGCTGGCGACCAAACTGAAACTCGAGACGGTCACACGCTGTTTAGTCTCATTTCCAACGTATCGGGCGAGAAACTACCGTCTGTCTCTCTGCGGCCAAGGTTGGGAGCTCCCAAGAAGGACGCCAAAACCGAAAGACCGCCGAAAAAGGCACAGCCAACCCAGCGAGTCAAGGTTGAACAACCGGCTCAAGGGGAGTTGATCAGCATAGCGCTGGAGCCGGGCGAGGTGGTGCCAGTTCCGATGTTTCGAGTTCGAGAAGCAGGTAAGGACCGGGAGCAAGCACGGAGGGCCCCAAGGGAACCGCGAGAACGAGAGGCTCGATCACCGCGCCACGAGCCCGAAGCCCCCGCGGTGCCTGTCGTTCCCCCAGTGCCGGAGCCCCCTCGGCGAGAATTTGTTCGAATCCCATCGGACGCTCCGCAGGTTTTTGTCCGCAATGGCATTCCCACGCTGGTCCGTGATCACCGGGTGTTCCCGCCCATCTTCTTTTTCGGCAATGCCTCGGATGAGAAGCGGCTCGATGTCGTGCTCGAGGAAATCAAGTACGCAGCTGAAGCGGGCGTCGGGGTCATCGTCCATTATGTCGATCTAGAAGTCAACTCAGATGGAACGGCTGATGAAGCCGTCCAAACGGCCGGATATCTTTTGAATCGAACGCTAGAAATAGCGCCAGATGCCCAAGTGGTGTTCCGCACGGTCTTTACTGCCGCTACCGGCTGGGAATCGACGTATCGCAAGGCGAAATACGTCTCAGAAAGCGGAGGCCTTGGCGATCCAAGCGTTTGTGATGAAGAGTTTTGGGGAGACGCGGCCAACTGCCTAAGCGACTTCACGACCAAACTCCGGAGCCTTCCCAAGAGCGATCAGATTATGGGTGTGCACCTCGAGCGCGGGGAGTGGTTCTTTGCCGCTGGTTGGGGTTACGACACGTCGATCGCCGCTCAGGAAGCCTTCCGAGACTGGGTTCGTATGCGCTATCGAAATGACAATGTCGCCCTCTGCGCGAGTTGGTTCGATGGTCAGGCCCAATTTGAAACTCTGTCGGTGCCCGAATACAGTGGAGAAATCCGAACCGGAGAAGAATTCGTTCGTACCGGACGCAAGACCCGTCGCTGGGTGGATTACCACCTCTTCCTGAGCGATATCACCGTCGAGAGAATTGGAAAGCTCGCTCACGTCGTGAAGAAGGCCAGTGCGGGCTACTTCCTAGTCGGCGTTAGTTACGGCTACACGTTTGAGTGGAGTCATCCTGCCAGTGGGCACCTTTCGTTAGGCAAGCTTCTGCGCAACCCCGAAGTCGATTTCATTGCCGGACCACCAAGCTACAAGAACCGTGAGCCCGGAGGGTCGTGTCCATTCCCTGGCCCGATTGACAGCTTTGCTTTGAATGGGAAGCTCTATGTCAGCGAAGAGGACTTCAAAACCCCCATTACGGCAAAGTACGAACCCGATGATTTCAATCCGGTAATGAAGACTCCTCAATCCCTTGAGACTGTCCATTGGCGAGGTCTCGGTGCTGCTGTGGCCCACGGCGGTGGGGTCTGCTGGATGGACCTTTGGGGAAATGGCTGGTTAAGGTCTCCTGGAATTTGGGAGCGGGCCAGCCAAGTGCGCGACACCCTGATCAACCGTATGGCGGTTCCGCAGGCCGACCCCGAGGTCGCTGTCTTTATCGATGAGCGGTCGCTCGCATACCTTGTCGATCAACGTGCGTTTACATTGCTGGTCCAAAACGTCCGCGAATCCGTTCTACGCTCTGGCCTCAGCGCAGGTTTCTACCTGCTGAGCGACCTTGCTCACCGAGAGCAGTTCCCAGAAGCAAAAGTCTATGTGTTCCTGAATGCCTGGGATATTCGACCAGAAGTGAGAAGTGCCATCAAGGCCCGATTGCAGCGGGATAACAAAGTTCTCTTCTGGATGTACGCGGCAGGGCTTTTCGACGCGGGCCGCAACGCCTTGGAACGAGTGAGAGAGGTGACCGGTATCGCATTGAAGCGACAACCCTTCGCTAGCAAGAGTGGAACGACCATCGTCCATCGAAAGCACCCGCTCAGCGAAGCATTGCCGGAGAGCGTGCTAAGCAGCGGAAGCCAATTGGAGCCAAGTTACTTCGCCATCCCCGAAGACAGCATGGTGTTAGGCGAGTATGCCGGCACGGGTCTCCCCAGCTTCGTTTTGCGCGAGTTCAACGATGACCCCAAATCGCGCTGGCGAAGCGTGTTCTTGGGCGAACCGGTAGTTACTCCAGCGCTATTCAGAGCGCTCGGCCAAATGGCGGGGGCCCATGTTTGGAACTTCCAGGAAGATCTTCTGCATGCGAGGAGCCCATTTGTTTCGCTCCATGCCAGCGGAACTGGCACGCGCACGATCGCACTTCCGGAGAAACTCTCGGCCTACAACTTGCAGCGGCGAGAGTGGACCTCGACCGATAGCGGCCAAATTAACTTCAGCGTTTCGGATGGACAAACGCAGACCTTCTTGGTTGGCTCCAAGAGTGAGATCGAGTCTATTCTCGGACACCCGACCGATGACCTACTCAAGGTCGATGAACTTCCCGAGCGAGCCGAGAATACGCTTCATTTTGATGACCTGCACTTCGATGTGCCAATCATGAAGGTCGACACTTGGGTTGAAGAAGGTTGGTCGGAAGAAATGGCTACTGACCTTGTCTTCAAACCTTCTGAACTGGAAGAGACTATGGCCGTGGAGGAACCGGTTGAACAAGCGATTCACGAGCGTCGCGCTCAGCACCAAGGACGAAGACGGGGGCGACGGGATAACCGAAAGCGCCAGGAACAGAGCGACTTTGATATCGCGGAGATGAACATTGTCTTCCGAAAGCGCGAATAGGCCGTGCGGCATGGTCGCGCTTGTCGGCCAGCCGAATACAGGAAAGAGCACGCTGACCAACCTCCTCGTTGGTCAGAAAGTGAGCATTGTCAGTGACAAGGCGCAGACAACTCGGCACCGCGTCCTAGGGATTTCATCAACCAATACTTATCAACTGGTCCTTATCGACACTCCCGGCGTTCACAAAGCGCACACCCACCTCGGCAAGATTCTCAACGAGACGGCTCAAGGCAGTCTGGAAGGGGCCGATGTCCTCGTAATTATGGTTGACGGCTCAAGAAAGCCGGACAAGAATGAGGAAGCGATTGCCGGGCTCCTGAAAATGCAGGGATGGATCGACACCAATGGTAAAGCCAAGTCGAATGTCATCCTCTGCATGAACAAGATGGATCTGCTGAAGGCAGTCGACGTTCAAGATCACTTTGCGGCCTACTCGAAACTGTACGGGACGGAGCAGATCATGATGACCAGCCTTACTAAGAAGGCGGGATTGAACGTCACCAAGCTTGTCGATCTGATTGTTTCACAGCTGCCGTGCGGCCCATTGCTCTTTCCTGAGGATGAGGTTACCGACCAGCCCATGCGCCGGCTTGCCGCTGAATTGGTTCGCGAAAAGGCCTTGAGACTGACCCGAGAAGAAATCCCCCATGCTCTGGCAGCTATTGTCGATGACTGGACCGATGAACCAAACCTCACCAGAATCCTGATTTCGATGGTGGTCGAAAAGGAGGGACAAAAAGCCATCCTCATTGGAAAGCGTGGTGAGATGATCAAGAGAATTGGGTCCGAAGCGCGCGAAGAAATCGAAGCCGTCCTCGGTCGCAAGGTGTTCCTTGAGCTCTTTGTGAAAGTGCGCCCAGAATGGCGACAAAATCCACGATTGCTCAAAGAGCTCGACTATCTTGGCTAATCCAGAGGGTTCACGCTTGGCTTGCGCAGTAGTCCCGCCAGGCCTTCTCCATAAAGGTGGCCATCTTCTTGGCGTAACCCTTAGAATCCATTAGACTTGATGACTTGATCTTATCGCGAAGCGCCTGCTTTCCGTTACGGATCGCCTTGATGTCCTTCGCAGCTCGGCTTGCTATTTCCACGAACTCCTTCGGAGAATGTGCCACATACTCTGGCAAGCCAGCATTGATCAAGAGCGAGCTACTCACACGTCCTCGATGGACATCTCCCTGCAACGTAACGACCGGTACTCCCATTAAGAGTGCTTCCATCGTAGTCGTGGTTCCATTGTAGGGGAAAGTATCGAGAGCGATGTCGATCTCTCGATACATAGCCTGGTGATCGACCACCACGTCTTGGGGTTCGAGAATGCGAAGCTCGTCTCGAATGCCCTCGGCCTCGAACCAACCCATAACTGCCTTGCGAATCGGTGGGTGCCTAAGTCCAAGGGCCTTCAGAAGCAAGATTGAGCCAGGGTTTGCCTTGATCACGTCCGCCCATAGTTTCACAGTTGTTCGATTGATCTTGAGGTGATTATTGAAAGATCCAAAAATGACGGGGCGATCTGGCGTTTCCTCAATGTCGGGAAGGGGGTCGAGGATGCCGTAGTTAAGGAAGCAACCTTCGATCCGAACGAGTTTTTCTGCATAGTGGACCTCGGAGCCCTCCGGGTCCGTGATTGAATCCGCGAGGCGATAGTCAATTCGATTCAGCCCCAAAGAATGAGCGTAACCGATGGCCGAAACTTGAATCGGAGCCGGCTTGACAGCGAGCACATCGGGGCGTCCACCAATCGTTAGACCGTTGAGGTCATAAAGAATGTCGATCTTGTCGTTGTAAATGAGGTTCACCAGCGACTGGATTTTGCTGACCATCGCGAGCTCGACATGCCCGACTTCCTTGTACAGCTCCGTGATGTCATCCGGTGCCCCCATAGCCAAATAGAGATACACCTCAAACTTATCCTTGTCGAGTTGGCGGAGCCAATCGAGTAAGAAAAACGAGACCGAGTGCCTGCGTAGATCGCTCGAAAGAAAGCCAATGCGGATTTTCCTGTCAGGATCGGCCTTAGAAAGGTAGCGCTTGGTGGGGGGAATCCCGGCTACCTTCTCACCCAGTGTGAAGTGCAAACGATCTACTTCTTCTTCTGAAATCTGGTCGGAATAAAGCGAGTCGCTGCAGACGACCCGCCAAAAGTGCGGCCGGTCATACCTTTCCAGCTTCTCGCGAAGAAACTTGAAGCCCTTCTCAAAATCCTGATCACGCAAGTACGTGTACAGGTTCATCGTGAGTTGCTCATCGCCCGGAACGATGGCATGGGCTTTTGATGCCCACTCGATAGCCTCATCGAAACGACCCAGCATGCTCATCACGTGGCCAATGTTAAGCATTACATCGGTGTAGTCGTCCTTTAGCTCGATGGCTTTGAAGAGATACTCCAGCGACTTCTCGTGCTCATTAATGCGCGTCCAGAAGGCACCGAAGTTGCAGTAATAAACAGGATTATTTGGTTCAAGTTCAATTGACTTTTCAAGAAACGGTTTGGCCTCCTCTGGGCGATCCATGTTGAGCATCATCATAGCGAGGCCATGCACAGCGTTTGCTTTCTGCGGGTTCTCATCGACAATCTTTTGCATCAGCTCAAGCCCCTTTTGGCGCTGATCATTGCTAAAGAGCTTCATTGCATGGTCTATCTGCTGGTCAAGGAGGGTGATCACAAGCTCTATTTTGGCAAATTACCGAGACGACTGCAGTTCGGGGTACCTTGAGCCTACGACGCAATGCCAACCCAGAAACCTATTGCCTTCCAAAAGCTTCGCGTCGTGATGCTCTCTTGGGAATATCCGCCGCGGATTGTGGGGGGTATCAGCCCTCATGTATACGACCTCTCGAAAGAGCTTGTTAAGCTAGGAATAGAAGTTCACGTGGTCACAAAGAACACTCCCCTCGCCCCCGATGAGGAGGTCGAACCGAGTGGTGTGCATGTCCACCGGGTCCACTTGGAGCGAGAGCCAGATAATTTCGTTCACGAGATCCAGCTTCTGAACCGTGCGACTGACTTGCGTGTTCGCCAACTCCTCGAAGACTGGCGACCGGGTGGACAGCCGACTATCTTCCACGCCCACGATTGGCTCAGTTTGGAATCGGCTCGAGAACTGAAGTACGAATACCAACTGCCCGTCGTCGCCACTATTCACGCCACCGAGGAGGGGCGCAATGGTGGAATCTTCACACCCATGCAAAAGTACATCCACGAGATGGAGTACTGGCTCAGCTACGAGGCTTGGCGCGTGATTGTGTGCTCGGAGTTTATGAAAGGGCAAGTGGAGCGTTCTTTCCAAGTTCCGGCGGACAAAATTGACATTATCTTCAATGGTGTCGATGCTCCGAAATTTGAATTCGAATGGTCTCTAGAAGACCGAGCTGCGTGGCGATCGAAACTTGCCCTTCCCAATGAGAAGATCGTCATGTATGTTGGGCGATTTGTAAGGGAAAAGGGCATCCAACTTCTTCTTAACTCCGCCAGCGCCATCCTCGCGCAGCAGCCCAACACAAAGTTCGTTATCGTAGGCGGCGGGAACCGTGAGCGATTCGAGAAATTCGTTCGCTGGTACGGCCTTCAGGATAAGGTTTTGTTTACGGGGTTCATGGCGAACCGCTCACTGCACCAACTCTTCCGTTGCGCAGATGTTGCTGTGTTTCCAAGCCTTTATGAGCCATTCGGCATCGTTGCTCTCGAGGGCATGGCAGCGGGTGCGGCAGTGATCACCAGCGACGCAGGTGGCCTCAAGGAAGTCTGTGTGCATAACGTTACTGGCACAAACTTCTACTCTGGGAACGGTGAGTCGCTTGCCTGGGCAGTTCTTCACACGCTGAACAACCCGAGCAAAGCCGAACGGATGAAGAAGATGGCCCGGGCCCGGCTCTATTTGGATTTCAATTGGGAAGGCATCGCCGAGCAAACGCGCGATGTCTATTACCGCGTGTGGAACGAGTTCGTTGAGTCGCACCATGCCGATGCCTCGCTCTGGCCGGTCATGCCGGGAGCAGAGGAGCGCGCCGAAAAGGCACATGTCCGCGAAAAGGCGGTGACGGGTGGATTTGATACAAGACCTCCACTGAAGCTTTCCGTGGAGGTACCAAATGAGCCCGTTCGACTCAACAAGGTGACACCAGGCCATGTTCTTGATGAGCCGGAAGACGACGACAAGGGCGACCTGTAAGACGCTATCCGCCGAGCGCCTTTATAGCCTGATTGACTACGACCGCAAAGATCCATGCCAGGCTGGTCATGTAAACGAACACAAATATGGGCCATTTCCACGAATTGGTCTCGCGCTTGATGGCAGCTAGGGTTGCGCCGCATTGGCAACAGAGGGCAAAGAACACCATGAGTGCAAAACTGGTGCCAGTCGTCAGAAGTTTGCTACCATCGGGCCACTTTGCCGCCTGAACCTTGTGCTTTAAAAGCACTGATTCTTCAGTCTCTTCCCTTCCGAGGTCGAAGATGATTCCCAGGGAGCTAACGAGGACCTCGCGGGCTGGAAAGGCAGCGAGAATGGCGGTGCTTATGCGCCAGTCAAATCCCGCCGGCTTGAACGCTGGCTCGATAAACTTGCCGAAGCGGCCCAAGTACGAGTCCTCTAACCGCTTTGCCTCGACGAAGTTCGTCTCAGCGGTGACCAGTTTCTCCGGCGGTGTTTGGCTCGTAAAGCGTATCGCGAACTCCTGCTTGTACATTGCATCGGCCTCTGCGCTACGCGGGAAATAGAGGAGGCCCCAGATGATGATCGACATAACGACGATGATCGTGCCCGCGGTTTGCAGGAAGACTTTTGCCCGACTGGCCATTGCAAGCCCCACTTCGCGCCACTTGGGCCACTGGTAGGGCGGCAGTTCCATGAGGAATGGAAGTCTTTTCCCCCTCAACACGGTCCGGTTCAGGAACCAGATGATCGGCACGCTGATGATCGCGCCAAGCGCATGCATCCCAAACAAAGTGAGCCCGGCAACCCACGGCCCGAATTTTGGTTCGATAACGGCTCCGATGAGTAAGATGTAAACCGGTAGCCGGGCCGAGCAAGACATGAGTGGTGCCACAAGAATCGTAGCCAGTCGCGATCGGCTATCTGGCATGATTCGCGCGGCCATGATTCCTGGAATTGCACAGGCGAATGAACTGAGCAATGGAATAAACGCCTTGCCATTTAGTCCGCACCATCCCAGGAGCTTGTCCATCAGAAAGCTTGCTCGTGCCAGGTAGCCCGATCCCTCGAGCATGGCGACAAAGCCGAAAAGAATGAGGATCTGAGGCAGAAAGACGACAACGCCACCTATTCCAGCGATGAGGCCGTCCACGATGAGCGACTGAAGCCAAGGAATCGGCCTCAGTGCACCACCGACAAGATCGCCCAGCTTGCCAAACCCCTCGTCGATCTTCTCCATGATGGGGCCCGCAAGGGTGTACACGCTTTGAAACATCGCGTACATAACCAAAAGAAAGAAGAAGAGACCAAAAACGCGGTGAGTAAGCCACTTGTCGATCTGGTCTTGACGCGCCCGTAGCTTGAGGGCCGGATTCTCCTTGAATGTCTCTGCGTGGACCTGCTCGGCCCATTGGTAGCGCGATTCGATATTGTCAAACCGAAGGTGGCTTGGCTCTTGGCCCTTCTCAATAACCTCCTTAAGAACTTCCTTGAGACGGGCGATTCCATGCCCCTTATGGGAGACGACGGGAACGACCGGGACGCCAAGCTTTTCTTTGAGCGCAGCGAGGTCGATCTCAATTCCCTTTCGCTTCATGATGTCGGACATCGTGAGCACGGCAATAATCGGGATGCCGAGTTCAATAACCTGACTGAAGAAGAATAGATTCCGCTCGAGGTTGGTCGCATCCAGCGCGATGAGCATGACGTTGGCCTTTCGCTCGGTTTCGCTGTCGCCTCGAATGGCCGCGGCCGCGATCTCTTCATCGCGGGACATTGCCGTGAGCGTGTAAAGTCCGGGAATGTCGACTATCTCGATATTGACGTCGTCGATCTTGAATCGACCGGACATCTTTTCGACGGTCACTCCGGGGTAATTCGCAACCTTCGCCTTTCCGCCAGTGAGTGCATTGAAGATCGATGATTTCCCGGCATTGGGATTTCCAATCAGTCCCACAAGTGTGGTCTTCTCCCAAGTTGCCAAGGGCATTCCCTACTTCTTCCCCTCGACCTCGACTTCGATGCCTTGCATTTCACTTCTTCGCAGGCAAAGGCGACATCGTCGGAATTGAACCTCCACTGGGTCCCCAAGCGGTGCTTGCTTCACGACTTCAACCTCCGTACCTTCAGTCAGGCCCATTTCTTGAAGTCGCAACGTACACTCGTCCTCGCAAAGGTAGCGCACCACCTTTCCCTTGGTGCCCGGTTTCATTTTGCTCAGATCAGATTGCTCGGCCACGGTTTATCTTTCCAAAAAAGTATAGTCTATTTTCTGACCACTCTGAAGAGAGTGGCGTTACCTGAATCGCCTACCTTGATACTTACGGACCAGTCCGAAGTAACGAGAATCGGCTTTTGGCCAGGCACGGCCACGTACTCCTTCAGGTTCCAGTTTAAGAGGTCGCCTTCAGGAGAAATGGTGACAGCAAACTTCCCACTCACTGGGGCATTTTGGTAGGCCCGCCAATCGCCAACGACAACCCCATTCTTCCCCGCTTCAGGCGCGTCGCCATCCTTCCAAGCCAGGCTCGCGATTTGACCGCGAACATAGGAGAGGTGCGCCGTCTTCGCGATCAAGGTGTCGAGTACGGGAGATCGATCCAGCAGACCTGGCAAGCCAATCGTGTAGATATCGCCTACCGTGTAGACGACACCGCGTTGATTCTGCAGCTCATAAAGCCGATCTCCAGAGCGCTTCGCTATGGAATCTGGCATCTCATAGGTAAACATCGTCCCATCGGCGGCAATAATCGCGGTTTGCTTGGTGTCGGGACGCGATTGCTTCACGTAGAGTTTGTGGGGTCGCTCGGCTTGGATCAGAGTTGAAATCGAAAGAGTCCGCTCAGCCCCCGACTGCTTAAACTGGATCGAACCGGAAAGTTTGTCTGCGCCGGCATATCGGGCAAACATTTTGGACACGAGTGCTCCCGGCGTCGGCGGCGCGGTGATCAAAGCGAAGGTGAGGGTAAGCGATATCATTCAGCTTCTTTCCATTTTACGTCTTGTGCTCCAGCCAAATGATTGGCTAAGCGAGCCATGACGAAAAGCCAGTCAGAGAGACGGTTGAGATACATGCTTGGTTCAGTCCGAATGCCAAGGGCACTGCGGGCAGAAACCGCTTGGCGCTCTGCTCGGCGAGCAATGGTACGGGCAACGTGAATCGAAGCAGCGAATGGCGTACCGCCCGGCAGAATGAAGTCGCGCAAGGGTGGAAGTTGAGCCTCGTCGATCTCCTTCTCCAAACGGGCAAGGTCGGCTTGCCCTATCGAGGGCTTGAAATAGGGACTGTCGGATGGGCAGCCCACTTCGGCCCCTAACTCGAAGAGTTCCCGCTGAATACGCATAAGTCGGTGGCCAAGAGGCTCCGAATCAGATTGCGTCCGCGCAAAGCCGATCGCAGCATTCAGTTCGTCGATCTGGCCCAACAACTCGATTCTTAGGTCATCCTTCGAAGTCCTGCCCCCACCAAAGAGTCCGGTCGTGCCATCATCGCCGGTCTTGGTGTAGATCTTCATTTGCCTGTCTTAACCAGCCACATGAACCTTGGCAGGTTCTTAAGGTTCTTGAGTTTCTTTGGGTTGAGCAAAGCGCGCCAAAGCCACTCCAGCTTCAGGCGTTGCCAAATCTCGGGAGCACGTTTGGTTCTGCCACTGAAAACATCGAGGGCTCCACCCACTCCAATTCCAACTTTTGCTCCAAGCAAATGTTTGGTCTTCAAGAAGAAACGTTCTTGACGAGGCATCCCCATGGCAATGAAGACAACGTCTGGTTTGAACTCGGCAATCTCTTGAGCGACCAGATCATCATCATCGACAGGAAAGAAACCGTCTCGGCAACCTACAATATTGCAGCCGGGCACCCTGAGCTGGAGCTTGTTTCTTGCTTCTTCAGCTACTCCTGGTGCGCCACCAAGGAAGTACAACCGATACCCCTTATCGCTACTGAGTCGGCACAGTTGCTCCAGCAAGTCGATGCCAGTTACCTTAGCCGCATTTTCATGCCCGCCCCGCTTAAGAGCCCATTGCGTGCCCGCGCCATCACAAGTAACAAGTCCAGCCGACCGGACCTCGTCAGCAAAGGCCGGATCATCATGGGCCATAACAGCTGCGATTGCATTGGCGGTTACGACTAGTTGAGGGCTATCACCCTGTATGAACCGCTCGATGATCTCTATAGCTTGGGCAAGATCAACCACTGCGATTGGAATGCCGAGGACTTGCTCGGTCGGAATAACACGGTCCTGGGTATGCGTTGCCAACGCTGGGGATTCTACCAGCCGATCCAAGTTCGGAACCCTGAGTTTTTTAATGTTTTTTTAATGAGGTGTCTACTTTTCGAACCGAAGTGTGCCATAGTGCGTCGTTAATGCGGGGATTTTGTTTCCTGCAAGAAACCCACATCGCCTGCCTTTGCGTAGGACCCCAGAACTAACATGCGCACTCGTAAAGCCTTTACGCTCATCGAATTGCTCGTTGTGATTGCGATTATCGCAATCCTCGCTGCAATCCTCTTCCCCGTTTTCGCTCAAGCACGAGCCGCCGCTAAGAAGGCTGCTTCCATCAGCAACCTCAAGCAGCTCGGCTTGGCCACGAACATGTACATCAGCGACAATGACGACCAGTTCCCACAGGCGGCTTACTGCCTTACGAACTGCACGGCAAACGCAACTTGGGGCGTTTCAACCCCTGGCGCCGGTTCGCAGATTTACTCGGTCTACGATGCTCTTCAGCCATTCATGAAGAATATCGACATTCTTCGATCTCCAGGCGACCCACAAGCAATCGACTGGCAGACCGCATTGTTGTCGGCTGGTGCCAACTGGCAGCGACCAACCACGAACCCAATCAAGTACGCAGGCTATGCGCCGAACTTTGCCGTGTTCGAGGATCCAGGTATCCCGGTTAGCCTCGGTACAGAAGACCCAGTGGTCAGCCAAGGCATGTTGCAGTGGGTTTCCGAGACGGTTCTTTTCTACGATGCCCAGTATCGCGCAGTCAACGCTTCACCAAAGGTTCCAACCGGCGAAGCTGCAACCTACGCTACGACAACCGGTACTTGGTACACCAATCAGCCGGCCGCTCTTAAGGTCGCTTTCCCGAACGGCGCTGGCGGCTATGTTGGTGCACTTCCTGCCCAGGGCGCAATGACTCGATACATGTTCCCAGGCGTCGACCGATACTCCGGTTCGGTCACCGTGAACTTCTCCGACTCGAGCACCAGAACAATCAAGTACGCACAGCGATTTGCAAACGATCCTGAGCGACTTGGTGAAATGCAGCGAGCAGGTACGACTCCTGTTGCCGCCGCTGGTCTTGCCTACTACCCACCTTACGACTTCAACGGTATTCCCGGCCTCATCGCCGAACCGCGAAACTAATCGATTCTGGGTAAACAAAAAGCCCCGTCTGATCGGACGGGGCTTTTCTTTTCGTTAGACTCGGCTAAAATAAGGTCAACGCCATGCCAACAAAGATTCGGCTAAAGGTTCACCGGCAAGCGAGCAAGGATGCGCCCGCCCACTTCGATACGTTTGAGATTCCCCTGCAGGAAAACATGAACGTCATCTCCGCGCTTATTGAGATTCGGAAGAACCCGGTGAATATCGAAGGCAAGCACGTGCCTCCGCCCGTTTGGGACGCCGCCTGTCTTGAAGAGGTTTGTGGTTCCTGCACCATGAACATCAATGGAAAAATTCAGCAGGCTTGCAGTGCCTTGATCGAGAATATCGGCGTTAAAGTCGGAGATGCCTACGAGGTCACGCTCGAACCAATGAAAAAGTTTCCATTAGTCCGCGACCTCAGCGTCGACCGCGCCAAGATGTTTGAGAACCTAAAGAAGGTCAAAGCTTGGGTACCTATTGATGGATCTTATGACTTGGGAATGGCACAGGCCCAAGACGACCATGTGCGCCAACTACGCTACTCGCTCTCGCGGTGCATGACCTGTGGCTGCTGCGTGGAAGCCTGTCCCCAAGTTAGCGAAAAGTCTGAATTCGTTGGTCCGGCGGCCATCGGCCAAGCGCTTCTGTTCAATCTTCACCCAGTAGGCGGCACGCTTGCCGAGGAACGGATGGAGTTTCTCACGACCAGTGAGGGAATCACAAATTGCGGAAACGCTCAGAACTGCGTGAAGGTTTGCCCGAAGGGCGTTCCACTCACACTTGCAATCTCCCGACTCAATCGTGACACTACGGTCTTCAAGTTAAGGCAGTGGATGGGACTGGCGGGCCGGTAATTGCCTTCTAAGAATAGTATGTCTCGGTGGTTGATCCTCTTCGTCGCGCTTCTATTGCCGCTGGTAGGGTTTGCTCAAGACGTTCCACCAAAATTTTCTGTCAAACTTAAAGCTTCCACGGCAGCACCTGGCCAAATGATTGATGGGGTCGCCACGGTGGTCTTTGCCGAGGGTCTGCACGGGTACCAAAACCCGCAGACCGACGAAACAATTATTCCAATTGAACTTAGCGGGGACGGCTTTAAACTCGCCTCAATCGCCTATCCGAAGGGGCATGAAGACACGGTTGGAGGATTACCGGATAAGTACTTTGTTCACTCCGGCACGATCCAAATACCATTCAAGTTCGCCGCACCCGCAAAAATCACGGCTGAAGGTCTCAAGTTTATTTTTTCGTATCAACAGTGCAATGAGACGAACTGCTTCGCGCCTGGGCAGGTCGAAGCTGTCGTGCCTCTCAAGGTCGAGGGTGCCGCGGTCGCGCCAAAGGCAATGGCGCCTAGCAGTAAGTCTGCTCCTCCGCCAGCCCCTGCGGCAACTGGCCTGGGTAAGTTCCTTCAAGACTCTTTTGAAGCCAAAAACTGGGGCTTACTCGCCCTGGTTCTTCTGCTCATTGGCCTCGCGATCAACCTGACGCCTTGCGTCTACCCACTGATCCCGGTCACGATCAGTTTCTTTGCTGGGCAGGCGAATAGCGGCGAGAAAGCGAGCAAGACCACGCTCGCTTTCAACTACATGCTGGGAATTGCCGCCAGCTATGGAATCGTGGGTGGAATTGCCGCGCTCTCTGGCGGCGTCTTTGGGCAGCTTTTCCAGAACCCATGGTTCAACGCGGCACTAGGCGTGTTTATGGTCGTGCTCGCGCTGTCGATGTTCGACCTCTATCAAATTGGAATCCCGCCTGCAATCAGCAAGCACCTGAAAGGGCGCAGCGGACCGGTGGGCTCGCTGATCATGGGATCGCTGGTTGGAATTGGCGCTGCCCCCTGCGCAGGGCCGATCATCGTGCTATTACTAACAGAGCTCGCGAAGCTCAACAATCCCGCGCTGTCGGTCCTTAGTTTTGTCCTTGTCGGCTTTGGCATGGGCATTCCCTATTTCGTGCTCGGAATGGTCAGTAAGGCCAGTACGGCACTTCCCAAGGCCGGCGGCTGGATGAAGGTGGTTAAAGCCATGATGGGACTCGTTGTGATCTATTTTGGTCTCGGCTATTTCGTCCAGGCTGTTCCTCAGTTAGGCGACCCCAAGAGGGAGCCCTGGCTCTATCTGGCATTCTTCATTGCCGGGGCCATTGTTCTATTCCTGTATGACCGCAAGAGCACGGACACGCGATCGTGGAAAGTAAAGGGGTTTGGAATGCTGGCGCTGGGTGCTTTTGCCGGCATCACTTACGCTAATATTCTTGCTCAAAGCAAACTTGAGGCGACGCGCGAGGAGTACAAAAAGCTACTCGGCGAGAATGAAGGGCAAGTATCTGAATTCGTGGCGTTCACGGAGGAATCCTGGAATGCCGCCAAAGAGAGCGGCAAGCCGATCTTCATCGACGTAGGAGCAAACTGGTGCGTCAAGTGCAAAGTGATCGAGCATGAGGTGTTTGATGATCCTAAGTTCATATCGGTAGCGAAGGGATTTGCCCTGCTTCGGATTGACCACAGCACTGGCGTCGATCCTTCGTATATTGAATCTACTACAAAACAGTTCGGAATCCGGGGCCTTCCTCATATGGTCATCGCTAAGCCCGGCGGCGAAATGGTCATGTCCTTCAACGAACTGCACTCCGTGGCTGAACTTGATGAGATCTTTAAGAAAGCCGGGGTGAAGCCGTGACCCCTTTCAAGATTGGCCCGTACTCGGTTGGCACAGGGCGTCTGACCGTCATTGCCGGGCCCTGCTTAGCCGAGTCGCGCGACCTTTGTTTTCAGGTCGCCGAGACTCTTCTGTCTCTGGCCCACGAGTTTGATATTGACTATGTTTTCAAGGCGAGCTTTGACAAAGCCAATCGCACTAGCGGCGGCAGTGTTCGCGGCTTTGGCATGGAAGCAGGCCTCAGCATCTTGCAAGAAGTTAAAGAGAAGCTAAACACTCCAGTAACGACCGACATCCACTTGCCCGATCAGGCGGCCCCTGTCGCGCAAATTGCCGATATCTTGCAGATCCCAGCCTTCCTATGTCGCCAGAGCGACATCCTCGAATCGGCCGCTCAAACTGGCAAGCCAGTAAATGTAAAAAAGGGCCAATTCCTTGCTCCCTGGGATACGAAGAACATAATTGAGAAACTTCGCGACTTCGACGCCAATGGCATCATGCTGTGCGAGCGCGGGACCAGCTTCGGCTACAACACGCTGATCGTGGACTTTCCTGGGTTAGAGACCATGAGGTCCTATGGGGTGCCGGTTTGCTTTGATGCGACTCACAGCGCCCAACGCCCCGGTGGGGCCGGAACTTCGACGGGGGGCGTCCGTGAGTCAATCCCCGCGATGGTGCGCGCGGCCTTGGCCGTTGGGATCGATGCGTTGTTTCTTGAAGTGCACCCCGACCCGCAGAATGCCCTCAGCGACTCCGCCACCCAATGGCCCCTCGCGAGAGCGAGAGAAATGTTCGAGCTAATTAAGCGCTATTCTTTCGCTTGAACGGTCGAAGGTATCTCAACCTTCATACCCGGACGAATGCCGAGTTTCTTAAACGTACCTGCACGAAACTCAATTGCGTACTTGGCAAGACCGCGGCTTGGAACGGAAGTCTCATCGAGCGCTTTCATGGTTACAGCACGAATGATTCGACCATTAGGATCGCAATAGGCGATGTCAAGATCAACCAAAGTGTTCTGCATCCAGAAACCAAGCTCTTGGGCACGATCGAATACGAAAATCATGCTGTCATTGTCCTTGAAGTCCTTGTTCTGCAAAAACATCATTCCTTCGGACCGCTTCGGAGTGGTATCCATCACCCAACAGAAAAAGGTGTGCTTGTCGATTTTGATCTTTACAAGTTGAAGGGTGTCCAGCTGAAAGAGCCGCCTTGAATTGTGCGCGTGCTTTCCATTGGCTGGGATATTTTCAGCCGGTGGATCTTGAGCTTTGCTAGTCATGCCACAAGCGCTCATCAGGAGTAGCGCTCCAACGCACGTCATCGTTATTCCCATCTTCATGATCATTCTTCCAGTCTACTTTGGAACGTATGCTTTAGACGCCCTTTCGAAGGCATCGATTTCATCTTTGTGCCGCAAAGTGATTCCAATCAGGTCCAATCCCTCGATCAGTTGGGACTTTGTCGCAGGCGCGATCTCAAACGATGCGTTCCCACCCGGCCAAGAGACAGTTTGCTTTGGCAAGTCTATCGAAGCAATTGCTCCGCTGCCTTGAGCCACCAGCTTCGAATGATCATCTTCGCCAAGTTCGATAAGCGCCAAGCCGCAATTGCCGGCATTGGACCGAAAGATGTCGCTGAATCCGGGCGATTCGGCCGTCTTGTTTGCCACCACTGCCTTGTAGCCCGCCTGTTGAATCGCCCAGACGGCGTGTTCACGACTTGACCCACAACCGAAATTGGTACCCACCACCAGAATCTCAGCACCAGAGGCTTCAGGACGATCAAGGGGAAAGTCTGGGCCTCGCACATCCTTGAAAGCGAGTTCGCCATAGCCTGATTTCGTGACCATGCTCAGGAATCGCGCTGGGATAATGCGATCAGTGTCGACATCGTCTTGGTTGAGAACGGCGATCTTTCCCGTCAATGTCGTAAAGCCAGACATGACAACATTATGCCGTGCAATAAGCTGGGCCGCACAAAGGCGGCCCTGTGATGTGAGGAGTGGCGAAAGAAAAGCCTAATTCTTCGCGCTCGTTACCCGAGGCGTAGCGGGTGCAACATCGACCATGGCATTTGGTGGCGCGAGTAAGTAGACGTTGTCACCCAACTCTTCCCAAGTACCTTCTTGGCTGTAATTCACGCCGCACATAAAGTCCTTGATCTTGTCGCGAAGGGCTGGATCGCAAGCGGTTAAATTAAGTACTTGCTGGTCGCCTCGCTTCAGGCCGTCCGCAGCTGCAACCGCATCCTGGAAGGACTGAACCATCCTTCGCACCGTGATGCTGTAATGTGCCCGACCAAGCTGGCGCATGGGTGTTCCGCGAGACGGTGCCGGCGAGTCGTAGGATTCTTCCTCGATGTACTCTTCGTCGCGGTTAAAGATGCCCTTGAGGCGTGTAAAGATCCCAGATTTTTCTTCCTGGAGTTCCAGTTCTTCCATGATTGCTATGTATTGACCTCCGTGTCAGGTTGTCCGAAACCGAGCTAGCGGCCCTTCCCAAGCGCTCAGTCCCTCATGGACTTCCTTCCTGGTTGCTTTCCCCTCTCTCGTCTTAGCCACCTAAGTGAACTAATGGACTAGAGACGCACCTATGCCTCCATAAGTTGCGAAAAACAATTCCGCGCCCAGTTTTAGACGTAGTGGGATTCTGAGTCTACTTTTGCCAGATTGTCAAGGGGATGGATGACATATTCTCAATGTTAAGGAGAAAAGCCAAAATTACTGTTTCCAGAGGTTCCTCTTATCCCAGTTGCTTCGTCTGTAAATTGTGTTCGGGGCCAATTTGCCGGTAATATTATTGGCATCAGTCTCTGGGCTGTAAACTAAGGAGAAGTTCAAACAGTATGCGTAAATCACTTTTGCTTTGTAGTTTGATGTCAGCTGGCGTCATATTGACTGGTTGCGGTGGCGGAGACAGTGGCAACACCGCCAATCGAATAGTCGCCGGATATGTTTACGTACAACTGAACAATTGGCCTAATCCAGGATCAAGCCCAACCGTCATCATCTCACCAAGCTCCACGGCACCGGACGGATATGCCGCTCCAGACGACGGCAACGTAACAATTTCTGTGGTGGACGGGACCATCACCCGCGATGCCGATAGCGAAGTCTTCGATATGGAAGATGGTAATGCGGTAGTTGCTCGTGTTGTGTCGCGAAGCGACAGCACCCCAACGATGGAGGCTAGCTTCAGTGGTCTGGAGCTAGATGGCGAAGCGAAGACAGACCTGTCTAATCCGTCTTTTGACATCACGGGTGATGACAATACTGTTTATTCGATTACCTACGGATCGCCTAGCTACACTCCGGGCGCCCCGGCTTCCATGCGCGTACTGGTTCAGGACCAGAGCAATACCTACGGCGACGATGAGGAATTTCGATTCGCGGCTCCAGGTGATGTGATTGGCGACGACAATCCTGGCGACGACGGGTTGATCCCAAGTGCCAATGTTGGTGATCGATACAATGTCGCAGTTCTGCTTCACGACGCCAATGGCGTTCTGATTCCTGGCACTACGTTTACGATGACCGACAGCAGTTCGGACGGTCCCACGCAGGCGGCTGTCACGGAGTCCGGGAACCAGCTAATCGTCGCTGGTGGAGGGACTCAAGATGCTCCAGTAACGCTAACGTTTACGAGCCCACAAGCTCCTGACTTGGTTGTCACCCACGACACTTACTATTCGTATGGTTTGGCAAATCGATTTGCGGTGACGTTCAGTACTCCTGCAGATCGAGCCTCGATCAATTGGGCGACCACTGGTGCAGCCGCCACAACCGTGATGAACTTCAATGTCAACAATGGTCGAGGCATCGGGCTTCCCGGTCAAACGGTGACGCTTCGCTCTCTCGACACATCTGGGGATGTGTTCTCGGGCAATGCCTACCCTGCCCCGGCCGCTGGGACCATCCTATCGGCCACCTCGGTGGTTACCGATGGCTCCGGAAATGTTGCGGGCGTGACGTTCTCAGCACCGACGTCGGCTGCAGGTAATCCGGCGTTCAATGGATTAGACATCAAGTGGGAACCTGGATGCTTGGTACAAGTGCTTTTCGACGGTAGCCCCGTTCAAGGCGGAAAGAACATTCGGGTGACGCGAACGCTTGAGCAACTCAACATCGAGGGTACTTCACGACTAGACATTGGAACCGTGAGCTACTTGGTTGGCCCGACCCACCCAATGTACAGTCGCGTGTTCAAGGTCTTGGGTGCCGATGATGTCGATAGCCAGACCATTTCTGAACCAGAAATGGGTGGCCCATATGTCTGGGCGATCAACCCAAACACTGCCACCAACTATGGTGATCCAGATAACTCGTCGCCTCGATCTGTTGCCGCGTCCTCCTTTGCGGGAGTGCCAACGGGACCAACAGCTCAACTCAATGCGGGTTCGAATCCAGGCGTTGCCACAGTGACCGCCTCATTCAACGGCACATTGTCCAATGAGGTAGATTGCCACATCTGGGGCCCGCCTTCCAAGATCTTAGTTGATCCCACCCCGGGCGTCGGCGGTCTTAGCGGAACGGCTGGTAGTTCACAAGCAGTGAATATTTCGTTCCTCGATGGCTTCGGTCATAACGTGACCAGCGAATCCACAATGACGGATAAATCTGGGTTCATCACCAGTTCTTCAGGTGGTTCGTTGACGTTCCCGAATGCGCCCAGCCCGCTCTACAACCTTGTGTTCCCAGCAGCAGAACCGGCATCGATTACGATGAGTGTTGAACTGAACTGGCAGGGCAACGGGCTCGGCACAAGCACGGCCTCAGCTACTGGCTTAAACATCGGCCGAACAGTGAACCTTAACCTGCCGTAAGGGTTCGGTTAAGGGATTAGGGCACCCCAATGGGGTGCCCTTTCTGTTGCCAGCGTCTGAAGACTGTAATCTCTGTTAGAGAACCGTAAGCTTCGAGAGAAAAGGGGTGATGCTATTCAAAGCATCACCCCTTCAAAGTACAACGATTTGCGCGTTACTTGTCGCGGAGGGGCAGACCCATTTCCTTAAGGAAAAGGCGAGCCTCTTCATCGTTCTTGGCTGTCGTGCAGATGATCACGTCCATGCCTCGAATGCGGTCAAAGCTGTCGTAAGGGATTTCCGGGAACACGAGTTGCTCCTTGAGTCCCATCGCGTAATTCCCGCGCCCATCGAAACTGTTCGGGTTCAGCCCCTGAAAGTCACGAATACGCGGCAATACCACGGTGGCAAGCTTGTCGAGCCAGTGATAGGCGCGATCACCACGAAGGGTGACCTTGCAACCAATCTTCATATTCTCCCGGAGCTTAAAGTTCGAAATTGCCTTGCGGGCGGTCGTGACAACTGGCTTCTGACCCGTGATGATTTCCATATCGCGGATGCAGTTTTCGAGGTGCTTGTCATCAGCTGACTTAACACCCATGTTCACGACGATCTTATCGAGCTTTGGCGCTTGCATGACCGACTTGTACTTAAACTGCTCCATCAACTTGGGCAGGGTCTTGTCCTTGTACACCTGCTTGAGTCGAGGTGCGGGCAGTGCCGTCTTGCTTCCTTCTTGTTTACGAGCCATTACTTCTTCTTCTCCTCCTCACGTCGAGCAATTAAGTCGGCGTCGGGGGTTTCCTTGATCGTCTTGCCGCTTCCCTTGTAGTAGCGCACGATCTCATCCTTTTCCTTTCGGCGGCCGACTCGGCTTGGCTTCTTGGTGTTGGGATCCACGATCATGAGATTGCTGATGTGAATCGGCGAGGGCAGCTTAATTCGAGCTGACTTCTGACCCTGGTGCTTCGCTTTAAAGTGCTTGATCACCGCATTCAGAGCAATCTTTTGATCTGGATTCGCTGGGTCATCTTGCACAACGATTGCCTTGTTCTCCTTTGGGCTCACCAAGGCAACGGTGCCGATTTGACCACGGTCCTTACCGCTGATAATCATTACCGTATCGCCTTTTCGAATCTTCAGCTTAATATGCTGAGCTTCCTGCTTCAATTCCGCTTTAGTTGGCATAGTGTTAGAGCACCTCCGGAGCGAGCGAGACAATTTTCATGAAGTTTGAATCGCGTAACTCTCGGGCAACGGGGCCAAAGATGCGGGTTCCCCGCGGCTCCATGTTCGCTGGGTTGATTACAACGCAGGCATTCTCGTCGAATCGCAAGGTACTACCGTCCGCTCGGCGAATGGGCTTCTTCGATCTTACGATCACAGCCTTGATTACGTCACCCTTCTTAATCGGCATATTTGGCGTGGCAGACTTGACGGAGGCAACAATGATGTCGCCTACGCCCCCATACCGTGGCTGCGAACCCTTGAGCACGCGAATGCACATGACTTCACGGGCGCCACTGTTATCGGCCACTTTCAGCCTCGAAAATTGCTGAATCATCTCGTTCTTTCCTTCCTTCTTTTCCTAAAATCTTGGCGGCCATCATGGCCGCACGACAAACTACTTGACCTTTTCGATGATCTTCGAAACGCGCCAGTTTTTCTCTTTACTGAGCGGTCGGGTTTCAACGATTTCGACGGTATCGCCTTCATCGACCTTTCCGCCGAGTTGATCTTCGTCCACGTGGGCTTTGAACTTCTGCGTCTTCAGAAGGGTCTTGCCATACAGCGGGTGCTGAACGCGACGAACGATCTTCACGACCACCGTTTTCTCCATCTTGTTGCTGGAGACCACGCCGGTTCGAACCTTGCGCCGACCACGGGCGACTTCGGCGGCGACTTCAACTTTCTTAGCTGACATTACTTGCTACCTCCGCTCTTCTTCTCGGTGATCACCGTTAGGATTCGCGCGATGTTGTGGCGGCGTGCCGCGAGGCTCGCCGTATCCGTGATCTGGCGAAAAACGAGATCACGTCGTGCCTTGTACAGGCTCGCTCGTTCCTGCTCCAACAAGGCCTCCAGTTCTGGAACCGACTTGTCGCGCAAATCTGATGCTTTGATTTCCTTCATTATTCTTCTGTAGCCTCCGGTGTGGCATCTCCGGCTTCTGTAGACTCTCCAGTGGCTGGAGCGACCTCGACCTCTGCCTTGGCTTTGGACCAGTCTCGATTGTCAACGGCGTTATCCAGCGCAACAAACTTGCACCGAATTGGCATCTTATGCATTGCCAGTCGCATGGCTTCCTTTGCAACTTCGGGGGCGGGGCCAGCCATTTCGAACATCACTCGACCGGGCTTGACTACGCAAACGTAGCCTTCGACGCCGGCCTTACCTTTACCCATTCGCTGCTCGAGGGGTTTCTTCGTGAATGGCTTGTCGGGGAAAATTCGAATCCAGACCTTACCACCACGGCGGATGTGGCGAGTCATGGCAATACGAGCGGCTTCGATCTGGCGGCTCGTTATCCATGCTGGCTCCAATGCCACCAAGGCATATTGACCAAACGAGATCTCGTTGCCGCGAGTCGCCTGACCGCGCATACGGCCACGGTGCTGCTTACGATATTTCATGCGCTTAGGCATCAACATTTGCGTTCACCTCTTCAACTTCTTTCTTTGGCGCGGGTGCCGCTGAAGCCTCGATCGGCTGCGGTTCAGACTCGCGTCGTCGTGCGGCGGCTTCTTGCTGCCGCTGTTTCTCTGGCAGAACTTCGCCCTTGTACAGCCAAACCTTGATTCCGATGCAGCCATACACGGTCTTGGCCGTGGCGACTCCATAATCGATGTCGGCTCGGAGGGTATGCAGAGGCACCTTGCCTTGCTTATCTCCTTCGGATCGAGCGATTTCGGAACCGTTCAATCGTCCGCTCACAAGAACCTTGATGCCCTTACCATTGAGCCGCGTGACGCGAGTCATCGCTTGACGCATGGCCCGGCGGTGACTAACACGCTTTTCAAGTTGAATTGCGATGTTCTCGGCGACCAGTTGAGCGTCGAGCTCCGGTTGGCGAACTTCGGTGACATTAACTTGCACAACCAAGCTAGAGTCTTGCTTGCGCACCATGTCGTTTAGGTCCTGTGTAAGCTGATCGATTCCCGAACCACCCTTGCCAATGATTGCGCCGGGGCGGCTGGTATAGATATTGATCTTGATTCGAATGGCGGCCCGTTCGATTTCGACCCGGCTAATGATGCCCATTCCAAAACGATCACGAATCGTATCTCGGATCTTTTTGTCTTGCGACAAATTGGCCTTGTAGGTCTTCTTGTCGGCATACCAGGTGCTGTCGGCAGCCCGAATCACACCAATGCGCAATCCGATTGGGTGAATCTTCTGACCCATTAGCCTTCCACCTCTTCAGTCTTCGTTTCTTCTGTCACTTCGGTTGTTTCTTCGGTGGCTCCAGCCTCCACTGCTGCTTCGACTTCCGCTGGCGCCTCTGCTGCCGCTTCGGTCTCGGCGACGGCTACTTCCTCTTCCTTCTTAGGAGCGGCCTTTGTCTTCTTTGCAACATCGAACTTTGGTCGGGCCTTTGCCTTCGTGCCGTGCGGCTTCTGATCAGCCTTAGGCTCGAAGTCTTCCAAGACCACGGTAATGTGGCTGGTCTTCTTAAGAATGGCGGCACCCCGGCCCATAGCCTTTTGTGTAAAGCGCTTAATGCGAGGTCCTTCGTCGATGCTGATCGATCGAATGCGGAGGGCTCCGGAGCTGATGCCATTGTTCTCGGCGGCATTAGCCATGGCGCTCACGAGCACCTTTCGAAGAGCGCCAGCGCCCTTGCTCGGGTGGAACCGCAACTTAGCGGCGGCGAATTCGGCGGTCTTGCCGTTCACCATGTCAGCGACAATCCGCACCTTGCGCGGCTGCACTCTGACGTATTTAGCGACTGCTCTAACTTCCATCGTTTTATGTCCGTTGGCTAGGAGGTTCTAGAACCTTAGCGTAGCTTGGTCCCCCGGTCAGGAAGGCTTCCGCCGTGACCCTTATAGGTACGGGTAGGAGCGAACTCGCCCAACTTGTGGCCGATCATGTTCTCGGTAACGAATACCGGAACGTGCTTTCGGCCGTCGTGGACGGCGATCGTGTGGCCGATCATATCGGGCGTGATGGTCGAACGGCGACTCCACGTCTTGAGGAGCTTCTTTTCGCCCGATTCATTCATCGCGTCGATCTTCTTAATCAAGTGATCGTCCACAAAGAATCCTTTTTTGAGACTGCGTGCCATGGTTCTAGTTTTTGCTTACATGCTATTTGAGTGATGACCTATTGGTCAGTGCACCCTAGTTCTTGTTCCTCCGTCGAACAATGTATTTGTCAGTGCGCTTGTTGTAGCGCGTCTTCTGTCCTCGAGCCTTGTTGCCCCATCGGTCAACTGGACCCTTCTTTCGGCCAACCGGCGACTTCGCTTCACCACCACCGTGTGGGTGGTCTCGTGGGCTCTTTACAACGCCACGGACGTGAGGTCGGCGACCCAATCCGCGTGCCTTACCGGCTTTACCAATCTGTTCGTTCTCGTGCTCAGCGTTGCCAACTTCACCGACCGTTGCGCGGCAGGTGTAGTGAACGCGTCGCATTTCGCCGCTCGGCAATCGAAGGGTTGCATATGTGCCTTCCTTTGCCATGAGCTGAGCTGCGGCGCCAGCGGATCGCACCATCTGACCACCCTTGCCCGGCTGGAACTCGATGTTGTGAACCAGCGAACCAAGTGTGATGAAGCGAAGCTCCAGGCAGTGACCCGGCAGAATGTCGGCGCCTTCGCCGCTGCGAATAACGTCGCCATCCTTAAGGCCCTTCGGCGCAAGGATGTATCGCTTCTCGCCATCTTCGTATTGAAGCAAGGCGATGCGGCACGTTCGGTTCGGATCGTATTCGATTCCGATGACCGTCGCGTCCATGCCGTCCTTCAGTCGCTTGAAGTCGATGATTCGATAGCGCCGCTTGTTACCGCCGGACTTGTTAAAGCTCGTTCGGCGACCATAGCTGTTGACACCGCCGCTCTTGTGAATACCAACGGTAAGGCTCTTCTCTGGCTTCTTCTTTGTGATTTCAGCGTAAGTCGAGGCCACCATATGGCGTCGGCCGGGCGATGTTGGTTTTAATCTTCGTACGGGCATGGTTTAGACTCCGTAATCCTCCAGTTGCTGACCGGCGGCTAGCGTAATCACTGCCTTCTTCCAGCTAGGTCGTTGGCCTGGGCGCCCACGTCCGACACGGCGCATCTTGCCTCGAACGCCAACAGTTTGAACATCGGTCACTTCGATCAGTGCATCCTTCTTGCCTTTGCCGGAATTGTAAATGGCTTCCAAGGCAGCGGCAATTTCGAGCTTGTTGGCATCTTTCGCAACAACAAAGGTGTACTTGCGTACGTTCGCCTTGTCGTCCACGAATTCCTTGCCATAGCTCAGCGCCACCGTCTTTTCGGTGATATGGGGGCGCACGATGATTTCATAAGGACTTCGTTGCATTACTTGCTATCCTCCTTCTTCTTAGGAGCGGCTTTCTTAGCGGCGACGGGCTTCTTCGCGGCGGTTGCCTTTAGAGCAGCCTTTTCTGCCTTCGGCTTAGCCTCTGCCTTAGCTGGCTTTTCAGCCTTGGGCTTTACTTCTGCCTTTAGCTTGGGTGCCTTCTCCGACTTCGCCCCGCCCCAGACCGATTCGATCTGCTCGAGCGCGTCCTTCGCAACCACGATCTGGTGAGCTACCAAGATGTCGCGTGTGCTGAAAGCGTTGGTCTTTGCATCCTTCTCGGTGGCGGGCGCGGTGCGCACAACCACGTTCGAGAGATTGCGGAAACTCTTATGAGTAACTTCGTCGTGAGCCTTCGTGATCACCAAGACTCGTTTGGCGCCTGCCACTCCAAGACCTTCGAGAAGCTTCACAGCATCCTTGGTCTTCGCGGCGGTGAACTGAATCTTGTCCACGACAGTCACCTTGCCTGCGGTTACTTGGGCGTTGATCGCACCAAGAATCGCGGCGCGGCGCTCCTTCTTGTTGAAGCCCTTCGTGTAGTCACGCGGCATGAGCGGCAAGGCCATTGCGCCGTGAGCCCATTGGGGCGAACGGGTCGAACCTTGTCGCGCATTACCAGTCTTCTTCTGCTTGTAGGGCTTTCGACCGCCACCGCTGACTTCGCTGCGGCTCTTGGTTTTTTGGGTGCCTTGTCGCTTATTGGCTTCTTCGGTAACGACGGCTTGGTGAAGCAGGTGCATCAGCGGCTCGGCATTGGCGATTGCGCCAAGCTCGGCCTTGCCGACGGCTTTACCTTTCTGATCTTTGATTTCTAGGGTCGCCATGTCTTACTTCTCCACCTTGTTCACGATCACCAGGCCGCCAGTGGGGCCAGGAACGCTGCCATCGATCAAAAGCAAATTGCGTTCGGCGTCAACTCGCACGATCTTCAGTCCCTTTTGGGTAACCGTGTCGCCGCCCATGCGTCCCGGGCCTCGCTTGCCCTTGAAAACGCGCTGTGGACCCGTCGCACCGTTCGAAAGCGGGCGTCGGTGGGTCATGTAGCCGTGCGTCATGTGCTGGCCTTTAAATCCGTATCGCTTCACGCCACCCGCAAAGCCTTTACCCTTGCTGGTGCCTGTGACGGTGATTTCTTGGCCGTCTTCGAAGACCTCGCCGCTGGTGATTTCTTGGCCAGTGGCAAAGCCGCTCGTGTCCTTGACGCGGAATTCGCGTAGTTGCTTAACGTTAGAAGTGAGTCCCGCTTTCTTCAAGTGGCCGAACTTCGGGAAGGTCAGGTCTTTGGTGCGACCTTCGCCAAAACCCACCTGCACGGCGCTGTAGCCGTCGGTGTCGTCCGTCTTGATTTGCGTAACCCAAACTGGTCCGGCCTGAACGACCGTGACGGGGACCATGCGCCCGTCTGCGTCGTAGACGTGCGTCATTCCCACTTTGGTTCCGAGGATGCCCGGTAGCATAATCTTATTAATGTCTCCTATTCCCCAGGCTCGAAGAGACATCAGCGACTCAAGCGACTAAAGCGTCCCTCTAGACCCTTCCGTCACTTCTGTCCCTTAGTTCAATCTGAACCTGGATCGCAGCGTCACGTGCCCCAGCGAGTTCCTATGCCGTTGCCCGATCTCAACCTTTCGGCGTCCGATAGTCCAGCTACCGCTCTCGGGTCAGCACTCGCGTTGGCTTGAAGCCGCTTCGCCCGGGCCGAAGCCCCAGCGCAGGGAGAATGATACCAGCCCAACCGGGGAAAAGCAAGCCCTCGTGTTCGGTGTTCGGTTTTCAGTTTTCGGTTTTGGGGTGGCGGGTAACAAACAAAAAAAATGGCCACTCCGAAGAGAGGCCAATTTGGCAAAGATTCCCGACCAGATTTAAGCTGCTAGTGAAAACGTTTCGCCTTCTCCGCCACCATAGATGCTGGCTTCGGGCGATGGGGCACTGGTCACGCCATTGCGCTGCGCTCGGATGCGATACGACTTCGGCGCGCCGGCTTCCGCGTTCAAATCCACGAACTTGACGCTCGTAGAAATTGCCTCGAATTCCCAATCTCCGGCTCCGCTCTTGCTTTCCACCACCCAAACGGTGCCATTCGCGTTCGTGCTGCGGCCCCAAGCGATGCGGCAGGTGCCATCGGCATTCGGCGCAGCCGAGACGTTCACCGGCGGAACAACCGGTCCGGCCGAGCTTGTGTAAGGAACAATTCCGAGCTTGCCAAAGATTTCGCTCGTGCCTGTCGGGCTCACAATCACCCGGTCCACCCACGTTCGAACGAACTGGTTTGTCGTGGCAAAAGCCGCGTCCTTTGAGGCCACGGCATTCTTGGCCGCATCTTTCGCGATGTTCGAAGCCATCAGGGCCTGATCGAATTCATCCACCGACGCGGTCACGGCCTCCGCATCGGTGGGCGTGAAGCCGAGGTCCTCGGCGCACGTCACGAAGTTCTCGGCGAACTGATGAAACTTCTCGTTCGCACCGGCATCGGTGTTTGGCACCGTAAATTTCCATTGACTCATTTGGTAATCCTGGCGAGCGCGTTTGGCTCAAAAGGGTTTTTCCACAGATTGATGGAGATCCACGGAGACTTTCAAAAAATCACCCTTTGGTCGTCAAGAATCTTTCCTTGATCGCAAGGAATATCCGGCAGATGCGGCCACATTTGGGGCGGCTCATGCAAAATCCTCCTGGATTGGCAGAGATTTTGTTTTGCTTACGGCGCTGGCGAAGGAGCGCGGCAACTCCTGCGGCCAGCGCGATCATCGTGCCTGGCAAAATGGGGCTAGGTCTCAAGGTTCATGGTCTGCCCGCGGCGTTGAGGGCGCGCCAGGTCTCGGCAATGTGGCGGACGTGGGTCGTGTGGGCGAAGGTCGTGGTGCCGCCGTAATTCCAAACATGGAGGTTGTCCTCGTCGAACCGTTCGATGAGAGGAAACTCGGGGTCTTTCGCGGCGGCTTCGCTTTTCGCCGGCGTCATGGTTTGACCGAGATGGGCGACGAGGCCACGCGCGATCTCAAACGTGCCGCAGTAGGAATTCGGTGCGATTTGGCTCGTCGTGATGACGAAGGTGGTTTTGCCGAGCATGGCATCGCGCGCAAATGGCGCCCATATTTCAACATGCGCGGGGTCGGGCGTTCTCTTGCTCTCTTCGCCCGGCTTAAAGGAACCATACATCGAATCGGCCAGCACGACGCGCCGGATGAGCGCGCGGCTCTTGGGCTGCTTCATCCACTCGCGCACCGCGCCATAGCCCGCCGAGAAGCTGCTGACCTGAATTCCGCGAATTCTCCCCTCCCAAGATTGGGAGGGGTCGGGGGAGGGTTGAAGCTCTCCAATCGCCTCTTCCGTCGCGCGCAGCCACCGCGGCAGCGCCTCGGGGTCCAGAAATGGTTTCGCATAGGTGGTCGAGCCTTCGCCGAAGTTCATGACGAGCAGCGGCTCAGCCAGCCCACCATCTAGATGCTCTTGGATCGCAAACCACGGCACCGTGTGAACATGAACGCGAATCGTGCCGAGCTTGCGATTCCAAGAATGCGGCACGAACAGGGTCGCCTTGAGCCCATCCACCGCGACCTCCCTCTGGATGCCAGGATAGGGCTTGGTGTCCGGCGCGATTCCCCGCCGAAACATGACGGGCGGATCAATGGCTATGGCGAGCGTGAGGGCGAGCACGACTCTATTCTAACGCGAAACAAAACTGCGCCAACAACCTATACTTCTATAGATAGCAAATGATGAAGCGATACTTTCTCCTCGGCGCCCTGCTGCTGGCCGCAATTACGCCGGCCCAAAACCTAACGCCCGAAGCCAAAGACGGGCTGATCAAAACCCTGAACCAGCGCGTCACGCAATTTGCCTTCGTGCCGGGCAAGGACTTCAGCGGCTTCCCTTCGATGCTGGAGACGATTAAGCCACGCGTGGACGCCGCCAACACGCCGAGCGAGTTTGCCGCCGTGCTGAATGAGGCGCTCGCCAAGTTTGGCGTGAGCCACATGAGCGTAATCACGCCCGACGCTGCTCGTGCCCGCGCCACCGGTGGAACTGTCGGCATCGGCATCCAGCTTGAAATCACCGACAAAGGCATCAAACTCCTCGCCGTCTATCCGAACTCCCCTGCCGAGAAAGCTGGCCTCAAGCCCGGCGAGACGATCATTGCCGTCGACGGCGTGAAGCCAACCAGCCGCGACGCTTTGGCTGGCGAAGTCGGCAAGTCGTTTAAGGTCGGCGTCGAAGGCGTGGATGGCAAGAAGCGCGAAGTGACGATTACTAAAGCCTTTTTCAGCACCCGCCAACCCGAAACCTTGACTTGGCACAACCAAGTGGGGATCGTGCGCATCCCGACGTTCGATGGTTTGTCTCAGCGTGGCAAGGAACCGACGGGCTACAGCAGCGAGAACGTGGACAAATTGATGAAGGAGGCCATGCCGAAGGCAAAGTTCATGATCCTCGACCTGCGCAACAATCCCGGCGGCGTCGTGATGAACATGCTGAGCTTCGCCGGCTACTTCATTCCGAGTTCGACGCCGATGGGCAGCTTCGTGAACCGAAGCAGTTCGCAACAGTTCGTGAAGGAAACCGGCAATAAGGCCGACAATTTGGTCGAGTACCTCAAGTGGGACAAGTCTCCGGTGCGCCCGTTCGGTCGTAAGGATCGCTTCAATGTTCCAGTCGCCGTCTTAGTGAATGGCGGAACCGGCTCAGCCGCCGAGATGGTCGCGGCAGGACTTCGCGATTCAATCGGCGCGCGTGTTTTTGGCACGAAGTCGATCGGTATGGTGCTCGCGAGCATCATCTCGCCCCTCGACCCAATGGGTACGCCACGCGATAAGCAAACCGGCTTCCAAGTAATCGTGCCCATTCAGGATTACATCACGTCGAAGGGCCTTCGACTAGAAGGCAATGGCGTGAAGCCCGACGTGACGATCACCGCCGCAATCACAAAGGACAATGATCCGGTCATGAAGGCGGCACTAGCTTGGATTGCTACGAATCCTAAGGTCAAGGTCCCGGCTAACTAGACCACTGTTCGTCGCGCGCCGTGTAGTCAGCGTAGTCAATGCGCTCGTACAACTCGGCGCGCGTTCGCATTTTCTCCATCCATCCGGCCTGCGTCCCGTCTCGTAGCAGGTCTTCGTAGAAGTCATCGATCGCCTTGAGCATGACGCGCAGTGCGGTCACCGGGAAGATAACCATCTCATAGCCCAGGTCTTGGAACTGACTCGCGGTGATGAGGGGCGTCTTGCCAAATTCGGTCATGTTGGCAAGCAGTGGAACTCCCGGCAACGCGGCTCGGAAAGCGGCAAACTCCTCTTCACTCGCGAGGCCTTCGGGGAAGATTCCGTCCGCACCGGCTTGAACATAGGCTTTTGACCGATCAATCGCGGCTTCCAATCCCTCGACGCCGCGGGCGTCGGTTCGGGCGACGATCATAAACGACGGGTCGCGCTTCGCCGAGATCGCGGCTCGGAGCTTGCTCTCCATCTGCCCGGTCGAGATCAGGTCCTTGCCGTCGAGGTGGCCGCAGCGCTTCGGGCTGATCTGGTCTTCCAGATGAATGCCAGCGAGTCCGGCGCGCTCGAACTCGATCACCGTGCGGACGACGTTGAACGCATCGCCAAAGCCAGTATCAGCATCGCTGATGATCGGCACCGGCGCGACTTGGCAAGCCTGTGCTGCCACGCCAGATATCTCGTTCAAGGTCATCAGCGCGATGTCGGGGACGCCGAGGACATTGTTGGTCATCGCGCCGCCGCTCAGGTAAACCGCCTTCGCCCCTTGCTTGTAGGCGGAAAGCGCCGAAAGCGCGGAGAAAGCGCCCGGCATCACCACGATGCCCTTGCTAAACTGGTCGCGCAGAATCTGCCCGGGTGACGCGAGAGGCGGATGGATCACGCCAAGAGTTTAGTCTATGGCTGATGGTCTATGGTCTGACGCTATTAGCTATCCGCCATCAGCCATTAGCCTAATTCGAAACGACCGACACCGACCGAATCTTGTCGCCAAGCGCGATCTTGTCTACGACGTCCATACCGCTCACGACCTGACCAAACACGGTGTACTGCCCATCGAGGAACGGCGCATTGTCGAGCATGATGTAGAACTGACTGTCGCCAGTGTTCTTGTTTGAACTTAAGCGAGCCAGACCAACTGCCCCGCGAACGTGCTTCAAATCATTGGCTTCAAACGGAATCTTGGTGCCGCTACTCCAGGTGCCGAGCGAAGAGTCGTCCATAGGCTTTGTCCGCGAGTTCGGGTCGCCGCACTGAACCAAAAATGGCTTCGGCTGCTTCACCACCTTAAAGAACTTCTGGCCATCGTAAAACTGCCCTGAGGCCAAGCTCTTGATTCGAGCGCAGGCTTGAGGGGCTTTCGATTCTTCGAGACGAATCACGACATCACCCTTGCCTTCAATGCTGACGCGCAGGCCGACTTGGCCGCGAGAAAGACCCGCCGCTTGCGGCTCCGGCACCAGACCCATCAAGGGGAAAGAAGCCAAGACCAAAACAGGAAGCAATCGCATGTTCACTTCAATCATATAACGTTTAGCTCACTATTGTCGTAACGGACGGCCCATTCCGTCAGCACGAACCGTGCCACACAAAATCAAAATGCCGTCGATCATCGACCACACCGCCCCAATCCCGAAACAAAGCGTTGTGAAGAGTTGGGCGATCCCTGTGCCGACATAGCCGAGGTACATCCTGCCCACCCCTGGTAAGACAATGTTTAGGATTCCTCCAACGACCTTGCTCCGGTCGCTGTAAGGAACCAGGGTATGGGCAGGGTCAATCGCAAACGCGGGAACTGGGGGAGCTGAACTGGTAAAACTCGTCGTCGTGGGCATGGCAGGGGGCGTAGTCACAATCGTTGGTGGCGAAGCTGGAATCTGGGGTTCATTAAACATTCCACTGAACTCGCTCAGCGATCGAGCCCTTTGCCAATCTGCCATTGGACTCTTCCACAAGAAAGTATCTCCAAGGACAACTCCGTCACGAATCAAGTCTCGCACCTGTGCCTCGCTGAGCGGTCCCAACTGCCCAAATTGCCCGATATAGTGCCAATCAAATTTTTCCAACGGTCTAGTGTACGCCCCAAAGCGTAAATTGGATTCCGTTGGACCCAGACCGTTTTTCCTGAGTAGCAACTGGCTCGACAGCCCCCTTCCGGGTACCTTTAGAGCCCGAATGTTCGTCCGAGTCCGCTACGCCCCGAGTCCCACCGGCAGCCCCCACGTGGGCAATATCCGCACGGCGCTTTTTTGCCATTTCTTTGCCCGCCACCACGACGGCGTGATGTTCGTGCGGATCGAAGATACCGACCGCGCGCGGACCGTTCCTGGGGTCGAGGAGGAGATTTTGGAGAGCATCCGCTGGGCCGGAATCGAGTGGCAGGAGGGGCCGGATAAGGGCGGGCCCTTTGCGCCCTACAAGCAAAGCGAGCGGCAAGCGCAAGGGATATATCAGCCCTACATTGACGAACTGTTGAACTCGGGCAACGCCTACAAGGCCTTCGACACGCCCGAGGAACTGGACGAAATGCGCCAGTACCAGCAGATCAACAAAAAGCCCTTCGGCTACTTTGGCGGCGTTTGGCGCGATGCCTCTGCTGAAACGGTTGCGTCAGCTGAGGCGGAAGGAAAGCGGCCGGTGATTCGGCTGAAGATGCCGCGCGGGAAGATGCTGGTGGTAAACGACGCGATCCGCGGGCGGGTGGAATTCGAGAGCGACCTTGTGGACGACCCGGTTTTGATCAAGGCCGATGGCATGCCGACCTATCATTTCGCGGCCATGGTGGACGACCACCTGATGGGCACGACGCACATCATCCGCGGCGAGGAATGGATCAGCAGCGCGCCGAAACATGTGTGGCTTTTTGAAGCTTTTGGCTGGAATCCTCCTGTTTTCGTTCACGTTCCGGTGATCAAAGGCAAGGACGGCGCGAAGCTGAGCAAGCGCCACGGTGACACGCGGATGCTCGACTACCGCGCGGCCGGATATATCCCAGATGCGCTGGCAAACTTCATCACATTGATCGGCTGGGCCCCGGGTGGCGACCGCGAAATCATGAGCATGGAGGAAATCGCTTCGGCTTTCCGGTTGGAGGGGCTTCAGCCCTCGCCCGGCGTCTTCGACGCAGACAAGCTGAAGTGGATGAACGGCAACTACATCCGCGCCCTTTCTCCGTCGGAACTGATTTCGACGGTTTCTGCCTATGTTTCTAACCCCGAAGTTGCCGCTTACTTCTCCTCGGAGGAGCATAAGGACGACGCGGTCGTCTCCGGCGTGGCACTGTTGCGTTCAGCTTTTGCTGAAAGACCTGACTACGTCCATCAAGTCCTTCCGCTTGAGCAGGAGCGTGTAACGACGCTGGCCGAGTTCGGCCCCGCCTGCGCATTCTTCTTCGTGGACGAGGTTGATTTCGACGAGAAAGCGACGGAAAAGTGGTTTGTTGGCCAAGCTCATGTCGGGCCCCTATTCGATCACTTGATCGCTGGCCTAACCGGCAAAAACGCCGCGAGCCACGAAGAGTGCAAGGCAATGGTTCAGGAATTTGTGGACAAGAATGGCCTCGAGAAACTAGGCCCAGCCGTTCACCCAACGCGAGTCGCCCTCACCGGCAAGACCGCCGGCCCCGGCCTTTTCGAACTCATGGAAGTGCTCGGCCCAGCGCGCATGATCAAGCGACTTCAACGAGCAAAGGGGATGCTGAAGTAGTGGTTGGCTTCGTCGGCCTTGGCACAATGGGCCTCCCCATGGCCGGACACCTCGTCCACGCAGGGCACGAGGTAATGGTTTGGAACCGTACACCTGGAAAGGTGGTGGAAGGAGCGTCTCAAGCGGGATCGTTAGAGGCGATCGCGCGGTCTTGTGAGACCGTGATTTTGTGCGTGAACCGAAGCGAGGATGTTGCGGAGGTGCTCAATGGATTAGTTCGGAGTTTGGAGTCCGGAGTTCGGATGACTTCGACAATCGTGGACCATTCGACCATTGCTCCGAAGGCGGCCCAGGGTTTCTATCACCAGTTGAAGGCTGATGGGATCGCATTCATCGACGGTCCAATCACGGGCGGGAGTATGGGGGCGGTCAACGGCACGCTGACCATCTTTTGCGGCGGCGACGAAGAGGCAATTGAGCGAGCGAAGCCCTACCTCGAGGCCTACGGCAAGAGAATCGAACGCGTCGGCGGCCCCGGCATGGGGCAGATGATGAAGATGGCCAACCAGATCGCGGTCGGTGGCTCACTTCAGGCCCTTTGCGAATGCCTCGCCTTTGCAGATAAAGCTGGCCTCGACCTCAAACAAGCCAAAGAACTCATCGGCGGCGGCGCGGCGGGGAGTTGGGCATTCGACAACTACGGCCCCAAGATTCTGAACAAAGACTGGTCGCCTGGCTTCAGCGTGAAGAACCAACGAAAGGACTTTGCTTACGCCCAAGAAGCGGCGAAAGAGATCGGCGCGAAACTCCCGGGCACCGACCTAGTGGACAGTTTGCTCGCGACGTTGCAAAATGAGGGGCGAGGCGAAGACACCACCGCGGCCTTGTTCGACGTCTTGAATCGCAGTTAAACACTCATGAGCATCGTAGCTTTGGAGGGGATTACCCAGCGTTTTGGGGATTTTGTAGCGCTGGATAATGTCAGCCTGCACGTTCAAAAGGGCGACCTTCACGCCGTCGTCGGCGAAAATGGCGCGGGCAAGACAACGCTCATGCGCATTCTGTACGGTGCGCTGTCACCGTCTTCCGGCACCGTTTCTGTTCGAGGCCAGCAACGAAACTACCGCTCAAGCCGCGACGCCATCGCCGACCGCATCGGCATGGTCAGCCAGCATTACGCGATCATCCCGGAACTTACTTGCCTGCAAAACTTGATGCTCGGAGCTGAGGAAGGCGCGGTCATGAACCTTGCCGCGTGCCGAACGAGAGCCGACGACCTCGCATCTCGTATGGGCTTCAGCTTTGATTGGTCGGCAAAAGCCGAGACCCTCGGCCCGGCGGGCGCCCAGAAACTTGAGATCCTCAAACTTCTCTGGCGCAACGCCGAGATTATGATCCTTGATGAACCAACGGCGATGCTCTCACCAAGGGACGCCGACGCGCTCTTTGAAAGCCTTAAGAAGCTCGCTCAGGACGGCGCGACAGTGATCTTGGTGACGCACCGTTTGCCGGAAGTAATGGACTACTGCCAGAACGTGACTGTGCTTCGCGGCGGTAAGTTGATCACCCATCAAGCAGTGACCGAAGTCACCAAACCAGAACTTGCCGAACTCATCGTTGGCCATGCTCTGACCGAATTCCCAAGCCGCGAGGTCACGCCGACCGAGGCTGTGCTCAGCGTCCAGAACTTTTCGGTCATTGGCGATCGCGGGGATGAAGCGGTGAAGGGTGCCTCTTTTCAGATTGGTAAGGGAGAACTCGTTGGCCTTGCGGGAGTGGATGGCAATGGTCAAAGGGAGCTCTTTCACGCCTTACTGGGAACTCGCGGATTTCATGGCCTGGCAAACTTGAATGGCGAAGACTTGGCGCAGAACTCCACCCGTGACCGCATCGAAGCGGGCGTACGAATCATTGCCGAGGATCGGCATGACGAAGCGATCGTCGAGGACTGGTCACTCGCCGACAACGCCGTGCTCGGCTTCCAACGCCTCCCAAGTTTTCGTGCCGGACCAGGAATCAATGAGGCTTATAAGGCCGAGCGCGTCCAGGAGTACATCACGCGATTCAACACGAAATGCACTTCGGCAGCCCAGCCGATAGGTAGCCTGAGCGGCGGCAACCAGCAACGTTTTGTCGCGGCCCGCGCTCTCGGCGAGTCCCCTTCCCTAGTGCTTGCTTTTCAGCCCGCCCGCGGCCTCGACATCGATGCGACACGCGCGGTTTACCAAGGGCTCCGCGAAGTTTGCGAACGCGGCGCCGGAGCCCTCATTGTGAGCTTTGACTTAGACGAGCTGCTTGAGTTTTGCGACAGAATTTTGGTGATCAATGGCGGACTCATCTCGAGCCCAGCCGCAAAGAAACGGGCTGAAATTGGTCAGCTGATGGTAGGTGCCAAATGAAGCCGCTTCCTCTCGCTATGCGGATAGGAATCTTGGGGTTGACCTGCGCCATTATCGTTCTCATTGCACTGATGACGTCGGGGGCAAATCCGGCTGAGGTCATGACCGCGCTGCTGACCGACACGTTCCGATCGCCCACCGCCTTTGCCGACACACTTAAACGATTCTGCCCCTACATGATTCTTGGCGTAGCGGTTTTTTGGGCTCTGCGCGCCGGACTATTCAATATCGGTGTCGAGGGTCAGTTCCTGATGGGGGGAATGGCGGGGACCGTGGTCGCTCTTCAAATTGGCGGCTTGGGGGGCGTCATCTTGGGTGCGCTCGCGGGAACGCTTGTCGGGGCTCTATGGGCACTTCCAGCAGCCTGGATTCGAGCATATCGGGGCGGTCATGAAGTGATCAGCACGATCATGCTCAACATGATTGCGTTTCAACTCTCGAATCACCTTGTCTCGGGGCCTATCATGGATCCCGAGGCCGGCTTCCCTACGACCAAAACGTTACCGCCAGAATCCATGCTGAGTGGGATTCAAATTGGCGACGTGAACGTTAACTGGGCACTTGGGCTCGGCATTGGAATTGTGGTGGCATTTGGATGGTGGCTCCGACGGACCGTGGCCGGATACGAGTTAAGCGTCACTGGCGCTAACAGCACAGCTGGAGCCTTTGCTGGCATCGATGTTCGCCGTACAACTTTCTCAGCACTGATGGCATCCGGTGCTGTGGCAGGACTCGGCGGCGGGCTGCAGGCAGTAGCGTTTGAAGGGCGCTTCTTCATGGGTTTCAGCACGGGATATGGGTTCGATGCCCTCGGCGTTGCGATCTTGGCCGGTAGTAATCCGCTCGGGATCATACCTAGCGCCTTTGCCTATGGCTTGCTCCAGCAAGGAGCACTGGCGGTACAAACCCTTCACGTTCCCCCCGGCATTGCCACCCTGATCTTGTCGCTACTTGTCATCCTCTTCTCTGCATTCAGGTATGCGAAAGTGAGGCACAGCAATGGGTGATCTTAGCTTTGTCACTAACTGGGGGATGTTTACGGCGATCCTTGGGCTCGCCGCCCTGGGTGGCATGTTTAGCGAGCGCTCTGGAATCGTCAACATCGCGCTGGAAGGCAAAATGCTGATGGCAGCCTGCATTACGGCCCTCGTTGGCGGGGTGTCAGGCTCACCAATTCTCGGCCTGTCCGCTGGCCTTGCTTCCGCCGTCTTGTTGAGCTTGAGCCACTGGGCGCTAACACAGTTCTATCAAGTCGATCATATCGTCAGCGGCATGGGGATTAACCTGTTTGCCTATGGAGCAACGAACTTCATCGCGCTCACTTTCATCAAGCCAGAAGTGCCCAACCAATTCTTGCCGATTCCCTTCTACTTCGGATGCCTCGCACTTTCGATCGGAGCAAGCTGGTTTATGTTTAGCCGCATGCGCGCCGGCCTCCGGCTCCTAGCGGTAGGCGAAAACCCAGATAAAGCGAGGACGACCGGTATTGAGCCACTTCAAGTGCGGCTATGGGCACTGGTTCTTGCTGGCATTCTTTGTGGACTTAGCGGCTCCTTGATCGTGACGAACTCAGGATCCTTTGGCGACAACCTCACTGCAGGTAGGGGGTTCATTGCCTTGGCTGCGCTCATATTAGGAGGATGGCGCCCACTTTCGGTTGCGCTGGCTTGCTTGGCTTTTGCAGCCTTCGAGGCGGCACAGATTCAGTTCCAAGGCGCCCCCGTGCTGGGCTATCAATTGCCTGCGGCCTTCTGGAAATCCCTGCCCTTCCTGATCACTCTGATCGCCATGGCGGGCCTTGTTGGTCGGACCAAGGCACCATCCGGTCTAGGCAAGATTTGAAGCGGCGAAACCCCGTAAACATACGGGCCCGAAATCGTGAAATGTCCTATAGAATATGGTCATGCGCCCTTGTTGGCGCGATTGGACTGTACGATGAATCGAGGATTACTACTTCTGGCGACGCTATGCGTCGTCTCGCCGATGGCCTCGGCATTCTTTGAGGACTTTGATACGGACACCACCAGCATGTGGACCGTCCTCAAATCGGGCAACAACGCGAACAACATCGCGACCTTTAACTACGACTACTCCCAGTTGGGTATTGATAGCGCCAATGGTTCAGGCGGCACTACGCGTGGGTTGCGACTTCAGACGAACATCGCTGGCGGCGTCCTGAGTGGATTGAGCGTCTCGCCCAATGGTCAGTCATTTACGACCGACTTTGTCATGACGGCAAGCGTGTGGCTTAATTATGTTGGACCACTCGGACCTGGCGGTAGCGGTTCTACGCAACTCGGTGTCATGGGATGGGGTACCGCGGGAACAACCGCACAGTGGCTTGGGAACTCGCTCGCTCAGAGAGACAGTGTGTTCTTCGGTACAACATTGGATGGCGGATCCGCAAGCGACTACCGCGCCTATTCCAATAATGCCGCCGGGCTCACAAGCTATGTTGCAGGCAGTCCCGTTTATGCAGCGCCTGGTGGAGCCATCAATAATTCGGCCAGTTACTACACGACCGCATTTGCACCCGTCAGTGCTCCTTCTGCCCAACTTAGTTTGTTTCCTAGTCAATCAGGCACCACTGACGCAGGCGAAACTGCCTTCAAGTGGCGTACATGGCGCGTTGAAAAGAGCGGAAACAACCTTTCATATTCCATCGACAACCTGTTGATTGCGACGGTTGACCTAACCACCGTCACAACCGCGGCAGCTCAGAACATTCTTATCGGAATGGCTGATACCAATGGGAGCAGCACGACCGGCGATCCACACGGTCTGAACACGATGATCGTTGACAATGTCCGCGTTCAGGTGGTTCCTGAGCCTGGCTCAATGGCCGCCCTCGGCTTGGGGGTTGCAGCTCTACTTCGACGACGTCGAAAGTAACTCCATCCGTTCAAAAATGGCCCCCTCTGAAAAGTGGGGGCTTTCTCTGTTGAATACCAGTATTCTTACGAGGCAGGCAAGCTAGAATTTACTATAGAATGAACGTGCGCCATTGTCGGCGCAGGTTAAAGCACAATGAAGGCACTATCACTTTTGGCGTTTGGCGCCGCACTCGGCATCACTTCGGTAGCGTGGGCCGACTTTTTTGAGGACTTCGATACAGACACTTCAGCAAATTGGATTGTCTTAACCTCCGACGGTCAAACCGATCACGAAGCAAACTTTTCGCTTGACTATTTCAACGATCGCTCGGGTTTCGACATCTTTGGCAACCCTATCACCATTCCCGGATTCAAGATCCCCAGCGCACCAAATTCGACAGGTGGAACCACGAAGGGACTATTGCTTCGAACGAATCTGGTAAACAACGCATCCGCTTCCATCGTCAGCGGCCTCAGCACCTCGGCAATCGGTCAGGTCTTTACGGGCAACTTCGTCATGACAGCAGACGTCTGGCTCAACTACCTCGGTCCCGGCCCAGTTGGTGGTAGCGGAACGACTCAACTCGCTGCAATGGGATGGGGCACCGAAGGCACTGTAGCCCAAACGAATGCCAACAGCCTCAGCGGTCGAGACAGCGTCTTCCTTGCGACCACTCTCGACGGTGGCTCCGCGGTTGACTGGCGAATCTACGCAAAAGACAGTCGGTTCACCGTTGCAAACGGCTACTACTATGGAGCTGGTAACTCGAGCACTAACGTCGTGTCCGGCGTCTATGCCTCGGGTGACACGGGTGCCAACCTTAATAGCGCCCATTCCTATTGGTCGACAGCTTATCCTTCGATTGCCTTGCCGGCGGATCAAGCGCTCAATTATCCGAGCCAGACGGGTACTACCAACCCCGGATCAGTCGGTTTCAAGTGGCGAGTTTGGAAAGTTACGAAGACCGGCGACACCTTAACATTTCACATTGATGATGTCCTTATTGGAACGGTGGACTTGACCTTCTGCACCGTCTCAGCGAATCCAAACCTCTTGGTTGCCATGATGGACAGTAACGGCAATGCCGCAGTTGACTCAACTGGCCTTAACTTTATGCTGGTCGATAACCTTCGCGTGACAATGACGGCTCCGGACCAGCATGTCACGGGCACCCTCTCGCTGGGTGATACGGTTGGTACGTTCGGTTTCGCCAGAAACATCAGCTACGACGTAATGCAGGGAACGACCGTTCTTGCAAGCGGTTCCGTTGTCGCCAACTCGCCAAATACCTCGTTCGATGTCGATGTTCCCGCCGCTGCAACGGGCGCCGCTACTATCGTTTGGAATGGTAGCTCGTTCCTTAGGCGGCATACTGCGGTTTCATTGACTGGCTCCAATCAAGCGGTTGGTAATGTCATGATGCAAAACGGCGACGTCGATGAATCGGGCGAGGTTGACGCGGCTGACATCGACCAAGTGATTGCTGACTTTGGTTCGACGAGCGACATTAACTCTGACACTGACGCTAATGGTGAAGTCGACGCAGCAGATATCGACATCGTCATTGCCAACTTCGGTGGTACGGACGACGTCTAACCCTTTGGTCTGAACTAAACCCAATGGGAGTGAGGAAACTCACTCCCATTCTCTTTGCCTTGGGAATGTAGCTACAATAGCTCATGATCAAGTGGATCACCGCCTTTGCTTCCATTGCAGTCGGATGTACAGCAATTCCCTCTTCAGACCAAGAAGTTGCTCAAACGAATTCGGCTCCTGAAGCCGAACTCGTCGCCTTTGCTCAAAACAGTAGCGTCTCCGGGATCTACGATCGCACCTGCGCCAAGTGTCACGGCGACCGGGGCCAAGGAGGGGGCGGGGGAACTCAGAGCCTAAACACTACTGAGAAATTCCACCAGAAATACGACAGACCTTACTTTGATGCCATTAAGAACGGCGTGAAGGACATGGGTATGGAGGCATATGCCGAGACCCTCACGGATCAGCAGATTTGGGGATTGGTCGTCCATATCCGGGAGCTGCAATATGAGGCGTACCGGCGTGAAAACGGCGGACCGAAGGCGAAGGACGGCGTCTATCAAGCTCAAGGCCACAGTTACAAGGTTACGACTGTATTGCCGCGAGGCGGTGGACTCAGCACTCCATGGGGCATCGACTGGCTGCCCGATGGTCGTTCCTTAATCACCAACAAGGCCGGAACGATTTTGGTTACGCGTGAAGATCGCATTCTGGGCTCGGTTTCTGGTTTGCCAACAGTTGCAGTTATCGGTCAAGGCGGGCTGATGGATGTCGCCGTCCATCCAAAGTACCGTGAGAATGGCTGGATCTACCTATCCTATAGCGATCCGGGACAGCGATCAGGCACGGCTTTTACAAAGATCGTGCGCGGGAAGCTGAAATGGACCGGTTCTGACGCTGAATGGACAGAGCAGCAAACCATTTACCAAGCTCCTCAAGAGATGTATTCTGGTGGGGGCGTCCATTTTGGAAATCGAACCGTATTCGATGGGAAGGGCCACATCTACGTTTGCTATGGTGAACGCGGTCAGGGGAACCTCAGCCAAGATCTTACAAAAACCAATGGCAAGATCCTGAGACTTAAAGAAGACGGCACGATTCCGGCCGACAACCCATTTGTAAACAGCCCAGGAGCCGTCAAAGCAATCTGGTCGTATGGGCATAGAAATCCGCAGGGACTTGTAATGGGTCTCGATGGCGTTCTTTGGGACACTGAGCATGGTCCACGAGGAGGTGACGAGCTGAACAAGGTCGTCAAAGGTGGAAACTATGGCTGGCCACTGGTTGCATTCAGTATCAACTACAACGATGCTCCCTTGGCGACGCCTTGGCCAAGCGCAAGCCAGAAGTTTGTTCAACCCGAGATGCGGTGGCTACCTAGCATCGCTGCATGCGGTCTCGATGTAATTCGTGGTGGCGCCTTTCCCCAGTGGCGGGGCGACCTCATCGCAGGTGGATTGGCGGGCCAAACCGTACGGCGAATACGGGTCAAGGACGGCAAATACGTGGATCAAGAAGAGCTTATCTGGAACATGGGTCGCGTGCGCGACGTGGCCGTGCACCCATTAACCGGCGAAATCTATGTTCTCCTGAACCAACCTGATACCGTAGTCAAGATATCTCGAGCCAACTAGCGCTTGGGTGGGACGGGTGAGAGCGGCGGGTACCAATTGAGGAAGGGGCCGCTTGGCTTATAATTTGGCGTTGCGAGCAAAAGAGAGTCTAGGGCGATGGGGCCGACAATAGGCGAGGGGCACTTGACTTCGATGGTCAATTGCTGCGGCCCAGTGACCGTTAGTGAGCCAAGCTTAACCCACCCAAATCCATTGCCATAGACGCTCACAAGAGGAGGAGGCGCGGCCTCTTTGCGCTCGCCGTTAATCTCCACATAGAGTTGGCCAATTGCGGCGTTACTTCCCTTCACACTTGCCCAGAGGTCATGCCCTCCTGGAGTCCGTGGATTGACAAGGTACTTCGCTCGGAAGAGGTTCTCGATGGGATTTACCCGAGTGCTTAGCATCAAGACGCTCTCGCCCGATGCGCTCGAATCCTGCTGCACCTCACTCCAATTGTGCTCTCGACTGTTCTCCGCTTCGATCCAAACCATCGGAGCCAACGATCGACGGAGGCGCTCCAGTCGGTACCGCATCGTAATGTAAGCGGCAGCTGGATTCTCATTCACCATTGACGACACTTGCCGAAACGACTCAATGTCGTCGATGACGTTTTGAACTTGTTGCGGCACCAATCCGACCAAAGTCGTAAACTCTTGCATCGTCTCGTCGATGCTCTCCTGGGGAACTGGCACTTCCGCGCCCGCGATGACGATCGGCTCCGTTCCCAAGGTTAGCTCAACCGTGGTTTTGGTAATCTTTGTCGGCACTGTTCCGCCAGTCATCGTCCTAACCACGGCTTTCTTTGGATCAATGAATCGCAGCCGGACCTTTTGAGACGATTGGTTCGACCATAGAACGGTTTCGTCGCCGTCGGAAGTCCGCATCACGTAGCCGCTGATCTTTCTGCCATAGTCGATTCGATTGCCGTCGAGTGGCGCCGGCACCCACCAAGCATTGCTCCCCAGTTGCATTGGCACCGCCGGATTCTGGGCCGATTCGGGAAAGTTCAAGAAGGTCGGTCGTGGAGTCAACCAGTCCCCGTGGTCTTGGGCGGCCACTGCGGCTACCTTCTGAAGTTCGGCTTCGGTCACCGCTTCGAAGAACCAACCGCGCATTCCCAGTTGTCGGCTCTGGGCAATGGTCTCCCCTAACTCACCTTCGAGTTGGACATCCGTTGCGATGAGGAGCCCTGCCCTATCCCAGCGACTGAGCGTGCTCGCCGCCTTTGCCGTACCTCGATTGAGATCACTAATGGTGTCTCCTTCAAGCCTCACGGCCACTCCGGCGAGGCCGGCCGCGTTGCCCTCGTAAGGACCATTCCAGCCGCTCCAAGTTTGAATGACCGGTACACCAAGCTTGCCCTGCAGAGCTTGGCAGAGGTTGATCATGCGTCGGCGGACCGCAGTATTAAAAACGGTCTGAATGTCGCCCCAGGCAGTGCTATTTCGGCTGATCGCCAAGTAGGTGTGACTGGAATCAGAATCCCAAAAAGCATTCAAGCCACGTTTAGGGGACCAAAGCGGCACTAGGTGCGTCATTTGGGCGATGGACGTGAAGTCGGGAGCCTGCATGCCCCAAGCCTGTTCGACCCGCTTTTGCGTCCCGTACTTTCGTTTTAAGTACACCTCAAGCTCAGTTCTGAAGCGCTCCGAAGTCGGCACGAACCTCATGCCCGCGTCCGGAAACCGCGCAATTGATCCAAGGGGATTGAGTACGCCACGGAATCCAGGAGCATTACCTGCCTTCGTAAACGCCGAAATCAATTGGTCTCTGTGCTCGTCCAAGCCGTCCCAGCCGTCGGGTACTCGGGCATCTTTCAAAGTTGGATAAACCAAGGCAGTGTGCTCCACTGTGTTTAGAGGATCTAAGTCCTCGCTAATGAGCCCGCTAGGGTCGGCGACTACGAGCTTAGTTTGTTGGATCGTGCCATCAGCCGTCGCCATGACGATGAGTGCAGATCTCGCGCCCGGCACTGATGCTTGCAGGCGGGTCTTGGCAGAGATACCCCCTAAGCGATAGGACTCCGGCTCAACCGCGACACCCACGGAAGAAGGGACCATCGAGTTAATTTCGACAAAGAACCTCGATTCACTTTTTCGAAGTGCGTCAAAGACCGCTGGCCATGATCGGCCGTCTGCTGGTAACTCTACAAGGAGGTCTTTGACCCCTGCCTTCGAGGCCTGCTCAACGGCATCCACTGTGCCAGGAATCCGCGCACCTATTGGAACATAGGGCACACCACCCCAAAGCAAGGTGCCACTAGGGTCAACTTTCCAATTGGGTGTTTGGGCAAAAAAGAGCCCGGCAAGCAACGCGGCGGTCATTCGATGTGAAGGGTACCTGCCAGAACGACGTTTCAAATCACTGGCTGGGTTCGCGGGTACGCTGAATCAGTGAGCACGGTGGTTTCAAACGATCTTCAGGCAAAGTGCATCAATGTCATTCGAGGGCTCGCGATGGATGCAGTCGAGCATGCCAAGAGCGGGCACCCGGGCATGCCAATGGGTTGCGCTCCAATGGCCTTTGCACTTTGGACCCGGCACCTAAGACACAACCCAAAGAACCCCAATTGGTTTAATCGCGACCGGTTTATCCTTAGTGCAGGGCACGGGTCGATGTTGCTTTATGCCTTGCTCCATCTCACAGGCTATGATGTTTCGCTGGATGACATCAAGGCGTTCCGCCAGCTACATTCAAAGACCCCCGGCCATCCGGAGAACTTCGCCACGCCCGGGGTCGAAATGGCAACCGGCCCATTGGGGCAGGGCCTCGCCACTTCGGTTGGCATGGCGATCGCCGAAGAGCACCTTCGCGCAGTGTACGGTGAAAATGCATGCTCGCATTTCACCTATGTCATCGCTTCCGATGGCGACTTGATGGAAGGCGTTGCTCAAGAGGCCTGCTCTCTTGCCGGCCATTTGGGCCTTAGCCGGTTAATCGTCTTGTACGACGACAACAACATCACGATCGATGGAAACACATCGCTCGCCTTCACCGAGAATACAGTCGCTAAGTTCGAGGCAATGGGCTGGCATGTTCAAAAAATCGATGGCATGGATGTCGACGCTGTCGACAAAGCCTTGACCGCGGCAAAGCAAGTGAAAGACAGGCCGAGTCTGATCTGTGCGAAGACCGTGATCGGATTTGGTAGCCCCAACAAATCCAACAGTCCCAAATCTCATGGCTCCCCGTTGGGGGCAGAAGAACTGGCACTGGCAAAGGCTGCACTTGGGATTCCAGGCGAGCCATTCTGGATCCCCGAGGATGCACAAGAGGAATTTCGCCGCGCGATCGCTCGTGGCTCTGATTGGGAGGCCAAGTGGCTTGCCGCTGCTCCCCAACATTTCTTAGAACTCCTGCAAGGCCAGCCTGACACAAGTTGGATTTCCGACTTCCCTATCGCAACCGAACCTTCGGCGACCAGAGCGAGTAACGGCGTTGCACTCCAGCTTGCCGCCGAGAGCTCGCACCTGATTGGAGGCAGTGCCGACCTTACGCACAATGTGATGACGGAGATTAAGGGATCGGGCACATTCTCAAGCGACGACCCAACCGGTCGAAACATCAACTTCGGTGTTCGAGAGCACGCCATGGCCGCCGCTGCTAATGGTTTGACTCTGCACGGGCTCACGCGTGGATTTGGCGGCACATTTTTTATCTTTAGCGACTACTGTCGTCCATCGCTTCGACTCGCGGCGCTGATGGAGTGCCCGACCATCTTCTGCTTCAGCCACGACTCGATTGGCTTGGGCGAAGACGGCCCGACTCACCAACCGATCGAGCACCTCGCCGCCTGCCGGGCGATTCCAAACTTTAACCTCTTCCGCCCAGCAGATGCTCACGAAACTGCTGTGGCGTGGGCGGTCGCAATGCAAAGCAAAAAGACGCCCACAACGATCGTCACATCGAGGCAAGCGGTCCCAGTAGTTTCCCCGCCAGCCTCACCTACACACCCGGCTTTCAATGGAGGATACGTGCTCATCGATAGCCCAAGTCCGAAGGCCTGTCTTGTCGCAACCGGCAGTGAGGTCGGGCTTGCCGTCGAGGCAGCTAGGCTGTTGGAATCCGAAGGAATTGCGACGCGCGTGGTGAGCCTGCCAAGTTGGTTCTTATTCGAGCAGCAAGATCAAAGCTATCGAGACTCAATCCTACCAAAGAATATTCCAACTTTGAGCATCGAAGCTGGATCTACCTCAGGTTGGACAAAATACGCCCAGGTCCACATCGGCATTGATCACTTCGGCGCCAGCGCTCCCGCTAGCGACATTTTCCGAGCCTTTGGATTCACGCCGGAGAACGTTGCTAAGCAAGCCAAGGCCCTCCTAAAATAAGAATGGGAGGCCAATTCGACCTCCCATTTCCACGCTAGTTGCTACTTCACTTTCTGCGGCGGCGAAGCAAGGCGGCAATGCCAAGTCCAAGGGCAGCCATGGAAGCAGGTTCAGGAACGACCGTCGCCTTCGCCCAGAAACTTACACGAGCATTGCCATCTAGTCGAACCATCGAGTTGGGGTCGAGCAATCCGCCGCCCGCGCCCGATGTCAGCCGAGCCCAGTTCGTCGTGGCATTGGTGGTATGGCTCCAGTTGAACTTGTATGACTTGCTACCGGAGTAAGCAGTCGATCCGTCGACGCCGGCAGTAGCTCCACCTGCAACGTTGGTCGATGAACCCGAAAAGTTCGCACGCTGGAATCGGGCCACAGCATTGTTCGCGTAACCTTCGAAGGTACCGAAAGTAGTACTTCCGGCATCGTTGGCGCTGGTCACATCATCAATCCATAAGGTGATCGCGTTCGTAGTGCCACCATTGTTCCGAACTCTGATATTCTCAAGAACACCATAGTTGCCCTGCAGAGTCCCGTTCGCTGTTCCTCCCGCAAACCCCGTAACAGTTGCTCCAGTGAAGTTCCAGGTGTAAAGGTGCCAGGCGCCGTCGGTGATTAAGGTCGTTTGATCCAGGTTGATCCACTCGATACCACCTGCCGTCCCACCATTGTTTCCAACGCCGACGTCGAGACCGCCGGCGGCATTGGTTTCGCGGATACCCAGAGACACTTGCCAAGCCATGGCTGAGCCAGCCAACGCCAACGTCGCACTAATCCAAAGTAGCTTTTTCATAATCCTCAAAAAAACGCCAACCCAAATAATGGCTGAGCGGACGCCAAACTGCGTCAACTCCATTGTAAATCAATTCCTCTCAGCCTAGCGGGCTCAAAGCCAGAATCTGCATGAACCCAGTAAGAATAGGGGGCTATGCGAATGTTAACCCTTATCCGCTTTGTTGGAATACCCCTTAGATGCACAGAACGGGTTGCCCAGTCGGGCAACCCGTTCCAAGAATCTGCATCTGACGAGGTCAGGTCTTGATCTGAATGTCTACGCCACTGGGAAGGTCCAGGCGCATTAGAGCGTCAATCGTCTTATTGTTGGGCTCGTTGATGTCGATCAAGCGATTATGAGTTCGAATTTCGAAGTGCTCCATCGACTCCTTGTCGATATGGGGGCCGCGGATCACGCAGAACTTGCGGATGTTGGTCGGAAGCGGAATTGGGCCGCTAATTCGCGCGCCGGTGCGGCGGGCGGTTTCGGCGATCTTCTCAGCCGAAATGTCCAAGACGCGGTGGTCATAGCCGCGCAAACGAATACGTACTCGTGGTGCCTTCATAAGTTTCTCAGATCGTAAATTCCAAGAGGGCGGCATGCCCATCCCCAACCTTACGACAGGCGGAATTGTACCCGAGTTACTCGGCCGCTAGCCCAAAATTGGCAATCACTAAGTCGATATCGCCTGCGTCGACTTCGGAAGAGCCATCGGCATCACCGGTACCCAACCATCCCGGTCCACCAGATACTGTCCCAAATTGTTCGATAACCCCATCGATGTCAGCCGCATCAATCTCGCCTGAACCATTGACGTCACCTGGATACATCTCAATCAAGGGAGTTGTGTACGTGTCGAAAGGTAGCGGAGGTTCTGCCAAGGGCGGATAAAGCCGTGACAAGTAAGGGCAACCTGAATACCCGGGTACGACTGAGGAGTTAAGCCGTAGCCGAAGTCTGAAATCCCCTGTCACCGAGAGAGGAACGACGAGGTTGGCTCGCCCGGTAACGCCGGAATACGACGCTTGATATGCAGTTCCGGGTATGTCGACTCCATCGGGCGTAGCAAACTCTACTGATAGCGAGGGTGGGATCGAACCCACATAGACTGGAGAACTTCCCATTTGTCCGACCGATACTGTCATCGTTGATGAGTCGATGGGGGTGGCATAGCAAGGCAGGGCGCGACCATTCTCGGTAAAGGCCGAGGCCGTGATCACACCACTCCTCGTAATCGTTGGCGACCCGCCGATTCTCACAATTCCTACCGGCATAGGCGCGGTAAGCAGATCTTGAAGCCGTCCTTTGGAGTGACCTTCGAAAACGTAAGCGTATGTCGCAGCAAGGGCCGGAGACGTGTATTCGCGGCCGACAACTTCTCCGCGATCATTGACGTCGTCGGCAAAGCAATTTGCGGGCGAGTCGAACATGAACATGTCAGATAGTTGCCCAAGCTGCCACCAAACGGCGTGGAAATTGGTGTTGCTTGCTGAAACTGAGCCAACGATGAAACCATTGTTGTTTATCCGATTCGCGTGACCGAGATTAAAGCCGTTCTGAACGGGCAATTGGATGAGAGCCGTTCCGTCAGTGTAAAGCGGGGTTGGTCCGAAGAACTGGCCCACACATTGCCCCAAATCATTGATGCCGTAGAGGGAATTGCGCCCAAAGGTGGCGACCGGCGCCGGGAAGGACGTCGTTCCATTGGCCCTTCGAATAAAACCGACTTCTGCGCTGAAGTCGCCCACGTGGGCGTATCGCCCGACAGAATCGCCTAGGTCGTTCACTCCCAAAGGTTGAACCCAAGAATAACCATTGACGATCGGGTAGTTCGTGAATCCTTGCGAACCACCAAGGCTTCCCCAAAAGCCATTACTAGTCGATTGATCGTAGGCAAATCCTACAGCCAGTCCATTGTTACTCACATCGGTAATGGGTGCAGAAACCGGGCTTGGGATTGGATAGGGCGGCGGAACCGGACCAGTCAGCATCCCATTCAAGGCACGGTAATGGTGGGAGCCTTCTAATGGAGTAGCAAGCTCCATAAGCAAGTTTCCTTGGTCATCCATCCATGTACCCCACGTGTTCGAATCCGGGAAGGGAGTCGCAACAATCGAAAGGTGATACTTGCGGATTGGGCTTTCAATCGCTGACGCTAGATTTACACGACCCCATCCCCAGTAGACGTCATTTCCAGTCGCTCCTAAATCACGGCAACGCCGCAATATCTGATTCTCTCTTTGAGCCGGCGTAAGGGCCGGTTGTCGTTCGGCCATCAATGCGAGGGCCGCTGAAACGGCTGGCGCGGCAAAGCTGGTACCGTCGCCAACTGTGTACAGCCCATTCCTGTAAGTCGAGCGAATTGCAGACCCCGGCGCAAAGCAGTCAACTGCAAGGCCAAAGTTTGAAAATCCAGACTTCACATCATTAGATTGCGTTGCTCCAACGACGGTGACGTCCGGCCAGTCAAATCCCGAGAGGTTTACACCGTCATTCCCAGCGGCCCAAACGAGATTTACACCGTTTGCCCTAAGGGCGGCACCAGTTACTTGAACTGCTGGCTCTTCGACTCCTGAATAGCTGACATTGACTACTTTTGCTCCCATGGTAGCGGCCACCTCAGCTCCTTGCAGGAGATCGGACTCAAAAGCATCTCCGCTAGGGTCGTGGCTCGCCTTGACTGGTAGGAGCCGAATATTCCACCCTACGCCAGAAACCCCTATTCCATTGTTCCCTTTGGCGGAAATAACGCCGGCTACAAAGGTTCCGTGAGCAAAGGAGGCCGTATTGTCACTCACCGTGGCGCCATTTGACTGATACTGATCTAGAACGGAGTTGTAACCAGGGATGAGGTTTGGGATCAGGTCCGGATGGTTGACGTCAACACCGGTATCTACAAACGCCACGATGGGAGCCTGGGCGCCAATTACGAAGTCCCAGGCTCGTGGGGCGGAGATCTGCGCCAAGTGCCATTGCTGGTTGAAAAGAGGATCGTTTGGACTAACAGCAGGAGCGAGCACCCTATCCTTGGTGACAAATGAGAATTGGCCGGATCTTCGAAGGCGCCTTGCCATGGCTTCGCCGGTTTCTCCTCGTTTGGCGCGAACAATCCATGTCTTAGAGAGGGGCAATTGGTCGACAAGATCAATTGTAAGGGCCAATTGAGAGAGAGAGCGAGAGTTCGTTACGGGCAAAGGACAGGCAATGTACTGATCACCCTTGAGTTGTCCAAAGGCGCCTCTTCCGGTTCCAAACGCAAGCGCACAAACGAATATTGCTCTTTTCATGACTCAATACTAACATAGCAATGCCCTAAACCCCTAATTTCCGTCAACCATCGCAAGGCTCCGCGTCCTGTAGAATTGAGAGAGATGCTTGCTTATCTCACAAAGCCAGCCGACAGGCTCGGAGATACGATTGTATTAGCGTCCATTTTTGCCGAGTTGATGCCTCGGTACCCTGACCTCAAGGTCATTTGCAACGATGGGGAATCTACTAGATGGGTGGCCAAGTTTTTCCCCAATCTACTGGTAGCCCCGACCATTCAGGACATTCCCCACCCCATAGATGTTCTCATCCAGTTCGGCAAGCCTGATCTTAGATTCATCCAATTGGCCAAGAGGCTAAGGGCCAAGAGAATCATCGCGGAAGACCGAGGTGCCTATCGCTGGTTTGCAAGTGATCTCGTGCCTCGAGGGTTGCCACGCAACCTGCATCAGGCTAACATTTGGGGCATCTATTTTCGTTGCGCTTTCCCTGAACTGCCGATCATCACACGCTACCCTGATCTCCGCTCCTTGGTTGAACCAATCGGGATTGATCGGGAATACGTAGTGGTTCACACAGATACTGGAAAATCAAACCGACCTCCAAGTTTTGACGTCCTCACTCAGGCAATTGAAGTCTGCCAGCTTCTGGGCCTCGGCGCCCTCATAACAAGTTCGCCTGAGTCAGCCTTGGCGCAACAACTCAGCATCAGATTTCCTGATTCAGAACGCCTTCATCCGACTGGTATCGAGCAGTTGGCATCAGTGCTCTCCCGCGCCCAATTGGTGATTAGTCCCGATACCGGTCCGGCTCACCTTGCTGCAGCCCTTCGGGTGCCCGTCATCGACCTTTCCTGCAAGGTGTTTCTTCCTTCGGAGCGATGGCGACCGCTTGCCGAAAGGGTGACCCTCCTTCGGCCAAAGAATGGATGTGCCTCTTGTTTGGCCCGAGGTCGCTGCCACCGTCCTCCCTACCCCGATAACACTTGTACAGAGACATTTGACCTCGACGACTTGACCGAAGCCATCCTGAGCGCAATCGCCATGCAGGCGCGCCAATCTGCCATGGCATGACCCTCAGCCAAACAAAATGAAATCGCCCCTCTCAATCGAGAGGGGCGATTTTCTTGGCGGGTTCGATTACTTGATGATTTCGGTAATCGTGCCTGCGCCGACCGTTCGGCCACCCTCTCGGATAGCAAACTTGGAGCCCTGCTCCATAGCGATCGGCTTGTCATCCAGAAGCGAAATCGCCATCTGAACGTTGTCGCCAGGCATACACATTTCAGCAGCATCGCCACCGGTCGTGAAGATGCCGTCGATCGTACCGGTAACGTCCGTCGTTCGGAAGTAGAACTGTGGTCGGTAGCCGGGGACGAACGGGGTGTGTCGTCCGCCCTCTTCCTTCGACAGAACGTAAACTTCGCCCTTGAACTTGGTGTGTGGCTTGATCGAACCGGGCTTGGCAATAACCATGCCGCGCTCGATGTCGCTTCGCTCAACACCGCGGAGCAAGAGACCGACGTTGTCGCCAGCTTGGCACTCGTCCAGAAGCTTGCGGAACATTTCGATACCCGTGCAGGTCGTCTTTCGCGATTCTGGAGCAAGACCAACGATCTCAACTTCAGTGTTCACGAGAAGCTTTCCGCGCTCGCAGCGACCGGTAGCAACCGTACCGCGACCCGTAATGGTGAACACGTCTTCGACAGCCATCAAGAATGGCTTTTCGTTGTCGCGCTCTGGGGTTGGGATGAAGCTGTCAACCGCGTCCATGAGGTCGATGATCGGCTTGAATGCCGGATCGTCGAGACCCTTGCCGGCTTCGAGAGCTTCGATAGCCTTCACGGCCGAACCCATGATGACTGGAGTGTCGTCGCCTGGGAAGCCGTACTTGCTGAGCAATTCGCGGATTTCCATCTCGACGAGCTCGAGCAATTCGGCGTCGTCAACGAGGTCTGTCTTGTTCATGAAGACCACGATGTAAGGCACACCGACCTGACGAGCCAAAAGAATGTGCTCGCGAGTCTGTGGCATCGGACCGTCGGTCGAAGCAACAACGAGGATCGCGCCGTCCATCTGGGCGGCACCCGTGATCATGTTCTTGATAAAGTCAGCGTGGCCAGGGCAGTCGACGTGCGCGTAGTGTCGCGTGTCGGTTTCGTACTCCTGGTGCGAAATGTTGATCGTAATACCACGGGCCTTTTCTTCAGGCGCCGAGTCGATTTCCGCGTAGGAAACCTTCTTGTTGGTCGCGATCTTTTGCGACATCACGCCCGTGATAGCCGCGGTCAACGAGGTCTTGCCGTGGTCAACGTGGCCAATGGTGCCGATGTTGACGTGAGGCTTGTTTCTTTCGAATTTAGCTCTTGCCATTTTTCTTCAGTTCTATTCCTTGTGGTTAGGGTAGGGCGACCCGTCGCCCGATTTCGGTCTCACCCCAACCACACGGAGGGGCTAATGACGGGATAGATTGTACTTGGAATACACGAGCAATTTCAAGGGATAAGTCAGGTTGGCGCATGGCGTTCGCAGTGAGTTTGCAAATGGCGCCATTAACTTCTCGCAACCACCGGATGGGGCTCCTCCGCTAAGTCTTCTGCGGCAAGCCAATACCCCTGCGCGACTGCACCGAGCAGTGGGATCAACCAAGTAACCAGCATCTGAGGCAGTGGTAGCTCAAAAGCGCGAATCAAGATCACGAACGTGAACCAAAGGCCGTAATATGCTGCGCCAATATAGAGCCACACTTCGGCGCGCTTAAAGATTGAAGCCAGGAAAAACGACTGGATCAGGACGCAAAGCAGGCCCGTAATGAGCATCCCTAACCCAAAAGTCCACATCCCTTGATCGGGTATCGACTTGCCGGTAATCGCCATGACAACGTTGAAAACCAGTATTCCCGCTGACTGGGCCGAGATGGAAACAATGAACCCTAGAGCCGTCCAGACAATAACTGGAAATCTCGCGAATCGCCATAGCAGAACCCCGCCTTGGAGGAGCAAGACCAACAAAGGAGGGAGAGACGACGCAAGAATTGGTAACGCCAAGTTTCGGTTGAAACTAGATTCATCTGACGAGTCGGTTTGACCAATCATGGTGTCCGGCCAAAGTCCTTGCAAGTGCGCCTTCAGCCAGATTCCGACCACTACAGTCGCGACCCAAGTGACCAAAAGGGGCACATCAATCTCTTTGCGCGATTCGCTCGCCATACGGCGATCATCGCACATTTAACGCCCTGGGATTCCACCGACCGTTTCACTCTCCGCGGAAGCGAAGGGAGAATCTCTTTTATTAATTACAGGACGTCGGGACGTCGGGACTACGCTCGCGTAAGCGTCGACTTCATGAACTGGACCCATTCGCCATTGGCGAACTCGCCCGATGCTGTCAGCGTTCGCGTGTTGGCGTCGATGATCTCGATGACATCGCGATAATTTGCCGTCTCGCCCTCCCCACCCATCATGTTCGGGCCAACGCAGTTCATGGTGAGCCTCTTACCATCGGCGCTGAGTTCGCAATCATATTTCCACATGTGCGAAGACACATCGGCGATCCAGAAGCCCGTGTACTTCTTAAACGTGACATCAAAGCCAATGCCCGAGAAGTAGCGCATCTTGCCGCCATCGGGCATATTGCCCTCTCCCTCGACATAAGCCCAAAGGCCGTTCAAACTCTTGACCGATTCATGGCCAGTGCCGGTTGCAGCACTGCCGTCGGGCATCGTCATTTCCGTACTCACATTCCACTCGCCGACCAGTTGCTGGAGCCAAGCATGCTCCTTCTCTGGCTTTGTTGGGCCGTGCGTATCGTCTTGTGTAGGTTCTAATTGATCGGTACTCATGGGGTTCTCCTTGGCGCATTCTATCCCAATGACGCTCCCAATAGGAACGGACGCAAGCGTAACGCTTGCGTCCGTTATTGCAGACTAAAGTCTGCCTGGCACTACCGACCGGCTTGCGACTTCGCGATGATTTCCGTCGCGATGTTATTCGGCACTTCTTCGTAGTGCGAAGGCGTCACGTTCGGAGTCGCTCGGCCCTGAGTGAGCGAGCGAAGCGTCGTCACGTAGCCAAACATCTCAGACAGAGGAACCTGCGAGTTGATGACAACCGTGCCGCCAACAACGAGTTCTTGACCCTCGATTCGGCCGCGTCGCTTGTTGAGGTCACCAATCACGTCACCAACGTTTTGCTCGGGGGTCGTAACCTCCACGTGCATGATCGGCTCCTTGATCACCGGCTTCGCTTGCTTCATCGCTTCCTTGAATGCGATGATGCCAGCTTGCTTGAACGCATTTTCGTTCGAGTCGACTTCGTGGTAGCTACCATGAACGACCGCTACCTTCACGTCCACGACTGGGTAACCAGCGAGCACGCCACTCAGCAAAGCCTCGCGAACGCCCTTTTCGACGGCGGGGATGTATTCCTTCGGAATCGAACCACCAACGGTCTTGTTCTCGAACACAAAGCCTTGGCCGGCTTCGAGCGGCTCGAGCTCGATGTCGCAGTGGCCGTATTGACCCGAACCACCCGTCTGGCGGACGAACTTTCCGGTCGCCTTGCTCTTCTGCTTCACCGTCTCGCGATAAGCAACCTGAGGCTTGCCCTGGTTGGCCTGAACGCCGAATTCTCGGTTCAAGCGGTCCACGATGATTTCGAGGTGGAGCTCGCCCATGCCGCTGATGATCGTCTGGCCGGAATCCTGGTCAGTAAAGACGCGGAAAGTCGGATCTTCCTCGGCGAGGCGCTGAAGGCTGGTGCCTAGCTTCTCTTGGTCGGCGCGGCTCTTCGGCTCGATCGCGATCTGAATGACCGGCTCGGGGAACTTGATCGACTCAAGCGAGATCGGATCATCTTCCGTCGCGAGGGTGTAACCCGTGCGAACGTCGCTCACGCCGATCACGCCAACGATTTCGCCGGCATAGACTTCGTCGATGTCCTTTCGGTCGTTGGCGTGCATTTCAAGAATGCGGCCCACGCGCTCGGTTCGGATTCGGAACTCGTTGCTGACCGGATCACGGAAGCTCACCGAAACGGGAGTTCCCTTCTTGAGGGTGCCCGAGTAAACGCGGATGAACGTGAGACGACCCACGAACTTGTCGCTCATGATCTTGAACGCAAGCGCCGTGAACGGCTCCTTGTCGCTCGCGGTGCGCACGAGATCTTCGTCGGTGTGCGGATCAACGCCCTTGGCGGCATCCACATCGAGCGGCGACGGCAAGAAGTCGATCACGCAGTCGACCATCGCCTGCACGCCCTTGTTCTTGAACGACGAACCCGAGATGCAAGGCACGATCTTGTTGGCCAAGGTGCCTTCGCGCAGGGCCTTGCGGATGTCGGCCTCGCTGATCTCTTCACCTTCCAGGAAGCGCTCCATGATGGATTCATCGTAGTCGGCAATCGACTCGATCATCTTCTCGCGCCATTCGGCGGCGAGGTCGGTCATGTCGGCAGGAATATCGGTTTCCTTGAAGGTCTTGCCCGTGTCGTCGTCCTTGTCATAAAGCGCGGCCTTCATGGTGATCAGGTCAATGTAGCCCTTGTAGTCGCTTTCCGCGCCGATCGGAATCTGGATCGGAGCCGCGTTCGCGCCCAATCGCTCGCGCATGCGCTGAACGACGGTAAAGAAGTCCGCGCCGAGGCGGTCCATCTTGTTGATGTAAGCAATACGAGGAACCTTGTACTTGTTCGCCTGACGCCAAACCGTTTCGGACTGAGGCTGAACGCCACCCACGGCGCAGTAAACGGCAACCAGGCCGTCCAAAACGCGCAGCGAGCGCTCCACTTCCACCGTGAAGTCCACGTGGCCCGGCGTATCAATGATGTTGATCTTGTGCTCAGGCTTATCCTTCTTGCTGCCCGACCAGAAGCACGAGGTCGCAGCCGAAGTAATCGTGATACCGCGCTCTTGCTCTTGCTCCATCCAGTCCATCGTGGCGGCGCCATCGTGCACTTCCCCAATCTTGTGGGACTTGCCGGTGTAAAAAAGGATGCGCTCGGTCGTGGTGGTCTTACCGGCGTCGATGTGCGCAGCGATGCCAATGTTTCGGAGCAGTTCTAGAGGGTGCGAGCGGGGCATATTCTTGTTTCTCTGGATTCGAGATTTCGGTTGTCGCGGTTCAACAAAAAACCCATGCCGAACTCGCGGCAAGGGCGGCTTGCGGGCCGTTGTCTTACGCTAAAACCTGGGTCTCAGCCTCCTTCATGGTTTTTGGGGCAGAACTGGGGTGTTTTGCCATGCAAGATTATGGCAGGCGGCTTGGGTTCAATGCAAGGTTTTCTTCTCCCCTCTCTTGCCACAGGGGTGCGGTGTGACTTTAGGCCTGCGGCCCACCCTTGGGGGTCATTTGGACCAATGACCTTGCTCCATAGCTTTTGCAAAAGTCTCGAGCACCCGGGCTTCCTTACTAGCTTCTGGGGAAGCAACTCCTAATCCCAGCAACAGAAGAGTGTTAGGCATATCTGGCTGCCCGTCTTCGCCAACGTACAAGCGAACTCTCGGCACGGTACCACCGGGTCGAACATACGCCGTCCAGATTCCGGTGGTCGACCAGTGCTTGATCAGGCGATCAGCCTTGGTCCGAACAGACGAACGTGATGAAGGTCTGATGTCATCTAGTAAGCAGTCAATAACGGGATATGGGCGTTCAAAATAGATTGGCAGGAAGCGCAACCGCACCTTAAAGTCGCCCCTGTAAGAAAGAAAGTCCACCTCGTAGTTTCTATTTGCAACAAGCACGACCCCTTTGCGTTGATATACAGGGGGGGCGAGGGCAGCCTTCACACGAGGGATTGGTCCTTCCCAATCACCAGCGTAGGCCACCCGTGCAATTTCCTCTGCAACTCTGTTCCAGTCATTCCCGGGTCTCGAGTTCCTCGCGAGCCCAGTCGTGATCAATGCGAGTTCGAATGAGGTGTGGATGTCAGCAGAACCCTCTAAGCTCATGCGCCCTCCAAGCACACGATCAATGCGCACTCTCCGACCGACGACAAGCTTTCTGCAAAGCGAATCTGCCTTGAGTCGAACTCGCGGATTCTTCGCCGGAACCGTATCAGGCAATGAATGGGTTCTCTTCTCCCCGTTATCCAGGAGAACTAGGAACTGTAAGTTCCCAGAATAAGACAATACCTTTCCGGTCTCATATCGCGCAGGTGAACCCTGTGCCGAAAGCACTGCGGCGAGGACGATTGCATTCATTTGACCCTCGTGTCAACTGAGTCAGTAGCGGATGAACCGGCCCACGAATGTGTAGAGACCGGGAACACGTTCTGCGGCCACGGCACGTTGACACCCGTATGAGTCGAGGGATAACATTGAACAGCGACTCCGTCTGGCCATGCACTCCATGCCCACGATTGAGAGCCCGACTTCACCCAGTCAGTTAGCCATGACGTAGAAAGGTGCAAACTGTTATCAGCCCCCTCGTTAGGGGCCATTGCAATTGTAGTCAGCCTTGCGAAACTCGCGTTACCCCATCCAATATTTTGCAAATGAAAGTTGAACAGTTCCTTCCGCATGCCACCCGACGGTTGCTGATACTCGAAAGTCATACTTAATAGAGGGGCGTTTGTGGTCTGACTATATGTGTATCGGGCCGTGATCCGGAAAAAGGCACCAGGCAATATTCCCCTGGAAACCGTGATGGGCTTACTACCGCTACGTAAAAAATATAGATCCCAAACGCGTCGCATGTGACTGAAGATGAAGCCGAAGTCGCCGCCTGATCGCCATCTACTCGTGCTGAAAGACCAAGGGCTGATGTACGTGTAGTTCATTGGTCGGTAAGGGCTGAGCAGTTGGGTTTGGTGAGAATGGTGACTACCTGCAAGGTTGCCGGACACCATCATTGAGGACACAGTATTAGTCGCCGCGTTACCCTGCGCAACTTTCAAGAAGGTACGAACATATGGGCCCGTGCCCTTATGTGCGCTAGGTGGGGCGGATGGCAAGGTAGGACCGACTACAAGATAAGAAAACGGGTTTAGCTGGAGCGGCTCAAACATGAGCTCAGTACCATGGCTTGAAGCGGTAAACGGCCCTTCAACATCGTTTATCCAAACCATCGGATCGGCGGTCGGAGTAGATTCGCAGATAGTCTTCCTGCCAGCCTCGTCCGAACACGTGATTTCCCCATCCAGATCGACAACATACACCAGGTCATATGGTCCGTCGTCAGCTGAATCGATTGCCCCTTTCATAACTTCGAGTTCAGCCTCAGCAACTTCGCTGTCAATCGGTGTTCCCTTGTAAACCTCCTGTGCATAGACTGAACCGGATACCAGAAGAGAGGCAAATATTGCGCTACGAACCATAAAGCGGACTTTACACTAAAATTCTTAGAAACTGGAAGGGAGCCCGCTCGCGTGGCCGGGTTATTCCTCCAGGCGTGCCAGGGTTTGGGTGACGGTATCGGGCATGTGCACCAAGCTGCCACGCCCCGTCACGCAAGCCCTGAAGCCGTAAGACCTTCCATCGGCCATGCGATCCGCTCACTCCAACGTGGAAACCCTTTCCATCGGAAAGGGGGTGAGGAGGTTGCTGGAGCGAGGCGGGCTCTTCGCGATGGGAGCGAGGGAGTTGGTCGTGGAACACCGTTCCATCCTCTAGGGATTAGCTCCCTCCTTGATGGAAGGAAGTTGCTTCGCGGTGGAAATCAGTTTAATTTACGTTTGCCGAATTTCATTCACGCTCAACGGCCCGGCAATCGTGCCAGGTTTGGGCGGGGCTTTCCCCAAAAACCTTACCGGCGTGGAAGAACTCACATGGAGGCAACCCCTCCCAAGGAGGTCCTAACATGGCCAACGATTTTAGACAAGTCGACATTCCAAATCTAGTAGAACAGATCAACACGATGCTCAGCGTCGTCATCGAGGCACCGACCAACTATGGCGTCACCACTTCGGAGTGCGAAGCGTTGGGCGATCTCAAGACAGACTTGTTGGTCAAGTACGAAACGGCTCAGGACGCCAATCAGCACAAGCTGGCCATGTTCGAGACCCGAAACATGGCTTGGGCGGAGGTCTTAGACCTCACTGCCGAGTTCACCAAGCGCATTTATGCCAAGCAAAGCGTGACCAATGCGATGCTGAAGGCGGCTGGCCTTTCCGAGCGAAACCCGCCCGTGAAGCGCAATGCGACCACGCCAACCGACCTCGTCGCCACGCCCTTTGCGAATGGCGATGTGGAGCTAAAGTGGAAGCGCAATGGCAACCCGCCGAACGCCGTCTTTACGGTGGAAGTGCGCGGTTCGACCGGCGGCTGGACGGCCCTGGGCAACTTTACGACCACGCGCATCAAGCTGAACGGCTTCGCGCCAGGGCAAGAGAAGTTCTTCCGCGTCACCTCGACGCGCAACGAGCAAGTCTCCGGCCCCAGCAACGAGGCGCTGATCTACCCAAGCGGCGGCGAGTTCTTCCTGCAACAGGCGGCGTAGGTTTAGTTCGTGAGTTCGAGAGCCCGAAGGCGATGCCTTCGGGCTCTTTGTGTTTCAACGCTTGGCTCTCTTCGCGGATCGCCGCCTTCGAAGCATCGCCGCGACACCTAACCCAAGAGTTGCCATCGTTGCCGGTTCTGGAACGGCAGCCTGATAAGTCGCGGCTGATTGAAGCAGCCATGTCTTATCGTCATCTGTAAGACGGTATGCGCCGCCATGCAGACCGTATGCATAATACGTGCCATACAAGGCGCTGGTCGTAGATTGAACGTAAGTGTTCACGCCGGCGAGCTTGCCATTGACGACAAGTGAACCGCCAGAATCGCCTGCAGCCAATTGCCCTTCGCCAATCACCGAACTGCAGTTCCAACTGAGCTGACCGTAGTTATATAGACCGCCACTGGTCTCCACGTTGCCGCCCCGAAGGATGTTGTGGTTCACGTAGCGGTGGGTGCCGTAGGGCCGATCACTGGTCACCGTAAAGCCAATCTTGTTGAAGTTAAAGTCGTATTGGTAGGTTCCCGAGACCCCATAGCCATAGCTTCGCGCCGCGCCTCGATAATCGTCGCCAACCACGCCGATCTGGAGCGGACTCAGTTGCTCTAAGTACTTATTTTGGGCAGCAGTAAGGTTCGAGTATTTAATGGTGACGCCCAAGAAGCCCATATCGCGCAGGCCAAGAGAATAGGTGTATTCCCAGTTCGTCGCCGCACCGACATTGGCCGAAAATCGGCCCACGGTGACCGGAAGAAGGGTCACAAGATCAAAGTACTGGCTCCCTTCAAAGCCTATGCTATGCAACGTCCGATTGTTCATCACGTGGTCCGCGGTGACGAAGCTGAGCTTATGGTACTTCTCGCCATTGATCGTAATGTTGCTTCTCCGACCGATAAGCGTTCCACTGCCCGAGTAGTTCGTATTCATAACTCGAACCGAAGAATCCTGCGACCACGAGTTTAGGAACCCTCCTACGGTTTGACTGCTTGCATCAAAACCGGTTAGTGGATCGTTCGGATCGTGATTTGCGAAACTTGCCGAACTAATTTGTGGCGAAAGTAACGCAGCCACAACGCCAAAACTCAATAACGTACTCCTCATTTCAATCCTCAAAGGGCAACGCAACCGTTTCCCTCGTAACTATTCTATAGGGTTTTTTGCTGGGAGAACAATTTTTTTGACCGGATTATTGAAAGAAGGACGTCGTAGCTACGCCGCCCCTTCAGGGCTTGAGGTTGGGTGGTGCCGGTGTCCAGGGCTACGCCCTTCGCTATGATATCCCGCCCCGTTGGGGCTTACTGATCACCGTACAAAATCAACTCAGGGGTCCAGCCTCACAAAGCATCTACGAGGCTAAATGAGGCGTCAATCGTGAGTCGATCTCCATTCAAAACCCAGTCATCCGAGGGCTCCGGCGGCGCGTCAATTGTGAGTTTCTTGGATCGACCGCCAGACCTCATCTCGACCACAGAACGGCCGGCCGGAATCTCGATCTGAATCTCCGTCGCATTGGCGACCACCACGTCCGCTGGCCGGGTTTGCGAAAACAGCATCGGCGTGTTGTAATGGAGGGAAACCGGCGAAGCACTGTCACTTTCGAGCCGGACGCGCACGACTGCTGTATCTGAACTTCGCCAGACGGCATCACTTGCGACCAGAGCTAGGCTGCAAAGCAGGAAGGCGAACGAAAGAACCCACTTGTCCCGTTTCGTTAGCTTTTTCATCGTCGTTCACACCCTACTTTGCCATTATCCATCAATCATCCCGCCATGTCCCGCCACATCCCTCAACATCCCTCCACATTTCACCAAACTCCCTCTATACTAACCTCATGAGCATCTTCAAGAAGATCTTTGGCGGCGGGGATGGGAAGGAGAATGACCCGGGATTGATGGACATCATCAAGCAGGCCAAGGAGATGCAGGCCGCCTTTCAAGACCAAACCAAGCAGGACTGGTCGCAGATGTCAAACTCCGAGATGATGGCGGCGGCCACGCAGAACATAGAGATGCTGACCGGGCAGAAGGCCGAGGCGCGCACGGCGTTTGTGAAGAAGACCACCTGCCACACCTGCGGCGGCGCGAAGACCCTGCCCACCAAGACGGCCTATGTGTACTGCGACTTCTGCGGGAGCCTGACCGACTACGACTTTCAGAAAGCCTGCGAGAACCCGCAGTCGGCGATGCCGGGGCCGGCCTATGAGGAGCTCGTGCGGCAGACCAATGCCGACGCGCAACTGGCCCGGCAAACCAAAGACCGCGACAAGTTCTTTGCGATTCAGGAGCGGCTCTACGACCGATGGGTGGAGCTTTGCCCGAACGCGGTTTCGCCCCGCGCTAAGAAAGACCCCGAGTACCGCGCGCAGCTGGTGAAGTACATGGCGACCAGCGCGACGGTGAACGAGTTCGACGCGCAGTATCAGGAGCTCGCGGCGAAGGTGAACGAGCAAGTGCGCGGGATTCAATGGGAGGGCATGTTCCCTCGCGTGACCGCGAAAAGCGAGACGTTTTGGCCGATGTTCGACACCGTGATCGCGCAGCTTGATCATAGCTTTGCCGTGTTGAAGGATCAGGGCGTGATCGACATGCATCCTGACCAAGCGCCGCAATCGCTCCAGCGCCGCATGGCGATCTCGATGTTCTGCCAAGGCTGGCTCCCGACTTTGCAAGAAGCCGACTCCGAGAAGATGATCGAGAAGACGGGCTTGAAGGGCGAATACAGCAAGCTCGAACCGACCGAAACCGATCTGCGCCACTGCGGCGGCTGCGGCGGCGACCTGAACGCCATGAAGGGCGGCAAGAAAATGGTCTGCGAAGACTGCGGCACCGTGGTGGATATCGAGCATCCTGAAGTGAACTGCATCAACTGCGCGGGCTTGATCAGCTTCCCGGCGGGCAAGAACCGGGTTCAGTGCCCGTACTGCCTGGCTGAAGCGCAGCGGCAGGCGTGGTAACTAGGCGCCGAGGCAGTTGCGGAGCCGATTGCCTGAGAACCGGAGCGTTGTGCCGGCGATTCGCTGGCTAAGGCCAAACAGGTTTTCGACTGCCCTCAGCTCGATGCCTTCTGCGGCGATGCGGTCGGGCAAGTGCATTAGAACTTCTTCAGCTGTCGGGGCCAAGGTTTCTCGACTCACCCACGTTCCGGCGACTTCATCGATGCACGCGAAAGAGCCTGGCTCGAACTCATAGCGAACGATTGTCGCTGAGTGAATCTTCTGAAGCCAGCCTGGCTCCACTGCCATCACCCGCCGTGCCGAACCCAAGAACTCGATGCAATCAGACGCAGAAGTCTCCGGGCCAGCCCAAAACACCATGCGCGGGCAATCCCGCGGAACATAGTATTGCGGCGCGTTCCATTCTGCCACGCTCCAGACCAGAGGTTCAACTTCCGGGCGGGCCAAAGGAGAACGAGGAACGAACACCTGAATGTTTCGCTCCTCGCTGAAGTGGAAAAGTCTGGGTTTCAGAACCGGTAGTGAGCGAAAGCCTTGTTGGCTTCGGCCATTCGGTGGGTATCGTCCTTCTTCTTAACGCTTGTTCCCGTGCCATTGTAGGCATCAAGAAGTTCCGCGGAAAGCTTGTCAATCATGGTCTTACCGCTCTTCTTGCGGGCATTCTCGACGAGCCAGCGAAGGGCGAGGGTGCGGCGACGAACCGGGCGCACTTCCATCGGGACTTGGTAGTTCTGACCACCAACCCGGCGAGCCCGAACTTCAACGTTTGGCATCACGTTCGCGATGGCCTTATCGAAAACCTCGATGGCAGGCACGCCAGCTTGCTCTTCGCAACGAGCAAGGGCGGTGTAAAAGATCTTTTCGGCGATGGTCTTCTTGCCGCCGAGCATCATGCGGTTGATGAACCGCTGGACCATTTCGCTGTTATAAACAGGGTCCGGAGTGATGATTCGCTTGGGTGCTGGTCCTTTTCGTGGCATGTTCTTCTAAATCTCCTTAGGACTTGGGTGCCTTGGGCCGCTTGGTCCCGTACTTCGATCGCCCCTGCATCCGGTTCGTGGTGCCCGCGGTTTGCTGAGTTCCTCGAACGATGTGGTAGCGCACACCAGGAAGGTCCTTTACACGGCCGCCCCGAACGAGCACAACCGAGTGCTCCTGGAGGTTGTGGCCAACGCCAGGAATGTAGGCGGTAACTTCAGTGCCATTGGTAAGGCGAACACGAGCGACCTTACGAAGAGCGGAGTTTGGCTTCTTCGGGGTTTGGGTTCGCACAATCGTGCATACGCCACGTCGAAATGGATTCGACTTGAGCGCCGGTGACTTCGATTTCACCTTGGCCGTCTGGCGGCCCTTGCGGACGAGTTGGTTTACGGTCGGCATAAAGTTGTGTAGCCCAGCGATTATGAACGAGGTTCGCTCATGCTGTCAAGACCGTTCAAAGGTGAACAGTCGTACCGACCCCTTTCTTGACGAACTTGAGGAGTAAGTTTGTCAGTGCATCCGCTTCATCATCAGAGAGCCCAGCCACAAAGTGCTCTCGAATGCCATCGCGAAAGACGGGCCATGCTTTCTCCCTTGCGGCGCGGCCGGCTGGTGTTAGAACCGTGTAGAAGCTACGCTTATCGGCCGCATTAGTTTCTCGTGCGACCAGCCCTTGCTTTTCGAGGCGATCGACGAGCCGCGTGACACCACTTGGGCTAAGAATCACAATGCCAGCAAGTTCACCCATGGTCATTTTGGCGCCCGGAGCCTGCTCCAAACTCAGGAGAACTTCATATGTGGCCAAGCCAATGGCGCACTGGGCGTCCATTCTTGTCCCAATCGACTTTATGAGCGCACCGTGCGACCGAACAAGGGCCTCCCATGCCCTCAAGTGAGACTTACTTAGGTCTTCGTGCTCCAAAACGAAATCATCATAACAGAAAAGTCACAGCGAAACTTCTGTTGTGTGTTTGGCTGTGCCCAGAACAAAGCAGCTCTGGATCTTGCCCACACCCTTAATCGTGCTTAGTTTCTCTCGTACTAGGGCCTCATAGGCTGACATGTCTTCAACTAAAATCTTGAGCAAGAAGTCGAATTCGCCACTGACGTGATAGCACTCCATGATCTGCGGAATTGAGGCCACTGAATCACGGAAGGCTTCGATTGGCTGATCTTGGTGCAGTTGGAGGCTAATCTGCGCGTATACCGTAATGTGATATCCAAGCCGACGAGCCGAAAGAATTGCAACGTACTTGTCGACGAGGCCAGCATCCTCAAGTCGGCGAACTCGTTGCAAAATGCTGGGGGGCGAAAGCTGAACTTTTCGAGCGAGATCTGCATTGGTGATTCGCCCGTCACTTTGAAGCAGACGAAGAATTGCCACATCGGTCTCGTCTAGCTTAATCTTCGATTTCAGATTTCCATCTCTTGATACCAAGTTCATTCTCTCCAAGCCATACTACGGATACACCGCCTTACAGAGTTACCGCATGTCAACAACAATCTCAGCCCCAAAGTGGGACACTCAGTCCATCTTTCCTTCGCTCGATAGCTCCGAGTTCTCAGCCGCCTTTGAAGGGCTCCAGAAATTTCTGGAGGAATTGGAGCAGAACTTCGACGCAGCCGAAGTGCACGGCGGAATGACGTCTAGTCAAGCTCATTTCGTTCTCGATAAATTGCTTCCGCAATGGAACCAGTTTGAATCTGATGCGCGCACCGTCCGCGGTTTCATCTATCAGTTCGTCTCAACAGATGCAAAGAATGAACTCGCCCAAGCAAAGCTAAGCGAGATGGAGCCGATGTTCTCGAAGGCCACCAAGCTTGAAAGCCGACTGATCGCTTGGGTTGGGGCGCAAGACTCGGCTGCCCTTCTTGCTAATTCGGAGGTTGCCAAGGCTCACGAATTCTTTATTAAGAGGTGCAGCTCCTTAGCGAAGCATCAGATGAGCCCCGCCGAGGAGGCTCTCGCCGCCGACCTCACCCGCACCGGTTCGACCGCTTTCTCGCGCTTACATGGCGACGTGACTTCCCAAATTTCGGTTGTTGTTGAACTGCCTGACGGCACGCAAACCGTTCCAATGCCGGTGTGTCGAGCGATGGCATACGATCCTAACCGAACCGTCCGGCGGCTGGCTTACGAGGCTGAACTGGCGCGTTGGAAGGAGTTTGAAGTTCCCCTTGCCGCATCGATGAACGCGATCAAGGGCGAAGTCGGCTTGCTTTCCAGCAAGCGAGGATGGAATTCACCTCTTGAGGCCGCCGTCTTCGATACGAATATGGACTTAGCTACGCTTGACGCCATGATGGGCGCGGCGAGAGACGCCTTCCCGGCCATGCGCAAGTACCTCAAGGCAAAAGCGCGAGCTTTGTCTGGTGAAGCCGGATTGGATTGGTATGACCTCTTCGCCCCGGTCGGTGAGGAAACGACCGAATGGCAATATGATCAAGGTGCGGCGTTTGTTTCTAAGCAGTTCCATTCCTATTCCCAGCGCATGGGCGAGTTCGCCGACCGATCTTTCCGAGAGAACTGGATAGACGCGCAACCTGCCGCTGGTAAGCGAGATGGCGCTTTCTGCATGGGCATCCGCGCCGATGAGAGCCGCATCTTGATGACTTGGAAGCCTTCCTTTGGCTCGGTCAGCACTCTGGCCCACGAGCTTGGTCACGGCTACCACAACCTTTGCCTCCACGGGCGCACGGAACTGCAGAAAGAGACTCCGATGACCTTGGCCGAGACTGCAAGTATCTTCTGCGAAACGATCATCTCGAATGCCGCCATGGCGAACGCAAATGACGCAGAAAAGATTAGCATTCTTGAGCAAAGCTTACAAAGAGCGACGCAAACTGTCGTCGATATCAGCAGTCGCTTCCTCTTTGAGCAAGCCGTTTTTGAGAAGCGATCGATCCGTGCAATGAGCCCCAATGAATTGTGCGACACGATGCTGTGGGCCCAAGGTCAAACCTACGGTGATGGGCTATCCGAGCATCGCCACCCCTACATGTGGGCGGTCAAAGGCCACTATTACAGTGGCGGCAGAAGCTACTACAACTTCCCCTACATGTTCGGACTGCTCTTCTCGCTCGGTCTCTATGCGATCTATAAACAGGATCCGGAAGCATTTAAGAGCTCCTACGATGATCTGTTGTCCTCGACTGGTCTTGCTGATGCACCGACTCTGGCTCGGCGGTTCAACATCGACATTACAACCTCGAAGTTCTGGGAGAACAGCCTGGCAATGATCGAGGCGGATGTTAACGAATTTGATCGGTTAGTTGGTTAAGCTGGAGTCGCTGGGTGTTGCTGGGAATAGCTTGGAATGGCTGGGTCTTGCTGACAATTTCCCAGCCACACTCGGCAAAACCCAGCTATTCCCCAGCCTTTGCTTTCTCCCACAGCTCATCCCAGCGTTCAGGGCTCAGTTCGCTAAGGGGCTTGTCCGAGCTTTGCTCCATCTGCTGAAATCTTGCCGTGAAGCGAGTTAACATCGTCCGCAAGGCTTCTTCAGGGTCCACTTTGAGCCAGCGGGCGATGTTGACGACAGTGAATAAGAGGTCGCCCAGCTCGTCGCTTTGCTCCTTCACATTGCCTTCCTCAATGGCCCGATCAAGTTCATCGATCTCCTCGTTCAGCTTCGCAAAGACACCCTCCAAGTCGGGCCATTCGAACCCGGCCCGAGCTGCTCGTTTGCTGGTTTCCAGAGCCCTCAAGAGCTGAGGCATCGCGGCGGGAATACCCTCAAGAATGCTATGCCGTTCCTTCTCAGCTCGCTTGACCCTGTCCCAATTTGCCAGTACTTCCTCGGCCGTGTTCGCAACCTTGTCGCCGAAAACATGCGGGTGCCGCCGAACCAACTTCTCGGCTTGTTGCTGGGCAATAAGCGGAAGGTCGAATTCGCCGCGTCGCTGCGCGTATTCAGCGTGCATCATCGGCTGTAGTAGCACATCGCCAAGCTCCTCGATCATGCCCTCGCGATCTTCCTGATCAATCGCCTCGATCAGTTCATAGGCTTCCTCGATTAAGTACTTCTTGAGGGTCACATGAGTCTGCTCGAGATCCCATGGGCAGCCGGTATCGGGCTCCATCAGCCGCGCGACGACGTCGGCGAGACCCTGCAATCCGCCGCGGTGAATGGCGTCCCTCTGGGCCGGGAGAAAAAGCGCTTCCCCCTCCTCTAAGTCCACCTTGTCCACCCTTGCCGACAAGAGCTGAAAGGCCGCGCCCTCTGGCCAGCCGACCAAGTACCAATCCAAATCTTCCTTCGTAGCTGGTCCCAGAATTAATCGATCCACACGCAAATCCGTAATAGCTCGACTCGATGCCAAAACAATCTGCCCTTCCCTGCGCTCAGCGATTTGCGCGATGGCATCCTCAACAGTTCGAATCATAGTTCATCGTAGCGCATTCGTCCTCTATACTAAGTTCATGCTCCGCGTTCTCGCAATTATTGGACTACTGCTCGCTCTCACCCAGTTCGCTCTGTCGCAGCCCGCTCCATTTAGGGCCGAATTCTCGACCGGCCGAGGCGAATTCAGAATAGGAAGATACTCGGGCCGACCATCCTCTGTTCGGGTTGAACTCAAGGAAGGGGGCCGCGGTGTTGTTCGGCTGATGGGGGAGAACTTCACAAACGCCTACTTCTTCGGGCGGTGGACGGGAGCAGGAACCACCACAACTTTTCGGATTGAAGACGCGACGATTCCAACTCAAGAAGGGGCGAGCTTCACCTTGATTAGGATTGATGGCGAAGCACGATCGCTAAGATTTACACCTGCCCCAAGCCAAGACGCCCAAAGCCTTATTCTGGTGCGGCGAAGCGAACTCGCCTCGCCGATGCTATACAGCGCTGCGCAAAACTATCGATTGACGGGATCGGGCAACATGACGAATGGAGATCGAACCTATGAGTTCGCTGACTTCACCCTCCAAATCCGCGCCGACAGCACGGTCACCATGACGTCGCCGCTGAGTGCCTTTGGCTACGCAGTGATCGATGGAAGTGACCGCAACACCAACATCATCCTGACCGAAGTTGGCGGCGAGAAAGCCGTCATTCGAGGGTTGCTTTATCTCAACTCAGCGGGAAGTGTCGTTGATTCCACGTTCGAGGGCGCAACATCTGCAACGCGCCCACAGCCAATACGATTTCGCTGGCGCGTCAACGCAACGGGAACCACTTCGCCAACCACCCAACTTTTTTCCCAACGAGGCGTTGGCAAATTCAAAATGACGCCGAACCGGGCCGACTTACCGGCAATGCCGTTGGAGAACTACAACAAGGTAACCGTCTCGCTGGGCGCGGATGGGGTTTTGACCCTCACATTGGACGGTGATCGTGGTCTGCGGCGGGAGATCAAGGGCCGCTGGATGCAACACGAGCCCAATGTTTATGGCTTTAACGTCACCTCTATCCGCTCTGGAACGTACCAAAACGCCTTTGGCGGCGGCACGATCGAGGTTTCGGGGAGCCGGCTACTCCGCGTCCGTTTCTATGGCAAGGGCGACAATGATCAGTTCAGTTTGACTTTCGACGGCTCATAATAGGGTGTGAAGTTTCAGTCCGCATTCCTTGATGCTCTTGCCGAGTGTGTCCTCATTTGGGACGGCGCGATGGGCACGCAAATCCAAGGCGCCGGGCTGACTCGAGCGGACTTCGACCTCCCGACCGAAGGCGTCGCCCAAGTCATCCGCGACGCCGCAATTCGGCTCAACGGGGCCGATATGGAAGGCTGCAACGAGGCCCTTTGCGTCAGCCGCCCGGATCTCATCGAGGACATTCACCGCCGTTACTTCGCCGCCGGTAGCGATATTGTCGAAACCAACACCTTTGGCTCCAGTGGCCTTGTCCTCGCGGACTACGACATTCCTGAGCTCGACTACGAGCTCTCCAAACAGGCCGCGATTGTCGCCCGCCGCGCCGCCAATCAGTTCGAAAACAAGTTCGTCGCCGGAGCGCTCGGCCCAGGCACCAAGCTCATCAGCCTCGGCCAAACCAGTTGGGACGAACTCGTCGCGACTTACCAGCGCTGCTTCGTCGGGCTCATCGAGGGCGGCGTCGATGTCCTCATGCTCGAAACCCTGCAAGACCTGCTCATGGTCAAGGCCGGCGTCGTCGCGGCCAAGCGCGCCATGGCGGAGACCGAAACGCTCAAGCCGGTTATCGTTCAGGTCACGATGGAACAGACCGGCACCATGCTTGTCGGCTCCGAAATCGGTGCGGCGCTTAATATGCTTGAGTGCTTCCCCGAAGTTGTCGCGCTCGGCATGAATTGCGCCACCGGCCCAGTCGAAATGGCCGAGCACATCCGCTTCCTCGGGCAAAACAGCACCCGCCCGATCAGCATCCAGCCCAATGCCGGCCTGCCCGTCATGGAAAAGGGCAAGGCCGTCTACAAACTCGGCCCCGAGGACCTCGCGCAGCACCACGAGCGCTTCGTCAATGAGTTCGGCGTCGCCATGTGCGGCGGTTGCTGCGGCACCACGCCCGAGCACATCAAGGCAGTGAGCGAAAGACTCAAAGGAGCCAAGCACAACGCCCCCGCCCATTGGATATCGCAACGCGAAACGTACAAGAATTTCGACTTCAACCTGAACACGGACGAGAAAGCCAGCGCGCTCAAGCTCGTCGGGTGCAGCAGCCTTTACCAATTCCAGCCGTACGACCAGGCGCCCAGCTATCTCATCATCGGCGAGAAGACGAACGCCAATGGTTCCAGGGCCTTCAAGGAAATGCTCGCCGCGGAGAATTGGGAAGGTCTCACCGAGCTCGCCCGCGAGCAGGAAGGCGAGGGCTCGCACGTCCTAGATGTCTGCACCGCGTACGTGGGCCGCGACGAAGTTCGCGACATGACCGAGGTTCTCAGCCGCTACAACACCAAAGTCACCGTGCCAATCATGATTGACTCCACGGAGGTCCCCGTTATCGAGCGCGCGCTGCAGTGTTTGGCCGGCAAGCCCATCATCAACAGCATCAATTTCGAGGATGGCGAGGCGCGCACGCGCAAGGTTCTCGCCCTTTGCCAGCAATATGGCGCGGGCGTCGTCGCGCTCACCATCGATGAGGACGGAATGGCCAAATCCTGGCAAAAGAAGGTCGAAATCGCCGAGCGCATCCTCGCCATGACGCGCGAATATGGCGTGCCCGACCACGATGTCTTCGTGGACTGCCTCACCTTCACGCTGGGCTCCGGCGATGAGGAGTTCCGCCAGGCCGGAATCGAAACGATCCGCGCCATCGAAGAACTCCTGAAGCGCCACCCGCGCGTCAACACCACGCTGGGCGTCTCAAACATCTCGTTTGGCCTCAAACCCGCGCTCCGAATGGTCGTCAATTCGGCCTTCCTCCACTACGCCCGCGAGGCCGGTTTGTCCTCGGCCATCGTGCACTTCAGCAAGATCAAGCCAGAGAACCAAATCGACGCGGATGTTTGGAAGATGGCGAGCGACCTGGTCTACGACAAGCGCGAATACGCCGCAGTTTAGCGCCCTGCACAAGGCTTCCGTCAGAACAAAGTTGGCTGGACGGGCAACCAGAGGTCGCAAATGAACAGGTTTTGCCCGTCGATGCGGTAGCTCAGCTTGATTCCCGACGGCATTTTCTGGTCGTGCATCAATTCGACGACCTGGATTTTGTCTTTCGCTTTCGCTCTTTTCGATTCATTCAGCACACCGACGATGGTGGCTTGGAAAGATCGGGCGAACCCGTCGTAAAGGATCTCGAGCTCCTTCGATTTGGCCTCGGCGCGCTCGCTGACGAGTACCGCGGGCCAGAAGGTTTGATAGCTCTGGCTCTGAAACTCCATTTTCTTGGCCGGCATGTTCATTTTGTCTAACAATTGTAGCCTAAACCGCACGTCTCTTGATCGTGGATTCGCTCTCGAATTGGCAATTGGTGATCGGCGTGGTTTTGGCGGCGGCGGTCTCGGCATTGAACAAGCGCTCGCGTGTCGTTCCGGGTTGGGTTGGGGTCGGTTTGGCCTTGATCGGTACGGGGATGGCGTTCGGCGCGGACGCTCCGATGTGGGCTTCGCCTCTGGCTTGTCTGGGAATTGGCCTGGGGCTCTCGCCGCTCTTTGGGTTGTCCGAAGATGGCGCAGCGGTGCCTTCGTTGTTGCTAATTTTGGCGTGCGGTGTGGTCTGCGGCAGCGTCGTCGCCGGTAACGACTTCTTCATTCGAGCAGCGCTTTTCGCGTCGGGAGTCGGAATGGGGAGTCTGGTTTTGGGTTACGGCGCGGTCGGCGGCGGAGTCGCGCTGACCTGTGCCGTGCTTGGGGCCGCCGATACCTTAGGGCGGACGCAGTTGATCAATCCCGAGTCGCCTCCTGGTCTGGTCTTGGCGGCGGCGGTTGCCTCGGCCCTGCTTGTGTTTATTGGGCTGTCGGCGATGCTGAAATCTTGGCCAAAAGCCTTTGGTTTGGGCGCAGCGCTTATGGCGGCGCTGGGCTTCTTTGCGTGCAGCAAGGTGCTGTACTTTAATGATTCCGGGCTTGCGGCTTTGGTCGGGGCCTTGGTTGCGGCAGCGATCGTGTGGGCCATGCCCGCCGAGACAGAAGATGCCGGATTCGTACCGTTGGTCGGCGGAATCTTGATGGTCGCAGTCGGAACGGCGGCGTTCTCCGAAGCGCGCGGTATGGGCATGGCAGCGGCGGCTTTGGGAGCGCTCGGTGTCGCTCTGCTTTCCGATCGCCCTCGCGTCGCCGCGGCGATTTCTCCCCTCGCCATCCTCGCGATTTACCGCGCCTTCGGCGTGATGTATCCAGAAGCCGCGAAAGCGCTCGACATCGGCCAGCACTACGGCATCATCGGCGTCATGCTCGGCGTGCTTCTCGCCTTCCTCGGTTCGGCTCGATCGCAAACCGCCAAGTTCCCCGCCACGATGGTGGGCTGGACCATGGGAGCCCTCATCTGCGGTTTCTCTCCCCTCGTCATCGGGGCGAAGGGTGCCGTGGGTGTTTTGATCGGCCTTGGATTCGCTGGTGCGCTAGGACAATCCAGCCAACAAACTCGAAACAGCCTGACCGTCGGCGCCAGCTACATCGGGGCATCGTTGCTGGGTTATGGCCTTCTCAAAGACCAAATGAACCTCACCCGAGATGAACGCCTGCCGCTGCTCATGTGGGGGGCGGGAATCGTACTCATTTTGTTCGTGGCGGCGATGTTCATGAATCGTCAGAAGTCTGAGGTATCAGCGTGAATCTCTTAAGAAGTGGTGGAGCGGCCGCCTTAGCGGTTTTGGTTTGTCTGGCGGCGGTTTTTCTCGCCTATGGCGTGACGACCGAGGTGCCAATCGGCAGTGTGACTGGGCAGGTCATCATGACCGAGAACGGACGGCCCCTCCCCGAAGCCGCGATCATCATTCGCCCCAAGACAAACGACGATTTGCAGACTGCTCGCGTGCGGTTCTTTCGCGCTGATAAGAACGGTAAGTTTAGTCTGCGAGGAATTCCCGCTGGACTCTACGAAGTGGAAATCAGCGCTAACGCGCATGAGCTAAAGAAGACCGCACGCTCCCTTTTGGTCGAGGAAGGCAAGTCCAAGGATATCCGCTTCGAGCTTGATCCCTTGCCGGAATACTTGACGCTCTATGCGAACCAGCATGTCTTTATGCCAGAGGAAGAGCCGAACGTTCAAATCCATGGCTTTGTTCGAAGCAACAAGCTCGATGTTCGCGTTTATAAGGTGCCGAACGAAGACATCATCCGCGAGCGTGACTTTTACCGCGTCCTTTCGCCGATGTCGCAGAGCCGCGAGAAGCTGAACTCGCATGTCGTTTTCGAGAAGTCATGGGATGTTGAGGCTGACGACGCCGAAGGCACTTTCCAGCACACGATGGACTTTGGCAAGCTAGATCCTGGCATTTACTTCGTCCAGTTCTCGGCCCCACCATTCCAAAACCAGAAGGCACCCGAGTTCCGCGGCACTTATCTTTTGGTCACTGACTTGGCTCTCGTCGCCAAACGAGCCAAAGATAAGATTCACGTCTTCGCAACGAACCTAAAGACTGGTGAACCGGTGATAGGCGTGCCCGTGCAACTGGCTCACGGCGACTCCATCCGCAACCTCGGCGTCACGTCGTCAGACGGCACACTCCAAGCCCCACTCGCCTCGAATGAGGCGGGTGGAACCTCGGTGCCAAGCGCGATCGTGGGCCGACGTGGCGAATCCACCGCAATCGTCACCTTTAACGACTACAGTGGCAGCCCTCTCGGCATGCGATTTTTTATTCAAACCGACCGCCCAATCTATCGGCCGGGCGACAAAGTTCAATTCCGCGCCGCCGCGCGCCGTCCGGATGGTGCCGGCTATGCCCTTCCGACCGCCACAACCGCTAGTTACGAGATCGAAGATTCCAACGGCAAAACTCTAAAGAAGTCCGACGCGAATGTAACCAGTTTCGGCACCTTCAGTGGCGATTTCTTGTTGCCAGAAGGATCGACTGAAGCCGTGACGCTCAATGTTACGATTGACGGCAAATCCGAGACCAAGACGATCTCCGTCGAAGCCTATCGCAAGCCTGAGTTCAAGATCACGGCGACACCCGTCAAGGAGTTCTATTTGCGTGGCGACAAGGCCCAAATGAAGGTGAAGTGCGAGTATTACTTTGGCGGCCCTGTCGTGGGTGCTGAACTCACCGCAAGCGTCGGCAAGACACCACTTTGGTCTTGGGTCGACCCTGAAACGGGCGAAGAAGAATCCTACGGCGGCGACTGGTCGGAATATGTCGCCGACGCAGAGGCGGTCACCGATAACAATGGCGAAGCGATCTTGACGATCGACACGAAAGAAATCACCTGGGGCCAATGGGACACCGTGGACCAGGAGTTGATCTTTGACATTTCAGGTTCTGAAGGCGACGACCGGTGGTTCGATGGTCGCGGTCGAGTCAAGTTGCTGCAGGGTGATATTTCCATCATCAGCGAGCAGGACAGGTGGGTCGTCGGTCCAGGCGAAGAAACCGAATTCACTTTCGAGCTAGTGACACCCGATGCGGGTTCAGAAGCGATCAAAAACCGAGAAATCACGGTGGAAACCGGATACGAAGTGTGGGATGAGAATCGCTCGACCTATACCCCTGAGGGCAAGACGACCGTCACGACCGACGCCGAGGGCAAAGCGAGGATCAAGGTCACCCCAAAGAACCCCGGTGACTTCAGAGTTAGAGCCTCGACTCGAGATCGCCGCGGTTCCATCGTTCAGGCAAGCGGCTGGGTCACCGTTTATCGCGACGGCTATGCATTCAGTGGCCCTGCACCTGCGCTACAAGTTATGCTCGACAAGCGTAGCTACGAGCCTGGGGACACTATCAACGCACTCGTTCGCAGTGGCGCAAAGACCGGAAGTGTTTGGGTGACGCTGGAGACCGATGACATCCTGGCCGAGAAAGTTGTGCCGCTCAAAGGTGGCGTCGGTAAGGTCTCGTTCCTGGTCACCGAGAACCTCAAGCCCAATGCCTTTGTCTCACTAAGCTTGATCAATGAGAAGCAGCTCTCCACGGCCCAGCGACGCGTAACTGTTAAGCTCACCAGCGAAATCCTCAATGTATCTGTCAAGTCTGACAAGGCGGTCTACAAGCCCGGCGACACGGCACGCTACACCATTTCGACGAAAAACAACGTGGGCGCCCCCGTTCAAGCTGAGGTCGCTCTCGGCGTCGTGGATGAAGCGATCTACGCGATCATGGAGGATGAAGACAACCCCGTGGATAGCTTCTATCCGACGCGCTACTCCATGATCAACACCTACAACTCGTTCCCCGAGCTATACCTAGACGGCGGTGATAAAGGCGACGGCGAGCAGGACATCCGCAAGGTCTTCGAAGACACTGCGTTGTGGGCACCAAGGGTGGTCACTAACGCAGAGGGCAAGGCAACGATTGAAGTTAAACTGCCCGATAACCTCACGAGTTGGCGAGCGACGGCAACTGCCCTGACCGCTGACACTAAGGTAGGAAAAGCGACCTCCAACATGATCGCCAAGAAAGACCTTATGGTTCGCTTGGCCACACCGATGTTCCTCACCCAATTCGACAAACTGGCTCTTACTGCGACGGTGAACAACACCACTAAGGAGCCGATTCAGGCCGAAGTTTCCCTACGAGCAAATGGCGTTTCGATCACTGACGCAGTGAAGAAGCAGGTGAGGATAGAGGCCGAGCAATCGGCTCAGGTGGTTTGGCAAATCGAAATGCCGAACTCCGGCAGTGCTCAGTTCGAAGTCGTGGCAACGGGCGGAGCCCTGCGCGATGGAATGCGCGTCGAAGTGCCCATCAAGGTTCACGGTAAGTTGCAAGTCGAAGGTGGCGCCTTGGAATTGTCGGCGGCAAAGAGCGAGTTCGAGGTCAATCTCGATCCGTCATCGAAGTCGGGCGAGCTCAAGATTTCAGTGGCTCCGAACCTATTGGTCGCCGTTATTCCTTCATTGGAACAGTTGGTGGACTACCCCTACGGCTGCGCCGAGCAAACCATGAGCCGATTCGTGCCCGCAGTGGTCGCACGGCAAGCCATGCGAAGCATGGGAGTAAGCAAGCCCGAGTTGGAAGCCAAGATTGACAAGGTCACGGCCCTCAGCTTGCAAAGGCTCCGCGAACTACAAACCAGCCAAGGGGGCTGGGGATGGTTCGAGCACGACGAACCCATGCCTTGGACAACCGCAACAGTCCTGGATGGCCTCTACCGTGCAAAGCAAGCTGGTGTTCAGGTTGACGAAGCGATGGTCGCCCGCGGCATCGAGTGGGCTCACAAGTATCTACCCACGGAGGACGCAAGAGTCCAAAACAACGACCGAGTGCCTTTGGCCGCTGCTCTGCTCAAATGGAATCCGAGTGACGCCTTAGCCAAGCAGCATGTCGGTGCTATCTACAAAGATGGCACGTTGCCTTTGGTCGCGATTTGCCACGAACTGATAAGCAAGCACTGGGGCGACATGACTTCCCTTCGCGACGTTCGGCTACAAACACTTTGGAGCAAGGCAAACGTCCGCCAAGACACAATCACCTGGGACGACTCTTGGGGAGCCAGGACAACGGCCCTCGCCCTCGAAGCCCTCATGTCGGCGAGCCCAGAAGACCCTCGAATCCCGAAGGTTGCCCGCGGCCTATTCATGCTCAGCAAGGGCAACCGATGGCAATCCACGATGGATACGGCCCTCTCAGTTCAAGCCTTGATTCCGTACGTCCAGTCTCGAGGGGCTGGGCCGAGCCTCGTCTCGGTGCAGGTGAACGAATCCGACCTAGTAATGACTGGCTCAACCTACAAGGAAGCTACGGTGCCTGCATCAGAGCTCAAATCGGGCAGCAATAAGGTCTCGATCTGGAAGACGGGCGAAGGGACTGGGTTTGCCAGTTGGACGATGACTCAGACCCCCATGAAGCCAACATTTGCAGCTGAGCCTAGTGGCGGCATACAGATCAAGCGCACCTTCCACACCCTTGGCGCAACAAGACTAGAGGATGGAAGTATGAGTCTGCAGCCGAGCAAGAACGCGGTGACCTCAGTACCCAGCGGTGAAGCCTTCCGGTGCAAGGTCGAGATCAATGCGAAGCAGCCAATGAGCTACGCAATGATCGAAATCCCGCTCCCAAGCAACGCTAAGGTTAGTGTCCGAGATGACTTCTACGATTGGAGCTTCTGGTACTCCGGCATGAGCGTGCTCGACGACAAGATCACGTATTTCGCAACGCATGTTCCAGCGGGCCTTAGCGTCATCGAGTTCAACCTACGTGCCGAAGCGGTTGGAACGAGTAGCATCCTGCCCGCTCAGGTCATCGAAATGTACGCCCCCGATCGCCAAGCCGCTTCCGAGAGCATGAAACTAGAGGTTCGCCGTTGACTTTCCTTTCTGGAATTGGCTTATTAACCGTCGGACTCGCGGCGGCTGGCTTCTTAGCGTCTCGGCCCCAAATGCACGAGATCGGCGAATACTCGACCAGCCTAGCTGGTCGTACTCCTAACCAGCGCCACAACGCGATCCAGGCCACTCAAGAGCTTGACGGTATCTGGATCAAGCCGGGCGAGACCCTTAGCTTCAACCAACGCATCAAGGGATGGACGAAAGACCGGGGCTACCGCAAGGCTCCTGTAAGCTACAACGGCCAACTGGTCGTAGCATGGGGCGGCGGCGTTTGCCAAGCCAGCACTACCCTTTATAACGCTGCCCTCATCGCAGGGATGGAAATCGTCGAAAGGAATCGCCACCACTTTGCACCCAGCTACATTCCCCCAGGGCGAGATGCCGCAGTTGCCTTCGAGAATATCGACCTACGCTTTATCAACCCACTCAACGCCCCGATCCAGATCAAGGGGATAATCCATCAGGATCGAATCACCTTTCAGATTCTGACAGCGAGCAGTACCGCTAAGCCACTACGAGTTTACGAAGAGATTCGGTCGGTGACCGAGCCACGGTCCTTTACAATTCCGTCGTCACAGAGGCAACTACGCAACAGCGGTAAAAAAGGATTTGAGTCGCTTGTCTGGCGAGATTGCGGAACATATCGCGAATTGATTAGTCACGACAATTATCCGACGATGAATCGTATCATCGAAGGCCAGTAATCCGTCATATTACTGGGCAACTCAGCTTCGGAGTTGTGGAATTTTCCTCTTGTCATTATGGAGTTTTTGCGTGCATTGCCCCTGCTAACAATTGCCTTCGCATGCGTCGCGAGGGCACAAACGGTTTATGAGGGCGCTGATGTCCAGACCGCTTTGCAAGCGGCGGTTAACTCGGGCGCAACGTCCTATACGCTCCCTCCTGGTCGAATCAATCTCACGACTTCTTTGCGAGTAATGGGTGGGACGAAGAACTTCACGTTAATGGGGCAAACTGGGACCAGGCTTGTCCGTAACACGACCGTCGACTTTCCTCTAATCATTGTCGGCACCCATGGCAAGCATGCCTATGACAACACCGCCTTTACGGGTGCATCGACTACGGTCAGTCCGGTGCCCGAGGGCGCGACGACTGTTACGAGGACTGCGGGCCAAGCTCTGGAGAAGGGCTGGTACGCAATTATCGGTACTCACTCGCTAAACGATATTGTACGGACAGCCGATGGGGTCTCAACAAACTACTTCAAACGTGAACTTGTAAGAGTCACAAACGTTTCTGGAAACGTCGCGACACTCGACGGACCTGTAGGAAGGCCATTTGACAATGCCGAGTTACGGCTTGTTGAGGCTGACAACTTGCCCCAAACTGTATCGCCCCAGGTTTGCCAACGGATCACACTTCGAAATCTTGTCCTCGATGGAGCTTCCACAATTGATGGCACCAAAGCCGCCAAGGTGCTAATTGTGGGCCTCTCATCTGGCGTCTATATCGATGACATTTCCGTTTCGAACTTCGGGACCTCCGGCATCTCGGTGCAGATGTCGAAAGGCGTGACGATCAATCGTGCTCGGGTTTCCCAGGGAAACCTGGAAGTAATGGGCTACGGGATTGAGTTTGGAGGAAGTCGATTCGTTACCGTTCGAAACTCTGTTTTCTCAACTACCCGTACGGGTGTGCTTTTTCAAAGCGGCACGATGGATGGCTTGGTAGAGGATTGCACGGGATCGACACTGAACTTCGACGGAGGGCATGGTCAAGGCGAGCGCCGACTGACCTATCGCAGGGTTCTTGGCAATCTGTTTACGATTGCCAACTCCAGTTGGCGACGAGGAGTCGAAGACGTAACCCTCGAAGACTGCACCGCCCTTCATTCGATTGCGGTCCATGGCAATGCATCAAATGTCCTGATCAAAGGGCGTTATCCGGGTCAGACGATAACAACTCCCCAAATCTACACCACAACCCAAACGGGGGGAACTGGGTATCCCAGTGGGACCAGCTATGTGCGCTCTCTCACACTTGAGAATGGAGTTACCATCAGCACGCCAACTAGCGGCTATAACTTCCAAATGTCCACAGCTCCAGATGGAACTTCAGTTTTGGGATCATTGACCATTCGAAACTGGACTTTCAAGGTGCTGTATGAATTAATTGGCAACTTGAAGTTCAATCGCACAACGAATTCTCCCAATATCTCCATCACAAACTGCAATTTCCAGAATGTTTATGAGTACAGTGCCTCCATTTTCTTCGGCCCGAGTGAAGGTGGGCGTTGGAATCTAGACCTTAGAGACAATGTCTTCAATCTCCCAGGTCAGTACATCGCAAACTTCAGTACTTCTTCCACAGCAAGTTGGGTGAATCAGGGCAACCTCATCAATGGTCAACCCGTCACGCTGGCGCATGTGGTCAACCCTGGCGCTATTCAGTAGGTGGCTGCCAGGGCCTAGGCACAGGTGCATTCTGCTCTTTGTCCAGTGATTTCATAGCGGTCTCGGCTTCAGACCTCTGGCCAAGCCTATAGAGTAGAGCTGCCCTGAAATACCGATCCGGGAACGAGCCAGTAAGAGCTGCAAAGGCCTCCTTGGTCTGCTTGGCCTGCACGACACTCTCTGCCCAAAGGGCCGCCAACTGGGGCTGCACAATGCCCCGATAACGCAGCGCATTTGAGGACTCTAAAGCGATTCGCCAATCTTGCATCTGGGTTGCAAGCTGCGCCCTAAACTGGTGAGCCTCTAGGAAGTCTGGGTACCGGGCAACAAGCTGATTTAAGGTACCTAGCGCCTCACTCGTATCCTCCTTTCTAGAAAGAACCACGGCGAGATTAAACATGAGTCGCAGATCGTCCTTGTGCTCCGAGAGTGCGGTGCGAAGCATCAGCTCGGCAGCGGCATTGTCTCCGCGCTCCGCAATCACCATTGCAAGGGCTGCGGGTAAAGCCGGATCATGCTTCTCCGCCAAGAGCGCCGAACGGAGCCACGGCTCCGCTTCGGTCAATTTCTGCATGCTGTAAAGAGAGAGCCCATAGGCGCGCTGAGCTTGAACGCTCTTGGGGAAAAGTTCCACCCAACGCTTAGCTAGAGGTTCAGCCTCCGACCAGCGATTCTGGCGCTCATAGAGCTTATAGAGGTGATCGATTGCTACTCTCAAGTTGGCATCACCCGCGAGAGCCGCCTTCAAATGTTGCTCCGCCTTTTCGTCGCTTCCAAGGTATTGCTGGATCATGCCCATTCGGGCTTCCCAAATCGGCACTTTGACAAGAGCCATTGCCGAAGCAGCCTGATAATGGGAGTAGCTTGCTCTTGCGGCGTCGTCTGCTTCCGCTTCTCTTGCAGCGATCTTGTTATCGAATATATGCTGAGCCAGACTGAGCTCTTTGAGCGCCTCTTTCGACCGAAACTGAACCATGGACGAATGGACTGTGAAGGAAGTCAAAAGCAGCATGAACACGACGTAACCAACCCCAATGGGCGAGAGCTTCGACTTCTCCTTCAAGCCAAGGCGTTGCATTCTTACTTGGGGCTTGGTGAAAAGTCTAAGCAGTGTCACCGATAGGTAAGAGAAGATTCCGCACCAGCCAAGCGTGAGTAAGAATGGAATCTGTTCGTAAAGGCCACGGACGGCATAAAAGCTGAAGGCAAAGGCCCCCACCATGAGGAGTTCCTCGGCCCAACTGAAGTCTAACTGTCGCTTCGGCTTTTGCTTTTGAACTCCCTTACCAAATCCAAAGTACAAGGCGTTGGTTGGGCAAACATCAACGCAATCGAAGCATTTCATGCAGCCTGCGTCGACAACCATTTTGTGGAGCTTGACTTCTTCATGGACGCGAACGTTTGAGGTGCAAACCGCTGTACAGTGGCCGCAACCTTGGCATGCATCAGTCACTCGGATTCTTCCCTTAGCGAACCGATCCGCAAAATAGAAAGCTGCTCCATAAGGGCAGGCATACGTGCAAAAGCCTTTGTTTCCGAGGAAGATTACGGCCAAGAATCCGCATACTACGAACGTAAGGATGGCTATGCCTGGAGGAGGAAAAGTCGCCCAGAAGTCATCGGTCTGAAAGTGCGCAACCAGCGGCGGCATCGGCTGCCTAGCCCACAAACGAACAACCGATGGCCAAACAAACATATATAGAAAGGCAAAGATTGGGACCAGTACCAGGACTCTCGATCGAAAGGGCTTGGGCTTCAAGCCGAGCTTGGCCATGAGGTGCCCGCAGATGTCTTGCAGTGCCACGATGTGGCAACCCCAGCCACAGAAAAACCGACCGAGAAGCGCCGTGCTCAAAATGGCGAGGAGGAAGAAAACGAAGCCGGCGTTCACCAAGCCAGATTCCAGCGTTTGCATCGCCTCGCTGGGTTCGACAGGTGTCATAGTCGAGCCTGTGCGATTGTAGGCTGCAATGCGAATTGCCGCTACAACATGAATAAGCAAAAGGACGCCTATGCGCCATTTGGTTCGGCGGGAACTCTTGACCTTGGCCTGGGGAAGATGCGTTAAGCTCACTGGTGAAATGGATATCGGTAGTCCGCTGCCGGATTGAAGGTCTCCTTAATCGTTCGAGCGCTGAGCCAGCGGAAAAGGTTTAGCATGGAGCCAGCCTTGTCGTTCGTACCGCTCTTTCGAGCTCCTCCAAAGGGTTGCTGACCAACCACCGCTCCGGTTGGCTTGTCATTAATGTAGAAGTTTCCTGCAGCGTTTCTCAACTTTACTGTGGCAAGTTCAACCGCTGCTCTGTCGCGTGCGATTACTGCGCCTGTCAGGGCGTATCCCGAAGTTGAGTCAACGAGTTCCAATGTTTGCTCAAAGTCCTGTTCCGGATAGACGTAAAGAGTGAGCACCGGCCCAAAGATTTCTTCGCACATGGTGCGATAACTGGGGTCATTGGTTTCAATAACGGTCGGCTCGATGAAGAATCCCTTTGACTTGTCGTATCCGCCGCCGACCAAAATGTGTGCGCTGACCTTTGCCTCGTCGATATAGGCGGCAATGGAATCAAATGCCTTTTCATCTATCACTGCATTGATAAAATTTGTAAAGTCTTCCGGCGGTCCCATTTTGAAGGACTGAATGCCTGCCACTAGCTTGTCCTTGACCTGAGTTGCAATGTTCGAGGGGATGTAAGCTCGACTCGCGGCGCTACACTTTTGACCCTGATACTCAAAGGCACCCCGTAGCAATGCCGTGGCCACCACGTCGGGATCGGCGCTGGAGTGCGCGATCACGAAGTCCTTACCTCCAGTCTCACCCACGATTCGAGGGTAGCTTCTATAACTCCCCACGTTTGCCCCAATCGTCTTCCACATGTGGTTGAACACTCCGGTCGAACCGGTGAAATGGACTCCGGCAAACTCAGGATGACTGAAGCAGACCTCGCCAATAGTTGGGCCATCCACAAACACGAGGTTGATAACGCCATCGGGCAGTCCTGCCTCGCGAAGAATCTCCATGAATAGCGCGGCGCTGAAAATTTGAGTGTTGGCTGGCTTCCAAACCACAACGTTGCCGCACATTGCCGCGCTCGTTGGCAGGTTTCCGCCAATTGCCGTAAAGTTAAACGGCGTCACTGCAAGGACAAATCCCTCAAGCGCGCGGTACTCCATCCGGTTATGCATTCCTGGCCCGCTAAGGGGCTGCTGCGCGTAGATCTCGCTCAAAAAGTGCACGTTAAAGCGGAGAAAGTCGATCAACTCGCAGGCGGCATCGATCTCGGCCTGATAGGCATTCTTGCTCTGAGCCAGCATTGTCGCCGCGTTCATTTTGAAGCGATATTTCGTCGCAAGCAGGTCGGCTGCCTTAAGGAAGATGCCGGCGCGGTTCTCCCAAGACATGGACGCCCAGTCTTCTTTTGCCTTCAGGGCCGAATCTATGGCTGCCTTCGCATGGCTGGCATCCCCGGCGTGAAATTGGCCCAGAGTGTGGGCGATATCATGCGGTGGATGCATCCGCTTCAGGTTGCCGCTCTTGGCGTCTTGTCCGCCGATAACCATCGGGATCTCTACTTCCCTGCCTCGATGCTCATCCAGGGCCTTCTTGAGCAGTTCCCGCTCAGGCGTTCCTGGCCCGTACGCCAATACTGGTTCATTGGTGGGGATTGGATAGGAGAAGGTGCCGAAGCTCATACCGAGAGTGTACTCAGCAACGCGCCCTTCCAAAACTGGAAGGGCGCGTTTTGGGACTAACTTGTCGAACGCTTAGTCGTCGGTCGTTCCGAAGTTAGCGATGACGACGTCGATGTCAGATGCATCAACTTCGCCAGAGCCATCGATGTCTCGAACGAACTGGAACCCTGGGGCACCGATCGACAGGCCAAAGGCGGCGATTACTGCATCGATATCAGAGGCATCAACCTCTCCAGAGCCGTCGGTGTCGCCGTTCGGTACGGTGAAATTCAGGCCACTAATACTGATGGTTCCGGGTGTGGTGACGGTTTGAGATCGTCGTAGCCACATCAAGCCGTTGACCGAGACCTTGTAGCTCGTGTTTGCAGACATTCCAGGAATGACAACATAGTACTGACCCAGGCTATTCGTTGTCGTGTTTACGGCTCCGACCAGTGCTTGTGTCGTCGCGTTTCGCACTTCGACGGTAATCGGCAGGCTCGAGTTGGCGCTAACCCAATCTTGGAATGTCACTGTTCCGGTGATGATTCCTGAAGCATTGCTACCCTGTAGACGAAGCCGGTAGAGTTGGCTCTGGGTCGGAGCATTTGTTTCATGTACTCGAACGTAGTAAGTACCAGCAGCAACCAAATCAGCAGCAGCAACTTCTGCTTGGCTGGATGGGTTCGAGGAGGCACTAGCTAGGACCGCTCCTGAGCTGTTCTGGATCTCAATCGCCAAGTCAGCTTGGTTGAGTGCGTTAGTCGATGTACCTGTATCGCAGTTACCCTGCTGGGGTCCAGATTGGTAAGTCGTGCCCACTGGAGTTACCGTAGCAGTTAATCGAGCTGCCGACGTGAGCGTGATCTTGAAGAAGTCCTCTTCGCCATTGGCATCGATAGACAGACTCGTTGCGTTGTTCGCATTGATGATATTTCCAAGAGTGATATCAGAGGTCTGCGTGAATGCCCCGACAAGAGAAGCGGTTGCGATGCTATTGTCCGGTTCTCGATTATCACCATACAATCGCTGGCTCGCTCGGATGTCGTCTTGCTGAGGTCCATAGTAGCCGTCATCATAAAACGGCTCCATCAACTTCGTTCCCTGAATCGGGCACACGTGGAAAAGTCCCATGCCATGCCCGTGTTCATGGGCAAGCACGTTAAATAGGAATCGGTAATTGCCGTTCGATTGCCCCCACGATTCAGCAGCATCGATCACCATATCTCCGTTTTGCGGGAACTGGTTGTATCCAAGAATGCCGCTCGGTCCGTCGATCGTATGCATTCCAATTCGGACATCTCCGCGCAAGCCATCGGCACCCGGTTGTCCCCAGGCGGCATTGTCGTCCCATGGATCGGTCCCACTTTGGACTCGAACGTATTTGAGTCCTGAAACTTCGGACCATCGGGCAAACATTTCTTCGAACTTCGCGATCCATGCAGCTCGGTTACCGCCAAACTTGGCATCCATGCTGGCAAACAAAGTACTTCCAGCGTCTGGTTCCCCAGCGCCACCAGGAATTTGTAAGTTATCGGGAACAAAACTCCATCGAACGGTAAATGGGTCGCCCTGGTTACCCGTCCAGCGCGTCCCAAGTTGGTACTGGTTTTGGGAAGGAGTGGGCCACCCCTGAGTCGCTTGCATTGCTTGGGTAAAGGCATTCACCACCGAGGGCGGAGTCCCAGGAGCAAAGCACACTGCAATCGGGTCCTTGTAAATTTCCCGATTGACGTTCTTTAGCTTTGCCTTGTATTCCTTGTACGCTGCCGCGTCAACTTCTAGCGCACAGTTTGACTTGGAATTGAATGGTCTTGATTTGAAAATCACCCCAGAGGTGGCGATCCCGACAAGAGAAAGGGCAATAAATACAGGACGGATCATGAGTTATCTCAAAGGTTATTTAGTCTATCACTTATCGTGCCAATCTCCAAGGTCAAGACCTGAAGACTGGCACAAAAATCAGTTGTCGATTTGGCCGAAATTGGCAATCGCAACGTCGATGTCGGAAGCATCCACTTCGCCGGAGCCATCTAGGTCGCCACCGGTTGGGCCAACGCCCGTGCCACCGAAGGCAGCAATGACATCGTCGATGTCTGCAGCGTCAACTTCTCCCGATTGGTCCGCGTCACCGTTAAAAAGGCTAAAGTTCAAGTTGCTTATCGTTGCTGCGCCGATGGTTGGTGTGGATTTCCGCAGCCAAACCAGGCTCGAAACGCGAACCAAATAGCCAGTTCCAGCCACCAACGACGGAACGCTAATCGTGTAGTCCCCGTCAGAGTCAGTCGTCGTGCTTGCTAGTGCAATCTGGGCGCCATCAGAGATCCGAATGACTTCGATTATCACCGGATGGGTTGAATTCGGATTTACCCAATCTAGGAAAGTGATTCGACCGCTGATCGTCGCTGTAGGAATGGCTTCACCAAGTAAATCTAGTCGATACAATTGAGACTGAGTCGGACTATTGGTTTCATACACTCGGACGTTGTACGTACCCGCTGCAGAAATGTCGAGGATTACGGATTCGGCAATTGCAAGTCCTCCACCACTCGCAGAAGCCAGAACGGTTCCCGTCGAATTCTGAACCTCTATCGCCAAATTGGCTTGCGATTGTGCGGCAATGACAGCGTTAGTCCCGCAAGGGTTTGCGGTCGCCGAGTTATAGCTTGATCCGACTGGTGTCGCCGTTGCAGTCAGTCTAACTGGGCCGGACGTCGTGATCTGGTAGTAATCCTCTTCTCCATCAGCGTCAATCGAAAGGGTGGAGGAATTTGCAGCGCTACTATAGGTGCCTAAGGTCACACTTGTTCCAACGCCCACGGCTCCCACTGGCGTCGCCGTGGCCGCAGTATTATCCGGTTCATTAGAATCCCCGTAATGCCTTGTGCCAGCCCTTATATCATCCTGCTGAGGACCGTTGAAACCCGTGTTCAAATATGGCTCCATGAGTTTAGTTGAATCGATTGGGCAAACGTGAAGAAGGCCCATGCCGTGACCGTGCTCGTGGGAAAGAGTGTTCCTCAAGAAGCGGTAGTCGTTGGTCGAACTGCCCCAGTTCTCGCTAGAGTCGATGACCATATCACCGTTCGATGGGAAGAAGTTATAGGCGAGGGTGCTGCTAGCACCGTCGATGTTCTTTGATGAAATCCGAACATCACCTCGCAGTCCATCTGCACCTGCCTGCCCCCAATCAGCGCCATCATCCCAATCATTGCCCCCAGAGGTTACGCGTACGTATGTCAATCCAGTCACTTGGCTCCAGCGGTTGAAGACCTCTTCAAATTTGCTGATCCAAAGTGCGCGGTTCCCGCTAAACTTGGCGTCCATACTGGCGAAAAGAGTGCTGTTCGCGACGGCCTCGCCAACCCCAGATGGAATCGAAAGACCGTCTGGAACGAAGCTCCAGCGGATTACGCGGGGGCTACCCTGTGCGCCAGACCATCGACTAGTTAAGTTGTATCGTTCGTCAGGATTTGGCCATGCTCCATCTTGGGCCTCTTGTAGCGCCTGATGAAAAGCCGCCATGACCTGCGGATCGGTGCCTTCCGCAAAGCACGCGGCGACCGGTCCCAGTCGCCTGGCTTCTGGACGGTTTTCGAGTTGCTTTGCAAACTTTTCCTTCGCGGCGAAGTCAACCAGTTCGCAACCCTTACCTACCGCGACCCGATGGTGGCCCACAAAAGTGGCGGCACCTGCCGCCAACGCCACCAGCAAACTAAAACAAACTCTGCCTTGCACGAATAATAAGAGGGCGAATCACGGGCCGAATGTTCACTTATTTGTCTTTACCAGTGTTTTTACTAGTCGCTATCAAGGTTGATCACCTTCTTTGGCTTCTTTTCTGCTTCAACCGCCTCAACATCGGCCGAAGACCCAACGATGGCGTCGACTCCTTCCCCGGCTACTTTCTCCCAAACGCCTTTCTGCGTCTTCTTGAACGTCGTAAATCCCTTCATGCCAGCTTGGTCCGCCCCAAGGTACTTCTTTGTCCGAACCTGTATCTTGCTGACGATTCTGTGACAAGGCATGCCGCAAGTCGGACACACGTCGAGATGCGGCTCGTTCACGCCCTGCAAAACCTCAAACCTGCCCTTACAAATCAGGCAGTCCCAGTCGGTCGGTTCGTATTCGTAGAGCGGCATGCTTACTAGGTCTAATAGCAATCTGGCACAAATTCGGTGAACCACACAAGGATTTCATCCGACAATACATTGCATTGCATTGAATTGCTGCCCTGAGACAACAGGGGCTCTTGAGAGATGCAACGAAAGAAGGACGGAGTTCGACTCCGTTTTTTCTTTTATGGGTCCTGCGACAACTAGAGCGGGAAGGTGACATGCTAGAAGGGCAGTGAACCTCCTGAGCCTAAATAAGCAAATTATTGGTTGTACGCGTTGCCCCCGGTTACGAACTTGGTGCGAAACGAAGGCATCGGAACGTCGCGCAGCCTTTGCCGGGCAGGAATACTGGGGGAAGCCAGTTCCCAACTTCGGTGACCCCAACGCCGAGCTACTCATTGTGGGCCTGGCCCCTGCCGCCCACGGGGCCAACCGCACGGGCCGCATGTTTACTGGGGATCGCAGCGGAGATTGGCTTTATGATGCGCTTCATGCGATCGGACTTGCGAGCCAACCCAACGCAACCGATGCCAGCGATGGCCTAACTTTGCAGAATGTGCTCATTACCGCTGTCGCCCACTGCGCTCCACCCGAAAACAAACCCTCTAAGGACGAAATCGGGAATTGCAGTGAGTACCTCTCGGCCCTCCTCGAGGGACGGGACTGGAAGGGCATTCTATGCCTCGGTGCTATCTCTTGGCGCGAGACCCATCGACTCCTGAAGATCCGACCACTTCCACCCTTCGCGCATGGCGCAGAAACGGGCGGGCGAATCATTGGCTGTTATCACCCCAGCCAGCAAAACACCTTTACGGGCCGGTTGACTCGCGAGATGCTACGGTCCCAGATGCAACGCCTTAGGGACTTGGCTGATTAAAGAGATATGCCCGCTTCACTTCGAAGTTCTGCAGTACTCCTCGCCGGGAGATTGCAAACTTCACGACCGAGTCCAACTCGCCTTCCATTTTTTCGGCGAAGCCACGATAGCCGATATTCAAGGCGTCCTCACCATTAATCCCTAGGATCATATCGCCTGGCCGAATCCCTGCCTTTTCTGCTGGCCCACTGGGAGTTACATTCGTCACGATGTATCTTTGGTACTCCGCGTAATACCAGGCTTGTAAACCAGCACTGGCTTTAGGCGGCTCTGCCGTCTTGCCTGTGAAGTTTTCCAGCCATACTCGCCGGCGCTTGATATCGATGACCATGTTGAAATTCTTCAGGAATTGAAATCCGACCGTGCCATCGTGATCGCTCGAGCTACTGGGCCGATCGATGATGTTCCACACGCTCTGGGGAGTTGGAACACCGAAAATCTTAAGATCTTTGAGTTCTAAGTTCCACGCATCCACAGCACCGCTCGCGACAAACGATTGGCTCATGAATTGGGGCTTTCTCCCAGGTGTCCAAAGGCCAATACGCTCAAGGACATCCTTATGCGTTGTCGCATAAAAGGAGTTACCGGTATCGAGGGCCAAGGTGAGCTTCTTCCCTTCTTTGGTTTCCGTGGTGAGCTCGATTGAGTTGACCCCCTTTGGAAGCATCTTTACGAGAAACGTGCGTTTGTTATCTGGCACCTTCTTGGTGATGTCGTACGTTCGTGGGTGGAGGACGAAGCAGCTTCGTTGGACATTGATTTCAAGGACGAAGTCCTGCATCACTTCCATCCCCATGATCCCATTGGCATGCGTGTTATAGCTCAGCGATTGGCTTCCGCCGGGTTGCTGAACAACGGCCATATCTTCGGTAGTGTTGATCTTCTGCTTGCCGATCGAAAGCGTCTTTAGGGGCACGGTGGTGGCCTCAAACGATCCCACAAAGTCTCTGAGCGTCATCGTGCCGCTGGGCTTTCCGATGTTAATGTTGTCATTCAGAACAAATGTCCCCGAAAAGCCAGTGTCGAACATGCACGAGACTTTCTTGCCGTTGATCACGGCCTCCGCGACGATTGCGTTATCGCCAATAATGAACGGAACTTCAACGGCGCCGGATTGCGAGACTACAGAAACTGCTAAGAGGGCGGGAACAAGCATTGCTTTTCTAGGTTTGGGACGAACCGGAAATGGACCAGTTTCGCATAGCCCCATCATACCAAACCCCGATCTGGGGTAAAAATCGCCCACATTGCAGGCATTCGACATCATTTTGGTGCCCCGCAATCGTCCGAGGACATACGCTTATGAAAAACCTATTGGGAGTCTGGCTGACTTTAGCCGCTAGCGCTGCCTTTCTCACCGGCTGCAATCCATCGACGGATACCCCGACTTCGAAGGGCAGTTCGTCTTCCGACACGCCGAACACTTCGGCAAAGCGACCCAATCCACCCAAGGATGGACCCGCCTTTGGTGAAACCATTAAGATTGGCTTGGTCGCGTCCCTAAATGGTGAACTAAAGCCATGGGGCGACGATAGTAAACTGGGAGCTGAACTTGCCGCCGACGAAATCAACAAGGCTGGTGGGATCAATGGGAAAAAGATCGAGCTGCTTGTCGAGGACAGCAACAGCAAGCCCGAGCAAGGCAAAACTGCGACTGATCGATTGATTAGCAAAGGCGTGGTCGGCATTGTTGGCGAAGTTGCCAGCGGCATCACGGCTCAAATTGCTGATTCTGCCTTTCAGGCTGGCGTTCCCGTCGTCGCAATCGGCGCTACTCGAACTGATCTCACCGACATCGGCTCGAACATCTTTCGCGTTTGCTACACCGATGACTTTCAAGGCCCTGTGATGGCGAAATTTGGTTTCGAAGAATTGGGTCTTCGGCGTGTTGCGGTGCTTACCGATAAGCGCCAGCCCTACTCCGAAGGCCTCAGCAAGAGCTATATCGAGACTTTTAAGAAACTAGGCGGAACCATCATCAGCGAAGAGTTCTACAACTCGGGCGACCAACAGTTCAATGCGCAACTCACCAACATCAAGGGGCAAAACCCCGACGGGTTGTTCCTCAGCGGATACTTCACTGAAGTCGGCCTCATCGCGCGGCAAGCCCGAGACGTTGGTCTTAAGGTCAAGCTTCTTGGCGGTGACGGCTGGGATAGCCAAGAATTGGTGAGCGGTGGCGGCGAAGGAATCCTCGGCGGGTACTTCTGCAATCACTATAACGACAACGAAGATCGACAAGAAGTTAAGGACTTTCTCACCAAATGGAAAGCGAAGTACAACGGCAAGCTCCCCGGTACCACCATGGGCGCACTAGGTTACGATAGCGTCGCCTTGGTTGCTGATGCCGTCAAGCGAGCCGCTAGCCCCGATGCCAAGGGCCTCATGGCTGCGATTGACAGCACCGAGAACTTCCTAGGTGTGAGCGGTACGATTACGTTGAAGGGACATGCAGGCAACCCACCCAAGCGGGCGCTGGTTGTCGAAGTTACTTCCTCGGGAGTTGTCTTCCGAAAGGCATACGAACACTTCGAGTGATTGATCCCCTGAGCCTTACGGCAGGGCTGGACGCCACAGCCCTGCCTCAACAATTGTTAAATGGCCTCATGTTCGGGGCCATCTACGCATTGGTTGCGCTCGGGTACACGATGGTTTATGGCGTTCTGAAACTGATTAACTTCGCCCACGGCGAGGTATTTATGATTGGTGCCTATACCGCCCTCTTTGTCTCTTGGCAAATGGGCTACTTTCAAGGCGCATCGGGCCTTACTCGTGCCACCAATCCTGGGATTTTGATTCTAATGCTCATCACCGCTATGGTGGTTTGTGGATTTCTCGGCGTCTTGATCGAGCGATTTGCCTACCGCCCGATGAGAAAGCAGCCTCGCATTGCCTCGCTGATCACCGCGATTGGCGTTTCAATGCTCCTGCAATATGGTGGAGCACTTGTCTTGCCAGTTTCACCGCCAAGGTCGATTCTCGAGCAGGTTAATCCGTACGATGGCAACCTTTCCATCCCGCTCAAACCCAGGGACGGCGAACTTAACGCGGCGTTTGCCAAGGCGAAGGAGGCCGAAGCCGCGGCAAAGGCGACTCTTGAGCAAAGGATCAAGCAAGAGGGAGTCAGTAGTGAATTCGATTTGAGTGATGAGGGCAAACAGATTCGATCTGCCAGCCAATCGGCGGCCCAGGCGACACGGGATGCCGAGAATAAGTACCTGGCAAGTGGAATGTCTCTCAACATTCCTTATGGACAAGGCATCATGTTCCTTGCGACGCTTGCCCTCATGGGATTGCTGACTTATTTGGTCATGTTCACCAAAACTGGTCGCCAAATGCGTGCAGTTGCCCACGATTTCGATTCAGCCTCTCTGATGGGGATTAATGTCGATAAGATTGTGACTATCACGTTCATCATCGGCTCTTCCCTTGCCGGTGCCGGCGCGATGATGTGCGCGACGTTCCTCGGAACTCAACTTACAAGCTTTGTTGGCGTGCCGTGGGGTGTGAAGGCGTTTGTTGCCGCCGTCCTTGGCGGAATCGGAAATATCCCAGGGGCCGTGCTTGGTGGGCTCCTCATTGGCGTCGCTGAAACCATGGTGGTTTGGGCCGGCGGATCCCAATATAAAGACGCCATTGCTTTTGTGATCTTAATCCTGGTGCTTCTTGTTAAGCCAGGTGGGCTGCTCGGCTCGGCCAAGGTGGAGAAAGTATGAAGTTCTGGGCCATCCGGGTGGGTTCAATTTTGTTGGCCGTTCTTGTGTCTTACGGCATCGGAATGGTCGCCCAAGGATCGAGTGGCACCGTTTCTCGACTCATTGCCTTGGCTGGACTCTATGTCACCTTAGCCGTCAGCCTAAACCTGATTAATGGCATCACCGGTCAGTTCTCGATCGGGCATGCCGCCTTCTATCAGGTCGGCTCTTACACGGCAGCGTTCCTCGCATCGCAGCTCTTGGCCAGAGGAACCATCAACAACCTAGGCACCCCAATTCCCTGGGTCCTTGCGGCCGTGGGCATCGCAATAGTAACTTCGGGCATTGCGGGATTCCTCATTGGCCTACCCTCCCTTCGGCTTCGTGGCGACTATCTTGCGATCGTAACTTTGGGGTTTGGCGAGATTTTACGGATCATCATTCAGAACACTCCTCAACTCGGGGGTTCGTACGGAATCAATTCGCCAAAGGCCTTCGTGGTTCCTTACGTCTGGATGCTCGCTTTCCTGTGCATTGGGGCATGCCGTAACCTGCTCCAAACGGCTCATGGACTCTCGTTTCTTTCGGTGCGAGAAGACGAAGTTGCCAGCGGCGCAATGGGCGTCAACGTTACGCGGGTAAAGGTTGCGGCATTTGTCCTCGGATCGGCGTTTGCCGGTGCAGCCGGCGCCTTGCTCACTTTCAACGAAGGATTCATCAATGTCAACTCGTTCACGATGGACGTTTCATTCATCATCCTCACGATGGTAGTCCTCGGCGGAACGGGCTCAATAACTGGTTCTATCATTGCTGCACTTGCACTTTTTACGCTTCCCGAGTTCCTGCGAGATGCTCCACCGATGCCGCTTAACGCTGTCCTAGGGACCCTAGCTGGTGTAGCCCTACTTGTAGGCACCATCCGCCTTGCCTTAGACCAGAAGAAGCTCGGGCGCGACTTCCTAACTCCGAAAACCTACATGGGCTTTGGGATCGCCGCAGTTGGCGGAGTAATCGTTTCGATCTTGGCAAATTTCCTTCCTGCATTGGCAAATCGTACGATTCCTAGCGCAGAACTTCGCATGGTGATCTTCTCGGCCGTACTGGTAATCATGATGCTTCTCCGCCCGCAGGGCATCTTCGGCCATCGCGAATTCGGCCTGGGGTCAATCTTCAAGAGGGCGCAAGCATGAGCGAACCCATTCTCGAGCTTCGCAATGCGACGATCCAATTCGGTGGCCTCGTCGCCGTGGATAACGTCTCATTCGAGATTCAGAAAGGCGAACTCTTCGGACTTATTGGCCCGAACGGCGCCGGGAAAACGACCTGCTTCAACATGGTCACCGGTGTCTACAAACCGACCGGCGGCGACATCATCTTCAAGGGCCAGCGAATCAATGGCATCCCCCCTTTCAAAGTCGCCAAGCTCGGAATCGCCCGTACCTTCCAAAACATCCGCCTGTTCGGAGCGCTCAGCGTGCTCGAGAATGTCGTAATCGGGGGCTTCCTGCGCAACCGCACGAACATCTTTTCGTCGCTCGGCTACATGCCGGGAGCAATCAAGGAGACAGAACGGCTTCGAGAAAACGCAATGGCTTTGCTTGAGGTTATGGATCTCGCCGACGAAGCCCACGGTCGCTCATCAGACCTTCCGTACGGCAAGCAGCGCCGCCTCGAAATCGCCCGCGCGATGGCGACTCAACCCGACCTACTCCTCCTCGACGAGCCCGCCGCCGGCATGAACCCTCAAGAGAGCGAGGACCTCATGAACACGGTGCGCAAGCTCCGAGACGACTTTGGCAAAACCGTGCTCCTCATCGAGCACGACATGAAGTTCGTAATGAACCTCTGCGAGCGTATGGTGGTGCTCGACCACGGCGAAGAAATCGCCCGCGGCGTCCCCGCCGAAATCCGCAACCATCCAGAGGTCATCAAGGCCTACCTCGGCGAGGCCTGCTAAACTAGGCAAACTGGTCCAAGAACCGAAGGTCGTTCTCAAGGAAGTTCCTCAGGTCATCAATCCCTGTCGCCATCATCGGAATGCGCTCCACGCCGAGCCCGAACGCCCAGCCGGTGTACCGCTCGGTATCAATACCGTACCGACGCAGGATGTTCGGGTGAATCATCCCGGCCCCGCCTAGTTCGACCCATTTGCCGCCAAACAACTTTGGCGTGGAGATCGCGTAGTCCACGCCGGGCTCGACAAAGGGGAAGAAGTCGGGGCGGAAGCGCACCTTGGCCTCGCCGCCAAACATCGCGCTGGCAAAAGCGTTGAGAGTGCCCTTGAGATGCGCCATCGAAATCCCCTCATCGATCATAAAGGCATCGACTTGATGAAAGGTGTGGCTATGCGTCCGGTCGACGGCTTCATTGCGGAAGGTCCGACTGACCGTGAAAACGCGAAGCGGCGGCTTCCGATCTTCAAACACATGACCCTGCAGCGACGTCGCCTGCGTTCGCAACAGCACATCGTCCGTCACGTAGAACGTATCCTGCTCATCCATGGCTGGGTGATCTTCTGGATAATTTAGCGCAGTAAAGTTGTACTCGAACTTCTCAAGCTCGGGACTCTCGCGATATTCGAAACCAAGGCCAACAAAGAACTCCTTGATCTTGTTTGTCGTGAGTTGCAGAATATGCTCGCGCCCAGCCGTGGCCCGACGACCCGGCATCGAAATGTCAATGCGCTCGCGCTCGAACTGCTTAGCCCTCTCCCCGCCCTTCGCGGCAGCAAACTTCTCATCAAGCGCCGCTTGAACACGGCTCTTGGCCTCATTCACTGCCTTGCCGAAGGCTGGCCTCGCTTCATTAGGGATCTCGCCCAGTTCACCCATGAGCAGAGAAAGCTCACCTTTTTTCCCCAGAAACGCTGCCTCGACCTCTTTGAGTGCCGCCGTGCCCGTAGCCTGGGCTAAAGCTGACATTGCGCGCTCTTCAATCGTTCCGATTGCATCTAGGGTCGTGGACATCTACCCTAAGAATGAACTAACGCCGATGTAATTAGCAACCGGGGCCTATGCCAGAATAATGGCGTGCCCGGCATTCTCAACTTCTCCGTTCACCAGCTTCACGACGACACGCCTGAGTTGCTCAACGAATTCTACGCTAACATGCGCACCGCGACAGGCCCCGCCAAGGTCACCTTTTGGAAGCGCGTGTTCGGCACGCGCGTCATGGCGATCAGCGAGTTCGATGACCTTGAGACCCTCAACGCCAGCGAGAACGCCTTCATCATGTCCAACGCATTCGAAGACTTTGTCGAGGAGGGCGACGCACCGGAGGATATCGACCGGTTCGAGATCATTCACCACCAAGGCGCAACGCACGAAGATGTTCCTATCGACGGCTATTGCAGCACCAACCACTACTTCGCCGCACCCGGACATGTCTCCGATGAGCTCGAAGAGTCCAAGTACATCATGGACTCGCTTTGGCAAATCAATGGCTTCCTCGGCGCATACGTGGGGCGCAGTCTCATCACGCCGAGCCGCCTTGATTCCCTTGCCTTTTGGAGCGATGTCACCGCGGCTGAAAAGGCGATCCCAATCCGAGTCAACACCAACCTGCGTATGTATCGCCGCCTGGCCTGATGCTCCTTCCTCTCCTCGCGCCGCCGCCGGTAACCGTTGACCTCATTTGGAGCACCGATTGCCCCGTCGCCCAACGTTGGGTCACAAAAGTGGCAGCGTGGCAAGCGGCTCACCCAGCAGCAAGTGTCATTTGGTGGTTTCCAGTCGACGACGAGCCGGCGTCAAGGGCCTACGCCAAGAAATTTCGACTGAAGGGAATAATCCAACCTCTCAAAGGGGGGGACCTTGCTTTTAGGTTTGCTCTCGACCGCTTCCCTTCAACGGTAGTCCGTCGCGGCAATGACACGGTGTTTGTTGGCGGCGTGGGCGAAGCGGCAGAGCCCGATAGCCGCTTTTTACTGGCCGAAGCTTATGCCGCTGCTGTGTCCAGCAAACCGATGCAACCAGCAAGATCAGACCCACAAGGTTGCACTATTCCCGATCCGATGATCGAAAAGGCAGGCAGTCCTGTGACGTATCTCAAGAACGTCCGACCAACGATCCGACGCTATTGTCTTCCTTGCCATGCACCGGGAGGCGGTGCCCCATTCCGGCTCGATCGTCATGCCGACGTTCGCCGATGGTCGCACATGATTCTCGATGTACTCGATCGGCAAAAGATGCCACCGGTTCGACTCTACGATCGCCTGCGCCCTACTGCCCCAAGTCCGATGCCAAATTCGATTGAGAAGGAGAACATCCGTGTCTGGCGAGAGTTCGGCGCTGGCGGAGACGACCCGGAAGTCACCTCACCAAAGCAAACAAAGGCGTTCGTGCCCGGAACCCATGCCAAGACTCTGAATTGGCCAAAGATGGGTCGCTTTCGGTTCGTCGATCTCGCCTTGCCTCAAGTCGATCAAACCTCTGGATACTTGATAAACGGAGCGCCTCAAGGCAGTATACGAATGGCTTGGACGTTTCTCGCCACAGATGCACCGCCTTTTATGGACCATGGGGAACGCTGGAAACCGGTACCAAGCGACTGGGAATTTGTGCATGCCGCTCAACCTCAAGACCAGCTTCGGCCAACAGGTGCCTATTTCGAGTCGCATCGTAGGAGGCCCGTCGTCCGGCTCCTACTGTATGGCACTGGCGATCCCAGAAAGCTGAAATTCGATCTCATTCCAATTCCGATAGCAAAATCGCAATTAGCCAAATCAATCCGATTCCCTATCGAAAAGGGGCGGCTTCCTTCATTTGACGGTGCCGTAGAACAGACATCCTTGGTCGTCCTTCCCGAAGCGACCAATGCGCTCAGCATCACGGTGGTCAGCGATCCCCGCCCAAATGTGTTGACTTTGTTGGGTCCAACCAAGTCGTGGCTCATTGGCGAATTCACACCAAACAGCTTTATGCCCACACACCGCTTCTCCAATTCGCCATTGGTCGGGCAACTCGCGCTTAACGCCACCTACGGCGGACACAGCATCACGGGAGAACGGGGCCCGAGCAGCATCGCCTTTGGCGATAAATGGAACGAAACTAGGCTCGAAGCATTCCTCGTCGTCCCAGTTCCAAAGTAGGTCTAACGAACCCCCCTCGCGTCCGCAATAGGTTAACACCTCGTAGTAATAGACATGTGGACAGTGATGAGAACCTTCCAAAGAGTGCTACACCAAGCCGCGATGGAAAGACTGGGCCTGCCAAATGAGCCAGCCCGACCAGACCAACTAGACCAATTGACTAGCGAATCGCAGAACGAGCTGCAAGGCAATCCTACCGAGGCCCCTAAGTAGCCGACCTTACTGAAACTTCCTCGAGTTTTCGTCGAAGAGGCCCTTGAGCTTCGTCGCCGCCGCGTCGTAAGCGCCTTTGTCGGCCCAGGTGTTGCGCGGATTTAGAATCTCCGAAGGAACGCCTTCGCAAGCCGTCGGAATCGCAAGACCAAAGATCGGGTCGGTCTCGAACGAACCCGCGGCCAGCGAACCCGAAAGCGCCGCGTTCAAGAGAGCGCGCGTGTGCTTGAGGCTCATGCGATGGCCAACGCCATACCCGCCGCCCGTCCAACCGGTGTTCACCAGCCAAACATTCGCGCCGTGCTCCTTCATTTTCGAAGCGAGCAGCGTGGCGTACTTGGAAGGATGCAGAGGCAAGAACGGTGCGCCAAAGCAGGTGCTAAACGTGAGCTGTGGCTCCGTCACGCCGGCCTCGGTGCCCGCGACCTTCGCGGTGTAACCGTTCAAGAAGTGCTCCATCGCCTGCTCGGGGGTCAATTTGCTGATCGGAGGCAGAACGCCATACGCGTCGCAGGTCAAGAAGAAAATGTTCTTCGGATGGCCGCCAACGCTTGGCGAAACCGCGCCTTCGATGTACTCCAGCGGATACGCGCAGCGCGTGTTCTCAGTCAAAGAAACATCGTCGTAATTCGGCACGCGGCGATCGTCGAGAACCACGTTCTCCAGCACCGAGCCGTAGCGAATCGCGTTCCAAATCTCGGGCTCGCCTTCCTTGCTCAGCTTGATCGTCTTCGCGTAGCAGCCGCCTTCGAAGTTGAAAACGCCCTTGTCGGTCCAGCCGTGCTCGTCGTCGCCGATCAAGAACCGATCAGGATCAGCCGAAAGCGTCGTCTTGCCGGTCCCGCTAAGGCCAAAGAACAGAGCCGTATCGCCGCCCTTGCCGATGTTCGCCGAGCAGTGCATGCTCATCACGCCCTTCAGCGGCAGCAGGTAGTTGAGAATCGTAAAGACCGACTTCTTCATCTCGCCGGCATACATCGTGCCGAAGATCAGCACTTCCTTTGCGGCGAAGTTCAGCGCGATCACGGCGTCGCGGCTTTCGCCATTCACGTCGCGAACATAAGACTCGCGCGACAAGTTCACGATCGTCCACTCCGGCATGAACCCAGCCAACTCAGAAGAAGAAGGCCGAATCAGCATCGTCTTGATAAACTGCGCGTGGTAGGCGTTCTCGGTAATCACGCGCACGCTGATGCGGTGCTCGGGATCCGCGCCGCCAAAGGCATCCACCACATAGAGCCTTTCTTTGGTGTTGAGGGCGGCCTGCGCCTTCTCGCGAAGGGCGGCGTATTCGGCCTCGTCCATGGCGGTGTTGTTTTCCCACCAGATATTGGCTTCGCTGCTCGGCTCGCGCACGGTTCGCTTATCTTTCGGCGTGCGGCCGGTGTATTTTCCGGTGTAGGCCACCAAGGCTCCGTCTGCGCTCAGAATGCCTTCGCCGGTCTTAATGGCGTGCTCGATGAGTTCAGGAGTGGTCAGATTTCGGTAAACGTTCTTTGCGGCCTCGACATTGAAGCCAGTGGTATTCGGAGTTGTAGCAGCCATAGATTTTAGTCACGACGCACCCTTGCGCCGGGATGTTATTGAGTAAGTATAGGATACCCGCTAGGTTTTTGGGGTCCTAATCTGCATTCCCTCCTCTCCCCTTGTGGGAGAGGATGTTCGAGGAGTCCCGCGCGATAGCAAGGGAAGCTCGAACAGGAGAGGGGTTTTCCCGCTTTTCACCTCACCCCTAGCCCCTCTCCTGAGATCGGGAGAGGTTGGGTGAGAGTTGAATATCGTGGGCATACCATCAACCCTCCCCCGGCCCCTCCCAAGCTTGGGAGGGGAGAACGAGTCACCTCCCTTCTAACGCTTCGAACGAAGTACGCGCGATCTCGCGGGCCTTCTCTATGTCTGCCTTCGCCGGCACGGTGAGCGTGAGGATGTACTGGTTCGTCTTTACGACCTCGATCATCATGAACATCTTGAGGCGCCCCTCTTGCATCGAGAGTTCGAACGCGCCGGAG
>JAEURP010000023.1 GCA_016788585.1 Chthonomonas sp. | reverse complement strand
GACCAATTACCTCATCCCAATGCAGGACCGCGTTGCCGAGCAGTGGGATCGCCAGTTACTGCCTCACCTTGAGAACGACCTCGACAACCTTTACCTCGGTTGGGATCGAAAGCATGTCGAAGCCTTGCGCGAGGATGAGGATGCGCGGGCCACACGCTATGGCGGGCTGTTCAAGGATGGGCTGATTACTCGGAATGAAGCGCGTGGCGCCCTAGACTTTGATGAAGCTGAGCAGGACGGATATTTCTTTGAACTGAGCGACTCTGCGGCCAAGGATAAGGCGAAGGAGCAACTCGCCAAGGCTTTAGCGGAGCGCGCTAATGGATTTGACGGTTAAGAATCCACCGGCGCGGTACCGGTCGACGCTTTGGCTGGAAGCCGAAAAGAAGGCTCTGCCTTCGGATATGGTCCCTCCATCGAGTTGGAAGGCCATTTATAGCCAGATGATGGGCCAGGCCGATGACATCATTGCGCGCCTGGGCAGCGATGCACTTGCGCCGGCCGACTTCTATCAAGCTTGGTACGACGTGATTTCGGAGGGCCACGCTCGGGCATGGTATGCGGGGCGGAGACTTGGTGGAAGTGATCTGCCTTTCTCGTTTGGTGATCGGTTTGTTGGGCAAGGTGCTGCGGACGCTGATTCTTACTACTTGCACCGGTTCATGCTGGCGATTCAGAGCGGCGAGTACGGGATGATCGACGGCGAACCGCTCGACGCTGATGGCCTGCGGACTCGCATGGCCCTATACGCGAAGAAGACACGCGGGACCGCCAACGAAGCGCTCGTGAATGAGTCGGGCGGTTATGAACTGTTTTGGACCCTTGGGGCGGCGGAGCATTGCCCCGATTGCATCGCTCTTTACCAGTTGAACCCTTGGCGGCCTGACGAGGTGCACACAAACCCGGGTGATGGCAACACAGTTTGCATCACGAATTGTAAGTGCTCTTGGCTTCGCTCGGATGGGTTGCGCGGATTTGGCCCGGCGTGATTCTCTGGACGCGCTTTACTTGGCGGCATCGTGAGCAACGCTCAAAGACGGGGGGCTGCAGGGAAAGAACGACCAAATCTTGCCAGTGGCAGATGCGATGCCAAACAACCCGGAACTGCTCCTGCAAACTCATTAGCCGATTTTACTACGGGTGCAAATCGCTAGGGGTTTTCTTTTCTGCGTGGAAGAATCGCAGCGCAAACTGAAGTCGCTCCCCGCGACTTTGAAGTCGGCCAATGAAGTTGAGGACAAGGGCGTCGTCGAGGCTTATGTCTCGGTGTTCGGTGTTCGCGACTCCTATGGCGATGTAATGGTGTTCGGCTGCTTTGCCGAGTCGCTGGCCAAAAAGATGCCCAAGTGCGTTTGGATGCACCGATGGTACGAGCCGATTGGCGTGACGATTGAGGCCCGCGAGATTCCAGCAGGCGATACCTCTCTCCCGGAATCGCTCCGCGCATATGGCGCCCTCTACGTCAAGGGCCAATTCTCGCTCGGCGTTCAGCGGGCAAAGGAGGCGTTTTGCCTTATCCGTGACGGTGTGATTGATGAGTTCTCGATCGGATACTGGGAACTCGAGAGCGCCGAGATTACGACGAACGGCGAACGAGAGACCCATGTAAAGAAGGTGAAGTTGGCGGAATGGTCGCCGGTCTTCTTGGGTGCCAATCCACACACCGAACCGATTTCAGCGAAGGCCCCTGGCGCCACATTCGCTGACCACTCTGAGCAAGCCCTTGGCAGCGTGCAGGAGTTCACCAAGAGAGCCAAAGACTACGCGCGGCTTAAGACCGCCGAAGACAAAAAGCTCTCGCCGGAGCGGATCAAAGAGTTCCGCGCCGTTTACGTCGAG